>NZ_JARAYZ010000016.1:0-736 GCF_033794685.1 Streptomyces sp. ID05-26A
CCGCGCTGCAGGCCGATGCAGATCCGGTACGCGACGAAGTACGCGATCGGAGGCAGCACCAGCATGCCGATGCGGCCCATCCACGTCGTCAGGTTCAACGAGATGTCGAACTGGTACGCGAAGATGTCGTTGCCGCCCATGAGCAGCAGGACCATGAAGTACGTGATCGACATCCAGCCGAGCGCGGTGCGGACCGGAACGTCACGCGGGCGCTGCAGCAGGTTGTGGTGCGCGTAGTCCTTGGTCATCTTGCGCTCGATCCACGGGTACGCCGCCGCGATGCCGGTCAGCAGCGGCAGACCGAGGATGAACGGCAGGAACGGCGCCGGGATCGTGTAGTTGCCCAGGTAGAACTCCCACGCGGGCCAGATGCGCACCAGGCCGTCGGTCCAGCCCATGTACCAGTCGGGCTGCGAACCGGCGGAGATCTGCGCGGGGTTGTACGGGCCGAAGTTCCAGATCGGGTTGATCTGGAAGACGCCACCCATGATCGCGATGACACCGACGACGATGGCGAAGAAGCCACCGCCCTTGGCCGCGAACACCGGCATGATGCGGACGCCGACGACGTTGGTCTCCTTGCGGCCCACGCCCGGGAACTGCGTGTGCTTCTGGTACCAGACCAGCGCGAGGTGCGCCGCGATCAGACCCAGGATGATCGCCGGGATGATCAGGATGTGCGCGGTGTAGAGCATCGGGATGATGTCCGTGCCGGGGAACTCCCCGCCGAACATCA
>NZ_JARAYZ010000010.1:0-188966 GCF_033794685.1 Streptomyces sp. ID05-26A
AATCTAGTCTTGCCTCAAAGGAACTACCTCGACGAGGAGGTAATTCATATATTACTGGCTGTGTTTCGGCACGCTGTTGAGTTCTCAAAGAACACGCGCTCACCGGTTCCAGTCTCCGTTTCCGGAGGCTTTCTCTCGGGGCTTGTGTTGAAAGCTTAGCCAGTTCGTTTTCGCTTTGTCAAATCGGCCGTTTCGGCTTCTTCTTCGCGGCGCAAACTCGCTTCGCATTCAGTTTTGCTTGTGTTCAGAAGTTATCTGAGTGGCTTTCCCGGTGTCAAATCGGGGTCATTTTCAGATCCCGGACAGCACGTTAGGCCGCTTATTTACTTCTGGGGGTTTGACGCCGTGAGACTTTATCCGGCCCGATCCGCGGTGTCAACCGCTCGTTCCGGGGTCTCGCTTGCGACCTGGAGAAAGTTACTGATGGGGAGGATCAAAGTCAAATCGCCTGGTCAGCGGGCTGCTTGATCGGCACGGACGGCGAAGGAGCAGCCGGCTTGGCCCCGATCGGACGCGGTCGCAGCCACAGGGTGATGGAACGAAGTCCCTCCATCGCCCGCACGATCTGGTCCGCCGGAGCAGGCTGACGGGTCGCGACCGGCACCAGGTCGTAACCCCAGACGCCGAACTCCTTGAGCACCGTCACCGGATCGTCACCGAGATCGGCCGTCGCGGTCGCGGAGAACTCGAGGAACACGTGCGGCCTGTCGCGGCGCAACAACCGGACGAGTCCCGCAAGGGCGCGATGGCCGCGTCCAGGCGTGTCGACCCGCACGACCGAAAGCTTCATCCCCTGCACCAGGGCAATGTCTTCGAGCGTCTTGTCCAAGCGCAGCGACTTCACCCGTGCGACGTCCTCGCCTGCGCCGTCCGCCAACGGCGACACGGACACACCACCGGTCAAAGTCGGTGACACCGCCAGCTCGCCCGCGCTCTCCCACGCCGCGCCCTCGACCACGGTGAGACGTGCAGCCACGGCAGCGGGAAGGTTCGCCGAGACGTTGTGCCTCAAAAGCGCGGCGGCGGAAGCGTCCGGCTCCACGGCGACAACGGCGCCCATCAGCCCGAGCCGCGACAACACGCGAATCGAGTGGTAGCCGACGTACGCGCCGACGTCGAGGAAGATCCCGTCCGGCTCCAGCACCGAATCGAGCAGCTCAGCGAGGTCGGGCTCCCACACGCCGTTGGACGACAACAGCGGGAGCATGAACGCGTCGTCGGAGGGCAGCCGCATCATTCCGGCGTCGCACAACACCAGCGACGAACGCACCGCGGGCGCGTCATCGGCGGACTCGTGCTGACGAACCACCACGCGACGCAACGCGTCGGCGGTCTGTTGTGCCTGGTGAGCGGTGCGCAGTGCGGCGTCCAGCCGGGAGTCGCGCTCGCGGAACACCTCGACGACCTTGGACTCCAGCCCGTCGATCCGGTCCAGCGTCCGGTCCAGGGCCACGGTCAGCTTGTCGATCCGCTCGGCCAGCACCTCGTCCGACTTCGCGCGCTTGGCCGCCTCGGCGACGACCGCGTCCTCGACGTCGCGCTGCCGGCGGCCCTGACCGGCCATGTCCGCGCGCACGCGCACGACCCCGTCGTCGACCCCGACCAGCTGGTCGACGAAGTGCGACTGCCGGGCCGCGACCTGCTCGATCTCGGCGCGGAGGAGTTCGAGCTCACCGGCACCGACGCCCGCCTTCAGCGCGTCCTGCCGGTTGACCAGCTCGGACACCGTGCGCTCGACCCCGTCGATCAGGGTGTGCAGCACCTGGCGCATGTGGTTGTCGTAGTGGTCCAGCGCGCGCAGCACGACCTTGCGCAGCGCGGGTGCCATCGGTGTCCGGCTGGGACCGTCCACGGTCGGTTGCCGCAGTAAGGCGTGCTTGGCCGACTGCAGGGCGAGCATCGGGTCGACCTCGTCCTTCGGCTTCGGCCGACGGGCACGCCACCCGCGGTACGCGTGTTCGACGCGTTCACGCAGGACTTCCGCAACACGTGCGACGGACCGCGCGGACAACACGTGCTGACGGCCGGCCGTACCGAGCGCCGCAGCCGTGGGCAGGTCATCAGCCAGGGAACGCAGTAACTTCGCGGCGGCCTGCACATCCGGTTCGGCGCCCTGGTGACACGGCACGAGAACAGCCGTCTTGCCGAACAGCTCCGCAACGGCACCGTGGTCGGACGCGACGACGGGGACTCCCCGCACCGCGAGCTCGGCCAGGCGCAACGCGATCCGGTCGTCCGCGCCTCCCCGGTGCAACGACACCACCGCATCGGCGACGGCACTCACATCCAGGTCCTCGACCAGCGAGATCCGCTGGTCGGAGGCCGTGGCGAGGCGCAGGCGCTCGGCCGCCTCCGGGTGCTCGGCGGCACCGGACACCGCGATCCGCAGCTCGACATCGGTGCGATCGGGGAATGCGGTCAGGAACGCCGACACGGCGCCGAGCACGTTGCCGGGCCGGTCGAGGTCATGGTCCGCGATCGCCGCGAACACCACCACTTCGCCGGACTCGAACTCACGCGCGCCAACGTCGCGCACGGGCACAGGCACCACACGCACGATGGGCCCGCCGATGCGTTCGGCGGCTGCTCGCGACACCTCAGATGAAAGCCACAGTTCGTTCACGCCTGTGCGGTCGTCCGCAGCCGTGGCGTCCAGCGCGACCTCGACGACGAACCGTCCCGGAGGCACCTCGTCCGCGGAAGAAGCGCGCACGACCACGGGATATCCGGCGGAGGCCGATACCGGCAGGCCGGACGCGCGCGCGGCGGCGAGCACCAGTTCCGCCACCGGCCCCGAGCCGACGACGGACACGCCGAGCTGGTCGAGCAGCGCGGGCCCCTCCGACCGGGGCTGTGGCACGGCGGGCGCGGGCAACCGCCCGGAGGCGACGCCGACACCGGCACACCACTCGCGCCAGGCCTCCGCGTCCGCGCCAAAGGGCGCCGGGAACTGCTTCTGAAGCGCGGAATCCGCACGCCAGACCGCGTCGGCCCAGCGCGTGCCGCCACTCTCGGTCGGCTCGCACGCCCAGATGAGGAACCCGCCGCCACCGTCCTCGCCGAACGCGGGCGGCGGCGTCAGCACGGACGCCCGGTAGTCGGCCCGCAGCTCGGACGGGATCTGCGTGCCGTCGATCAGCGCGTCGAACCGGTACGGCACCGGCAGCGCGGACCAGCCGTTCCGCACCAGTTCGGCGCGGTAGGACTGGCAGAGCTCGGCGACCTCCGTGTGCTCCGAGAGCAGCACACGGGGACGTTCCGCGAATTCGGCGGACAGCAACCAGGGCCGACGAGGGTCGAACCCGCGGAAGTGCACCGTCAGCAGGTCCTGACCGACTACGGCCAGTGCGCCGGACTCGGTGCGGTGCAACGGCCTGTCGGCAACGTTCCACACGGACAGTCCGACCCGTGCGTCACGCACGACGTGGTGCGGCACGATCGCCGGCATGTCCAGAGAAGTCAGATAGGGCTCAGAACCTGGGCCAACGGCGATGAACCCGGGGTCGAACGCGCCCAGGTCGTGCAGGTCTGAGGGCCCCGGCTGCAGGCCGTCGGACGCCAACGGCCGCAACGTGCGTGGCAGCAGCACGACCGGTGCGGTGCGCAACGCCTCCAGCACGAGCTTCGTGACCGACCCGAACACCTGCACCCACGGGTCGAGGTACAGCACGGGCATGCCCTGCGACAGCAACGCCTCCAGCAGCCGCGGCACCAACGCTGCCTTCAGCGCGCCGGAGTCGAGCGCGGTCGCGAGCTCGTGCAGTTCGACCTCGGCGACACCGATGTCGAGAGGCGTCATCAGCCCCGGCCCCGAGTGCTCCGGCTGCGCGTCGACGATCAGCGCGACGAACCGGCCCTCGGGGTGCTCCGCCAGGAACGAGCTGGACAGGACCTTGACCGCGGGCAGCTCCGCCGCCGTGGCGACGGTGCACGCGCAGATCGTCGGCTGGAACTCGGGTACCTCAGTCACGGAGAGCACGTACCTGGCCTCACAGCATGGGGAGAAGTGTGCGCAACTCGTAAGGGGTGACGCTACGACGGTACGCGTCCCACTCGGTCCTCTTGTTGCGCAGGAAGAAGTCGTAGACGTGCTCGCCCAGTGCCTCGGGCAGCAGTTCCGAGTTCTCCATCTCGGCGAGTGCCTCACCGAGGTTCTGCGGCAGGTTCGAGTACCCCGCGGCACGGCGCTCGCGGTCCGTCAGCGACCACACGTCGTCCTCGGCGGGCGGCGGCAGCTCGTAGCCCTTCTCGATGCCCTTGAGGCCGGCGGCCAGGATCACCGAGTACGCCAGGTACGGGTTGCACGCGGAGTCCAGCGAACGGATCTCGACGCGGCGCGACGACGACTTGCCCGGTGAGTACATCGGCACACGAACCAATGCCGAGCGGTTCGCGTGACCCCAGCACACGGCCGTGGGTGCTTCACCGCCGACGATCAGCCTCTTGTACGAGTTGACCCACTGGTTCGTGACGCCGGAGATCTCGCGCGCGTGCTTGAGGATGCCCGCGACGAACTGCTTGCCGATGTCGGAGAGCTGGTACGGGTCCTCGTCGTCGTAGAACGCGTTGCGGTCGCCCTCGAAGAGCGAGAAGTGCGTGTGCATGCCCGAGCCCGGCTGGTCCGAGAAGGGCTTCGGCATGAACGAGGCGCGCACGCCCTGCGTGATCGCGACCTCCTTCACCACGTAGCGGAACGTCATGACGTTGTCCGCCATGGTCAGCGCGTCGGCGTAGCGCAGGTCGATCTCCTGCTGGCCGGGCGCGCCCTCGTGGTGGCTGAACTCGACGGAGATGCCCATGGCCTCCAGCGCCTCGATGGCGTGGCGGCGGAAGTGCGTGGCCGTCTCGTGCGAGGTCTGGTCGAAGAACCCGCCGTTGTCCGCGGGCTCGGGCTCGCTGCCGTCGCCCGGCAGGCCCTTGAGCAGGAAGAACTCGATCTCGGGGTGGACGTAGCAGGTGAACCCGGCCTCGCTGGCCTTCGACAGCGTGCGGCGCAGCACGTGGCGCGGGTCGGCCCACGACGGCGAGCCGTCCGGCATGGTGATGTCGCAGAACATGCGCGCGGAGTAGTTGGTGCCCTCCGGCGTCTGCCACGGCAGCACCTGGAACGTGCCGGGGTCCGGCTTCGCGACCATGTCCGACTCGTAGACGCGGGCGAAGCCCTCGATCGCGGAGCCGTCGAACCCGATGCCCTCGCTGAAGGCGCCCTCGAGCTCGGCCGGCGCGACCGCCACGGACTTCAAGAAGCCCAGGACGTCCGTGAACCAGAGCCGGACGAACCGGATGTCGCGTTCCTCTAGCGTGCGGAGCACGAACTCCTGCTGGCGGTCCATATGCGGCAGCTTAAGGGCTGGGGTGACTCTACGATCAACGCATGTCGGCACGTTGGTTGTTGGTTTGCGCACTCGCCCTGCTCACGAGCTGCACGTCCGGGGGAGATCTCCCCGATGGTGCGACCTTGCTCTCGAAGTCGGCCGAGTCGATGAAGTCGGTCAAGACCGTGCACTTCACCATCAAGGTCGATGGTGAGCTGCCGGACGTGCCGGTGAAGGACGCCGACGGCGACCTCACCTCCACCGGTGAGTCCAAGGGCAACGCCAAGGTGACGTTCGGTGGGCAGCTGCTGTCGATCGAGTACGTGCTGACCGGCGGAAACCTGCACTTCAAGGGCCCGACCGGCGGGTTCACCAAGCTGCCGGCGGCGTTCGCGGGCCAGGTCTACGACCCCTCGGCCATCCTGAACCCGGACAAGGGCGTCGCGAAGGTCCTGAGCAGTTCGAAGGACGCGAAGACGAAGTCGTCCGGTGACGTGTCGGTGGTCGAGGCTACGGTGCCGAAGGACGTGGCGGCCGGGCTGGTGCCGGGCATCTCCGCGGATGTGAAGGCGACATTCTCGGTCGACAAGGACAACAAGCTCAAGAACGCGCTGTTCGAGCTTCCCGGTGGTCAGAAGGTCGACATCGGCCTGACGGACTTCGACAAGCCCGTCACCGTGACAGCGCCCGCTTAATGCGAAAAGTCGCTCTCGCCGCGTCCGGCGCGGCTGTACTGCTCGGGGCACTCGACGCGTACGTCGTCGTCGGCGTCCTCACGGACATGGTCCGCGATCTCGGCATCGCGGTGAACGAGCTGGAGCAGGCGACGCCGATCGTCACCGGGTACCTGCTCGGGTACGTGGCGGGCATGCCGTTGCTCGGGCAGCTGTCGGACCGGCTCGGGCGGCGGTTCGTGCTGCAGGTCTCGCTGCTCGGGTTCCTGGTGGGCTCGGTGATCACGGCGCTGGCCGGTGACGTGCCGCTCCTGGTCGCGGGCCGGGTCGTGCAGGGGCTCGCCGGTGGCGCGTTGCTGCCGGTGACGATGGCGCTGGTCGCGGACCTGTGGGAGGAGCAACGGCGGTCGGCCGCACTCGGGACCGTGGGTGCCGCACAGGAGCTGGGGTCTGTCCTCGGCACGTTGTACGGCATCGCGGTGGCGTCGCTGTTCAACGCGTGGCCGTTGTTCGAGGGCTGGGAGCCGCAGAGCTGGCGGTGGATCTTCTGGGTCAACATCCCGTTGGCGGTCATCGCGATGGTGGTCGTGCAACGGACCGTGCCGAACACACGGCGCGAGGTGCGGATCGACGTCGTGGGCGGGGTGTTGCTCGCTCTTGCCCTGTCGTTGCTGGTGGTGGCGCTCTACAACCCGACGCCCGCCGAGTCCGTGCTGCCGTCGTGGGGCTGGCCGACGCTCATCGCCGCTTTTGTCGTGCTGGGCGGCTTCTTCTTGTGGGAACGCCGTAGTGCCGTGCGGCTCATCGATCCCGAGGGCGTGCAGTGGCGGCCGTTCTGGGCCGTGCTCGGGGTGTCGCTGGCCGCCGGTGCCGCGTTGATGGTGACGCTGGTCGACGTGGAGTTGTTCGCGCAGACCGTGTTGCGCCGCGACTCGGCGTCCGCGGCGACGCTGCTCACGCGGTTCCTGATCGCGTTGCCGGTCGGTGCTGTGCTGGGTGGGTTCCTCGCGTCACGACTCGGCGACCGCTGGGTGTCGTTCGGCGGGCTCGCGATGGCATCGGTGTCGTACGTGTTCATCGCGCAGTGGCCCGCTGACGTCAGCGGGCTCGTGCTCACGCGTGACCTGGCCATCGCCGGTTTCGGGCTGGGCCTGGTCATCGCGCCGTTGTCCGGTGCTGTGCTGCGGGTGGTGCCCGCCGTGCGTCACGGCGTGGCGTCGGCGTTCGTCGTCGTCGCGCGCATGACGGGCATGCTCGTCGGTGTGGCGGCGTTGTCCGCGTGGGGACTCCACCGGTTCCGCGAGCTCACGGCAGACCTGAACACACCGCTGCCGTTCGGTGTGGAACCCGCTGAGTTCCAGCGGCAGATGGCCGAGTACCAGCGCGGGCTCACCGAGGCGCTGCTCACCGAGTACCACGAGATCTTCCTGATCACGGCGGTGATTTGCGCGCTCGGAGCGCTGGGGTCGGTCTTCCTGCCCAAAAAGGGTCGGACACAGTAAGGCTCAGCAGACGGAGTCCGTTTCCGGAAGCCTCAGGTCCACCAGGTAGTTCGTGCCCACGCCGTCCACGCAGCCGATGCCCGCGAGGAACGCCGTGTGCTGGTTTCCGTTGTACGTCAGCAAACGCGCGCCCAGTGCCCGTGAGAGGTCCACGCCGGACTGGTAGGGCGTCGCCGGGTCACCGGTCGTCGACACGACCAGCACCTGGGGCAGCCCCGTCACGTTCGGCGGGTGCGGTTCGGACGTGTGCGGGGCCGGCCAGAACGCGCACGGGCCGAGCGCAGTCTCGTCGGTGGGCACGGTGTCGTTGCCCAGCAGTTCCAACAGCCTCCGACGGTTGGACTCCAGGGTGGCGCGGTCCTTGATCGGCGGTTCGTCGACGCAGCGGATGGCCACGAACGCGTCCTGGATGCGGCTGTAGGTGCCGTCCTGGGCGCGGCCGAGGTACTGGTCGGCGAGCTGCAGCAGGGTGGTGCCCTTGTTCTGCCGCAGTTCCTGGAGACCCTTGAGCGCGGTCTCCCAGAGCCGGTCCGTGTACATCGCCTGGATGATCGCGGTGTTCGCGTCCGAGTGGGACAGCCTGCGGTCGCCGACCTGCATCGGGGTCTTCTTGAGCGGCTCGATCATCTGGCGGAACTTGGACTCCGCCGCGGCCGTGTCCTTCCCGATGGGACAGTCGCGCTGAGCGCACCAGCCCGCGAAGCGCTGGAACGACTCCTCGAAGCCCTGCGCCTGACGGGCGGACGCGGCCACCTTGTCCGCGCTGGCCTCCACTGCGCCGTCGAGCACCATCGCGCGCACGTTGCGAGGGAACATCTCGGCGTACAACGTGCCGATGCGCGTGCCGTAGGAGTAGCCGAGGTAGCTCAGCTTCTTCTCCCCCAGTGCGGCGCGTAGAACGTCGACGTCCCGTACGACGTCACGGGTGCCGACGTTGCGCAGCAGGTCGATGCCGCTGCGTTCGGCACAGCGTTCGACGAAGTACTTGTTCTCCTGCTCTGTCTGGTTCGCGCTCTCGCCCTTGGGCCGCAGCCGTTGCGCGTCGCGTTCCGCGTCGGTCAGGCACTGGACGCGGGGCTGGCTCGCCCCGACGCCGCGCGGGTCGAAGCCCACCACGTCGAACCGCTTGCCGACCGGGTTGCCGGCCTGCATGTTCGCGACGTGCGACATGCCCGACCCGCCGGGACCGCCGGGGTTCAGCACGAGCGAGCCGACCCGCCGGTCCTTCTCGGTGGCGGGCCGGCGCAGCAGTCCGACCGTGATCGTTCCGGCGTCCGGCTTCTCGTAGTCGAGCGGGACTGCCAAGCGCGCGCACTGGATGCCCTCGCGCTCGTACAGCCCCTTGCTCTTCGCATCGGTCGCGTAGGGCTGACACGCACCCCATGACAACACCTGCGCGTAGAAGCGTTCGATGCCCTTGCGGCCGGCGACGGGCTTGCCGTCGATGCGCGCGTAGGACGTGGACGTGCCGAGCAGAACGATCAAGGCGAACAAGGCCGCGGTGACTCGGGATCGCCTCTTCGTCATTAGGCGCACCGGGTTCCGTCGGCGGGCAACGTCTGGTCGATCAGGTACTTCACACCGGCGGAGTCCACGCACTGGTCTCCCTGCAGGAAGACCGTGTGCTGGACGCCTTCGAACGTGAGCAGCCGCGAGTTGAGCGCTTTGGCCAGGTTCACGCCCGCCTCGTAGGGCGTGGCCGGGTCACCGGTCGTGGAGATGACCAGCAGCGGCGGGATGCCGGCGGCCTTGGGCGGGCCCGTGCGCGCGGTGACCGGGGCAGGCCAGAACGCGCACGAGTCGAGGGCCGCGCCCGGAGGGTTGCCGTCGTCGAGGAACGGCGCGGCCGCCTTGTACTGCTTCTGGGTCTCGAGCAGCGCGTTCTTGTCCGTCAACCGTGCGTCGTCCACGCAGTGCACTGCGTTGAACGCGTCCGTGATGGTCGAGTACTCGCCCTGCTCGTCGCGGTCGAAGTACGCGTCGGCGAGGCGCAGCATCGTGGTGCCCTTGCCGTCCGTCAGCTCCTGGAGGCCGTTGAGCAGGATCGGCCACAGCTGTTCCGAGTACATCGCCTGGATCGCGGCCGTGATGGCGTCGTTGTAGGACAGCTTGCGGTCGCCCACGTCCACCGGTTTCTGGATCAACGGTGTGGTGAGCTGCCGGAAGCTGGCGTTGGCGTCGGCGCCGAGAGGGCAGTCCTTCTTGCCTCGGCACCACTTCACGAACTCGTCGAAGGCCTTCTGGAAGCCGGCCGCCTGTGCGACCAGCGACGCGAGCTGGTCCTGGGTCGGGTCGACGGCACCGTCGAGGATGAGCGCGCGCACGTTCTGGGGGAAGGTCTCGGCGTATTCAGTGCCTATGCGGGTGCCGTACGAGTACCCGACGTAGCTCAGCTTCGCGTCGCCGAGCGCAGAGCGGAGGACATCCATGTCCTTAACTACGTCCCGCGTGCCCAAATTGGCGAGCATTGATGCCCCGAATTTTGTACCGGCGGCACACTTCTCGGCATACGCCTTGTTCTCTTGCTCCGTTTGGGCTATTCCGGCCGGAGAAGTGTCCGTGTCAAGGTCCAAACGCTCCGCGTCGCGCTCCGGTCCGGTGAGGCAACTGACCGCCGGTTCGCTCGCGCCGATGCCCCGCGGGTCGAATCCGATGAGGTCGAACTTCGCCGCGAGCTCGGTCTTGCGGTAGGCCGCGACCATGCCGGCGGCCGACGCCATGCCGGACGCGCCGGGGCCGCCGGGGTTCGTGAGCAACGAGCCGATCTTCTGCCCGGTGGCCTTGTAGCGGAGGACACCGATGGTGATCGTGTCGCCGGTTGGCTTGCTGTAGTCGAGGGGAACCCTCACGCGGGTGCACTCGACGTCGCGCCTCTTGCCGTACGCGTCCCTGCTCGACCCCGTCGTGGCGTACGGCTCGCAGTTCTCCCAGGCGAGCTGCTGGCCGTAGAACTCCTCCAAACCGGCCGGAACGACGCCCGCCGGACCGACCTTTTCGAAGGTCACGCCCGGTTTGGCCGCCCCTTCGATGATCGACGTGCAGGACGCGAGCAGCGGAATGACGAGCAACACGCTCAAGAGACGGGCCACAGCCCGATGGTATGGGAGATGATGAGGGCATGCCGCAGCTTCGGATCGCGCTGGCCCAGGTCAACGCCACTGTTGGTGATCTTCAGGGCAACGCGTCGCTGGTCGTCGACTGGACGCGCAAGGCCCGTGAGGGTGGCGCCCACGTCGCCGTGTTCCCCGAGATGGTGCTGACCGGCTACCCGGTCGAGGACCTGGCGATCCGCACCTCGTTCGCACGCGCGTCGTCGGAGGCGCTGGAGACGCTGGCGGGGTCGTTGGAAGAGGCCGGCCTGGGTGACGTCGCCGCCGTCGTCGGCTACCTGGAGCACGACTCCGTCGGCCCGCGCAACGCCGTCGCCGTGCTGCACGGCGGACGCGTCGTCGCGCGGCAGTGCAAGCACCACCTCCCGAACTACGGCGTGTTCGACGAGCGCCGGTACTTCAAGCCGGGTTCGTCGCTCGACATCGTGCGGATCAACGGTGTCGAGGTCGGCATGGTGATCTGCGAGGACCTGTGGCAGGACGGCGGTCCGATCACCGCTCTCGGTGACGCCGGCGTCGACATCGTGGTCTCGCCCAACGCCTCGCCGTACGAGCGCAACAAGGACGACCAGCGGCTGCCGCTCGTCGCGCGTCGTGCCGCCGAGGCCCACGCGCCCCTCGCCTACTGCAACCTGGTCGGCGGCCAGGACGAGCTGGTGTTCGACGGCGACTCGCTCGTCGTGTCCGCGGAGGGCCGCCTGGTCGGGCGCGCGCCGCAGTTCGTCGAGCACCTGATGTTCGTGGACTTCGACCTGCCGGGCGGCCGCGAGTACGAGCAGGGCCAGATCGGCGACTTCTACGTGCGCCGTGTGTTCCTCTCCGACCCCGTGCCGGCCTACGACCCGTTGCCCGCCCCTCGCGTGTTCGAGCCGCTGTCCGACGAGGCAGAGGTGTGGCACGCACTCGTGACGGGCCTGCGCGACTACGTGTACAAGAACGGCTTCCGGTCCGTGGTGCTCGGTCTGTCCGGTGGCATCGACTCGGCCGTGGTGGCTTCTCTGGCCGTGGACGCCCTCGGCGCCGACGCGGTCTACGGCGTCTCCATGCCGTCCTCCTACTCGTCGGAACACTCGCGCTCGGACGCGTCCGACATGGCCGAACGCACCGGCCTGCACTTCACCACCGAGCCGATCGGCGAGATGGTCGACGTGTACGTCTCTCAGCTCAAGCTCACGGGCCTCGCCGAGGAGAACATCCAGGCCCGGTGCCGCGGCATGCTGCTGATGGCGTTGTCGAACCAGAACGGCCACCTGGTGCTCGCGACGGGCAACAAGTCCGAGCTCGCGGTCGGCTACTCGACCATCTACGGCGACGCGGTCGGCGGCTACGCCCCGATCAAGGACGTGCTGAAGACCCTGGTCTGGGACCTGGCGAAGTGGCGCAACGCCGAGGCCGAGAAGCGCGGCGAGACCCCGCCCATCCCGGAGAACTCGATCTCCAAGCCCCCGTCGGCCGAACTGCGCCCCGGCCAGGTCGACACCGACTCGCTGCCGGACTACGAGATCCTCGACGCGCTGCTGGACGACTACGTCCACGGTGATCGCGGGTACGACGCCCTGCTGGCCGCCGGGCATTCGCCGGAGCTGGTGGACCGCGTGCTGCGGATGGTCGACAAGGCCGAGTACAAGCGTCGTCAGTACCCGCCGGGCACGAAGATCTCGAACAAGGCGTTCGGGCGGGACCGGCGGCTGCCGATCACGAACGGGTGGCGCGAGGGCTGACCTCAGGAGTGGAGCCTGCTCCACCGCGCAGACACACGCCGCCCAGCTACGTTTCTCCCCATGAAACGGATCTGGGCGGCGGTGCTCTACCTGGCGTCGGGCCTGCTGACGGCCATCGCGTCGTGGCTCGCCATCGGCGTCCTGCTGCTGTCCGTGGTGGTCCTCCCGCTGCTGCCGATCACAGCGCCGTACCTCCGCCGGATCGTGGACTTCGACCGACGACGGCTGGCGCGCTTCACCGGCGTCGCGCTTCCGTCGCCACCGCCGCTCGACGGCCCGTGGCTGCACCGCGCGCAACGGGTGCTGGCCGACCCGGACAGCCGGCGCGACGGACTCTGGCTGATCACGCACGCCCTGTTCGGGACGTTGTTCGGGTCGATCGCCATCGGGATTCCGGGTGCGCTGGTCCAGCAGCCGATCGTGCTGCTGACCTGGTGGGCTAGCCCGGGCGGGATCGAGAACTCGTTCGGCCTCCGCGTCGACTCGTGGCCGAAGGCGTTGCTGAGCGTGCCGATCGCGATCGTGCTCACGCTGATCCTCCTCCAGTTGCCGAAACTGGCCGACCTCGACGCGAAGTGGGCGAAGAAGATGCTGGCTCCACCGAAGGCCTCGCTGGAGAAACGGCTGGCCGAGGTCGTCGCGACCAGAGCCGCCGCGCTCCAAGCCCACGGGGCCGAACTGCGGCGCATCGAGCGGAACCTGCACGACGGGACGCAGAACAAGCTGGTCGGCGTGGTCATGATGCTCGGGATCGCGGAGCGGACGCTCAAGCAGAACCCGGACAACGCGGCGCAGGCGCTGCTGCGGGCCCAGGACGCGGCGGGCGACGCGTTGGAAGAGCTTCGCAACGTCGTGCGGAGCATTCATCCGCCGGTGCTGGAGGATCTGGGACTGGACGGGGCGATCCAGGCGCTGGCGGCGCGGTGCCCGGTGCCGTGCGTGCTCACGGCCGAGCACCTCGGGCGGTTGCCCGCGGCGGTGGAGGCTGCCGCGTACTTCGCGGTGGCCGAGGCGCTCACGAACGTCGCCAAGCACAGTGGCGCCAGGCATGCCTGGGTCAGTCTTGGCGTGGAGAACGATCAGCTCACCGTTCTCGTGCACGACGACGGCAAGGGTGGCGCGGACGAGAAGCGGGGGACGGGGTTGGAAGGCATTCGAGGCAGGGTGGCGGCGTTGGACGGCAACGCGGAGATGAGCAGTCCCGAGGGCGGGCCGACCGTGCTCACCGTCGTGCTGCCGGTGGGGAGGTGACCATGCGCATCGTGATCGCAGAAGACGACGCGCTGCTCCGCGAGGGGCTGACGTTGTTGTTGCGCAACGAAGGTCTCGAAGTGGCAGCGGCCGCGGACAACCCGGACGACTTTCTGAAGGCCGTGGCCGAGCACGAGCCGGACATCGCCGTGGTCGACGTGCGGATGCCGCCGACGTTCACCGACGAAGGCCTGAGGGCCGCGGTCGAAGCACGGCGACGGCACCCGAAGCTGGCGGTGCTGGTCCTGTCCGCGTGGGTCGAGCAGAGCTACGCGCACGAACTGCTCGCCGGTGCGGGAGGCGGCGGCGTCGGCTACCTGCTCAAGGAACGCGTCGGCAAGGTCGCGGACTTCCTCGACTCGCTGCACCGCGTCGCGAACGGCGGCACG
Source organism: Streptomyces sp. ID05-26A (assembly GCF_033794685.1). NCBI lineage: Bacteria > Bacillati > Actinomycetota > Actinomycetes > Kitasatosporales > Streptomycetaceae > Streptomyces > Streptomyces sp. ID05-26A. The sequence goes on from NZ_JARAYZ010000010.1 coordinate 13,963, forward strand.
GCGCTCGACCCCGAGGTCGTGTCGCAGCTTCTGGTGCGGCGCAAGGCGGACGACGCGCTCAGCGTGCTGTCACCGCGAGAGCGCGAGGTCCTCGGGCTGATGGCGGAAGGTCTGTCGAACGCCGCCATCGGCGAGAAGCTCGTTCTCAGTGCGGGAGCCGTGCACAAGCACATCGGCAACGTCTTCCTGAAGCTCGGCCTCAACAGCGAGGACGGCACAGGCGACCGACGCGTCCAGGCCGTCCTCGCGTACCTGGATCACTGAGGGCGGACGAAGGGGAACAGCACGGTCTGCCGGATCGACGTACCGGTCAGCATCATCAGCAACCGGTCGACGCCCATGCCGAGCCCACCGGTCGGCGGCATGCCGTGCTCCAGCGCCCGCAGGAAGTCCTCGTCCAGCTCCATCGCCTCGACGTCACCGGACGCGGCCTTGAGCGACTGGGCCTCCAGCCGTCGCCGTTGCTCCAGCGGGTCGGTCAGCTCCGAGTAGGCCGTGCCGATCTCCGCGCCGAACGCCACCAGGTCCCACCGCTCGGCCAGGCGCGGGTCGACGCGGTGCTGGCGGGTCAGCGGTGACACCGAGGTCGGGAAGTCGATGTAGAACGTCGGGCCGACCGTGAAAGCCTCGACGAACGAGTCGTAGGCCTCCTGAACGAGCTGGCCGTGGTCCCAGTCCTCGTTGATCTCGACGCCCCGCGCGGACAGCAGCGAACGCAGGTCGGCGACCGACGTGTCCGGGGTGACCTCCACGTCCAACGCCGAGGACACCGCCGTGTAGACCGGAACCACCGGCCACTCCCCCGAGATGTCGAACTGTCCCTCGGGTCGCATGGCGACCTCCGAGCCGAACGCCTCGCGGGCCGCGTGCTGGATCAGCGTGCGCACCAGGTCGAGCATGACCCGGTAGTCCGCGTAGGACTGGTAGGCCTCCAGCATCGTGAACTCGGGGTTGTGGGTGGCGTCCGCGCCCTCGTTGCGGAAGTTGCGGTTCAGCTCGAACACCCGGTCCACGCCCGCCACGCAGAGCCGCTTCAGGTACAGCTCCGGTGCGATGCGCAGGTACATGCGCATGTCGTAGGCGTTGATGTGCGTGACGAACGGGCGTGCGTTCGCGCCGCCGTGCACGGCCTGGAGCATCGGCGTCTCGACTTCGAGGTACTCGTGGGAGTGCAGGAACTCGCGCACGCTGCGGATGACGTCGCTGCGCAGCTTCAGCAGGTGCGCCGAGTCCTGGTTCACCACCAGGTCGAGGTAGCGCTGGCGGACGCGGGCCTCCGGGTCGGTGAAGCCCTTCCGCTTGTCCGGCAACGGGTGCAGGCACTTCGCGGTCATCGTCCAGGACGTGGCCAGCACGGAGATCTCGCCGTGGTCGGACTTGACCACGCGTCCGGTGACACCGACGTGGTCGCCGAGGTCGACGTCCGCCTTCCAGGACGCCAGGCCCGAGCCGAGCGAGTCGACGGTCAGCATCAGCTGGATCTCGCCGCTGAAGTCCCGCAGCCGCGCGAAGCAGAGCTTGCCCATCTCCCGCAACGCCACCACGCGGCCGGTGACCGAGACCTCCTCGCCGAAGCGTTCCCGGGCTCCGGCAAGGAGATCCGTGCGGTCGAAGCCGACCGGGTACGGGTCGACTCCCGCGGCCACCAGCCGTTCGACCTTCGCGATGCGCACGCGGACCTGCTCCGGCCTGCGCAGGGACTTCGGTTCGACCCGGATCGCGTCGATCTCGGCCACCTTCAGGGCGAACTCGTCGCTGACGTCCGTCTTCTGCAACGCCCGCTTGCGCAGCGATCGCAGTGACGGCACGAAACCCTCGGCGACACCGGCGGCGATGCTGACCCTCGGCAACGAGCGGGAGCGTTGGTAGCAGAGGAAACGCGGCTCCCACTCCGGCAGGTACTTGGCGTTCGAGCGGTACAGCGACTCCAGCTGGAAGAACCGCGACGCCAGAGAAAGAACCCGCCGCCACGCGCGCAGCACCGGACCGGCGCCGATCTTCTCGCCCTCCTCGAACACCGCGCGGAACATCGCGAAGTTCAGCGAGATCCGTTGCACACCAAGATGTCCGGCGGCGGCCGCGAGCTGGGCGACCATGTACTCGTTGAGGCCGTTCTCCGCCGCCCTGTCCCGGCGCATCAGATCAAGAGAAACCCCTCGGCGGCCCCACGGCACGAACGACAGCAGACCGCGCAACGCACCCGAGGCGTCGTAGGCCTCGACCATCACGCACCGGCCGTCGCTCGGATCTCCCAGGCGCCCCAACGCCATCGAGAACCCGCGTTCGGTCTCGGCGCCGCGCCAGGCCTCGGCCAGGTCCAGGATGGACGCCATCTCGTCCGGCGCGATCTCGCTGTGCCGGCGGACGCGTGTGGTGTACCCGGCCCGTTCGACGCGCGACACGGCCTGGCGCAGTCCCTTCCGCTCCGGACCGGCCAGGACGAACCGGCGGACGTCGAGGATCGCCTCGTCACCGATCTCCAGCGCCTTGAGTCCGGCGTCGGAGTAGACCTGCGCGCCTCGTTCGGACGCGCCGAGCACACCCGGCGTCCAGCCGTAGGTGCGTGCCTCGGCCAGCCACGCCAGGACGGCCTCTGGCCAGTGCTCCTCGTCGCCGATCGGGTCGGCGGAGGCCAGCGTCACGCCGCCGATCACCCGGTACGTCAGCGCCGCCCTGCCGGACGCCGCGAACACGACGCTCTTGTCGCGCCGGGTCGCGAAGTACCCCAGCGAGTCGGGCTCGCCGTCGGCCGCGAGCAGGCGGCGCACGTCGAGCTCCTGGTCACCGGTGATCATGGCTTGGCTGCGGACACCGCGGAAGAACAGGTACATCGCCCGGATCGCGACGAGCACACCGAACAGGCCGAGCACGACGCTCAGCCACTGCGGACCCTCGGGGATGTCGAGGCGGCCCAGCCGGACGACCTCACCCGTCGCCTGGTTCGCCGCCCACGCGAGCTTGTCGAGCTGCGCGACCAGTTTGCCGGGGAAGATCTCGGTGAGGCCCCAGCCCACCCCGATCAGCACGATCATGCCCAGCACGAACGACACGAGCGCCCGCCGCCACGCCCCTCGGGCCACCCGAGCCGGGAACGCCTCGCGCACCGCGACCAGCAGCGCGACGAACAACACCGAGGTCGCCACGCCGACACCGAGGAACACCCAGTGCGGTCGCTCGCCCGGATCCAGGATTTCTTCAGGCGCCAGGGCCAAGATGACCATGATGAAGCCGACCAGCACCAGGCCCATGACCTGGAACAGCAGCAGCGTCCACAGCGCCGCTCGCTTGTGCCTGCGCAGGGCGGCGCCGAGGACGAAGAACACCATGGCGATGAACAGGTTGCCGTCGATCGGCAGGCCGAAGAAGTACCCGATGCCGTCCGCGACGTCGGTGAACCAGCTGTCCTCCGGCAGAATGACTCTGAGCAGCGACAACACCCCGGCGAGCTGCACGATCGTCGCGATCGCGCCCGCGGTCTTCCACTTCCACGCCGGTGCCACTACCACTCCCGAGGTCAGCTGATGACCGCCATGATTCCGTCTTCGGCCGGGCGGGTGCATGTCGCCACGTCCGGGCGTGTCGACCAGCCCGTCGTCGTGCTCAGCTCGGGCCTGGGCGGGGCGTGGTTCGACTGGGACCGCACGGTGCGGCTGCTCGAACCACACGCACGGGTGATCGTGTTCGACCGGCCCGGCCTCGGCCTGAGCGGTCCCGCCCGGCGCGGGCCGTCACTGGCGCGCGAAGTGGCCGTGCTGGACGCGGTGCTGCGCGGGGTGCCGCGGGCGATCCTGGTCGGGCACTCGATGGCGTCGATGCACGTCGAGGCGTACGCGCGGCTGCGACCGCACCGGGTCGACGGGGTGGTCCTGCTGGACCCGGACGCCGAGGCGCCGGGCGCGGGAGCCCCGTTCGACATGTCGGCGGTGATCGCGCAGGGCGTGCGGGCGATCGGCAGCCGCTGGCTCGGCGCCCGGATCACGCAGCGGTACGGGCACTCGTTCCGCAACCTGCTGACCGCCGTCTCGACCCTCGGCATGACCGATCCCGCCCCCTCTGACCTGGTCGAACTCGTCTACCGACGGCCTGGCGTCGGGCGGGCGGTGCTGTGGGAGCTCGCGTCGTACCCCGGTCAGGTGGCGACGCTCGAACGGCTGCGGAAGCGGCGGCCGTTGCCTCGGGTGCCCTGGTTGGTCCTCACTGCCGGACGAAAGGTGTGGCCGGAGCACCGCTCGTTGGCCGCTCTCGTGCCGTGGGGACGCAACGTGCCGGTGCCCGGCAGCCGCCACATGATTCAGATGGATCGGCCGGACGCAGTGGTCATGGCGGTTCGTGAATCGCTCAAGGGAGTGCCCGAGGAGTGATTCGAGGGGCCAGGCGTGTGACGGTGACCGCATCGGTGTTCCGTTTGTCGCCAACGGTGCCACTCTGGTGTTCGGCAACCGTGCACAAAGCGCCCGGGGACCCACTGATGTGGGCCTCGAGGAAAGGAACGGTCGACGATGACCACTGCCGATGTTTCCGCGCCCTACGGCTCCGGAGCGGGCCAGAAGCCCCCGGCCAAGCGCGTTCGCGTCCACCACCTGCGTGAGATGAAGGAACGCGGCGAGGCGTGGCCCATGCTCACCTCGTACGACACCTTCACCGCCTCGATCTTCGACGAGGCCGGCATCCCCGTCCTGCTGGTCGGCGACTCGGCCTCGAACACCGTCTACGGCAACGAGACCTCGCTTCCGGTCACCGTGGACGAGCTCGTACCGCTCGTGCGCGCGGTGACGCGCTCGGTCAAGCGCTCTCTCGTGGTCGCTGACCTGCCGTTCGGCTCGTACCAGGTGTCGGTCGAGCAGGCCGTCGCGACGGCGGTCCGGTTCATGAAGGAAGGCCAGGCCCACGCGGTCAAGCTGGAGGGTGGCGCCTACTTCGCGCCGCACATCCGCGCTATCACGGCCGCGGGCATCCCGGTCATGGCGCACATCGGCTTCACCCCGCAGTCCGAGCACCAGCTCGGCGGCTACCGCGTGCAGGGGCGTCACGACAACCACGACGTCGTCGTGCAGGACGCGCTGGCGGTGCAGGAGGCGGGCGCGTTCGCGGTCGTGCTGGAGATGGTGACCGCCGAGGTCGCGAAGCAGATCACGCACGACCTCGTCATCCCGACCGTGGGCATCGGCGCCGGTCCGGACACCGACGCCCAGGTGCTGGTGTGGCAGGACATGATGGGCCTGAACCGCGGCAAGGCGCCCCGGTTCGTCAAGCGCTACGCGGACATCGGCAACATCATGCTGGGCGCCGCCACCGAGTTCGCCAACGAGGTGCGCGGGCAGCAGTTCCCCGGTCCCGAGCACACCTTCCACTGATCGTTCGTCCTAGCGGGTCCAGACCTCCGGGTCTGGGCCCGCCGGCACGATCCCGGTCGGATTGATGTCGTGGTGCGTCACGTAGTAGTGGCGCTTGATGTGGTCCCAGTTCACGGTGTCCCCGAACTGCGCGTAGAGGCGCTTGGCGTACTCCCACAGGTTCGGCATCTCGGTCAGCTTGTTCCGGTTGCACTTGAAGTGGCCGTGGTAGACGGCGTCGAACCTGACCAGCGTGGTCCACAGCCGGATGTCGGCCTCGGTGAGCTGCTCCCCGACCAGGTGCGTGTGCGTCGCGAGGTGGGCCTCGATGCGGTCCAGTTCGGCGAACAGGTCGGTGTAGGCCTGTTCGTAGGACTCCTGTGACGTGGCGAAACCGGCCTTGTAGACGCCGTTGTTGACGTTGTGGAAGATCGGCTCGATCCAGGCGTCGATCTCCTGCCGCAGGTGCTCCGGGTAGAGGGTGCTCTCCGGGCGCCACCTGAGGCTGAAGTCCAGGGTGATCTGCGGGTAGTCGTTGGTGACGACCTCGCCGGTCGTGGTGTCGATCAGCGCCGGGACGGTGACCCGGCCCTCGTAGTGCTCGTCGGCCCTGACGTAGGCCTCTTCGAGGTAGTCGATGCCCAGGACCGGATCGGTCTCGGGGAAACGCCAGCCCTTCTCGTCCCGGATCGGGTCGACGACCGCCAGTGAGATGGCCTCTTCGAGGCCGAGGAGCTTGCGGACGACGACCGCGCGGTGTGCCCACGGACAGGCGAGGCTGACCGCGAGCCGGTAGCGCCCCGGTTCGGGCTCCGGCCGTGCGGTGAAGCGGTTCGGCTGCCGGACGAACGCCCCCGTGGTGGTGGAGGTCTCCTGCGAGAACTGCGCCATGTGTCCGACGATAGGCCCATGTACCCGGAGATCGAGCCCCACGCGTCAGGCAGCCTGGACACCGGCGACGGCAACCTCGTGTACTGGGAGGAGTGCGGCAACCCGTCCGGCAAGCCCGTCGTCTTCCTGCACGGCGGCCCCGGCGGCGGCTGCTCGCCGTCGCACCGCCGGCTGTTCGACCCGTCCGCCTACCGGATCATCCTGTTCGACCAGCGCGGGTGCGGGCGTTCACGGCCGCACGCCTCCACGTCCGGTGACCTGTCGCTGAACACGACCTGGCACCTCGTCTCCGACATGGAGCTGCTGCGGACCTCGCTGGGGATCGACCGCTGGCAGGTGTTCGGCGGGTCCTGGGGGTCGACGCTGGCACTGGCGTACGCCGAGACGCATCCCTCGCGGGTGTCGGAACTGGTGCTGCGCGGCATCTTCACGCTGCGTTCGTCCGAAGTGGACTGGTACTACCGCGGCGGGGCGGCCAACCTCTTCCCCGACCTGTGGGAGCGGTTCACGGCGCCGCTGGCCGGTCAGTCGGGTGATCCCGTCGAGCTGTACGCGAAGCTGCTCGCCGACCCGGACCCCGCCGTGCACGGACCGGCCGCGGTCGCGTGGAGCACGTGGGAGGGCGCGACGGTCACGTTGCTGCCCCGGCCCGAACTGGTGGCGGAGTTCGCCGTGCCGGAGTACGCGCTGGCGTTCGCGCGGATCGAGAACCACTACTTCGTGCACCACGGCTGGTTCGAGGAGGGGCAGCTGATCCGGGACGCGGTGCGGTTGAAGGACATTCCGGGTGTGATCGTGCAGGGCCGGTACGACATCGCGACTCCGGCGGTGTCGGCGTGGGACCTGCACAAGGCGTGGCCGGAGTCCGAACTGGTGCTGGTGCCGGACGCCGGGCACGCCTACGACGAGCCCGGCATCCTGTCTGCGCTGCTGGCGGCGACGGATCGGTTCCGCGACTAGCGCAGGCCGTTCCACTTCGCGCTGGCCGTGGTGCAGGCCGCGAGCGTCACCTGGGCGGTGAGGCACTTGCCGGTGCCGACGTTGCGGAACTGGAAGGAGGTCCCCGTCGGCACCCGGCGCCACCGCTGGCCGGAGCCCGACGTGCAGGCCTGGCCGAGCACGTCGCCGGAGGTGGTCGCGCCGAGGCACTTGTCGGTGGCCATGTTGTGCGGCCAGTCGACACCACCGCTGATCGGGACGATCCAGCGCTGTTCGTCCGCGAGCTCGTTGCACGGCCGCAGAACGATGTTGCCGCTCACGTCGGCGAGGCAGCGGGTGGTGCCGGCGAGCTGGTAGACGACGACGGGTTCGGCGCTGGCCGGGACGGCCGTGAGCGTGACGGTGGCGGCGGCTGTCGCGATGATCGCGGCTAGTTTCCCCATGAGCGAGAATCCTGGCAGCGCACGCGGTTCCGCGAATCCACCCAGGGTTGTCAACCCTGGCCGTAGTCCAGTGCCCTCTGGAGCCCAGGCTTTGCTTCCACGAGCGAAGGCCCGTACCAGGTGAGGTGCCTGCCGTTGACCAACGCGTAGGGCAGGCCGGGGAAGCTCTCCGGGCCGTCCTCGTGGGTGAACACGTACGGCTCGTCGGGCAGGATCACCAGGTCGGGGCGCTGGTCGTTCAGCTCCTCCAGCGACGGGCGCGGGTAGCGCTCCTCGTGCCCGGCGTAGACGTTCTCGATTCCCAGGCGCCGCAACACGTCGGTGGCGAAGGTGTCCCTGCCGACGACCACCCACGGGCGGCGCCAGACCGGGACCAACGCGGTCAGCTTCGCCGGTTTCGTGTCGCGCCAGAGGGCCTCGGCCTGCGTGAGCCAGTCCGGTTCGAGGTCCCAGCCCAGGCCGAAGAGCCTGCGCAACGACTCCAGCGCCATCGGGACCGTCTTCGGCGCCTCGGTCACCCAGACGTTGATGCCGTTGGCGCGCAACCGGTCCACGTCCTCGGCGCGGTTCTCCTCGGAGTTCGCTATCACGAGGTCCGGGGTCAGCGCGAGGATCCTGTCGACGTCCGGGTACTTCGACCCGCCGACGCGCGGCACGTCGAGATCGGCCGGGTGGGTGCAGTAGTCCGTGGCGCCCACCAGGGAGTCGGGCACGCTCTGCGCGACGGCCTCGGTGATCGACGGCACCAGGCTCACCACTCGTCGTGGCTGGTCCAGCGCGACCGGCTCACCGAGGTCGTCGGCGGGGAGCATCAGACGCCCGTGATCTTCAGACCGGCGTGGGTCTTGTACCGGCGGTTGACCGCGATGAGGTTGGCGGTGAACGCCTCGACCTGGTGCGCGTTGCGCAGCCGGCCGCCGTAGACGCCGCGGAAGCCGGGCACGAGCTCGGCCAGTTCCCGGACGGTGTCGGTGGCCTCGCGGTCGTCGCCCAGCACGAGGACGTCCATGTCCACTTCGGACACGTTCGCCAGGTCGGCCAGCAGCACGGCGGACACGTGGTGGAACGCGGCGGTGACCTTCGACTCCGGCAGGAGGAGCTCAGCCTGCTGTGCCGCGCTGCCCTCGGCGACCGGCAGCGCGAACGGGCCCTGCTTGTCGAAGCCGAGCGGGTTGACGCAGTCGATGACGATCTTCCCGGCCAGCTGGTCGCGCAGCGAGGACAGCAGGTCGCCGTGGCCCTCCCACGGAACCGCCACCAGGACGATGTCGGAGTTCGCCGCGGTGTCGGCGTTGTCCGCGCCGCTCACGGTGCCGCCGGCGACCTCGACGATCTCCTTCGCGGCGAGCTCGGCCCGCTCGGCGCTGCGGGAACCGATGATCACCTTGACGCCTGCGTGGGCCCAGCGGACGGCCAGGCCCTTGCCCTGGGCTCCGGTGCCGCCGAGGACTCCGACTGTGAGGTCACGGATTTCAGTCACCCCTGCATCTTCACACGGGGCGGCACCGGGCTGGTGGTGGCGTGCGACTCAGGCGCGTTCGAAGCGGACCTTGCGCTCCACCGGGTCGGCCTCGGTCAGGCGGACGCGGAGGTGGTCACCCTCCGGGAGGTTCCGGCCCGAGCACTTCGCCAGGACCGGCGGGTCGGAGACGAAGACCTCGGCCTCGTTGTCCCCGGCGCGCAGGACGACGGCGTCGAACTCCTGGCCGACACGTCCGGCCAGCACCCAGGCCTCGACCTGGTCCGTGGCCGCGCGGTCCACCTTGGAGGCGAGGGAGTCCGACGAGCCCATCTCCGACGGCAGCTGCGGGAGGGCCTCGGCCAGCCACGACGGGAGCTCCTCCCCCGCCGTCACGGCCAGGCAGACCTCGGTGGCGAAGCGGTCGACCAGGCGGCGCAGCGGTGCGGTGACGTGCGTGTACGGCGCAGCCACACCCGCGTGCGTCGTGACCTCCGGCACCGAACCGGAGAACGCCGAGTAGCCCGCACCCCGCAGCAGCCGGGTGGCGTCGGTGAACAGCGCCAGCGCCTCGGGCGTCGCGGGGTCGAGCCCGGCCAGGAACGCGCCCGGCGACAGGTCGGCCGGCCACTTCACCTTCAGCGCCGCCGCGGACCTGCGCAGCGAGGTGACGGCCGCCGGGTCCGGGTCGGGCAGCGTGCGGAGGACTCCGACCTTCGCCTCCAGCATGATCGCGGCTGCGGCCATGCCGGTCATCAGCGAGATCTCGGCGTTCCAGGAGTCCACGGCGGCGCGCGGCCGGGTGACGAGCTTCCAGCCGTCGCCGTCCGGTTCGATCTCCTGCTCGGGCAGCTGCAGTTCGATGGCACCGCGTTCACGGGCGTAGGCACGGCGCAGCGGACCGAACTCGGCCAGCGCGGCGACCGACGGGTGCGGGTTCCCGGCGTCGAACGTGGCCTGGACCGAGGCGTAGTCGAACTGGGCGGTGGACCGCACCAGCGCCCGGCGCACCTCGACCTCCACCGGGATGCCGTCGGCACCGCACTCGAAGGTCCACAGCACGGCGGGACGTGTGACACCCGGCAAGAGAGAAGCCGCGCCCTCGGACAGCACGGTCGGATGCAACGGCACGTTGCCGTCAGGCAGGTAGTTGGTCTGCCCACGGCGCCGGACCTCGACGTCCAGCGCACCGCCGGGCGTCACGAACAACCCCAGGTCGGCGATCGCGTAGTGCACGGTGAACCCGTCACCGGACTTCGTCACGCACAGCGCCTGGTCCAGGTCCTTCGCGCCGGGCGGGTCGATCGTGACCAGCGGGATCGAGGTGAGGTCGGGGCGGTCACCCGGAGATCGGGAGACCGCCTCCTCAGCCTCGGCGAGCGCGGCCGGCGGATAACTCGCCGACAGACCGAACTCGGTGCGGATGCCGTCGAAGGACAGGTCTGCACGGCCCGTGCGGATCGTCAGGGAAGCCACCCGCACAGACTAGGTACTCGCAACTCAGTCCTCGTCGTCGCCGCGCCACTTCTTGTCGGACTGGTCGGCCGCCTTCGTCTTCTCCCTGGCGATCTCCAGGGCGCGGGCCGCGGTGGCCTCGTCCGGGTACGGACCCATGCGGTCCCCGCCCTTGCAGCCCTTGCCCTGCTCCACCGTCTGGTGGGTCAGGCAGTAGTACCAACCGCTGCTGTCACTCATACGCGTTCGCCTCCCAAAGGCGCCGGGAATCCCCGCGGCGGCGTGGACTGGTTGGCGTTGGCGTACTCCGACGGGATCGGATCCAAACATGAGACCAGCACCGTGCGGTCTTCGGCGTTCTCGATCTTACGTCCGGCACGGTCCCGGTAGACGAGAGATCCGTCGGAGTCGATCTCCATGATGGCGCCGACCTCGGCGAGCTGTTCCTCGTCGAGATCACCCAGCTTCTCGTAGCGGGACGGCACCACGCGGTACACCGGCCACTTGAGGTGGCCGTACGTGCGGTGGAAGTCCGCCAGCAGGTGCACCAGGTGCTGCTGGAACGGCAACGGCATGGCCTCGGCCAGCGCACGTGGGATCACCACGTAGTCGCCCGAGACCCCCGGTGCTCCGGCCGCCACGTAGTCACGCACTGGTGTGCTCGACGCGGGCGGTCCTGAAGGCCTCGGGATGGGGTCGTGATTGAACATGGAGCGCCTCCCCGCGATCTACACGCCCGGCCGGACGGCCAGCGGCATCAACTCGTAATAGTCCCAGTTGATCTTGCTGATCTTCACGACATCACCCGTCTGGGGGGCATGGATGTACTCGTCCCCGCCCAGGTACATGGCCACGTGGTGCACTGTTCGGGAGTTGGCCGTGTCGGTCGCCCAGAAGATCAGATCGCCTGCTTGGGCGTCGCGCACCGGGAGGTGGGCGCCGCCCTTCTCGTACTGGTCGTTCGCGACGCGCGGGATGCTCACGCCGGCCGCGCCGAACGCCTTGACCAGGATGCCGGAGCAGTCCCACGCGTCCGGGCCGTTGCCGCCCCACAGGTACGGCTCGCCCAACTGCTCCTTGGTGAACTGGATGGCGATGCCCGCCGCGTTCGACGCCAGCAGGAACTGGCCCGCGCCCGCGCCGCAGCCCGCCGGGTCCGCGACCGCGCCCAGCTCACCCAGCAGGAACGCCGCCATGGCCTCCCAGTTGTGGTACCGGTCCGGGAACGCCGACCGCTCCACGGCCTGCGCCGAGTCGCCGGGCCGCCTGTTCTCCCAGTCCGGCACCTTCACCAGGACGTCGTAGAACTTGTTGATCGCGTACGTCGGGTCGGTCACCTCGGCCGGTGTTCCCCAGCCCATCGACGGACGCATCTGGAAGATGCCCAGCGAGTCGCGGTCGCCGTAGTTCAACGGGCGCAGACCCGACTCGGTCATGCCCGCCTGGATCGCGACCTGCCACGCGAGCGGCGGCAGCTTGCGCTCCTGGCCGATGGAGATGATGCGCGCGACGATGTTGCGCTGCTCCTCGTTGAGCCGCGAGGCGTCGTGGCGGCCCTTGTCGCCGCCGCCCGCGTCCCACGGGCCGATGGCCGCGTTGCAGCTCATCCGCATGAGGTTCGCGCCGGCGCCGGGGTTCGTGGAGTTGCTGACCACCTGCGACACGCCTGACGTCGTCACCGCGATCACGACGATCATCGCCAGCGCCCCGAGCAGCAACATCACGCGCATGGCTCAGTCCACCTTCGTGTAGCTGTTGACGAGCCACTCGCCGTTCGGCGCCTTGACCGCCGTGATGCGCACCTTGCCGATGCTGGTGGTCGTCTCGAAGTCGATCGAGGACGTCGTCGACTTCACGGCCCTGACCTTGTCGAACGACGTCGGGACGTTCCTCGGGTCGATCGTGGCCATCTGTGCCAGGAACTCGGGGGTCGTGTACTCCTCGAGCTGCTTGAGCCACTTGGTGACGTCGTTGCCGGGCGGCGGCTTGACCCAGTTCTCCGCCCACAGCTCGGCGACGAGCTGCGCGTCGGCCGGGGGCGGTGCCGCCTTCGCCGAGTTGGACGGCGACGGCGCCTTGGTCGGCAACGAGGACCCGCTCGACGGCAGCTGGCCGACCTGGGTGCCCTGCGACGACGACGAGGGCGGACCGGCCGCGGACGGGTCAGCGGCCTTGCGGTCGAGCACCCTGGGGATGATCACGCCGAGCGAGACCACGAGCACCACGAAGATGATGATCGAGGCGGCCAGGTGACGCGGGGAACGCAGCGGCCAGCCCCAGAGCCTGCGGTAGACCGCGGCACGGCCGCGGTTGGTACGGATCGGCACCTACGCCTCCCTTCAGTTGTCCCTGACTTCGAAACCGCGCGAAGGCCGGTAGATCACGTGCACCGGGCGTCCTGCCACCACTTCCGTCTCGGCCCTGCGGGGTTCCTGCACCGGAGCGGAGTAGGCGGCCGACCGCGACGGCACGAGCACCGCGTCGTCGACCCGGTCCCACTGCCGGTCGGTGACCGTCGGGCTGTCCACCACGCGCGACCGTGCGGGGGGCAGTGCCACCGGACCCGAACCCGAGGGCAACGCGCCGGCCCGCACCGACGAGGAGTCGCCACCGCCGACGATCTGGCCGGGACGGGAGTCGCGGTCGAGCCGCTGCGCCGTGGCCATGACCGGGTTGGACGCCTCCGGGCGCACCCGGCCGCGACCGCGCTGCGGCACCTCGTCGCCGTCGGTCTCGTTCTCCCGCACGGACTCCCAGAACTCGTCCTGCGGCGTCGGACCGGCCTGCTTCTTGCGGTTCACCATCTTCGACCAGACGCCACCGCTCATCGGCAGGACGTTGCTCGCCGAGCCGACGGACATCTCGACCATCTGCCACATGCGGCGCAACGGTTTGCCGATCACGAAGCACACGAGTGTCAGCATCAGGCCCAGCAACGTGCGCGTCAGCAACGAGAGCCCTGTGGCGTTGAAGATCGCCTGCAGCAGCAGCGCGTGCACACCCGCGAGGACCGCGAGCACCAGCACGTTGAAGATCGTCACGGCGGCCGCGCGGGCGACCTTGCGCAGCAGGTCGTGGTGCAGCAGCGCGACGAGGCCGATGAGCGGTCCGGCGAGCGTCAGGATGCGCAGCAGCAGCTGGGCCAGCAGCACCGCGGCCTTCGCGAACAACTGGAACAGCGAGAACGCGATCGACTGCAGCAGTGCCAGGAACCCGGCGCCGGTGCGGCTGCCGTCGGTGCCGTCGAAGTAGCCCTTGGCGGTGCCGAGCTGGCCCTCCAGGGCCTTCCACTCGTTCTTCTTGGCGTCCAGGGCGGCCTGGTTGGCGTCCTTGCCCTCGGCGATCTCGGCCGTGGTCCACGCCTGCGCCTTCAGGATGCGCGGGCCGTACTCGGCGGCCTGTGGTGCCTCCGGCGTGCCGAACGCGCCTCTCAGCCAGCTCTGGTAGACGACGGCGTCGTGCAGTTTCGTTGGTAGTACGTGAAGTGTGCCTTGTTCTTCAGGCGCCTCGATGAACCCCGCCTGGATCTCCGAGGTCTTGGAGACCAGCGTGTTGTCGAGGAGGTTGTAGAACTGCGGCAGGGCCAGTGTGGACGTCGCCAGCCACATGGCCGCCAGCGCCCAGAGCCCGCGTTTGGAGATCGCGGCGAAGTCGCCGGTCCAGATCTGCCGGAACATCAGGATCGCGAGGAGCAACGCCACCAGGCCGAACCAGCGCAGGTAGACGTTGTCGTAGACCTTCTGCACGCCGTTCTTCACGGCGTCGTCCAGCGGGACCAGCAGGCCGCGGCCCATCACCGTGTAGTGCAACGCGTTCGTGGCACCGACGATGTTCTTGCCGATGCTGAAGAGCTCGTTGCCCGCCCACGTGTCGAGCGTGGCGTTGGCGTCCGGCAGGACACCGCACTTGGCCTGGTACTGGTGCCAGACCATGCCCGCGTAGCCGTACTCGAGGTACGGCGAGCCGGGCAGGCCGTTGCCGACGGGCGGGTCGAGCGCGCCGACCATGCCGGCGCCGGGCCGTTCGGGGTTGGGCGGGTCGCCACACGCCTGGGCGTGCGCCATCGGGGCACCGATGACGCACTGCAGCGCCAGGATGGCGGCCACCATCGTCACCGACTTGGTGCGTGCTGACGCGCGCAGCGCGAACCGCCGCCTTGCCCAGAGCAAGGCGGCGATCGCGAGCACGATCGTCAGCGCCGTCATGCGCCGCCGTCCCGGCGGCGGTTGGTGCCGTCACCGTGGCCCACCAACTGGGCCTCTTCTTCCTCTGTGAGTCCTAGCTCCATGTCCGCCGCCAGTTCGTCGTCGATCTCGTCGGGCACGTAGGCGGGCGGCTGGGGAGCCGCGTCGTCGTCCATCGGCACGAGCTCGCCCTTGCCGTTGTCGCGCTTGGCGTCGGGGGTCGTGTCGAGGGCGTTGCGCAGGTGCTCCAGGTGCGGACCGCTGAAGTCGATGCGGATCCGTTCCACACCACCGGCACCGTCGCCGAAGATGAACTGACGCGGCGCGCGGTCGCGTTCGGTCGCGTTGCGCTCACCGCCGGGGCGGCGGCCGAGTGACGCGATGACCTGCTCGTACCCGGCGCCGATCGGCACCTTGAGCAGCCGCAGCGCGTCCGCCTGGGCCGAGTCGTCGTCGAGCCTGCCGACGAAGACCGAGTCGAGCAGGGTGACGAAGCCCTGGATCTTCAGGAAGTCGGCGGGGATCTGGGACGACAGCAGCACGCGGACGTTCCACTTGCGCGAGTCACGCGCGAAGCGGTTCATCAGCACGCGGCCGGTCGGGACCTCGGAGAGGAAGAACGCCTCGTCGATCCAGACGCCCTTGCGCTGGTCCTTCGGCTTCTCGTAGATCGACCGCTGGGTCAGCCAGGCGGCGAGGTTCAGCATCTCGACGCCGAGCGACTCCGCGTCCGTCCAGTGCTCGCGGCCGACGCCGTCCTTCGGCAGGTTCAGGCCCGCCATGGTGAGGACGGTGAGGCGGTCGTCGCGCACCTCGTTGTACGGGTCCAGGTTCTCCTCGGGGATCAGCAACGACATGCGCTCGCGCATCTCGTCGAGGAAGTCCGCGACGACGACGGCATGCTCGTGGTGCTCGGACGCGTCCCGGCGCAGCGCCTCGAAGACGAGACCGGGGTGGGCGTCGAAGCGGCCACCGACCGTGCGGACGGCACGCAGCAGCACGATGCGCGTCTGGGGCAGGCGCGCGACCTCGTACGGCAGCAGGCCGGTGAGCACGTCCAGCACGAGACGGCGGCGGGTGGCGGCCGCGAGGGCCTTCTCCCGGCGCCAGGCCCGTTCGGGGTCGTCCTCGTCGAGGAAGTGCTCGATCATCGGCTCGGCGACCACCCGGTACGGGTTCAGGATCCCGGGCTGGGCGTTGAGCAGGTTGATCGGACGGGCGTAGGGCCGCAGCTCCGGCAGTTCACACAGCGCGGAGAGCGGGCCGGACGGGTCGAGCAGCGTCCAGTGCGCGCCGGCCCGCAGAGTCTTGTAGACCATGCCGCCGCCGAGGAACGACTTGCCGGCACCCAGGCCCGCGACCATGGCCGTCAGACCGGAGGCGTCGCGGAGTTCCTGCGCCATCCACGGGTCCCACGCGACCGGGCGGCGGGTGGCCGTGACGGTCTCGCCGAGCAGGATGCCGCGCCGGTCACCGACCTCGGCCGTGGCCGTGGGGACGGCGGACGCGGCCCACAACACGCTGCCGCGACGCAGGTACGCGCCGTTGGACAGCGGCTCACCCGGGATGAACTCGCGGGCGATCGCGTACTGGGCCTCGGGGTGGTCGATCGAGACCTTCGGCTTGTACAGCTCCAGCAACGACTGCGCGAGCCTGAGGGCCTCGCGCTCGGTCGGTCCGCTGACGGCGAGCCGCCACCAGGAGCGAACGCGGGTGCCCAGCGCGGTGAAGCCCGACGTCATCTCGTCGTCGATCTCCAGCACGCGACCGGCCTGGCGGGCCAGCGACTGCGGCGGTTCCAGCTCGTGCTCGTCGGTGTAGTGGCGGACCTGCGAGCGGACCTTGCTCATCTGCCGCGACAGCTCACCCGACACCTCTTCGGGCTTGCGCACGTAGATGCGGGCGGACCACTCGACACTCGCGGGGAGCCGGTCGGCGCGCTGCACCCACGGGTCGTCGACCTCGGGGATCTGCAGGCCGTGCATGAGCCCGACCGTGAGCACCGCGACGTGCCGTTTGATGCCCGCGTTCGAGCCCGTGCGGCCGCGCACCGTCACCGTCGGCGAGTAGGGCTCCTGGTGGAAGTCCGCGGCGTCGGTGAACGACGCCAGGTCCTCCGGTTCCCACGCGGCACCGGGCACGGCGGGCAGGTTGCGCGGCGCGGGCAGGCCCAGCGAGCACGACCGGTGCATCAGCCAGGACATCTCCTCGGCCGTCGCGGGACGGCCTTCGAGACCGGCGGACCCGATGACCTGGTCGAGGTGCTCCACCTCGGAGTCCAGGGCCACCAGCTCGGCGTCCACGGCGTCCGGGAAGACCTTGCGCAGCACGGGAGCGGCGCGTTCGACGGCGCGGTCCATCATGTTGCGGGTCTGCACCTGGACGCCCAGGTAGACCTCTTTCTCCGCCATCGAGCGGCCCATGAGCTGCTGCTGCTCGCCGACCATGTAGTCGTCGAACGACAGCGTGCCGGGGGTGTCCGGCAGGCGCTTGACGGCGTTGTGCACGTGCGCCTCGGCCCACATGCGGATCGGGTACGGCCGCGTCGTCACCCGAAGGTGCATCCAGCGCCCCTGCAGCTCGGCGTACTGACCGGCGATGGCCGCGATCAGGTCCTGGCGCTGCGAGTCGCTGCGGAACGACCAGCGCTGCGGCGCGAGCCGGTACCAGGCGTAGACCTCCTGGCCGGTGCGCAGCAGGTGACCGTCGATGCTGCGGGCCGCGATCGACGGCGTGTAGCTCGGCACGGCCTGCTCACCGGGCAGGCGGCGGCCACGCTTCGAGTACGCGGCCCGGTCGCGGTCGCGCGGGTCGGCAGCGGCGTGCTGGGCGATGTGCTGGGCGGAGCGACGGTCACGGTCTCGCCGGCTTCCGAACACCGCGAACCTCCTTCTTACGGCTGTCTGGCGTCCGGCGGGGCTGGGCCTGCTGTCTCGCCCGGAGTTGTTGTTTCTTGCTCAACTTGGGACGAGGCCGCTGCGAGCTGACCCGGATCCGGGCGGCGCTGGCCGCTCCACCGGTGCTGGCCGTGCGCTCTCGAGGTGCGGTGAGCTCGCGGACCCACATCGTGCCGACGGCCGTCAGTGGCCGCTCATGGCTGATCCGCTGGGTGATGAAGCGCGTGAGGATGATCGTCGCGACGAGGGCCCACGCGGTCGAGAAGAACCCGAACCCGATGCCCATCTGCCGCTCGATAGTGAGTACGACGAGGAAAACGACAATCCCGACGCCCCACGCGACGTATCGCGCGCGCCAGGGAAATGTCGCTTTGGGCGGACCGAGCCACACGGCGTCGACCCGGTAGACCTCGTCGTCGGTGCGGACCCGCACGGATCAGCCTCCGACGAACAAGCCGGCGAGCCACTTGCCGATGTTCGACCCCGCGTCGGTCGTGACCGCGAGGCCGATGATGGCCAATGCGACGATCACGCCACCGAGACGGCGCATGACACCAGCGTTGTCACCCTTGCCGCCACCCAGCCAGAGCAGCAGAAGCGCGACGGTCAGCAGCAGCAGTGGAACGATGTTGCCCAGGATCCAGTCACGGACGTTGCTTGTGCCCGGCACCGTCGGCTGCTGCTGAGCGAGTGTCACCAGGTCCATGGCGGTCATTTCTTACTCCAGAGTGCGCTGGGGCTTGCGCTACGAGTAGAACACGAGTTCGTCACGTCGTGTGGGGCTGTTGCTGCTGGGTGTAGATCATCTGGCCGTTCCCCCTGGGAGGAATTACGTCTAATCTGGCCGACACATCATCACTGAGGAGAGGTCAGTGGGGAACACCCGGATCGAGATTCTCTCCGTCGCTGGCAAGGTTCACCCGACTGCGAACGCCCTGGTCACCCACAGTGCGTGTGTCTCAAACACGCGCACGTGTACACCCATGTGAACGCCCTCAACGGCCGGTTTGCGACCCCCTCGACGGACACAGCGGGCGCGCTCCGGAGCCACGACTCCGAGGAGATTCGCCCATGCTCGAACCTGACCTCGTGCCGGATGGAAGTGTGGACGGAATCACAGCCTCCCCTAGTGCTCCAGGCGTGGACGAGCCTACCGGGCAAGGCACGCAATCCCGGCGTCGGGTCCAAAGGACGATCAACTTCGATCGGTCGGTCCTGGAGAGGGCACGTGCGGCGGCCACCTACCTCGGGTCCTACGAGCCTCAGGCAGGGGTGCGGTCGCTGGCGGACATCGTGAACCCGGCGGTGCTGGCCTACGTGACCGAGTTGGAGGAGCTGTACAACAACGGGGAGCCGTTCCGGCCGGTGCTGAGGATGCCGTCGGGGAGACCCGCGAACCGCTGAGGACCACCCAGGCGACCCAGTCCGCGTTCGCCAGCGCCAGGGGCATCGCCACCACCGCCGGCGCCACCGCGATCAGGGCGAGCGACAGCTGGTAGGGGACGAGCCGCCGGGCGAAGTGGTACCGGGGCTCGCGTTTGTACACGTGCCAGCCCACGAAGCCGTCGACCCGCTCGGCCAGCGGCGCCTCGAACCGTCTGCGGAGGTGCTGCGAGATCTCCGCGATCTGCACGTTGTGGAAGAGGATCAACGTTCCCAGCAGCAGCGAGACCAGCGGGGAGACCAGGAGCAGCGCTCCGCTCCTGCGGTCGATGCCGAACCCCAGCACGGCTGAGCTGACGGTCACCGAA
The DNA here is from genome assembly GCF_033794685.1 of Streptomyces sp. ID05-26A. Classification (NCBI taxonomy): domain Bacteria; kingdom Bacillati; phylum Actinomycetota; class Actinomycetes; order Kitasatosporales; family Streptomycetaceae; genus Streptomyces; species Streptomyces sp. ID05-26A. The sequence goes on from NZ_JARAYZ010000010.1 coordinate 33,315, forward strand.
CACGAGGCCCAGATCCGTTCCACCATCGGCCTCACCGGCACGCTCAGCTTCCATGCCCGTTGCTCGGCGTGAGCCTCCGACTCGTTACCCGCGAACGGGTGGAGCCCGGTGACCACGAGGGTCACCGGGCCTGGTCGTGCCGGGTGTCAGGAGGAGCCGGTGATCCGCCAGAACCACCCGGTCGAGGCGTAGTCAGGGCCGACGGAGCCCTTGCCCCAGAAGTAGTCGTTGTAGTTGCCCAGCCCACCGGTCGCCGGCAGGTAGACGCCCATCGTCGCCCAGCGCACGGACGCCGGCTGGGTGTCGATGCTGGCCTGCGCCCACGCGTCGCGGACCTTCATCGGGTTGTTCCACCACAGGAACGGCGAGCGCCACATGTAGTGCCCGAACTTGCCGCCGTGGTTGGACGAGTTGTAGCTGACGGTCGTGAAGCTGTTGATCTGGTGCAGGCCGCGGAACGCCTGGCCCCAGCGCTGCGCCCAGGTCTGGCCGCCCGTGTTGTCCTCGAGGATCAGGCAGGTGAAGAGGCTCATCCACTCGACGTCGTTGTTGCCCCAGCGCGCATCGGTGTTGGCGAGCTTGGTGTCGTTGTGGTTGGAGCAGCCGCTGAAGTAGAAGCCGGTGCCGCTGCCGTGCCCCTGCCAGTAGGTGAGGTCGACGTCGTCGGCCCACTGGGTGTCCTGGCCTCCCGCGAAGGCCGGGTCCTTGAAGTCGCTCTCCCACGCGTTCTGGTCGAGCCAGCTGAACGAGCGCGAGATGCCGTGGTTGCTCGCCTCGGTGTTGAACGTGCCGATGTTCGCCACGGTGTTGGGCAGGCCCGAGCAGACGCCGGTGCCCTCGCTGCCGACCTGCGTGCCGGCGGCCTGCGTCTTGAACTGCGCGTCGGGGCGCGGTTCCTGGCCCGGTCCCGGCTGCGGCAGTTCGGCGCCGACCGCGGCGGGCAGGGTGATGGCCTGGGGTGCGCCACCGTCGTCGTTGCGGCCGGCGCAGCGGAACGACGGTTCGATCTTGTCGACCTTCTCGTCCAGCGACGGGGCCGCGTAGACGTAGCTCGCCTCCGCCTTGACGCCGGCGCCCAGGTACTTCTGGCACAGCTTGGTGCCGTAGGCGAGGTCGTTGACCTTGACCGTGCCGGCCTTGTCGTAGGTGCGGGCGGCGTGGCTGACCGCCGTCACGCCCTGTGCGTCGAACGAGACGCGGATGTTCGCGCCCTCGCCCTCCAGCGGGATGCCGTCGAGCTGGAACGTGTACGACACGCTCGTGTCGAGGTTGGCCGTGAGTGCGTTGCGGCCGTTGGGGTCCGCGAGTTCGAACGTCGTGTACTGCGCGGTGGGCGAGGCGTTGCCCGGCAGCACTCCGGCGGCCCTCAGGCCTTCCTGCGCGCGTTTCGCCGCTTCTTCGGTCGGGACGGTCTTGATGCGCTTGATCGCCTCGGTGTCGAGCGCGGTCTGCGTGGTGGCGTTGCCGTCCTCGTCCGGCTTGCCCTGTCCTTTGTCGACGGTCGGCAGGTACTGGTACCGCTGCTCGTCGGCGAAGGACACCGCGCCGGACTCGGATCTCTGGACGTCCTTGAGGCCGAACGCCCGTTGCAGCTTCTGCGCCTGCTCCTGGTCGAGACCGGAGCTCTTCACCCCGTAGACGGGTAACTCCGCGACGTCGGCGGTCGCGACCCCGACGGCTCCAGCGGTGACGAGGCTGGACAGGGCCAGCACCACCGTCAGCTTGCGTTGCATGTCTCTTCCCTCCCTTGGGGACGGCCGGCTGCAGGGGCCGACCGTCTGACAGGAGGATCAGGGGCTATTCGCCGTGATACCGACAGTGGCCACTCTTGCCCGGCGCACCACTCGAACGGCCGAAATTCTGTAACACCCTTGGGGCAGTGAGGGATCTAGAGGCGGACAGCTGGGTACTTGATGCCCGCCCCGGTGTTCAGCACGACCACTTCGTCGTTCGCCGCGAGCCAGCCGTTCTCGCGCAACGCCCGGACCGCGCTGATCGTCGCGGCGCCCTCCGGGCACAGGAACACGCCTTCGAGACGGGCGGTCTCGGCGCGGTCGGCCGCGATCTGCTCGTCGGTCACCGCCACCGCCGTGCCATCGGTTTCCCTGATGGCTCGCAGGATGATGAAGTCCCCCAATGGCTTCGGCACGTTGATGCCGAACGCGTCGGTGTACGCGCCGTCCCAGAACCGCGATTCGTCGTCGCCCTCCTCGAACGCCCGGACGATCGGCGCGCACCCGGTGGACTGGACGGCGACCAGTCGCGGGAGCCTGCCGTCGATCCAGCCGAGTTCGCGCATCTCTTGGAGCGCCTTGTGGATCCCGATCAGGCCGACCCCGCCGCCGGTCGGGTAGACGATCACGTCGGGGACCCGCCAGCCGAGTTGCTCGACGATCTCGTATCCCATCGTCTTCTTGCCCTCGATGCGGTAGGGCTCCCTGAGTGTGGAGGCGTCGAACAGGTCGACGTCCGCGATGGCCTTGCCGGCGTCGGCGATGGTGCCCGGCACGATCCGCAGTTCGGCGCCGCTCGCCTCGACCTCCTCACGGGTGATCAGCGGGGCGTCCTCGGGCATCGCGATGACGCTGCGGATGCCGGCACGCGCCGCGTACAGGGCCCAGGCGGCACCCGCGTTGCCGTTGGTCGGCATCTTGATGCCCTCGATGCCGAGTTCTCTGGCCCGCGCCACGCCGACGGCCGCTCCCCTGGCCTTGAACGAGCCCGTGGGGATGAGCGACTCGTCCTTCATGAGGATCTTCGCGTCCAGCGCCCGGCTCAGCGCGGGCAACGGCACCAGCGGCGTCATGCCCTCGCCGAGGCTGAAGGCCGGGTCGGGGTCGCGGACCGGGAGGACGTCGCGGTAGCGCCACAGCGAGTTCTCGCTCGTCGGCCTGCCGACCTTCGTCAGGTCGTAGCGGGCCAGCAGCGGCGACGCGCACTCGTGGCAGAGGTTCTGGACGGCGTTGGCGTCGTGTTCGCGGCCGCAACGGGCGCATTCCAGATGGGAGAGCATGGCTTCATGCATACAGGCGGATGAGCCGGCATGTAAGCCGGATCCTGTTCGTGGGACCGAGGTCCCAGTCGGCGGCCATCCATCTGGGCCTGCCGTTGCCGACAGGCTCTAGCGGCCTACCCGCGAGCATCGGGCGGGCAGCCCTCGAACGCTCGCGCAGGCACCTTCTCTTGCGATCCGGCACCCTCTTGGCCTTGCTCCGGGTGGGGTTTACCTAGCCGCCCCAGTCACCTGGGGCGCTGGTGGTCTCTTACACCACCGTTTCACCCTTACCGCGACTGACGCCGCGGCGGTCTGTTCTCTGTGGCACTGTCCCGAGGGTCGCCCCTGGTTGCCGTTAACAACCACCCTGCCCTGTGGAGTCCGGACTTTCCTCGACACTCGCGTGCCGCGGCCGCCCTGCCGACTCATCCGCGATCCGAGGATATCCCAGCGTCTGGAACCGGTTGTCCACCGGTCCGGACGTTGGTTCACTTCAGCCATGACACGACGTCGCCACGTCGACTACGGCCGCGTGGCAGCAAGCCTGTGTTGCCTCCTCTGAGTGCGCTGGTCCCGTCCGCCACCCCAGGGAGTGCCCCGTCATGTCCGATCTGCTGATCATCTCCGGCGCGCCGTCCCACTCCGCGCCGACCGGTCTCGTCGTGTCGTTCGTGGAGGAACAGCTGCGAGCCGCAGGGCACCGCGTGTCGTTGCTCGACGTGCGGGCGCTGCCGACGTTGTCGCTGCTCACCGAGGACCTCCGGGATCCGGAGATCTCCGAGGCCGTGAGCGGTGTGCTGGGGGCGGACGGCGTGGTGGTCGCTTCGCCCGTCTACCGCGCCGCCTACAGCGGACTGGTGAAGGCGTTGCTCGACCTGCTGCCGAAGAAGGCCTTGCGGGGGCGGGCGGTACTACCGCTGGCGACGGGTGGCAGCCAGGGTTTCCTCGTGGCGATGGACTACGCGCTGCACCCGTTGCTCGCGGCCAAGGGCGCGGACCAGGTGGTGCGCGGCGAGTTCGTGCTGGACCAGAACGTGGGCACGCCCGCCACGGCTTTGGCACTCGAGGCAGCCGCGGACCGGTTCACCAGGGCGCTGACCCCGCGACTGCGCAAGGTCAGCTGACACCGGCGCCTCCCTGGAACACTGGGTGTGCACCCTGGGGAGGACCGGATGGCGACACCGCTCCGCATCACGTTGGCCGTGGCCGTCCTGGCTCTGGCGGCAGGCGCGTTCCTGCTGGCCGGCAAGCCGACCTCGACCCAGGTGACCTCGACCACCGTGCCGTCCGGCTCACCCGGCGCCGGCTGGACCGAGGAGGAGATGCGCAACGCCCGCGGCGCGGACATGACGGCCGGCCCCGGCGTCGAAACCCTGGTGATCGGCGGCGTCGTCCTGGCGGCGGCGATCCTGCTGCTGGTCCGCCGCCGCGACTCCCCGCGCTGACCTCAGCCGAGGTGCGAGGTGTCGTTGACGAGCTTCACCGACGCGTGCCCGTCGGGGTAGAACTCGGCGATCGAGATGCCCGTGAGGTCGAGGTGCATCCGGAACAGGAACTGCGGCCCGACGTCCAGTGCCTGCCGAAGCATCGTCTTGATCGGCGTGACGTGGCTGACCAGCACCAACGTCTTGCCGCCGTACTTGGCGATGATGTCCGTGCGCGCCTTGCGGACCCGCGCGTGCACCTCGTCGAAGCTCTCGCCGTTCGGCGGCTTCACGCTCGTGTCGCCCAGCCACCGCCGGTGCACCTCGGGGTCCTGCTCGCTCGCCTCGGCGAACGTCAGCCCTTCCCACGTGCCGAAGTCGGTCTCGATGAGCCCCTGGTGCGTGACGACCTCGAGGTCGAGCTTGTCCGCGAGCTTCCGCGCGGTCTGCTGGGCTCGTTGAAGTGGCGACGAGATGACGCCCGCGATGCCGTCCATCTTGGACAGTCGTGCCGCGGCCCTCTCGGCCTGCTCCAGCCCGAGGTCCGTGAGCGGGTGATCACCCCGCCCCGAGTAGCGCCGGTCGACCGACAGCTTCGTCTGCCCGTGCCGCAGCAGGATGATCCGCGTGGGCTCCCCCATCGCGCCACTCCAGTGCGGCTGCTTGGCCCCCTCGGCCTTCTCGGTCCGGGGTGTGGCCTCGTCGTCCATGGCCTCGTTCGCGAGCCGGTCGGCCTGCTTGTTGCGCTCGCGCGGGATCCACTCGTACGTGACCCTCCCGAGGTCGCGTGCGACCTCCTGCGCCTCCCTCGCGAGCGGCTGCATCGAAGGATGCTTGATCTTCCAGCGCCCGGACATCTGCTCGACGACGAGCTTGGAGTCCATCCGCACGTCGACGGTCTCGGCACCCAGTTCCCTGGCCGCCCTGAGCCCCGCGATCAGCCCCTGGTACTCGGCCACGTTGTTGGTCGCGACGCCGATGAACCCCTTGCGCTCGGCCAGCGTCTCGCCGCTGAGCTTGTCGCGCACGACCGCGCCGTACCCGGCCGGACCGGGGTTGCCCCGGGAGCCGCCATCAGCCTCGACGATCACCTTCACGGGCCGATCGTAACCCCGCGTTCGAGGGCCTCCGGACGCCCTGTATTCTGTTCACATCAGTCTGGGTGGCGGAATGGCAGACGCGCTAGCTTGAGGTGCTAGTGCCCGTAAGGGCGTGGGGGTTCAAGTCCCCCCTCGGACACTGATCGAACCCTCACGGGGTTGATGGAGACATCAGCTTCGTGGGGGTTTTTGCTTGTACCGGACCTGCGGGTCCATGCCGTCGTGCAACTCCTCCGGCTCGGCAGGGTCGACACCTGTCTCGAGCACTCCGATAACCCGTTGGTGGAACCTGCGGGACGATGCCAGGCTCCCCCACGCGCTGGCGCGGCGGTTGGTCGACACGCAGTTCCCGCGATGGGCCGGGTTGCCGCTGCGGCCGCACGACCCGGCCGGTTCGGATCACGTCATCTACCGGCTGGGCGACGAGCTGTCCGTCCGGTTGCCCCGTCACGACGGCGCGATCGACCAGGCGCGCAAGGAGGCCGAGTGGCTGCCCCGGCTCGCCCCGCACCTGCCGCTCGCCGTGCCCGTGCCGGTGGAGGTGGGGGAACCGGACTTCGGTTATCCGTGGCCGTGGGCGGTGTCGCGCTGGCTGAACGGCGAGGTGGCGACCGTCGAGGCGCTGTCCGGTTCGCACGAGGCCGCTGAGGCGCTGGCCGAGTTCCTCCAGGCGCTGCACCGGTTCGACGCCGAACCTGCCGGCATCGCCGCGCCGCTGTCCGCACGGGACGCGGCGACGCGGTCGGCCATCGCGGAGGTCCCGTTCGACCGCGCGCGGATGACCGAGCTGTGGGACGCGGCTCTCGCTGCCCCGCGACAGGATCCGGTGTGGCGCCACGGCGACTTCCACACCGGCAACCTGCTGACGACCGGGGGACGGCTCAGTGCCGTCATCGACTTCGGCGAGTTCGGGGTGGGTGATCCGGCGCTCGACCTGATCATCGCCTTCACGCTCCTGTCGGCCGGGACTCGAGCCACGTTCCGCGCCGCGCTCGGGGTGGACGACGCCACCTGGACGCGCGGCCGTGGCTGGGCGCTGGCCACCGGCCTGAACGCCTACGTCCACCACGCTGCGGTCAACCCCCGCGTCGCCGAGCAGACCACCCGCCAGATCACCCAAGCCCTGGCAGACGAAGGACCCCACAGTTCGACCCCGGCCTGAGCGAGCCCGGTGCCCAGTCGCCGAGGAAGCGCGCGGCAAGGGTGCCGGCCGCTCCCGGTGAGCGTCCCTCTTCCGTTCTCGGGGTGTGGGTAGGTTCCGATCATGACCAACGCCGCCCCGGACCTGCGGGAGATCGCGTCCGCCCTGCTCCCCGGCGTGCGCCTGGACGACGCGTTCGTCGCACCCGACGGCAACGTCCACCACGTGCTGCTGATCCCCGGCGTCGCCGCCGTCCGCGTCAGCAAGAGGCCGTTGGGCGCCGCGTCGATGCCCCGCCGGATCGAGGTGTTGCGGCGGCTCTCCGGGGCGGGGCTGCCGTTCCGGGTGCCGGAGCCGCTCACGCCGGTGACGATGTTCGGCGAGCAGGCCGCTGTCGCCGTGTCGTGGATCGACGGGGTCGCGTTGCCCGAAGGGGCCGGTGATCCGGCGCAGGTCGCCGAGGTGCTGGAGGCCGTGCGGTCGGTGCCGCTGGACGATCCGTTGCTGGAGGTTCTGGACGACCGGGCGCAGGGGCCGTCGTGGTCGGCGATCGTCGCCGGGGAGATCATTCCCCGGCTGCCCGCTCGCTGGCGGGCCGAGGGGCAGCGGCGGTTGGATGCCGCGCTCGCGCTGGAACCCGTGCCGGATGCGTTGGTGCACGGTGATCTCAGCGGTGCCAACGTGCACTGGTCCTCGGACGGGAAGCTGCTCGGCGTCCTCGACTGGGACATGGCCATGCCCGGCGACCCCGCCGTCGACGCGGCCCAGATGGCCTGGCACGGCTGGGACAACGTCCGACGGGCCGTGTCCGCGTCGACGTACCACCGCGCCCGGACCTGGGACGCCCTTTTCGGTGTCGGGCACCTGGTCGCCACGATGAACGGCCGCCCGATGACGAACCCCGACGGCTTCGTCTCCGCGATCGTTCCCTGGCTGGAGATCAACGCCGGTCACGCCTGAGAACCCTCGGCGCCCCGGTCGTTTGTGGCCAGTTCATGGACAGTGTGTGGACAACTGGCACAGCCGCCTCCCGGTTCGCGTTTTCTGGGCGCTCTCAATGGTTCGATCGGATCAGGAGTGTGGCGCTGATGGCCGAGTCGTACGACGTCTGTCTCTCGTTCGCCGGAGAGCAGCGGCCTTATGTCGACGAGGTCGCGCGGTTGTTGCGCGACAACGGCGTCAAGGTCTTCTACGACGACTTCGAGGTGGCGACGCTCTGGGGGAAGGACCTCGCGACCTACCTGGACGACATCTACCGCAAACGATCGAGGTACTGCGTGCTGTTCGCCTCCGCGGACTACGTGCGCAAGACGTGGACGCACCACGAGCGCGCCAGCGCGTTGGACAGGCTGTTGCGAGAGCGGGACGACTACGTGCTGCCGGTGCGCCTCGACGACACCGAGATCCCGGGCCTGCGCGAGTCCACCGGCCACCTCGACGGACGACGCCTGTCACCGGGCGAGGTCGTGGAGCAGTTGCTGCTCAAGCTCGGCATGGACGCGCGCGAACCCGTCCGTCCCGTCACGGTGCTGGTGCTGGCCGCGGAACGGGACGTCGACCTCAGCCGGGTCCTGGACATCGCCCAGGCCGACTCGGGTGTCGAGGCCGGGACTCGCCTGCACGACGGCGCCAGGGTGCTGTGCATGATCGAGGCTTCCTCTTCTCACGTGCTCGACCGGCTGGTGCCCGCGATCGAGCACGCCTTCGGCGAACGCACCGGGGCCAGCCTGCTGATCGCCGTGCACAAGGGCGCCGTGGCCGAGGGGGACTGGAGCAGCGTCGACGTCCAGCACGCCGTCAGCCTGACCGAAGAGCCGTCCGTGCACGAGGTGCTGGCCCTCGCCACGAACGCGGACTGCGCGGTCGTGGTCTCGCAGCGGTTGTTCGACGAGGCCGTCCGGCACAAGGCCGCTCGCGGCGGCTACGTCGGCGTCCCGATCGGCGCCGGTACGGGGTGGGTGCGCGTGCGTGGCTACCTGAAACCGCCGAGCCCCCAGAGCACTCCGGCTCCTGCTCCGGGTCCGCAGAAGACGACCACCAACAACTTCTACGCGCCGACGAGGGTCGAGCACCTCGGGGACCGCCATGGCTGAGGAGAGCGAGGCCGCGGAGGAGAAGGCGGAAGAACAACCGAAGGAGGCCGATCCCGGCCAGGACGCCCAGGAGAAGGCCGGCGACCCCGACAACGCGCACAGGTGGCGCAAGCGCAGCTCCGAGGTCGACATCGCTCTGCAGGCCCTGGTGGGCGGCACGGCCAACCTGTTCTTCGGGCCCACCTCGGTCGGGCAGCTGGGTGACCGGGGTCAGCGGGCGAACCACCACCTGGGTGTCGTCGTGCGCAGCGGTCCCGTCCCGCGTCACGTGCTCGACCGGATCCGCGAGTCCTACGTGGAGCCCCCGCACTACTCCGTGGTCAAGCAGAAGCTGATGAGCACGCAGGTCGTGCTGTTCCGGATGCGCAGCGGCACCGGTCGCACCACCACGGCCCTGCGGCTGCTGGACCAGCTCTGCGCGGCCGGGGTGCGCAAGCTCGACCCCGACGCGACGTTGAAGACGCTGCAGGACAAAGACCTCGAAGAGAACCACGGCTACCTGCTCGAGTCGCTGGAGGCCGACCAGGCCCGCGAACTGCAGGCGTTCCAGATCGAACGCCTCGGCCGGCTGATGGACGAGAAGGGCGCCCGGCTGATCGTCATCGTCGACGAGTCGACGCCGTTGCGACTGCACGACATCGGGGACCTGGTCGTCAACGACCTCGGTCACGTGCCGCCGGAACTGCTGCTGCGGCGGCATCTCAGCGAGGACGCGCTGCTGGAGCAGCCCGAGGTCAAGGAGATCGTCGCCGAGCTCACCGGCGACATCCCCCGTCGTGAACTCGCTCAGCTGGCCGAACTGCTCAAGGACGTCGCGGACGGACGGACCAACCTGAACGCGGTGAAGGAACGGTTCTCCCGCGCCGGTGAGGCGAACTTCATCGAGTGGTTCGACCGGCAGGCGGACATAGAGCAGCGCGCGTTCGTGATCGCGCTGGCGGTGTTCAACGACGAACCCGTGCAGATCGTGTCCCAGGCCGCCACCATGCTCGCCGACCGCATCAAGGCGGTCGAGATACCGCGGCGCACGGATCGGGCCCGGCAGCTGTTCTCCCTGCCTCTGCAGAGCCGCATCACCGAAGCGAACGCGGAACTCGTCGACGACACCGCTGAGACGATCTTCGGTGCGGTGCCCGTCCGCAAGGCTCGATTCCGCGACGACAGGTATCCCTACCGGGTGCTGCAGCTCATCTGCGGGCAGTACGACCAGGCGCACGAGGTGGTGCGCGACTGGCTGTTCGGGCTCGGCGGCATTCCCGGTGAGCAGGTGCGCATCCGTGCGGGCATGGCGGCCGGACTGCTGAGTCTGCAGGACTTTCCCAGCATCTACGAGACTCTCATCGAACCGTGGGCGGCCATCGGCGACGAGAACGCACGCTGGGCCGCCGTCGCCGCACTCACCATTCCCGGGCAGCATCCGGCGATGTCGCGCGTGGTGTGCGAGGTCCTGAAGAAGTGGAGCCGCAGCCGCGACCTCGAACTGCGGACGACCGCGGCCCAGGCGCTGGGCAGCACGTCGGCCATGAGCACCACGGCGTGCCTGCGCCTGCTGCGGCAGCTCGCGAGGTTCGCGGACTGGGGCATCGCCTATGCCGTCGGGGAGAGCGTCACCGACCTGCTGGCGCGCGTGGACGACCGCGGGACCGTGCTCGGTGCTCTTGTGCGGTGGTCGCGGGACGAGGAGCACCCCAAGCGCCGCGAGACGGCGTTGCTGGCGGTGCTGATCGCGTCCGCGTATCTCGTCGTGTCGGTCGACGGTGGTTCGGAGAAGTGGCCGGCACTGGTCTGGGAGGCGGAGACCGACGAGGAGCGGCGCGAGCAGATCGTGCTGCTCTACGCCCGGATGCTGATCGCGGCCGAGTTCAACAGGCGCGGTTACCTCGCGCTGCGCGCCTGGACGAGGGTCGCCCAGAAGGACGTGTCCATGCGAGAACCCTTGGCGAGGCTGCTCTTCGACATCGGCGAGAAGGCCGGCGAGCTGGACAGCGTCCGCTACTACGTCGAGTACTGGCGCGACGAACACGACGGGCCGGCTGACGCCGCACGTGCGGTACTGCGGTATTTCAAGCAGAGAGGGGCATGACGTGAACGTCGTGCAGCAGCAGCAGATCGACCGAGCGAGCCTGCGCAAGCTCAACCCCGTCAGCTCCGGCCACACTTCGATCGTCTACGTCACGAAACGCGGCCAGTACGTGCTCGGCGCCGGCAGGCTCACGATGGGTGAGATCTGGCTGAACACGCCGAAGGAGCTCTACAGCGTCGACATCGCGCCGCACCAGGACACGTTCACGCTCCTGTTGCCCTCCAAGGAACAGGCGTTCTCGTTCACCGCGGAGGTGCGCGTGACGTGGCGGATCGTCGACCCGGTCGCCGCCGTCCGCGTCAAGCTGGCCGACCCGGTACCCGCTGTCCAGCACCACGTCGAGGAGAGGTTGCGCGAACTCGCACGCGGGTTCGACGTGGAGAACGCCGTCGACGCCGAGCGCCAGATCAACCTCGACTACGGCGATCGGGTCATGTCCGTGGACGACGCGGTTCAGGTGCAACGCTGCAAGGTCGTGCTGAAGCTCGACGAGGACGCACGCGTGCACATCGCGAGCCGCACCGAGCACCTCCGTGCGATGGAGGCGGCGGAACGTGAACGGGAGATCGCCCGCGAACGGCGGGTTCTGGCGCAGGACGAGGAAGAGCACGAACTGCGGATGAAGACGAAACGCATGAGCGTCTACGCCAACGCGCTGCGCGAGGACGACCAGAACGTGCTGGCGCTGATGCTGGCCGGCCACGGCGAGGACGCCACGGCCGTGATCAACCTGATGATGCAGCAGAAGCAGCTCCAGTTCGACGCCGCCCGGGACATGCTCGACAAGCTGCTCAACGCGAACCTCGTGAACCGCAGGGACGTCGCCTCGATCATGAACAACGCCGGCGCCGCGATCGTCAGCGGCGTGCAGGGCCCGAAACCCCTGCTCGCGGCCCCGGAACCACACGACGAGGAGGACGACGAATGACGCCGTTCGCTGGGCTGCCGGTGGTCGGTGGCCTGGTCGAGTTGCTCGACACGGCGATAGCGCAACTCGAGTTCCCCTTGTGGCTGCGAGGTTTCCTGGAGTTCGTGCTGCTCGCCGTGCTCGGGTACCTCCTGCTCAGGTTCCTCGCCAGGCGCGTTCTGCCTTGGGTGGGTTCGCTGCTCGTCGCACCCGTCGTGTGGCTCATCGACGGGCTGCGCGTCGTCCTGCTGCTACCGGATCTCGTGATGGCGCAGCTGGTGCGCCGCGGGTTCGACCGCGTGCCACCGGAGGTCGTGTACGCCTACGGTTCCGTGGTCATGGCGGCGACCGACGGTCTGCAAGAACTGGCGCGCAAGGCGTTGCCGGCACTCGCGATCACTCAGCGCGTGCACGGGTTGCTGCTCGCCGGGCTGCTCGTGGCGGGATTCCTGGTGTGGAACAGCGAGGAGTGCGGGCCTGGCCCTGAGTGCGTCTCCCCCGTGACGCAATGGACCACCTCGTTCCCCACCTCGCAACCCTGATCGTCGGCCGCAGGACGGTTCAGGAGGAACGTGCGCGCAGAATGCCGTCGACCGCCTCGCGGAAGGTGTCGGCGACCGGGCCGGGATCCGCGAGGCAGCCGGCCGCCATCGCGCCGTCGCGCAGCATGGCGAAGTGGCGGCCGTCCAGTTCGGCGGGCCCGGTGCCGACCCGGGCCAGCAGGTCTGTGACGGTGTCGAGGAACCACCGGCGGTGGGTCTGCACGGCGATGTGGACCGGGTGTTCGGGGTCGGCGTACTCCGCCACGGCGTTGAGGAACGCACACCCGCGGAATCCCTGGCTCTGGATGTGCCCGGCGATGCCCGCCGCGACGGCGCGCACCGCGTCCTCGTCGGTCGTCGCCGCGGCCACGCCGGCCTCGACGTTGTCCCGGGTCGCCCGGTCGGCCTCGGCGAGGTAGGCGAGGACCAGGTCCTCCTTGCCCGCGAAGTGTCGGTACATCGTGGCGCGGGTCACCTTCGCCTCGGCGAGGATGCGGTCCACGCCGACGGAGTGCAGGCCCTCCGAGTAGAACAGCCGGCTGGCCGTTCCCAGCAGGCGGTTTCTGGCGTCGGAGACGGTGCGGGTCACCCTTCCGACGGTAGCAGAGAGAACGTTCGGTCTTGACAGGTTCGCGGCGCGCTGCCAGTCTCGAAGTAGAAAGAACGTTCTCCCTACCTCAAGGACATGCCGTGAGCATCGACGCAGCACCAACCGCGACCCTCGCCCCCGCCCTCCGCACGCTCTACTTCGTCCGTTTCGGGTTCGCGGTCGTGTGGGCGGTGCTGCTGTTCCTCACCGCGACGGAGATCGGGCCGGTCAGCGGCACGTTGCTGGTGCTCTACCCGCTCTTCGACGTGGCGGCGATCGTGGTCGACAGCCGCGCGTCCCGGAAGGGCCGGGCTTCGGTGGCGCTCTACGCCAACATCGCCGTCAGCACGCTCGCGGCGGCGGGACTGGCGTTCGCGGTGACGTCCGGGATTCCGGCGGTGTTGCAGGTGTGGGGTGTTTGGGCCGTGGTGTCCGGCGTGGCGCAGCTCGCGGTCGCGCTCGTGCGGCGGAGCCTCGGCGGGCAGTGGCCGATGATCCTCAGCGGTGCGATCTCGACGCTCGCGGGCACGTCGTTCTTCCTGCAGGCGGGAGCGCCGGACGCGAACCTGCGCAACCTCGCCGGATACGCGGCGATCGGCGGGGTGTTCTTCCTGGTGTCGGCGTTGCGGCTGCGTCGCGACGCCCGATGAGAAATGGCGGGACAGGGCCGAAGCCCCGTCCCGCCATTTCTCATGCTTCGAGCGGTGTGGCGATCACCCGGTGATCGCGAAGGCCCCGGTGCCGGTCGCGCTGAACGCCGTGACCGGCGGAAGGTTGGGGATCAGCTTCGGCTCGGAAGAACTGGAGATGCCGTAGACGCCCAACTGGGACCAGGCGTTGATCCCCCAGCCCCACAGGCTGCCGTCGGTTCGCAGCGCGTACGCGTTGCCACCCATGCCGACGACCTTCGTGACATTGGACAGACTCTTGACCCGCTTCGGCACGAGGACGTACCGGTCGCCGGTGAGACCGACACCGGCCGTGCCGTGGGTGTGGGCGCCCCACGCGACGACGGTCCTGTCGGCCAGCACCGCGAACCCGGTCCGGGACGACGCCGCCACCGACACGACACCGGTCAGGTCCCGCACCGGGGCCGCCGTGCCGGTCGAGCCGGTCATGGTGCCGTTGCCGAGTTGCCCTTCCGCGTTGCTGCCCCACGTCCACACGGTGCCGTCCGAGCGCAGCGCGTACCTGGTGTCGTCGCCGGCGACGATCGCCGTGACGTCCGTCAGACCGGCCACCTGGACCGGGGTCGGCGAGGAGCCGCCCGTCGTGCCGATGCCGAGCTCACCGGAGAAGTTGCTCCCCCAGGACCACACCGTGCCGTCCGGGCGCAACGCGTAGCCGGTACCCAAGGTCGCGGCGATGGCGACCACGTCGTCGATGCCGGCGATGCGGATGGGCAGGTCGACAGTGCGGTCCGGGGTCGTCTGAGGTCCGACCTGGTCGCTGTAGTTCTGGCCCCAGCCCCACACGGTGCCGTCGGAGCGCAGCGCGTAACCGTTGTCCCGCGACGAGGTGATCGCCGTGACGCCGGACAGCCCCTCGACCCGGACCGGGACCGACGCGAACCCGTTGTACGTGTGCCATCCCGCGCCGAGCTCGCCCCAGTTGTTCTGGCCCCACGCCCGCACCGTGCCGTCCGCCAGCAGGGCGTAGCGCCCGGCGAGGGCTGTCACGCCGCTCAGACCGGACACCGGCCGCGCCGTCGGCTCGCCGAAGTACTGGTTCTCGCCCAGGCCACCGCCCGAGCCCAGCGCTCCGTTGTTGCTCTGGCCCCACGCCAGCACGCACCCGGTCGTGCAGGTGGACGGCGCAGGGGCGAAGTACCCGGCCAGGTCGACGATCAGGTGCATGGCGCCGGCGTCGGGCTTGATGTTGAGCGTGCCGTACATCCCGAGCACCACCGCCGCCAGGTTCGGCGCCGTGCCGCCCTGGGTGACGTTGAGCGTCGACGACCTGAAGTCCCAGGTGGGCGACACGCTGACGTGGGTGTTCGCCGTCGCCTCGGTCGCCGTCACGTTCATCACGACCGCAGACGCGTTGGCCGGGACGGAGTCGTCCGCGTCGAGCCACAGGTTCAGCGGGTTGTCCGGCCGGATCGTCGCGGACGAGCGCGTGTCCGCGACCCGCTTGGGGTCCAGCGGGTAGTAGGCGAGGCCTTCGCCCGGCACGTAGAAGCCGGCGAGGTCGGCGATCAGGTCGATCCCGCCCGCGTTGTTGTACAGGTCGACGGTGCGGTCGGTGCCCAGCTCGACGGTCACCAGGTTGGCGCGGGTCTCCCCCGGCGCCAGGTTCAGGTTCGACGCGACCGGCTTGGGCTTGCCGTGCGGCCACGCGATGACGTGCGTGCCGGCGGTGACGTTGGTGGCGGTCAGGTTGAACGTCACGGCGGTCGCGTCGGCGGGCACCAGACCGGCGAGGCTCAACGGCAGCGAACCGTCCGGGTTCCGCGGCTGCACACCGGTCCCGGTGCGGGTGTCCAGAGCTCGCGTGGGCGGCAGCGGCTGGTACAGCGCGCCGGCACCGGACGTGTAGTGGCCGGCCAGGTCCGCCAGCAGGTGCACCGACCCCGCCGAGTTGAACAGGCTCACCTTCCGGCTCTGGTCCAGTCGCACGGTGACCAGGTTCGGCCGGATCTCCCCGGCGACGACGTTGAGGTTGGACGCGGTCGGGCGCGGGCTGCCCGAGGGCCACACGACCACGTGCGTGCCCGACGTCGGCTCGGTCGCGGTCACGTTGAGCACCACCGCCGTGGTGCCGACCGGCGTCCGCGCGGACAGGTCCAGCACGATGCTCTGCCCGGCTCCCACCGGCCCCGCCGCACCGAGCCCCGAGCGCGTGTCCAGCAGCCGCACCGGCGTCACCGGGGTGTAGGCGGACGCGACCGGCTCGACCGCGGCGGCAGCGGGCAGGGGAACGGCCAGCGCCGACAGCAGGAGCGCTGCCACAGGCAGCACGAGACGTCTCTTCATTCCGGTCATTCCGGTTCCCCCATGGTCATGCCGATTCTGGCGCGGAGCGTACCTCCCGGTCGTGCCGACGAGAGCCGGTTCGAGCAGGAGCGTTGCAGGTTCCTGACCTGGTCGAGGCCGCCCCGGACCTGGTGGAGATCGTCCCTGGCTGGAGGATCAGTCGCGGCGGCGGTAGGGGTGGTAGCCGGAAGTGCTGTGCGGGTAGGGATAGCTGACGATGCGGTGGACCGTGCCGTGGCCGCTGCACTGCTCGTAGGCCCAGTAGTGCGAGCGGGTGACGTCGGCCCAGCGGCTGAACACGGTCACGTGCCGCGTGGTGCGGTCCCCGGTCAGGGTGATCAGCAGGTCGCCGGGGCGGAGGTCGTCCTTGGCGATCAGGGCGCTGATGCCCGCCAGGTCGACGGTGTTGAGGCCACCGCGGGGGTCTTGTGGCCTGCCGGGCAGGCCCCAGGCCATCGAGGCGAAGCCGGAGCAGTCGGTGCGGTAGGTCCCGTGCTCGTTGGTGTGGAAGTCGTGCTGCGAGTACGGGACGCCGGTCCAGCTGGCTGCGCGGCGGAGGATGTCGTTCATGGTTCCTACCCCGGAAACGGCCTGAGGGGCCACACCCCCAGGAGTGGCCCCTCAGTGAGAACGGATCAGTAGTTCGTGAGCGAGAAGTCGGTGACGGCGCTGGTCTGCTCGACCCAGCTGCTGTACGGGCCACCGTCCTTCACGGTCAGCGAACCGTCGTTGCGCAGGACGCCGATGCGAGCGGTCTTGGCGTCGACCTCGATGTTGGCGGCGTTGCCCAACTGGTCGATCCAGGCGGAGTAGAGGTTGCCGACCTTGACGGTGGCCAGGCCGTTGTCCAGCACGACGCCCAGGTACTCACCGGACAGGTCGACGTCCTTGACGCCACCGGTCTGCTCGACCCAGTTCGCGTACAGGCCGCCTTCCTTGACGGTCAGGGTGCCGTCGGTGCGGACCACGGCGATGCGACCGTTGCTCGCGTTGAGCTCCAGGTTCGCGGCGTTGCCCAGCTGCTCGGTCCAGGACGCCCAGAGGTTGTCCTCCTTGACGAACGCCTTGCCGTCGTTGGTGACGACGCCGATGTAGGTACCGGAGAGCTCGACCTCCTTGACGTTGCCCGCCTGCTCGACCCACGTGCCCTGCAGGCCGCCCTCCTTGACGGCGACGGTGCCGTCGGTGCGCAGGACGGCGACGCGGCCCTTCTCCGACTCCAGCGCGAAGTCCTTGACGCCACCGGCCATGTGCAGCCAGCCCTGCCAGAGGTTGCCCTGCTTGACGTACAGGTCACCGCTGGTGGTCAGCACGCCCACCATGTCGCCGTGCGTCTCGGACTTCGCGATTCCACCGCCGTGCACCTCGACCCACGGCGCGTAGAGGTTGCCCTCCTTGACGTGCACCGAGCTGTTGTTGAACTGGACGCCGAGGCGGGCGGTGGTCGGCTTCACGTCGCTGACGCCCGCCGGGCTGACGAACGCGGAGATCGTCTGGCCGGCGATGACCTGGCCGACGCGTCCACCACCCGTGGCGTACTGGACCGACGAGCTCGTCGGGCCGCTGCCGCCGAAGTTGCCGTTGATCGTGCGGATCGTGCCGTTGGCGTACACCGCGTCGACGAGCGAGACGTGGTCGGCCCAGGCGTTGCCCTGGTAGTTGAGCACCACCGCGTCACCGACCTGCGGGACGTAGCCGGAGTCCTTGTGCAACGTGCCGTGCCGCTCGCCGTAGGTGTAGAAGGTTCCGGCGGACGGGGTGAGCCGGTCGACGTTCAGGTTGCGGTTGCCCCAGACCCATCTCGCGAAGTCCGAGCACCAGGCATGTCGTGCCGCGCAGCTGCCCATGAAGCCCTGACCGCCGAGACTGTTGGTGTCACAGGTCTTCTTGCTGATGTTCGCGGCCGCGAGGTCGCGGATGTCGGTGCGGGTGTCGGCGCTGGCGGGGATCAGGCCGAGGGCCATGAACGAGGCGGCGATGACTGCGGTGGCGGTGCGCTTGGCCGTGGTCTTGATGGACACGTTGTGCTCCTTGGGGAGTCGGAGGTGTGCGGGGAGGCGGTGGTCAGCGGCGCAGGCACTTGATGGAGCTCTCGGCGACGGGGAGCGAGCCGCCGTTGAAGTAGGCGAGCGCCTTCTTGTAGGAGGTGCAGCGGTTCTGCGACTCGGTCGGGTCGAGGTCGTAGGAGTAACCGATCGCGCGGCCGACGCCGCCCATGTCGTACGCGTCCGCGGAGGCGTTGATGTTGCGCGCGACCGTCCAGTACCAGCGCGCGATCTTGGCGCTCCACTCGGCCTTCGCCGCGTCCTCGGGGTGGTTCATGAAGTCGTGGCCGAAGTAGTTCGTGATGGCTTGGTAGTTGAAGTCGTTGGTGATCTGGATGAAGCCGCGTCCCTTGTAGACGGCGCCGTTGCCCGCTTCTCCCGCGTTGTAGCGGAAACCGCTCTCGTGCTTGAGGGTCGCGACGAACGCGGCCTTGCGCGTCGGCGAGGTGATGCCCGCCGCCTCCATCTGCTCGTTGAGACCGGGCAGGCCGGCCGCGACGGTGTCGGTGGCGTAGGCGGAGCCGTAGATGTTCACGACGTCCTGCTGCGACACGTGCTTCCCGCCCTGGCTGGAGGTCGCGGCCGCCAGCCGGAAGCTCTGCGCGCCGCCGTACTGGTTGACCCAGGAGCCGTACAGGCCGCCCTCCTTGACCGTCACCAGGCCGCCGGTGGTCAGCACACCGATGCGGTCACCGGCGATCTGCAGGTCGGCGACGCCCGAGGTCTGGTTCACCCACGGTGCGTAGAGGTTGCCCTCCTTGACGGTCGCGAGGCCGTCGTTCGTGACGACGCCGAGCATCGAGCCGGACAGTTCGAGCTTGGCGACGTTGCCGATCTGCTCGACCCAGTTCGACCAGAGGTTGGACTCCTTCACCGCGACGGTGCCGTCCGTGCGCAGCACACCGACCCGGTCGGCGGACAGTTCGATGTCCGCGACGCCGCCCAGCTGGTCGACCCAGGACGAGTACAGGGTGCCTTCCTTGACGGTGGCCAGACCGTTGTCCAGGACGACGCCCACTCGGTTGCCGGACAGTTCGAGGTCCTTCACGCCGCTGGTCTGCTCGACCCACGAGGCGTTGAGGTCGCCCTCCTTGACCGCGAGGGTCGTGTCCTGCCGGATCACGCCGATCCGGTTGCCGGTCAGGCGGAAGTCCTTCACGTTCGTCGCCTGCTCGGTCCAGCCGCTCCAGAGGTTGCCCTCCTTGACGAACAGCTTGTTGTCGTTCGTCAGCACGCCTATGCGGTCGCCGGCGATGTCGAACTTCTGGACACCGCCTCCCATCTCCTCGACCCAGCCCGCGTAGAGGGTGCCCTCCTTGACCTGGAGCTTGCCGTCGGCGAGCACGCCGAGCCGGTGGCTGCCGGACGGGAGCTCACCCGCCGAGGCGGTGGTGTGCATGGTGGTGAGGGCGATTCCGGTGACGAGGGTGGCCGCTGTGAAGCGGGCGAGCACGTTCTTGAGAGAGCGCATCATCGACTCCTTGACGATTTGTGCGAGGACCGGGGAAATGGAGCAGGGAGAATTCACGCGCCGGGCGCGGCGAGACCGATCTGCCGCACGCCGGAGGCCTGCTCGACGGGTGCGCCCTGCACGCCGGTCCTGACGGCGGCGGTGCCGTCGGCGCGGAGCAGGCCGACGCGGTCACCGGCGAGGTCGATGGAGGCGATGCCGGTGCCCTGCTCGAACCACGCCCCGAACACGCCGTCCTTCACGACGGCCGACCCGTCGGTGCGCACGACGCCGATGCGGTCACCGGCCAGCGAGAGCTGCCGCGCACCGGTGAGCTGCTCGACGAAGGTGCCGGTGAGACCGTCCCTCACGGCGACAGAACCATCGGTGCGCACGACACCCACGCGGGTGGCGGTCAGCTCGACGTCCTTGACGCCGGAGGCCTGCTCGGTCCAGGAGGAGTAGAGGTCACCCTGCTTGACCAGCGCGGTTCCGGCGGTGGTGACGACGCCGATCCGGTTGTTCGTCAGCTCGAAGTCGGTGACCCCGGAGAGCTGCTCGACGAACGAGCCGGACAGGCCCTCCTTCACCGCGAGCGAGCCGTCGTGCCGCAGGACGCCGATCCGGTTGCCGGAGAGGCGGAAGTCCCGGACACCGGAGGCCTGGACGGTCCAGGAGGCGTCGAGCGCGCCCTCCTTGACGTGCAGCGTGCCGTCCGCGGCCAGGGCCCCCACCCTGTCGCCGGCGATCTCGAACCTCGTGACGTCGCCGAGCTGGCTCGACCAGGAGGCGAACACGCTGCCCTGCTTGACGGACAGGTGCCCGTCCTGGAGCACGCCGATCCGGTCGGCACCGGCGGGCAGCTCCCCCGCCGAGGCGGTGAGCTGGGTGCCCGCGAGTGCGATTCCGGCGATCAGCGTGGCGGTGGCGATTCGACCGACTGACTTCTTCATGACCCTCACCCTTGACCCCTCGTCATTTCCCGTTGCTGGGATGAGAGAAGCTTCGCGGCGAGGTCTCAAAGAAACCTGAAGCGGAATCTGAAACCCGTCTGCCGATCTGAAAAAAGATCTAAAAGACTTCCAAAATCCGAGGTCCTGGCGCCGGAACGCGCCTCGGCTCCTGCGCCTCGCGGCAGCCGTGCAGCTGGAAGACGCCCAGCGCCTCGGCCCACGCCCGGTCCGCCGCGACGGACTCGCCGAGACCGTCCAGTGTCGCTGCCAGGTCGCGCAGGGTGCGGGCCCGCCACACCGGCAGGCCGAGTGCGTCCCACCACTGCAGTGCGCGATCGAGGTGCCGGCGGGCGTCGGCGAACCGGCTCGCGGCCAGGTCGAGCTCGCCGAGCGTGCGCAGCATCAGCGCCTGGCCGAACCCGTCCTGCATCTCGTTGCAGGTGTTGAGGCAGGCCAGCAGGTCGTCGCGCAGCTCGTCGCCCCTGCCCTGGCGGACCCGGACCTTCGCGAGCGCCTGCACCGCGTACGCCGACGCGAGCACGTTGCCGAGGCCCGACAGCACCTCGACCGCTCGCGCCGACCAGTGCTCGGCCTGCTCCAGACGGCCCGCGGCCCGGTGCACGATGCCGACCGACCGCAGCGCGATGGCCCACCCGCGCTGGTCACCGATCTCCTCGTACTCGGCGCAGGCCTGCTCGCACGCGGCCAGCCCGGCGTCGAGCTCGCCCTGTTCGGTCAGCACGCGGCCCAGGCCGTGCCGCGTCTGGACGAGCGCGAGCCGGTCCTGCGGCAGCTCGAGCTCGGCCAGGACCTGCTCCAGCGACGTACGCGCGGCGGCGAGCTGGCCGTGCTCGCGCTGCACGGTGCTGAGCGCGAGCCGCGTGGTCGCCAAACCGCGCCGGTCACCGGCTTGTTCGTAGGCCGTCAGCGCCTGCTCGTAGTAGCCGGCGGACTCGTCGAACCGGTCCTGCTCGTAACGCAGCCAGCCCAGTCCCCCCAGCAACCGGGCCTCGCCGAGGCGGTCACCCGCGCGGCGGGCGGCTCCCAGCGCGGCGGTGTGCGTCCGGTACCACTGGCCGAAGAGGTTGCGCACGGAGAAGCGGGACGAGCACAGCGCGGCCGCGAGCCGCGTCGCCACGTCGGTCAGGTCGAGCTCGCTGACCCGTTCGACGACGCCGACCAGGCCGCTCTGCTCGGCGTCGAACCACGCCTCGGGGTCGGCGACGATCTCGTCGACCTGGGCCTCGTCGAGGTACCGGTCGAGCAGTCCCGACCTCTCGAAGTCGAGGGTGGCGTGCGGCATCCGCCGCCCCGCGACCTCGACCAGCCCGAGCCAGCACTCCGCGGCGCGGGCCGTGGCCGTGCGGATCGTCTCGGCCGTCTCCTCGGCCTCGCCGCGTTCCCGCGCGAACGCACGGGTGAGATCGTGGATCTGGTAGCGCAACGCGTCGCTGGCGTCCGATGTGGACACGTCGAGCAGCTGGGCGTCGACGAGCCGTTCGACGACGTCCTCCGCGTCCGTCGCGGAACAGCCGAGCAGCGGCGCGACGACCCAGCCGCCGAACGACGACAGGTCGAGCAGACCCAGGCGCCGCAACGCCATCCGCTCTCGTTCGGGCAGTCCGTCGTAGCTCAGCGCCAGGCTGCCGCGCACCTCCAGGTCCCCGATGGAGAGTTCCTGCAGCACGCGCTGCTGCACGCGCAGCCGGTCGGCCAGGCGGCTGAGCTGCCAGCGCTGCCGTGCGGCGAGCCGGGCCCCCGCGATGCGCACGGCGAGCGGCAACCGGCCGCACAAGCGCACGATCTCCTGTGCCGCAAGGGGTTCCGCCGCCACCCTGCCGCCGCCGACCACCCGGTCGAGCAGGTGCACGGCCTCGTCCTCGGCGAGCACGCGCAGGTCGAGGTGCGTCGCGCCGTCGAGCGCGCTGAGCCGTTCCCGGCTCGTCACTAGCACGGCCGAGGTGTGCCCACCCGCCAGCAGTGGCCTGACCTGCTTCTCGTCGGCCACGTCGTCGAGCACGACGAGGATCCGCCGGTCGGCGAGCATCGTGCGGTAGAGGCGCGCCCGCTCGTCCGCCTCGTCCGGGATCGCCGTGTCCGCGACGCCGAGAGCCCGCAAGAACCCGGCCAGCACCTCGGCCGGTTCCGGGCGAACGGTTCTGGTGCCGCGCAACGACACGTACAGCTGGCCGTCGGGGAAGTGCTCGCGAACGCGGTGGGCCACGTGCATCGCGAGCGTGCTCTTACCCGCGCCGGGCTTGCCGAAGATCGCGCACAGCCGCGAGCCGGTCGCCTCCTCCGCCAGGCGGCGGTTCAGCGTCGCGACCTCGACGGTGCGTCCGGTGAAGTCGGCGATGTCGAACGGCAGCTGGCTCGGCGTGCGGCCGGACCGCACCGGTTCGGTGTTCTCCTCGTCCTGCGCCGCCGTCACCGGTTCCGCCTCGGCTCGCAGCACCTGCTCGTGCGCGTCCCGCAGCACGGCGCTGGGTTCGATGCCCAGCTGGTCGAGCAGCGCCCGTCTGCCCTCCTGGTAGCAGTCGAGCGCGTCGGCCTGCCGCCCCGCCTGGTGCAACGCCAGCATCAGCTGCGCGCGCAGGCGTTCCCGCAACGGTTCCTCGGCGACCGCCGTGGCGAGGTCGGTCACGAGCGACTCCCTCCCACCGAGTGCGAGGTCGGCGTCGAAGCGGTCTTCCAGCGCGGCCAGCTTCAGTTCTTCGAGACGCATGCGTTCGTTGTCCGCCCACGTGCCCTGCGCGCCACCGAGTGCGGCTCCGCGCCACAGCCCGAGCGCGTTCTCGAAGTGGGTGACCGCCTGGGCGAGCCTGCCCTCGGCCCGCGCCCGCCGGGCCGCCGTGATCTCGCGGAGGAAGACGTGCAGGTCGATCTGGTCCAACGAGGCTTCGAGCCGATAGCCACCACCGGTGCGCACGATGACGTCGGCACCGTCGGCCGCGGCGAGCTTGCGGCGCAACGTCGAGATGTAGGTGTAGATCGCGGCTCTGGCCTGCTCCGGCGGATCCTCACCCCAGACCGCGTCGACCAGTCGCTCCAGCGGCACGACCCTGCTGGCGTGCGCGGCGAGCAACGCCAGCAACGTGCGCGGTTTCGGTCCGCCGAGAGGCACCGGTTCCCCGGCCACGACTGCTTCGACCGGGCCCAGCACGCGGAACTCCATGTACCCCCCAAGACGGGGCGCGCCACCAGACGCCCGCGAACGCGGACTCCCGGCGGAACCCCCCAGATTCCCCCGTCAAAACCGGATGAGCCCACACGTCCAGGTGGTTCATCCAGCGCCGATCGACACTATGAACCGGCCACGAGGCTGTCAAGCAATCCGGTCGAGGGCCTGGCTCACCCGCTCGTTCGTGCCTTGCTGGCGGGCGCCGGACGCAAAAAAGGGGACTGGCCGGCGAGGCAGTCCCCTTTTACCTGTTCTGAGAGTTGCTCAGACCTTGGGCTCCGCGATGCGGACCAAGATCGCGCCGCACTCCTCGCAGCGCACGACCTCGTCGGCCGCCGCCTCCTTCAGCTTCGACACGGCGCCGCGGTCGAGCTCGATCCGGCACGCACCGCAGCGGCGCGACTGGAACGGTGCGGCGCCGATGCCGCGCTGCTCGCGCTGGCGGTCGTAGAGCTTCAGCAGGTCGTCCGGGAAGCCCTTGGCCATCACCGAACGGTCGGCGACACGGCGGGTCTCGGTCGTCTCCAGGTTGGCGAGGGCCTCGTCACGGCGGCGCGAGGCGTCTTCCAGCGCCTGGCGGGCCTTGTCCAGTTCGACGCGCGCGAAGGAGGCGTCGGCGTCGACGGCCTCGCGGCGTTCCATCAGCTCCAGCAGGTCGTCCTCGAGGATGCCCTGACGGCGCTGGATGGTGGCGAGTTCGTGTTCGAGGTCGGTGAGCTGCTTGGAGCCGACCGAGCCGGACTGCATCAGCTTGCGGTCGCGCTCACCGCGGGCGCGGACCTGGTCGATCTCGGTCTCCTGGCGCTTCACGTCGCGGTCGAGGTCCGTGAGGGACGTCTCCACGGCGACCAGCGCGTCCTGCTTCGCGCGCACCTGCTGTTCGACCGCGGCGATCTCCGCGATCTCCGGCAGCGTGCGGCGACGGTGGGTGACACGCGCCAGTTCGGCGTCGACCTCGGCCAGGTCGAGCAGCCTGCGCTGCACTGCGGGGTCGGCTTTCACGCATGTCCTCCTGCTGCTGGGCTCGTCGCAGCGACGGTCCACGGATCGGTCCGGCGACTGGAGACGAGTACGTCGACCCTACCGCCGAAGGCCTGTCGCAGGATCTCCGCCGCCTGCTCGCACCACGGCCACTCGCTGGCCCAGTGCGCGACGTCCACCAACGCGGGCCCGCCGGACTCGATGTGCTCGCTCGCCGGGTGGTGCCGCAGGTCGGCCGTGACGTAGGCGTCGACACCGGCTCGCTGCACCAGGCCGAGGAAGCTGTCGCCCGCGCCGCCGCACACCGCGACCCGTTTGATCAGGCGTTCCGGGTCTCCGGCCGCCCGCACGCCCTGCACGGTGGCGGGCAACGCGTCGGCCACCCGCTGGGTGAAGGCCCTCAACGACTCCGGTTCCGCGAGCTCACCGATGCGACCGAGGCCGGTGTCGCCCGGCAGGTCCGCGATCTCGTGCAGCGTGAAGCCCGGTTCCCCGTCGGGGTGGGCCGCCCTCAGCGCGGTGACGACCGCGTTGCGGCGGGCGCGGGGCAGGACGACCTCGACGCGCGTCTCCTCGTGCCTGGTCAGCTCGACCGCGCCCGCCTCGAGCAGCAACTGCGGCTCCGCGAGCGGCACGGAGGTGGTCAGCACGTCCAGCGGGGTGCGCGGGGTGGCGTCGAGCGGGCCGGTGACAGTCAGTCCGATGGCCTCGGCGAGTGCGTCCGAGACGCCCGGCAACGCGCTGTCGGCGTTGGTGTGCGCGCAATACAGGGCGGCGCCGTTCCGGATCAGCTTGTGCACCAACGCACCCTTGGGGTCGTCGGCAGGAACGCCGTTGACGCCCTTGAGAAGCAGCGGGTGGTGCGTGAGCACGAGCTGCGCGCCCACCTCCACCGCCTCGTCCACAGTGGACGACGTCGGGTCGACGCAGACCAGGATCCTGCTGACCTCCTCGGCCGGATCACCGCAGACCAGGCCCACCGCGTCCCACTTCTCGGCGGTCTTCGGCGGATACGCGGACTCCAGGACCGCGATCACGTCGGCGAGCTTCACGCCAGTTCCTCCATCACGACGCGCAACGCGTCCACGAACACCGAGAACTCCTCCGGCGGCCGGATCGCCACGCGCAGGTAGGTGTCATCCAGTCCGGGGAACGTGTCGCAGCGGCGCACCGCGATCCCCTTGTCCCGCAACGCCTGCCGAGTCCCGCGAGGCGCCCTGATCAGCAGGAACGGCCCGTTCGGGGCAACGACGACGAGGTCTTGGAGCTGCTCCAACGCGTGCGCGGCGTACTTCGAGGCCTCACGGGCGAACCGCGCCGACTGCTCCAGCGCCTCGGGTTCGCAGCACGCCGTGATCGCTTCGAGCGTGAGACTGCCCACCGGCCAGTGCGGACGGCCGTGCGCCAGCCTGCCGAGCGTTTCCGGGTCGCCGAGGAGGTATCCGGCGCGCAGGCCGGCGAGGCCCCACGTCTTCGTCAGGCTGCGCAGCACCAGGACGTCGGGGTCGTGCGCGAGCGACTCCGGCTCGCCGGGAACGGCGTCCATGAACGCCTCGTCGACGACCAGCCTGCCGGGCAACGCCTTGAGCGCGGCGGCCTCGTGCAGCACGGACGTCGGGTTCGTGGGGTTGCCGATGACGGTGAGGTCGACGTCCGCGACCACGTCACGCAGGCGGAAGTCACCGTCGAGCAGCACGTGCTCGATCGGGATTCCGGCATCGCGAAAAGCCACCTCGGGTTCGGTGAACCCGGGGTGGACGATCGCGACGCGGCGCGGCGAGAGCTTCGGCAGCAGCGCGAAGCCCTCGGCGGCACCGTTGAGCAGCAAAACCTCGTCCGGTGAACGTCCGTGACGGCGTGCGACGGCCTCACGTGCGCGTTCTTCGGCGAGCTTCGAGGGGTAACGCCCCAGGTCGCCGAGCGCCGCGGCCAGCCGGTCGCGCAGCCAAGCGGGCGGGTGCGGCACCCGCACGTTGACGGCGAAGTCGGCGAGGCCTGGTGCGGCGTCGACGTCACCGTGGTGGCGCAGATCCGGTCCGGTCATCGCCGCGATCTTAGGCGACGGCCCGGCGCGTCACTGCATGTAGCGGCGGAGCTCGGTGAGGTGGCTGATCAGCTCGTCCAGCTGGAAGGCGTCGAGCTGCGCCGACTCACCGGGCGGGGTGCGGAAGCAGACGCGACCCTTCTCGTTGAGGTACACCTCGAACGCACGACGGCGCCCGAGGGCGTCGGTGCACCCGATGATCTCCCGTTGCGGGGGCACGTCGGTACCTGTCTGCATGGGCGGCCTCCATGTCGTTTGTCCGTACATCTTGCGACAGTGCTTGAGCGTTACCGTGCGGCGGCACCACATAGGCTGCGTGACATGCACGTCTCGTTCGTCTGCACCGGCAACATCTGCCGGTCCCCCGTGGCAGCGCTCGTGTTCCGAGAATGGCTGTCCCGGGAAGGATTGTCGCACCAGGTCCGGGTGTCCAGTGCCGGAACCGGCGGATGGCACGTCGGCGACCCCGCGGATCCGCGTGCGTTGAAGACGTTGGCGGACAACGGATATCCCGTCGACCACGTGGCGGCGCAGGTCGGTTCCGACCACCTCGGCGCGGATCTGCTGGTGGCCCTCGATTCCGGTCACGCCCGCGCGTTGCGCCGGATGGCCGATCCCGATCGGGTGCGACTGCTCCGTTCGTTCGATCCGGACGCCGACGGCGTGGACGTTCCGGATCCCTACTACGGCGACGACGCCGGGTTCACCGAGGTGCTGGTGATGACGGAGGCGGCGATGCCGGGGTTGATCGCGTGGGTGCGCGAGCAGCTCTGAGGACCAAACACCAGTCACCGCAGGCCACCGCTGCCGAAGCGGCCGGTCTGCGGTGGCTGCGCGTCGACGGCGGCCCGCCGATCCCGTTCGTGCGCAGCGCGTCGGAAGGCACCTTGGTCATCGACGAGATCCCGCGCGGCGAGCCGAATCTTCAGGCGGCCGTGACCTTCGGACGCCGGCTCGCCCTGATGCACCTCGCGGGCGCCGAGGCGTTCGGCGCTCCGCCCGAGGGCGGTCCGCGTGACGCCACGATCGGCATGGCCGCGATGGTCAACGAGCCGGCGCCGGAGTGGTCGGCGTGGTTCGCATCACAACGAATCGAGCCGTACGCACGGCAAGCCGGCGTCGACGTCAGTGACGTGTGCGCGCACATTGCGTCGTTGGCCGGTCCGCCGGAACCTCCCGCACGGCTGCACGGCGACCTGTGGAGCGGCAACGTGCTGTGGGGCGCCGACGGCCAGGTGTGGCTCATCGACCCCGCAGCTCACGGCGGCCATCGGGAGAGCGATCTCGCGATGCTCCAGCTCTTCGGCTGCCCGTTCCTCGACCACGTCCTCGGCGCCTACCAGGAGGTCGCGCCCCTGGCCGACGGCTGGCAGGCACGGGTGCCGTTGCACCAACTGTTCCCGCTGCTCGTGCACGCCGTGCTGTTCGGCGGCGGCTACCGCGCACAAGCGTTGAGCGCGGCACGGGCCGCTTTGCGAGGATGAGGATCATGGACGTCACCGGCTGGACCTGGCTCAACGAACCGCGCGAGTGGTCGCCCACCCCGCTGACCGTGCACGCCGACCCCGGCAGCGACTTCTGGCGCCTGACCGGCAACGGCGTGATCCGCGACAACGGCCACCTCTACGGCCTGAGCGTCACCGGCGACTTCACCGTCACCGCCACCTTCTCCGGCGAGTACGCGGCGCAGTACGACCACGCGGGCGTCGGGCTGCTGGCCGACGGCGAGAACTGGATCAAGGCCGGGGTCGAGGTGTTCGACGAGAAACTGCAGGCCAGCACGGTCGTGACGCGGGGTTTCTCGGACTGGAACCTGGCGCTCGTGGAGCCGTTCCAACGCTTCACGGTGAGTGCGGAACGCAAGGGTGACGCGGTCTGGGTGCGGTACGGGCTCGACGGGTCGGAGCCGACGAATCTGCTGCGCAAGGCGTACTTCCCGCCTGATGTGGCGGTCACGGCCGGGATCATGGCCGCGAGTCCGGAGGGCGAGGGGTTCGTGACCCAGTTCCACGAGGTCCAGCTCACGCAACTACCGTGAGGTCGTGCGGTTCAAGTTCCTCCTCAAGCCGGGCTGGCTGGCGCTGACCCTGGCCGTCTGGGTGTTCGCGGGGTCCTGCGTCTACTTCCTCTCGCCGTGGCAGTTCGGCCGCAACGACGAGCGGCAGCAGCAGAACACCGCCATCACCAAGTCGCTGAAGAGCGACCCCGCGCAGTTCGGCGCGCAGCACGACGAGTGGCAGAAGGTCGAGATCAAGGGCCGCTACCTGCCGGAACTGGAAGCGCTGGCCCGGCTCCGCACGGTGCAGGGTGAGGCGGCGTTCGAGGTCATCACGCCGTTCGAGACCACCACGGGCCATCGGATCCTCATCGACCGCGGGTACGTGCGGCCGATCAACGGCATCAAGCCGCCGGACTTCGCGGCGCCGCCGACCACCGAGGTCACGCTCATCGGGCTCGCGAGGCCCAACGAGTCGAACGACCAGCCCGCGTTCGACCAGGACGGCCGCAAGCAGATCTACTCGATCAACAACAACGCCGTCGGCCCGGGCATCGAGCCCGGCTACTACCAGCTGATCGAGAACCAGCCCGGTGCGCTCCAGACGTTGCCGTTGCCGCGGCTCGAGTCCGGGCCGTTCTTCTCCTACGCGCTGCAGTGGATCGCGTTCGGTGTGATGGCGGTCGGTGGCTGGCTGTACTTCACGATCCGCGAGGCACGGCCGGGCGGCGTGCTCTACGAGGGCCGCACCAAGAAGAAGTCGATCGCCGAGCTACTTGCGGAAGAGGGCGATGACGGCGCTGAGGAAGCCCGCGCCGAAGCCGACGACTCGGGACAGCTCCACGGCTCGCGTCACGTGACCTGAGTCCGGGTTGCGGCCGTGGCCGAGGACCGGGCGCTCTTCCACGCCGTGCGAGTAGACGGTGCGGCCGCCGAGGCGGATCTCCAACGCGCCGGCGAACGCCGCCTCCACCTGGCCCGCGTTGGGCGACGGGTGTGCTGCCGCGTCACGGCGCCAGGTCTCCAGCGCCTGCGACGCCGAGCCGCCGAC
Organism: Streptomyces sp. ID05-26A; assembly: GCF_033794685.1. Classification (NCBI taxonomy): domain Bacteria; kingdom Bacillati; phylum Actinomycetota; class Actinomycetes; order Kitasatosporales; family Streptomycetaceae; genus Streptomyces; species Streptomyces sp. ID05-26A. The sequence continues at coordinate 62,865 of NZ_JARAYZ010000010.1, forward strand.
CACCGGGGCGCCGCCGACGGTGAGCAGCGCGGCCAGGCGTGACGGCGCCAGGTTCAGCAGGTCGTCCAGGCGGGCCGAGGCCCAGCCGAACTTCAGGTACCTCGGCGACTTGTGGCCGACCATCGCGTCCAGGGTGTTCGCGGCGCGGTACCCCAGCAACCCGGGCACACCGGCGATGGCGCCCCAGAACAACGGGGCGACGACGGCGTCCGAGGTGTTCTCGGCCACGGACTCCACGGTCGCCCGCGCCAGGCCCGTCGTGTCCAGCCGGGTGGCGTCACGGCCGCACAGGCTGGGCAGCCTCGACCTGGCCGCTTCGAGGTCGCCGTCGGCCAGTTCGCGGCCCATCGACGTGCCCTCGGTCGCCAGCGAGTTGCCGCCGAGCACCACCCAGGTCGCCACGCCCGTCGCCAGCGCCTGCGTCAGCCAGTGCTTGCGCGCGAGGCGCTCCACGGCCACGCCGGCGGCCACGGTCCCGCCGACGAGCACGGCCGTGTACGCCACACCGGCGGCCTCGGAATTGGCGTGCAGACGCTTTTCGAGGGCCGCGGCGGACGACCCGAATGCCGCTACCGGGTGAAATCGGCGTGGATCACCGAACACCGCGTCCGCGGCCACGCCCAGCAACAACCCCAACGCGCGCCCCGCGCCCATGTCATCTCCCCAGCTCGTCGAAGGCACGGTAGCGCCGCATCGGATGGGCGCGCGCATTAGGGTGGCCGGTCGTGGAGCACAAGCGGCTGAAGCTGTACGCCTATCTGGACGCGCGCGATCATCAGCGCACGTACCTGGCGATCATGCGGCTGTTCACCTCCACGCTGCTCGCGGACCTGAGCGCGGGCGAGGTCGCCGGAGCACTGGCCGGGCAGGAGCGCGAGGGGCGCGTCGAGCAGGGCGAGAGCCGGATCGAGAACGTCATCAACCGCCTCAAGCAGCTGGTCGAGTGGGGCAACCTCGTGCAGGGGCGGCGCGAGGTCGTCGCGGCCAGCATCGCCGAGTTCCAGCACGGCAGCGTCCGCTACCAGGTCTCCAAGCTCGCCGTCCGCGTGCAGCGCGACGTCGACGAGCTGCTGCGCGTCCCCGAAGGCGCCCGCGAGGTCTCCCGCGAGCTGCTCCCCGCCATCGAACGCGGCCTCAACGAGCTGGGCGGATCCCTCAGCGTCGCCCTGCTCAACGAGGGCGACAAGACGAAGGAGCTGCTGGCCGAACGCGTCACCACGCTGTTCCTGCAGCACGCCGAGCTCGCGGCGACGGTCCGCGACTTCTACGCCTACCTCGGCCAGGTCGTGACGCGGAACCACCTGGCACCCGAGGAGATCGCGGGCTTCCGGAACCTGCTGGTCGAGTACATCCAGCGGGTCGTCGAGGACGTCCTGAAGTTCACGCCCCCGATCGCCACGGCGCTGGCCGGCTTCACGAAGGCCCGCACCGAGCTCCTGCGCCTCCTCGGCACCGAACTCGGCCAGAACGTCGAACGTGCCCGTGGCCGCACACCGGAGGACTGGCAGGAGCTGACGGACTGGTTCGTCGACCGCCCCGGCCGTCCGTCGCAGGTCACGGCGCTGCGCGAAGCCACGGCCCGTGCCATCGGCAGCCTGCTGGCCAGCGTGAAGCGCGCGACGTCCGGGGGTGGGCTGCTGCCGGGCCGCCGCGCCGAACTGCTGAAGCTCGCACGCTGGTTCGACGACTCGACCAGGGAGGAGGCGCACGAGATCTACGCCTCCGCGTTCGGTCTCTACAGCGCCCGCCACCTCTCCCCCGCACCCGAACACGACTCGGACAACGAGCGCACGGCGTGGCGCGACGGCCCGGTCTGCGACGTCACCGTGAGCGTCCGCACGAGAGGCGACCGGGGTGGCCGCGGCAGGCCGTCCCGGATCCTCGACGACCCGATGACCGAGCAGTCGCTGCTCGCGGAGGCGCGGGAGGCGGACGAGATCCGCGCACGGCACGTCGCCGAGCTCACCAAGGCCGCCGGAAACCTGGAGAACACCACGCTCACGCACGGCGCGTTGGAGGTCTTCTGCGAGCTGCTGACGCTCGCGATGGCCCAGCGCGACTCCCCCAACGACAGCGGATCGGCCAGCGACCCCGTGCGCGGCCTCAAACTCGAGATCGCCCACGGCACGACGACCCAGATCAGGTCGGCCGCCGGGACGCTCACCCTGCACGACGCGACGGTGGCACTGAAGCGATGAACCACTTGGACAACCTCTCCGACATCGACGCCGCCAACGTGGTGCGGTGCGCGCGAACGTTGCTGCGCAGGCCTTTGCTGCGTTCCGACGGCCCGGACGGTGAGCTGCTCAGCCTCGTCTACCGGCACCGCGCGACGCTGCAGGACCTGTTCGCGGGCCTGCTCGGCTACCGGCTCGTCGTGGAACGCCGGTTCGCGCGCCTCTACAAGTCGGGTCCCGGCAACGACGACACGCGCGGCCTGCTCAGCATGTCCCCGCGCGGCTACGCGTACCTGGCTCTCACGCTCGCGGTCCTCACCGGCATCGGCCGCCAGACCCTGCTGTCCCGGCTCGTGGCCGACATCCGTTCCGCCGCGGTCGAGGCGGGCATCGACGCACCGGACGACATCTCCGAACGGCGTGCGCTCACCGCGGCACTGCGCCAACTCGTCTCCCTCGGCGTGCTGCACGAGACCGAAGGTTCGGTCGCGCAGGACGTGCTGCCGCAGGAAGCGCTGATCACGATCGACACCGACCTGCTGGGCCAGCTCGTGACGGGCCCGGTCGGCGAGGCCCAGGACCCGGCGCACCTCGTCGAACTGGCCGCGCGCCCCGGTCCGCGCGGCATCGAGCACGCGGTGCGACGCCGGCTCGTCGAGACCCCGCTGGTGCTCTACGCGGACCTGCCGAACGAGCAGGCGGAGTGGCTGCGCCGCAACCAGCGCAAGGAGACGGCGCTGCTGGAGCAGGCTTTCGGCCTGCACACCGAGTGCCGGGTCGAGGGTGTGCTCGCCGCCGACCCCGAGGACTTCCTGACCGACCTGTCGTTCCCCGGCGTCTCGACGGTCGCGCGCATCACGCTGCTGGCCCTGCCGGACCTGCTCGACAGCGAGGACGAGGACGCGCCGGCGCGGTACGTCGTCACCGCGGAACGCCTGCGCGAGGTCTGCGCCGGGCTGGTCGAGGACTACCCCGCGGCGTGGTCGAAGCAGTTCACCGACGACCTCGACCGGCTGGTCGCCGAGGTGACGGAACTGTTGCGCCGCATGGGACTGGCCGCGCGCGCCGAGGACGGGTCGTGGTCGGTCAGCGCGGCCGCGCACCGCTGGCTGCCGTCCCCCGACGGTGATCCGGAACGAGAACAACCATCCGAACCCGTTGTGGTGCAAGAAGTACCGAGCTGGTCCCTGTTCGACGAGGAGAACGTTTCATGAGCAGGTGGCGGCTGCACCGCGGCGGCGTGGTCAACATCTGGCAGTACACCGAGCAGACGTTCGACTTCTCCGGTGGCCGCGCGATCTTCCAGGGCACCAACGGTTCCGGCAAGTCCCGCACGCTGGAGCTGCTGCTCCCGCTGTGCCTCGACGGCGACCTGCGCCAGGTCGGCTCCAAGGGTTTCGACACGGTCAGCCTGCGGCGCCTCATGCTGGACGACTACGACGGCGGCCCGAACCGCATCGGCTACACGTGGGTCGAGCTGATCCGCGAGGCCGCCGACCACTCGGGCAACGAGTACCTGACGTGCGGTCTGGGCGTGAAGGCGTCCAAGACCTCGCAGGCCATCACGGACTCGTGGCGGTTCGTCACGCCGCTGCGCGTCGGCACGGAACTGCAGCTCGCCGGCGCCGAGCGCGTTCCGCACGGCCCGGCGCAGCTGCGGGACCTCATCGGCGCGGACTGCATGTTCGAGGAGCCGGCGTTCCGCGCGAAGATCGCCGAGACCGTCTACGGCGTGCCCGCCGCCCGGTACGGCGACCTGCTGCACCTCCAGCGGACGCTGCGCAACCCCGACGTCGGCCTGAAGGTGCTGGAGGGGCAGCTCGAACAGATCCTGAGCGACGCGCTGCCGCCGCTGGACCAGGCGATGGTCGAGCAGCTCGCGACGTCGTTCGACGACCTGGAGTCGATCCGCGAGAACATCGTGCGACTGTCCTCTGCGGACAGTGCGCTGGGTACGTTCCTCAAGACGTACAGCGACTACGCGTTCGGCGGTCTCCGAAGCGCGTCCGAACGGCTGGAGTCCGCCGAGAAGTCCGTGGCGAAGCTGCGGCGCGAGCAGTCGAAGCTCGCGCAGGAGCTCGACCTCACGCGGATGGAACGTGCGGCGTCCGAGCAAGCCCTGGTCGACATGGAGACCGGTGAGCAGCAGGCCGAGGAGACCATCGCGGCGCTGAAGGAACTGCCGGCGTTCCGCGACCTGCAGGACCTGAAGACGCGCGAGAACCTGGTGGCGGAGAAGCGTTCGTCCGCCGTCGCCGCTCTCGAGACGGCCCATCGCCAGCGGGCGCAGGAGGACGCGGCCGTCGACAACGTGCTGCGGCTGCTGAAGCGCCTCGCGGAGGACCTCCAGGCGGCCGACGCGCTGGGCGAACCGTTGCGCGAGAACCTGCGCCTCGCGGGCATGGACTCCGACCTGGCGCCGGAGGTCCCGCAGGTCCCGGCCGCCGAGGCCACCGTGACCACGGCGTCCGTGCGCGCGAAGCCGGACCCCGAGGCCGGGCCGCTGCCGATCGAACGCCGCGTGCCGCCCGCCGCCGCGACCGAGGACGTGCTGACCGCGCTGACGTCGGTCGTCGACCAGGCCTCCGGCATCGCTTCCCTTGCGCGCCAACGAGGTGCGCTGGCGCTGGCCCTGCACGAACAGGCACTCGCCCTGGACGCGCAGCAGCGCGAGGTGGAGTCGTTGCGGCAGAAGGCCCGCGACGCCCAGCTCGGCGCGACCGAGTCGACGTCGATGCGCAACCAGGAGATGCAGGAGCTGGCCGAGGTCGTGCAGACCTGGCTGGAGCAGGTCGAGGTGTGGACGTCGAGCGGCCCGCTGCTGGACGAACGCCCCGCGGAGGCCTTGAAGCTGCCGCGGACCGCGGATCCGGCCGCTGCCAAGACGTTGGGCGCCACCGCCCGCGAGTGGGCAGGCCCGCTCGTGCAGACGGCACGCGACGCCGCGCACGCGTTCACCCAGCAGCGCACCGATCTGCGCACGAGGCTCGACACGCTGGACGAGGAGCTCGTCGGCCTGCGGTCGGGCAACGAGCGCGTGCCGGTGCCGGGCCAGTACACGTCGGCGGACCGCGACGTCGCCGTCGGCGCGCCCTTCTACCGCCTGGTCGACTTCGTGCCGGCGCTGACCGACGACGAACGCGCGGGGCTCGAAGCCGCGTTGCAGGCCAGCGGTCTGCTGGACGCCTGGGTGACCCCGGCCGACGCCGACCTGAGCGACGTCCTGGCCGTGCCGAGGCCCGCGGCCGAAGGCAGGACGCTGGCCGACTACCTGGTGCCGGCCGTCGAGGGCTCACCGGTGCCGGAAGCGTTCGTCTCCGACCTGCTGCGTGCCGTGTCGCTGGACGACATGACCACCACCGGCGACTGGCGCACGGGCGTGCTGACCGGCCGCTGGACCAAACCCGAGGCCGAGTTCATCGGCGCGGGCGCGCGGGAAGCCGCCCGCGGCCGACGAATCGTTGCCCTGGAAGAGGAACTGGCCGACCTGCGCGCCAAGCTCGGCACCGCCGAGGACGAGCTGGCCCGCGCCCACGAGCACGTCGCCACCTGGGAGGCGCACCTCGCGGCGTTCCCCGGCGACGGCGAGCTGATCGCGAAGCACAGCCGCGTCCAGGCCGCCGAGGAGTCGGCCGTGCGGGCGCAGCAACGGACGTTCGAGCTGCGGGACGCCCTGGAGGACGCCGGCTCCCGGCTCGAGGCGGCGCGCGGCGAGCTGACCCGGCAGGCGGGTGACGCCGACCTGTCGTCCGACACGGAGGCGCTGCGCCAGGCCCAGTCGGCCGCGGCGGAGGCCAGGCGGACCGCCGACCTGCTCGGTGACGCGGTGAAGAGGCGGTGCCAGGGCACGATCTCCGACCTCACCGACGCCTCGCACCGCTACCACGAGGCCGTCGCCGACCGGCAGACCGCGGAGGCCGACGCCGACACCCGGTGCGTCGACTACGCGGCCCAGGCAGGGACTTTGGCGGAGCTGACCGACGCGGTCGGCGGTGAGGCCAAGGAGATCAGCGAGCAGCTCACGTCGCTGGAGAAGTCGCGCAAGAAGATGCGCGAGGACCTGAAGGGCGTGCGCGAGGGCATCACGACCGCGCGTGAGCAGGCGGCGAAGCTGGAAGCGTTGCTGGAGACCAACTCCACGCAGGTCACCGAGTCCGAGGAAGGGCTCACGCGGGCGTCCGCGAACTTCCAGGCGACCGTGCGCGCGCCCGGACTGCTGGCGGCGGCGTTCCCGGAAGCACCCGAGGAAGCCCTGGTCCGACAGGCCATCGCGGAGACCCCCGACCGCCGTGGCGGCACCGAGGCGACCGTGATCGCGAAGCTGCAGGCGCTGCAGACGTCGCTGGCCGGCAGCCACGACATCGCCGCCGAACAACACGCGGGCCTGCTCACCGTCACCGTGACCGGCGAGGAGGGCGCGAAGCCCGTCGCCGTCGCCGCCCGCCAGGTGACGACGAAGCTGGCCGAGCAGCGCGGGTTCCTCGACGAGCAGTACCAGGGCATCTTCGCCGACTACCTGATCCGCGACCTGGCCGAGTGGCTGCGCGGTCAGATCACCGTCGCCGAGGACCTGACCAAGCGCATGAACGAGGTGCTCGGCCAGGCCCGGTCGAGCCAGGGCGTGCACGTCAAGCTGTCGTGGAAGTCGTCGAGCGCGTTGGACGACTCGACGCGGCAAGCGCTTGCGCTCGTGCGGCTGCCGTTCGGCGAACGCACGCCCGAGCAGGACGCGACGTTGCGGCGCGTCTTCACCGAACGGATCGAGAACGAGCGGGACACGCACTCCGGTGGTTACGCCGAGATCCTGTCCCGGGCGCTCGACTACCGGACGTGGCACCAGTTCACGGTGACCGTCGCGGACACGGGCCCGGACGGCAACCCGCGCGAACGGCGGCTCAAGCAGCTGTCGTCCGGCGAGACCCGGCTGATCTCGTACGTGACGCTGTTCGCGGCGGCGGCGAGCTTCTACGACGCCGTGAGCGACGAGTTCGACCCGCTGCGCCTGGTGCTGCTGGACGAGGCCTTCGAACGCCTCGACGACCCGACCATCGCACGCATGCTGGGGCTGCTGGTCGACCTCGACATGGACTGGGTGATCACCTGGCCGTCCGGCTGGGGCGTGTCGGACAAGATCCCGCGCATGCACATCTTCGACGTGCTGCGCCCCAAGAACGGCCGGGGCGTCGCGTGCACGCAGACCACGTGGGACGGCGCGGCGCTGGACCGGATCGATCCCTAGAACGGCACCTCGGTGCCGAGCGGGGCGGTCCCCCGGCCGCAGAGCGCGCGGCAGAACTCGACCGCGTCGAACTCCAGCTCCGGACCGCTCTCGCCCCAACTGCCGCCCGCAGGCCCGGTCAGCCGCAACCTGACCGGGCTGCCGAGCCGTTCGAACCACTCCCGCACCACGTCGTCGACCAGCACGCCGTCGTGCTCGGCCGTCAGCTCCATGGGCGCGCCCGTCGCCAGCGCGATGTCGGTGCGGTGCATCCACGGGTCGCGGGTCATGATCACGTCGTTGAGGAAGCCGAGCGTCCAAGCCTCGTCACGGCCGTTGACGTGCTGAGTGCCGGGCATCTTCCGTGCGCGCACAAAGCCCGGCACGCGACGACGCCCTTTCACAGCACGAGGTTGCACCTCGGCGAAACGAGCCATGATGGCCGCGGGTGCCAGGCCTGCGCGTTCCTCGACCTGCACCGCGGTCAGGTCGTCGATGAACACGCCGCCGCGGGCCTGGGCGGCCTTGGCCTGGCGCATGCCCTCGAGCATCGACGCCGACATCTCGGCCATGCCGAGCACGTGCGTCGCCATCGCGCGGACGTCCCAGCCGGGACAGCCCGTGGGCGCGTCCCAGTCCTGCGGCGCCAGACCGCCGAGCAGGGCGGCGACGCGGTCGTACTCGGTGGCCGCGAGCCTCATCGCGGTCTCCCGGTCGAGTGCCGGTGGACGAGGTCTGGCGGCAAGGGCGGCGGTCATCGTGAACTCCTCAGGGACGGTCCGGGCAGGCCGACTTCGTCGGCGAACATGTCGATCACGCGGGGCAGCTGACGCAGCCAGCGGTCCCCGCCGGGTTCGTTGGCGAACTGCCGGTCGAGCAGGCCGCCGCACAGGGCCAGGAAGAGGTCGGCGTCGGCGGTCTCGGTGACGCCGAGCCCGCGCAGCGTGTCGTGCAGCAGGCCGATGACCTCGACCGACGGGGCGTAGGCGGCTTCGGAGGGTGTGAAGCCGGGGATGGCGTGCTGGTTGAGCAGCTGGTAGCGGGCGACGTCGGCGAGCGAGAACGCGAAGAAGTGCTCGGCGATGGCCAGCACCGCCCTGCGCGGCTCCTCGGGCAGCCCGCGCTCGCGCATCTCGGCGAGGTAGAGCGTCCAGCCCTGCCCGAACATCGCGTCGTAGATCGCGTTCTTCGAGTCGAAGTGCGAGTACAGCGACGGCGATCGCATGCCGATCATGGCCGCGACCTCGCGCAACGTCACGGCACCCAGCCCGTCGCGCCGCGCGATCTCCCACGCCGCGTCGACGATCTCCCGCCGTGTCGCCTCACGCCGTTCGGCTTGCCTATCACGATTAGGCAGAACGCTCATGGTTAGGAAGAGTCCGCTTCGGGACTCTCCCTGTCAAGGTCTGGTTGCGCTCTCGGCGCGGCCGGGCTAGCTGAACGTGGGTGTGCCGCGGTGGTGGGGACGCTGCCCCGGCAGCCGACGCGCGACCTGGTCCGCGGGCAGCGTGGTCGCGATGTCGAGGCTGTACGAGAGGGCCATCTGCTTCTTCCTCGCCTACGGGCGGCTCCGCTCGACCCCCGCCACGGACAGCACCGTCGTCCGGGCGCGCCGAATCAGGAAACTAGGGTGGTGCCGTGAACATGGACCAGCCCGAGCTGCGGGAGTTCTGGCGTCTCGCCCGCGAGACGGCGGAAGGCGGCGGCCGCTCCGCGTTCAGCTTCCGCGTCGAGGACGCGAGCACCGCCACCGTCCTCGGTGAGCTGCTGCGCAAGCCGATCGACCACCCCGCCCGGCGCCAGATCTCGCTGGCACGCCTGGACGAACACATCCGCGCGCACGGCAGCTCGTTGCCCGAGGTGCTGGAATCGGTGCACGGCAAGCCACTCGGCATGTCGACGTCCCAGGAGTCGTCGACCGCGGACGCCGTGCTGAAGTTCGCGTTGCGCGAGCACGGGTTGCTGTCCCGTCCGTGGGCCGCCGAGTGGATCGAGCACGTCCGCCGGTACGGCAAGATCCCGCAGCCCGCGTTGCCGATGATCGCGAACCAGGCCGCGGCGATCCTCGCCCGGCTCGGCACCGAACCGCGGCAGTGGACCACGCGGTTCGCCCTGGCGGGCAACGACCTGGACGACGGCAGGCCGTTGACCCGCGTCGTCGCGAAAGCGCTGCGGCTCGCCGGCACCGACTGGGAACGCGCCGGGGTCCTGCCTGACGCGTACAGCGACCCCGTCCTCACCTCGCAGGGCTACCTGACGCTCAACGACTCGTTGGCGGCGCGGGAGATCACCGTCGTCCGGTCCCCGCGCCTGCTCGAATCCGGCGTGCCCGGCCCGTTGGTGGTGCTGCCGGACGGGTTGACCCCCCAGGCCCGGCACCACCTCGACGGCAGGACGGTCCGGTGCCACAACGACTTCACGCCCGACGGCATCCGCACGACGAACGAGGTCCTCGCCTGGACCGGCGGCACGGCGTGGCGGATGTCGGCGGCCGACTACCGCGAGGCCGTGGCCACGTTGATCGCGCGCGGGGTGGAGCTGCCGACGTTGAACAGCCGCCCGGAGGCCGCGAGTTGGGACCCCGATCTGGCGGACACCATGGCCACGACGGGGCTGATGGTCACCGAGGAGCACGCGCTGCCGTCGCTGCTCTGAGCTCGTCCACGCGGCCGAACGACTTGCGCCAAGATGGGCGAATGAAACCGCACCACTGGCCCTTCGTCGCGCTGGGCGTGGCGGCCGCCGCCGCGATCACGTTCGTGGTCGTCGCGGGCAGCGAGACACCTGCCGTCAACATGGCGGTGCTGGTCGGGGTCCCGCTCGTGGCGATGTACCTCGTGCACCTGGTGTCGCGGCGGGTGGCGGGCAAGGTGCTGTTCGAGTTCCGGGTGGACCCGCGGCCGAGTTGGTACACCGACGCGGTCGAGGTCAAGGACGGTGGCCTGGAGATCACGGCGGTGTCGGGTGGCGGGCGGATCGCCTCCAGCGGGCCTACCAGGGTGTTCTACGGCTTCGGCGACCTGCTCGGCATCGGCACGCGGCAGGCGGTGCCCGGTGAGAGGCCGTGGATCACGCTGACGGACGGCCGCGGGCTTCCCGTGCCGGCGGGCGACGTCGTGGTGCTGCGGACCACCTCGGGCGAGCAGGTGCTGCCGGTCGAGGAGCCGGGGAAGTTCGTGTCCCTGGTGCGGTCCAGGGTGTCGAACCTCCCCGAGGTCCACGCCGAGGCCGCCCTGGCCGCCGGTGACGAGGTGGGTCAGGCACCGCCGTCCGCCGGTGAGCGGACCACCCCGGTCGAGGGGCCGGCCGTGTCGCTCACCGGGCCGTCCCTCGCCGTGCGGTGGCTGGCCGGGGCCGTGCTCGCTCTGGCCGGGACCGTCGTGCTGCCGGTGGTCGCGCTGGTCACCACACCCGGCGTGACGTGGCAAGCGCCCGCGTTCGCGGGTGTCGCGGGGCTGGTGTGGGTGCTGAACCGGAACGTGCCGCGGACCTGGGGGCGGGTGGCGTTCCTCGCGGTGCCGACGACCGTGTTCTGGTTGGTGGGCAAGGGCGGCTACGCCTGGATCCCCGTGGTTCTGGTGTTGTGCCCGCTGCTGGGTCACCTCGGCGGGCGGATGTTCCGGCTGGGCGCGGGTCTCGGCCGCACCGTCGAGGTGCGCGTCCCGTTGCGCAACGGCGCGTCGCTGTACGTGCAACGGGATCGCTTGGTGCACAAGCTGAACAGGTCGCACGACGGCGGCGTCCACCCCCAGGCGCTGTGGCTCGGCGACCTCACGCTCGTCCAACCCGGCACCTCGCCGGGCCTGCACGCGTGGCCGGTGCCCGGTGGTGTCAGGACGCCCGTCGGCGACAGTCCGATGCTCCGCCTCGTGGCGCGGCCGCAGCAGTGGATCCTGCCGGTGGCGCAGGCCGGTGAACTCGCCGAACTGATCCGGTCGCGCCGGGGAACGCCGGGGCGCGCCGAACGGATGTCCGTCGAGGAGTGGCGCGACCTGCACCGGTGGGCGGTCCGGCGGACGACCGCCAACCGGCGAGGCGACTACGCGACCGTCGGCATCGGCTGGCGGTTGGTCGCCGCGTCCGTCAGCGGCAGCTTCGCCTGGATGTTCGTCGCTCTCGGGCTCACCGTCGGGACCCTGGTCGCGGTGCCGCTGACCGCAGGGTTGCTGCTCGACTGGTGGCGGGTGCGGGGCCGGATGCGGCTCGCCGAGCAGAACGCGCTGCCGCCGGGCAGTCCGGACTGGGGCGAGATCCGTCCGGACCACGCCCCGATCCCGGGCTGGCAGCCCTGGCGGTGACTACTGCGCCGGTGGGTCGGGCAGGTCGAGCCTGCCCACCATCCGCGGCGGGTTCGCCGAGGACCTGACCTGGTAGTCGCTGTCCTCGGGGTCGTTGACGTTGTTCGGGCCGCCCTCGGCCGGGATGTACGTGCTCGCGTTGTCCGACCGCCAGCCGCCCTCGTACGGGTTGCCGTCGATGTTGGCGCGCGTGGTCGACCCGTCGGGGGTCTGGAACGTGTGGCCCTGGGTGTTCGCGCCCGCCGTGTACTGGCCGTCCGGTGACGTCCCGGTGTCCCAGGTCTGGCTGAGCCCCTCGTGCCTGGTGCTCATGCCGCCGACCGCTCCGCCGACGCCTCCCGACACACCGCCGGAGAGGATCGCGGAACCGAAGTCCTCCGCGCTGACCTTGCCGTGCGCGAGGTTGTTCAGCACGTTGCCGCCCGCGCCCGCGACGGCACCTTCCACCGCGCCACGTCCGGCGGCCTGGACGAAGTTGCCGCTGGTGTTGCCGAGCGCGCCACTGCCGACGCCGACCGCTCCCGACGCGACACCGGCAGCGACACCCGCGATGCCCGCGTCGACGGTCTTGCCGACGTCCCAGGACTTCCGCTCACCCGTGGCGAACTGGAGGCCCTGGATGGCCGCGTCGACGCCGACGTTGATCGCGACGTTGATGATGATCTGCCGCAGCAACTGCTGGAAGATCGTCTGGATGGTGATGCGGGTCGCGGCCTGCGCGATCGGGATGCCCGCGGTCGACGTGCCGAACGTGGCCACCGCCGAGGCGATCATCGCGGCGATCTGCGCGGCCAGGATGATCAGTGCGGCGATGATGCTGAGCTTCGTGTACTCGACGCCCAATGCCGCGTTGTCGCAGCCCTTCGCCAGGTCGGCGCAGATCTGCTGCAGGTTGACCAGGTAGGCGTCGCCCTCGGTGTAGGCCTTCCAGTACTCCTCGAACTTCTCCGCCGTCTGCCCGCTCATGCAGCCCAGCGCGGCCTTCGAAGCGCTGTTGCCGTCCCCGAGGACCTCGCCGACCGCCTTCTCGGCGGCCTGCCACGCGCCCCGCATGAGGCGCAGCCTGTCCTCGTCGCCCTCCGGCCACTTCGCACCGACCACGATCGGAGTGAGCCACTGGACGGCGCCGGGAATCTCGATGCCCACGGCTCACCTCCCCCCGAGCGACCTGCGGCCGGCCTGGTCGACGGCCTCCCAGGTGTCCGCGGAGGCGTCGAGGCCCTCGCGGATCGAGTGGATGCCCTCGGTGAGCGCCGGGAACGCCTGCAGCGCCTGGTCCGCGATCGGCAGGTAGGACTTGGCGAACTCCTGGCCCGCCTCGTCGCCGCCCCAGCAGCCGTTGTTGGCGTCGAGCACGCCCCGCAGCGCGTCCCAGGCGGTCTGGAGCTTGTCGCCCGCAGCGGAGAACTTCGGCGACTGCGAGCGCAACGCCGTCGGATCTACCTCGAAGCCCGTCACCACTGGCCCCCGCGACGGTCCATGAAGGACTCCGGCGGTTCGTCGTCGCTCTGTCGCGGCGCCGGCTGCACGATCGGCGGCGGCACCGGGATGAGGTCCTTGAGGGACGGCATGCCCGGGAACAGGTCGGGCAGGTCGGGAATGCCCTCCTGGTAGGGCGCGAGGACCGCGTCGGCCTGCTCGCGCGCGTGCAGGGCGGCCTGCTGGATCGTCGTCACGACGCTCTGGCCCAGCTTCTCGGGCGTGCTGCGCTCGAACGCGGCGGGCGCGAGGGTGACGCCGGTGACGATGCCACCGGCGTTGACCGTCACCTCGACCATCCCGTCCTGCGACCGCGCACGGCCGACCTTGGACATCGCCTCGGCCTGCGCCTGCCTGAGCTGGGCGGTCTGCTGCTCGAGGTTCGCCAGCATCGTGTCGACCTGGCCGCGCAAAGCAGCGTTGCGCGCTTCGAGCTCCGGGTTGCTCATGCGTAGACCACACCGGATTACGCCGTTCGGCGCAACCCGGCTAGGAGTGACGGGACCAGCTCTGCAGCATCCGGAACGCGATCGACGCGCCACCGGCCAGCCCGAGGCCCGGCACGCTCCCCGGCTCGTCGATGGCCTTGCGGACATCAGCCCGCGACACCCACTTGGCCTCCGCGATCTCCCCCTCGGCGAGCCGCAACGGCTCGGCGGGGTCGGCCACGGCCTCGAACCCGATCATCAGCGACCGCGGGAACGGCCACGGCTGGGACCCGAGGTAGCGGATGTCCCGGACGGCGAGGCCGACCTCCTCGGAGACCTCGCGCGCCACGCAGGCCTCCAGCGACTCGCCGGCCTCCACGAACCCGGCCAGCACGGAGAACCTGCCCTCCGGCCACTCCGGTCCACGCGCGACGAGGACCTGCTCCGCGCCGTCGTGCACGAGGCAGATCACGGCCGAGTCGGTGCGCGGGTACTCCTCCCGCTCACACCCGGAGCAGACCGACGTCCAGCCGGACTTCTCCAGCACCGTCCTGGCGCCGCACTTGGCGCAGTACTTGCTGATCCGGTGCCACTGGAACAACGCGGCGGCCGTCGTGAACAGCCCTGCCGACATGTCGTCCAGGGTCGCGCCGGCCTGCCGCAGGTCGAGCCACTGCGGCTCGTCCGTGAGCTCCGGCGGACCCCACGCCCTGCTGGCCGGCACCGCCTCGCCGTCCTGGGCGGGCATCAGCACGGCGAAGTACGCCACGCCGTCCTGCTCACCGAGCAGGACGGCGTTCACGGGTGGCTGGTCGCCGAACTCGAGCGCCGGCCGGTCGGCCAGCCGCGTGCCGCGATCGGCGACCAGGGTGCGGCCGCGCGTGTCCACGACGATCATCCGGGCCTTGGGCCAGAGCGCGGCGAGCTTCTCCTCGTCGCCGCGCAACGGCTCGCACCGGTCGATCGTGGACCGCGACAGCGCGGGCAGACCGAGCAGGTCGAAACTCACTGGAACGAGACCCCACCCAGCGCCGACAGCTTCGGCTTGAGCTGCTCGGCGTCACCGACGAGCACACCGGTGAAGTTGCCCGGCGCGAAGAACTCCAGCGCGGCCGCGGCCACCTGCTCCGACGTGACGGCCTGCAGGCGCTGCGGATGCGCCACCAGCCAGTCGAGGCCGAGACCCAGCGCGACGAGGTTCACCAGGAACGACGCCAGACCGCCCTGCGAGGACGTGCTGGTGAGCAGCGTGCCGATCGCGTAGCTGCGCGCGGTGTCCACTTCGGACTCCGACGGCGGCACGAGGCCGAGGCGGGCGAGCTCGTAGCGGGTCTCCAGCAGCGCCGCCGCCGTCACGTCGGACGCCGTGTCCGCGTCGACCATCAACGTCGCGCCGTGCACGGTGAACTCGGGGTGCGAGCGCGCGCTGTAGGTGTAGCCCTTGTCCTCGCGGATGTTCTCGACCAGGCGCGACGAGAAGAACCCGCCGTAGACCAGGTTCGCGAGCTGCAACGCCGGGTAGCGCTCGTCGGTGCGCGGGATCGCCTGCGCCGCGAGGCGGATCTGCGACTGCACGGCACCGGCGCGGTGCACCAGCACCACGTCGCCACCGGACACCTGCGGCAGCGGCGGGAGCTGGACGGCCTCGCCGTCGCCCTGCCACGCCGTCAGCGCCTCGCCGATCTGGGCCACGGCGTCGGCCGGCTCGACGTCGCCGACGACGACCAGGACCGAACCGCGCGGCAGCAGTGCCTTGCCGTGCAACGCCACCACGTCTTCGCGGCTGACGGCGGCGACCTCGTCGGCCTCCGGCATCTCCTTCGCGTACGGGTGGTCGCCGTACAGCACCTTCTGCAACGCCTCGCGCGCGATGACGCTCGGCTGCGACCGGGCGATCGTGATGCGCTCGACGAGACGGGTGCGCTCGCGCTCGACCTCGTCGGCCGGGTACGACGCGTTCGTCAGGACGTCGGCGAGCACCTCCAGCACGGTGCCGAGGCCGGTGGCCAGGGCGTTGCCGGTGAAGCTCAGGCGCTCCGGGTCGACCACGGCGTCGAGCTCGCCGCCGACCAGCGCCAGTTCGGTGTCGATCTGCACGCGCGAACGCTTCTCGGTGCCCGTGAGCACGGTGTTCGCGAGGATCTCCGCCACCGCGGAGTGCTGGGAGCCGGCACTGGTGCCGGCCGGGTCCGCGAATGGAACGCGCAGCCGCACCTCGACCATCGGCACGGTGGCGCGGCGGACCGCGATCACGCGCAGGCCGTTCGGCAGCGTGGTGTCCACAGTGGACAGCTCGGCGGCCGCCTTCTGCGAGCCCAGCTCCGGCAACGGACGCGGGCCTGTTTCGGTGCGCCCGATCTCGTCAGCCGAACGGTGGGTCTTGTTCCCCGGAGAGGAAGTCGAGACGGTCACTGAGATCCTCCGGTGGGCTTGACGAAGAGAAGGGCGCGGGAGTCGGGACGCAGCGCCTTGGCCGCGGCGGACACCTCGTCGACGGTCACCGAGGCGATCCGACGGGGGAGTTCGTAGATCAGCTCGGCGCGGCCGAACAGCAGCTCCGCCGAGCCGAGGCCCAGCGTGCGGTTCGTGAGCCGGTCGTGCTCCTTGTGCATGGTCGACGCCCAGCGGGCGGTGACCTTCGCGAGCTCCTCGGCCGACGGCGGCTCCTGCGCGAGCTTCTGCAGTTCCTCGTCGATGGCCGCGACGACCTGCTCGGCCGGCACCTCGGCCGCGTGGATCGCGGTGATGCTGAACGTGTCGGGGTCGCGGGCCTCGAGCGGGCCGAACAGACCGCAGCCGGCGTTCAGGTCGATCACGATGCCCTCTTGGTGCACCAGGCGCTGCTGCAGCCGCGAGCCGTCGCCGTCCGCCAGCACGCCGGCGAGCACGAGGTACGACAGGTAGCCGTCGATGTCCGTGGTCGGGTCCGGTACGCGGTAGCCGATCGCGATCGCGGGCAGCGGGGCGAGCGCGTCGCCGTGCTCGTGCCGCACCTCACCCTGCGGACCGGGCTCCGCGAACGAGGGACGCTCGGGCTTCGGCCGCGCGGGCACGTCGCCGAAGTGCTTCTCCACCAACGTCTTCGTGGTCTCGACGTCGAGGTCGCCCGCCACCGTCAGCACCGCGTTCGCCGGGCTGTAGTAGGTGTCGAAGAACTCCGCGCAGTCGTCGACCGTCGCGCTCTCCAGGTCGACGAAGTCGCCGTAGCCGTTGTGCGCGTTGGCGAACGTCTTGAACAGCACCGCGGGCAGGAGGATCCAGGGGAACCCGCCGTACGGGCGGTTCAGCACGTTGAGCCGGATCTCCTCCTTCACCACGTCGATCTGGTTGCGGAGGTTCTCCTCGGTGAGCTTCGGCGCGCGCATGCGGTCCGCCTCGAGGAACAGCGCCCGCTCCAGGGCCGCGCTCGGCAGCACCTGGTAGTAGTCGGTGTAGTCGGGGTGCGTGGACCCGTTGAACGTGCCGCCCGACGACTGCACGTGCCGGAAGTGGGCCAGCTTCTCCAGGCTCTCGCTGCCCTGGAACATCAGGTGCTCGAAGAGGTGCGCGAACCCGGTGCGCCCCTCCGGCTCGGAACGGAAGCCGACGTCGTAGTGCACGCTGACGCCGACGACCGGAGCGCCGGCGTCGGGGGCGAGCACCACCCGCAGGCCGTTGGGCAACGTGAACCTGTGCAGTTCGGGTGAGGCCATGCGGCAAGCCTACGGGTTCGGAGTCCGGAGCGATCGCAGGTGGCCCGCCTGGGCGAGGACGCCGTCGAGCGCTCCGAGAAACGCCGGGAAGCTGCGCCGGAAATCACCCGCGTTGCCGTACCAATAGAGGTCCTGCTGACCGAACGTGGACAGCCAGCGCTCGGTCTCGCCGAGCACCACGGCGTAGGGCAGCGACCGGGAGAACACGAGCTCGCGGTCGGCCTCGGGCACGTCGTCCGGCGTCACCCCGGCGAGGTAACCGCGCAGGCCGCGGACGTGTTCGAGCAACTCGCTGCCGCGCTTGGTGCGGGCGGGCATCGACCGCGCGCCGAACGCCAGCGCCACCCCGCCGACCGCGACGACGAGCCCGAACAGGGCGTTGCCGATCGTCAGCGCCAGCACGACCGTGGCGGCCACGCCGAGCACCGCGACCACTATTCCCACCCACCAGAACAGGTTCCGCTCGGCGTCGGGGCGGCGCACGAACCAGCGCTTCTCCACGACGTCGGCGTAGAGCCGGTCGCGGACGTGCGCGAGGTCGATCTGCCGGCCGCGCAGCTCGGACACGCTCACCGCTTCGGTTCCGTGCGGCAGCAACGCTTCGCAGACGGCCTTCTCGTACCCGGACAGGGAGTCGTCCACCGGGTTGCGGCGCACGATCTGCCAGTCGTGGCCGTCCGTCTCGGTGATCCAGAGGTAGTTGCGGACGGCGAGGTCGATGACCGTGGCCGTCACGTCGACGACGTCCACGTGCTCGTCGACGACCGTGCCGACCTGACCCGGCAGCACGCCGTCGGGCGAGGCGAACGCGACCCGGTCGTTGCCGTCGCGGACCAGCACGGACACCGCGCCGACCTCGCTCGCGAGGGCCCTCGCGTCCCGGCCGCGCAGGTACCAGAGCAGCGCGACGCCACCGAGCAGCAGCAGGAGCAGCCCGCCGAGCGCGGCACCGCTGACCGGCGTCAGCGCGAACGCGGCGGCCAGGCCCGACTGCTCGACCACGACGGCGTTGGGCGGCACGACCCCGGCGGACAGTCCGATCGCGACGTCGACCCGTTCGCCCGCGCCGAGCTTGATCTCCTGCGCGCGCACGCCCTTGCCGTCCGCGAGGTCGGCGCTGGTGCACGGCTGCGAGGAACCGACCGGCCCGGCGAGGCAGTTGACCGACGTCGGGGAGTCGGGTGCGGAGAAGGAGACGGCGACCTTGTCCAGTTCGGCGTCCCAGCCGCCCGCGACCTGCCAGCGGACCTCGAGCGCGTCACCGACGGGGGCGACGGCGCCGACGACCGTGTAGGTCAGCGTGGAGGTGCCTTCGAGGGTGACGGTGAAGTTGTCGTCGTCGGACGAGACGCTGCCCTTGCCCTCGACCTTGGCGTCGGTGACCTCGTACTGGCGCTCCAGGTCGTTGCCGGCCGCGAGTCGCAAGGGGACGGTCCGCTTGACGGTCTTGCCCTCGGGCACCTGGACGGTCTCGGTGACGGAGAGCCGGGCGTCGCGCTCCAGCTTCATCCGCACCTCGGTGCTGACGGTGCCGGGAAGCGGTTGCGCGAGCGCGCCGGCAGCCGTCCCGAGAGACGTGACGGACGTCAGCGCGACGGCGACGAAGATCGCCGCACCCCAGTTCTTCAACACGGCTGCGGACAATAGCGGAGTCCTCATATGCTCCGGCGGACTTTCGAACAGACGCCATCTGGGGGATCTTCGGCGATGACGCAACCACCGCCACCGGGGTACCGGCCACCGCCGCGCCCGGTGGGTCCGCCGCCTGTTCCCGCACCGCTCGGACAGCGTCCGCCACAAGGTCCACCGCCCGTGCCCGCGGCCCCGCCGTACAGGCCGCCGATGCCACCTCAGCCGGTCCAGGGACCGCCGCGTCCGCAGATGGCTCCGCCGCCGTACGGGCCACCGCCGCAGTCACGTCCGTACGGCGCGCCACCGCCTTACGGTCCGCCTCCAGGCCATGCCCCGCTCCCACCACCGCGCCCGGTCATGCCCCCACCACAACCGATGTGGGGCCACGGACACGGACACCCCGGCGCGTTCGCCCCGCCCCCGTACCCGATGGCCCCACCGCGCCGCAGCAGCAGCGGCCCGATCCTGGCCCTCGTCCTCGGCGGCGTCGTGATCCTCGGCCTGGGCGCGATCGGCGTCTTCTCCGCGGCCCTGAACAACAAGGTCAAGGACACGGGCTACTCGAACTACACGACCTACAGCCCCACCTTCACCGCCCCGACGACCACCACCACGACAACGACCACCACGACCACGCGTCCGACGTCGAGCCGCACGCCGAGCACGCAGCAGACCCCGGTGGGCCCGAAGGCGATCTACAAGCTCGCCGACCACCCGATCTTCACCACGGGCATCGGCGCGAACGACTTCGACTCGTGCCCGCTGCCGCGGATGGAATACAGCCCGGCGGGCGAGAAGCGGTTCCTCGAGGCGGCACTGCCGTGCATCGAGAAGGCGTGGCAGCCGGCGCTCAAGGCCGCCAACCTGCCGTACCAGCCGGCCGAGCTCCAGGTGTTCACCGGCACCACGCAGACGCCGTGCGGTTCGCGGCAGAACAACACGACGGCGATGTTCTGCCGTGGCGTCATCTACTGGCCCGGCAACTTCTACGCGAACGAGGGCGGCTCGACGGTCCGGCACCCCGGCGTCTACCTCGGCCAGCTCAGCCACGAGTACGGCCACCACATCCAGTGGCTCACCGGCATGTTGCGCGCCGCCGACCAGGCCCAGTACGACGTGGGCGGGTTCGACACCCCGAAGGGGCTGGAGCTCAACCGCAGGCTGGAGCTGCAGGCCACCTGTCTCGGCGGGATGACGCTGGCGCCGTTCTCGCACAAGAACGTCATCCCCATCGAGGTCGTGAACACCGGTCTGAGCGACTCGGGCAAGCGCGGGGACTACGACCGCAGGCCGGACCACGGCAGTGCGCCCAACAACGACCGCTGGGTGATGCACGGCCACAAGCAGAACAAGATCAGCGCGTGCAACACCTGGGCGGCGACGTCCGCGGACGTCTCGTGAACCGATCCCCCGGCCCGTGCGTCTCAAGGAGGTGGACGGGACGCGTTAGCCCGGTCGGGGGACGCGTGATCCCGGGCCGCCTATGCTCGTACCCGACCCAGGATGACCATTGGGGGGACCTCCGGCGATGACGCAACCACCGCCACCGGGCAACTGGCCGCCGCCGCGCCCGGTCGGCCCGCCACCGATGCCCGCACCACTCGGGCAGCGTCCGCCTCAAGGCCCACCACCTCCTTACGGCGCGCCTCCGCAGGGCCCGCCGCCCGGCTACTACGGCCCGCCGCCTCCCGGCCCGGTCATGCCGCCGCCGCAGCCGTCGTGGGGCCCGCCCCCTCCCGGCTACGGCCACTACCCGCCGATGCCGCCGCGCCGCAGGAGCAACGGTCCGATGATCGCCCTGATCCTGGGCGGTGTCGTGGTCCTCGGTCTCGGCGCGATCGGCGTCTTCGCGGCGACCCTGAGCAACAAGGTCAAGGACACGGGCTACTCGGGTTACACGACGTACAGCCCGACGTTCTCCCTCCCGACCACGACGGAGGGCCCCGCGACGACGACGAGCGCGCCGCGTCCCTCGGCGTCGCGCACCCCGTCCGCCCCGGCGACCCCGGCCGGTCCGAAGGCCGTCTACGCGCTGGCGGACCACCCGTTCCTCAAGCCGGGCTTCGGCGCGAACACGATCCCGGGCTGCGGCCTCCCGCCGATGGACTACTCGCCGGCGGGCCAGGACCGCTTCCTGCGCGCCGCGCTGCCGTGCATCGAGAACATGTGGAAGCCGGCGCTGCAGGCCGCGAACCTGCCGTACCAGCCCGTCGAACTGCACGTCATCACGGAGACGGCGCAGTACCCGTGCGGCACCGTCCGCCCGGACCAGACGGCGCGGTACTGCCAGGGCGGCATCTACTGGACGGCGAACGCCTACGCCGCCGAGCGCAACCCGAACAACCCGAACCACCCCGGCAAGTACCTGGGCCAGCTCGCCCACGAGTACGGCCACCACCTCCAGTGGCTCACCGGGATGCTCAAAGCCTCGGACCGCGCGCAGTACGACGCGGGAGGGTGGGATACTCCGAAGGGCCTCGACCTGAACCGCCGGATGGAGCTGCAGGCGACGTGCTTCGGAGGCATGTCGCTGGCCCCTTTGTCGCACGGCGCGATTCCGATCGAGGTGATCCGGGTGGCCCTGACCGACGCGGGCAACCGGGGTGACTACGACATCTATCCGACGAAGGACCACGGCACGCCCCAGAACAACGCGAGCTGGGTTGACCGCGGTTACAAGTCGAACAAGGCGTCCGAGTGCAACACCTGGGCAGCGGACCCAGGTTCCGTCTCCTAGGAAGGGGAGAACGTGACCCAACCAGCCAAGAACAACCCGGTCCTGCTCGCGGGAGTGTTCGTGCTGGTGGTCGCGTTCGTCCTCGGAATCGGTCAACTGAGTCGTCCCAGAGTGGTCACCGGCCACGCCCTGGCCGGTTCGCGCCCGGCGTCGACGCCTCCGTCGGAGCCGTCGACGCCGATCCGGCCGCGCGCCGTGTTCCGGCTGGCCGACCACCCGTTCCTGGTGAAGCCGGTCTCACTGACCCCGGTGACGTGCTCGTTGCCGCCGTTCGGCACGGCGGACGCCCAGCTGGCCGCGTACTACGCGGCGGGCGTCGAGTGCCTGGACGCCGCCTGGGGCCCGGTGCTGGCGGGCGCGAACCTGCCGTTCGACAAGCCGACCCTGGACGCCTCGCCGGTGCTGAAGGACGGCCCGTGCGGCGAGGCCCCGGAGTCCGATCACGCGGTGGCGTACTACTGCGGCCGCAACCGCACGATCTACATGCCGACGGCCCGCCTGCGCGACAACGGCGGTGGTGACGCCCCGGCGACCCACCTGGCCACGCTGTCGCACGAGTACGGCCACCACGTGCAGGCGCTGACGGGCCTGCTGCGCGCGGCGGACCTCAAGATCACCGACGCGGGCGAGAAGACCCCGGCGGGCCTCGAGATGTCCCGCCGGATCGAACTGCAGGCGAACTGCTTCGCGGGCATGTTCCTGAGCGCGGCGGCGGGCCGGGGCTCGCTGACCGCGGGCCTCGCGCGGCAGGCGCAGGAGGACTTCCAGTTCGCGATCGAGGAGAAGCCCGAGAACAACGCGCACGGTTCCGCGAAGAACCAGGCGCAGTGGGCGGGTGCGGGCTTCAAGGCGAACTCGACGGACGTCTGCAACACGTTCTCGGCGCCCGCGGCCCAGGTCTCCTAACGCAGCCGGGCCCGCTCGTCGACGTACTGGGTGGGCGTCCGCAGGAACACCTTCGCGTCACCCGGTGATCCGTAGGCCAGGTTCAGCGTGGTCAGCTGGTAGTTCCACTCGCCGTAGCTCCTGCCGGACCACCGGTGGTTGATCTGCCAGCGGACCCACTCCCCGCGGGCCAGCCGCACCGGGGAAGGCCTGCTCCACCGGTTCGGTGCGGAGCGCATGGTGTCCTGCAGCTGCACGGTCAGCACGTCGTCGTCCTCGCGGAGGGTGAGCTCGATCCGGTTGATCTCGTCGCGCTCCTTCGACCACACGGGGTTGAAGCCGTCCCACTCGTGGTGCCGGACCTCGTGCACGGCGGGCATCAGGTGCGGCAGCGCGAACCCGACAGGGACCGCGTTGCGGAGGGTCGCCTCAGCCCCGCCGCGGGACTTCTTGGTCCACCCGGTCCGCACCCACTGCACCACCACGTTCGCGTCCACGCACCGATGGAATCAAACCTGGCTCGGCTGGGCGACCGGATTTACCGCGGGCAGCCTCACCCGGAACACGGCTCCCTGCTGCTCGGACGGCTCGCACGTCAGATCTCCCCCGTGTGCGCGGATCACGCCGCGCGCGATGGCCAGCCCCAGTCCGGACCCACCCGAACGCCGGTCGCGGGCGTCGTCGAGCCGCACGAGCCGGTCGAAGATCCGTTCCCGTTCGGCCTCGGGCACGCCCGGTCCGTCGTCGGACACGGTGAACCCCGTCAGGTCGACCCGGATCCGCACGGCGCCCGACGGTCCGGTGGCCTGGCGGGCGTTGTCCACGAGGTTCGCCAGCACCTGAGCGAGCCGCTGCCCGTCCCCGACCACGGCGACCGGGACGCCCTCGGCGCTGATGTCGAAGTCCGGCGCCACGAACCGGGTCCGCGCGACCTCGGCCTCGGCGAGGCCCAGCAGGTCCACCGACTCGCGCTGCATCTCGTACCCGGCGTCGAGCTGGGCGAGCGCGAGCAGGTCGTCGACCAGCCGTCCGGCCCGTCGAGCCTCCCTGACCAGCAGGAACGACATCTGGTCGCGGTCCGGCGAGTCGACCGGGGCCTGCACGAGCGCCTCGGCCACGGCCTGCACGCCGGTGATCGGCGTCCGCAGCTCGTGGGCGGCGTCGGCGACGAACCGCCGGGTGCGTTGCTCGGAGCCCTCCAGCGAGTCGAGCATCCCGTCGAACGCGGCCGCGGTCCGTCCCAGCTCGGTGTCCGTCCTGGACGGGTTGAGCCGCCCGCCGCGGTGCCCGGCGGCGATGGCCTGGGCCAGCGACGTCATGGCGTCCAGCGGCGCCAACGCCCTGCGCACCACCACGACGATCAGCAGTCCGGTGACGCCGATCGCCACGAGCCCCAGGATCAGCAGGAGCTTGCGCAACCGGTGCTGCGCCTGGGAGATCGCCTCGGTGTCGGCGTAGAGGGTGATCTTGTTGCGGCCCACGTTGCGGACCTGGCGCTGGAACTGCCCCTCTTCGGGCGCGCTGCCGACGGTCGTGCCGTTGGGCAGGTCGATGGTGACGTGGATGTTCCGCTTCGTCAGCACGCCGACGACCTCGGCCGGGCGCCTGCCGTTCTTCAGCATCTCCACCGCGCGCGACTCGGCGCTGTTCAGCACGCCGTCGACGTCCTTGGAGGACTGCCCGGCGAACGTCCGGTCGACCGAGATGACCAGCGTCACGAGCACCAGGAACAGCACCAGCAGCACGGACACCGCGACCCGCCGGCGCAACGAGACCGTGCGGAGGTTCATTCTTCGGCCCGCAGCACGTACCCAAGGCCACGAACGGTGTGCACGAGCCGTGTGCCGTGTTCCTCGATCTTGCGACGCACGGCGCTGACGTGGACCTCGACCAGGTTCGGGTCGTAGTCCTCGTAGCCCCACACGGCCGTGAGGATCTGCGTCTTGGACACCACGCGTCCGCGCTGAGCAGCCAGGTAGACGAGCAGCCGCAGCTCGGTGGCGGTCAGTTCGATGGGCTGGTCGGCGCGCATGACGACACCGGCGTCGGCGTCCACGACCAGGTCACCGACCTGCACGGTCGACGGCGTGCGGCCGAGCCGCCGCAGCACCGCTGACACCCGTGCCACGAGCTCTGCCAGCACGAACGGCTTGCCCACGTAGTCGTCGGCGCCGCCCGAGAGGCCGCGCAACCGGTCCGGCACGCCGTCGCGCGCGGTCAGCATGACCACACCGGCGCCGGACGAGCGGCGGATGACCTCGAGCAGCTGAAAGCCGTCGCGGCCGGGCAACATCACGTCGAGAACGACCAGGTCGGGGCGGAAGCGGCCGAGATCGGCCTCCAGCTGACGCCCGTCCAGGCGGTGCTGCACCTCGTACCCGGACTCGCGCAACGCGGACGACACCGCGGCGCCGATCGCCTCGGCGTCCTCGATCACCAACACCCTGGCGGACACCTCTCCATTCTGCTGATCATCGGGACTTCGGGCGACTCGCCTTCAGCTCGCCCTCAGAATGCACGCGCACGCTGGTGCGCATGTCGAAGAAATCAGCGTGGGCCGGCGCCATCGTCGCGGCCGTCGGCCTCACCGTCGGCGGCATCGCGGTCGCGACGGCGGCCGAGGGTCCCGACCGCCCGCCGAACGCGGCGTTCGCGGAACGCCACCTCGGTGGCCCCCACGGGCAGAACAAGCCGGGACGTCCGGACAAGGCCAAGCTCAAGGACAGCACGCTCGTCGTCGGGCGGGTCAAGTCGGTCGAGTCCGGCAAGCTCACGATCACCAAGGACGACGGCAGCGAGGTGTCGTTGACCACTGACGGCTCCACGAAGCTGCGCGGCGGGGACCTCGCCGGTCTCAAGGCCGACCAGCGCGTGACCGTGCGTGTGAAGGACGGCAAGGCGCTGAACGTGGCCCTGGCGAAGGCCCAGGCGCGCGGCACCGTCAAGGACGTCAACGGCAACAACGCCACGCTGGTCCAGGTCGACGGCCTGCAGACGTCGCTGGACCTGACCTCGGTGACCGAGAAGCCGAAGAACGGTGACCTCGTCGCGGTGACCGGTTCGGTGACCGACGGCAAGACCATCAAGGTCGAGCAGCTGCGTCAGCTGCCGAAGTAAACCTGGGCTCCACGCGGGCCGCCGCGTCTGCGAACATCGCAGTGTGGCGGTTCCGCGAAGCCCGGACAGATGGGTGTTCATCCTGCTGGTCGTCGGACTGGTCGGGATCGGGGTCGCGCTCGCGCTCTTCTTGCCCGCCAAGGTGTTGGGCGCTGAGGAACCCCCTAGACCCGTGATGGCGACGGTCGTCGAGAGCGGCTCCTGCGGCTCCGGCATGGACACGGTCGAGTGGGACGCCGACGGCCAGAAGAAGCAGGCCAAACTCGACGGCTGCGGTCACACCAAGGGTGAGACCGTGGAGATCGTCAACACCGGCGGCGAGATGGTGTCGTCCGCCGCGTCCGTCCCGGTCGGACTCCCGGTCGGGCGCCGCCTCACCGCGCTGCTGCTGTGCATGGCAGCGCTGGCGGGCGGTTTCTACGCGTTCCTCTTCCGCTACGCGCCTCTGCGCGCACCGGCCGTCCTGCCTACTCCTCGGCGGACGGAGCCGGCTTCTTAGCCCTCACGAGGATCTCGACGGCGTCGCACGTCATGGCGACCAGGTCGTCGAGCTGTTCCACGAGGTCCAGGTCGGTGAAGGTGAAGCACGCGACGCCGTCGGCGATGTCGACGGCAGGTGGCTGGTACGACCTGAGCTGGGCGACGACCCCGCGTTCGGTGTCCGGCGCCAGGTCACCCGAGATCTCGTAGCCCGCGCCGGGCCGAGGCGGGTCCATCCGCAGGTCTCCGGTCAGTTCCGGTGCGTCCACCACCACCACGAGCGCCGGGACGGTGCTCTCGACGTGGGAGTAACCGGTGGACGTCAGCCCGACGGACGTCGTCGAGGAGAAGACGGCGACCCGAACGGCACGCCCCTCCCGGACTCCCGCCACGGTGCCGCCCCGTCCCAGCCCGGGCAGACCGCTCATCCGCCCGGCCGGCATCTCCTCCTGGTCGGACGCCCTCGTCCACCCCGAAGTGCCCGCCCGTCGCTCGAGGGAACGGATGGCCGCCGTGGCGGCGCGGACCCTCCCGCTCTCCTCCCCGGACGACACGATCGAGAGCACCACGACCACGCCCAGCACGACAAGGCTGATCAGGAACAGGACCAGCAGCGGATCCATACGTCCTCCGAGGGGCACGGCTCCCCGGCGGTGGGGAGCCCCTCATTGGACTACGCGGGCCGCGCCGATTCACTCCTCTCCGGGCGGAGTCACCTTCTTGACGTAGAGCAGCCGGTCGCCCGGCTCGATCGCGTCGGCCTCCGGGGCGTCCACCCGGTACAGCGTCTTGCCCCGCACCACGCCGAGCACGATGTCGGGCAGGTGCCGCGGCGACCCGCCGATCTCGCTCTTCTCGACGTCCCGCTCGGCGATCGCGAGCCCGGCGTCGGGCGTGAGGAGGTCCTCCACCATCGCCACGACGGACGGCGTCGCGGTGGCCATGCCGAGCAGGCGACCGGCCGTCTCGGACGACACGACCACCGAGTCGGCGCCGGACTGCTTGAGCAGGTGCTCGTTCTCCCGCTCCCGCACCGACGCCACGATCTGCGCCTTGGGGGCGAGCTCACGGGCCGTCAACGTCACCAGCACCGCCGTGTCGTCCCGGTTCGGCGCTACGACGATCGCGCGCGCACGGGCCGCACCGGCGACCCTCAGCACGTCGTTGCGCGTACCGGACCCATGCACGACGACGAGCCCCTTGGCGGTGGCCGCGTCGAGCGACTCCTGCACGGTGTCGACGACGACGATCGAGCCGGGGTCGACACCGTCGCCGAGCAGCGCCGCGACCGCGGACCGCCCCTTGGTGCCGTAACCGACGACCACAACGTGGTCCCGCACGACCC
Organism: Streptomyces sp. ID05-26A; assembly: GCF_033794685.1. Classification (NCBI taxonomy): domain Bacteria; kingdom Bacillati; phylum Actinomycetota; class Actinomycetes; order Kitasatosporales; family Streptomycetaceae; genus Streptomyces; species Streptomyces sp. ID05-26A. The sequence goes on from NZ_JARAYZ010000010.1 coordinate 90,353, forward strand.
GCCTCCACTTCTGAATGCGCAACGCCTGACGGGAGCGCTCGGTGAGAACTTCGAGTGTCGTGCCGACCAGCACGATCAGGAACAGGACTCGCAACGGCGTGATGACCAGGACGTTGACGAGGCGCGCCGTGGACGACGCGGGCGTGATGTCGCCGTAGCCGGTCGTCGAGAGAGACACCGTGGCGTAGTAGAAGGCGTCGAGCAGGGAGACGCCGTCCTCGTTCACGTCGCGATAGCCGTCACGGTCCAGGTACACGATCATCACCGCGAGCAGCAGCGCCGCCATCGCGCCGACGACGCGCTTCAGGATCGCGCGGACAGGGCTCTCGACCTTGTCCGGCATCCTGACCACGCCGACGAGCGAGTGCGACGCTTCATCAGACAGGCTCATCGGGACAACCTCTTCGTGATCTCCGCTTGGGCAAGCATCCGCCACAGGTGAGCGGCCGCCTCCGCGCCTTTGAGGAGCAACGGCACCACTACGCGCTCGTTCGGCGCGTGGACGCGATCATCCGGCAAGGTCGCGCCGAGGTAGACGAGGGGCACCCCCAGCCGTTGCCGGAGCACCGCCGCGGGCCCCGACCCACCGGCCCGCGCGAACCGGACGGGCCGGCCGAAGGCGAGTTCCATGGCCTCGTGAACGGCGGCGTTGGCCGGGTCGTCCGGGCTGATCGCGTACGGCGGGACGCCCTCGCCCCGGATGACGACGCTCGCCGTGATGCCGTCCGGCGTGTGCTCGGCGACGAACCGCTCCAACTGGACCTTGACCCGGTCCGGGTGCTGGTCGGGGACGAGCCGGAAGCTGATCTTCGCGACGGCCCGCGCCGGGATGATCGTCTTGAAGCCGGGACCGGTGTAGCCGGCGCTGATCCCGTTGACCTCGGCGGTGGGCCGCACCCAGAGCCGTTCGAACGTCGAGTAACCGGGTTCGCCTCGGGTGGCCTGGGCCCCGCCCCCGTTGCGCTTCAGCCAGTCCTGCTCGTCGAAGGGCAGGGCGGCGTAGTCCTCGCGTTCCCTCGCGGACGGCTCGCGGACGTCGTCGTAGAAGCCTTCGAGCCGGATCCGGTTGTCGTCGTCGTGCAGCGCGGCGATCAGTTTCGCGAGAGCGGTCGCGGGGTTCGGAATCGCGCCGCCCGCACGTCCGGAATGGACGTCGTCGGTTCCGCCCTCGAACGTGATTTCGGCACCGAGAACACCGCGCTGCCCGGTGTTGACCGTCGGTGCGTCGCGTTCGTGCAATGCCGTGTCGGTGAACACCACAAGATCACAAGCGAGCTGCTTTTCGTGATCATCGAGCAGCTTTCGCAAGTGCGGTGATCCCGATTCCTCCTCGCCTTCGACGAAGAGTTTCAGCGTGACGCTCGGAGCGTTCTGACTCAGGGCTGCCAGATGCGCCTTGACCGCGAGCAGGTGCATCGCGACCTGCCCCTTGTCGTCGCTCGCACCCCGGCCCCGGATCTCGTCGCCGCTGATCACGGGCTCGAACGGCGGGTGCTCCCACCGGTCGAGCGGATCGACCGGCTGCACGTCGTGGTGCCCGTAGACGAGCACGGTGGGCGCCTGTGGGTCGTCTGCCGGCCAGCACGCGAACACGGCCGGGAGCGCCGGCCCGTCGTCCCAGATCTCGACCTCCGGCCAGCCGTCCGCCCCCAGCGCGTTCGCGAGCCACTCGGCGGATCTGCGCACGTCACCGTGGTGGGCGGGGTCGACCCCGATGCCCGGAATCCTGATCCACTCGCAGAGCCCGGTCACGAAGGAGTCGGCCAGCGCGGCTACAGCGGCGCGTTCGGAATGACGAGAATCACCTGACACGCTCGTGGACACTAGGCCAGCCCGATCTCGCCTACGCGGCGTAGGCATGACAGGGTGACGCCATGGAACCAACCCGTTCCCGAGCGCGGTCGGCGCTGGCGCTCGCCGCTCTGCTGGGCCTGGCGGGGACAACCCACTTCACCAGGCCGAAGTACTACGACGCGATCGTCCCGCGTGCGCTGCCCGGCACCCCGCGGCAGTGGACGTACGTGTCCGGTGCGGCCGAACTGGCCGTCGCCGCGGCGGTCGCCACGCCCCGAACCCGCCGCCTCGGTGCATTCGCCGCGGTCGCGCTGTTCGTGGCCGTGTTCCCGGCAAACGTGAAAATGGCTCTTGATTTCCGGGACAAATCACCCAAAGCCCGTGCCATCGCGTACGGCCGCCTGCCACTGCAGATCCCGCTCGTCGCATGGGCGTGGAAAGTGGCGAAAGCAGCCCCATGACCACCCTGGGTAATCCTTAACCAAGTATCCCGCAAACGCTGTCATTTTCTGCGCGAGGAACCTTAGGATGCGCCCTGTGCAAACGCTTCTTGAGCGCGCCGCAACCGCACTCGGCTGGGAAGGTGCCGTCGTTCCCGACGTCGCCGTCCTGGGCCAGCAGGTGTCCGCGGTCGTGCGTTTGCTGCCCGACGTGCACGAGTGGAGAACCCAGAACGGCTGGCCTCCTCGGGCCGACCCCTCGTGGTTCCGCTCCTGGTTCGAGCCCGAGGCCCACGACCGCCTCCCGGTGGCCGCGGTGGAACTCGTGGGCGTCCTGGTGAGCGAGTCCACGACGGACCGGGCTCTCCAGTCGTGCGGCACCCTCCTGACCCTGGCCCCGTGCGCGGTGATGCTCCCCCGCACCGAAGAGTCCCAGGCCTGGTCCTACATCGAGCTCGACTACTACGGCATCGGTGTCGTGGTGGGTGACGAGACCGCGGTCGACCTGATGGTGCCGCCGGAGGACCGCTCGCCGGAGTTCGGGCCGTCGCTGTTCGGGCGGTGGCTGCTCGAGGTGCTGTACGAGCGGGTCCTGAAGGCGGCGCACGCGCCGGCGAGCAGCAGCTCCCAGGGCTGAAAGCTCAGGACTCCACGGACCGGATCAGGTCCTTCAGGCCCTGCTCCTCCAGCAGGTCGGCCGGCCGCACCGTGTGGTCGTGCCGCACGTAGTGGAACGCCGCGCGCACCGTCTCCAGCGGCGCGCCCACCAGCGCCGCCCAGGCCAGCCGGTACGCCGCGAGTTGCACGGACAGCGCGGGCAGGGCCTCGGCTTCGGGCACGGCGCCGGTCTTCCAGTCGACCACGGTCCAGCCGTCGGCGTCGCGGTACACGGCGTCCATGCGGCCGCGGACCGAGATCCCGTCGAACTCCGCCTCGAACGGCACCTCCACGTCGTGCGGGGTGCGGTCCGCCCAGGCGCTGGCCAGGAACGACTCCTTCAGCCTCTCCAGATCGGAGTCCGGGGAGGCGTCGGCGTCACCCGCGCCCGGCAGGTCGTCCAGGTCCAGCAGGCGGGTGGCGCCGAAGCGGTTCTCCAGCCACGTGTGGAAGGCCGTGCCCCGGCGGGCCAGCGGGTTCGGCGGGAACGGGAGCGGGCGGCGCAGGCGGCGGGCCAGCTGGTCCGGGTCCTTGGCCAGCTCCACCAGCTGCGAGACCGACAGGTGGGCCGGGAGCGCCACCTGTTCGCGGCGGTTCTGGGACGCCGCCCGTTCGGCCAGCAGCACGTCGACGTCGCGGGCCCAGCCCTCCGGGTCGGCGTCCTCCGGCATCTCGGGGTCGTCCGGGACCACGTCGTCCGGGAGCGGTTCGGGCTCCGGCGGGAAGTCGTCGTCCGGGGGTTCGTCGGTCGGAGGCGGGTAGTCCTCGTCGAGCAGTTCGGGCTCGGGCTCGTCGAAGATCAGGGCCAACGGCTCCGGCGGGGTGTTCCGCAGGGTGTCCAGGGCCGCGAGGACCATCTCGGCGCCTTCGACCACGGCGTCGCGGCGCTTGCCGAGGGGGTCCGACGGCCAGATCGAGGACTTCACGTCCTCGGCCAGCGGGTTCGGGGTGTCCACCTCGGGTTCCGGGGCCCAGACGGAGATGTCGCCCGGCGGGTCCTCCCGTTGCAGGACCTCGTGCATCTCCTGCAGGAAGACGGACGGCCCCTTGGGCTTGTCGCCGGCCTCGGCCCACCAGTGGCCCGACATCAGCAGGCTGTGCTCGGCCCGGGTCACGCCCACGTAGAAGAGCCGGCGTTCCTCGACCAGCCTGCGCTCCTCGAACTCCTCGGCGTGGAGGGTGAGCGCCTCGTCGACCTCCTTGCGGTTGTAGCCGGCGGACAGCTTCAGCGTCGGCAGGTCGGCCGAGTCGCCGCGCAGCGGGGCGGGCAGGTCGGTGACGTTCTTGAGCCAGCACGAGGACTTCTTGCGACCCGGGAACACGTCGCGGACCAGGTGCGGCAGCGCGACGATCCGCCACTCCAGGCCCTTCGCGGAGTGGACGGTGAGGATCTGCACCCGGTCCTCGGAGACCTCGACCTCGCCGGGTTCCAGACCGTCCTCGGCGTGCTCGGCCGTGTAGAGGTAGTCGAGCAACGACGGGAGCGTCGCGGACGGGGAGGCGGCGGCGAAGTCCGTCACGACGTCGGAGAAGGCGTCGAGGTGGGCCCGGCCGACCATGCCGGGCCGGGACATCGACTCGATGTCGAGCAGCAGCGTGCGTTCCACGTCGGCGACCAGTTCGGACAGCGGCTGGTCGAGCCTGCGCCGCAACGCCGCGAGCTCACCGCCGAGCCGCCGGATCCGCCGGTAGCCGTCCTGGGAGTACGAGTCGGGGTCGCCCGGGTCGTCCAGTGCGTCGGCGAGGCCGGCCTGTTCGGCGTGTTCGCCGGGCAGCGCGTCCGCGAGGACCATCAGCGGATCGTCCACAACGGACTGTCGCGGTGCGACGCCCGCCAGCTCGCGCGCCCGTGACCACAGCGCGGCCAGGTCGACGGCGGCCAGGCGCCAGCGCGACCCGGTCAGCAGGCGGGCCGCGGCCGTTCCCGCCAGGGGATCCACGAGAACCCGCAGCGCCGACACCAGGTCGCGCACCTCGGGTTCGTCGAGCAGGCCGCCGAGACCGACGACCTCGACCGGCAGCCCGCGTTCGCGCAGGGCCGCGGCGATCGCGGCCATGTCCGACCGGCGGCGCACCAGCACGGCCGCGGTCGGCGGCACCCCCTCGGTGTCGAGGTGCGCCTCCCACTGCGCGGCGAAGTTGTCCGCCATCCAGTCGAGCTCGGCGCGGATGTCGGTGTGCAGCGCCAGCCGGACGTCACCCGGCCCCGCGCCTGGCCGGGCCCGCAGTTCGTCGACGTCGAGACCGGCCTCGCGCAACGGCAGCGACACGGCGTTCGCGAGCTCGAGGACCTCGGGCGGGTTGCGGAAACTGGTCAGCAGACCGAACTTCGTCGCCGGCGGGAAGTCGTCGACGAAGCGCGGCAGGTTCGCGGCCGACGCCCCGCGCCAGCCGTAGATGGCCTGCGCCGGGTCGCCCACCGACGTCACCGGCATCGGCACGCCGTCACCGAACAACGACCGCAGCAACACGCGTTGCGCGTGCCCCGTGTCCTGGTACTCGTCGAGCAGGACGGCGCCGTACCGCTCGCGTTCCCCGGCGGACACCTCGTCGAAAGCGGCGAGCTGCGCGGCCAGCGACATCTGGTCCGCGAAGTCCAGCGCCGCCTCCTTGCGCTTGCGCTGCTGGTACGCGTCCAGCAACGGCAGCATCGCGATCCGCAGCCGTTGCGCCGCAACGATCTCCTTCAGCTTCTCCGGCAACGCGTCCCGCTGGCGAGGCGCGCGCGGAGCGTTCTCGACCAACGCGCAGAACTCGAGCGCGTGCGCCTCCAACGCCTCGGGCGTCACGAGGTGCTCGCCCAGCTCACCGGCCAGCGACAGCAGGTACCCGGTGACCGTCGCCGGCACCTTGTCCGTGTCGAGGTCCTTCGCCCACGTCGACACGACCCGGTGCGCGAGCTGCCACGACGCCGTCTGCGTCAGCAGCCGCACGCCGGGCTCCACCGGCAGCCGCAGCCCGTGCTCGGTCACCAGGCGACCCGCGTAGGCGTGGTACGTCAGCACCACGGGCTCGCCGGTCAGCACGGCCATCTTGCGTTCGCCACTGGGGTCGAGCTCGTCCAGCAGGGACGAGCCCGCGAGCCTGCGCAGCCGGGCCCGCACCCGGTCCGCGAGCTGGCGCGCGGCCTTGCGCGTGAACGTCAGGCCGAGCACCCGGTCGGGCAGCACGAAGCCGTTCGCGACCAGCCACACGACCCGTGCGGCCATGGTCTCGGTCTTGCCGGCACCGGCGCCCGCCACGACCAGCGCGGGGCGCGCGGGTGCGGCGATCACCTCGGCCTGCTCGGGGGTCGGCCTGTTCAGCCCGAGCGCCTCAGCGATCTCAAACGGGCTGACGGTCACCGGTACATCTTCCTACCCGGGCCGGACGGGTCCGCACCACCCGGGACGGTGTGTTCGCCGACAGTTCTGACGCGAGAAACGCGCAGGTCAGGAAGGTGACCCTGTTGTTCGCGCCCGGCAGGGCACCGTGCGGCCGGTTCGCTGCGGGGATCGCGCACGCCTCGCGGCCGGTCCGCCGCCGGGATCGAGCACGCCTCGCGGCCAGTCCGCCACCGGGGTTGAGCACACCACGCGGCCAGCCCGCCGCCGAGACCGAGCACGCCCGGTACCCAGCCCGCTACAGGGATCGCGCCCGCCTCGCGGCCGGTCCGCCGCCGGGATCGAGCACGCCACGCGGCCAGCCCGCCAGCGAAACCACGCACGCCCGGCACCCAGCCCACCACCGAAACCGAGCGCGCCGAAGCCACACCGGACAACCACGTCTCGGCGCTGCCGGCACGTGCCCGCCCGACTCCGTGCCGGACCCCTGGAAGCTGACAGATCAACAGTGCTTACTCGCTGACCTGCCGCCCGGAGGGATGCACCGGACACGTCGTGCGCGCCGGGCAGCGATCGCAGTCCGCGTTCTCCCGAGCCGTGTACTGGGGCCCGAGCACCGACTCCGCGGCACCCTGCACGACCTCCAGCCACGCCCGCACGCCCTGTTCGTCCAGAGGCGCCTGGGTGCGTTCGACCGCCCCTGTCTTCTTGTCCTCCTTCGCCACGTAGAGCAGGCGGGCACCGCCCGGCTCCGTGCCGAGTCCGATGTGGGTGAAGCCGCCCAGCGACGACGCCAGCTGGTAGACGGCCAGCTGCGGGTGTTCCTGCGAGGCCTCGCGTGACACCGGGCTCTTGCCCGTCTTGAGGTCGATCACGACCGGGCGGCCGTCCGCGTCGTGTTCGAGGCGGTCGACCCGGCCGCGCACCTGCAGCCACGGGCCGCCGTCGCGCTTCGGCACGTCGACGACCATCTCCTCCTCCACCGCGACCTGCGTGAGCTGGCTGCGGCTCATGGCGAGCCACGCCAGGAACGTGTCGAGCATCTTCTCGACGCGCAGGCGTTCGCGGCGGGAGAACCACGGTGCTCCGGCGTCCACCGCGGCCCACGCCTCGTCCAGCTTCACCCGCAGCTGGGTCGAGTCCGCGCCGGACGACGCTGCCTGTGCCAGCGCGTGGACCAGCGTGCCCGTCACCGAGGCGAGCTCCGCCGGGTCCTGCCCGCCGTGCCGTTCCACGACCCACCGCAGCGGGCACTTCGTGATCACCTCGATGGTCGACGGCGTCACGCTGACCTTCTGCTCTTCAGTCCACAGTGGAGCGTCGACGGACACTTCCGCCAGGCCGTACCAGGACTCCGGGTGTGCGCCCGGCACGTTCGCCTCGGCCAGCCGGGCCAGCTGCTCGGCCGCGCGCGCACGCCGGGCCGAGTCCTCCGAGTCCGAGCACACCACCCGGCGGAGCTCGCCGACCAGCTCGCCCAGCACCAGGCCTCGTTGCGGGCGGTGCAGCTTCCGTTCGTCCTCGGCGGACGACTCGATCTCGTCCAGGAACCGCGACGGCTGCTCGTCCTCCCCGCGCACGGCGCTGATCAGCAGCTTCGACCGCGCCCGTGAGGCGGCGACCAGCAGCAGCCGGCGTTCCTCGGCGAGGATCGGTGCCACCGCCGACACCGACGGCTCAAGCCCGGCCAGCACGTCCACCATGCGTTCGACGCCCAGCACGGTGCCACGCAGTCTCAGGTCGGGCCAGCTGCCCTCCTGCACGCCGGGAACCGCGACGACCTCCCACTCGCGCCCGGCCGCGGAGTGCGCCGTCAGCACGGACACCGCCTCCCCGGTCGGGGCGGAGGCGGCCAGCGTGTCGCCGACGATCCGTTGCGACTCCAGGTAGTCCGCGAACCCGGCGACCCCCGAACCGGGCAACCGGTCGACGTACTTCGCGGCCGCCTCGAACAACGCCACGATCGCGTCGAGGTCCCGGTCCGCCTGCATGCCCGGCATCCCGCGCCGGGCCGACTGCGCCACCCAGCGGTCCTGCAGACCCGTCGCCGTCCACAGGTCCCACAGCACGACCTCGACGGACTTGCCCGCCTCGATCGCCTTGCGCGCCAACGACAGCAGGTGCCCGATCCGCCGCGCGGGCATCGACTCCGCGTCCTCCAGCGCCGCCAGCCGGTCCGCCGTCTCCACGACCTCGACCAGCAGGTCGCCGCTCGGCCGGTCACCCCCGGCCGCCATCTCCAGCCGCCGCAGACCACGCCGCAACCGCCTCAGCGCCAACGGATCCGCGCCACCGTACGAGGACGACAGCAGCATCGCCGCCGTGTCCTCGTCCAACGATCCCGGCGCGGCGGCCGCCCGCACCAGCGCCAGCAACGGACGCACCGCGGGCTGCTGCGCCAGCGGCAACTCGTCCGACGCGACGGACACCGGCACGCCGGCCGCGAGCAGAGCACGTTGCAACACCGGCAGGGACAACGTCGCCGACCGCACCACCACGGCCATCTGCGACCACGGCACCTCGTCGGCCAGGTGCGAGCGCCGCAACTGGTCCGCCACCCACGTCGCCTCCTGCGCGGACGACGCGAGCAACCGCACCTGCACGGACCCCTCGCCGTCCACGGGATCCACCACCCGCGCGGGAGAGGCACCGGGCAGCCGGGCAGCCAGCCGCGCCACCGCGTCCCGGACCTCCGGCAGCATCCGGTGCGACTGGCGCAGCACGACCGTCTCGCCGTCCGCGTCCCGCAGGATCTCCGGATCGGCGCCGCGGAACGTGAAGATCGCCTGGTCCGGATCACCGGCCAGCACGAACCGCGCGGCCCCGGACCCGAGCGAGCGGATCAGCGAGTACTGCATCGGATCGAGGTGCTGCACGTCGTCGACCAGCAGGTACCGCACCCGCCGCCGTTCGGCGAACAGCAGGTCCTCGTCGTTGACGAACGCCGCGTACGCCGACGACACCAGCTCGGCCGCGTCGTAGGCGGGGGCGTACGCCGTCGCGGAGTCCATCCCGGACAGCAGGTTCACCGCCTCGTACTGCGCCCCGAACCGCCCGGCCGCCACCCACTCGTCCCGCCCGTGCTGCTCACCGAGCTCGATCAGGTCCTCCGGCCCGAGTCCGCGTTCCGCCGCGCGCAGCAGCAGATCCCGCAGCTCGTGCGCGAAGCCCGGCAGTTCCAGCGCCGGCCGCAACCGCTCCGGCCACTTCAACGCCCCCAGCTCCACGTCGCCGGCGAGCAGCTCACGCACCATCGCGTCCTGGTCCGGCCCGGACAGCAGGCGCGGCGGCGGCTCGCCCAGCAACACCGCCTGGTTGCGCAGCACCGCGAACGCGTAGGAGTGCACCGTCCGCACCAACGGCTCGCGGATCGCCGACAGATGCCCGGTCAGCAACGAAGTGATCTGCGCGCGCAACGCCACCGACGCGCGCCTGTTCGCCGTCAGCACGAGCACGTTCTCCGGATCGGCCCCGTGCTCCAGCACGACGTGCGCGGCCAGTTCGGCGAGCAGCGTCGTCTTGCCGGTGCCGGGGCCGCCGAGCACGCGGACGAAGCCCTCGTGCTCGAAGACCCGCTGGGCAGCGGCGTCCCACCGGGGACGCGGCCGCGTCTCCGGCTTCCGGCGGACCAGCTGGGGTGGAAGTGCCACGCATCGATTGCACCACGCGGCACCGACAAGATCGTCGAAGCCCGCCGCAAGCCACCGAATCGCCCAGTTCAGAGGCGTGAACGCGGCACGCTGCCACTCGGCCGAAGCCGCGGGCCGTTTTCGCCTACCTTCTTGACAGACAGCAGTGGTCTAGTCCATTTTTGAAGACGTTGTGAGCCCCCTCACTGCCAGCTCCGCCGCCCTGGACCGAGCAGTCTCTGGAGGACTGATGAAGCGGTTCCTCGTCGGCGCAGTCGCGGCCACGTGCGCGGCGATCATGCTGCCCACGACCGCACAGGCGGCCGTCAACCCCGTGCTCGCGGCGCCCTACCTCTACCAGTGGGGCGGCCAGCCCAACCCCGCCACGGTCATGCAGCAGACGGGCATCAGGTCGTTCACCCTGGCGTTCATCCTGAGCGACGGCACCTGCAACCCGAAGTGGGACGGCAGCCGCTCGCTGACCGGGTCGGACAAGACGCTGATCACCAACATCCGCGCGGCCGGTGGTGACGCGGTTCCGTCGATCGGCGGCTGGTCCGGAAACAAGCTCGGCCAGTTCTGCAACTCCCCCGCGGCGCTGGCGGGCGCCTACCAGAAGGTGATCGACGCCTACCAGCTCAAGGCGATCGACATCGACATCGAGGCCGCCGAGTTCGAGAACAACACCACGCAGGACCGCGTGCTCGGCGCGTTGAAGATCGTCAAGCAGAACAACCCGGGCGTGAAGACCGTCATCACCATGCCGACCGACCGCACCGGCCCGAACTCCTGGGGCAAGCGCCTGATCACGCGGGCCAAGGAACTCAACGCGCCGATCGACACGTGGGCCGTCATGCCGTTCGACTGGGGCAGCGGCGGAGACATGCTCGCTCTCACCAAGAGTGCCGTCGACGGCCTGAAGAACCACGTCAAGTCGACGTTCGGCCTCACCGACGACGCGGCGTACCGGCGCAGCGGCCTGTCGTCCATGAACGGCAAGACCGACACGGGCGAGACCGTCACCCCGCAGAACTTCCGCGACATCGTGACGTGGGCGAACTCCAAGCACCTGGCGCGCGTCTCGTTCTGGGCCGTGAACCGGGACCGCGGCAACTGCGGGGCGATGAGCTCGTCGTGCAGCGGCATCAACCAGCAGACCTACGAGTTCACCAAGGCCTTGGCGAAGTTCACCGGCTAGCGCTTCTCCGGTGGCCGGACGTGACCCCGACCCCGTCCGGTCACCGGAGTTCCAGCTCCTGCAAGAAGTCTCCCGCCGTGCGCGCCGCGCCGAAGTGGCCACCGGTCGCGAAGTCCGCGCCCGCGTCGAACCACCACTGCGCCTGCTCCGCGTTCTCGATCCCCTCCACTGCGACCGACACGCCTCGCTCCTGCAGCAACGGCAACAGCGCCACCACGTACGGAGACCGCGAGTCGACCAAGCCCCGTGCCACCCGCACCGCTCGCACCGGCAGGTCGGCCGCGAGCAGGCCGAAGTCCAGCGGCCCCATCCCGAAGTCGTCGATCGCCGTCAGCACGCCCATGCGGGCCAGCACGGCCACGTTGTCCGCCGCGTCGGGCTCGGACAGCCGGCTGCCGGGCACGCTGATCATCAACTGCTCGGGCGGCACCCCGATCTGGTCGAGCACCTCCACCACCCGCGAGACCAGGTCCGCGTCGGACGCCTGGTGCGCGGTGAGCCGCACGGCCAGCGGCTTGTCGAACTGCCCGCGCTGCCGCCACCACGTCGACTGGCCGCCCGCGACCCGCAGCAGCCACCCGCCGAGCGGCAGGATCAGCCCGGTCTGCTCGGCCAGGTCCGCGCACCGCTGGTGGTCCAGCACACCGGATTCCGGCCTGTCCCAGTGGAACTCCGCCTCGGCGCCGGTGACCGCGCCGTCCGACAGTCTGACGATCGGGCGGTACCGCACGGTGATCTCGCCGTTCTCCCACGCGGCCGGCATCTCCACGGCCAGCGCGTCGTCACGGCGTTCCTCGGCGTCCTGACCGGCGTGGAACAGCTCCCACTGCCCGCGCCTGCCCTTCTTGGCCCTGCGCAACGACCTCTCCGCCGCGCGCAGCACGTCGAGCGGCTCCTGTTCGCTGCTCGGCCGGTGCACGACGCCCGCGCTCATCGACGCCGAGACCCCGTGGCCGTCCACGAAGGTCGGCTCGGACATCAGGTCCTCGTTGATGCCCTTCATGATCGTGTCGATGCCGGGCGTGGTCGCCGTGTTCTCCACGAGGACGCCGAACTCGTCGCCGCCGAAGCGGGCGATCATGACCTTCTCGGCCGCCAGCAAGGCTTTCAGGCGTCCGGTCACGTGCTGCAGGTACCGCTCGACGACCCGGCCGCCGAAGCTGTCGCGCAGCATGCCGAACGCGTCGAGGTCGAGGTGGAAGACGGTGACGCCGTGCTCGGGATCGGCCTTGCGCAGCGCGATCTCCAGCTGGGTCGTGAAGAACTGGCGGTTCGGCAGCCCGGTCAGCGGGTCGTGCAACGCCTGCCGCTGGAGCTCGCTCTGCAGCAGCGCCAGTTCGGTGCCGTCCTCGACCACCACGACGAAGTGCATCGGCTTGTCGTCGGCGCCGCGCAGCAGTGACGCGGCCAGCGTCACCGGCGCCGAGTCGCCGTCCTCGCGCAGCAGCCGCTGCGACTGCCGGAAGCGTTCGATGGTGCCGTCGGCGAGGTCGGTCATCGACTCCCGCAGCGACTCCACGAAGGAGGGCTCGATCAGGTCGAGCAACGGGGTGCCGGTGAGCTCTTCCGTGGTGCGCCCGAGGATCTGGCCGATGGCCGCGTTCACCTGGAGCAGCCGGCCGTCGAGACCGACGATCAGCACACCGTTGGTGGACGACGTGACGACCTCGTTGAAGCGGGCCTGGCTCTCCTTGAGGTTCCAGTTCGCGTCGCGGACGGCCTTGAGCAGCGACCGCTGCATGCTCTCCTGCTGTGCCAGCACGGATTCCGCGTTCGCCGCGGTGAAACCGGCACCGAGCGCACCGATGGCGAGCACGATCCGTTCCGCGTAGCGCTCGAGGGGCTGGAACTCCGGCAGCGCGAGCAGGCCCCTGCCGAGCACCTCGGTCGTGCAGCGCAGGCCGAACTTACCCAGATGGCCCAGCGCCGCGAGGTCCGCACCCGCCGCCTCGACCGGCGCGGTGGCGAACGGTTCCTCGTGCAGCATCGAGCACAACGCGTCCAGCCGGACGCGCAGTTCGTCGTCGAGATCGTCTCGGCCCAGAGGAATCGCGACTGCTCCGAGCAGGCGATACGACCATTTCCGCGCGAGCGTCGTCCGCGCCCGCGCATTGTCCTGAGGCGAGGGCGTTACATCAGGTATTCGACTCGGGTTGGACATTCGGAGGGCCGCCTCGCATTGGGCTCTGAAGTCCGGCAGTTTACCCACGCAGAGTCGGCGCCGCCTCAACCGGCCGCGTGAATCTAGTTCACACCATCGAGAATGGTTATGGCTTCCGGCCGACGCCGGCGAACGCGATCCTGTTCACCGCTGGATCATCGGAGATGTCACCAGGACCGGCAGGTCGCCATTCGGCGTACTTGACGAGTCCGGGCTCGACCAGCTCGAAATCACCGAAGAAGGACTCGATCGCCGCGCGGTCGCGATAGGCGACGCCACCCCCGCCCGACTGGGCCATCCGGTCCGTCACGGCCCTGGCCTCCTCGTTGACGTGGTCGCCCGCCATGTGCGAGATCGCGAGGAAGCTCCCGCTGGGCAGGGCCTCGCGGTACCGCTTGAGCAGGCCCTGCGGGTCCGCGTCCTCCGGCACCCAGTGGACCATGAACAGCATCAGCAGCCCGATGGGCTCGTCGAAGTCCAGCAGCCGCTTCACCTCGGCGCTGCCGAGGATGCTCTCGGGGTCCCGCATGTCGGCCTGCAGCACGCCGACGCGGTCGTTACCGGCGACGATCAGCTCACCGTGGGCCACGGCCACGGGGTCGCGGTCCACGTACACGACCCGGCTGGACGGGGCCTCGTCCTGCGCGACCTCGTGCACGTTGGCCACGGTCGGGATGCCCGAGCCGATGTCCAGGAACTGACGGACGCCCTGCTCGGTCATGTACCGCACCGCCCGGCGCAGGAAGGCCCGGTTGAGCCTGGCCGCGCTGCGGGAGTTCGGCATCATCTCCTCCGCCTTGTCGCCCATCACGCGGTCGACCGCGAAGTTGTGCGCGCCCCCGAGCAGGTAGTCGTACACACGCGCCGCGCTGGGCACGGACACGTCGACGCTCTGCGGAATCCAGTTCTGCCCGTCGGACACGACGACCCACCCTCTTCAGGTTGCGGACGCACCTCTTCAGGTTGCGGACGCACTAGCTTAGTCATGCACAAAGCGCTAGCGACTAGGCCGCAAGTGTGAACGCACTCCACCCGATCGGGCACTGTCACTCTGGACCGAACGACTCATAGGGTGGCCCGATTCTCTTTCCGCCTCGCGAGGAGCGATGATGTCCGTCCCGGTGGCACCCGGTCGGCTGCCATTTCTCGGGCATTCGTTGCCAATGCTCAGGAAAAAATTCGTATTCACCGGGAATTTACGAGACCAGGGTGATCTGGTCGAAGTACATCTCGGGCCGATGCGCGCCTATTTCGTCGCCAGTCCGGCTCTGACGCACCAGGTGCTGGTCACCGACGCGCCGAAGTTCCACAAAGGCCGGATGTACGACAAGTTCCGCCCGTTCGTCGGCAACGGCCTGGCGGTGTCGAGCGGGGCCTTCCACCTGCGCCAGCGCCGGATGATGCAGCCGGCGTTCCACCGCGACCGGATCGCGGGCTACGCGAACACCATGCTCCGCGCGACGCTCGACCTGCTCGACAGCTGGCAGCCCGGCGACGTGCGGCAGCTCGAAGCCGACATGCAGGGCCTGGCCGTCACGATCGTCGGTGAGGCGCTGTTCTCCTCCGAGATCGGCCAGAAGGCGATCGACGAGTCCCGCCGGTCGGTCTTCGTGATCATCAGGAACGGGATCCTGCGCGCGCTCTCGCCGGGGTTCGTCGAGAAGCTGCCCATCCCGGCCAACCGCGAGTTCGACGAGGCCATCGCCCGGATGCGGGCCATCGTCACCGAGGTGATCGAGAGCCGCCGCGACGACGACACCGACCACGGCGACCTGCTGTCGACTTTGCTGATGGCGCGCGACCCCGACACCGGCGAACCGATGACCGGGGACCAGGTCTTCGACGAGGTCATCACGCTGCTCACCGCGGGCATCGAGACCACCGCGCTCGCCCTGGCCTGGATCTTCCACGAGATCGCCGCCAACCCCGAGGTGGAACGGCGGGTCGTGGCGGAGGTCGACGAGGTGCTGGCCGGGCGCGCGGTGACGATCGACGACGTGCCGAAGCTGACGTACCTGGGCCAGGTCGCGCAGGAGGTCCTGCGCAAGTACCCGCTCTGGCTCGTGATGCGGCGCACGGCCGAGGAAGTGCGGCTCGGTGGCGCGGTGCTGCCGCCGGGCACCGAGGTGATCCTCAGCCCGCACACCATGCACCACGACCCGGCGAACTTCCCGGACCCCGAACGCTTCGACCCGGACCGCTGGACGCCCGACCGCGCGAAGCAGCTGCCCAAGGGCGCGTTCGTGCCGTTCGGCGGCGGCATCCACCAGTGCATCGGAAACCACTTCGCGCTGACCGAGATCGCCGTCGTCGTGGCGACGGTCTGCGCCCGCTACCGGCTGGTCCCCGACCGGCCCGTGCGCACCAAGTTCACGAACGCGGCCTACCCCAACGACCTGATGATGAAGGTCGTCCCCCGCTAGCTGGAGGTTGTTCCCCCATGCGTTTCCGTCGGCTCAGTGCCGCCGTGCTGCTCGCTGCCCTCCTGCCGGTTCCCGCACCGGCCAGCGCTGCCGCGACCACCTGCGAGGACGTGTACACGCCCGTTCAGTTCGGGCTCATCCGGCAGACGATGTACGGCAGGCTGTGCGTCCCCCAGGGAGCCCGGACCGTTCAGGTGCTCGTCCCCGGTGGCACGTACACCAGCGGCTACTGGGACATCCCGGTCGAGGGCGAGACCCGTTCGGTCACGCGCGCGATGAACAGCGCGGGCATCGCCACCATGGCGGTGGACCGGATCGGCTCGGGCAAGAGCACCAAGCCGTTGAGCATCCTCGTCGACGTGCCGAACCAGGCCGAGGCGGTGCACCAGATCATCCAGAACCTGCGCCCGCGGTTCTCGAAGGTCCTCGTCGGCGGGCACTCCATCGGCTCGGCCATCGCGATGGCGGAGGCGGGCCGGTACCGCGACGTCGACGGCGTCCTGGTCACCGGCATGACGCATCAGTGGGACTACATCAGGGCCGTGCCGGCGCTGACGAACCTGATCCCCGCCGTGATCGACCCGAAGCTGAGCCTGCGGGGCCTCGACGTCGGCTACCTGACGACGGCGCCGGGCACGCGCTACACCATGTTCCACGCGCCGGGCCCGAGCATTCCCGCCGTGAACACGCTCGACGAGGCCACGAAGGACGTCGTCTCCGCGGGCGAGTTCGTGACCACCGCGCTGATGTCGAACCTCGTGCTGCCGGTGAGCGCCCTCATCAACGTGCCGGTGATGACCATCCAGACCTCGGCCGACTACTTCTGCGGCACCCCGCCGCTCGGCGCCGACTGCTCGTCCTCGGCGGCGCTGGTGCGGTCCGAGAAGCCGTTCTACCCCAAGGCACCGAGGCTCGACGGCTTCGTCGTCAACGGGTACGGGCACGTCTTCAACTTCGACACCAAGACGGCCGACCGCTACCACTCGGCGGTCACCGAGTGGCAGCGCGGCCTCTAAGAGATCTTCCGCAGGAACTCGCCCGCGTCCAGCGGGGAGCCGTAGTGGGCGCCGATCGCGAGGTCGGCGCCCGCTTCCTGCCACCACTTCTCCTGCTCGGCGGACTCGACGCCGTCCACGCAGAGGTTCACACCCAGCTCGTGCACGGCCGGGATCAGCGCGGCGGAGCGGGGATCCTGCCTGTGCACCAGGTCCTTCGGCACCAGCACGGACACCACCGGCAGCGCCGAGAGCCAGGCCAGGTCACGCGGGCCGAGCCCGAAGTCGTCGAGGGCGATCCGGACGCCCATGTCCGCTAGGGTGCCCAGGTTCTCCGCCGCGTCGGCCACGCCCAGCACGCCCACCGGCATGCTCAGCGTCAGCCTGGCGGCTGGCATTCCGGTCTCCTCCAGCACCTTCGACACCCGGGACACCAGGTCGGCGTCGGTCGACTGGTGGTGCGTGAGCCGCACGCCGAACTGCTGGTCGAGCTCGCCGCGCTGGCGCCACCACTGGGCCTGGCCGGTGGCGATCCTGATCAGCCACTCACCCATCGGCAGGATGAGCCCGCTCTCGTCCGCGAGCACCGCGCAGTGGTCCGACAGATCCCAGTGCAGCAACGCCTCGACGCCCGCCAGTGCGCCGGTCACCAGTTCGCGCACGGGCTGGTAGACGACGCCGATGTCGCCCTGCTCCCACGCTCCCGGCATCACGACGGCGAGTGCCGCGTCCCGGCGGCCGGCGGCGTCCTCGCTGGTGTGGAACAGCTCCCACTGGCCGCGGCGGTCGCGCTTGGCCTGCCGAAGTGCCAGGTCGGCCGTGCGCAGCAGTTCGACCGGATCGATGTCGGCCTGCGGCCGGTGCACCACGCCCGCGCTCACCGACACCGCGAGGCCGTGACCGTCCACATAGGTCGGTTCGCCCAGGTCGGCGTTGATGTTCGCCACCATGGTCGCGACGTTCGGCGTGAGCGCCGTGTTCTCCACGACGATGCCGAACTCGTCACCGTCGAACCGCGCGACCATGGACTTCTCGTGCGACATCACGGCCCGCAGCCTGCGTGCGACGTGCTGGAGCAGGTGTTCGCCGACTCGCGCGCCGAGGCTGTTGCACACCAGGCCGAACGCGTCGAGGTCGAGGTGGAGGATCGTCACGCCGAACTCGGGATCGGCCCTGCGCAGCACCGTTTCGAGGTGGGTGGTGAAGAACTGCCTGTTCGGCAGCCCGGTCAGCACGTCGTGCAGTGACTGCCTGCGCAGTTCTCCTTGCAACAAAGCAAGTTCCGTGTCGTCGTCCGCCATCACGAGGACATGACTGGGCTTGCCCTCGTCGTCCCTGAGCAGGGACGCCGTGAGCGTCACCTTGGCGAACTCCCCGTCACCGCGCACCAGTTGCATCGGTTCGCGCTCGAACTCGCCGCGTTCGGAGAGGACCCGTTCCATCATCTCGCGGAACACGACGATCGAGGTCGGCGCGATGAGCTCGACGAGACGGGTGCCCAGCTCGGGCGGACGTCCGATGATCACGCCGATCGACTCGTTGCCCCAGGCCAGTCTGCCGTCGAGGCCGACGATCAGGACGCCGTTGGTGGACGAGGACGCGATGCCCTCGAACTTCGCCTCGCTCTGGCGCTGGTCCCGTTGCGCGTCGTGGGCCGCCTTGAGCAGCGAGCGCTGCATGCTCTCCTGCTGGTCCAGGATCGAGCGTGCTCGCGCGGCGGTGAAGCCGCACGTCAGCGCGCCGATTCCGCCCACGACGCGGACCGTGTGCTGGTCGCTCGAGTGGAACTCCTCCAGCGCCAGCAAGCCTTTGCCGAGCACGTCGACCGTGCGCTTGAGGCCAGGCTCGTTGACGTAGCCGAGAGCGACGAGCCGTTCGCCGACCTCCTCGAACGGAGCAGGGTCGAACGGTTCGCTGTGCAGCGCCGCGCACAATGCGTCGAGCTGAACGCCCAGTTCGGCGTCCAGCTCCTCTCTGCTCAGCGCGACTACGACGACGCTGCTGAGCAGGTAGCTCCACTTGCGCGACAAGGCTTCTCGCGCACGGACGGCGGCGGTGTCCTCGGGTGGAGCGGCATCGGGTCTTCGGCTCGGTTTCGTCATTCCCGTTGCCCTGTATGGGTTGGAGAGTGTCCGGCAGTTTACCCACCGGCAGTCGACGCCCATTGCGCCAACCGTGTGATCCTCCGACACTACAGCGTGGTTTCAGTCCTTACGACCGACCCCAGCGTACAAGAACATGTTCATCGACGCCTCGTCGGCGAAATCCCCCGGTCCGTCCGGCCGCCACTCCCCGCAGCCGACGAGACCGGGCTCCACCAGCGAAAACCCGTCGAACAAGGCGCTGACCTGGGCATGGTCGCGCATGTGCATCTGGTCGGCGCTGCGACTCTGGTTCACGACCGCGGCGGCCTCGTCGACGCTGCCGTCGATCTGGTCCTTGGCGACGTGCGTCATGACGAGGAAGCTGCCGGCGGGCAGCGCGTCGCGGTAGTGCGCGACGAGCTTCTCCGGACCGTCCTCGTCCGGCACCCAGTGCATCATGAGCAGCATCAACAGCCCCACCGGCTCGTCGAGGCGCAGCAACCTCCCGACCTCGGGACTCGACAGCACGATCTCCGGATCGCGCATGTCGGCCTGCACGATGGCGGCGTTTTTGTTGTCAGCCAACAACAACTGACTGTGCGCGACCGCGACCGGGTCCTTGTCGACGTAGACGACGCGCGCGGCCGGGTCGCGTTCCTGAGCGACCTCGTGCACGTTCGCGACGGTCGGGATGCCGGAACCGATGTCGAGGAACTGGCGAATCCCCTGGTCCATCAGGAAGTTCACCGCCCGGCCGAGGAACCGGCGGTTGAGTCTGGCGACGCTGGGCAGCCCTGGCACCAGCTTCTCGATCTGCCCGCCGACCTGGCGGTCCGCGGCGAAGTTGTGGGCGCCGCCGAGGATGTAGTCGTAGACGCGGGCCATGCTCGGCACGTTCGTGTCGATGCCGAGCGGAACCCAGTTCTGGGTCTCTGCCACGGGGAACACCTCTTCGGTCGTTCGTGGCTCGTCGGGGAAGACGCACGAGCTTAGTCACCCGAGCGACGCACGCACTGAACCATCAGAGTGACGCCGAACCACCCGTTCAGGCACTGTCGTCTTCCCCCAAACGGCTCCTAGGGTGGTCCGTCCCCATTCGGCCGAACTCCTCAGGAGTCCGAATGTCCGTCCCGGTGGCTCCCCACCGATGGCCGTTGCTCGGGCACACCCCGTCGATGCTGACGCGGCGCGCCAAGTTCACCGACGCGCTGCACGAACACGGCGACGTCGTGCGCCTCGACCTCGGCCCGCTGCACGCGCACTTCGTCACCAGCCCAGCGCTGACGCACGAAGTTCTCGTGTCGCAAGGATCGAAGTTCCGCAAGGGCGCCATGTTCGACAAGTTCCAGCCGTACCTGGGGACGGGACTGCTGCTGTCGAACGGCGAGTACCACCTGCGCCAGCGCCGGATGATGCAACCGGCGTTCCATCGGGAACGGATTGAAGCCTATGCCTCGACGATGGCTCGTGCTGCTGCTTCGCTGGCTGCGCGGTGGCGCCCCGGCGAGGTCCGCGTCATCGAGGACGACATGCAGGAGCTCGCGGTCACCATCGTCGGCGAGACGCTCTTCTCGACGGAGATCGGCAGGCGCGCGGTCGAGGAGGTCCGCCGGTCCATCTTCACGGTCATCCAGCAGGGGATGATCCGCGCGCTCTCCCCGTCGTTCGTCGAGAAGCTCCCGCTGCCGGGCAACCGGGAGTTCGACGCGGCCATCGCGCGCATGAAAGCCGTTGTGCTGCAGGTGATCGAGAGCTGGCGAGCGGACGGCCGCGACAACGGCGACGTCCTGTCCATGCTGCTGCTCGCGCAGGAGGACGGCGTCGGCATGACCGACCAGCAGACCTACGACGAGGTCCTGACCCTGCTCACAGCGGGCATCGAGACCACGGCTATCGCGCTGGCCTGGGCCCTCTACGAGGTGGGCACCTCCCCGGAGGTCGAACAACGCCTGCACGCCGAGGTCGACGCGGTCGTGGGCGACCGCCCGGTGACGTTCGCCGACGTCCCCTCCCTCACCTACACGGCGCAGGTCGTGCAGGAGACCCTGCGGATGTACCCGATCTGGTTCGTGATGCGCCGGACGCTGACCGAGGTACAACTCGGCGACGTCTCGTTACCGGCGGGCGCCGAGGTGATCGTCAGTCCCCACGCCCTGCACCACGACGAGCGCTACTTCCCGTCCCCGCAACGCTTCTGGCCGGACCGCTGGACTCGTGAGTTCACGGCGGGCCTGCCCCGCGGCGCCTTCATCCCGTTCGGCGGCGGCAACCGCCAGTGCCTGGGCAACACCTTCGCCCAGACCGAGATCGTCATCACCCTCGCCACGATCGCCGCCCGCTGGCGACTGGTCCCCACCCGTCCGGCACGCGTGAAGTTCACGTCCGCGCCGTACCCGAACGGCCTGCTCATGAGGGCCGTCCCCCGCACCCAGCCCGAGAGGTAGTACCCCCATGCGTTTCCGCCGGCTCTGCGCCGTAGCGCTGCTCGCCACCGGAACCCTGTTAGCCCCGCACACGGCCTCCGCCGCCACCTCCTGCCAGGACGTCACCTACCCGGTGCGCATCGGCCTGACCCCACTGGTCACCACGCAGGAGACGATGGCGGGCAGGCTCTGCGTCCCCGACGGCGCGAGGACCGTGCAGGTCCTGATCCCGGGCGGCACCTACGACCGCACGTACTGGGACGTGGGCTTCGAACCGTCGACCCACTCGTTCACCCGGTCCCAGAACAACGCGGGCTTCGCCACCCTCGCCCTGGACCGCCTGGGCACCGGCAAGAGCAGCAAACCCCTGAGCGCACTGGTGACGGCCTCGACCCAGGCCAGCGCGGTCCACCAGGTCATCACCACCCTGAAACCCCGCTTCACCAAGGTGATCGTCGCGGGCCACTCCATCGGCTCGGCGATGGCGATGATCGAGGCAGGCACCTACCGCGACGTGGACGGCGTCCTGGTCACCGGCTTCACGCACAAGATGAACTACACAACCGTGGTCCCGGTGCTGGCCAACATGATCCCGGCGGGCCTGGACCTCGGCTACCTCACCACGATGCCGGACACCCGCTACAACTCGTTCCACAAACCGGGCCCGCTCATCCCGGGCTCGATCTCGTTCGACGAGGCCACCAAGGACGTCTTCGCGGTCACCGAGGCCGTCGACACGATCCTGCTCAACACGGTGATCATCCCGATCTCCCGCCAGATCAGGGTCCCGGTGTTCCTGGTGGTGGGCAACGACACCCACTTCTGCAGCGCGGGCCTCCCCCTCATGGGCAGCGACTGCTCGACCCCAGCAGCCCTGAAAGCAGACGAGGCGCCGTTCTTCCCAGCGGTTCCGCGCCTCGACACCTACGTCCTCAACGGCTACGGCCACTCCATCAACTACGCCCCGAACGCCCCGGACTACCACGCCGCGGTAGCCCAGTGGTCAAGAACCATCTAGCTAGACTCACCGCATGGACGAAGAGATCCACGAGCGAGTCCGCGAAACGATCATGGCCATCCCACGCGGACGAGTAGCCACGTACGGCGACATCGCGGATCTGGCCAAGGCCCCGTCACCACGGCTGGTGGGCCGAATCCTCAACGAGGACGGCCACGACCTGCCGTGGCAACGGGTCCTGAAGGCCGACGGCACCTGCGCCCCACACCTGCGCGACACCCAGCTCCAACTCCTCCACGAGGAGGGCGTCCCGAACCTGGACGGCAAGGTGAACCTGCGGGACTACCGCTGGGAGGACGCCCGCAAGGACGAGCCCGTCGAGCCACCGGGTCTCTGGTAGCCACAACACCGACCGCACTCGCCAGCGCAGGCCACCCACCTACGGCGCCTGGCGTGGCGATGCGGAGCGAGCCGTGTGAACCTCGTGCTCTGGGTAGCGACAGGCCCCGCTCACGGCGATTGGGCTTGACCTTGGCTGGGCGGGATGCCAGAGGCTCGAGGTCAAGCCCCAATCGCAAGCCCTTGATCCGTCACGACCTGCGCGCCCGTCCTAGCAAGGCGACCGCCCCCAGGAACGCGACCAACCCCGCTGGAACCGGCAACAGCATCCAAGAACCGCCGCACCAACACCTCAACCACCACCGGATGAGCCCCGATAGGCGCAGAGACAACCTCAGCCCCACAGGCAGCAAGCGACTCGTGGAACACCCCAGGAGCCAGCAACCAGGAAGCCACAGCCACCCGACCCCGAAACCCAGCAACAACATCAGCGACCCGAGGCGTAGCGGTAGCCACATATCCAACCCCGGCAGCACCCAGCAACTCCCCGGCGACCCGCACCGAAGCCAACGCCGCCGAATCAGAAGAACCCGCCGCGGCAAGCACAACAACATCACCGCGGCGGAAACCCGCTTCACGCAACCGATCCCGAACAGCCGGCACCGCGTCCAACCCGAGCGGCGGAGTCACGACAACCCCGTCCCGCCCCCCGATCTGCTCGGGAATGTCCACCCGGACGTGATACCCGGCAGCCAGGAACACCGGCACCACGACACAGGGCCCGTCCACCACGGCCCGAACAGACGGCTCCCGGACATCCGCATAAGCCACCACAACGGGAACATCCACAAAGGCCTGAACAGCCGCCGCGATCTCAGCACACACCACAGGCCCACGAGGATCCCGCGTCCCGTGAAACGCCAACACCAGCTTCATGCAGGCTCCATAGCTAGCCGATACCCACGCTTCACAACCGTGCACACCATCTGCGGCGACCCCAAAGCGGTCCGCAACCGCCCGATAGCCGTCTCCACGGCATGCTCCTCGCCACCAGAAGGCAGGGCAGCCAACAGTTCCTGCCGGGAAACAACCCGTCCCCGGGCAGACACCAGAGCTCGCAGCACAGCCATCGGCGCAGGCGCAACGGGCCGCAGCTCACCGTCGATCACCACGGCCTGAGCGCGCATCTCCATGTCCCGCGAGGCAATCCGCAGCCGCAACGCCCGGGAAGGCAACTCCACAGCCAACTCCCGCACCATCGACCCGATCCGGGAACGAGCGGGCTGCACCACGGGAATCCCGGCGGCGACCAACGGCCCAGCGGTGATGGCACCAACTCCGACGACCAGAACATCGCGCCGCAAACAAGAAATCAAAGCCGCCGAGTCCGGAGCCGTCCGCAACACGGAAGAAGCAGCAGGCGCCGACGTGAACGTCAGAGCATCCACCTGCCCGGCCACCACAGCGTCGATCAACCGCAGCAACGGCCCGACATCAGCCGGCGGCTCCCACCGGTAAACCGGGATCTCGACAACCTCAGCCCCCGCGGCGGCAAGGGTGTTCACGAAGTCCGGCAACGGCTCCCCGTGCAACTGCACGGCCACCCGCTTCCCGGACACCCCCATCCGCAACAGGTACTGCAACAACTCGGCGTTCGACTCGGACGACGGCGACCAGGCCTCGACCAGCCCGGCAGCCCGAACCGCACCCTTCGCCTTCGGACCTCGCGGCAACACCACAGCGCCCTCCAACGCTCGGTGCAACCGCCCGGCCAGCCCCCACCCCTCGGCAGCCTCGAACCACCCGCGAAACCCGATGGCGGTGGTGGCGACCACGACGTCCACCGGCGACGAAACCAGCTCCAACGTCGCCGCGTGCAGAGTCGCGTCGTCGGGCAGCGGCACGATCCTCAAAGCCGGTCCGTGCACGACGGAAGCGCCCTTGCGTTCCAGCATGGCGATGAGCTCGTCGGCGCGGCGGGCCGCGGTGACGCCGATCGTGAAGCCCGCCAGCGGGCCTGTCATGTCAGCTCCACAACACCGTCACGCACGCGCACCTGATGCACCGCAACGGAAACGGACGGCTCGTCCAGGCACTTGCCGGTCGCCAGCTCGAACGCCTGCTTGTAGACCGGCGACACCACGACCGGCACGCCGCCGCGGTCGCCGATGATGCCGCGCGACAGCACCGCCGCGCCGCTGAACGGGTCGATGTTGTCCAGCGCGTGCAGGGAGCCTTCCGCGGTCAGGAACACCGCCACCTGTGAGCCGTCGGGCAGCAGTGCCGCGACACCCTGTTCCGGACGCAACACGTCGAAGTCACAGACGATCACCTGACGACCTCCGGAATGCCGAGGGAGACGGGGACGCGCTGACCGCGTTCAGCGCGGAACGAGATCGAAGGGTCCGGCACACCCGGCGCGTTCACGAACGACGTGAACCGGGCCAGCTTCTCCGGGTCCTCCAGCACGCCACGCCACTCGTCGGCGTAGTCGGAGACGTGCGACTCCATCGCGGTCTCCAGCTCCGCGCAGATGCCGAGTTTGTCGTCGACGACGACCTCGCGCAGGTGGTCGAGCCCGCCGTCGAGCCCTTCCAGCCACGCCGCGGTGCGCTGCAGCCGGTCGGCCGTGCGGATGTAGAACATCAGGAACCGGTCGATCACCCGGATCAGCTCCTCGGTGTCCACATCGGACACCAGAAGATCGGCGTGCCGAGGCGTGAAGCCACCGTTGCCGCCCACGTACAGGTTCCAGCCGTTCTCCGTGGCGATCACGCCGAAGTCCTTGCTGCGCGCCTCAGCACATTCACGCGCACATCCGGACACGGCCGACTTGAGCTTGTGGGGCGACCGCAGCCCCCGGTAGCGCAGTTCCAGCTCGATCGCGAGACCGACGGAGTCCTGCACGCCGTACCGGCACCAGGTCGTGCCGACGCAGGACTTCACCGTGCGCAAAGACTTGCCGTACGCGTGCCCGGACTCGAAGCCCGCGTCGACGAGACGACGCCAGATCTCCGGCAGCTGGTCGACGGTCGCGCCGAACAGGTCGATGCGCTGACCGCCGGTGATCTTCGTGTAGAGCCCGTAGTCACGAGCGACCTCGCCGATGACGATCAGCTTCTCCGGCGTGATCTCACCACCGGGGATGCGCGGCACGACCGAGTACGTGCCGTTGCGCTGGAGGTTCGCCAGGAACTTGTCGTTGGTGTCCTGCAACGAGACCTGCGCCTCGCCGAGGATGTGCCCGTTGCCCAGCGACGCCAGGATCGACGCCACGGCGGGCTTGCAGATGTCGCAACCACGTCCGGTGCCGTGCTTCTCGACCAACGCGGAGAACGTCGTCACGCGCGTCGCCCGGATGATCTCGAACAGCTCCGCGCGGGAGTAGGTGAAGTGCTCGCACAACGCCTTGGACTGCTCGACACCGCACTCGGTCAGCAGCTTCTTCAGCATCGGCACGCATGAACCACAACCCGTGCCGGCCTTGGTGCACGCCTTCAGCTCGGCCACGTCGCACGCCACACCGGACCCGATCGCGTCGGTGATGGTCTGCTTGGTCACCGCGAGACAGGAGCAGACCTGCGCGTCGGCGGGCATCTCCACGTCCACGGCGCCACCGGGCTGCAGCAGCGCGGCCGGAACTTCCTTGCCGACCAACGGCCGCAGCGACAGGTACGACGAGGCGTCACCGACGAGGACGCCACCCAGCAGGATGCGCGCGTCGTCCGACACCACGAGCTTGCTGTAGGTACCGGCAACAGCGTTGTTGACGACGACTTCCAGCGCACCCTCGGTGGCAGCGTGTGCGTCGCCGAACGACGCCACGTCCACCCCGAGCAACTTCAGCTTCGTGGACACGTCGGCACCGGGGAACACCTTCGCGCCACCGGAGATCTGGTCGGCGACCACCTCGGCCATCGAGTAGCCAGGCGCCACCAGCCCGTACGTCACGCCCTCGACGGCGGCGCACTCGCCGATCGCGAACACGAGCGGATCGGAGGTCCGGCAGGCCGCGTCGACCAGGTAACCACCGCGCGGTCCCAGTTCCAGCCCCAGGTCGAGGTCGGTGCGCGGCCGGATGCCCGCGCTGAACACCACCACGTCGAGGTCGAGTTCGAGACCGGAGGCCAGCTTGGCGATCAGCCGCGTCCCGTCGCGTTCGATCGAGGAGGCGGAGGTACCGGTGTGCACGGTCAGGTCGAGCTTCTCGACCAGCCGCTTGAGCAGCGCCGAACCACCGTCGTCCACCTGGATCGGCATGAGCCGGGGTGCCAGCTCGACGACGTGCGGCGAGACTCCCATGCCGCGCAACGCGTTGGCGGCCTCCAGCCCGAGCAGACCGCCACCGAGCACCATCCCGGAACGGCGGCCGGGGCGCGAGGCCGTCTCCACCGTCGCCCGGATCTCGTCCAGGTCGTCGATCGTGCGGTAGACGTGGCAACCGGGCAGGTCGCGGCCGGGCACCGGGGGTACGAACGGCACCGAGCCGGTGGCCAGCACCAGCGCGTCGTACGAGATCTCGACACCGGAGGCGCCCACCACGACCCGGCGGTCGCGGTCCACGGACACGGCCTTCTCACCGAGGCGGAGCTCGCACCCGCTCAGCGCGGGCAGCTCCAGATCCGCGGAGTCCCAGCTGTCCACATAGGACGACAACGCGACGCGGTCGTACGCGGGGCGGGACTCCTCCCCGAACACCACGATCCGCCAGGGCGAGTCACGGAGGATCTCGACGAGCCGGTGGCCGACCATGCCGTTGCCGATCACGACCAGGGTCTTGCTACTCGACGCAGTCATCGGGCATCCCTCCTTCCGCCCGGTATGCTCACCGGGCGGCGTGTCATCCCAAGGTCCGCGACATTTCGCGGGTGTTAAAGGAAACTCTCGCCGCAGTTCAGAGCGGTGTGCGTCACACGCCCGCGTAGGCGAGCGACGGACGCGCCGCGAACACGGTGCGCCGCAGGTAGAACCACCACGTCGTGGCCAGGCAGAGCCCGTAGAACACGAGGATCGCGGTCAGTGCGGGCGTCAGCGTCTTCGAACCCTCGAGTGAGAACTTGAACACCAGGTTGACCAGCACGCCTCCGGCCGCACCGATCGCACCGGCGATGCCGACCACCGCGGCGGCCTGCCGCTTGGCGGACTTGTCGTCGGCGGACTGCGTGCGGAAGATCGCCGGGATCATCCGGTAGGTCGAGCCGTTGCCCACGCCCGCCAGCACGAACAGCGCGATGAACGAGCTGAAGAACAGCGTGAAGTTCCGCGAGTCGACGCTCACGATCACGCCGATGGTGCCGACCGCGAGCCCGAGGAACGTCCAGAGCGTCACCTTCGCGCCACCGATCCGATCCGCGAGCCAGCCACCGAACGGGCGGGCCACCGAACCGATCAGCGCGCCGAGGAACGCGAGCGCCACCCAGCCCTTGTGGTCCACGAAGCTCAGCTTGATCAGCGACGGGAACGCGAACGAATAGCCGATGAACGACCCGAACGTGCCGATGTACAGGAACGACATCACCCACGTGTGCTGGTTGGACAGCGCCAGCTTGTAGGACTGCCCGTCCGGCTTGGCCTGCGTCAGGCTGTCCATGAACAGCCACGCGAAGGCCGTGGCGACGACGATGAACGGCATCCAGATCAACGCCGCGTAGGCCAGGTTGATCCCGGTGCCGAGGGTGATCACGAACGGCACGACGAGCTGCGTGATCGCGACGCCGAGGTTGCCGCCGGCCGCGTTCATGCCGAGCGCCAGGCCCTTCTTGCCCTCCGGGTAGAAGAACGAGATGTTCGCCATCGACGACGAGAAGTTGCCGCCGCCCAGGCCCATCGCGGCCGAGGTGAGCAGGAAGAACCAGTACGGCGTGCCCGGAGTCGAGACGGCGTAGACCAGCATCGCGCACGGGATCAGCAGCAACCCGGCGCTGATCGTCGTCCACAGCCGGCCGCCGAACTTCGGCACCGCGAACGTGTAGGGCACCCGCAGCACGGCGCCGACGAGGTTGGGCACGATCAGCAGCCAGAACTGCTGGCCGACGCTGAAGTCGAAGCCCACTGAGCCGAGGCTCACCACCACGATGCTCATCAGCACCCACACGCTGAACCCGAGGTTCTCCGCGAAGATAGAGAGTGCCAGGTTCTTACGGGCGATCCGCTTGCCGGTGGACTCCCAGAACTCGGGCTTCTCCGGCTCCCAGTGGTCGATCCAGCTCATGTACGTCCTCCGCGGCTTCGGCTGTTGCCGAAGAACCTAGAAACTGTGCATTACCAGGGAGTTCTGCCCGATGACGGCGGAGGCAACTCCACCGCACATCAGGCAGAGGCGGGCTGTGAGGCCCCGAGCCAGTCGAGCAACCCGCACACCGCGTCCTTGCATCCACCGCAGCCGGTGGTCGCACGAGTCGCCTCCGCGAGCTGCGGCAACGACTCCGCGCCCGCCCGCCAGGCCGACACGATCTGTCCCTTGGAGACGGTGTTGCACCGGCAGATCACCGCGCTGGACGGCAGGTCCGCCGGTGACGCGGCCTCGGCGGGCAGCGCCCGTCCCAGCAACAACGCCAGGCGGTCGGTCGGCGCGGGGATCCCGCGGTCGTAGAGCTGCGTGATCGTGGCGGCCGCGTCCGGTGCACCGAGCACGATCGCACCCGTCACCCGGTCGTCCCGCAGCACGAGCTTCGCGTACCGGCCGCGCGAAGGCTCCTGGAAGCACAGGACTTCCGAGTCCGGGCAGTCCACATCGGTGTGCACGTCACCCAGCGCCGCGAGGTCGACGTCACGCGCTTTCAACCGCGTGACGACGGAAGTCCCGCTGTACCGAGCGGCCGGGTTCGTGCCGGTCAGGCGGTCCGCGAGCACGGCGGCCTGGTCCCACGCGGGCTGGACGAGGCCCGACACGGTGCCGGGGTGTTGCGCGCAGTCACCGATCGCGTGGACGCGCGGGTCGCTGGTGCGCAACGCGTCGTCCACGACGATGCCGCGATCGACGGTCAGACCCGCCGCGACCGCCAGCGACGTCTCGGCGCGCACGCCGGCGGAGACCACGACGAGCTCGGCGGGTACGTGACTGCCGTCGTCGAGGATCAGGCCGTCGCCGGGCAGGTACTTGGCGGCCAGCGCGTTCAGCCGGAACTCGATGCCGAGCTTGCCGAGCGTGCGGGCGAGGACACTTCCGGCACCGGGGTCGAGCTGACGTTCCATGAGGTGCCCGACGGGATGGACGACCGTGACCAGGCAGCCGCGTCCGGCGAGACCGCGGGCGGCCTCGATGCCGAGCAGGCCGCCGCCGAGGACGGTCACCGGCATGCCCTTCCGCGCCTTGGCCTCGATCTGGGCGCAGTCGTCGAGGGTGCGGAAGGCGACGACGCCGGGAGCGAGCTCGCCGTCCTCCAGGAGGCCCTCGGCCGGCGGGACCCAGGGGACGCTGCCGGTGGCGAGCACGAGGGAGTCGTAGGGGATTCCGTCTACCGTGCGGGAAGCCCGGTCGATCGCACCGACCTCCTGTCCCAGCCGCAGGTCGATGTTGTGCTCCGCCGCCCAGTTCTCGTCGTGCAGCCGCGTCGACTCCGGCGTCATCGTGCCCGCCACCACGGTCGACAGCAGCACCCTGTTGTACGCGGCGTGCGGTTCCGCACCCACGACGGTGATGGAGATGTCGGCGTCACGGCGGCGCAGCTCGTCCGCCAGCCTCGCACCCGCCATGCCGTACCCGACGATCACGACTCGTCTCATGCCCGCTCCAATCGAACCGCGCAGACCTTGAACTCGGGCATCCGGCTCGTGGGATCGAGCGCGGGGTTGGTGAGCAGGTTGGCCCGCCCGTCACCGGGGAAGTGGAACGGCAGGAACACCGCGTCGGCGCGCATGCTCGGCACGCACCGCACGACCGCCGTCACCGTTCCCCGCCGGGACACGACGTGCGCGGACTCGCCGGAGGCAAGGCCGGAACGCGCGGCCGTGTCCGGGTGGACCTCCACGTACATCTCGGGAACGGCCTTCAGCAGCTCGCCGATCCGCCGCGTCTGCGCCCCCGACTGGTAGTGCTGCAGGACGCGGCCGGTGGTGGCCTGCAACGGGAACTCCTCGTCGGGCGGCTCGGCGGGGCCGCGGTGGTCGACGGTGATGAACCGCGCCAGGCCGTCGGGGTGCGCGAACTCGTCGAGGAAGAGTCTCGGCGTGCCGGGGTGATCCACCGACGGCACGGGCCAGTGCAGCTGCTCGGACTCCAGCCGCTCGTAGGTGATGCCGGAGTAGTCGGAGAGGCCGCCGGCCGACGCGCGGCGCAGCTCCTCGAAGACCTCGACGGGCTGCACCGGGAACTTCTCGCCGACACCGAGACGGGAAGCGAGGCCCTGCAACAACTCCAGGTCGCTGCGCACCCCGGCGGGCGGGTCGAGTGCCTTGCGGCGCCGGATGATCCGGCCTTCGAGGTTGGTCATCGTGCCGTCTTCCTCGGCCCACTGCGTGACCGGGAACACGACGTCGGCCATCGCGGCGGTCTCCGACATCACGAAGTCCGCCACCACCAACAGGTCCAGCGCCTTGAACCGGTCGACGACACCGGACGCCTGCGGCGCCGACACCACCGGGTTGCTGCCGAACACGAGCATCGCCTTGATGTCGTCCGCGACCAGCAGCTCGTACGCGCTGCGCCCCGGACCGGGTAACGACGACACCCCCCAGACGTCCATGATGTGTTGGCGCGCAACGGGATCGTCGATCTTGCGGTAGCCCGGCAGCTGGTCGGCCTTCTGCCCGTGTTCGCGCCCGCCCTGGCCGTTGCCCTGCCCGGTGAGGCAGCCGTAACCGGAGCCCGCGCGTCCCGGCAGTCCCAGTGCCAGAGCCAGGTTGATCCATGCGGAGACGTTGTCGGTGCCCGACGCGTGCTGCTCGGTGCCACGCCCGGTCAGCACGTACGACCGCCCGGCCAGCATGTGCACGGCAGCGCGTTGGTCAGCGGCGGACACGCCCGTCACGCGTTCGACCTGCTCGGGCCACCAGGCCGCCGCCACCCGCCACGCGTCGTCGAAACCCGTGGTGCGCGAGGAGATGTACTCCTTGTCGATCACGCCCTCGATGACCGCGGTGTGCAGCAGTCCCAGTGCCAGCGCCAGGTCCGTGCCGGGCGCGGGCTGCAGGTGCAACGTCGCGCGCTCGGCGGTCGGCGTGCGCCGCGGGTCGATGACGATCAGCCGCGCGCCCTCCAGGTGCCGCAGGAACGGCGGCATCGTCTCGGCCGGGTTCGAGCCGGCCAGCAGCACGGTGTCCGCGCCGCGAAGGTCCGTGAGCGGGAACGGCAGCCCGCGGTCCAGCCCGAACGCCTTGTTGCCCGCGGCGGCGGCCGACGACATGCAGAACCGGCCGTTGTAGTCGATCTGCGAGGTCTTCAACGCCACGCGCGCGAACTTGCCGAGCGCGTAAGCCTTCTCGTTCGTCAGCCCGCCGCCGCCGAACACGGCGACCTCGTCGGGCTCGTAGGAGGTGATCCGCGACGCCACGAAGTCCAGCGCCTCGTCCCAGGACACCGGTGAACCGTGCAGAAGTGGCGTGGTGAGCCGCCCGGGATGGCGCAGCAACTCCCCCGCCGTCCAGCCCTTCTGGCACAGCCCACCGGGACCAGGGGTCACCTGGCCGTCGATGACGCTCATGGAGCACTGCAGCGCGCAGTAGGGGCAATGGGTCACGCGTCCGACGCTAGCGAAGCCGACGTTAACCCAAAGCGACGCAATGTTTCGTCAGTGGAAAATGACCCGCTCAGAGCAGCGCTGTGACGAAGTGAGCAGCTCGTTCCAAGCCCGCAAAGGACTGTGGCGTTGACAAAGGGTGCAGCGCGTGCACGGCCACCCGGAACAGCGCCGCGCGCAGCAGTGCCTGCTCCCACTCGGCCTGATGGCTCCACCGGTGGAACAGCCCGGGATCCGCGCCACCCCACGCGACGGCGTCCACCGCGACGACGGCGGCGGCCCACTCGGCGGGACGCCAGTAGGCGGTGAAGTCGATCACGGCCGGCGGCGCGTTGCCCGCGAACAGCACGTTGCCGAACAGATCACCGTGCACGACCTGCGGCTTGAGGTTGAGCGGCTTCTGCAGCTCTTTCAGGAGGTCGAACAGCCGTCCGCCGAGGTCGGCCTCCAAGGGCACGTCCTCCTCGCCCCACGCCTTGCGGTCGGCGACGGCGAAGACGTCCGTGCGCGCGTCCAGGAAACGGGGTTTGGCGAGCTCGGCGGTGGCCTGGTGCAGGCGCTGGGCGACGGCGATGACCTCGTCGTGCCGTGCCTCGGCCCGTCCGGCGAGGAACTTGGTGGCGGACCAGCCGCCGACGACGTACCGGCCGTCGGTCGACCTCAGCGGTCTGCCGATGCGCAGGTGGTGGACGTCGAGGCCGTCGAGGGTCTTGGCGATCCAGGTGGCCTCGGCGGGCTTGGGCGCGGGCCTGATCGTGGCGTCACCGCAGCGCCAGGCCGGGCCGCCGTCGATGAGCTCTGGTTCGGCGTCACGTGCCCCGAACGCCGCACGCACGTGCGCTGGGGGCGGTTCGGGGGACCGGGTCACGGTCGGGCACGCTACCTGCTTAGACCGTCCGGGTGGTGGAAGGCAGCACAGCGTGATTCGCGCCGCCACTCGAAAAGCCGAACGGCTGATACGTGCTTTCGGGCGCCGAAGCACCCGAAAGCACGAACCACCACTAGTACGTCGGCAGGCTCGGGTCCACCTCGCGGGCCCACGCCAGCACACCGCCACCCACGTGCACGGCGTCCTTGAAGCCCGCCTTGTGCAGCGCCGCGAGTGCCTCCGCCGAACGAGCACCGGACTTGCAGTGCAGCACGAGCGGCTTGTCCTGCGGCAGCTCCGAGAACGCCTCGCCCGAGAGGATCCTGTCCTTCGGGATGAGCACCGAGCCCGGGATCTTCACGATCTCGTACTCGTGCGGCTCGCGAACGTCCACCAGCAGGAAGTCCTCACCGGACTCCTGCTTGTGCTTGAGCTCGAGCGGCGTGATCGTGTTGCCCGCGGCCGCCTGCTGCGCGTCCGTGGACACGACACCGCAGAACGCCTCGTAGTCGATCAGCTCGGTGATCTTCGGCGACTCCGGGTCCTTGCGGATCTTGATGGTCCGGTACGTCATCTCGAGCGCGTCGTAGACCATCAGGCGGCCCAGCAGCGTGTCACCGATGCCCGTTAGCAGCTTGATCGCCTCGGTCACCATGATCGAGCCGATCGACGCGCACAGCACGCCCAGCACGCCGCCCTCGGCGCACGACGGGACCATGCCGGGAGGCGGCGGCTCCGGGTAGAGGTCGCGGTAGTTGAGGCCCTGGCCGTTCGGGGCGTCCTCCCAGAAGACGCTGACCTGGCCCTCGAACCGGAAGATCGAACCCCACACGTACGGCTTGCCCGACAGCACCGCGGCGTCGTTCACCAGGTACCTGGTGGCGAAGTTGTCGGTGCCGTCGAGGATCAGGTCGTAGTCGCGGAAGATCTCCAGCGCGTTCTCGGAGTTGAGATGCGTCTGGTGCAGGATCACCTTGACGAACGGGTTGATCTCGGCGACCGAGTCGCGTGCGGACTCCGCCTTCGGGCGGCCGACGTCGGACTGGCCGTGAATCACCTGGCGTTGCAGGTTCGACTCGTCCACGACGTCGAAGTCGACGACGCCGAGCGTGCCGACACCGGCCGCGGCCAGGTACAGCAGTGCCGGGCTGCCCAGGCCGCCCGCGCCGACGACGAGCACCTTCGCGTTCTTCAGCCGCTTCTGCCCGTCCACCCCGACGTCCGGGATGATCAGGTGCCGGCTGTAGCGCGCGACTTCTTCCTTGGTCAGCTCCGCGGCTGGCTCAACGAGCGGCGGAAGCGCCATGCTGGTCCTCCTCGACGAATGTCTCCGTGTCCGAGACAACGTCTACCCTGCCTCGACTCTTCCCGGTTGGAAAGCTGTCTCAGCCTGCGGGAAACGCGTTCGGGACGCACACCTTGCCGTCGGCGGGGACGACGTCCTGGCCCGCGTTGAGCTGCGAGACGAAGTTGTTCGAGACACCGAACGTCTGCTGCATCATCACGGGGGCCGGCGCGCCGTTCTCCGCGCAGGCCGCGTGGCCGCTGCCCAGCGCGTGGCCGACCTCGTGGTTGATCACGTAGGTCCGGTATCCGGCCAGGTCGGAGCCGTAGACCATGGCGCCGCGGATCCAGCGGGCGACGTTGATGATCACGCGCTTCTGGCCGGGGTTGTAGCAGGAGGTCTCGAACGGGATGTCCTTGCCGCAGAGCGCGTGCGTCGTCTTCGTCGTGGTCAGCGTCACGGTGAAGTCCGGGTTCTGGTTCGCCTCGACGCGCTGCAACGCGACCTGCTTGGTGCCGATCCAGCTGCGCGGGTCGGCCAGGATTCCGTCGATCGTGCGCGCGAACGCGGTCGCGTCGTCGTTGTAGTCGGCGGGCTTCACGCCGTCCTCGACGGCGATCGCGTACCTGCGGAACTTCTGCGCACCCGCGTCACCGATCCGCTGGCCGCTGCCGGGGATCACCTTGAACGTGCCGACGCCGTCCTCCGAGAAGGCGGGGCCGCCCGGCAGTTCGGCGGTCGGGATGTTCAGGACCGGCTTCTTGCCGGGCACCTCGGACGCGGGCGCCTCGGGCGTGCTCACCGGCGTCTCGGCGGCGTTGTTCGTGCTGGTGCCGTCACCGCCGATGGCGGGCGTCTTGGGCTGGACCGTGTCGAGCACCACCAGCGCGGTCAGCACGAGCAGCACCGGGATCGCGTAGATCCGCCAGCCGTAGCTCGCGACGAGCTTCTTCACGCCGCGGGCCTTGCGGGGTCTGCGCATCGCCTGGGTGGCGTCCGGTTCCCAGGCGGCCGCGAGCGGTTCCGCGCTGGTCCGGCGCTCGCCGCGGCGGTAGCGGTCGGAGGGCGGAGCAGAACGTCCTCGCTCGGGGGCGCGATTCACGTGCTCCAGGGTCCCACATCCCTCGTATGGCCGTCGTTCGTCACCATGAGTGCCGGTCGACCGCCTCCCACATGCCCAGCACGGCCCTCGCCACGGTGGAGGGCCGCTCCATCTGAGCGACGTGGCCGGTCTTGGGGAGCACCAGCAGTCGTCCCTCCGGCAGCAGCCGCGCCGTCCGGGGACCCTTGCGCACGCTGACGAGCCGGTCGTTCTCGCCCCAGAGCACCAGCGTCGGCGCCTTGACCAGCGGCAGCAGCCTCCACAGCGACTTCGGGCCGGGCGTGAACCAGCTCTGCATCAGGCCGAACGTGCTGCGGTTGAGGGCCTGGCCCGCCCACTTCTGCCGGGCGCGCTCCTCGTTCTCCTTGATCGACTCCTCGATGCGGTGGTCGGGCACCACGCTCGGGTCGGCGAAGCAGAGGGAGAGCATCTGCTTGGTGCGTTCGTGCGCGGTCAGCTTCGCCAGCTCGCGGCGGACCTTGGACCCGATGACCGGCAGGACGGCGAGCGCCATCCGCGGGTCGGACATGCGGTCGAGGCGCGGCCTCAGGTCCGGCACGGCGGGCGAGACGAGTGTGAGCGTCTTCACGAGGTCCGGCCTGCTCGCGGCGACGATGACCGAGATCGCGCCCCCCATGGAGTTGCCGAACAGGTGCACCGGCTGTGAGAGCGTTTCCAGATACTTGATCACCGTGCGGGCGTGCGTGGCGAGACTGAAGTCGTAGCCCGGAATCGGCTCCGAACGCCCGAACCCCGGCAGGTCGATCGAGTAGCCGTGCACGTGCCCCTGGAGCTGGGCCGCGAGATCTGTCCAGTTCGTCGCGGACCCGCCAAGACCGTGCACGTAGACGGCCGCCGGACCGTCTCCCGGCGTCACCCTGACGTGCACCTCATGGCCGTCCACCTGGCAGAACTCGCCGGGCCACGGCGTCTGGGACTTGTCCAGCGGTGGCAGTTCGACGGTGGACAACGGGGCGGTTTTCAACGTGCTCACCGGACCAGGATGCGGGAAAGAAGGCCCAGATGGTTCCCGGATGTGGGCTACCAGCGAGTAAGGTTGCTCTCAGCCTCGGTCTGGCAACCCCTCTCCGACGGCCGGATCACTCGTGCTGGAGGCACCATGACGGAGACGGCGCAGAGCGCACCCGCAGGCAGGGGCGTTCGACTGCCGCGCACCGCCCGACGTGCGCAACTGCTCGCGGCGGCGCAGGACGTGTTCGTCGCCAACGGCTACCACGCCGCGGCGATGGACGAGATCGCCGAGCGCGCGGGCGTGTCCAAGCCGGTGCTGTACCAACACTTCCCCGGCAAGCTCGAGCTGTACATGGCGCTGCTGGAGTCCCATGTGGACGAGCTGGTCGGCCGGGTCCGCACCGCCATCGGTTCCACGAACGACAACAAGCTCCGCGTGCGCGCCGCAGTGGCCGCCTTCTACGACTTCGTGGACGGCGAGGGCCAGGCGTTCCGCATGGTGTTCGAGTCGGACCTGCGCTCCGAGCCGTCCGTGCAGTCCGCCGTCGAACGCGCGACCACGGACTCGGTCGACGCCATCACGGAGACCATCACGGCGGACGCCGGCCTCGACGAGGAACGCGCCCGCCTGCTGGCGGTCGGCCTCGTGGGACTGTCCCAGGTGACCGCGCGCTCGTGGCTGGCGGACAACCGCCGTGTGCCCAAGGAGGACGCGGTCGCGCTGATCTCGAACCTGGCGTGGCGCGGCATCGGTGGCGGTTTCCCGCTCCAGCACTGACCTCGACGAAAAAGGGCCCGCGAGTGCGGGCCCTTTCCTCACATCAGCGCGGCTATCCGTCTGGCGACGTCCTCGGAGCGTTCGAGCGGCAACATGTGCCCGGTCTTCGGGTAGATCACGAACTGCGCGCTCGGCAACGCCTCCGCCAGCACCCGTGAGTGCCGCAGGGGCGTCAGCACGTCCCACGACCCGGCCATGACCACGGTGGGGATGTCCGAGAGCACCGCGAGGGCTTCCCGCCGCTGGTGCAGCGTCAGTTCCTCACGGATCCCGACGAACGCCTCCCCGGACGTGTTGCCGGCCATCGCCGCCGCGGCCCGCACGTCGGCCCAGCGCGGACGACGCCCGAACGTCACCCTCAGCCCCGGTGCGATCACCCGGCCGAACCCGACCTTCGGCCGCTTGACCAGCCATTTCCCCGCGAGCCGCTCCACCCCGCTCTGCCGGGGCAGGTTCCCGCACGACGTGGCGATCAACGCCACCCCCGAGACACGCGAGAACAGCTCGGGGTGCTGCTCGGC
Source organism: Streptomyces sp. ID05-26A (assembly GCF_033794685.1). Lineage (NCBI taxonomy): Bacteria > Bacillati > Actinomycetota > Actinomycetes > Kitasatosporales > Streptomycetaceae > Streptomyces > Streptomyces sp. ID05-26A. The sequence continues at coordinate 127,980 of NZ_JARAYZ010000010.1, forward strand.
CAGCGCCATGATCGTCATGCCGCCCAGCGAGTGGCCGGCCAGCACGATCCGCCCGGTCGGCGCGTGCTTCTCCAGCACGGCCGCCAGGTCGTCGGCGAGGTCCGAGATCGTGCCGGTGCCGGTACCGGCGGAGAGGCCGTGGCCCCGCACGTCGTAGCGCACCACCCGGCCGGGCAGTGCGGCCGCGACGCGGTCCCACGTCGTGAGGTCCATGGTCCAGCCGTGCAGCAGGACGGCGGTCACGCCGGAGGACGAAGGCCCCGACGTGACGACGTTCAGCCGATCAAGAACGAGCGACGCCATGCGTGCATCCCCGGCTTTCCGACGAGTCCGGCCTCTTCCAGGAACGACATGATCCGTTCGCCCGACCAGCGGATGGTCTCCTGGAACCGCGGGTTGCCCAGCGCCTGGCGGTGAGCCTCGCGGACGTCCAGACCGACGGCCGCGTACACGGACGGGTTGATGATCGTGCGCGTGATCATCATCGACACGGTCGCGATGAGCCACTTCTGGTACGGCTTCTCGAAACCGCGCAGACCCTCCATGCCGCGCGTCAGTTCCTCACGGGCGAAGCGCACGTGGCGGGCCTCTTCGAGCACGTGGATGCGGTTCACCATCCGCACGAGCGGCTGGACGGTCTCGTCGTTCATCGCCTCGCGCTGCAGGCGGTCGAGGATCTCCTCGGCGACGAGGATCGAGCCGTACATCGCGGGGCCGTAACCGATGGTCGGCAGCAGCTTGCCCAGGCGGTGCGTGTGCTTCCTCGGCCCGTACGCCGGGCAGCCGATCCGTTCGACCAGTCGCGCGAACATCGTCGAGTGCCTGCACTCGTCGGCGACCTCGGTCAGCGCGTACTGGGCGTGCCGCGTCGTCGGGTCGGTGTTGTAGACGACCTTCACCAGCATCTGCATGAGCAGCAGCTCGAACCACAGGCCGACGGACGCGATGGACGCCAGCTCGTGCTTCGACAGCTCGATGCGCTGCTCCTGCGTCAGCGAGTCGTACAGAGGCGTGCCGTAGAGCGAGATGCGCTGCTCAGGAATGTAGAAGAGCCCGTCCACCAGAGGTGCGGACCAGTCGATGTCCACCTCGGGGTCGTAGAACTTCTCGGCGGACGACTTGAGCAGCCTTTCCGCGGTCTTCTCCCGATCGGCGACCCTCATCGATTGCCCTCCCCGGTAAGTGTTACTTGAGGTAACGGTTACTTCTGGTAGCGTGCGTCACATGGCACGTACTGTCAAGGGGCCGGACGCGCGACGTGAGCGGTGGAAGGGTCATCGCGAGCAGCGCAGGGCGGAGTTCGTGGAGGCCACGATCGCCGTCGTGGCCAAGAAGGGCCCGGACGTCGGCATGGACGACGTGGCGGCGGAGGCCGGCGTCAGCAAACCCGTGCTGTACCGGCACTTCACCGACAAAGCGGACCTGTACCTGGCAGTCGGCCAGAAGGCCACCGAGGTGCTGATGAACCGGATGGGGCCCGCGCTCGCCGCGGACGGTTCGATCCGCGACCGCATCGAACGGATCGTGGACGCCTACCTGTCCGTCATCGAGGAGAACCCGAACCTCTACCGGTTCGTCGTGAAGGGCTCCTTCGCGGACCGCCCGGTGGAGAAGGACGTCGTGGCGGAGGACAAGAACCTCATCGCCGCCACCCTGGCCCGCATCATCGGCGACTACCTGCGCGCGTTCGACATGGACTCCGGCGGCGCCGAGCCGTGGGCGCACGCGCTGGTCGGCATGGTGCAGAACGCGGGTGACTGGTGGCTCGACCGCCAGACCATGTCCCGCGCGAACCTGAGCGACTACCTCGCCACGATCATCTGGCACGCCCTCGACGGACTGCTGCGCTCGGCAGGGGTCGAGATCGATCCCGCGACGCCACTGACCCCTCTCCGATTGGTGGACTGATGAGCGAGCACGAGCACGACGAAGAGGGCTACAGCGGCGCCGCCACCCTGGTGTTCGGGGAGGACGAGGTCGCCGTCGAGGTCGACCTGCGCGGCTACTTCCAGCCGATCGACGGCCGCTACCACTGGTACGGCCGCGTGAAGAAGAACGACGACGTCACGAGCCGGGTCGAAGGGGGCGCGCGGACCGCGTTGCTGCGCACCCCCACCGGGCAGGCGGAGGGGACGCTCACCGACCAGGACCCGTGGGGGCGTTACCGGGTCGGTGGCATCTCCACTCCGCCTTACAAGATCGAAGAGCCCGCCGAGCACTAGGCGCTGTCCTGCAAGTTCGTCTGGTGAGAGACGCGGGCGAGAGTCCCGGAGGCCGCCGCTGTCGCCCGACGAGACTTGCAGGACAGCGCCTAGGCCCTTCGCCGGATCAGCAGACCCACGACCAGCAGGATCAAGCCGAACGCCGCCAGTGGCAGGGCCGGGAAACCGGTCCACGCGATCGGCGGGTCCTGCCGCACCTTCACGGTCGCGGAGCACCTCGGGTCGGAGCCGCCGGGCTTGCAGTTCGAGCCCGGCACGTCCGAGGTCACGACGTTGCGCAGCTCACCGGGGCTGCTCGCGGTCACCCAGTACGTGATCGTGGCCGAGGCACCGACCGCCAGGTCACCGGACCACGTCAGCACCGGTGACGCGAACGTGCCCGCGTCGGTGCCGCCCCAGCTCGCGTGCTTCAGCACGTCCGTCAGGGAGTCGGTGAACGAGGCTCCGACCGGCGCCCGGCCCGTGTTCCGGACGGTCACGGTGTAGGTGATCCGGTCGCCCGGCTTCGCCTCCGCCCGGTCCGCCTTCTTCACGATCTCCAGGCCCGACACCGGGGTGTCGGTGCCGCAGTTCTCGGGGCAGTTCGACGGCGTGTCCGACGTGACCACGTTGCGCAGCCTGAAGTCGCCGGTCGGCGGGTCGTTCACGCGCACCCGGTACGTGACCGTCTTCGTGGCGCCGATCGCGAGCTCACCGGTCCACGTCAACCGGGGCTTGGCGAACGAACCGGCGTTCGTGTCCACAAAGGACGCGTCGTCCAGCACGCCGCTCAGGTCGTCCACGAAGCTCGCCGCGGGCAACGTGGTCTGACCGGTGTTCGTGACGGTCACCGTGTACGCCACGAGGTCACCGGGCTTCGCGGACGTCCGGTCGGCCTTCTTGAGGATCTCCAGTCGCGGCACCAGCACCTCGACCGAGCATCCCTCCCGGCAGGTCGAGCCGGGGGTGTCGGACGTGACGACGTTCTTCAGCCGCAGGTCGCCCTTGCTCGTGACGGTCACCGAGTACCGGACCGTCGCGGACGCGCCCTGTGCCAGATCGCCCTTCCACGTCAACCGAGGAGCCGCGTAGGTGGCGAGGCCCGAGGTCGAGGCGGCGTCACCGTTGTACGTGGCGTCGTCGAGCACCTCGGTCATGTCGTCGACGAACGCGGCGTCGCGCAACATCGTGGCGCCGGTGTTCGTGACGACGATCGTGTACGTGACCTTCTCGCCCGGCCCCGCCTCGGCCCGATCCGCCTTCTTCACGATCTGGAAGCCGGCGATCGGGGTGTCCGTGGTGCAGCCGTCCGAGCAGTCGGTGTCCGGGACGTCCGACGACACCACGTTCTTCAGCCGCTTGTCACCGTCACCGGTCACCTTCACCGAGTACGTGATGGTCACCGACTCACCGACCGCCAGATCGCCGGTCCACGTGAGCTTCGGCGACGTGAACGTGCCCGCGCTCGTGCCGATCCAGGTCGCGTCGTCCAGCACACCGCTCAGATCGTCGGTGACCGTGATTCCACTGTGGACCGTCTTGCCGGTGTTGGTGATCGTGACGGTGTACTCGACCTCGTCACCGGGTTTCGCGGACTCGGGCTCGGACGTCTTCACCAGCTTCAGCCCGGCGACCGGCGTGACCGTCGTGCACTCGACGCACTTCCCACCCGGTGTCTCGGTCGTCACGACGTTGTCGAGGCTGAAGTCGCCCTTCACCGGGTTGGTCACCTTCACCGAGTAGGTCACGGTCACGGTCGAGCCGACCGGCAGGTCACCGGTCCATGTGAGCTTCGGTGACGTGAACGTGCCCGCGCTCGTGCCGACCCAGGTCGCGTCGTCCAGCACCTTGCTCAGGTCGTCGACGAACGACGCACCCACCAGGTCGGTCTGGCCGGTGTTGACGACCTTGACGGTGTACGTGACGGTGTCGCCGGGCTTGGCCGACTTCACGTCGACGGACTTGCCGACCTCCATGCCCGGCAACGGGGTCGACGTCGAGCACTTCGGGTCCGTCGACCCCGGCGGGCAGTTGCCACCGGGCGTGTCCGAGGTGACGGCGTTGTTCAGCCGGTGGTCACCGGCGCCGGTCACCTTCACCGAGTACGTGATCACGGCCCGCGATCCGATCGGCAGCGCACCGGTCCAGGTCAGCTTCGGCGCCGCGTAGGTCACCTCGCCGACGGTCGCCGCCGCGTCGTCGTTCCACGTCGCGTCGTCCAGCACACCGGTCAGGTCGTCGCCGAACGACGCGTTCTGCGCGGTCTGGCCGGTGTTGCGCACGGTCACCGTGTACGTCACGACGTCACCCGGCACCGGCTTGTCCGGCGAAGCCTTCTTCACGATCTCCAGGCCCGCGACCGGGGTGTCCGTCGTGCAGCCCTCCGAGCAGTCGGTGCCCGGGGTCTCCGACGACACCACGTTCTCGAGCCGCTTGTCCCCCGCGCCCGTGACCTTCACCGAGTACGTGACCGTCACCGACGCACCCACGGCCAGATCGCCGGTCCACGTCAGCTTCGGAGCGGCGAACGACAGCGAACCCGCACTCGAAGCCTGATCACCGTTCCACGTCGCGTCGTCCAGCACACCGCTGAGGTCATCGGCGACCGAGACTCCACTGTGGACAGTCTGGCCCGTGTTGGTGATGGTCACGGTGTACTTGACGGAGTCACCGGGCTTGGCCGTGGCCGGTTCCGACTTCTTCACCAGCTTCAACGACGCCACCGGCGTGTCGGTCGTGCAGCCGTCGGCGCAGTTGTTGCCGGGCGTCTCGGACGTGACGACGTTCTTGAGCCGCTTGTCGCCCTTGCCGGTCACGACGACCGTGTACGTGACGGTCGCCGTCTCGCCCACGGCCAGTTGCCCGGACCAGGTCAGCACGGGCGAAGCGAACACACCGGCGCTCGTGCCGCCCCAGGTGGCGTCGTCCAGCACGCCGGTCAGGTCGTCGCGGAACGACGCGTCGAGCACGGTCTTGCCGGTGTTCCGCACGGTCACCGTGTACTTCACGGTGTCGCCCGGTTTGGTCGAGGTGGGCTCGGCGGTCTTCTTGATCTCCACGCCGGACACCGGGGTGTCGGTCGTGCAGTTCGGCACGCAGTTGTTGCCGGGGGTGTCGGACGTGACGACGTTCGTCAGCTGGTGATCACCCTTGCCCGTGACGACGACCGTGTACTTGACGGTCGCGGAACCGCCGACCGGCAGCACGCCGTTCCACGTCAGCACGGGCTCCACGAACGTCCCGGCGTCCGCGCCACCCCAGGTCGCGTCGTCCAGCACCTTCGTCAGGTCGTCGCGGAACGACGCGTTCAGCTCGGTCTGGCCCGTGTTCCGCACGGTCACGGTGTAGGTGACGGTGTCGCCGGGGTTCGCGGACTTCCGGTCGACCTCCTTCACGATCTCCATGCCGGGCAACGGGGTCGTCGTGCCACAGCGAGGATCCGTCGAGCCCGGCGGGCAGTTGCCGGGCACCTCGCTGCTGACCCGGTTGACCAGCCTGTGGTCGCCCTTGATCGGGTCGTTCACGCGGACCACGTACGTCACCGTCGCCACGGCACCGACCGCCAGATCACCGGTCCACGTCAACGTCGGCGCGGCGAACTCCGCCTTGCCGGGCGAAGCCTGCGCGGACACCCAGGCGGCGTCGTCGAGCACGCCGGACAGGTCGTCCGTCACCTTCTCGCCCACCAGCGGCACCTGTCCGGTGTTGGTGATCGTCAGGGTGTAGGTCACCGAGTCACCGGGGTTCGCGGTCTGCCGGTCGGACGTCTTCGAGATCGTCAGCTCACGGCCGGGCGTCTCGGTGCTGCAGGACGGGTCCTTCGACCCCGGCGGGCAGTTGTTGCCGGGCGTGTCCGAGGTGATCCTGTTGTTGAGCCTCTTGTCGCCGGGGTTCGGGTTCTTCACCGTCACCGTGTAGGTGATCGTGGCGGCACCGCCGATCGGCAGGTCGCCCTTCCACTCCAGCCGCGGCCACACCAGCGTGACGGCACCGGCCGTGGCCTGCGCGTCGTCGTTGTAACGCGCGTCGTCCAGCACCTGCGTCAGGTCGTCGGTGAACGATGCTCCTGTGTGGACGGTCTGACCGGTGTTGGTCACCTTGATCGTGTAGGTCACGGTGTCGCCGGGCACGACCTGGTCGCGGTCGTCGGACTTCTCGATCCGCAGCCCGGCGATCGGCGTGCTGGTCGAGCACCTGTCCCCACCGGGGCAGTTGGCGCCGGGTGTGGTCGACGTGATCACGTTGTCCAGCTTGAAGTCCGCCGGCTCGCCGACCTTCACGGTGTAGGTGACGGTGGCCGTCCCGCCGACCGCGAGGTCACCGGTCCACGTCAGCTTCGGAGCCGTGAAGGAAGCGGAACCCGTCGAAGCCTCGGCGGACACCCAGTCGGCGTCGTCCAGCACCTTCGCCAGGTCGTCGGTGAAGGTGGCGCCCTGCAACGGGGTCTTGCCGGCGTTCCGCACAGTCACCGTGTACTTCACGACGTCGCCGGGCTTGGCCGACTCGCGGTCCACCGTCTTCTCGAACTCGACGCCGGACACCGGTGTGGTGGTCGTGCAGTTCGGCACGCAGTTGTTGCCGGGCGTCTCCGAGGTGACGACGTTCGTCAACTGCGTGTCGCCCTTGCCTGTGACGACGACCGTGTAGGTGACGGTCGCCGACTCTCCGACGGCCAACGCGCCGTTCCACGTCAGCTTGGGAGACACGAAGTTCGCCGTACCGCTGGAAGCCGTCGCGCTGCCCCAGGTCGCGTCGTCGAGCACCTGCGCCAGGTCGTCGGCGAAGGAGGCGTCGAGCGGGGTCTTACCGGTGTTCCGCACGGTCACCGCGTACTTGACGGTGTCACCGGGGTTCGCCGTCTTCCGGTCGGCCTCCTTCACGATCTCCAGCCCGGAGACCGGCGTCGACGTGCGGCAGTCGGCGTCGGCGGAGCCTTCCGGACAGTTGTTGCCGGGCGTGGTCGACGTGATCACGTTGTCCAGCTGGTGATCGCCCTTGCCGGTGACGACGACCGTGTAGGTGATGGTCGCCGAGCCACCTACCGCGAGCGAACCGGTCCAGGTCAGCACGGGCGAGGTGAACGTGCCCGCGCTGGTGCCGACCCAGTCGGCGTCGTCCAGCACCTTCGACAGGTCGTCGGAGAACGCGGCGTCCAGCGGCGTCTTGCCGGTGTTGGTGACCTTCACCGTGTACGTCACGGTGTCACCGGGGTTCGCGGACCGCCGGTCCACGGCCTTCTCGATCTTCAGGCCGGCGACCGGTGTCGTGGTGCCGCACTTCGGATCCGTCGACCCCGGCGGGCAGTTGCCACCCGGCGTGGTCGACGTGATGGCGTTGTCCAGCTGGAAGTCGCCCTTGACCGGGTTGGTGACCTTCAGCGAGTACGTGACCGTGGCGATCCCGCCGATCGGCAGGTTGCCGGTCCAGGTCAGCTTCGGTGCCACGAACTCCGCCGTGCCCGAGGAGGCCTGCGCCGACACCCAGGCAGCGTCGTCCAGCACCTTCGTCAGGTCGTCGGTGAAAGTGGCGCCCTGCCAGGAAGTCTTGCCCGTGTTCGTGACGGTGACGGTGTACGTCAGGGTCTCGCCGGGGTTCACCGACTGCTTGTCGGCCTTCTTCTCGAAACTGATGCCGGACACCGGCGTGCTGGTCGTGCAGTTCGGCACGCAGTTGTTGCCGGGAGTGTCCGAGGTGACGACGTTCGTCAGCTGCTTGTCGCCGTTGCCGGTGACGACGACCGTGTACGTGACGGTCGCCGAGGCACCGACCGCCAGCGCACCGGTCCACGTCAGCTTCGGTGCCGCGTAGTTCGCCGTACCGACCGAAGCCGTTGCACTGCCCCAGGTCGCGTCGTCGAGCACCTGCGTGAGGTCGTCGACGAACATCGCGTTCAGCGGCGTCTTGCCGGTGTTGCTGACCTTCACCGTGTACGTGACGGTGTCACCGGGGTTCGCGGACTGCCGGTCGACCGATTTCTCGATCTTCACACCCGGTGTGTTCACCGTGGTCGAGCAGTCGGGGTCGGTCGAGCCCACCGGGCAGTTGCCCGCGCTGCCGACCACGGCGTTGCGCAACTGGTGGTCGCCGGTGATCGGGTTCTGGACCGTGACGGAGTAGGTGAGCGTGACGGTCCTGCCCTTGGCGACGTCACCGGACCACGTCAGTTTCGGTGCGCTGTAGGAGATCGAGCCCGACGTCGCGGCCTGGTCGTTGTTGAACGTCGCGTCGTCCAGCACCTGCGTGAGGTCGTCGGACACGCTCAGCCCGGTGATGTCCGTGGCGCCGGAGTTGGTGATGGTGACCGTGTACGGCACCTGCTCGCCGGGGTTCGCGGTCGTCTTGGTCGTCGACTTCTTGATGTCGAGGCACTCGACCGGCAGCCGGTAGTCCTCGACCTCACCGCTGTCCGTGAGCCCCGTCGCGTTGCGCACCTGGTCCAGGTTGTACCCGGCCCGGAAGCGCGCATAGGTGTTGCCGCACTTGACGTTCTGCGGGATCGTCCACGTGATCGGGGTGCTCTTGGCGCCGGCCGCGAAATCCGTGCAGGCTCGTTCGTTGTTGTCGAACGAACCGTTGCCGTTGAAGTCGATCCACGCGCACACCCGGCCTGGTTGCGAGGCGCCGGACAACGTCACGGGCACCGAGTAGTCCTCGCCGGCGTTCGACCGGGCCAGCCGCGGGAACGCCGCCACGCCGTCGTCGAGGTCGTCACCGTTGGGCAGGTTGTTGTCCGCGCCCGCCGCCACGGCCTTCGGGCTCGGCGAGGTGGACCCGGTGTTGATCGTCGTGGGGTTGTCGACCGACACGCCCGAGCCCATCGCCAGATCTCCGACGACGTGACTGGCCGCCGCACCGGCGTCGTAGCTCGCGGGCGCGTCGCCGAAGTCCTCGTCCACCGAGACACCCGCGACGTAGAAGTCGTCAGTCGGGTTGCTGCTGTTCGTGAGCATGTCGACCTGGAAGCTCACGGAGCTGACGGTGCCGTTCATGCGGACGCTGCCGCACGACGCGGGCGCCGACCTCGCGCCGTTGGCGTTGCACAGCACGTTGAGGTTGCGGTTCGGCGCCTCGATGCGTGTGCCGTTCTGGCCGATCGTCATGTTCGTCGCGCCGGCGAGCGGACCGTCGAGCGTCACTCCGGACGTGGTCAGGGTGTGTGCGACGTGCGTGCTGCCGGTGTTGCCGACGGTCGCGCCGCTGCCCGCGATGTGCAGCACCGGGTCGCGCACCGGCCGGTTGAAGGAGAACGTCAGCGTGCCCCGGTTGAAGCAGTCCACGAACGCGACACATCCCGCGCCGTAGGCGGTCAGACCGATCAACGCCGTGTTCGCGGGGATCTGCGGCCGGAAGTTGCCCGGTACCGCCCCGCGGTCGCCGGGAGGGGAGTTCAGCGTGGTCAGCCGCAGGTTCGCGCCGGACACCGAGGCCGTGACCACCGCACCGGACGTGAGCGTCGAACGCGCGGAAGCGTTCGCCGCGGGCAACGAGGCGCTCGTGGACCACGACCCGGCCGCGTGCGTCTGGTACGCCTGCGCGGGCAGCGAGAAGGTCGTTGCCGAGACCACGAGCAACAGGGCCAGCAGGGCGGCGCGCATAGCACTCCTCAGCAGCGTGACGACTCCGTCACGCTAGGTGCGCGCACATACCTCTACCAGCGAAGTCACCGCTTCAGGCGACGTCGACGCGGCGCCGGAATGCGGGGTGCGCGACCGTGCCCGATACTGCCCGGCCGCACGAAGAAGGCCCCGGTCGTGACGACCGGGGCCTTCCTCGATCTTCTGGCGACTCAGGCGCCGAACCCGACCTTGCGCGAGTCCTGCGGGCCGATCTCCACGTACGCGACGCGGCCAGCGGGCACGACGAAACGCGCGCCCTTGACGTCCACCAGCGACAGCACGCTGGACTTGCCGGACACCGCGTCCGCCACCAGGGTCTCGACCTCGGACGGGTTGAGCTCACTGGTCACGACGAGTTCGCGTCCGCTGTCCGCGACGCCGATCCTGACCTCCACGCTGACCTCCGTGCTCAAGAGAAAACTCTGATCGCGAGCCTACCTAGCCGAGACCCAGCTGCGTCATGCGCCGCGCGTGCGACTGCTGGAGACGCCGGAACAGCTGACCGATCCCGGCGAGGTCTCCCGACCCCCGCACGATGAGCTCCGAGAGCCCGTCCCGCTCCGCCACCACGTACTGGGCCTGCGTCAACGCTTCTCCGAGCAGCCGGCGGCCCCACAGCGCGAGCCGGTCGCGCACCCGCGGATCGGCCTCGACGGCGGCCAGGACTTCGCGTTCAGCGAACGCCGAGTGACCCGTGTCGGCGAGCACGTGGAGCACGAGCTCCCCCGTCGGCTCGTCCAGCCACGTCGCCACCTCGCGGTAGAAGTCGGCCGCGAGCCCGTCACCGACGTAGGCCTTCACCAGCGACTCGAGCCACGACTTGGGGCTCGTCGACTCGTGGAACGCGTCGAAGCCCTTCACGAACGGCGCCATCGCGTCCTCGACGGCGATGCCCTCGGTGGCGAGGTGCTTCTGCAGCAACGTGAAGTGCCCGATCTCGGCCGCGGCCATCTGTGCGAGCGCCGCGCGCCCCGCCAGTGTCGGCGCCGAGCGCGAGTCCTCCGTCATCCGGTCGAAGGCCGAGAGCTCGCCATATGCAACCGCTCCCAGAAGATCGACAACACCCTCCGCAACACCCATGAGACGCAACCCTAGTGGTCAAATGTGTCTTGCCAGGTAGAATGGGCACGGGACGCCCGGCGTGACGAGTGTGACGACCACGCTGCGCGGCGTTGAAATGGTGCGCGTACACCTTTCCCGCAGCTGCTCATCGAGCGCGGTCGAGAGGCCCGGCCAGGGCTCGTACGCGCTTGGTACGAGAGAGGCTGATCACCCTGACCGCTGAAGTAGAAGCACATCTGGACCCGGTTCTCCTGGAACACAGCGAGGCCGGAGTCCCCGAAGAAGACACGTCGCACCCGCTGCTGGCAGACGCCCCGGTGCAGTCCGAATCCCCCACGTTCGCCGAGCTCGGCGTGCGTGAAGAGATCGTCAAGGCTCTCGGCGAGGCGGGCATCATCCGCACGTTCGCCATCCAGGAGCTCACCCTTCCCATCGCGCTCGCCGGTGACGACGTCATCGGCCAGGCGCGCACCGGCACCGGCAAGACCCTCGGGTTCGGCGTGCCGCTGCTGCACCGCGTCGACCTTCCCGGCGACGGCACCCCGCAGGCCCTGGTCGTCGTTCCCACCCGTGAACTGTGCCTCCAGGTCGCCCACGACCTCACCGACGCCGCGCGCCACCTGGGTGTGAAGGTCGCCGCCATCTACGGCGGCATCCCCTACGAGCGGCAGATCGCGCAGCTCCGCAAGGGCGCCGACGTCATCATCGGCACGCCCGGCCGCCTGCTCGACCTGGCCGAACAGCGCCACCTGGTGCTCGGCAAGGTCCGCATGCTGGTGCTCGACGAGGCCGACGAGATGCTCGACCTGGGCTTCCTGCCCGACATCGAACGCATCCTCAACATGGTCCCCGACCAGCGTCAGACGATGCTGTTCAGCGCGACCATGCCCGGCCCGATCATCACGCTGGCCCGCACGTTCCTCACGCAGCCGACGCACATCCGGGCCGAGGAGAACGACGCCGGCCAGACGCACGAGAACACCTCGCAGTTCGTCTACCGGGCGCACTCGATGGACAAGCCGGAGATGCTGGCCCGCGCGCTGCAGGCCCGCGACCGCGGTCTGACCATGGTGTTCGCGCGGACCAAGCGGACCGCGCAGAAGGTCGCTGACGACCTGACCGAACGCGGGTTCGCCGCGGCCGCCGTGCACGGTGACCTGGGCCAGGGCGCGCGCGAGAAGGCGCTGCGGGCGTTCCGCGCCGGCAAGGTCGACGTGCTGGTCGCCACGGACGTCGCCGCGCGCGGCATCGACATCGACGACGTGACGCACGTCATCAACTACCAGTGCCCCGAGGACGAGAAGACGTACGTCCACCGCATCGGCCGCACGGGCCGTGCCGGGCGCACGGGTGTCGCGGTCACGTTCGTCGACTGGGACGAGACGCACCGCTGGGCCTCGGTCAACGACCTGCTGGGCCTCGGTCAGCCGTTGCCGGTGGAGACGTACTCCACGTCCGACCACCTGTACAACGACCTGGGCATTCCGTCCGGTTCCACGGGCCGGTTGCCGCTGAGCCACCGCACCCGCGCCGGCCTCGACGCGGAAGAGGAGGAGCAGCTCGACACCGGCAAGCGCAAGCGCCGCAGCACTGGCAGTCGTCGCACCGGCTCCGCCCGCACCGAGGGCGAGCAGGCCGTGGAGACGAACGAGGAGACCAGGCCGAAGCGGTCCCGCTCGCGCACGCGCAGCCGCGCCGGCGTGACGCAGGAGGGCGAGCAGACGCAGGCGTCCGCGCCCGAGTCCGCCGAGAAGTCCGGCTCGGACAAGCCGCGCAGGCGTCGGCGTCGCCGAAGCTCTGCCGAACAGGCCGCACCTTCGGCAGACTGATCACATGTCGTCCCCCGGTTCCGACGTCACCGACGTCGAGGACGTTCTCGACGAGCCCGCGCACGAGGCCGTGCCCGCCGCAGAACGTCCGCCCGCCCGGTCCTGGCGCACCCGCGCCGACTTCGTCGCGATCACGCTGATCGCGGTGGTGTCGGTCACGGCGTCCGTGCTGACCTGGGCGTTCAGCGATGCTCGCGCCACGACGTCGGTCACCGGGCCGTCGTCGTGGGAGCCGCTGCCCGAAGTGGCCACGCTGCCGCCGTCGCTCGCCGAGGTCTGGCGCGCGAAGAGCGGCGCCTCGCTGTCCCCCGTGGTCGTGCAGACCGCGTCGAAGGACACCGGCGAGGAGAAGCCGTCGACGGTCGTGACCGGCGACGGCGGCGAGGTCCACGGGCGCGACCCGCTGACCGGTGACGTGCGCTGGACGTACGGGCGCGACCTGCCGCTGTGCGTCGTGAGCACGGCGTGGGGCCGGGCGATGGCGTTGTACTCCAAGGGCACGAACTGCTCCGAGCTCACGTCGCTCGACGGCATCACCGGCGAGCGGCGGGCCCAGCGCAACGGTGACGCGGAACCGGGCACGGCACTGCTCAACGAGGGTTCGCACCTGATCACCACGGGGTCGAAGTTCGTCGAGGTCTACCGGCGCGACGACCTGGTGCGGTCGCTCGAGTACGGCGGCCTGCGCGCGATCGTGAACCCGGGCAAGCAGCCGCGCGTGGGCTGCACGTACGGCTCGGTGGCCGTGACGAGCGGCAAGTTCGCGATGATCGAGCGCTGCCCGGACGACGCGTCGGACCGGGTGACGATCCTGAAGCCGAACCCGGACAAGTCCGACGAGCCCAAGGTGTTCGGCAGTTCCGTCACCGGCAGCAAGAACGCGCAGGTCGTGGCCATCACCGAGAAGCTCGTCGCGGTGGCGATGCCGGGCCCGAACAGGCTCGTGACGTTCGACGCGGAGACCGGCAACCAGGTCGGCGAGGTAGCGCTCGACATCCCCGACGCCGACTTCACCGACCCGCCGAACCACGTGGCGCGCGTCTTCACGACGAAGACGAACGCCTTCTGGTTCACCGGTTCCCGCACGGTCGCGCTGTCTCTGGAGACGCTCACTCCACTGTGGACCGCCGAGGGCACGCTGGGCGCCGGTACGACGCTCGCGGGCCGCGCGCTCATCCCGGTGAAGGAGGGCCTGCGGGTGTACGAGCAGGCCACCGGTGCTGTCGTGGGCACGATCCGGCTGAACCGCGAGGGTCACACGGGCCCTGTGCAACTCGCCACAGCCGGTCCCGTCGTCCTCGAGCAGCGTGGCGAAACCCTGGTCGCGCTGCGATAGTTCAGCTCGTGTACTCGCAGATCAGCCCGCACCGGGCACATCGCGTCGACTTCCCGGGCCGCTACGGCACGATCGCGGCGTTGCGCGCGCCCGCTGTGAGCGACGACGCGATGCGCACGACCGTGCTGCTCGTGCCGGGATACACGGGTTCCAAAGAGGACTTCGCGCCGATGTTCGACCCGATCGCGGACGCGGGTTTCGAGGTCGTCGCGATCGACCTGCCGGGCCAGCAGGACTCGCAGGGCCCGGACGACGAGGCGCTCTACCGGCCGGGCCCGCTCGGGTCGGTGCTCGCCGAGCTGATCGGGAAGATCGCGGCGGACGGCCGGAAAGTCCTGCTGCTCGGCCATTCCTACGGCGGCCTGGTGGCACGGGCGGCGGTGTTCGCGGGTGCCCCGGTCTCGGGGCTCACGCTGCTGTCGTCCGGCCCGTCCGAACTGCCCGCGGGAGACCGCCGCACGGTGCTGGACATCGGCGAGCACGTGCTGGCCGAGCAGGGCGTCGAGGGCACCCATCGGCTGAACGAGCTGCGGTCGCAGCAGAACCCGGCGTACGCGGTGCTCCCGCAGGAGCTGAAGGACTTCTACCGCACCAGGTTCCTCAAGTCGCAGGCGGCGGCGTTGCTCGGCATGGGCAACGGGCTGCGCTCCGAACCGGACCAGGTCGCGAAGCTCGCGCGCACGCTGCGGTCGTCCGGCGTGCCCTGCCTGGTGGTGTGCGGCGACTCGGACGACGCGTGGTCGCCCGCCGTCCAGCGCGACATGGCGGAGCGGCTGGACGCGGACTTCGCCGTGCTGCCGGGCGTGATGCACTCGCCGAACACCGAGGCGCCGCTGGACCTCATCGCCACCCTGCTGCCGACGTGGCGGGCCTGGCTGAGCTCCTGATCCGCACTGCGTTGGCACGCAAGAGCTTCCTCACGTGCCAACGCGACCGCTCACGGCGTCACGGGCGGATCTGGATCTCACCATCGTGCGTCGCGGAGTGCGGCCACGCGCTCAGCTCGGCCTTGGCGTAGGCCGTCCCCCAGCGGAACGCGCGGTTCTGCGCCGTCACGCTGAGCTTGACGGTCTGGAACGCGCCCGTGCACGTGACGCTCTTCGACGTCCCTCCGGACGCCACGCCACCCAGCACGGTCTGGCTGAGGCTGATGTTCACGAAACCCTGCGGCGTGGTGGCCGGGCAGGAGAACGTCACGTCGACCTCGACCGCGGCCCCCAGCGCCTTCCACTTCGCCGGCGACTCGACTCTGACCAGAGCCTGCGAGGGCGACTGCGCGCTCACCTCGGCCATGACCGGCGCGATGGACGCGAGGATCGCGCCACCCGCGACCGCCACGACCGCCGCCGTCTTCCCCGCGGTCAACTTCTTCATGCTGCTGTCCCCTCTCTCATCCCGTCCTCTGTGGACGGAAACCCCAGACCGGCGCAGAGGCCGGTGACGATCAGAACGGCCGGCAGGTGCCACAGGAAGTCGAAACCGCTGTGCACCAGCACGACGACGACAGCCGCTGCCGCTCCGGCCCACAACGGAGTGCCGCGCCCGCGCCACAAGGCGATCAGCACCGCGGTCACGACCCCCAGCGCGGCCAGCAAGCCGACGACCCCCAGTTCCACGAGCACCTGGAGGTACTCGTTGTGCACATAACGCATCACACGGGCGCCTTCGTTGCCCCGGTCGAAGAAAAAAGATCCATTCCCCGGACCGGTTCCGAGCAACGGCGTCCGCGCGACGAGGTCCAGCGCGGCACCGGTGGCCCCGGAGCGGTCGGGTGAGCTGAACGAGACGCGCGTGGCCAGGCGGTCGGCGTAACCGAACGCGGCCACCGCGCCACCGGCGAGCACCAGCAGCACCACCGGTACGGCGAACCGGCCGAGCCTGGGCAGACCCACCGCGACCAGGGCACCGGCGACCAGTCCCGCGACCGCGATCAGTGGTTCCGGCTCGTCGGCCACCCGCATCGACGGCAGCAGGGCACCCACCGCCAGCACGGCCCCGAGCAGCGGTGGCACGGCGGCGGTCAGCGTCGCCACGACACCCCGGAACGCGCACAGCGCCAGCAACCCGGCGAGCAGCGCGATCACCCCGGCACGGCTCATCGTCGCGCCAATTCCCGCGCACAGCAGGAAACTCATCACCGCGGTGAGCAACGTCGGCCGCAGGACCAGCGACAACACGGCGATCGCCGCCATCACCGCGGCGGCGGCGTTCGGGTAGGTCAGGGTCGATCCCGCCCGCAGCAACCCCTCCGCGACCGTCGACCACGACGGCAGCCGGAACACCACGGCCACCCACGCGGTGAACCCGATCAGCGCGCCGACACCGGTGAGGACCGTCGCGAGCAACTCGCGCTGGTCGCGATCAGCCTGTGCCGCAACGACCGCGGCACCGACGAAGACACCCGCGGCGGCCGCCGACGGCAGTCCCGAGAGCACGTCGCCTTCGAGCAACCCCCGCAGCAGAGCCCACGCCGCGAACGCTCCTCCCAGTGCCACGAGGAGGTTCGGTCTCGGCCGGACCAGCACGACGGCCACTCCCACGAGCAGCCCGGACAACACCCGGCCGGGCAGGTAGTACCCGCCCTGCGCGACCACGGCCGCGGCGAACGCCGCGACCACCAGCAACACCGGCACCGGCAACGCGACCGAATCTCGGCGCGCGCCAACGACTTCCCCCACGCCCATCGGCTTCCCCCAAATGATCGAACCGCCTCCCCAAGCGGATCGAGAGCACACTGTAGGTGCCGGAGGGCCCAGGCGGAAGTGCGATTGTCCAGTCAATGACCCAGGACGGCGACGAAGGCGCCGAGCAGCATGAACGGCCCGAAGGGCAACGCGTCCTCGAGCGTGATCCGCCGCAGAAGCAACAGGACCAGTGACACGACGGCCGACAGGACGAACGCGAGGGCGGCGCCGAACACCAGCTCCGGCCAGCCGAGCCAGGCGAGCGCCATCCCGACGACCCCGGACAGCTTCACGTCGCCGAAGCCCATTCCGGCGGGGTTGACGAACTCCAGCACGCGGTAGACGAACGCGAGCGCCAGTCCGCCGAGCACCGCCCTGCCGAGCGCGCCGAACGTGCCGCCGGTCAGCGCGGCCACGGTGAGAAGCAGCAGCACCAACGGGTACGCGGGCAGCGTCAGCACGTCCGGCAGCCGGTGCACGGCCGTGTCGATGAACGCCAGCGCGACCCCGACGGCGCCCAGGCAGGCGAAAGCGAGCACCTCGGCCGAGCCGGCGAACTTGGTCGCGAGCACCGCGAGAACGGCCGCCGACACCAGCGGCAGCGCGAACCCGGTGGGCGTGAACCGGCCGACCAGCCCGCGCAGCGCGACACCCGAGGCGAGTCCGCCCAGAGCACCGCCGGCTGCCCAGAGAACCATCATGCGGCGACGGTAGAGCGGCTACGATCGCGACGGAACGTGACGACGGCCGATCTGACCGAGGGGTCTACGGCGTGTCCCCCGAACGGCCGACAACGTCCTCCGATCTGCGGTTTCGTGCCACCTCATCGCCCGATACCGGCGGTCGACCCCTGTCACGCAGAGTTGCGGCATCCCGAATCGGATCTCACATCCTCAGGAGACCGCCATGCTCACCTTCCTCAGCTACGTGCAGACGTTCCTCACCCGCACCCGGCGCGAAGACGACGACAGGGGCGCGACCGCCGTGGAGTACGGCCTGATGGTCGCCCTGATCGCGATCGTCATCATCGCGGGTGTCACGGCGGTCGGCGTCAACCTCCTGGCCCTGTTCACCGAGATCGCCGGCGAACTGGTCTGACGGTGCGGCGTCCGCGCGAATCGGACCGCGGCGCCACGGCCGTCGAGTACGGCCTGGTGCTGGCGTTGATCGCGGTCACCGCGTTGGTGGCCGTCACGGCCGTCGGCGAGAACATGGCCGCCATGTTCGAGCTCGTCGCCGACGTCATCGATGGCTGAAGTCTCCTGTTCCCGCGCGGCCGGCGCTCCCCTCCGCCGGCCGCGCGCCTTTCTTCGGAGCGGTCATGACGAACCTTGCTCGCGATCGCGGCGCGACCGCTGTCGAAGTCGCCCTGCTGATGCCGATCGTGCTCGTGCTGGTGATGGGCATCGTGGACTTCGGCTGGGCGGTGCGCGCCCAGATCACCCTGACCCAGGCCGCTCGTGAAGGCGTCCGGGTGGCAGCACTCGGACAGCCGAATCCCGGTGGTCGCACCAAAGCGGCCGCCACCAGCCTGAACCCCGCTGAGGTCGGCGTGTCGGTCACCGCCTGCCCGGCCGGCGGCAAGCCCGGCGAGAGCAGTGCCGAGGTGACGGCCACCCACACGTACGACTTCATCACGCCGGTCGGCGGACTCGCCGGACTGTTCGGCGGCGGTGGATTCGGCGCCCCGATCTCCTTGAGCGCCACGGGGGTCATGCCATGTGGATGACGAAGGACGACAGAGGTGCGCTCGGCGTGCTGTTCGCCATCCTGCTCGGGTTCGGCGTCCTGCTCGGCATGGGCGCGATCGTGATCGACGTCGGTTTTCTCTACAAGGAACGGGCCGAGCTCCAGAACGGGGCCGACTCCGGTGCGATCGCCGTCGCCCAGACCTGTGCCGACGAGATCTGCCTGGTGAACAAGTCCAACTACTTCGCCAACCACAACGCGAGGGACGGTTCGTCCACTGTGGACGTGGTGTGCGGGTACGACAAGGGTGGCGGGCTGCCCTCGTGCCCCGCGGCCACGGGCAAGATCACGGACTGTCCCGCGAAGCCCGCCGCCGGCGTCACCTACGTGGACGTGCACACCTCGACGCAGACCTCCGGCGGAGGAACGCTGCTGCCGCCGATGTTCGCCCGTTCGTTGATCGGCAACGGCTCCTACGAGGGCTCACGCGTCGCCGCCTGCGCCCGTGCCCAGTGGGGTCCGCCCAAGACCGCGACCACGATGGCGATGACGATCTCGTGGTGCGAGTGGAACGAGGCGACCTCGAACGGCACGAAGTTCCCTCCCGACGTGACACCGCTGTCCGCGCACCGCGTGCTGAAGCTGCACACCACCGGTGGCACGACGTGCCCGAGCGGCCCGGCGGGGTCGGATGGTCCCGGCATGTTCGGCTGGGTCGACGACACCGGCTCCGACTGCTCGGTGTTCATCAGCAACAACACCTACAGCGCGAACACCGGCGCCTCCGCCGGCAACGACTGCAAGTCCGCGCTGGCGGCGGCGTTCAGCTCACGCGAGGCCGTCTACTTCCCGATCTACACCAAGGTCACCGGGACCGGCACCGGCGGCACCTACACGCTCGCGGGCTTCGCGGGGTTCGTCGTCACCGGCTACTGGCTGCCCGGCGCGAACCAGAAGGACTGGCTGACCAACAAGAACGAGTGCAAGGGCTCGGACAAGTGCGTCGCCGGCTACTTCGTCGAGGACCTCATGCCCAACACCGGCACCATCGGCGGCCCCGACCTCGGCCTCCGCATCGTCCAGCTCATCGGCTGATTCCAGGAGTCGTCATGAAGAACCGCGCATTCATCATCGTCCTGGCGGTGTTGCTGGCCATCTGCGGCAGCGCCGGGGTGTTCCTCTACGTCCGCGGCGCCGACTCCCGCGCCATCGCGGGTCAGCAGGCCGTCACCGTGCTGGTCGCGAAGGACCGCATCCCCGCGGGCACGAGCGCGGAGGGGTTGAAGGACCTGGTCGAACCGCAGCAGATGCCCAAGAGCAGCGTCCCGGAGAACGCGATGTCCGAAGTGGACTCCTCGGTGACGAAGCTCGTGACGTCGTCGGAGATCTCCGAGGGGCAACTGCTCACCAAGGCCCTGTTCACCGAGCAGGCGTCACTGGCCAAGGGCATCTCGATCCCGGACGGCATGATCGCCGTGACCGTGCCGACGGAGGCCTGGCAACGCGCGGGCGGGCTCATCCAGAAGGGCTCGAAGGTCGCGGTCTTCGACACGTTCACCGTGATGGACGGCAAGGGCAACACGCCGGCCGGTGACGGGCTTTCCAAGCAGTACGAACGAAACCAGTCCACCCGTCTGCTGCTGAGCAGCCTCGAGGTGCTCTCCGTGGTCGACGAGAAGAAGGCGGCCGAGGACGGCGACGTCGGCAAGGCGATCGTCACGGTCGCGGTGAAGCAGGCGGACGCGGAGAAGCTGATCCACGGCCAGCAGACGGGAACGCTCTACTTCGCGCTGCTCGGCGGCAAGTCCGAGATCGCGCCGGGCAACGGCGTCGACAACCGCTCCCTGTTCGGAAACTGAGGCGTGCCATGACGATCCTGTGCGAACCGGCCGCGCTCGCCGGACAGCTCTCCCCCGCGCTCGGCGGTGACGTCCGGATCGCGGACACCCTGGGCGAGGCCTCGCGGTCGCTCGCCACCGACCCCCTGGAGACCCTCGTCGTCATCGGTTCGGCCATCGACCTGGACGAGGCGCTGGCGTTCACCGCGGGACTCCGGGTCGAACGCCCGTCGGCCGGCGTGGTGCTGCTGCGGGACGTGCTCGACGTCGTGGTGCTGACCCGTGCGCTGCGAGCCGGTGTGCGGGAGGTCGTCGCGCGGGACGACCTCACGGCGCTGGTGGACGCCTGCACGCGGTCCCGTGCGCTGTCCGCACAGGTCACCGGGGTGCCGTCGCCTCGCGCCGACGAGCGCAGGAACGGCCAGGTGATCACGGTGTTCGCCGCGAAGGGCGGGTGCGGCAAGACGACGCTGGCAGTCAACCTGGCCGCGTCGCTCGCGGCCGGCGGTGAGCGGTCGGTCTGCCTGGTGGACCTCGACCTCGCGTTCGGCGACGTCGGCATCTGCCTGCGCGCCGAGCCGGTCCGCACGATCGTGCACGGGCTCGGCATGGTCGGCCACGTCGACGCGGCGGGGGCGTCGTCGCTGCTCACGGCGTGCCGGCCGGGGCTGAGCGCGTTGCTCGCGCCGGTCGAGCCCGGTGACGCGGAACGGATTCCGGCGGCGCTCGTCGGCGAGCTGCTGGAGGTGCTGCCGACGATGTTCGACCACGTCGTGGTGGACACGCCGTCCGCGTTCAGCGAGCACGTGCTGGCCGCGATGGACGCCTCGCACCACCACGTTCTGCTGACCACGCCGGACGTGCCGGCGTTGAAGAACCTGCGCGTGACGCTCGACATGCTGGACCTGCTCTCGTACGCGCACGACATCCGCTCGGTCGTGCTGAACCGGTCGGACGCGAAGGTCGGGCTGACGATGGACGACATCGATCGTGTTGTGCGCAGCGACATCCGCGCACACGTGCCGTCGAGCCGCGACGTGCCGATCTCGGTCAACAAGGGCAACCCGATCGTCCTCGACTCGCCCAAGCACCCCGTCAGCGAGGCCATCTCGCGGTTCGGCCGTGAACACGTGCTCGCCGAGCCCGCTGCCGCCGCCAAGTCCTCGAAGAGGTGGTTCCGATGAGCCTGACCGACCGCATCGCCGCGCAACGGGAATCGTCGTCGCCGACGCCGCCGTTGCGTCGCCAGGCCCGCGCCGCCGACCCGTTCGCCGAGGTCAAGCGCAGCGTGCACGCGGGACTGCTGGACGTGCTGGGCCCGAAGCTCTACGACGCGCACCTCGACCAGCGCGAGCTCGAAACCCGTGTCCGCCAGACGTTGCAGGCGGTGCTGGAACGCGACGAGACACCGTTGACCAACGCCGACCGGGCCCGCATCGCGACGGAGGTGCTGGACGAGATCCTGGGCCACGGGCCGTTGGAGCCCTACCTCCGCGACGCCGGCATCTCCGAGATCATGGTCAACGGGTTCGACCAGATCTACGTCGAACGTGCCGGACGGCTGGAGCCGGTGCCCGTGGCGTTCGCGGACGAGTCGCACCTGCGCCGCACGATCGACAAGATCGTCGCCAAGGTCGGGCGGCGGGTGGACGAGGCGTCCCCGATGGTCGACGCGCGCCTGCCCGACGGCAGCCGCGTCAACGCCGTCGTGCCGCCGATCGCGCTGGACGGCTCGGTGCTGACGATCCGCAAGTTCGCCTCGGACCCGTTCACCGTGGACGACCTGGTCGGGTTCGGCACGCTGACACCCGCGACCGCGTACCTGCTGCAGTGCTGCGTGCAGGGACGGCTGAACGTCCTGATCGGCGGCGGCACCGGCTCGGGCAAGACGACGTCGCTGAACGTGCTGTCGTCGTTCGTGCCGGCCGACGAGCGGATCGTCACCATCGAGGACGCCGCCGAGCTGCAGCTGCGCCAGGACCACGTGCTGCGGCTGGAGGCCCGGCCGCCGAACGTGGAGTCGCGCGGTGAGGTGGCCGTGCGGGACCTGGTGCGCAACGCGTTGCGCATGCGGCCCGACCGGATCATCGTCGGCGAGGTCCGCGACGGCGCGGCGCTGGACATGTTGCAGGCCATGAACACCGGCCACGACGGCTCGATCACGACCGTGCACTCCAACTCGCCGCGAGACTCGTTGTCCCGCCTGGAGACCATGGTGCTGATGGCGGGCGTGGACCTGCCGGCACGGGCGATCCGCGAGCAGATGGCGTCCGCGATCGACCTGATCGTGCACCAGTCGCGGTTGAAGGACGGCACGCGGCGGATCACCCACATCACCGAGGTCGTCGGGATGGAGGGCGACATCGTGACGCTGCAGGACATCTTCTCGTTCGACTTCCACGCCGGGGTCGACGAGCGCGGGTTCTACCGCGGAACGCTGCAGTCGACCGGGTTGCGGCCGCACTTCGTGGAGCGGTTGCGGGACCGCGGGATCGACGTTCCGCCGCACCTGT
The DNA here is from genome assembly GCF_033794685.1 of Streptomyces sp. ID05-26A. Classification (NCBI taxonomy): domain Bacteria; kingdom Bacillati; phylum Actinomycetota; class Actinomycetes; order Kitasatosporales; family Streptomycetaceae; genus Streptomyces; species Streptomyces sp. ID05-26A. Next base: position 150,748 of record NZ_JARAYZ010000010.1, read on the forward strand.
TCGGAGGTGGTCCGCGATGACCCGGGCCGTTGCCGGTCTGCTGGCCGGCGTGCTGCTGACGCTCGTGTCCGGCGCTTTCGCCGTTGCCGCACCGAGTCGCGGGGTGGTGGTGTTGCTCGACAGCAGCGGGTCGATGGCGCCGGACCGGATCGTCGTCGCGCGGCAGGCGATTTCCACGTACGTGTCGTCGCTGCCCGCCGACGTCCAGGTCGGGCTGGTGGCGTTCTCGTCGCAGCCTTCGCTGGTGCTCGCGCCGACCGCGGACCGAGCTGCTTTCTCCGCCGCCCTGGGTGGGGTGCAGGCCAAGGGTGACACGTCGTTGTTCGACGCCGTGCCGGTCGGGTTGTCCGCGCTGGCGGGGATCTCCGAGCGGCGCATGGTGATCGTGTCCGACGGCGAGGACACCGTCTCGCGTTCCACTGTGGACTCCGCGGTGTCCGCCGTCGCGGCTTCCGGCGTGCCGACCGACGTGATCGGATTCCAGTACAGCGACGACGCCTTGAGCCGGATCGCGGGTGCGGCCGGTGGACGGTTGCTGACCGCTTCGGACGCCGCCGCGCTCGCCGCCGCCTTCGCTGCTCTGGCGGTGCCTTCTTCTGTTGTGACCGCCGCACCTTCCGTTGCCGCGCCGTTGCCCGCTGTCGTTCCGGTGTCGGCCCCTGGGCAGAACTGGGCGGCCGGGGTGTTGATCGCCGGGACGTTCCTGGTGGTGTTCTTCGTGGTGCTGATGGTGCTCACCCCACGCAGGTCTGCGGTGGGGCGCAGGCTCGAACGGCACCTGGAGCACTACGGAGCACAGGAACCCGTTGTGCAGGAGGAGAGTCAGGCCGCGCAGACGGCCGTCGTGTGGACCCGCCGGGTGATGAGCGAGGGCGGCGCGGCCAAACTCGCCGACCGGCTCGACCTGGCCGGGATGAAGGCGAGTCCGGCCGAGTGGACGCTGCTGCGGTTCTGCGCGGGTGCCGGGCTCGCCGCCCTGCTGACGGTGCTGACGACGTGGTGGATCGGCGTGCCGCTGGGCGCGTTGCTCGGCTGGCTCGCGGGGGCGCTGGTGGTGCGGTCGCGTGCCTCGAAGCGCCGTGCCGCGTTCGCCGACCAGCTCCCGGACGTGCTGCAACTGGTCGCGAGCTCGCTGAGGTCCGGTTTCTCGCTGGCCCAGTCGATCGACGCCGTCGTCCGCGACGACACCCAGCCCACCGCCGGCGAGTTCTCCCGCGCACTGGCCGCCACCCGGATCGGCGCCGAACTGGAGGACGCGCTCGACCGCGTGGCCACCCGGATGCGCAGCGCCGACCTGGCGTGGGTCGTGATGGCGATCCGCATCCAGCGGCAGGTGGGCGGCAACCTCGCCGAGGTGCTGATGAACACCGTCGCGACGATGCGCGACCGTGCGCAGACCCGCCGGCACGTCCGCGCGCTGTCCGCGGAAGGCCGCCTGTCCGCGTACGTCCTGGTGGGGCTGCCGATCTTCCTCGCGGGGTTCCTGTTCTGGTTCCGCGCGGAGTACATGCGGCCGCTCTACACGACGTTGATCGGCGTCGTGATGCTCTCGTGCGCCGCCGTGCTGGTCGTGCTCGGTTCGTTGTGGATGCGCAAACTCGTGCGCGTGGAGGTGTGACATGGCGCTGTACCTGGGTATCGGCTGCCTGCTGCTCGCGGTGTCCCTCGTTGCGTTCGCTCTGGTTCTCCGGCCACGCGCCACCGCCGCCGGCTCGCTGGCGTTGATCGAGACGAGCTACTCGGCCGCGGTGGTCGAGCGACCGGACACCGTCGCCTCGCCGTCGTGGTTGCGTTCGATCGCCCTGCGGCTGTCCCCGGCCGGAGTGGCGGCGGGCCTCCAGCAGCGCCTCGACCTGGCGGGCAACCCGGTCACGTGGACACCGGACCGCGTGCTCGCGGCCAAGGGCCTCGGCCTGCTGGTCGGCGCCGGCCTGGGCGGACTGCTCGGCGCCCGGTCGGTGGGCTGGCTGATCGCCGGTCTCGTGCTCGGCGCCGTGTTCGGCTTCTTCCTGCCCGACCTGCTGCTGCTCAACGCGGGCCAGAAACGCCAGGAGAAGATCCGCCGAGCCCTGCCCGACGCCCTCGACATGCTCACCGTGTGCGTGGAAGCAGGCCTCGGCTTCGACGCGGCCATGGCTCAGGTGGCCCGCAACACCTCCGGCCCGCTGGCCCAGGAATGCGCCCGCGTCCTGCAGGAGATGCAAATAGGAAAGTCACGCAACGAATCCCTGCGAGCCCTGACCCTGCGCACGACGGTAGCCGAACTGCGCGCCTTCGTCTCCGCCCTGGCCCAGGCGGGCGAACTGGGCGTCCCGATCGCCTCGGTCCTGCGCGAACAGGCCCGTGAAATGCGAGTCCGCCGCCGTCAACGAGCAGAGGAACAGGCCCAGAAAGTCCCGGTGAAAATCCTGTTCCCGCTGATCACGTGCCTGTTCCCGGCCATGTTCGTGATCATCATCGGCCCCGGCGCCATCAGCATCGCCCGCGTGCTGATGAATCTCTGAGCCCGTGGCCTTTTCGTTAGGCTTTTCGGTGTAACCAATTGATACGTCCGGTACGACATGCGGGTTGAACCTTCACCGAGAGGGGCAGCTCATGAGGTTGACCCGAGTTGTCGTCGTCGACGGACATGCCCTCACTCGCTTCGGCCTGAAGATGCTCGCCGCGCGAGAGACCGACCTTCTCGTGGTGGACGAGGCGGACACAGCCGCCGGAGCCCCGGCGGTCATAGCCGCGGCCTCTCCGGACGTGGTCACCGTCGGCGTGGGCCTGCCCGACGGCAACGGCCTGCGCCTGGCCAGAGAACTGCGCGACCGCTACCCGGCCCTCGGCATAGTCGTCCTGACCTCCCGCGGCGAGGACGACGTGCTCTTCCGTGCCCTGGAGACCGGCGCCTCGGCGTTCGTGTGCAAAACCGCCCCCGTCGAGGAGATCCTCTGCGCCCTCCGCCACGCGGCGGTGGCGGCCTCCTCGTTCACCGCCACGGGCCTGGCCACCGCCATGGCCCGCCGTCAGACCGCGGACCTGCTCCTGAGCCCGCGCGAGCGCGAGGTGCTCAACCTCCTGGGCGAGGGCGAGTCGATCCCGAAGATCGCCCGCATCCTGTTCGTCTCGCCGTCGACGGCCAAGACCTACGTCTCCCGCCTCTACGACAAGCTGGGCGTCTCGAACCGCGCCCAGGCGTTGATGGCGGCGCTGAAGGCCGGGCTGATCCAGAGCAACGCGGCGCCGGCCTGACCCCGGCCTAGGCCCACCAGAACGTCCACAGCGTCGCCCCGCTCACCACGAGCACCACGAGCGACGCGACCGGCGCCTTCCAGTCCGCGTACCGGTCAGCCACGATCTGCGCACCGACCACCAGCAGCGCCGCCACGACATGCGCGACGACGGACAACGTGCCGGGCCCGGGCAGGTCGCGGGAGTTCGCGTAGAACTGGACGCCGATGTTCCCCAGAGCGAGCAGCACCATGCCCACGGCGAGCACACCACTCACGGCGCGCAGGAATCCGTAGGTCCGCGACGGTCGCTTTGCTGCTTCGACGTCCACCCAAGCCACCCTACGGGTCGACGGGTGCGCGGGCAGTCATGGCCCGAACACCCTGGGACGGCTACGGCAAAAGCCGTACTCCTACGGCGCCAGCAACGCCCACGGTTCGATCGACGGCGCCGCCGCCTGCCCCTCCGCGCAACTCCGCCGGAAGTCGCACCACTGGCACTGCCTCCCCGTCACCGGAGGGAAGAGGATCTCCTGATCCCCGCCGGCCTTCAGGGTCTCCGTGGCCAGGTCGATCTCGTCCGCCGCCTCCTCCGCCCGCCGGACGTGCCGGGCGAGCGACTCCTCCGTGTGCTCCCAGGTGGCGATCGAGCCGGACGGCAGGTGGTGCAGCTCGACTCGGCGGCACGGCTTGCGCAGGGTGCGGCGGGCCGCCAGGGCGTACAGGGCGAGCGCCTGGGAGCCTCGGGCGTCGTCCGAGGTCAGGACGTGGCGGCCGGTCTTGTAGTCGACGATGACCAGTTCGCCGTCCCGGTGGTCGATGCGGTCGACCCGGCCCTCGGCCACGATGCGGTCCGTCGGGGAGGAGACCCAGCGCTCGACGCCCAGCGGTTCGAAGTCGACGTCCAGCGCGGAGACGTACTCGTGCACCCAGCCCTGGGCGCGGGTGCGGTACTCGGCGGCCTGGTCGACGTCGCGGAAACCCTCGGACTTCCACTGGCGGTTGAGCAGGGCCACGGCCTGGTCCGGCGTGCGGCGCTCGGGCGGCAGGTCGAAGAGGGCCTTCAGGGCGTTGTGGACCACGGCGCCCAGCGTGTTGTGCGCCCAGGCGCCGCCCCGCGGGGGCGAGGGCCGGTCGAGGTACGTCATCCGGAAGCGGCGCGGGCAGCTGGTCCACGTCGACAGCTTCGCGGGCGTGACGCGCACGAGCCGGCGGGGTGCCGCGGTGCCGAAGTCGAAGCCGAGTTGTTCCACCCCAACCAAGTTACTCAGGCCCCCTGACAGTGTTGGATCGCCCCTGCTCCGCAGATGGCGGCGAGTTCGTCGGGAAGTCGGTCGTCCGCCCGAATCGGCGGTCGACCGGACGACCGACACGAACTCGCTACATTCCGCGCATGGAGATCTGGCACAACCCGCGCTGTTCCAAGAGCCGCGCCGCCAAGCAACGCCTCGACGACGCCGGCGTCGACTACACCGAACGCCGCTACCTCGACGACGCGCCGTCGGCCGAGGAGCTCGACCACGTCCTCACCCTCCTGGACAAGCAGCCCTGGGAGATCGCGCGCACCAAGGAACCCGCGTATCCGAAGACCCTCGAACACGACCGCGCGAAGTGGATCGAGCACATGGTCGCCAACCCGGGCCTGATCGAACGGCCGATCATCATCGACGGGGACAGCGCGCACATCGAGCGCTAGACGCCAGAGGTGATGAACCCCTGCACGGACGACGCGACGAGCTGCACGGCGATCGCGGCCAGCAGCAGACCGGCGATCTTGGCCATCAGCAGGATCCCGCTCTCCTTGAACACCTTGATCAGCAGCCCGGCGGACCGCAGCGTCCCCAGCAGCACGAGGTGCACGGCCACGATCGCCGCGGCCAGCGCCAGGTAGGAACCCCAGGCGCCGTCGGCCTGGCGCACGAACACGATCGTCGCGGCGATGGCACCGGGGCCCGCCAGCAGCGGCGTCCCCAGGGGCACCAGGGCGATGTTCACGTCCTCGACCTCGGGATGGTTGGTCGCACCCTTGCCCGTCAGCAGGTCGAGGGCGATCAGCAACAGCAGCAGCCCGCCCGCGCCCTGCAGGGCGGGGATGCCGATGTGCATGTACGCCAGGATCGAGTTGCCCGCGACGGCGAACAGCGTGATGACCAGGAACGACACCAGCACGCCCTGCCGTGCCGCGCTCTTGCGGGCCTCGCGGGACTTGCGGCCCACCAGGCCCAGGAAGACCGGCACGGTCCCGGGCGGGTCCATGATCACCAGCAGCGTGATCGAGGCCTCGATGAAGAGCCGCAGGTTGAACACGAGAACACCGCCCTATCCCACGAGGATCTTGCAGCCCGTCGCCCTCTCGGCCAGAGCATCCAGCATCTCCGGCGCCGTCGTCTCCGCGCCGAGCCGCACCGTCTTGTTCGTGCCGTGGTAGTCACTCGACCCGGTGACGATCAGACCCAGCGAGTCGGCGAGCTCCCGCAACGACCGCCGCGTCTCGGGATCGTGGTCCGGGTGGTCCACCTCGACCCCGAACAGACCGGCGGAAGTCAGGTCCCGCACGACCGAGGGCGCGACGACGGGGCCGCGGGAGCGGGCGAAGGGGTGGGCCAGAACGGTCACGCCGCCGGCCTCGGTGATCATCTCGATCGCGCGCTCGACGGGGGTGTCGGTGCGGCCCACGTAGTACTGGCCGCCGGTCAGGAACGTCGCGAACGCCTCGTCGACCGACGTCACCACCCCGGCGCGGATCAGCGCCTGGGCGAGGTGCGGGCGTCCGGCCGGCGCGTCGAACGGCAGGCGGGACATCAGGTCGACCGGGTCGATCGGGAAGCCGTCGGCCTGCATCATCTCGGCCATCTTCTGCAGTCGCGCACGCCGCTCCTCACGCAGGCGCGACTGCTCCTTCATCAGCATGGCGTGCGTCGGGTCGTACAGGTACGCCAGCAGATGAACGGTGATGGTGTGGCCGTAGCCGTCAGAGGAGGAACACGACAGTTCGGCGCCGCGCACGAGCCGCAGCCCGGACGGCAGCGCCGCCTCGGCCTCGGCCCAGCCGGCCGCCGTGTCGTGGTCCGTGATCGCCACCGCGTCGAGCCCGGCCAGGGCCGCCGCCCTCACCAGGTCGGCAGGGCTGTCGGTGCCGTCGGACTCGGACGAATGGGTGTGCAGATCGATGACCACGTCGTCCAGTGTGGACGACGTGATGAACGACCCGTGTTACGGGACCATCTTCTTGCCGCGCGCGGCGCGCTGGGCCTTGATCATCGAGAACCGCTCGGCCTGGGCCTTCTTGTCGCCGAAGGTCAGCTCCGAGATGGCGTCGTAGACCTCTTCGGGGTCCGGCAGGAACTCCAGGCGGTTCAACGCCTGGATCTGACCTGCCGACTCCACGATGAGCGTGCCGTAGCCGAACATGCGTCCGCCGACGGTGCGCTCGTAGGTGAGGTCGGTGACCTTGCTGATGGGCATCATCGCGACCTTGGTCTCGAAGACGCCCGAGGTCAGCATGAAGCGCTTGTCGGTGACGACGATGCGCTCCACCCACCACTCGATGATGAAGTAGGAGAGCCGCAGGAGGACCAGCAGCGCTCCGTACCACAGCACGTTCTGGATCACGGCCGCGTCCGCCGGAGCCAGGTACGAGATCATCATGAAGCCGACGAGCAGCGCCGCCGCCTCCAGGACGTCCCAGATCAGGGAGGTCCAGTGCCTGCGCACCCGGATGACCCGACGCTCGCTCGACAACAGGTAGTCGTCTGGATCACGTGGTGCGAACATGCGCTACCAGCCTTCCTGGTACCAGGCAGCCCTGTCTGACCTGCTCCACGCCACCTGACAGGTGGCTGGCACCAGACTAGAAGACGGAGCGCACGAACGTGATCAGAGCTTCGGCCGCGGTTCGCAGCGAGTTGAGGATGTTCTGCACGAGTTGGGCCGCCTGCTGGGGCTCCGCGATCAGGAAGAACAACAGCAAGGCGATTCCAGCGAAAGTGAGAATCTTCTTCAAGTTCACGGTGTCCACCCCGTCCGCGTCGCACCCGTTTGGCGCCGTTCGTGACCGTTGTACAGCACGATTCAGCACCTTGGGAGATTTGTACCGCAGCCGGGGTAGCGGACAGCACCGCCGATCCGGTGTGACTACGCTTCGTGATCGTGACGGCCAGCAGCAAGCGCACGATCCGTTGCGTCGGAGCCATCGTCCATGACTCGAACGGGCGACTACTGCTCGTGCGACGCGCCAATCCGCCTGGTGAGGGCATGTGGTCGATACCAGGCGGGCGCGTGGAGCCTGGTGAGACGGATGAGACGGCCGTGACTAGGGAAGTAGCGGAGGAAACGGGACTCTCCGTCACCGTCGGACGCCTCGTCGGCCACGTGGAGCGACCGGCCCCGAACGGGGTTTTCTTGATCTTCGACTACGAATGCCAGGTCACATCGGGTGTGCTCCGAGCGGGCGACGACGCATCGGATGTCGCTTGGGTCGACGGTGCGACCTTGGACACACTCCCGACCACCGACGGGCTCGTGGAAGCGCTCTCCGATTGGAACTGCCTGCCCAGGGCCTGATCAGGGTTCACGCGTTCGTGGCCGGCGCTCAACGCCAAACGAGACGTTGCCCGTGAGCCTCGGTGGTCGCCAGAGTGGTCGTCTCCACGCCTGCGTCACCGACACGGATGAGCCGCAGCTCACCGGCCTCGTGGGCGGCCCACCAGACTTCTCTGCCCAAAGCCGACAATGCGGGCACGAGGTCGAGCTCGGACCCACTCGTGATGACGACGAGCGGCGCGTCGATCGGCTCGACCGCCTTGGCGAGATCCGCGAGCGGGTCGCCCGCCACCAGGCGCGGCGGGTTCTTGCGCAGCACCCCGCACGCCACGCCGAACAGACGCAGGCGCTCCGGCTGGTCGGCCCACACGCAGGCCTCCAGCCACGCGTAGGCGTCCTCGTCGGTCAGGTCGGCGGGTGCGACCCCGATGCCCGCCTTCGCGGCCACCTTGACCGTCTTGGGCAGCTTCGGCAGCGCGGCGCCGGGAGCGAGCTCCAGCGCGCAGTGCAGCCCGAGCGCGGCCTTGGCCGGCCCCGCGACGACCTGACCGGCCTCCGCGGTCTGGTAGCGGTACGAGTACTGGTCGAGGCCGAGCAGCAGACCGGCCGTCGTCGCGACCTCCACGAGCCCGATCGGCCCGCCCGCCTGCTTGGCCGCGGCCGCGACGGCCGGGTAGAGCAGGGCCGCGCGCTTCACCTCGTTGGTCTGGATCACCTGCGTGCTCACCAGGGCCCGCACGCGGTCGCCGCGTTCCAGCAGGAAGTCCCGGAACAACGGCCAGGTGCTCTCGTCCGCGCCGTACGTCCCGCCGAGCGACGGGTAGTAGTTCGAGAGCTGGTGGAACGGCTCGGCCTGCACGAGCCGGTGCGCCGCCGCCAGCAGGAGTTCGCCCGTGGCGTTGTCCTCGCTGGCGGCGGTCAGCAGGTCGGCGACCTCCGGATCGGCGGCAGCACGCGACGCGAGGTGCTCGTAGAGCGGCGAGATCGCGGCCGCTTCCTCCGCGAACGCCCTCAGACGCTGCTGTGCGAGATCCAGAGAAGTCACTTCACTCCTTGGGTTCAGGCCGTCCCGGCTGTTCGCCCCCGCGGGCATCGCCGTAGGACTGCTTCGGCACCATGACCTTGCGCCTGAAGATGCACACGACCGTGCCGTCCTGCTTGTAGCCGCGAGTCTCCACGTAGACCACGCCCCTGTCGTCCTTCGACTTGGACGGCGTCTTGTCGAGCACCTCGGTCTCACCGTAGATCGTGTCACCGTGGAACGTGGGCTTCACGTGCCGCAGCGACTCGATCTCGAGGTTGGCTATCGCCTTGCCGGAGACGTCGGGCACGGACATGCCCAGCAGCAACGAGTAGATGTAGTTGCCGACGACGACGTTCTTGCCGAAGTCCGTCGTGTTCTCCGCGTAGTTCACGTCCATGTGGAGCGGGTGGTGATTCATGGTGAGCAGGCAGAACAGGTGGTCGTCGTACTCCGTCACCGTCTTGCCCGGCCAGTGCTTGTAAACCGCTCCGACCTCGAACTCCTCGTAGTACCGACCGAACTGCACCGCGCCTCCAACTACGTGTGATCGAGATCTGTCCCAGGTGGGGAGACAGTCTTCACACGGAGGGAGTACCCTCGGCAACCGGTGTGTGAGGATTTCCACCACCAGTGACTTCGCCCCGAGGAGGTGAGGACCCCTAAATGAGCAAGGACCCCCACCCTGCCAGTACCAAGCGCGTCCTCACCGAGGTGGCCTGCTAGATCGTTCTAGTTCGCTGAGTCTCCACCGGTAGGACGCCCGTCGTGCTTTTTGTGCACCTCGACGACGTGTGGCCCTGGAGGAACTCACCATGCCCAGCCTGCCCTCGATCCGCGGACGCGGCGCCCAGCAGCGCCCAGCGCCGCGAATCACCGTGCCCGTGTCGCACTACGTGGTCGACTGCGCGGTCTACGTCGATGGCAAGCGCTTGCCCGGCCGATGGACGCACACCGATGCCGTCAAAGAGGTGCGCAAGCGCAAGGACGGCTTCGTCTGGATCGGCCTGCACGAGCCCGACGCCGAGCAGATAGAGGGCATCGCCGAGACGTTCGGTCTGCACGAGCTCGCGGTCGAGGACGCGGTGCACGCGCACCAGCGCCCGAAGCTGGAGCGGTACGACAACACGCTCTTCATGGTCTTCAAGACCGTCCGCTACGTGACGAACGAATCCCCCGACACCGCCAACGAGATCGTCGAGTCCGGCGAGATCATGGTGTTCCTGGGCAAGGACTTCGTCATCACCGTGCGGCACGGCAACCACTCCGGTCTCTCCAAGCTGCGGCACGTGCTGGAGGAGGACCCGGAGCGCCTGGAGATCGGCCCGTCCGCGGTGATGCACGCGATCGCCGACCAGGTCGTCGACAACTACCTCGAGGTCACCGACCACATCGAGGACGACATCGACCGCATGGAGGAACGGGTCTTCGCGCCGCGCACCGAGGTGAGCGCGGAGCAGATCTACATGTTCAAGCGCGAGGTCGTGGAGCTGCGCCGCGCGGTCATGCCGCTCGCGAACCCGTTGCGCCGCTTGGCCGAGGGCTACACGCCGCTCATCCCCGAGCAGGTGCGCGCGTTCTTCCGCGACGTCGACGACCACCTCACCGAGGTCTCCGAGCGCGTCACCGCGTTCGACGAACTGCTGACGACGCTGGTCGACGCGACGCTCGCGAAGATCACGCTGCAGCAGAACACCGACATGCGCAAGATCACCTCGTGGGTCGCGATCATCTCCGTGCCCACCATGGTCGTCGGCGTGTACGGCATGAACTTCGACTACATGCCCGAGCTGAAGTGGAAGTTCGGCTACCCGCTGATCATGAGCCTGGTCCTGATCGCCTGCCTCACGCTCTACCGAATACTGCGCCGAAATCGCTGGCTGTGAGTCCGGTTTCGCTCGCTTTGCTCGTTGTAGAAGAGGTTTGTCATGACCAGAATCCTCACCAACATCCGCTTCTGGATCCTCGCGTTCCTGCTCTGCTGGATCACCACCGTGTTCGTGCTGATCAGCGGAACCCCCTGACGTGTTGGCGCGGCTGACGAACCTCAGGTTCTGGCTGCTGGTGTTCCCGGTCGGCTGGCTCATGATGGTGTTCGTGGCCATCGCGCTCTGGCCGTCGCCGGGCGCCGAGACACCGGACGAGCTCGCCGCCGAGGTGACGAACGCGTTGCGCGCACACGACTTCCACCGGCTGGAGCCGTTGCTCGCGGTCGGCGGCGAGGACGTGGCGAAGTCGACCGCGGACCAGTTCCAGAGCGTGCGGGTGGATCGCGGTGTCTACCGCGACGGCGCGATCGTCGTCGAGTACACGCACGACGGCACCCGCGCGGAGTTCCGGCTGCCCGTGGAGATGCAGGACGGCCGGTACGTCGTGAACCCGGTCGTCACTCCCAAGGGGTGACGTTCCAGGTGAACGGCGTGCCGTGGCCCGCGCCGTGGCCGAGGTTCAGCGAGATCCCGGCCGGCCAGAGCTTGAGCAACAGCTCGAACCGGTAGTCGTCGTCGGTGCGGCGCGGCTCGAAGACCAGCAGTGCCAACGGTGTCGTGGGTGTCGCCTTCGCGGCGGCGTCGGCCAGCACGGCCCGGCCCATCGCCCGGTCCGCGGGCGAGACGTACTGCCACACCACGGAATGCCAGACGACGGTGAGCACGTCGCGTTCGGCGCGGCCGAGCTGTTTCGCGAGCCATTCCGGCCCCGCCGACCGGTCGACCCTCACGGGGTCGGTGGCGGCGAGGTCGAGCGCGCCCCGCAGCCGGTTCCACCTCTGCAACTGGTCCGCCCAGACGAACGAGCTCAGGTGCAGCCGTCCGTCCTCTGTGGACACGTCGACCGGGTCGAGGTCGCAGCCCGCCCTGCCGACGACGCGCAGCCGGTGGCTCAGGTCGGCGGGCGGCCTGCCGGTCCACTCCGGGTCCAGGACCAGGAGGCTGTCCGGGTCGCCGAGGACCGTGTCGTCCAGCTGGTAGCCGACGTGGTGCGGGCGCAGGTTGAGCCCGCCGCTCGCACCGACCTCCAGCAGCCGCACGCAGAACGGCACGTGTCTCCCCGCGGCTTTCGCGGCTTCCTGCGCGGCGACCACCAGGCCGCCGTAGAGGGGCGCGCTGCGGCCGGGTTCGTTGGTCTGCACGACGGTGGCGTGGATCCGTTGCCTCAGCAGGTCCGCGTGCCCTTCGAGGGCGGGCAGCGCGTCCTCCCAGAGCGTCGTCAGGTTCGGCTGGCCACCGACGGACGGGTAGTGCTTCGCGAGAACCGGCGCGCGCCCTTCGAGCACGAGCCGGTGGACGGCGCCCGCGAACCGCAGCCCGGGCACCGAGCCCTCCCGGTCGCGTTCGGAACCCGCCATGATCCTGGCCGTCACGCCGCCCCGTCTCAGGTCCTCGGCGGCGTCGGTGAGGAGTCGCTGGGTCAGCGGACTGCGGTCGCGGCAGCCGTGGGCGGCCGCAGCGAACAGCTCGGCAAGCACGCGGTCCACGCTAACGGCAACGTCGCCAACCGTCATGTGGTGAAAGACCTCATTAGGCTGCTGAAGATGGCACGGATTCTGGCTGTCGCGGACGAAGTGGTCGAACAGCTGTGGACCGATCAGGTGCACCAGCACGCGGACGTCGACCTGATCGTGGCAGCGGGCGACCTGCCGTTCGACTACCTGGAACACCTGGCCAACGCCCTGGACAAGCCGCTCGTGTTCGTCCCCGGCAACCACGACACCGACCTGTCGGGCTACTCGAACGTGCGCGGCCTGTGGACCAAGGCGGGCGTGCCGGTGCGCTGGCCAGGACCAGCCGGTGCGGTGAACGCGGACGAACGCGTGGTCGACGTCGCCGGCCTGCGGATCGCCGGTCTCGGTGGTTCGATCCGCTACAACAAGGGCCCGAACCAGTGGACGGAACGGCAGCAGGCCCGCCGTGCCCGCCGGGTGTCCCGGCTGGCCGGGTGGCGCAGGCTGCGGGACGGACGTGGCGTGGACGTGCTGCTGACCCACTCACCGCCGTTGGACTGCGGCGACGAACCCGACGGTCCGCACCGCGGCTTCTCCTGTTTACGCGGACTTGTCACGCGACTGCAGCCGACGTTCATGCTGCACGGCCACATTCATCCACACGGCCATGCACGCCCGGACCGTGCGCTGGGCTCGACCCGCGTGATCAACGTGATTCCCTCGAAGGTGCTGGAGGTGGCGCGATGAGACGGGACACCGGTTTCCCCGTGGCCGACGCCGAGAGCGACTTCCTGCGCGCCCGCCGGCGCCAGGTGATGTCGCGCCTGGCGGCCTGGCTGCGCCGGGAGCCCGACGACGTGAACATCATGCTGCCGTTCCACGAGGTCGTGGACGCCCTGGGCATGGCGTCGGAGAAACGCCTGGGCCTGCAGTCGATCCGGCTGGACTCGATCGTCGGCAGCGTCGACCGCACCCGCGACTTCGACCGCCGCTTCCGCCCGACCTCGGGCCGCGTCCGCGAACGCTGGCAACGCCTGGCCCTGGCCGCACGCCGGGGCGAGAGCGTGCCACCGATCGAGGTGTACCGCGTCGGCGAACTGCACTTCATCATCGACGGCCACCACCGCGTCTCGGTGGCGCACGCCCTGGGCCTGGAGGTGATCGACGCGTACGTGACGCAGGTGATCACCAGGCTCAACTCCTCCGGCATCCGCTACCGCGGCGACCTGATCGTGAAGGACTACCGCCGCCTGTTCCTGGACCGCGTACCGCTGAGCGGCGAGGCCCGCGCCGCAGTGCTCCTGTCCGACCCGTGGCACTACGCCCAACTCGGCGAGCACGTCGAGGCGTGGGGGTTCCGCCTGATGCAGGACACGGGCCAGTTCCTCGACCGCGCCGAAGTGGCCCGCCGCTGGTACGCCGACGAGTACAAGCCGGTCGTGGCGATGCTGCGGCAGGCCGACATGACCGGCGACCGGACCGAGACCGAGGCGTACATGTGGGTGGCGGCGGAGCGGTACCGGCTGATCCGGACGCACCGGTGGGACGCCGAGGTGATCAACGCGGTGCGGGAGGAGACGCGGTCGCAGGGGCGGGGGCGAGCCTGAGGGCGGCGACTGGGGTCGACGGCTGAGCCGGCAGCGGGGTTCGGCGGGCGGGTTCGGCGGGCAGGTCCGGCGGGGGCGGGTCCGGCGGGCGAAACTCGCCCGCACGCAGTCCAGCGCGCCGCGAAACTCGCCCGCGCGGGATCCGGCGCATGGCGAAGCTCGCTCGCACAGGTCCGGCGTACGGGTCCGGCGCACGAGTCCGGCGCAAGGCGAAACTCGCTCGCGCGGAACTCGCTCGAACGCAGTCCAGCGCACGCAGTCCAGCGCACCGCAGAACTCGCTCGCGCGGGGTCCGGCACATGGCGAAGCTCGCTCGCACGGGTCCGACGCGCGAGTTCCAGCGCACGACAAAGCTCGCTCGCACGGGTCCGGCACGCGAGGTCCAGCGCACGGCGAAACTCGCTCGCACGACCGCACCACCGTGGCTAGCGTGCCCGCGTGACCGATCTTGCTACCGCCCGTCTCGTCCTGCGCCCGTGGTCCGAACTCGACGTGAAGGCCGTGGTCGAGGGCGCGCGCCAACCCGAGTGGGCCGCCGACTTCCCGGCCGAGGGCGACACGGTGATCGCCGGCGTCATCGCCGCCACCCCGGACTGGCTCTCGCCGTTCGGGCACCGCCTGATCATCGAGCAGGCCACCTCTGAAGTCGTGGGTTCGCTGGGCCTGTTCTGGCCTCCTTCCAACGGAAGAGTCGAGATCGGGTACGGCGTGGTGCCCTCACGCCAGGGCCGCGGGTACGCCTCGGAGGCGACCGCCGCGCTGACCGCGTTCGCGCTGGAACTGAACGACGTGCACACCGTCCACGCGAACGTCGAACCGGCGAACCCGGCCTCCGCCCGCGTGCTGGAGAAGGCGGGCTTCACCCGGTGTGCGAGCACCGACGAGCTGATCAGCTACCAGCGCACGGTCGGCTGAGCCTCACCGCGGTGCCACCCGCGGGCTGTCCGCGTCCGGCAGTGGACGAGCCTGGTCCAGCACCTCGTCGGTGTACTTGTCGAGCAGCCGGGTGCCGATCTGCTGCGCGTACCCGAAGATGACCGCCCACAGCAGCAGGGCCGCCGCCGACGGGATGCCGATCAGCCCGCTCGTGACACCGGCTCCCAGTGCCAGGATCCCGACCACCGCCAGTGCCGCACCGAGCATGATCTTGATCAACGCCTGGTAGCCGATCATCACGTACGGCGAGAGCGATGGCCGGCGGCGTAAGAGCAGCACCACGGCGGCCAACACCGCGCCGAACGCGCCGAGCACCTGCACGAGCCACACGTCCACACCGGACGCCTTCGCCGTGCCGCCGGGACAGACCGTCGGCAGCGCGTTCTCCTTCGGGTCGACGCACAGCGGGATGATGCCGGGCTTCACGATGCCGACGACGCCGAGGACCGTGTTGATCACGAACAGCACGAGGGAGGCGGCGATCAGCTTGTTGCGCAGCGCGCGAGAACCGGCGTGCGCGAAGTCCGAGTTGTCGTAGGCGGCCCGCAGCGCGTCCACCACGATCGCGCGCTCGACCGCGGGCGTGAACTCCCCCGGCCGCAACGCTTCCAGCGCACGGCGGCGCGGATCGTCCTCGTCGAGGTACTGCGCCACCCGCGCCTGCAACCCGGGCAACCGCCCGAGAAACCCGCGCTCGGCCGAGATGGTGGCCACCTCGGCCTCGTGCAGCGCCCGCCACGCACGTTCGATGTGCCAGCCCGACCACCACGACGGCAGCATGCGCCACCACGGATCGCGGGCGTTGAGCATCGCCTCGACGACCGCGGCCTGCGCCTCGGCCGTGCGGCGCCACACATCGCCCTCCGGATCGACCGGATCGGACGGCCCGAGCGCGGCGAGATCCGCGCGGACCCGGTCCAACCGGGACTGCACGACGAGTCGCCAGTCGGTGACTCTGGGTTTGCGCTCGGCCATGTCCCGATGGTGACAGGCACCCCTGACAATTTCGGCGGCCATCCGTGTGACGTGCGGAAACGTCACCAGAACGCCTCAACGCATGATCGGCCGCGCTCACTGTGCGAACACGGTGTGCTTCAGCGGCTCCCCGCGTACCCGTCCTGGCGCTGAGCGCTCACGACCATTTCCGGACGTCCGGGTCCCAGGCTTCGCGGAGTTCCCCACCGGTCAGCGGATCCACGAACTCGATCACCGCGGCGACGACGTCCCCGAACGCGTCCGGCAGATGAACGCCATCCACGCCGAGCCTCCTCTTGAACGCGCGATACGCGTTCTCGCGCAACGGAACGAACTCCCTGAGAACGGTGGAGAGAGGCTGCAGCCGAACGCCACGATGGCCTGCCGTTGCCTCCAACGCGGACCGAACCGACTCGTACGACAACACCTGCCGTCCCACGAGGGTGTAGAGGTCCACGTAGTCACGCACCCTCGTGCTGGTGTCTCCGAGCGCGATCGCCGTGCTGGCCTTCTCGGCCAGCACGGTTTCGACCGGATATCCCCACACCGGCACACCGGGTGTGTCTGGCCGCTGCGACGGCAGTTCGAGCGCTCGAGGTCCCGGTGTCACCGGATCGCCGAAGTTGACGTCGAGCCAGAGCTTGATCTTCGCCGTCGACAGTTCGCAGTCCATGCCGATCCTGACGCCGGAGTACAGGTCCTCGTCGCGGATCGTCCGCGCGACGGCGGTGCCGGTCAGGAACCGGACGCCGTCGTCGGGATCGATCGCGACCTCGGCGACCTCGATCACTCGCGCGACGACCGACGCCTCGTCGTTGGACAGGTCACGCGCGAGCAGGTCGGCGTCGACGGTGGGCCGGCGTGCTTCGAAGACCGCCAGGAGGACCCCGCCCTTGAGGACGAACCTGTCCGCGTACCGCGACTCCGCGAGGCGGGCGAGCCAGCGCTCCAGCACGTACAGCGTCAGCAGTTCCTGGGTGGGCCGCCCGTCCCGGCGAGCCCGGTTCTGAAGATCGAGATAGGCCCGCCCGCCGGGAGTGCTCTTCACGGGCCGGCTCACTCGGCCGTCACCGCGTCCATCGCCGTGCGCACGGGTCCGAGGATGTTGAGCTCACGGGCCATCTCCAGCAGTTCTCGTGGCCGCGCGTCCCTCCCGCGCAGGTATCGGCGCAGGGCCGAGAGCGCGAGTGGTTCCCCCAGTCTGTTCCTCAACCTCATGAGATCGGCGACTGTCCTTTCCCTCGTGTAGACGCGGACGAACTCGCCGGGAGCGGCTTCCACCGAGGAGACCCCCAGCTCGAACTTCTCGGCGGTGAAGCGGAAGCTCTCCGTCGGTGGGTAGTCGATTCGCGGTGATCGATGCGGACGTGGCACCGCGAACTGGACGGCGACGGGAATCTCGTCGGTCAGGTCATAGACGGCTGCCGCCGACACACAGCACACGACCGCGATCGGCACCCGCCTGGACACGGCCAGCAGGTCCGGGAAGGTCGGCACCGGAGCGTCCGTCCAACGGAACACGCCACGGGACAACTCCATGAGCGTGCCGTCGTCGCGCAGGCCGTACAACTGCCGTCGATGCATGCCGCTGCTGAGCGCCTCAGCCGTGGTGAACGTGTTCGCGAGCGTGCCCGTCATGGACAAAAGTGTCGCCACTAAGCAGTCAGGTGGCAACACTTTTGTCCATGACCCGCTAGGCGGTCTGCGAAGGCTCCACCAGCGCACGGAGCCGGGGAGGCATCCTCTTCTCCAACCCGTACGGTTCGAGGTGCGCCTGCAGCACGCCCGTGAACGCCCGCTCCACCGAAGCGGTGTCCCAGTTGTCGCTCTCCAGGATCGGCTGCTTGAAGTACGGCTGACCGACGATGTGCAGCTGCCTGCCGTTGCACCGGATGACCTGCCCGGTGATGCCCTCGGCGCGGTCCGAGAGCAGGAACAGCACGAGCGGCGCCACCTTGCCCGGCGTCCGGTCTGCCGGAATGGCGCGCAGGGAACGTTCCGACTTCCACACCATCCGTGTGTGCGCCACGGGGCACACGGAGTTCACGCGGATGCCTTCTGCCTCCAGGTCGAGGGCCCACGAGTAGCTCAGTGAGGCCACCGCGCCCTTGGTCGCCGAATAGGTGGCGAGTTTGCGCTGGCCGAATGAGGCGCCGGAGGAAATGTTGATGATGGAACCGCCCCCGGTGGCACGCATGGCGCGCATCGCCGCGATTCCGACGTAGATGACGCCGAGGACGTTCACCTCGACCACGTGCCTGATGGTCTCGGGGTCGTCTTCCCACGGGGCGGTCTCGTAGTTCAGGCCCGCGTTGTTCACCAGGCCGTCGAGGCGGCCGAATTCGTCGACGCACAGGTCGACGATCTTGGCTGCTTCGCTCGGGTCCGCGACCGTGTGGTTCGAGGCGACGGCACGGCCGCCGAACTCGCGGATGTGTTCTGCGACCCGTTCCGCCAGGTCACCGTCGTTGTCGTTGACCACCACCGACGCACCCGCGAGGGCAGCGTGCATCGCGTAGGCCTCGCCCAGTCCTCGCCCTGCCCCCGTGATGACGACCGCTTTTCCGTCCAGGATCCCCATTGCACGCTCTCTTTCACTCGGGCGGCGGTTCACCGGAACCCCCCTGTGGTCCTGTACCCGCCTTCGACAAGCGTGCGGACCATCCGAAGATGTGCAGAACATGTTTCGATGAGATGTCGCTGCCGAGCGCCCAATGGCGAACCGAGTTCGGCAGGGCAGATGACCTCGACTGATCGGCCCTGGGGCGCTGGAGGCTTTCGCCCTTACACGATCGGGTGACATAGAAAGAGCCGCCTTCCCGCGAGGGGAAGGCGGCCCGGAAAACGAGAATTCACCGTTCCGTGTAGGTCAGGTTCCTGCCGTTGGACGGGTCGAAGAGCTGCACCTTGTCCGCGTCGAACCAGATGTCCGCCGAAGCGCCTTCCACCGCGGGGGACGCCGAGGACAGCCGCGTCACGAGCGAGATGCCGTCACCCGGCACGTCGTCCGATCCCGCGTCCGCCGCGAGTTCCTGGAGCTCCGCCGAGGCCGCCTGTTCGCCCGTGAGGTTGAAGTAGGCGTACTTGTCCGAGCCCATCGACTCCAGCACGTCCACCTGCGAGGTGAACTTGCCGCCCGCCGACAGCTTCGCCGGCTCGACCAGCGACGCGTCCTCGAAGTGCTCCGGGCGGATGCCCAGGATGACTTCACGGGGCGCGTCGGCACCCTCGATCAGCTGCCGCACCCGGTCCGTCAGCGTCACGTCGCCGATGACCGACCGCAGCGCGCCGTTCTCGAGCGTGGCCGGCACGAAGTTCATCGACGGGGAGCCGATGAAGCCCGCGACGAACAGGTTCGCCGGCTGCTCGTAGAGGAACTGCGGTGCGCCGATCTGCTGCACGACACCGCCGCGCATGACGACGACCCGGTCGCCGAGGGTCATCGCCTCGGTCTGGTCGTGCGTCACGTACACCGTGGTCGTGCCCAGCTGCTTCTGCAGGCGCGACACCGAGGTGCGCATCTGCACGCGCAGCTTGGCGTCCAGGTTGGACAGCGGTTCGTCCATGAGGAACGCCTTGGGGCTGCGCACGATCGCGCGGCCCATCGCCACGCGCTGCCGCTGGCCACCGGACAGGTTGGACGGTTTGCGGTCGAGGTGCTGGGAGAGGTCGAGGATCTCGGCCGCCTCCTTCACCTTCTTCTCCACCGTCGCGTTGTCGACCTTGGCCAGCCTCAACGGGAAGGCCATGTTCTCCTTCACCGTCATGTGCGGGTAGAGCGCGTAGGACTGGAACACCATCGCGATGTCACGGTCCTTGGGCGCCTTCTCGTTGACGCGCTGCCCGCCGATGCGCAGCTCGCCGTCGGTGATGTCCTCCAGCCCCGCGATCATGTTGAGGGTGGTGGACTTCCCGCAGCCGGACGGTCCGACGAGGATGATGAACTCGCCGTCCGCGATCTCCAGGTTGACCTCCTGCACGGCCAACGCGCCGTCCGGATAACGCTTGGTCACCTTGTCCAGAACGATCTCTGCCATTGGTTCAGCTCACCCCTTGACGGCGCCGGAGGTCAGGCCGGCGACGATCCGGCGCTGGAAGAACAACACGAAGAGGATGATCGGGATGGTGATGACCACGGCGGCCGCCGCGATCGACCCGGCCGGGTCCTCGAACTGGGAACTACCGGTGAAGAACGACAGCGCCACCGGCACGGTCCGCGACTGCTCGGTCGAGGTGAGCGAGATCGCGAACAGGAAGTCGTTCCAGCAGAAGATGAACACCAGGATCGCCGTCGTGAACACACCCGGCGCGGCCAGCGGCGCGATGACGCGACGGAACGCCTGCCCCGGCGTCGCACCGTCCATCTTCGCCGCCTTCTCGAGTTCCCAGGGGATCTCGCGGAAGAACGCCGACAGGGTGTAGATCGCGAGCGGCAGCGCGAACGTGATGTACGGCAGGATCAGGCCGGGCCACGTGTCGAAGAGACCCAGCGAACGCTCGATCTCGAACAACGGGGACACCAGCGAGACCTGCGGGAACATCGCGATCAACAGCGAGACGCCCACCAGCAGGTTCTTGCCGGGGAAGTCGAGCCGCGCGATGGCGTAGGCGGCCATCGTGCCGAACACCACGGCGATCGCGGTCGCGATGATCGCGATGCCGATGGAGTTGATCAGCGCCCGCGTGAACTCCGACGTCGAGAAGATGTTCTGGTAGTTCTCCAGACTCCACTCGCGAGGGATGAAGTTGCCGTCCGCCAGCGTCTTCGACGACTTGAACGACAGCGACACGATCCACAGCACCGGGATCAGCGCGTAGATCACGACCACTGTGTTGAGAACGCCCCAGCCCCACTTCTTGGCCGGGGTCTCCGCTCCTCCGATGCCCGCCATCAGCGCTTCCCTCCGTCGTCACTGCCGGGGGCAGCGGTGCCGAAGAGCTTGATGAACACGAACGCGATGATCGCGACCATGATGAAGATCAGCACGGACATCGTCGATCCGATACCGAGGTTCAAGCCCTTGATGAGGTTGTTGTAGGTCAGCATCGACACCGACGACGTGCCCTGCGAGCCCGCGGTGAGCACGAAGAGGTTGTCGAAGATGCGGAACGCGTCGAGCGTGCGGAACAGCAGTGCCACCAGGATCGCCGGCTTCATGATCGGCACGGTGATCTTGATGAACCGCTGCCACCCGCTCGCGCCGTCCATCGCGGCGGCCTTGAGCAGGTCGTCCGGCACCAGCGCCAGGCCCGCCATCAGCAGCAGGGCCATGAACGGCGTGGTCTTCCAGATCTCCGCGAGACCCACGACCATGAGCGCCGGGATCTTCTCCGTGAGCACGGGATCACCGCCGAGCGCCTCGGCGAGGTAGCCGGTGCCGGGCGTCCAGGCGAAGCGCCAGGAGAACGCGGCCACGACCGTCACGATGCCGTACGGGATCAGCGTCGTCGTGCGGACGATGCCCCGGCCGACCAGCGCCCGGTGCATGATCAGCGCGAGCGACATGCCCAGCACCAGTTCGACGGCGACCGTGACGACGGTGAGCAACACCGTCACCCACACCGCATCCCACCAGTACGGGCTGCTGAGCACGGTGATGTAGTTGTCGAACCAGATCCACTCGGTCCGGTCCGGGAACTTCAGGTCGAACCTCTGCATCGACAGCAGCAGCGAGTAGAGGATCGGCCAGCCGGTCACGGCGACCATGGTGAGCGCGGCGGGCGCGCAGAGCAGCCAGCCGAGCTTGCGCTCGGCCCTCTTGCCCTCGCTCAGCGCGACCTTCTTCTTGGGCGCGACGGGTTTTGCCGCCGTGTCCTGTACCTCCGCGGTCGCGTGACTCACGGCAACACCCCCTTGGAGTCGAGAGCGTCCTGCAGTTCCTTGCGCAGCCTGTCCCCGGTCGCCTGCGGGTCGATGTCCGCGGGCGGCGAGAGGATCGTGGAGATGACCGTCGAGACGTTCTGGTAGGCGGGCGTGCGCGGCCGCACACTCGCGTTCTGCAACGTCTCCTTGATGTCGTCGCGCATCGGGTACGCCTCGGCCATCTCGGGCTCGTCGTAGACGGCCTCGATGGTCGGCGGCACACCGTCCTTGAGAGCGGCGAGCTTCTGGGCCTCCGCGCCACGCAGGCACAGCACCGCGTCGAACGACTCTTCGGCGTGCGTGGTGTAGTTGCTGACGGCGTAGTTGATGCCGCCGACGGTGACCTTCGCGGCGTCACCGCTCACAGTGGGATACGGCGCCCACTTGAAGTTCTTCGCGAAGTCGGGCTTCTTCTGCGCCGCCGCGTAGACGTACGGCCAGTTCAGCTGGAACGCGGCGTTGCCGCCTTCCATGGCGAGGCGCGCGTTGTCCTCGGCCGCGTTGGAGAACGACGGGTCGATCGCCTTCGACGTCGCCAGCTTCTTCAACGCCCCCAACGCTTCCACGGCCTTCGCGTCGACGACGGCCTTGGTGCCGTTCTCGTCGAGGATCGTGCCGCCGTTGGAGTTGACGAGGGTGTTGTACAGCACGACGAGCCCCTCGTACTGCTTTCCCTGCGCGACGATCTGGCCGGGCTTCCCTTCCGCCACCAGCGCCTCGGCCATGGAGATCATCTCGTCCCACGTCTTCGGGGGCGTGGGCACGAGGTCGGAGCGGTACCACAGGAGCTGGACGTTGGTGTTGTCCGGAGCCCCGTACAGCTTGCCCTCGTAGGTCGCCGTGTCGAGCGGCGTCTTCAACGTGCCGGACTCCACCTGCGACTTGACCGAACCGGTGAACTCCTTGATCCAGCCCGCCTTCGCCAGTTCGGCGGTCCACGTGACGTCGAGCCCGAGAACGTCCATGCTGTCGTCCTCGGCCGCGAGTCTGCGCACCATCTGCTCGCGCTGCCCGTCCGCCTCCCGCGGCAGCTTGTTGTAGACGATGTTGTATCGCCCGCCGGCCTTCGCGTTGCAGCTGTCGACGATGGCCTGGAAGTTCTCCTGGGGATACTTGTAGACGTTGACGGTGATGCCTTGGTCGCCAGACCCGCACGCCGTGAGCGTTCCTGCCGCGAGTACCGCGGCTCCCACTCCGGCGGCGAGTCGATAGCGCCTCGTCGCACCCATCGGCCCTGCCTCCTTCCCGACTACACGGAGGAGCCAGACCGCAACGCCCGGCACCTCGTCGTGCCACCGGCCGCACCGGGCGGACCGGTCAGATGAACCTAAGCCGGGTGATCAGGAGCCGCAACCAAGGGAAGCAACGATTCAGAACCAATGGCCTTATGTGAGTCTTAAGAACTCGGGTTCACGGGCCGCATCGCGAGCCTCGCGAGCAGGTCACGGCCCTGCTCGGCCGACTTCGGGTGGCAGAGCACGTCGTACCTGTTGGCCACCAACTGGGACGCCGACTGGAAGTCCCGCTTGCCGCGCGCCGACCCGTACCCGACCGCCGCGAACACCAGGCCGAAGAACACACCGGTGATCAGACCGGTCAGCACGGGCCCGACGGTCACACCAGGCTCAGGGCTGAACAGGGTGAGCAGCAGACCGACGAACAGACCGAACCACGCGCCGCTCGCCGCGCCGGTCATGAGCACCCGGCTCCAGGTGAGCTTGCCGGTGATGCGTTCGACGAGCATCAGGTCGACGCCGACGATCATGACGTCCTGCACCGTGAAGTCCTCGACGGCCAGGTGGTCGACCGCGCGCTGCGCTTCCTCGTACGTGGCGTAGGAACCGATCGGCCACCCCGTCGGCGGGGTGGGCAGGCGGGGAGGGACGCCGGGCCGGTTCGGGTTGGCGAACGGACTCGTCACGGGGACCACCTCTGTCGGACGTGCTGATCGTTCCATCCTGCCAGTGCCCACTGCGGTGTGCCGATACGCCTGCGGGTGTTTTGCCGGTTTCAGCGTTCGGGCAGCCCGAAGACCCGCCGTGACAACGTCCGGTCAGCCCGGGAACGCGATTTCGAACCGGTGCACAAAAGCACGGTGCGAACGCGCGTGGACGTCCGTGCTGTCCGCCACCCGTTCACACTCCTTCTTCAACGCCTCGCGAGCCGCACCGGTGTTGCCGCCGAGCACGTGGACGATCGCGAGCTTGCGCGCCCGCTCGTAGTCGAGCAACGACTCCGGCTTCGCGACGAGCTCGCGTGCCAGCGCGTCCCACTTCGCGTACTTGTCGATGTACGGCTTGCCGTGCTTGAGGAATGCGGCCACCAGCGACGAGGCGCCGGCCGCGTGGTCGCCGCCGGGGGTGAAGGTCCACTTCCAGACGGGCTTGTCGGGCATCAGGTGGCCGAGCGGCATCGACACCACCGGTGTGGTCGGGATGCCGACGCCGAGTGCGGCGCAGACCTGGTCGTACTGGCGGAAGCAGACGCCGACCAGCGGGGTCAGGTCGAGCGAGCCCGCGATGGCGAATCCGAGCCAGCCGGAGACGCCGGCACCGCGTTCCTGGAGCCAGACGTGGCCGCGGCGGACGAAGCCCGTAGGGCGCAGGGCGGTGTCCACGGCGACGAGCACGTCGGTTTTCGGTGAAGGCCTCACGGACCACAGGGTCCCAAACGAAACTCCATCCCGCTGGTCAACGGGGCCGTGCCGTCACCTGGTCCGCGGGCGGGAGTCTCGTCGGCGGCTCGTCGGTGACCCAGGTGTGCTCGATCGCGGACAGCCGCCCGTCCGTGATCCACAGCAGGATTTCGCCTGCCCCCGAACGCACCTGCGCGTCGATCGGCAGGACGCCGTCGGCGATGTCGGCGGCAGGCCCGCCGGTCTCGAGATCGAGGCTGGCCGAGCCCTCGTACCAGGGTTTCAGGACGCGGACGTGGTCGAGCTGGGCACGCAGGGCGGCAGGAGCGCCCGCCGCGAGGATCCGTTCCAGCAGAGCGCGTTCGGACGGAGCGAGCGGGCGCGGGCGGCCGTCGAACGGCAGCAGGCGCACCAGTTCGGCGGCCAGCACTCGAAGCGACGCCCACTGCGGTGAGGAGGCGAGCGCGTCGACGTGCCAGACGGGACCGGGGCCGCTCATGGCGTCGAGCAGGTCGTCGATGCGTTCGACCAGCTCGACAGCCTCGGCGTCGAGGGTCAGCAGGTGCGGCCGGACGTCGTCGAACTCGAGCGCGAGCTCGTCGGCCGACGGTGCGGTGCCGATGGCCTCCAGGTAGCCGCGCTGCGCCTCGGCGGGCAGCGCGAGGCGGCGCACCGGGTCCACGATCGGCCTGGGCCGGTCCCCGAGTTGCACGGCTCCCCCTCAGTGCAGCACGGGGCCGAGGAACTCGGCCAGCTTCCGCACCACGTCCGGTGGCACCTCGTCGAGGTGCTCGGTGAGCTGCAAAAGTATGCGACCGCCACCGAGGTGTTCAACGGAGAAACAGGGCGCCGTCGCGCACACCTCTTGCACGCCACCCAATGCAGCGACCTGGCGCGGGCCGAGCAACGTCGCCCAGTGCGGCCCGCGGGCCATTTCCGCTGCCATGAAAAGGGATTCGTCGAGTCCCACGCCGACGGCGACCTCGTGCGCGGTCCGCACCCCGACGCGGTCGAGCGTGATCCAGCCGCCCGAGGCCTGCACGAGAGCGGCTCCCGACCGGAAGACCGACAGCCATTCCTGTTGCACCGCATGGGAGATCCACCCGGCGAACAGCGAGCGCGACGCCGTGACCACGACCTGGTGCGGGAACGCGGGGTCGTCCTTCAGCAGGATCTCCGCGGACCAGCCGTGGTCGACCAGCGGCAGGCCCTGGCCGTCGAGCTGGACCAGTTGCACGCGCAGGAACGACGGCAGGTCGTCCAGGGCGGCCGACCACGACGGAAGGGTGAACTCACCCGAAGAGAGCAGCAGCCGGGCATATCCCGGCGGACCCCAGGGCGTTGTGTCGGAGGGGTGGTAGTCGCGCGCCACCGACACGAGCTCCTCGACCGAGGCCGGGCAGAGGGGCGCGAGCAGCTCGGTGAACAGCGCGCCGAACCACTTGGCCAGCGCGGGACGGTCGACGCCGGAGAACGTGTCCAGCTCCATGCGGACGACGTGTGGCGGCGACACAGGTCTCGGAAGTGTCAGATCTGTGCTCAAAGTGAGCGAACCTTATGGCTCGCGGACAGAAACCGTTAGGGGCCAGTCCCGTGAAAGATTGGCCCCTAACGGGCGAACCGCCAGATCGTCTACCCGCGTGACTGGTAGTCGCGGAGCAGGCCGCGGCTGATGATCGTCTTCTGGATCTCGGACGTGCCCTCGCCGATGAGCAGGAACGGGGCCTCGCGCATCAGGCGCTCGATCTCGTATTCCTTGGAATAGCCGTAACCGCCGTGAATGCGGAACGACTCCTGCGTCACCTCGGCGCAGTACTCGGAGGCGATGAGCTTCGCCATGCCGGCCTCGACGTCGTTGCGCTGCCCCGAGTCCTTCAGCCGCGCCGCGTTGACCATCATCAGGTGCGCGGCCTCGACCTTGGTGGCCATCTCGGCGAGCTTGAACGCGATGGCCTGGTGCTCGGCGATGGCCTTGCCGAACGTCTTTCGCTGCTGCGAGTACTCGATCGCGAGCTCGAAGGCGCGGATCGCGATGCCGCACGCGCGGGCGGCCACGTTCACTCGGCCCACCTCGACGCCGTCCATCATGTGGCGGAAGCCCTGGCCGGTGACGCCGCCCAGCACCTGGTCCGCGGCGATCTCGAAGCCGTCGAACACCATCTCGGTGGTGTCGACGCCCTTGTAGCCCATCTTGTCGATCTTGCCGGGGATCGTGAGGCCCGGCAGGACCTCGCCGTAGCCCTCGGGCTTCTCGACCAGGAACGCCGTGAGGTTCTGGTGCGGCTTCTCGGCGCCCTCGTCGGTCTTCACCAGCACGGCGGTGAGGTTGGACGTGCCGCCGTTGGTCAGCCACATCTTCTGGCCGTTGATGGTGTAGCCGTCGGCGCTCTTGACCGCGCGGGTGCGGATCGCGGCCACGTCGGAGCCGAGTTCGGGCTCGGACATGGAGAACGACCCGCGCACCTCGCCCGCGGCCATGCGCGGCAGGTACTTCTGCTTCTGCTCGGGCGTCCCGTGCTGCTTGAGCATGTGCGCCACGATGAAGTGCGTGTTGATGACACCGGAGACGCTCATCCAGCCGCGCGCGATCTGCTCGACCACCAGCGCGTAGGTCAGCAGGGACTCGCCCAGGCCGCCGTACTCCTCGGGGATCGTGAGACCGAAGAGGCCCATCTCCTTCATGCCCTCGACGATGTCGGCGGGGTACGTGTCGCCGTGCTCCAGCGTCTGGGCGTGCGGAATGATCTCCTTCTCCACGAACGTGCGAACCGTCGCGAGGATTTCTTCCTGGATGTCCGTGAGACCCGCGGTCTGGGCGAGGCGCGCCATCGCACTTCCCTTCCAAGGCTTTGGTTACCGGCGAGTATGGACCGGTTAACGCCCGTTTGCGACCGGGGTGTGCTCTCCGCAACAACGCGGGCGCCCGCTGTACCGAAACAGCACCGCTGACTGGTGGATTCGCGCACCCGCACGCGACGAACTCCGCGCCAGGACCTTAAGATTCCCCGCTCACACATCTAGGGGGACCGCGATGACTTACGACCCGTACAACCCGAAGCAGCCAGGCGATCCGTACGGCCAGCAGCCGCCTTACGGCCAGCCCGGCCCGTACGGCCAGCAGCCCATGTACGGCTACGGCTACCCGCCGCCCCCGCCCAAGTCGCAGACGAACGCGATCCTGGCTCTCGTGCTGTCGATCGTGGGTCCCGCGACCTGCGGCCTGACGGCGATCGTCGGCGTGGTCTTCGGTCACATCGCCCTGGGGAAGATCAAGCGGGGCGAGGAGGACGGGCACGGCCTGGCCCTGGCCGGCCTGATCATCGGTTATCTCATCATCGCCGGCGGCCTGGCCTACCTGGCGTTCATCGTCTTCGCGGTGATGGCGGGCATCAACGAGGGCTACTGACGGGAGCCTCAGCCCGCGAGGGCGATCTCCAGCGCGCCACCGCAGTGGCGGCAGACGTCGGCGAACACGTGGACGTCGGCATCGCATCCCGGGCAGCTGCGGAAGCTGCGCTCGAGCAGGTCGTCCTCGCGGCGTTTGAAGAGCCGCAAGCGTCTGCTCGTCTTTCCGTTACTCGAACGTGACATGCCCAAGAGCATGCCCCCACCCCGGGGCTTGATCGCAAACTTCGGTGACGGATTGTGCGTTACTTCACCCGTTTCGAACGCAACCTGTGACGGTCGAACACGTCCAGTGACATTCGTGGTGAAGTAGCGCACAATCCGTAACGAAATCAGTCCTCCGGCGGCGTCCACACGTTCGCGCGAGCCATGCCCGCGGCACGGCCCTTGCCGGAGATCACCAGCGCCATCTTGCGCGACGCCTCGTCGATCATCTCGTCGCCGAGCATCACCGCGCCGCGCCTGCCGCCCGCCTCGGACGTGTAGAACTCGTACGCGTCGAGGATGTTCTCGGCGTGGTCGTAGTCGTCCTGCTTCGGGCTGAAGACCTCGTTGGCCGCGTCGATCTGGCCGGGGTGCAGCACCCACTTGCCGTCGAAGCCCAGCGCCGCCGAACGCCCGGCGACGCGCTTGTAGCCGTCGACGTCGCGGATCTGCAGGTAGGGGCCGTCGATGGCCTGCTTGTCGTGGGCCCGCGCGGCCATCAGGATCCGCATCAGGATGTAGTGGTAGGCGTCGCCGACGTCGTAACCGGGCGGCTGCTCGCCGACCACCAGCGACTTCATGTTGATCGACGCCATGAAGTCCGCCGGGCCGAAGATGATCGTCTCGACGCGCGGGGACGCGGTGGCGATCGCGTTGACGTTGTTCAGGCCCAGGGCGTTCTCGATCTGCGCCTCGATGCCGATCTTGCCGACCTCGTAGCCCATCGTCTTCTCGATCTGGGTGATCAGGAAGTCGAGCGCGACGACCTGCTCGGGCGTCTGGACCTTCGGCAGCATGATGCAGTCGAGGTTCGCGCCGGCACCTTCGACGACCTCGGTGACGTCGCGGTAGGTCCACTCCGTCGTCCAGTCGTTGACGCGCACGACGCGGGCCTTGTCACCCCAGCCGCCCTCGTTGAGCGAGGCGACGATGGTCTTGCGGGCGTCGGGCTTGGCCAGCGGCGCGCAGGCGTCTTCCAGGTCCAGGAACACCTGGTCCGCCGGCAGCGTGCGCGCCTTGTCGATCATCTTCTGGCTCGAGCCGGGGACCGCCAGACACGAGCGACGGGGACGCTGCTGGTCGACCACTGGAGTACCTCCTTGTACCGGCCGGTAACTATGTGCGTCACAGTGGCACGCATCAACTCCGGCCGCATATTCGCTGAGTCCGGTCTCACAGACCCTGGCAGTCTTGACCGGTGGAGATCACGCGAATCCTCGACTCGGCGCTGCGCAAGGCCGCGGCCGTCTGGATCACCTCACCCGGCCACGAGCCCCGTCTCGTGCACGCCCACTGGCGGGCCGACTCCCTGTGGGTCGTCTCCGGCGGCACCGAACCGGAGGCGCCCCTGAGCGACGGCGCACAGGTCACCGTCACCGTCCGCTCCCCCAGCACGCACTCGCACCTCGTCGACGCACAGGCCGTCGCGCACCTGACCGAGCCCGACGACGAGACGGCGCAGGCCCTGCGGACCGCCCGGCTCAACACGAAACCGCGGTGGGACGCCGTGTACCGCCTGGAGTTCACGCCATGATCACCGTGCCGGAGGGCTTCGGCGAGGGGCTGGGCGACGGCGCGGACGAGTGGGTCGCGAAGCTGCCCAAGCTCGCCACCAAGGCGTGCGCGCGCTGGCGGCTCACCCCGGACGGCGCGCTGATGAACGGGTTCTGCGCGGTCGTCCTGCCGGTCCGCCAGGCCGACGGGCACCCCGCCGCGCTCAAGCTGACCTGGGTCGACACCGAGACCGAGCACGAACCGATCGCGTTGAAGCTCTACGACGGCAACGGCACCGTGCGGCTGCTCGACCACGACGGTGAGCTCGGCGCGTTGCTGCTGGAACGCCTCGACCAGCACTCGCTCGACGACGAACCGGTCGACCTCGCGATCGGCGTCATCGGCGACCTGATGCGCCGCCACCGCGGACTCCAGGCGCCGGACGACTTCCGGCGGTTCTCCAGCGACCTCGAAGACCACCCGGCGGTGCCGCGCAGGCTGCTCGACGCGGCCCGCGAGGCCGGCACCAGGCCGATGGGCACGACCCTCGTCAACGAGGACCTGCACTACGAGAACGTGCTGCGCGGCCACCGCGAACCGTGGCTGATGATCGACCCGAAACCGCTGTCCGGCGATCCCGAGTTCGGCGTGCTTCCGTTGCTGTGGAACAGGTTCGACGAGATGGACGGGAGAAAAGGGCTCGCCGACCGCTTCCACGCCGTGTGCGACGCGGGCGAACTGGACGAAGAGGCCGCACGGGACTGGACGCTGCACCGCGCGGTGACGAACTGGATCTGGTGTCTCGGTGAAGACGACGAGGAACAGGCCGTGATCTGCGCCGAGATCGCCGGGTGGGCGGTCGGCGGGTGATCTAGCCTGGAGCTGTGGTGGCTGTGAACCGGGTCTACATCGCTCAGCTGGCCGGACTTCCCGTGTTCGGCCCCGACGGCGAACCCGTCGGCAAGGCCCGGGACGTCGTGATCAGCCTTCGCATCGACCGGCAACCGCCGCGCGTGCTCGGCATGGTCGTCGAGCTCGTGACGCGCCGGCGGATCTTCGTGCCGATGCTGCGGCTCACCTCGGTCGAGCCGAACGCCGTGACGCTCGCGACCGGGTCGGTGAACCTGCGGCCGTTCCACCAGCGCGTCAACGAGGTGCTGGTGATCGGCGAGCTGCTCGACGCCAGGATCCAGCTCGAGGACGGCGCCACCGCGGTCGTCGTGGACGCGGCGATGGAGCTGACCCGCACCCGCGACTGGCGCATGGTCCGCGTCGCCGGGCGGGAGCGCACCGGCCGGTTCAGCCTCAAGGGCCCGGTGCAGGTGTGGCGGTGGGAGGACGTCGGCGGCCTGAGCGTGAACGAGCTCGCCGGCCAGCCGCAGGGCGCGCACCAGCTCGTCGCGGTCTTCGAAGGCATGCGCGCGGCCGACGTCGCGAACGCCCTGCACGAGCTGCCGCCCAAGCGCCGCTTCGAGGTCGCGGACGCTCTCGACGACGAACGGCTCGCCGACGTCATCGAGGAACTGTCCGAAGAGGACCAGAAGGGCATCCTGTCGCACCTGGACGAGGAGCGCGCCGCGGACGTCCTGGAGGCGATGAACCCGGACGACGCGGCGGACCTCCTGAGCGAGCTGGCCGAGGGCATCAAGGACCGGTTGCTGGAGCTGATGGAACCCGAGGAGTCCGCACCGGTCCGCCGGCTGCTGGAGTACTCGTTCGACACCGCCGGTGGTCTGATGACACCGGAACCGATCATCCTCACGCCGGACGCGACGATCGCGGAAGCGCTGGCACGAGTGCGGAATCCCGACCTCACACCCGCGCTGGCGTCGATGGTCTTCGTGTGCCGCTCCCCCTCGGCGACCCCGACCGGCCGCTACCTCGGCTGCGTGCACATCCAGCGACTGCTGCGCGAACCGCCGTTCGACCTCGTCGCCGGAGTGCTCGACACGGACATGGCCCGCCTGTCGCCGAACGCCTCGCTGAGCGACGTGACGCGCTACTTCGCCACCTACAACCTGGTGTGCGCCCCGGTGCTCGACGAGACCGAGCACCTGCTCGGCGCCGTCACCGTGGACGACGTGCTGGACCACCTGCTGCCGGACAACTGGCGCGAGACGGGACTGAGCCATGCCTGAAGTACTGCCCCGGCGCAGACTCGACCAGCCGCGCGAACCGAGGGGCTTCCGGTTCTCCATCGACCCCGACACGTTCGGGCAGCTCTCCGAACGGCTCGCGCGCTTCCTCGGCACCGGCAAGTTCCTGTTCTGGCAGACGCTGCTCGTCGTCGCCTGGATCACGGTGAACCTCGTCGCGGTGTCGCTGCGGTGGGACCCGTACCCGTTCATCCTGCTGAACCTGGCGTTCTCGACGCAGGCCGCCTACGCCGCGCCGTTGATCCTGCTCGCGCAGAACCGGCAGGACGACCGGGACCGGGTGTCGCTGGAGGAGGACCGCAAGCGGGCGGCGCAGACGAAGGCGGACACCGAGTACCTGGCGCGGGAGCTGGCGGCGGTCCGGCTGGCTCTGGGCGAGGTGGCGACGCGCGACTTCATCCGGAGTGAGCTGGAGAAGCTGGTGAAGGAGCAGAACAACCTGAAGAAGGTCCGGCCGTGAGCCGCCTCACGTCCTGATCCGTCCACTCGCGACCAGGTCCGCCAGGACCTCGTGGATCGCGGGAGCGGTCTCGGCGTGCTCGCGGTACTCGTCACGCGTCACGTAGGTCAGTTCGGCGATCTCGCCCGTGGGCCGCGGTGTGCCCAGCAGTCGTGCCGTGAAGCAGGTCATGTCGACCATCGCGCCCTCGCCCTCGCCGTACGCGAGAGAGATGTAGCGCTTTAGTTGTGAGGGTTCGTCCAGTTCGACGCCGAGCTCTTCCCGGACCTCGCGGCGGACAGCGTCCTCGAGGGACTCCCCCGGCTCGATCTTGCCGCCCGGGAGGTAGAAGGCCTTCTTGTTGCGTGAGCGCACAACGAGGAGGCGGCCAGCCTCGACGTGCACGAGTCCCACCACCGTGATCATGCGATCAGGGGAACACGTCGTCCGCGGCGAGCCGGTCGCACGTGCGGCCGAACGCCTCGAGCTCACCGGGGCCGAAGCTCTCCCCGAAGTGCTCGGCGACGCCGGCGAGGTGGGTGGTGGAGGCACTGCGGAGACGTTCGGCGCCCAGCGGTGTGAGCACGGCCACGATGCCGCGTCCGTCACCGTCGGCGCGTTCACGCCCGACGAGCCCAGCACGTTCCAAACGGTCCACCAGGCGGGTCACGCCAGAACGGGACAGCAGAACGGCATCGGCCAGTTCAGTCATGCGCATGCGCATGGAAGGCGTCTCGGCCAGTTGAACCAGCACGTCGTACGCCGCGAGCGATAGGCGCTGCTCAGCAATCAGTTCGGCCTCGAGGACCCTCGTGATCCGTGCATGCGCGCGGAGGAACGATCGCCACACCCCGAGCTCGACACGGGTGGGCAACCGGGAACTACCCGATTCCGGCACGGGCGTCGATGTTACGGACAGCGTGCTCCCGGCTACGACCTGGGCCTGTACGGAGAAGTGACCGGCCGGTAGGACGGGCACGAACCGGA
Organism: Streptomyces sp. ID05-26A; assembly: GCF_033794685.1. NCBI lineage: Bacteria > Bacillati > Actinomycetota > Actinomycetes > Kitasatosporales > Streptomycetaceae > Streptomyces > Streptomyces sp. ID05-26A. Next base: position 183,669 of record NZ_JARAYZ010000010.1, read on the forward strand.
CGTAGCATGGATCGGTGACCACCACGCAGCCCCTCCCCACGGTCGACGACGTCCGCAAGGCGCTCGCCGGTGTGCAGGACCCCGAGATCCGCCGCCCGATCACCGAGATCGGCATGGTCAAGGACGTCGAGGTCGGCGCGGACGGCGCCGTGGTCGTGGGCATCTTCCTGACGGTCGCCGGTTGCCCGATGCGGGACAAGATCACGAAGGACGTCACCGCGGCCGTCGAGGCCCTGGACGGCGTCTCGTCCGTGCGGGTCGACCTCGACGTCATGAGCGACGCCCAGCGCACCGAGCTCCGCAAGACGCTGCGCGGCGGCGCCGAGGAGCCGGTCATCCCGTTCGCCCAGCCGGGCTCGCTGACGCGCGTGTACTGCGTCGCGTCCGGCAAGGGCGGCGTCGGCAAGTCGTCGGTCACCGTGAACCTCGCCGTGTCGATGGCGGCCCGCGGGCTCTCCGTCGGCATCGTCGACGCGGACATCTACGGCCACTCGATCCCGCGCATGCTGGGCGCCGACGGCAAGCCCACCCAGGTCGAGAAGATGATCATGCCGCCGTCCGCGCACGGCGTGAAGGTCATCTCGATCGGCATGTTCACGCCGGGCAACACCCCGGTCGTGTGGCGCGGCCCGATGCTGCACCGCGCGTTGCAGCAGTTCCTCGCGGACGTGTTCTGGGGCGACCTGGACGTGCTGCTGATCGACCTGCCGCCCGGCACCGGCGACATCGCGATCTCCGTCGCGCAGCTCGTGCCGAACGCCGAGATCCTCGTGGTGACGACGCCGCAGCAGGCCGCCGCCGAGGTGGCCGAGCGCGCCGGGTCGATCGCGCTGCAGACCCGTCAGCGGGTCGCGGGCGTCATCGAGAACATGTCGTGGCTGGAGATGCCCGACGGCTCGCGCATGGAGGTCTTCGGCACCGGTGGCGGCGAGGCCGTCGCGGAGTCGCTGACCAAGGCCATCGGCTCCGACGTGCCGCTGCTCGGGCAGGTGCCGCTGGACCCGCGCCTGCGGGAGAACGGCGACTCGGGCACGCCGATCGTGCAGGCGGTGCCGGACTCGGCCGCCGCCCAGGTGCTGACCGGGATCGCCACGAAGCTCTCGGTTCGTTCGCGCGGCCTGGCAGGGCGTCTGCTCAACGTCTCGCCCGCCGGTCGCTAAGCACTCACGTAACGCACGAGGGGCCCCTTCCGCGCGGAAGGGGCCCCTCGTGCGTTCAGGACTCAGGTGGCGTCCGGGTCGTACGGCGGACGCTCACCCGGTGCGAGCGGACGCTGTTCGGCCGCGGGCGGGGTCGAGGGAGTCGGGTAGCCGTTCGACTTGGTCGTCGGCTCCGAGTCGTCGAAGAGGTGCTTGGTCACCGCGCGCTTGGGGTCGAAGTTGCGCAGCTCCCGCAGGTCCTCGAGGGGCTTGCGGAGCGACTCGAACTCCGGCCCCATCTCCTGCTTGAGCTGCTCCCGCGCTCCGGTCGCGTACTCGCGGACCTGGCGCACGGTCTTCCCCAGCCACGCTGCCGCCGTCGGCATGCGTTCGGGTCCCAGGATGAAGAGACCCGCGACGACGATGATGAGGATCTCTACCCATCCGATGCTGTCGAACACAGGTCTCAGCCTACTTCTCAGTCGCTCTTCAATGTCACGTCGAGTTTGAGCTCGCGGCCCTGGCGCGCCAGCGTCACCTGCACCGTTTGGCCGATTTCGTGTTCCCTGACCGCGACGACCAGTTCGGCCGCGTTGCGGACCATGCGGTTGCCGACCCTGGTGATGACGTCGCCCTCCTGGATGCCCGCGGCGGCCGCGGCACCTCCGGCGGGGACGTTCTGCACCTGGGCGCCTTCGGAGGTCTCGGCGGACACGGACTTCACGTTGACGTTCATGTCCGCGTGCTTGACCTGGCCGCTGCGGATCAGCTCCTGGCTGATCTTGCGGGCCTGGTTGCCGGAGATCGCGAAGCCGAGGCCGACCGAACCACCTGTCTCGGTGCGGATCGACGAGTTGATGCCGATCAGGGCGCCGCGCGAGTCGACCAGCGCGCCGCCGGAGTTGCCCGGGTTGATGGCGGCGTCGGTCTGGATCGCGTCGTAGGTGACCTGGGGGCCGCCGTTCTCGCCCGCCGCCGTGACCGGGCGGTGCAGCGCGGAGACGATGCCCTCGGTGACGGTGTTGGAGAGCTGCAACGGGGAGCCGATGGCGATCACGCTGTCGCCGACCTGGAGCTCGTCGGAGTTGCCGAACTGCAGGACCGTCGGGTTCGTGACCTCGACCTTGATGACGGCGAGGTCGGTCTTCGGGTCGCGGCCGACGACGCGGGCCTGGGCACGCGTGCCGTCGGTGAAGACGGCGCTGAGCTTGGCCGAGGAGTCCTGCGCGGCCGGGGCGACGACGTGGTCGTTGGTCAGGATGTAGCCGCCGGCCTCGATGACGACGCCAGAGCCGACGCCCGCGACGTTCGCGCCCTTGAACTCGATGGAGACGACGCTGGGCGTCACGCGCTTGGCGATGTCCGAGATCGAGCCGGCCGGGCGTTCCTTGCCCTCGGCCACCTCGGCCAGCGTGACGGTCGAGTCGGTCAGCGGGTTGCCGGCCCTGCCGATCAGCCAGCCGACCAGGCCACCGACGGCGCCCAGGACCAGCGCGACCGTGAGCAGCAACGCGAGGGCCGTGGGCTTCACCCGACGGCCGAAGATCAGTTCGGGAACGCTCAGCTGCGGACCGGGCTCGGGCTTGCCCTCGGGCTCACCGGGAGCGTCCTCACCGACGGCGGGCGGACCGATGACGGCACCGGACGCCGGGTCGCGCCACGGGTCGCCGGCGGGCTTGTCGCCCCAGAACACCGGGTCGATGTCCGGATCCGGGTCCGACACGGGCACCGGCGGCCGCTGCAACAGCTCCGGAGAACCCTGGCGGCCGAACGCCGTCACGAGGGACTCGGGGGGCGGAGGCGCGGACTGGAGCTGGGACATGGGCACGTCACGCGAGGCGAACGCGCCGGGAACACCGTCCGGGCGGCCGAAAGCGGTGGCGAACGCGGGGTCGACCGGCGGCTGCACCAGGGGCCGTGGCCGGAGCCTGCGATGCGCTCCGTCGTCCACTCCGGAAACGGGTGTGGACGTCTGGCCGTTGGGCGACTGCTGGCTCATCTCTCCCCGAGTTTTCCGCTAGGAGTGCTGAGCTACAGCGTGCCTCAACAACGGTGAAATGACTGTCAGGGGGTGGTCGCGAAGACCGCGCCGGCGTTCTGCGGCACCGGAACCTGCACGGGCGGCTCGCCGTCGGACGTGGTGAACGCGAGCGCGCTCAGCAACATGCCGCTCACGACGACACCGGCACCCTGGCGGGCACGCCGGCCGCTGAACCAGCCGTTGCTGCCCAGCGGTCTCGAGGACCCCAGCACGGGCCCGGCGCCGAACGCGGGCTTGTCCGTGCGCTGGACGGCCACGAACTGACCGTCCTCGGTGATCGCGAGCCCGTCCGGAGCGGAGGGCAGTTCGACCTCTTGAGGAATCGCGCCGAGCCTGTCGAGCAACGACGCCGACGCCGTGGGCGCCGAAGCAGTGCGCACGGCTGAGCGCGCCTGCTGCTGCGTGTAGGTCTCGAATGCGCAGAAGCCACAGCGCTGAACGTGCGCGGACACCCGCTCGTGGGCGGTCGAGGACAGTTCTCCGTCCACGAACGCGACCACGGCATCCGGCAAGAGATGCTGCTCAGGCAGGCCCCAACCTCGGAGGTCGGTCATGCAGAGTCCTCCAGCAACGATTCTTGACGACGACGTTCGAGCGCGACCCGCAGAGCCTGACGGCCCCGGTGGATCCTGCTCCTCACGGTACCCATCTTCACCCCGAGCGTGGCGCCGATCTCCTCGTAGGAGAGTCCTTCCACGTCACAGAGCACGACGGCGGCACGGAACTCCGGCGGGAGCTCGTCCAGCGCGGCCTGCAGATCGGGATCAAGGTGGTTCTCGTCGTAGATCTCCTCGGGGGACAGGTCGTCACCCTCGAGGCGGTCGTTGTCCTCGGGCAGCGCCTCCATGCGGACACGGCTGCGACGGCGAGCCATGTCGAGGAAGAGGTTGGTGGTGATGCGGTGCAGCCACCCCTCGAAGGTGCCCGGCTTGTACGAAGCCAGCGACCGGAACACGCGGATGAACGTCTCCTGCGTGAGGTCCTCGGCATCGTGCTGGTTGCCGGTCAGGCGGTACGCGAGCCGGTAGACCCTGTCCGCGTGCTCACGGACGATTGCGTCCCACGAGGGCGGCGTCCAGTCGGCCGTCTCGATGGGCGCGACGGCCTCCAGTGAACTCGACTGCGTGCGCATCAGGTGTTTCGGCACCTCCATGTGGGCCGCCCGGCGACCCTTATGCGGCTCAACGGGCGACGGGTCCGGCTTGTTCCCGACTAGAGCCTGGCTTCTTGCTTCTGTACCTTCTCCCGCGCGCTTTAAACGATCGTGAGAGTGGGCTGAGAGCACCCTGAGAATTTCGGTTCGGGCCACGTTCACCCGTTTTGGGCACTGGACGCACTAACCTGCTACCCCGTGACCACGGAATCGGCCCTGCGGGAGTACGTCGAGCAGTACCTCCCCGAGGACGACGTGCACCTGGCAGCAAGAGCACGCGGCCAGGAACTGGGCTGCGTGCCCATCGGCGCGGGCGGAGGCGCCGCCCTGCGGTTCCTCGCAACCGCACTCCAGGCCCGCGCGGTGGTGGAAATCGGCACCGGCGCAGGCACCAGCGGCCTCTACCTCCTGGCGGGCATGCCGAAGTCCGGCATCCTGACCTCGATAGACGTGGCCTCAGAACACCAACGGGCAGCCCGCGAGGCCTACACGGCAGCAGGCATCTCCCCGTCCCGAACCCGCCTGATCATGGGCAAGGCCCTGGACGTCTTGCCACGCCTGACCGACGCGGCGTACGACCTCGTCTTCGTGGACGCCTACAAGCCCGAGTACCCGCAGTACCTGGAACACGGCGTGCGCATGCTGCGCCCAGGCGGGGTCATCGCGTTCGACAACGTCCTGTGGCACGGCGCAGTCGTGGATCCCAGCAAGCGGGACGACTCAACGCAGGCAATGCGGGACATCGCACGCCTGGTGAAGGAGGACGACCGCTTGGTGCCGGTGATCCTCCCCCTGGGAGACGGCCTGCTGGTAGCGGCGCGCAGGCCCTGACCGCGCACAAGCCAAGGCGAGCAGCCTGATCGCAAGCGATGCCGCAGGCGAGCCGTCCGTCTTTGTCTTTCGCAAGCGGTCCAGGCGGTGGGGTCCCATCACGAGTCGCGCCATAGCTCTTGCTGCATGCCTGG
>NZ_JARAYZ010000011.1:0-14014 GCF_033794685.1 Streptomyces sp. ID05-26A
GGTGAAGTGGGCGAGGACGGTGATTTCGAGGACGCTGCCGGGGCCGTGGCCGGCGTGGCGTGTTTCGAAGGCGGGTGTGGTTGAGGGGAGTGTGGGGTGTGGGTGTTGTTGTGCGGGGGTGTGGGTGAGTCGGTCGCGGTTGTAGTTGTGTGGTTCGGTGAATCTGACCTGGAACTCGGGTTGGGTTTGGAGTTCGAGTGGTAGCTGGTCGGGACTGAACCCGAGCACGGGCCAGTCGTCGACCTGGTAGCCGGGAGGAAAGACGCCCGACGGGCCGTTGGAAACGTACAGCGGGGCGGGTGGCGTCGCGTCGGAATCGTAATTGGACGAAGGCAGCGAAACTCCGGGAAAGTAGACCTCGTAAAGCGAGGCGCGCGTGGTTTCCTCGCTCGCGAGGTTGTATCTCCCAACGGGAACCATGAGCTTCAACACGAGATCATCGGACAGCGACATGCGGGTGAAGCGCGACCAGCTGTCGAAAAGCTTCTTCTTCTCGCTGTCGGTGAGGTGAACCGTTCCGATGCGGAAGAGACGTGCCCCGAGCGGGGTGCCAGGTTCGGAACGCATACCGAACACCGGCGAGATCGGATCGGTGAACAGCTTCCTGTGGTCGTTCTCGGCGAGATAGTCGACCAGCTCGCCGAGAATCTTGTCCACCTTGGTCGCGGTGACCGGCGCCAATACGTACGTGCGCGCGCTGAACGGATCAGTGGGATCACCGAGCGGGTGGTTCATGTATCTGAGCGAGGCGGCGATGACCAGGTCGCCGACGAACGTCCTGACGTCGTCGGCGATGTCGTCAAATCTCGTGATCAGGTCGTGCAGGGCGTTGAGGTTGCCCTCGGTTCGGGGCATTTCGAGCAGGGTTTCATCGAACTGAATCTCGGGTTCACTGTGTTCGTGACGCCAGCGGGCGGATGTGGTCAGCTCTGAGAACTCCGCGGCCGTCCTGTGGAGGTCCGCCACCGGGAGCATCAGCGTGTCCAGCCTGCGGGTGGCGAGAACGTGGGCGTCGACGGCACGCTGTTCGGGGGTGATTCCGGTGGGTTCGGCCACGATCTCGAAGTGAGCAGTTCCCGGAGTGCCGCTGCTCTGGTAGTAGACAGACGGCGAGATGATGATCTCGGGCAGGTTCGGCTTCGCTTGCCGGAGCTTGTCGAACTCCAGCGTGAAGTAGCTTTCGAGGGCATCTCGCGCGTTGTGCGGCCACATCGAGCGCGACTCGTCCAGAAGATGGATCGAAGTACGGTCGCTGGTCCTGAATCGAATCTTGATGTCGGGGAGTGTCGACCCTTCTGCTGCTCGCTGGGCGGCCCCCGGGGCGAAGTCCCTGGCAAATCTACGCAGAACTTCGTGCTCCTCTTTCGACAGTTCCTCGCGGCGGGACACTCCCGGCGACATGGTGAAACTGCGCGGGAGACGGGAGGGAACTCCCGTCATTTCGTTCAGCATGTGGCCGTACACGCGTCTGAACGGTCGATTCGAAGAGTCGCCCTGGAACAGCATAATCGGCAGGACGTTCTGGATCTCCCTCTCGATGTCCGCGCTGTCGAGTCTCTTCAGAACGAGATCCCGCTGTTTGTTGTCGAGATTGACGAGGCCGACAAGCAGATAGAGCATCGGTGCCGCCTCGTCGTGTGCGGAGGAAAGTCCGTACAACGGAGAGGCGAATGACGTGAAAAGGTCGGACGATGACCGCTTCGACAGGAACAGGGTGGCCTCCTCCAGGATCTCGTCCAGCCGAGCGGGCGTGATCGGATCGATCTTTCGCCCGCGCGAGGTGATGATCAGGGAAGCCGACACGATCAGGTTCGCCATGACCGATCGAACCAGGTTGTCCACGGCGACCGGCGTGGCGTCCTCTCGGAGTGCCTTGTCGAAGAGGCTCAGTCTCGCGCCGGTCTCCTGGCTCAACGGGCGATACGTGTACCGCGCGCTTGAGAATCCGGGTAGACGGATCTGCTGGAGGTTCAGTTGGTTTCGGCTGATGTCGAACAGGGCGCGCCTGCTGGTGAGCCGGAGGTTTTCCAGCGGCCCGGTCAGTCGAAGGTAGGCGTCCATTGCTCGTTCGACGGAGTCGTTTCCGACGCTGAGGGTGATTTCGAACGCGAGTTTGTTTCCTTGGCGCTTCTGGTGAACGGTGGGCGCGGCATTCGTGACTCGTACATCGAGCGAGAGCGTTCGGGGCGCCGGTGCGCTCAGGCCGGCCTGTGCCGCGACGATGTGTTCGTAGATCCGCATGTGAAGGGGGGACGTCTTCGACTGAACGTCTCCGGTGCGCAGGAGCGAGGACCTGAAAGAACGACCGAACTCCATCGGATCGGTCGCGGTGAAGACGATCTCGGCCGGGGTGTCCTCTCCGAGTGCGGAACGTGCGTCGATTTCGGCGACCATGTCGCCGATGGCCGCGGCGAGTTGCCTGTCCTGAGTCGTGGACAGTTTGCGCGCCTTCTTGTCGAGGTCGATCGCGTGCCTGGGCGAGTGCGAGATCGCCTCGAAAAAGGTGAGCGGCTTCTTCGGGTTCGTCGTCTGCTCGGCGAGTAGGGCGGCGGACTCCATGACCTGGCGCGCGGGATGGAGAAGGTGGTCGAGCATCGCCGGGTCCTGGAGCAGCAGGAGGAATCGGGGGCTGGTGACTACCTGCTTGAGCACGGCGCGGTCGAGAAGGAGCAGGCGTGATCGGACGAGTCGTTCGTGAAGTGGTGCGTCGTCCTCGGGCGTCAGGTGGTAGGTGACCGAGTTGGGGCTGTCGAGCAGAGAGGTGATCGATTTCCCGCCTACGGCCTGCCCGAACGTCGTGAAGATTTTGTTGCTGATAGTGGACGGGATGTGCGCGAAGGAGGAACGGGATGATTTCTGTGGGCTGTTCGCTGGGCGGCGTAGTTCCAGGGTGGACGTGGTGAACAGGTCAAGCAGAAGCGATTGTGTTCTGGCTACGTCCGCTGGGGAGATCGAGCCGTCGCGCGAGAATGACCGCCATCCCGTCGTGATGGTGTGAAGTGCGGCCTTTGTACTTGTCGGGATGTCGACTGCTCGTAGCTCGAAGCCTGACTCGTGTGCGAGGCGTTCGTACTGCCTGATCCGTTCTCTCAGCTTCCTCTCGTTGAGGAAGGGGGCGGCGCTGACGGCGGTTCTGATGTAGTCGGCCGAGTCGAATGCCGCGTTGCGCGGAGGATTCGGTGAAGAGTTGGGCGCTGGTCTCGGGTCTGGCCTGGCAGCGGCGGAGGCTGAGCTTTCGCCGGTCGTGGGGCCGTCGAGGGTGTCGGGATTGCTGGTGTGTTTGTGTCCGCCGGGGAGTCCTTGGCGTCGTTGGACTCCGAATTGGCGGGTGAGTTGTCTGGCTTGGTTGGCCGCGGTGGTGTCGGAGTCGGTGAGGAGGGTGTGGGCGACGACAATGCGGATTTGGTCGATTTTGTTCTGGATGTTGATTTGCTGCGGGGTTTGTGTGTTCCTGCCGATGAAGATCGTGCCTTCGGGCAGCGGTGCGAGTTGTTGTGCGCGGCGAAGTGCGTGGTCGACTTCGGCTGGGTCGGCCTCGTTGAGTGCGCGGTGTGCCTGGCGGACCTGGTCGGCCCAGTGCGGGTCGGCGGCGTCGAGTCCCGCGGGCGGTTCGGCGGGGACGCCAGGAGCGGGCGCTTGACCGAACTCGGTTGAGCGGGCCGCGGTTTCTCCGGTCGCGCCTGAGGTGGAGGCTTCTCCGTCGCGGAAGTCCGGCCGAGTCGGAGAGGCAAGGCCACCGAGGAAGCCGTGTGTGCGGTGGACACCGAAGCGCGTGGTGAGTTCTCCGGCCAGTGTCCTGGCGTTCGACTCCGGGTCGGACATGTTCTGGGACAGGTCATGGAGCAGCGCCGCCGCGACCACGAGGCGGATGTTCGAGATCACCTGTTCGGTCGAGGCGAGCTCGGCGGAAGGGGCGAGAGGAGTCACGGAGGGGAGCGGGACGAGTTGCCTGGCTCGGTCTTCCACGTGTTCTCGTTCTTGAGGGGCTGCCCAGCTCAGAGAGAGCTCGGCGAGCGCGATCCGCTCATTCCACTCCTGGTCCTGGCTGTTCGGGCCAGGTCCGGCGTTGTCGGGTGAGGTGGTTGTGTCGTCGGTGGCGCGTTGTTTGCCTTTGGTGCGTGGTGTGGGGGTTGTGGGTGGTTGGAGTGCGTGTTGGATTGCGGGGAGGTGGTGTGTGGTGAGGCCGTGGTGGGTGAGGTGGTGGATTTCGGTGGTGTGGTTGGTGGTGTGGGGGGTGAAGATGCCGATCATGAGGCCGTAGGAGTAGGCGGTGATGGCGTGGGGTTGGGCGGGGTCCCAGTGGAGGTGGCTGGGTTCGTCGCCGGGTTCGAGGGAGATGGTGTGGTGGGCCTGGTCTGGGGGTGTGGGGATGAGTCGGAAGCGGAGTAGTTCGCCGGTGGGGAGTTGGAGGGTGGCGCGGTTGTAGTACATGTCGACGATGTGTTGGGCTTGGTTGATGGTGGTGCGGAGGGTGTCGGGGTCGGGGTCGGGGTCGGTGTCGGGGTTGGTGGTGAAGTGGGCGAGGACGGTGATTTCGAGGACGCTGCCGGGGCCGTGGCCGGCGTGGCGTGTTTCGAAGGCGGGTGTGGTTGAGGGGAGTGTGGGGTGGGGGTGTTGTTGTGCGGGGGTGTGGGTGAGTCGGTCGCGGGTGTAGTTGTGTGGTTCGGTGAATCTGACCTGGAACTCGGGTTGGGTCTGGAGTTCGAGTGGTAGCTGGTCGGGACTGAACCCGAGCACAGGCCAGCTGGTGTGCTGATAGGCAGGCGGCAAATCGGTGGAGTAGAGCGGAGCAGGCATCTCTTCGTTTTCGAAACGGGGCTGCGGAACGCCGGGAAAATACAGCTCATGGAGAGTCGCCCGCACATTTTCTCTGCTTACGGTGCGATAGTGCCCGCCGGGTGCCATGAGCTTCAGAATGAGATTGTCGGATCGAGAGGTTCTCGCGAACCGTGGCCAATTTTCGTAGAGTTTTCCTCTCTCCTCGGTGGTGAGGTGGACCGTCGCCATGCGGAAAAGGCGTGTGGCGAGTGGGTCTCCGTGTTCGGAACGCATTCCGAACACTGGTGAGAGCGGATCGGTGAAAAGTCTCCTGTGGTCGTTCTTGGCAAGAAAATCGACCATCTCGCCGAGGATCTTGTCGACCTCGGTCAAGGTGATCGGCGAAAGTAGATACTCGGCATTTACCGGATAGCGAGAGGATCGGTCGACCGGGTAGCTCCAGTATCTGATCGATGAGGCGATGATCAGATCTCTGACGAGAGTTCTGGTGTCCGACGCGACATCGTCCGCGAAGCTCCCGAGAAGGTTGTTCAAAGAATCCAGAAGACCTTCGATGCGAGCGCTGGGGAGATAGGTCGGGGTCCATCGGAGAATGTCGCCATCGAACTGGAAGTCAGGCTGTTTGTGCTCGTCCAGCCAGCGGGCGGAGTTGGTCAGGTCCGAGAACTCTGCGACAGTCCGTCGGAGTTCTGACGGCGGAACCGTCAGGTTGCGCAGATTTCGGGTGACCAGGCGATGTGTGTCCACGGCGCACTGCTCGGGAGTGATCCCGGACGGCTTGACCACGACTACGAATCGCGTGGACCCTGGGGTTCCGTTCTCCGAGCTGTAGATCGGCGGAATAATAGTGATTTCCGGGAGTTTCGGGTTCGCCTGCCGTAGTTTGGTGAACTCCTGTGCGAGATAGCTGTAGAGCGCATCCCGCGCAATGAACTGCCACTCCATTTTTGGCCTCGGCAATGGTCGGCCGTCCGGGCCAAAGGCGATGGGGCTGTCGAAGACGATGTTGACTTTGGGAAGCGGGATTCCTTCGAGTGCTCGCCTGGCGGCCTCGGGGGCGAAGTTCCTGGCAAAAATCCGCAGAACACTCCGCTCGTCTTCTGAGAGGACTTTCGGGTTGGCGGCAACTGGCATGGTGAAGCTGCGGGGGAGGTTCGATGGGACCTCAAGCATTTCTAGCAGCATGTCGCTGTACACGCGCTTGAACGGCTGATCCGGTGAACCGGCGCGGAGCAGCATGGCCGGCACGATGTTGTTCAGTTCTCTTTGGACATCATCGTCGCCGATCCTCTTCAGGATTAGCGCGCGGTTTCGGTTCTCAAGATTGACGAGGCCGACGAACAAATAGAGCATCGGTGCGGGAGCGTAGTGGACGGAGGAGAGGCTGAACAACGGTGAGTCGTGCGCTGCGAAGAGTTCGGAAGAAGGATGATCCTGTAGGAATCGTGTGGCCTCTTCCAGGACCTCGTTCAGTCGGGCGGGGGTGATCGGATCGATCTGTCGATCGCTCGACGTGAGGATCAGGGAAGCTGATATCAGTAGGTTTGCGATCACTGAGCGGACGGCGTGGTTGTCCGTGGCCAGCGCGGGGTTGGTTCGAAGCGCCTCGTTGAGAAGTTCGAGGCGAGTTCTGGTTTCCGGACTCAGCGGGCGATAGGCGTATCGTGCGCTGAATCCCGGTATGTGGATGTTCAGGAGGTTCAGTTGGTTGTCGACGATGTCGGACAGGGATCGTCTGTCGGTCAGCTGAACGTTTTCCAGTGAACTGGTGACACGGAGATAGGCGTCTGTTGCTCGTTCGAAATCGATGTTCCCGATGCTGAGGGTGATTCCGAACGTTGTCCTGTCGTTCTGATGCCGCTGTTGCGGGTTGGGCTCGGACTTTACGATTCGTATGTCGAGTGAGCGTGTTCGAGGTGCCGGTTTGTCCAGGTTGGACAGTGCGGTGATGAGGTGCTCGGATGCTCGCTTGTGGAGATGTGCGGTCTGTGCCTGGGAGAGGTCACTGTGCAGGAATGTCGAGCCAAGGGAGCGCTCCGGTCTCTTTCGTTCCGTCGCGGTGATGACGATCTCGGCCGGGGTGCCTTCTCCGAGTTTGGAGCGTGCGTCGACTTCGGCGACCATGCTGCTGACGGCCGCGGCGAGCTTTCTGTCTTGGTCTGCGGATATTTTGCGTGATTTCTTGTCGAGTTCGATCACGCGTGTAGGTGAGTGTGTAATCGCCTGGAAGTAGGTGAGAGGATTATTTGTATTCGTCGTCTCATTGACGATAATTTGGGCGGAGTTCCAGACCTCGCGCGCGGGGTGGAGAAGCCGGTCGAGCATTGCCGGCTCCTGGAGGAGCAGGCCGAACCGGGGGCTGGCGGCCACCAGATCGCGATTATGCTGGTTGAGAAAAAGCAGGCGTGATCGGACGAGTCGTTCGTGGAGCGGTGCGTTTTTCGTGGACTCGAGGTGGTGTGTGGTCGAGTTGGGATCGTCGAGCAGAGGGGTGATCGATCCCTGGCCGATGGCCTTTCCGATTGCTATGAAGATACTGTTGGCGGTAAAGGGGCGAATGTGGGAGAAGTGGGAGCGGTCCGATTTATGCGGGCTGTTCGCTGGACGGCGTAGTTCCAGGGTCAAGGTGGTGTACAGGTCGAGCAGGAGCGATTGCGTTCTGGCTACTTCCGGAGGAGAGTCCGTGTTGCCTCGCGAGAAGGACGGCCATTCCGTGGTGATGATTTCAAGGGCGGCATCCGTGCTTGCCGGAGTAATGACGGATTTCAGCTCGAAGCCTGACTCGTGTGCGAGTCGCTCGTACTGCCTGATCCGTTCTCTCAGCTTCCTCTCGTTGAGGAAGGGAGCGGCGCTGACGGCGGTTCTGATGTAGTCGGCCGAGTCGAATGCCGCGTTTGGTGGAGGGGTTGCCGGAGGGTTCGGGACCGGTCTTGGGGCTGGTCGGGCGGCTGCGGTGGCCGAGCTTTCGCCGACGGTGGGTGTATCGGGGTTGGGGTCGTAGACGTGTTTGTGTCCGCCGGGGAGTCCTTGGCGTCGTTGGACGCCGAATTGGCGGGTGAGTTGTCTGGCTTGGTTGGCCGCGGTGGTGTCGGAGTCGGTGAGGAGGGTGTGGGCGACGACAATGCGGATTTGGTCGATTTTGTTCTGGATGTTGATTTGCTGCGGGGTTTGTGTGTTCCTGCCGATGAAGATCGTGCCTTCGGGCAGCGGTGCGAGTTGTTGTGCGCGGCGAAGTGCGTGGTCGACTTCGGCTGGGTCGGCCTCGTTGAGTGCGCGGTGTGCCTGGCGGACCTGGTCGGCCCAGTGCGGGTCGGCGGCGTCGAGTCCCGCAGGCGGTTCGGCGGAGAAGCCGTGTGCGGGGGAGTCGATGGTGCGAGCCGCGCCCGCCACAGAGGTTTCTCCGTGGTCGGGGTTGGGGATGGTACTGGGTGCGGCGCCGCCGGGGAGTCCGCGTGTGCGTCGGACGCTGTACTTTTTGGTGAGTTCTTTGGCGAGTGCGGTGGCGTGGGTTTCTCGGTCGGCTTCGCGGGTGCGGAGATCGAGTAGTGCGGCTGTGACTACTAGTCGGATGTTGGAGATGAGCCATTCGGTTCTGGCTTGGTCGGGGGTTTGTTCGAGTGGGAGGGCGGTGGGGAGTGGGACGAGTTGCCGTGCCAGTTTCTCGGCCTGCCGCCGCTGCCCGCGGGGTACCTCGTCCAGAACGGCCTGGGCCCGCTCGATCCGGTCAGCCCAGTCCAGTAGGTCTCGCAGGTCTCGGTCGCCGAAATTGGGGGACGAAGAGGTGCGGAATCCGGTGTGGCTCCGCTGTGCGGAACCGTCGTCGGGATCGGCGTCGACGTCTTCCATGAAGACGTCGTCGTCATCGCGGTTCTTTCCCTTGGCACGGGAGCTGAGCGTGTCCGAGGGTTCTGGGCGCGGTCGGAGCGCGTCCTGGAGTGTGGTGACGTGTTCAGCGGTAGGTCCGTGTGCGGCGAGTCGCTCGATCTCAGCCTCGTGGTCGGCGGTGTCGGGGTCGTGCAGGCCGATCATGAGGCCGTACGAGTAGGCGGTGACGGCGTGTGACTGGCGAGGGTTCCAGCGCAGGTAGCCGGGATCGAGGTCTGGGCCGAGGGCGATGGTGTGGTGCGCCCTGACCAGCGGTGGTGGCGGTACCAGCCGGAAGCGGAGCAGTTCTCCGGTGGGGAGTTGGAGCGCGGCGCGGTTGTAGTACATGTCGATCGAGTGCTGGGCCTGCGCGATGGTGTTCCGGACAGCGCGGTCGTCGAGATGGGAGGCCGCGAAAGCGGCGACCACGGTGATCTCGACGACGCCGCCGGGACCTTCGCCGACGCGACGAACCTCGAAGGAAGGCGCCGTAGACGAGTGCGTGGGATGAGCGAGTTGCTGGGCGGGCGCGTCGGCGAGCCGCACGCGGGAGTGGCTGTGTGGCTCGTCGAGGGTGAATCTGACCTGGAACTCCGGCTGGGTCTGGAGCTCCAGTGGCAGCTGGTCGGGGCTGAACCCGAGCGCGGGCCAGTTGTTGGACTGATAGCCCCTCAGGACCATTTCGCCTGCGGAGTTCGTGACGATGCTGAGGCGCTGTCGGCCCGCGAAGCGGTCGACCCCAGGAGGAGGACCCCCGATTTTGGAGAAGTAGAGCGTGCGGAGGTCTTCCTTCAGGTGGGCGCCGTAGTGGCCCGAGGTCATGTCGAACCGCACCATGATCCTGTGTGCGAGATTGTCCTTCTGCGTCAGCTCCGCGAAGTGTTGCCAGTGGGCGAGAAGCTTGGTCTTCTCCTCGGGGCTGAGATACATCAGGCTGATGCGGAGAAGTCGTACGGGCAGTGGGGTTCCCGGATCGGAACGCATTCCGAACGCGGGTGAGTTCGGATCGGTGAAGAGTTTCCTGTGGTCGCTGTGGAAGAGGAACGCGATCACGTCTTCCAGTATTCTGTTGACGTCGTCCCTGGAAGGGGCGGGCAGCTGCCATCCGCCACGGTGGTGGATACCATTGTGAAACGCGGGAAAAGCCCTGTAGTGCAGAGAGTCGAACATGATCAGGTCCGCGACGAGGCTCCTGACCTGAGATACTATCTGGTCGTCGCCGAAATCGATGAGCCCGCGATTCAGGGTGTCCAGCAGTTCTTCCGTGTCGCTGATGCCCAGTAGTCCCGAACCGAAGGTGATGGTGTGGTTCTGAACCTCGACTTTCCACCGCGTGGACTGCATGAGGCTGCTGTATTCGGTGGCTAGTGTCCGCAGTTCCGAGATTGGAATTGCCAGCGCCTTCAGATGGCGTGTCGCGCGCAGATGGGTGTCGATGCCTAATTGTTCGGGCGTGAGGCCGACAGCCTCCGTGTGGACTTCGATGTAGGCGAACCCGCGGCCCACACTCCCGCTATTTCTGACCCTCACGTCGAAGAAGATGTTCGGCAGCGTGGGGTCTTTCTCGCGAAAGCTGCTGAACTCGCGCTCAAGGTGGTATACGAGAGTTTCCTTCATCTGGGCCGGCCAGCCGAAGTCGAGAAAATCCTCCCCGAGGTCCGAGTTGGCCGATGAGTTCACGTAGATCATGATCTCGCGGGGTCTGCTCCTGCGCTCGGCGAGCCTGGCGACCTCTGGGGCATGGGACTTGGCGAACTGGTGGAGTTGTGCACGTTCCTTGTCGGACAGTGTTTCGTCTTCGGAAGGTCCGTGGAAAATGAAGGAGCTGCGAGGGAACTCGTAGGTGAGTTCACGTATTTCTCGTAGCGTGCTGCTGTAGAAAAATTTGAATGGGTAGTCTGCGGAGGGTCTGTGCAGCAGCGGACGCTGCATGATGTTCCAGATTTCCCGCTCGATGTCGCCTCGCTTGACTCTCTCCAGCATCAGCGTGCGGTCGCTGTTGTCGAGGTTGGCGAGGCCGATCAGGAACTGAAGCATAGGCGTTCGTGTGTTGTGTGCGGTGGAGAGTCCGTACAGCGGTGATTCCAGCGAGTCGAAGAGACTTGAGGAAGGGTTGCTGGAGAGAAACCGTGTTACTTCGCCCAGTAGTTCGTTCAGGAACGCGGGTGTGATCGGGTCGTAGGTCGGGTTTGGTGCCGTCAGGGTGAGGGACGCCGAGAGAACCAGGGTGGCAAGCACCGGGCGGATCAGGTGGTCGACCTCGGGCGTCGCGGGATTTCTTTGGAGCGCCTCGTCGATGTCCGCCAGTCTGGTTCTGGCGGTGGGGCCAAGGGGTCGATGCTTGAACCTGATTCTCGATCGGTCGTAGTAGCCGTGGGAGGACGCAAATTCCCGAATTGCGTGCTGGTTCAGTTGGTTCGACACGATGTCGAACAAGTCCTGCCTGCTCCTGAGCCGGACGTTGTCGAGCTCTCCGGTTAGGCGAAGATAGGCGTCTGCCGCGCGCTCGGTTTCGCCGTTTCCGATGCTGACGTAGATTCCGATCTCTCCCGGAGTGTCGCCACGCCCCGGTAGGGGAGAGGCGACAGTCTGGAGTTTGGCCAAGGAATTCTTGCGGTAGGGATCGCTCAGTTCCGAAGCTTCTTTCCTGATGTGGCGCTTTATCGTTTCGTGTAGTTGTCTTTCCTGTTCTGTTTTGGTTTTGTTGTTCGCGTTGCCTGAGTTGTCGGTGTGGTCGAGGAATTGTGGAACTTCTGATGTGATGACGATGTTGGCTGGAGTTTGTTCTCCGAGGCTGGAGCGCATTTCCAGTTCCGCGACGATTTCGCGCAGTGCTCTCGCGAGATCCTGTTCCTGCTGCGGGGAGAGGCTGGTCGATCGCCCGTCGAACTTGACGAGGTGCATGACGGAGTGCGGCACCTGCTCGAAATAGGTGAGCGGGGCCTTCGCGTTCTCCACCTCGTAGATGAAGTTCGGTGCGGAGTCCGCAGGTGCGCCATAGGGGTTGAGCAGGTGGTCAAGCTGTGTCGGGTCTTGAAGTATGAGGTTGTATCGGGGGCTGCCGATTACCTGGCTGGCGGATTGGATGCTGATTATCATCAGGCGTGATCGGATGAGGCGTTCGTGAAGTGGCGCGCCGTCCGGTGATTCCAGATGATGTATGAGTATGCCGGGGTTGTCGAGCATGGTCATGATCGTGCGCCGGTACAGGGCTCGTTCAATGCTCGAAAACTGTTGTGTGCTTTTTTCCTGGGGTACCGCAGGGAACTCGGACGCGATGTATTTTTGGCGTGTTCGCGGGAATCGTCTGAGTGTCAGGGTTGAGGTGGTGTAGAGGTCGGTGAACAGCTCCTGGATTCTGGCGACTGATGCCGGAGAGGGTGATGCTTCGAGCAGGAAGATTTGCCAGCGCGTACCGAGTTCACTTAGTACTTCTTGCGTGTTGGTTTCCACAGGCTCGTGGATCAGGTTGAAGCCTGACTCGCGTGCCAGTTGCTCGAACTGCTCGACGCGTGTTCTCAGTCGGCGCTCGTCAAGGAAAGAGGCGCGCTTGAGCGAATCGGCGATGTAGGGTTCGCTGCTCGTTATCTTGGGGGTCGGTACGGCGACTGCCCGGTTGGTCGCGGTGGTCGCGGTGGTCGAGCTTTCCCCGGCGGTTCTGGAGCTGCCGGCGGGATTGTGCCCGCCGAGAAGGCCGCGTCGGCGTTGGACTCCGAATTGTTTCGTGAGCTGCGTGGCCTGGTTGGCCGCGGTGGTGTCGGAGTCGGTGGTGAGGAGGGTGTGGGCGACGACCGTGCGGATCTGGTCGATCTTGTTCTCGGTGTCGATCTGGTGCGGGGTCTGGCTGTCCTTGCCGATGAAGATGTTGCCTGGCGGTAGCGGCGCGAGCTGTTGTGCGCGTCGCAGAACCTCCTCGCGCTTCCGTGGCTCCGCGTCGCGGAGTTCGCGGTGCGCCTGGCGGACCTGGTCGGCCCACCCCTGCGTCGCGGCGTCAAGTCCAGCCGGCGGCTCGCTGGGAAAGCCGAACAGGGGCATGTCGTCGGACAGTTCGTCGTCGATGCCGGAGGTGTCGGGTTCTGCGGGCGCGAGGTTCGGAGTGGTCGCGCGCTGTTTGCCCTTGTCGGACATCGCTGCGGGGCGGGTGTCCTGGTCGGGCGGATTCGTGGCGGGCGAAGTCGATCCGAATGCCGACTCGGCAGGTCCGTCGAACTCACGCTTCAGAGGCAGCCGCTCCCGCACAGGCACCTCGGAGTGAACTTCGGTCTGGGCGTCTCGCCGGACCGCGTCCTCCCGATCGCCGTAGTCCTCTGTGGACTGTTCGGTGGCTGGACCGGTTCGAGTGGACGCCTCAGGAGCGTGAACCGGCTGAACCTGGACGTTATCGCCGACAACGAACGGCGCGGGCGTGGCCTGGAAGTTCGTCGGCGGTGTGGTGCCGTTCGATTCTTGTGGCCGTTGTGGTGTCGGTGTGGCTGGGGTGCTGGTGTCGGTGCGTGCCGGGTTGGTTTGCCCAGTCGGGTTGGTGTTGGTGACGGGCGTGTTCGTGACCGGCGTGTTCGTGACGGGCGTGTTCGTGACGGGTGTGTTGGTGACGGGCGTGTTCGTGACGGGTGTGTTGGTGACGGGTGTTGCTGGGGGTGTGTCGAGGTCGGGTATGTCGGTGACGGGCGTGGTGGTGACGGGCGTGGTGGTGACGGGCGTGGTGGTGACAGGCGCGTCGATGGTGGGCGTGTCGGTGACGGGCGTGGTGTTCGGCGGGGGCAGGACGGGTGCGGTGACCGGTGCTGCGATGGGCGTGTTTGGGCTGGGCGTGTTTGGGCTGGGCGTGTTTGGGCTGGGCGTGTTTGGGCTGGGTGTGTTTGGGCTGGGTTGGCTGGTGATGGGTGTCTGGGTGGGCGTGGGTGTGGTGCGGACCGGCTGCTGACCGACCGGCTGCTGACCGACCGGTGCCGGCGGCGCGACGAGCGGGGGCAGCGTCGGGGTGGTACCTGGCTTGTCTCCGCCAGGCTGTTCGGTACCGGGCTTGTCGGTGCCAGGCTTGGTGTCGATGACCGGCGTGTCCGTGCCAGGCCGTTCAGTACCAGGCCGGTCGCTGCCGGGTCGGTCGCCGCCGGGTTTGGTGTCGATGACCGGCGTGTCCGTGCCAGGCCGTTCAGTACCAGGCCGGTCGCTGCCGGGGCGGTCGCCGCCGGGTCGGTCGCTGCCGGGTTTGGTGTCGATGACCGGCGTGTCCGTGCCAGGCCGTTCAGTACCAGGCCGGTCGCTGCCGGGGCGGTCGCCGCCGGGTTTGGTGTCGATGACCGGCGTGTGGATGCCAGGCACGAAACCACCAGGCTTGTCGCCACCAGGCTGTTCGCTACTGGGCTTGTCG
>NZ_JARAYZ010000012.1:0-13313 GCF_033794685.1 Streptomyces sp. ID05-26A
GATTGACTCCTGTGCTGTGCTGTCGGTGTAGTGGGTTCGGTGTTGTCTTGAATCGCCAAACCAGGTCGGCGAGCTGAGCTTTTCCGCTCGCTTGCCGACCTGGTGCCTTTGCGCTTTGAGGCGGTGGCGTTCCCATTTTTCGTTGACAGCGCCTGCTGTGGTCAACGGAACCGTTGTGCTGGTTCCAGGCGTGTCGGGATGCTTGTGCCGCTACTGCGAGAGCAGTTGGGCGCAGCGGATCAGGCCCAGGTGTGAGTAGGCCTGTGGGTGGTTGCCGAGTGAGCGTTCGGCGACGGGGTCGTATTCCTCGGGTAGCAGGCCGGTGGGGCCTGCGGCGGCGATGATCTGGCTGAACAGTTCTTCGGCTTCGGTGCGGCGGCCGGTGAGCAGGTAGGACTCGATCATCCAGGCGGCGCAGAGGTGGAAGCCGCCTTCGTCGCCGGGCAGGCCGTCGTCGCGGCGGTAGCGGTAGACGGTGCTACCCGACCGCAACTCCGCTTCGATGGCGGTGACGGTGGACTGGAAGCGTTCGTCGGCGGGGTCGATGAGGCCTGACAGGCCGACGAACAGGGAGGCGGCGTCGAGGTCGTCGCCGTCGTAGGCGGTGGTGAACGACTGGACTTCGTCGTTCCAGCCGTTTTTCAGCACGTCGGTGGCGATGGTGTCGCGCAGCGGCACCCAGGAGGGGGCCAGGTCACGCCCGAACTGTTCGCCGAGCTTGATCGCGCGGTCGATGGTCAGCCAGCACATGACTTTGGAGTACACGTGGTGGCGTGGGGCGTGGCGTTCTTCCCAGATGCCGTGGTCGGGTTCGTGCCAGCGCCGGGAGACGGCCTCGGCCATCGCCTGGACCATTGTCCAGTCGGCGTCGGAGAGCGTGCCGCGTGCGGTGGCCAGGTGCACGACCAGGTCGACGACCGGGCCGAACACGTCGAGTTGTACCTGCTGGTTGGCGAGGTTGCCTACGCGGACGGGGCGCGAGCCCGCGTAGCCGGGGAGGGTGTCGATGACGGCTTCGGCGCCGAGCTGGGTGCCGTGCAGGGTGTAGAGCGGGTGCAGGCGTTCCGGGCCGGGGATGGTGTCCAGGACGCCGTGCAGCCAGGCCAGGAAGCCGTCGGCTTCGGCGAACGAGCCCACGGACACCAGGGCGGCGGCGGTCATGGCTCCGTCGCGTAGCCAGCAGTAGCGGTAGTCCCAGTTGCGGACGCCGCCGAGCTCTTCGGGCAGTGACGTGGTCGCCGCGGCCATGATCGAGCCGGAGTCCTTGTGCACCAGGCCGCGCAGCGTCAGCGCGGAGCGCAGTACCAGATCGGATTCGACGGACGGCAGTGTCAGCGTCTTCGCCCAGTCGTACCAGTAGGAGGCTGCGCGGATGTGCCGTGCTGGTTCGTCCACAACGGACTCGGAGAGGTCGTCGGTGCCGCACCGCAGTTCGAGCAGTACCGGCGCGCCCTCACGCGGCCGGACGACGGCACGCGCGGTCTCGTGCTGGCCGTCGGAGGTGATCTCCCAGTCGACGCCGGGGGACCGCAGCACCATCGGGTCCGAGGTGCCGACGACGCGCAGGCCGTCGCGCTCGCGCAGCAACCGCACGGGCACCTGGCCGAACTCCGGGCGCGGCGCGAACGTGATCACCGCGTTGGTCGAGCCCGAGATGCGGCGCACCAGGTCGGTGCGGTGCGACGCGAGGTCGTGCTCCAGGTAGTCGGTCACCAGGAGCCGCGACCAACGGGTCTCCACGATCATCGTGCCCGGCAGGTAGCGCTGGCCCAGGGGCAGCGAACCGTGCTCCGGCTTGATCGAGAAGTGACCGGCCGCCGGCCCGCCCAGCAGGTCCGCGAAGATCGCCGCGGAGTCCGGTTCGGGGTGGCACAGCCAGTTGACCTTGGCGTCCGGCGTCACGAGGGCCACCGAACGCTCGTTGGCGAGCATCGTCAGGCGCTCGATCGGCACGGCCTGGTCGCCGTGCAGCCACGCCCGGCGTTCCTCCAGCAGGAACGCGAGCACGGTCGCCACGTCGGCGGGGTCCGCGACCACGTACGACGCCAGCGACTCACCGGCACCCACGCGGATGCCGACGTCCGGGCCGGACAGGCGCGCGAACGCCTTCTCGTCCGTCACGTCGTCGCCCAGGAAGATCGCCGCGGTGGCGCCGACCTGGTGACGCAGAATGTCGAGGGCGTGGCCCTTGTCGGTCTCGACCACGGAGAACTCGATGACGGCCTTACCCTCGGAGACCTGCACGCCCTCCCAGGTACACAGGTCAGAGCGCAGGTGGGCAAGGAGCTGTCGTGCCGTCGTGGGGGAACACTGCCGGTAGTGAAAAGCCACGCTGGCGGGTTTGAGCTCGATCAGCAGGCCAGGCGTCGACTGGCACAGCGACTCGGCCTCGGATCTCACCCTGTCGAGTACGTTTCTCGCTTCCTCGGGCAGCGCACGCACGAAGTCGACAGCGAACTCGGAGCCGTGCGAGCCCACCAGGTGAACCTCGCCGGGAAGGCGGGAGAGCGTGGCGAGGTCGCGCAGCGCACGGCCGGAGATCACCGCCGTGGTGGTCTCGTGCAGACCTGCGAGGCACCGCAGTGCGGCCACTGCCTCCGGCTGCGGCAGAGCCAGAGCCGGATCATCGACGATGGGAGCCAGGGTTCCGTCGTAGTCGCTGGCCACCAGCAGGTGCGGCGTTCGAGCGAGCGTCGTCAACACTCGCCGCAGTTCGGCTGGAAGCCGCTGGCCGTCGCTGGAGGCCAGGTTGGTCGTGGTTGTCGCAACGGTCACAGTGGCTCCCTTCGCGGGTGAAGGATTCCCTTGCCCATACCCGCATTCCGGTGTTACCCCCGCATGGTCTCGCGAAATCGTGGGTGGCTGGGCCGTCCAAACGAAACTGTATCCGCCAGTTAAGCGTGGCTTACGAAATCGACGCGGCGATGGCGAAAATGTGCCCTCGAGGTCCAAGTCAGAGGGTGAAGTCCGGGCAGACTCCGGCAGATTGCGGGCAACGGCCGCATTCGGGCATTGTGCCGCGCCGCTGGGGGGCGTGAATCTTGGTGCACGGTATGCGAGTCGGACATCGTCACCCCCGTTCCCGCCGATGTCCGACACGGAGCGCAGGGCTCCTGAGCGTGCCTGGTGGACGGTCGACTCGCAGGGAGTCGGCCGTCCACCGCCGGCGGGTCCACTGAACCGTGAATGGCGTGGCACGCAGATGAGAGAGCCTGAACGCAGACGGTTCGAGGACCAGGTCGCGCGACTTGTCAACATCGTCAGGTCCCGGCACTCGCTGGAGTCGCTGACGCGGGACGAGCGGCTGCGCCGATCTTCCCGGCGGCATTGCGCCGACATGGCCACCCGGCGCTTGCTCGCACATCAGTTGGCGCGGTGCCCCGACCCGTTCGAACGCATGATGGAGGAAGGTTTTTCCGATCCGGCGGGGGAGAACATCGCGTTCGGGCAGAAGACTCCGAATCAGGTCATGGACGCGTGGATGCGCAGTCGACCCCATCGAGCCAATGTTCTCAACCCTGATTTCCGCACCATCGGAGTCGGCGTGCTGCACAGTGCGGACGGATATTGGTGGACTCAGAACTTCGGCTACTGATTCGCCAGATCGGTAGAGCTGTCAGAACGCGCTTCGCCGGTCTGGATGGCCATGCCCTCGTTCGTGCACGTGTTGGCACCATCGACGAGTTCGTGCAGAACGCTCCTGCGGGAAGCACGGATCGAGTGACCTACGCGGCTGCCGAGATCCGTGGTCCGCCAGGCGAAACCATGATCGGCGAAGCACGTCACGTCGACCGAGACCCGTTGTCCGCAGACGATCGTCGCGTGTCGCGGCCTGCCAGGTCGGCGCGACAACACGGTCAGCTCCGCCGAGTCCTCTGCCTGTCCCGCGTCACGAAGCCTGATCGCCCCGGCGTCGGTCAGGTCGACGGTCGCCTTTTCCGACCTCACGGTGACCACACCGGTCGGCGACGCGATGACACTGTGATCCGCCCGCGTCGTCGGCGTGCACGTCAGGCCACCGGTCGGATCGAGCGTCGTGCGCAGGCCACGGCCGTCATGAATACAGACTCCGCGCGCCCACACCTGGGTCGTCTCGTCGCCGTCCGCGGCCTTGACGGTGAGCTCCAGCGTGCCGTCGATGGCGTGACCAGCCGATACCGTGCTCGTGCCGGTCGCGATGCGGCCGTCCGCGGTGACGTACCAGTCCTCGTCCCACGCACTGACCACGACGCGTTTGCTGTCCACCATGAAGTCCTTGCCGGCCCATTGCAGTCGCACGGCCGATGCCGCCGAAAGCAGAAGTTCGTCGCCGGCTGAGACGTCCAGTGACCCGCTTGACCAGCGGACGTGGAGTCCGGTGAGGTCGAACTCAAGTACGTGATCGACCCACACGGCATCGACAGCCGCTCCGCAGTCGTCACACGCGGGCGCCGGATCGGTTTCGTCCCGAGTCGACAACGTGTGGTGCTCGCACACCTGCACGTCGAGGTCGCCGGTGCCGCGGTTCCACACGAGTCGCCCCGTCACGCTGGACAGCGGCTCGAACAAGACCTGGGACGGCGAGACCGCGACACTCCATCCGCTGCGCGCGCAGCGCACGTCCAGCCTGCGTGACTCGGTGATCTCCGCGACGCCGTCGGCACAGATGATCCTGGTGCGGGCGCGGGCGGGATTCAGAGAGAACGTCGTGTCTTGGCGCCTTACTTCCGCTTGGCCAGACCTGCTGACGGAGAGGTCGAGATCGTCGGTGATGCTGACCATCGCGGTCTCGGAGTCGATGCGCGCGGTCGTCTCACGCGCACCTGTCAGGCTGCGCACTTCACGTGTGGTCCAGTCGTAGGCGACCAGGCCGTTCTCGTCGTCACCAAGGCCGACACGCACCGTGGAGCCGTTGCGCCGGGTCGTCAGCAGCCTGGTCCGCACCTGGACCTCGTCGTCGGCGAAGCTCACCGAGGCCTGATCACCGAGCCGGACGTCGTCGCGGCTCAGTGTGAACGTCGGGCCGCGTCCCGCATTGAGGTAGAAGCCGAGGTGGCTCGCGTGGCTCGGGCCATGACCGGCCACACGGATCGAAGGGAGTCCGTCAGGCGCCCCGGTCATCGCGTCGAACGCCGTGACCATCGACTGAGCACCCGTCAGCGAGGTGATCGTCGCGCTGGTGTCGGCCGCGCTCACGACGTGCCCGTCAACGGTCGTCGCCACCACCCCGTAGCGAGACTTCTGCCGTGAGCTCACGTTGATGATCCGAACAGCAGGTCTCCCCGCTCGGCGGTGCCCGTCGTCCTCGTGCTTCGACGTCATCTCCAGTACTCCCACCTCGTGCCCAGGTTGGTGAACCCAAGCTACTGCCTGGTGAGGAGCAGGCGAAGGTCGTGAACGATCCTGACCCCGATCGGCCACCGCGAAGTGTTCCAACGGGCCATCCGGAGGCACATTCGGGCGTCTCGACAGGTTCGAGAGCGCAGGTTCTCTTCAGCGGCACTTAAGCCGTGCTTCAGCTCGGAAGCGCGGCCAGTTCGGCTTCCGCCCTCACTCTGTCCTCGTGATGGCCAGGCCCGGTGAGAAGAGTGAGAGCTCGCAGAAACGTGTTCCTCGCGCGCTGGGGACTGCCCGCCTTGCGCCAGGCAGTGCCTTCACGCAGCAACAACTCGGCTTCGCTCGGATACCTCGGTTGCCTGCCGCCTGCCAGCAACGTCGCCTGGTGGTAGTGCCGGGCGGCTTCCTTCCACCGCTCCAGACCGGCGAAGCAGTCTCCAAGACTTGAGTGCAGCATGAACACGACGTTCGCCGCCACCTGGTGATGGGTGCCGTCCGGCCCGCTCTCGGTTTCCGTGAGCAGTGCGAGGTGCACCTCCAACGCCTCATCGAACCGGCCGGCCACCTGGAGCGCGGTCGCGTACGCGGTCGCCATCGAGAACCTGATGTCGAAGACGTCGTACCCCGCTGACATCTCGTAGGCGCGCACGCTGTGTCGCATTCCCTCGTCCACACGGCCGAGGCCGAGCAGCACGGTCCCCGCACACGCGTGCGCGACCATGATTCCGCGGTGGTAGCCGATCTCCTCGGCGAGCGACAGGGCTTCCTTGATCGACGCGAGCGCGGACTGGCCGTCGTCGAGCCACTGGAACTGCGCCCAGGCCAGTTGCGTCAGCATCTCGACCTCCGAGACCTGATCATCCAGTTCGCGCGCGGCACGGACACCGATCTCGAAGACCTCGTCCCAGCGGGACTTCAGCTCGCGTCCATGTACGTAGCTGTGCGGTGCCCTGGCGAACGCGAGGGCTTCCTGATACCTGCCGAGCGCGGCGACCTCACGTTGCGTCGCCAGCCAGTTCGTCGTTTCGTGGTCGAGCCATTCCTGTGCGGCGTCGAGCGAGTCGAACGGGTTGTCCGATGTGACGGAGGCGATGTCGGTGGCGAACATCTGGCCCGCTGCTGATGTCTTGAAGAGCACATGGGCGTAGAGGTCGTCACGCAAGCGGACCCGAGTCGGCTCGTCCTCGTCGGAGGCGAGGTGCTCACGGGCGAACAGCCTGATCAGCTCGTGGAAGTGCAGTCGCTGGGGCGACGACGCGAGGCTCAGCATCGACGCCTCCACCAGTTCGTCGAGGTACACGTTGAGCCGGTCGGCTGGAACTCCGGCCGCGACGGCGGCCAGGTCTCCGTCGAAGTGAGCGCCGGGGATGAGGGCGAGGCGGCGGAAGACGATCTGCGCCATCGGTGACAGGCGCCGTAGTGACGCCTCGAACGCGGGTCGCAGTTGAAGGTCTCCAGCGGACAACGCGTCGAGCCGCGTGCGCTCGTCACGTAGCTGGCGCACGAGATGACCGAGAGACCACTCCCGGCGCGCCGCAAGCCGATTGCCCACGATCCGCACCGCGAGCGGCAGTCTGCCGCACAGAGCGACGATCTCTTTGGCGGCCTCCGGCTCGTTTCGCACCAACTCCTCGCCCACGATCGACGTCAGCAGGTCGATCGCGCTCTCCGCGGGCAGCACGTCCAGCGTCAGCCACCGTGCCGCTTCCAGTCCCGCCAGCGTGCGACGGCACGTCACGATCGTGAGCCCACGGCCACTTCCTGCCAGCAGTGGCCTGACCTGGGCTTCGTCCGCCGCGTTGTCGAGCACGACCAGCGTCCTGCGGTCACGAAGCAGCGTTCGGTACAGCGAGCCGAGTTCCACCTCTCCGGTGGGGATCTGGCCTGCGGGGACTCCCAGCGCGGTCAGCAGCCGTTCCAGGACGACTGCCGGCTTCACCGGCCGGTCGTCCATGCCTCGCAGGTCGAGAGCGAGGCAGCCGTCCGGGAACTGGGACGCGACCTTGTCCGCCGCCGCCACGGCCAGTGAGGTCTTACCCACCCCCGGCGGCCCGACCACCACGACGACACCGCCGTTCTCCGCCTCGCCGCCCAGCCGTTCGAGCTCGCGCTCGCGGCCGACCAGACCAGGAGAGGGAGGCAGCGCGTACAACATCGTCCGGTTGCCGGTGCGGACCGACCGGCGCCGCCCCTCCTTCGCCAGAAGGACGAACGACTCCCGTGCGTCACCCGAGAGTCCCAGCGCCGAGGCCAGCAGCGCGGCCGATCGCTCCTGAGCTGCGGCGGCGCGGCCCCGTTCGAGGTCCCGCAGGGCACGAACGCTGACGCCGGACAGCCTGGCCAACTCCGCCTGGGACAACCTCGCCTCGGTTCGATACCGGAGCAGGCATTGTCCGAACGAAGGACTGGACGTGGAGTCGGGCTGGTCGGTCACGGCGGGTATTCAACCGGGCAGCATCGGGGGTTCCGAACCACCGCCACAAGGCGCCCCCGCACGACCGGGTTCTCCGTCCGAATGCCCTGAGCTGCGGCGACTTCGGGGCTCATCACTCTTTCGGATCAACATCAAGTCCGGGGCGAGGTGTCAACACTTGCCCGAATGATCTCGGCTTCGAGGGTGATCGGGCACATCTTTCGGGGGATCCAACGGTTCCCGAGAGTTCTCCAATTCATCGCCGAAAACCTGGATTCGGAATCTTGGTGCTCCGGTCAAGAACGAAAGTATTAAGCCTGAGCTAAGCGCGGCGTAGCTCTGCCTAATGGGCTTCTCTGCGTGTTGGACAGGTGACGGAAGTGATACCTGTCGACGCCGCCAAGATCAGGACCGGCGGGCGGTCGCGCGGCCGAGTGTCCCGCTGCCAGGGAAGAGTCGCCCAGATGACGATCTTCGCAAGGTCATCGCGCCGGAGCGCAGCCGGCGGGGAGGCACGGGAGAGTGGTTAACCAGGTTTCCAGATCGGACCGGCAGCTTTGTGTTTTTCCAAAGCTGCCGGTCCTGAATACTTGGTGACCCAGCCCACCACCGGGTTCTCTATTCGCATGACTTCGCACACCACTTGGCCGAGTGAATCTCGCCGCTCAGTGACGAACCCACAGGGAAGCCGTGTGGTGGTACGCCTTGCGGTGCGGGCGAGTGACCCGCTAGTAGCCTCGGGGCTGATCGCGATGCTCGGCCCGGTTCCGGGACTGGAGATCGTCGACGACGCCGCGCAGGCCGACGTGGTCGTCGCTGTGCCAGAAGCCGACCTCCGCTCGTTGCTCACCGACACCAAGGCTCGGTTGGTGCTGATCGCGGATGATCTCCGGCAGGCCGACCTGTGGGCGGCCATCGAGCACGGTCTGATCGTGCTGGTGCCGCGCGTGGAGGCGACGAACAGGTCGCGGCTGCTGCGCGCCGTCACCGATGCCCGCAAGGGCCGTGGCGACCTTCCCGCCGAGCAACTCGGCGCGGTGCTGCGAGGACTCAAGCACCTCCAGGAGAACACGCTCGGACCACGTGATCTCACGCTGAGCGGCCTGTCCCAGCGGGAGACCGAAGTGATCCGGCTCCTGGCGGACGGCATGGACACGGCCGAGATCGCGGAGCGGCTGATCTACTCGGAACGCACGGTCAAGAACGTGCTGCACAACATGCTGAGCAGGCTCAACCTGCGCAACCGGGCACATGCCGTCGCCTACGCGATGCGGCACGGCCTGATCTGAGTTCCGGACCCGGCGATCCGAGCCTTCCGGAAACCGATCACCATCGGCGGTCTCACCGCCATCGGCCCGCTCGACCCGCGTCCGCCTTGCCGGCCCGACGGTGTCTGGCGGGTGCACCGCCGTCCAGCTGACCAGGCTGGACGCATCACGTCTCACCGCGGCCACGAACGCCGTGACAGCGCGCGACCACCTGCGTGTGATCCCCGCAAGGTGGTGCGCGAGAAATGCAATGTTGGGGCCCGTTCCTTCGAACGGGTCGTTCGGTCGTTTCTGACCGATGTCCTGGGCCGCACCGCCGTGTCATCGGCCAGGGCGTCTGCCCGCTGTGCTGATCAGAGGCCAGGCGGAGAGAACGAGGCCGGGATCGTCCAGCAACTCCAGGAAGCTCTGAAGATCAGCCGCGAGCAGGCCACGGGTGAGCAGATCCTCGGCCAGTTCGGCGCCGGTCGCCGCGAGCACCTTCGTCCCGATCTCGCCGCCGCGCCACACGGCCGAAGTAGTCAAGCAACTCACCTCGGCGAGGCCTGCCTTGCGCAGATGGTGCGGCGCCTCGCGCGCGAAGCCGAGGTCGTGCCCGCCTGCGGAGAGCGCGTCGAGGACACGGTCCCGAACGCGGTGAAAGAGCCTGCTCATCTCCAGTGTCGCGGCCATCACGACCTGATCGCCTGGCGCCAACTCCTCGATCACCAGCCAGCCGCCAGGTGCCAGTCCGGCGACGAGATGGCGGATGATCGCCACACGGCTGGGATGGGCTGCCAAGGCGAATCGCACGTGAATCAGGTCGAACCGGCCCTGGGAGGCTGGGCCGGTCAACGTGTCGTGACGCCACCGAGAGACGTCCTCATGCTGGTCGGCGTGCGCCGGCGAGAGCGGTCCGATCTTGGTGACGACGACCTCGCCGTGAGGGCCGACCTGGTTGGTGAGCCACCGCGTCACCGCTCCGCCTGCCTCGCCGATCTGTCGGCAACGCCATCCCTCGCGCACCCCGATACCCGCCAGCCGCCAGAGCGTGCTCTCGTCGTAGGTCGCTTCCATGCCCGCCTGGCGCTGCGGGCCGACCGGTGTCGTGGCGCGGAACGGGCGGTTCATCGCTTGATCCCGATCGCGGCCGGTGCCGATACCGGCACCTGTTCGTGTCGCTCCATCGGAATCGTGTCCGAATATAGTGCCGCGTGGTTGTGGTCGCCGTCGTGGCCAAAGGAAAAAAGGGCATGGCCGCCTCGCCAGTAGCCGTGCACCCCGGCGCCGCAGGTGAGGACCGGGTCGATTGACCTTCTTTCGTTGCCGAACGACATGGTCATTCTGTGCGCTCCTCCTCGTCGGCGTCGCCTCGATCGAGCCGTAGGCGGGTAACTCGACGTTAGACAGTTTTCGCAAGATCGAAAAGGCGCTTTCCGCGTGGTGCCCCGAAGGTGCGATAACGATCATCTTAAGAAAGTCTTTCGTGTCCTCCGGATGGTCGATGGAAACACGATTGGAGTAGTCGTGGTAATCGGCCCTGTCGTCGCCCTCTCGGTCGTTTGACTACATGGTGACTTTGTGGGCAGCGAAGAGTGACTGCTCGTGCAGGTTCTTGTCGTCTTCGTGGGGAATCCTTGCGGCGTGCCCGCCGTATCTCTAGGGTTGTTTTTGTTCACATCCGCCGAGGTGATGGAAGACCTGATTCTCTGTCGTCTCGTGCATCTCACGGAACACCTGCCGGTCGCGTCGGCATCCCTCCCCGAGACCACGACGTGACCGGCTACCCGTGTTGCGTTCGCCGGGCTTTCTTGCTGTCGAGGTATCGCGCGTTCGACCGTCAGGTTGCGCAAAAGCGCACTACAACCGCCGTGCCCCGCCACCCAGGTGGCGGGGCACGGCGGTTGTAGTGCGTGGTGGCCAGGGCCTCGGGCCTGACGCGTTCCTCATCCGATCAGTAGTCGGGAACCAGTTGGGTTCCTCCTGGGGTTCGTGTCGTGGGATCGCATCTGCAAGGGGGTGACCGCGTCGATGATGGAGAGAACAGTGCTCGCCGCGAAGAGCCAGCGGCGGTGAGGATCGGGAGCGCAAAGCCAGGTGCCATCCGTCGCCTCGGCCGCCTTTCGCGTGGGCAGGGGAAGAACGGACGGCGCGCTCAGATAGCGCGTTCCGATCGGCATCTGGTACTGCCCGAGGACGTTGTGATCCGGTTCTGCGAGGAACACAGCATGCCTGCCCATTTTGCTTTCGCTGTCCCGCAACAGCGCCGGGGTGCAGAAGTTGCCGTTCTCCAGCCGTTCCAGCCTCTTGCGCACGTGGTTGACGCGTTCCGGTGGGACGGTAAACGCGACGATGCCGCGTCCTAGCGGCAGAACGACTCTGGCCTGGTCGATCTCGACCTGCCACGCCATTTTCTCTCGATACCAGGCGGCGGTCTGTTCAAGGGCGAGCAGCTCGGTTCGCATTGATCTCCTCGGTGGCAGAAGGAATGTCCAGTGCAGCACGAGAAGAGTGGATTGAGTGAAGATTCAGTCCCTGGGGGATCTCTTTTCGGGAAGAAGAGGCACCGTGTCGGCTGCCGATGGCGGCTCCGGTCGGTGGACCACGGGCAGGGGAGCTGCCTGGAGCGACCGAGGCAATCCTCTCGCGCACGGGGTGTGTTTGGGCAGCGTGGATGTCACTTCCACCCTGCGGTGGCGTTCTGGTGTTGATCGGACTTGGAGCGCTGGATGTACTCCGTCATGACGTATGTGTCGGCCGTTGGGAGGCGTGATGTCGGAGCCAGGCTCGGAATCGATGGATCTGCTCATGTCGCGGTACCGCGAGCAGTTCGAGGAGTTGGGGCGAACCCAGCAGCGCTTGCGTGAGATCAGCGTGACGGTGACAGCACCGCGCAAGTCGGTGGCGGTCACCGTGGGGCACGGTGGGTTCGTGTCGGAGGTGCGGTTCCCCACCGCCGCGTACAAGCGGATGACACCCGCGGAGCTGTCCTCGGCGATCACGAAGGCGATCGCGGACGCACAGCGTCAGGTCGCCAGCGAGTCCGCCGCGCTGGTGGCGCCGACACTGCCGGCAGGGTTCGACGCCGAGCAGATCTTCATGGGCGAGGGCGACTTTCAGTCGATGTTCTCGAACAGCCCCCTCACCAGTGACCTCACACGCGACGCGTTCAACTCCAGGGGCTGACACCGATGAGCGGCAAGATCACAGGAGGGAACCCCTCCAGCACTGGCGGAGGCGATGGCTTCGGCTCAGGCGACGGGCAGGGATTCGACGACTTCGGTGTCGGCAGCGGGCAACTGTCGATCGACACCGACAGTGTCATGCGTGGCGTGGCGGTGCTGGACGGGATCGCGGCCAACGCCACCTCCCTCTACACCCGTATCCGAGCACTGGCGGGGTTCGATCCGGTACTCGGCCCGTCCAAGACATGGGATTCGTTCAAAAGCAACGGGTTCGGGTCCTCGCAGATTGATCGCGCGGACTTCGTGAAGAACTTCGCCGACGGTATTCGCGGCCTGGCCGACGGGCTGCGTGACTACGTCAAGTCCTGTACGGCCGCGGAGGACAACGCCACCCACATCGCCAGGGGCGCCCTCACCTACAAGACAGGTGACGGAACCACCGGCCCACAGCCTGAGCAGGCGCCGTCCGCGCCCATCGCCCCGTTCCTCAGCCTTGACAACTCGACCACGACTGGTGGGACTCCTCTTGAGGTTGGTGTGATCACCGCGATTCCTCGGGAACCGGTAAGGCTTGCCGAGCCGGTGGAGCATCTCGAAGGTGGTGTGATCACCGCGATTCCTCAGGAGCCGGTGAGGCTTGCCGAGCGGGTGGGAGATCCTGATGGTGGGGCGACGCCCCTTGAGGTTGGTGTGATCACCGCGATTCCTCAGGAGCCGGTGAGGCTTGCCGAGCCGGTGAGAGGTCCCGATGGTGGGGCGACGCCTCTTGACGTTGGTGTGATCACTGTTGTGCGTGATGACTTGCCTCAGGAGCCGGTGAGGCTTGCCGAGCGGGTGGTGGAACCGACGATTCATCCCGACCCCCTCATCAGGGGAACAGGACTACCGCCGTCGGCGTTTCCCGAGACGGGGCCACCGGTGGTGGATCGGGACTTCGTGCGGACATCGGAGCCCGAGCCGAAGACTCGCGGCGACGGAATCATCGCCGACGCCGACTTCAGCATCAAACCACTCAGCCCGTTCATCGACTCGCCACCCGCGTAATCGGAACTCCGTTCGGCTTGACGGGGCCGGATCGTCTGTAGTCGCCGTGACCAGAGCGGCTGAGAGTTTTGTGAATCCACAGGAAACCACTCGACTCAGGAGGTTGGA
>NZ_JARAYZ010000013.1:1763-3471 GCF_033794685.1 Streptomyces sp. ID05-26A
GATTGTTCTTTGAGAACTGCACAGTGGATGCGAGCATCTTTGTAGCAAGTTAGTAAGGGCATACGGTGGATGTCTTGGCACCAGGAGCCGATGAAGGACGTAGGAGACTGCGAAAAGTCTAGGGGAGCTGTCAACCGAGCTGAGATCCTAGAATGTCCGAATGGGGAAACCCGGCCCCAGTCATGTGGGGTCACCCATACCTGAACACATAGGGTATGTGGAGGGAACGCGGGGAAGTGAAACATCTCAGTACCCGCAGGAAGAGAAAACAACCGTGATTCCGTGAGTAGTGGCGAGCGAAAGCGGAAGAGGCTAAACCGCGTCTGTGTGATACCCGGCAGGGGTTGCATTCGCGGGGTCGTGGGACCTCTTGGTCAGTTCTGCCGAGCTGGCAAACAGTCAGAAACCATTGTGGTTAGAGGAACGTGTCTGGAAAGCACGAGCGTAGAGGGTGAAACTCCCGTACTCGAAAACCCGATGGCTGTTTAGAGTGTTCCCAAGTAGCAGCGTACTCGTGAAATTCGCTGTGAATCTGGCGGGACCACCCGCTAAGCCTAAATACTCCCTGGTGACCGATAGCGGACTAGTACCGTGAGGGAAAGATGAAAAGTACCCCGGGAGGGGAGTGAAATAGTACCTGAAACCGTGTGCCTACAATCCGTCGGAGCCTTTAGGGGTGACGGCGTGCCTTTTGAAGAATGAGCCTGCGAGTTAGTGCTACGTGGCGAGGTTAACCCGTGTGGGGTAGCCGTAGCGAAAGCGAGTCTGAATAGGGCGCTTGAGTCGCGTGGTCTAGACCCGAAGCGGTGTGATCTAGCCATGGCCAGGGTGAAGCGCGGGTAAGACCGCGTGGAGGCCCGAACCCACCAGGGTTGAAAACCTGGGGGATGAGCTGTGGTTAGGGGTGAAAGGCCAATCAAACACCGTGATAGCTGGTTCTCCCCGAAATGCATTTAGGTGCAGCGTCGTGTGTTTCACCTCGGGGGTAGAGCACTGGATGGTCTAGGGGGCCCACAAGCTTACCGAAATCAACCAAACTCCGAATACCGAGGTGTGAGAGCGCGGCAGTGAGACTGCGGGGGATAAGCTTCGTAGTCGAGAGGGAAACAGCCCAGAACGCCAGCTAAGGTCCCTAAGTGTGTGCTAAGTGGGAAAGGATGTGGGGTCGCACAGACAGCCAGGAGGTTGGCTTAGAAGCAGCCACCCTTTAAAGAGTGCGTAATAGCTCACTGGTCAAGTGGTCCTGCGCCGACAATGTAGCGGGGCTTAAGCACACCACCGAAGCTGTGTCATTTCGAGTTTACTCGGGATGGGTAGGGGAGCGTCGTGTAGCGGTTGAAGCGGCGGAGTAATCCAGCCGTGGACGCTATGCGAGTGAGAATGCAGGCATGAGTAGCGAAAGACGAGTGAGAAACTCGTCCGCCGGATGACCAAGGGTTCCTGGGCCAGGCTAATCCGCCCAGGGTAAGTCGGGACCTAAGGCGAGGCCGACAGGCGTAGTCGATGGACAACGGGTTGATATTCCCGTACCCGTGTGAACGCGCCCATGATGAACCTTGTGATACTAACCGCCCGAAGCACCTCCAAAGACCCTTCGGGGTCGAGGGGACTGTGGAGCGCGGGACCTGAACTTGTAGTAGTCAAGCGATGGGGTGACGCAGGAGGGTAGCTCCGCCAGTGAGTGGTAGTACTGGTGCAAGCGTGTAGG
>NZ_JARAYZ010000001.1:0-1233628 GCF_033794685.1 Streptomyces sp. ID05-26A
AATCTAGTCTTGCCTCAAAGGAACTACCTCGACGAGGAGGTAATTCATATATTACTGGCTGTGTTTCGGCACGCTGTTGAGTTCTCAAAGAACACGCGCACACCGTAGCTAATCTCCGAAGAGACGTCGCTTCCGGGGCTGTGTCGTACTTAAGCTTGTATTTGAAACTTCCGACGCCCTTGGCCTCTGAGCTCAGAAGAGCTACCGGCTGGGTCTTCGTCGTTTCCAGGTCACCCACTCTACCACAGTCCGTGGAAGCTTGGTTCGTGATCTGTGTCGCGCTCCGTTCCGGTGTTCCCGGCCCGTTCCTCGCTGACATGGAGAAAGTTACACGCACGCCAACGCAGGGTCAAATCGGGGGCATCGCGGTCACCCACGGTTAAGAAACCGCAGGTCAACAGCCCCGTACAGGACCCATGAACAAGCTATCGCAGCCCCCACGCGTGCACACTGTGACCGCGATCACACGGATAAACACCGAAGGCCGCCGGCCCCGAGAGGGACCGACGGCCTTCCAGCACCAGGAACGTGCAGGTCAGAGCTCTACGTGGACGCTTGCGTTGTTCCGCTTGCCGCGCCGGAGCACCAGCCACTTGCCGTGGAGCAGGTCGGACGCCGCCGGCTTCCACTCCTCGTCGGTCACCTTCGCGTTGTTCACGTAGGCACCGCCCTCGTTGACCGTCCGCCGCGCGGCACCCCGGCTCTCGGCCAGGCCCGACGCGATCAGCAGGTCGACGATCGTGGGCTCGTCCGCCAGCCTGACCTGCCCCTTGGGGGCCTCGGCCAGCGCCGCTTCCAGCACCGGTGCGTCGAGGTCGCGCAGCTCGCCCCGGCCGAACAGCGCCGACGACGCGAGGATGACCTGCTGCGTCGCGCGCTCCCCGTGCACCAGGTCCGTGAACTCCTGCGCGAGCCGCTTCTGCGCGGCCCGCTGGTGCGGGGCCTCCGCGGTCTGCTTCTCGAGCTCGTCCAGTTCCTCACGGGTGAGGAACGTGAACAGGCGCAGGTAGTTGAGCACCGTGACGTCGTCGACGTTCACGAAGTACTGGTACCAGGCGTACGGCGAGGTCATCTCCGGGTCGAGCCACACGCTGCCGCCACCGGTGGACTTGCCGAACTTGCGGCCCTCGGCGTCGGTGACCAGCGGCGCGGTCAGGGCGTGCACGTGCTTGCCCTCTACCCGGCGGACCAGGTCGACCCCGCCGACGATGTTGCCCCACTGGTCCGAGCCGCCGACCTGAAGCGCGGTGCCGTACTTGCGGTTGAGCTCGAGGTAGTCGTTCGACTGCAGCAGCAGGTAGCTGAACTCGGTGTAGGACATGCCGTCGCCCTCGAGGCGGCGCTTCACCGTCTCCCGCGACAGCATGACGTTGATCGAGAAGTGCTTGCCGACGTCGCGCAGGAACTCGAGCGCGCTGACCTGGCCGGTCCAGTTGAGGTTGTTCTCGACGATCGCGCCCGTGGGCGAGTCGTCGAAGTCGACGAAGCGCTCCAGCTGGCCGCGGATCCGGTCGGCCCACTCGGCGACGGTGTCCAGCGAGTTCATCGTGCGCTCACCGGTGTCGCGCGGGTCGCCGATCATGCCCGTCGCCCCGCCCGCCAGCACGATCGGCCGGTGGCCCGCCTTCTGGAAGCGCCGGAGCATGAGCAGCGGGACCATGTTGCCCGCGTGCAGCGACTTCGCCGTCGGGTCGAAACCGCAATAGAGGGTGAGCGGGCCGGCGTCCAGGTCCTTCCGGAGTGCGTCGAGGTCGGTGGACGTCGCGATCAGGCCGCGCCAGGCAAGTTCGTCAAGGATGTGCTCGCTCACGGCACTCATCATCCCCTACCTGGTCCAACAAGTTTCGACCTGGTACTCGGACGGGTACGCACGTGGACATGACGGACCCACGTGATGCGGAGTTACGGCGGCCTACGGAACACATGCCGCGCGTCAACGAGCCCCCTATGCCGCGTGTGAACGAGCCGGTGGTCGAAGAGGTCGTCCAACGCGACGACGACTACCGCAGGGTGCGGACGGTGCGGACCGTCTGCGCGATCATCGACATCGTGTGCTGGACCTTCGCCATCGTGCTGTTGGTGCACATCTTCCTGGTCATCGCGGGTGCGAACGCCAGCAACGGCTTCTTCCAGTTCGTCGCCGGCTGGGCGGACGGGATCACCCTCGGCCTCGACGGCCTCTTCACACCGGACAACGCCTCGCTGGCGACGCTCCTCAACGAGGGCCTGGCCGCTCTCTTGTGGTTGGTCATCGGAGCGTTGCTCACCAACCTGATCGCTCGCGTCGCACTGCCCTCGGGTCACCGGCGTGCCTGGTACCGCAGGACGGTGCGTCACTAGAACAATGGCGGGGTGGCCGAGTACGAGTTCGACGTCGCCCCGTCCTTCGCCGAGGAGGATCGGGAGCGGGTGCTCCCGATCGTCCAACGTTTGAAAGAGCTGGACGTCAAGGTCTTCTACGACGAGGACCAGGTGGTCGAACGGTGGGGCCTCGACCTCGTGGCACACACCTCGGACACCTACAGCCGTCGGGTCCGATACGTGCTCTTGTTCGCGTCTAAGGACTACGTCGAGCACCGGTGGGCACGGCTGCAACGTCAGGCCGCGCAGGCCCGTGCGCTGGAGCAGCAGTCCGAGTTCCTGCTGCCCGTCAGGATCGACAACACGGAAGTGCCCGGTCTGACGCCGACCATCGGATACCTGGACCTGCGCGTCCACGACGCGGACACGATCGCGGACGCTGTCGTGCAGAAGCTGGCGCAACACCGCGCGGAGTTCACCGCCCACACTCCGATCACCCCCAAATCGGTGGCCGCGCTGACGCGCGAGAAGCCTCAGGGCTGGGAGTACCTGCTCTACGTGACCGTTGTGGCGCAAGGGCTGACGGAGCTGGAACCGAAGTACTGGGAGCACTTCCTGCGGTACGCGCCCCGCAACGGGCTCGTCGAGCACGGCAACGGCATCGACCTCATCCGCGATCGCAACGTGCTGCTGAGCGAGATCATCAAGGTCGCCGTGGACGCCGTGTTCACCTCACGCACGCAAGAGGCCGCGTTCGGGAGTCCCGGAGCGCACGGGCACGCGGACCGGATCGTGCATCTCGGTCAGCTGTTCGTGCGCACGTTCGACGAGATCCTGGAGTGGGCGCGGGAGATCCGCGGCACGAGCTACGCCAACGAGCACGCCCGGACAGCCGCGCTCGTGCAGGCCCAGTTCGCTGACCAGCAGCTCGAGGCCATGTACGAGGTCGCCCGGGCACTGCGCGAGGTCGCGGACACCCTGGTCGAGCGCCTGGCCGCCCGTGAGCAGATCAACCTGACCGTGCCCCTCGTCTTCGAGGTGGACCCCGCCCTGGAGCGCGAGTTCCGGACCGCGCTCGACAAGTTGACCAGATGAGTGGTGCGGATCGGCCTGGTCAAGCGGCGCCGGTGGGGCGTCGCTTGCCGCCTCTCTTGTAGGTCGACACGGCCGGGGAGTCGATCCAGAACCGCCACGGCACATCCATCGCCACAGCGACACCGACGCGTGGCCCCGCGTGCACCTGCGAGACGGGATCACCGGCGTAGAGACGCACGGGCGAGGAGGCGGACGTCAGGTCGACGCCGTTCTGCGAGCGGTCGAGCCCGAGGACCTTGCACAGCCGTGCGGGTCCCTTGCCCAGCTCGGCCGCGGAACGCGAAGCAGGACGGCGAGAGAAGGCGATGTCCTCACCGGAGACAACCTCGCCCGCGCGCAACAGCACTGCACCGGGCACGCCGTCGGTCAGCGTCACGACGTTGGCGCAGAAGTGCATGCCGTAGACGAAGTAGACGTACAGGAACCCGGCCGGGCCGAACATGACCTCGTTGCGCGGGGTCTTGCCGCGGTAGCAGTGCGACGCGGGGTCGTCGCCGCCCCGGTACGCCTCCACCTCGACGATGCGCACGCGCACACCGCCTGCCTCCAGGTACGACCCGAGGAGGAGCCGGGACGCATCGACCGGGTCGATGGCCAGCTCCTCCCTGGTCAGCAGCCTAGAACTCACGCGCTGAGGCAGCCTTCGCGACGAGTGCGTCCAGCTGTTCGCGCACGCGCACGGGTGCGGTGCCGCCGTGGGCGTCGCGCGAGGCGATCGAGCCCTCGACGGTCAGCACCGAACGGACCTCGGCGGTCAGCGAGGGCGAGATCGCGAGGAACTCCTCGTCGGTCAGGTCCTCCAGGCCGACGCCGCGGGACTCGGCCGCGCGGACGCACGCGCCGGCGGCCTCGTGCGCCACGCGGAACGGAACGCCTTGGCGCACAAGCCATTCCGCGATGTCGGTGGCCAGGGTGAAGCCGGCGGGAGCGAGCGACGCCATGCGGTCGACGTCGAACTTCAACGTCGCCACCATGCCCGCGAACGCCGGGAGCAGGAGCTCCAGCTGCCCGACGCCGTCGAACAGCGGTTCCTTGTCCTCCTGCAGGTCGCGGTTGTACGCCAGCGGCTGCGCCTTCAGCGTCGCGAGCAGGCCCGCGAGGTTGCCGATGAGGCGGCCCGACTTGCCGCGCGCCAGTTCGGCGACGTCCGGGTTCTTCTTCTGCGGCATGATCGAGCTGCCGGTGGACCACGCGTCGTCGAGCACCGCGAAGCGGAACTCGGCCGTGGTCCAGATGATGACCTCCTCGGCCACGCGGGAGAGGTTCACGCTGATCATGGCCAGCACGAACGCGATCTCGGCGGCGAAGTCGCGCGAGGCCGTGCCGTCGATCGAGTTCTCGACCGGGGCGTAGAAACCGAGGTCCGCGGCCACCTTCGCCGGGTCCAGTCCCAGGGACGACCCGGCGAGAGCACCCGAGCCGTACGGCGAGAACGCGGCGCGCTTGTCCCAGTCGTGCAGGCGGTCGACGTCGCGCAGCAACGCGTGGGCGTGCGCGAGCAGGTGGTGAGAGAGCAGCACGGGCTGTGCGGACTGCAGGTGCGTGCGGCCCGGCATGACGGCACCGAAATGCGTCTCGGACTGCGCGGCCAGGGCGTCGACGACGTCCAGCACACCGGCTGCGACCCGGCGGGCCGCGTCGCGCAGCCACATGCGGAACAGGGTCGCGACCTGGTCGTTGCGGGACCGGCCCGCGCGCAGCTTGCCGCCCAGCTCGACGCCGGCACGGTCGATCAGGCCCCGCTCCAGCGCCGTGTGGACGTCCTCGTCCTCCAGCACCGGGGTGAACGCGCCGGACTCGACGTCGGCGAGCAGCTCGTCCAGCGCCTTCTGCATGCCGGCGAGCTCTTCGTCCGTCAGCAGACCCGCGGCGTGGAGCACACGGGCGTGCGCGCGCGAGCCCGCGATGTCGTACGGCGCCAGCACCCAGTCGAAGTGCGTCGACAACGACAGCCGTGCCATCGCCTCGGCCGGTCCCGACTCGAACCGGCCACCCCACAAAGAACTCATTGCTGCGCAACCTTCATTTTGGCTAACTCTCAGCTAGCGAAGTCGTAGAGCGATTCTTCCGAACGGGCCACCAGCCCGACGACGCGCCCCTCGTACAGCGCGACGTCGACCTCGCCGGACCCCGACGGCAATGCCATCCGCGCGACCCGCACGGCCACCGAGCCCAGACCGGACCTGACCACACCGGCGCGGAAGTTGAGCTCGCGGACGGCCTCGGCGACGGAGACGGTCTCGCCGTCCACCGCCACGGCCACACCCGCGTCGAACGTCAGAACGGCGTGCACGGGCTCATTCATCGACATCGCCCGAGGCGAGCGCGGTGATCCGGTCGGCGAGCTCGGCACCGGTCATCGGCTCGCGGGCGACGACCAGGATCGTGTCGTCCCCCGCGATCGTGCCGACGACCTCGTGCAACGCGGCGCGGTCCAGCGCGGAGGCCAGGAACTGCGCGGCGCCGGGCGGAGTCCGCAGCACCGCGAGGTTGCCGGAGAAGTCCGTCGAGACCAGCAGTTCGCCCAGCACGCGGACCAGGCGCGTGGTGCCGCCCTGGACACCGCGCACGGGGCTGCCGTCCTCCGGGATCACGTAGACCGGCGCACCGCCGTCGGGGCCGCGCAGCTTGACCGCGCCCAGCTCGTCGAGGTCGCGCGACAACGTGGCCTGCGTGACGTCGATGCCTTCCGCAGCAAGCAGTTTCGCGAGCTCGGACTGGCTGCGCACGGCCTGATGGGACACCATCTCGACTATGCGGCCCTGACGAGCGGTGCGGGTCATGACGACTGCTCCAGCAACCAGACGAGCAACGCCTTCTGCGCGTGCAGCCTGTTCTCCGCTTCCTGCCACACGAGTGACTGCGGGCCGTCGAGCACGTCGTCGGTGATCTCCCAGCCGCGGTGCGCGGGCAGGCAGTGCAGCACCGTCGAGTCCGGCTTGCCCGTCGCCTCGAGCAGAGAGGCGTTCACCTGGTACGGGCGGAACGGGCCGACGCGGTCCTTGCCGTCGTTCTCCTGTCCCATCGACGTCCAGGTGTCGGTGACCAGCACGTCCGAGCCGTCGACCGACTCACGCGGGTCGCTGATCAGCGCCACCGAGCCACCGGTCTCGGCGGCCCGCTTCTTGGCGTCCTCCAGGAACTGCGGGTTCGGCACGAAGCCGCGAGGCGCGCCGATGCGGACGTGCATACCGGCCGTGGCACCACCGAGCATCAACGAGTGCGCCATGTTGTTGGCGCCGTCGCCCAGGTACGTCAGCGTCAGACCGGCCAGCTTGCCGTAACGGCGGCGGATCGTCTGCAGGTCCGCGAGCACCTGGCACGGGTGGAACTCGTCCGTCAGCGCGTTGACGACCGGAATGCGCGACACGGAGGCCATGGCCTCCATGCGTGCCTGCGCGAACGTCCGCCACACCACGGCGTCGACGTAGCCGGAGAGGATCCGCGAGGTGTCCTCGATCGTCTCCTCGCGGCCCAGCTGCATCGACCGGCCGTCGATGATCACCGGGTTGCCGCCGAGCTGCGCGATGCCGACCTCGAACGAGAGCCGGGTGCGCGTGGAGTTCTTCTCGAAGATCACGGCGACGGACTTGGGGCCCGCCAGCGGCTTCGCGGTGAACCGGTCCGCCTTGTACGCGTCCGCCAGGTCGAGGACGGCCGCCTGCTCCTCGGTGGACAGGTCGTCGTCGCGCAGGAAGTGCCTGAGGCTCACGGCGTCTCCTCGAAGAAGGTGGGGAGCGCGGCGACGAAGGCCTGCGCGTCGGACTCTTCCAGAACCAGGGGCGGAGCGAGTCGCAGCACGTCGGGCTGGATCGGGTTGATCAGGTAGCCGGCCTTCTGCGCGGCCGCCGCGGCCTTCGCCGAGACCGCCTCGCGCAGCGTGATGCCGAGCAGCAGGCCCGCTCCCCTGACTCCGGAGATCATGGGGTGGTGCAACGCCTCCACACCCGTGGCGATCTCCTTGCCCACGGACGAGACGTGCTCCAGCAGGCCTTCCGAGGCGATCGTGTCGAGCACGGCGAGACCGGCCGCGCAGCACACCGGGTTGCCGCCGTACGTCGTGCCGTGGTGGCCGGGCTTGAACAGCTCCGCCGCCGCGCCGAAGCCGATGGTGGCGCCCAGCGGCAGGCCGCCGCCGATGCCCTTGGCCAGCGTCATCACGTCCGGCACGATCCCGGCCTGCTGGAACGCGAACCACGTGCCGAGGCGGCCGATGCCGGTCTGCACCTCGTCGAGGATGAACAGCGCGCCGTGCTCGGAGGTGATCCGGCGGACCTCCTGCAGGTAGCCCGCGGGCGGCACCATGACGCCCTGCTCACCCTGGATCGGCTCGACGATGAACGCCGCCGTGTCGTCGTCGATCGCGGCCTCGAGTGCGGCGACGTCACCGAACGGGACGTGCGAGACACCGGGCACGAGCGGCTCGAACGGCGCGCGCTTGGGCTCCTGGCCGGTGAGCGTCAGCGCGCCCATCGTGCGGCCGTGGAACCCGCCGAGCGTGGAGATGATCTTGGTGCGGCCGGTGAGGCGCGCCATCTTCAGCGCCGCCTCGTTGGCCTC
Source organism: Streptomyces sp. ID05-26A (assembly GCF_033794685.1). Classification (NCBI taxonomy): domain Bacteria; kingdom Bacillati; phylum Actinomycetota; class Actinomycetes; order Kitasatosporales; family Streptomycetaceae; genus Streptomyces; species Streptomyces sp. ID05-26A. The sequence continues at coordinate 7,957 of NZ_JARAYZ010000001.1, forward strand.
GGCGCCGGAGTTGCAGAAGAAGACCTTGCCGGGCTCCCCCGCGAGGTCCAGCAGGCGTTCGGCGAGCTTCAGCGCGGGCTCGTTGACGTACAGGTTACCGGTGTGGCCGAGCTTCGCGATCTGGGTCGAGACCGCCTCGACGATCGCCGGGTGGGCGTGGCCGAGGGCGTTGACGGCGAGGCCGGTCAGCAGGTCGACGTAACGGTTCCCGTCCGCGTCCCAGACGTGCGCGCCCTCACCTCGCTCCAACTGCAACGAAGGTGTGCCGTAGTTGTCCATCATGGACTGTTGCCACCGCGTGGTCACTTGTCCCCCAAGACCATCGTTCCGACACCTTCAGTGGTGAAGACTTCGAGTAGAACGCTGTGGGCCAGCCGGCCGTCGATCACGTGCGCCTGCGGGACCCCGCCGCGCACCGCGCGCAGGCAGGCCTCCATCTTCGGCACCATGCCGCTTTCCAGGTCCGGCAGGATCTTCTCCAGCTCGGAGGCGCGGATCTGGTTCAGCAACGACGTGCGGTCCGGCCAGTTCGCGTAGAGACCTTCGACGTCCGTGAGCACGACGAGCTTCTCCGCGCCGAGAGCGACCGCGAGAGCGCCGGCCGCCGTGTCCGCGTTCACGTTGTGCGGCACGCCGTGGATGTCCGGCGCGACCGACGACACGACCGGGATGCGGCCCGCACGCACGATGTCGAGCACCGCGTCCGGGTTGACCTCGGTGATGTCGCCGACGAGGCCGATGTCGACCTCCTCACCCTCCACGATCGCGCCGCGGCGGGTGGCCGTGAACAGGTGCGCGTCCTCGCCGGAGATGCCGACGGCGTACGGACCGTGCTGGTTGATCAGGCCGACGAGCTCACGCCCGACCTGCCCGACCAGGACCATCCGCACGACGTCCATGGCCTCGGGCGTCGTGACGCGCAGGCCGCCGCGGAACTCGCTGTGGATGCCGAGCCTGTCGAGCATCGACTTGATCTGCGGGCCGCCGCCGTGCACGACGACCGGGCGCAGGCCGCACAGCCGCAGGAACACCATGTCCTCGGCGAACGCCTTCTTCAGCTCGTCGTCGACCATGGCGTTGCCGCCGTACTTGACGACCACGAGCGCGCCGCGGAAACGCTCCAGCCACGGCAGCGCTTCGACGAGGACTGCCGCCTTTTCTTGTGCGTTCATGAGGAGTACGCGCTGTTCTCTTCGACGTAGTCGTGGGACAGGTCCGTGGTGAGCACGGTGGCTTCGGCCTCGCCGACGTTGAGGTCGATGACGATCTCGATGTCACGGCCCGACAGGTCGGCCTCGCCGCGGTCGCGGTCGCGGGTTCCGTTGCGGTAGAGCGACACTCCGTTGATCAGGATCTGGAGCACGTCCGGGTCGATCTCGGCGTCCGCGCGGCCCAGGGCCATCGCGATGCGGCCCCAGTTCGGGTCACTGCCGAACAGCGCCGTCTTCACCAGGTTGTCCTCGGCGACCGTGCGTCCGATGTGGACGGCCTCGGCCTCGGTGGCGGCCTGCCTGACGGTGATGCTGATTTCCTTCGTCACGCCCTCGGCGTCCCCCTGGAGCTGCTTGACCAGGTCACCCGCGACCTCGGTCAGCAACACGACGAAGTCGTCGAACGAGGGCTCGACACCCGAGGCGCCGGAAGCCAGCACCAGCACGGTGTCGTTGGTGGACGTGCCGCCGTCGACGTCGAGCCGGTCGAACGTCCGCGAGGTGGCCAGGCGCAGCGCCTTGTCCAGCGCGTCTCCGGAGATCTTGGCGTCGGTCGTGATGACCGACAGCATCGTGGCCATGTTGGGGGCGAGCATGCCCGCGCCCTTCACGAACCCGCCGACGGACCAGCCCTGCTCGGAGGCCTTCCACGACTGCTTGGGGCGGCTGTCCGTGGTCATCACGCCGGTGGCGGCGTTCAGGCCGGCCTCGACGGACGAGTCCAGCTCCTTCGCGACGTTCTCGACGCCGGTCAGGATCTTGTCCATCGGCAGGCGCTCGCCGATCAGGCCGGTGGAGCAGACCGCGACGTCGACCGCGCCGGTGCCGAGCACCTCGGCGACCTTCTCCGCGGTGGTGTGGGTGTCCTGGAAGCCCTCGGGGCCGGTGCACGCGTTGGCGCCACCGGAGTTGAGCACGACCGCGGTGAGGCGCCGGGACTGGATGACCTGCTGCGACCACAACACGGGCGCGGCCTTCACCTTGTTCGTGGTGAAGACACCCGCGGCGGCGTCGGACGGCCCGTCGTTGACGACGAGGGTGAGGTCCAGCGCGCCGGATTCCTTGATCCCGGCGGCGATCCCGGCGGCCCGGAAGCCCTGGGGTCCGGTGACGCCCTTGTTGCGGTTCACGGAGCGACTCCAACGGTCGAGAGGCCGGTCGTTTCCGGCAGTCCGAGAGCGAGGTTCATGCACTGGACAGCGGCACCGGCGGTGCCCTTGGCCAGGTTGTCGACGGCGGCCACGACCACGAGCCGGCCCAGGTCCTCGTCGACGGTCACTTGCAGTTGGACGGCGTTCGACCCGAGCACGGCGTTCGTCGTCGGCCAGAGGCCTTCGGGCAGCAGGTGCACGAACGGCTCGTCCGCGTACGCCTTCTCGTAGGCCGCGCGAACGTTTGCTGTGACGTTCAAAGCGGCTGTTTTGAGCTGGGCCGAGCAGGTCGCGAGGATGCCCCGCGACATCGGCGCGAGCACCGGCGTGAAGCTGACCTTGATCGGCCGGCCCGCCGCCGCGGTGAGGTTCTGGGTGATCTCGGGCGTGTGCCGGTGCGCGCCGCCGACGCCGTACGCGCTGGCGGAGCCCATGACCTCGGAACCGAGCAGGTTCGTCTTCAGCGACTTGCCGGCGCCGGACGTGCCCGACACGGCGACGATGACGACCTCGTCCTCGATCAGGTCGACGGCCGGTGCGAGGGCCAGCGAGGAGACCGTCGGGTAGCAGCCGGGCACGGCGACGCGGCGGGCGCCGACGAGCGCGTCCCGCCCGTTGGGAAGCTCGGGAAGTCCGTACGGCCAGGTGCCGGCGTGCTCACCGCCGTACCACCGCTTCCAGTCGTCCGCGCTGGTCAGCCGGTGGTCGGCGCCGCAGTCGATCACGACCGTGTCGTCGCCGAGTTGCTCGGCGAGCGCGGCTGAGTGACCGTGGGGAAGTGCGAGGAACACCACGTCGTGGCCCTTGAGGGTCTCGACTGTGGTGTCTTGTAGGTCTCGGTCGGCGAGCGGCAGGAGGTGCGGCTGGTGCTTCAGCAACTTGTCACCGGCGCTGCTGTTGGCCGTCAGCGCGCCGATCTCGATGTCCGGATGGCCCAGTAGCAGGCGGAGCAGCTCGCCACCCGCGTACCCGCTGGCGCCCGCGACCGCGATCCTCACTGTCATACGCATGATTATGCACGGTCATGCAAACTCACTCAACCGAGTATGGCCACCTGGCCACCCGATCGGGGCCACCTGGCGCTGGGGAGGGTGAGCGGGGTCGACCATGATGATCAGCGTGAACGTGAAGGTGCGCGACGGGCTGTGGGCGGCGGGCGTCCTCCTGTTGGCGCTGGTGACGCTGGCGGCACCGCTGGGCAGGCCCGCCGCACCGTGGCTGATCGTGCTCTCGGCGCTGTGGGCGGCGGCGCTCGTGCCGATCAGCGCACGCTGGCCGAAGTGGGCGATCGTGCTCACAGCTCCCCTCAACGGGGTCAGCAACCTGCTCGCGATCGCCCCGACGTCACTCGTGATCTTCCGCTCGACCCGGTCGATCCGGTCCCAGGGGCAGCTGTGGGCGCTGGTGGGCGTCACCTCGGCGCTGCAGGCGGCGTTCGGCGCGCTGCACTCGTGGCGTGCCGGGGACAGCCTGCTCGAGTACGTCCTCGGCACCGCGTTCTCGATCGTGTTCCTGCTGGTCTTCCCCGCCGTGTCCGGGGCGCTGATCGGGCGGCGCAAGCCGTTGACGCAGGTGCTGATGGAACGCAACGACTACCTGGAACACGCGCGCGCGTTGACCGCGAGCACTGCCCGGTCGGCTACGCGCGCACACATCGCCAGCGAGATGCACGACATGCTCAGCCATCGGCTCCGGCAGCTGACCGCGCACGCGGGCGCGCTGGAGCAGTCCGCTGCCGAGCAAGCCCCTGAGCTGCGCGAACAGGTCGAGCTGATTCGCAAGACGTCCGCGGTCGCGATGGAGGAACTGCGGGAGATCCTGGGTGTGCTCGGTGCTTCCTCCGAACACGACGAGGACGCCGGTACGCGCGCAGACGTCGAACGGCTCGTGGCGGCGTCTTCTGCTGCCGGCCTCTCCGTCTACCTCGACTGGTCCGGCGCTGATCTGGCCGATGCCGACGCACGCCTTCGCAGGGCGGTGCACCGGGTCGTGCGTGAAGCACTCACGAACGTGCACAAGCACGCGCCGTCGGCTCGCACGCAGGTCTCCGTGGCCGTGGCCGACCGGGTGCGCGTCGAGGTCGTCAACGGTCCCAGCGCCGCGCCCCGGGGTGCCGGCACCCGTCGCGGGCTCATCGGCCTGGAGGAACGCGTCGAGCTGATCGGCGGGTCGTTCCTCGCCGAGGTGCCGACCGGCGAGGGGTTCCGGGTCACGGCCAGCCTGCCGTTGCACCCGGTCGTGCAGGAGGAGACCGGCGCGGCGGGTGCCGTGACGGAGGCACCTCCGCCGATCACCGCCGAGGTCCTGACCGTGCCGCGCGTCGTCGGCGGCGGTTGTCTGGCCACGCTCTCGCTCGTTCCCGCGCTCGGCACGGCGCTCGTGCTGCTCGTCGTCGCGGTCTTCGGCCGCCAGGAGGTGAGCCAGGAGGAGTTCGACGGGTTCCAGCTGTCGGTCACGCACGAGCAGGAAGTCACCGAGACGTTCGGCTTCGGTGTGCCGTCGGACAACGGCGGGTGCTTCCGCTACCACGTGCGCGACTCGGACGACCGCGACTTCGAGTTCTGCTTCGACCGGAACTCCGGCCTGATGACCGCGAAGAAGGAGCTCGCCCGATGAGGTTCGTCTGGCCCGCGCTCGCGTTCCTCGTGGGCCTCGTGCCGTTGATCGCCCCGCTGGCACCGACGCCGCACCCGCTGCTGACCACCGCCAGCGCGCTGTGGGTCGCCGCGCTCGTGTGGTTCGCCCCGCGCAGGCCGGAGTGGGTGTTGCTGCTGACGGCGCCGCTCTTCGCGGTCAACAACCTCTGGGCGATGGCCACCACGATGTTCGTGGTGTTCGCCGCGTCCCGGAGCATTCCCCGGCTCCGGCGGTTGTGGGCGTTGCTGGGCGTGACCACGCTCCTGCAGACCGCCTTCGGCCTCTTCCAGGTCCACGAGGCGATGCCGCTGTGGGAGAGCCTGGCCGGCGGGATCCTCGGAGCGGTCTTCTTCGTGGTGTTCCCCGCCGTCTCCGGCATGCTGCTCGGCCGCCGCAGGCCGATGGTCCGGTTGCTGCAGGAGCGCAACGAGTACCTCGAACGCGCCCGCGCCCTCACCGCCGCGTCGGCCCGGTCCGACGAACGCGCGCACATCGCCGGCGAGATGCACGACATGCTCGGCCACCGGCTCAGCCTGATCTCCATCCACGCCGGGGCGCTGGAGCTGACCACCGCGAAGAAGGCCCCGCAGCTGCACGAGCAGGCCGAGCTGATCCGCACCACGTCGTCGCTCGCGATGGCCGAACTGCGCGAGATCCTCGGCGTGCTGCGGACGAACCCCGAACCCGAGTCGCTCGACGAGGACACCGGCACCCGGTCCGACATCGCCGCGCTGGTCGAGGGTTCCGGACTCGCCGCGACGCTCGACTGGTCCGGGGACGACCTGCACGGAGCCGACCCGCGCACCCGCCGCGCGGTGCACCGGGTGGTCCGCGAGGCCCTGACCAACGTCGGCAAGCACGCACCGTCCGCACGCGCTCGGGTGCAGGTGGCGGTCCAGGGCGGCCGGGCGCGCATCCAGGTGCTGAACGGGCCTACGTCCGCGGTCGAGGGCAAGGGCGCCCGGCGCGGTCTGATCGGCCTGGAGGAACGGGTCGGCCTGCTCGGCGGGTCCTTCAGCGCGGGCCGTCCGGTCGAGGGCGGGTTCCGGGTGGCGGCGGACGTGCCGCTGCACCCGCCCGCCCAGGCCGACCAGGCGGCCGCCGAGGTCGGCGAGGTGCCTCCGCCGCTCGCCGCCGAGGTCCTGACCGTGCCGCGGGTGCTCGGCGGCGGCTGTCTCGGTCTGCTGGCGTTGCTGCCGATCAGCGGCGGTCTGGTCGTGCTGCTGCTGTTCGCGTTGTTCAACCCGACGCAGATGAACGCGCCGTACTTCGACTCGCTGCAGGTGGGCGTCACGCCCGAGGGCGAGGTCATGGAGCAGTTCGGCGTGGGGCAGCTCGGCATCGACGGTTGCTCGCGGTTCCAGACCTCGCACAGCCCCGACCTCGTCTACAAGCTCTGCTTCCGCGAGGGGAAGTTGGACTCGAAGGAGCAGGAGAGGCCGTAGGGTGCGGGGCGTGATCCGAGTGCTCATCGCCGATGACGAAACGCTCATGCGCGCCGGCATTCGGCTGATCCTGGAGAACGATCCCGAGATCACCGTGGTCGCCGAGGCCAGCGACGGCAGGCAGGCCGTCGAGCTCACCCTCAAGCACACGGTCGACGTCGCGTTGCTCGACATCCGCATGCCGGGCGGTGACGGGCTCAAGGCCGCCGAGCAGATCGCGTCGAGGGCCCACGTCGTCATGCTCACGACGTTCGGCGAGGACTCCTACGTGGCGCAGGCGATGAAGGTCGGCGCGACCGGGTTCCTGCTCAAGGACACCCCGCCGCAGGAGCTGATCAACGCCGTCCGCAAGGCCGCGCGGGGCGAGCCGATCCTGGCGCCGCAGATCACCAAGCGCCTGATCGAGAAGCACCTCGCCGCACCGGACGACGGTTCGGCGGCGCGCCGCAAGATCGACGCGCTCACCGAGACCGAGCGCAACGTGCTCAAGCTCGTGGGCGAAGGCCTGTCCAACACCGAGATCGGTGAGCAGCTCTTCATGGCGACCGGCACGGTGAAGGCGCACATCAGCCGGATCCTGCCCAAGCTGGAGGTCACCAACCGCGTGCAGGCCGCCATCGTGGCCCACGACGCCGGACTCACCCGGTCGTGATCACCGGGTCGTGAAGCGGTCCAGCGCCCGGATCTTGTTGGTGGCGTCCAGTGCCGCGATCTTGTAGGCCTCGGACAGCGTCGGGTAGTTGAAGACCGTGTCGACCAGGTAGTCGACCGTGCCACCGCACCCCATCACGGCCTGGCCGATGTGCACGAGGTCCGTGGCGCCGGTGCCGAAGACGTGCACACCGAGGATCTTGCGGTCCACAGTGGACACCAGCAGCTTCAGCATGCCGTACGCGTCGCCGATGATCTGGCCGCGCGCGAGTTCGCGGTAACGGGAGATGCCCACCTCGTACGGCACCGCGGACGACGTGAGCTCGGTCTCCGTCGCGCCGCAGTACGAGATCTCCGGGATCGTGTAGATGCCGATGGGCTGCAACGCCGTCAGGTCGTGCACCGGCTCGCCGAACGCGTGGTACGCGGCCAGGCGGCCCTGGTCCATCGACGTCGCGGCCAGCGCCGGGAAGCCGATCACGTCACCCACGGCGTAGATGTGCTCGACGGGCGTGCGGTAGTGCTCGTCGACGCTCAGCCGGCCGCGGTTGTCCGCCTCCAGCCCGGCGGCGGCGAGGTCCAGCTTCTCCGTGGTGCCCTGGCGGCCGGCCGAGTACATGACTGCGGCGGCCGGGATGCGCTTGCCGGAGGCCAGGGTCGTGATGGTGCCGCCCTGGGAGACCTCGACGTTCACGACCTTCTCGCCGAAGCGGAACGTGACGGCCTGGTCGCGCAGGTGGAACTTGAGCGACTCGACGATCTCCGGATCGCAGAAGTCCAGCATCCGTTCGCGCTGCTCCACGACCGTGACGCGGGTGCCGAGGGCGGCGAACATCGACGCGTACTCGATGCCGATCACGCCGGCGCCGACCACGACCAGCGACGACGGGATCTCGGTGAGCGCGAAGACCTCGTCGGAGTCGAGGATGCGTTCCTCGTCGAAGTCCACGACGGACGGACGCGCCGGCGTCGTGCCCGTCGCGATCACGATGAACTCGCCGGTGATCGTCGTGTGGTCGCCGCGGTGGGCCCCGTCGACCGTCACGGTGTGCTCGTCGACGAACCGGCCGAAGCCGTTGAGCAGATCGATGCCGTTGCGGTGCAACTGCGCGCGCACGACCTGCACCTCGCGGCCGATCACGTGCTGTGTGCGGGCCATCAGGTCGTTGATCGTGATGTCCTGCTTGACGCGGTAGCTGGCGCCGTACAGCTCGCGCTGGCTCATGCCCGTCAGGAACATGACGGCTTCGCGCAGCGTCTTCGACGGGATGGTTCCCGTGTTCGCGCAGACGCCACCGACCATCTCCTGCTTGTCGATGATCGCCACGCGCTTGCCCAGTTTCGCACCCGCGATCGCCGCTTTCTGGCCGCCAGGACCAGAGCCGATGACGATCAGGTCGTAGTCGTACGGCGTCATGGTCGACAGCCTACGTCGCGGAATGCGATTCCACGGCTGAACGAAAATGAACTCAGCGAACTCCGGCCCTGGCCTCGCCGCTCCGGAACGGCAGCAGGTCGAGCAGACGGCCGGTGGCGCGGTAGTCCGCGACCCGTTCGGCGAACGGCCGCTGCACGATCCGGTGCACGGCCTCCTTGCTCAGCCGCTCGTAGGCGGGAACCGTGTCGTTGCCCAGGAAGTCCCAGCGCGCCACCCGGTCCGCGTAGTTGAACGCGGGCAGCGGGCCGCCGAACAACGGCCGGTACTGCGCGGGGGTCTTGCCTCCCGGCACGGGCATCGGCCCGGCGACGGTGATCGCGTACGTGACGATCTCGCCGGGCGGCAGCAACCGGGACCGCATCCGGTCGAACTGACCGGCGATCACCAGGTTCTGCTCGCGGGACGAGAACTCGAACACGGCCTGCGCCGGATCCGCCCACGCCGCCGTGGTGTCCGGGTCGATGATCCCCGCGTCGCGCAGCTCCTGGACGGCTGCGATCCCGCCGTGCAGGTAGGCGGCGTGCATCGCGCCCAGGTCCATGAAGATGTGCTTCTGCATCGACATCAGCATCGACGAGAACCAGCGCAGCTCCGGGATCGAGCCGAGGTCGAGCATGCCGGCGGCGAACGCGGGCGCGCCGATGTTCGCGAAACCCATCCACCGCAACGTGTCCGGGTACGTGAGGTAGAGCTTCGCGTAGAAGTCGTAGACGGCGAAGATCACCGCGCGGTTCGACTCGGCGGAACGCTGCGGGTCCCACTCGGACAGGTTGACGCCCGCGTCCTCGGCGGCGCGGACGATCCAGTACTGCCACAGCAACGCCTTGAACCTCGTCGGCGCGAGGCCCCTGGCCCGGTAACCGGCGAGCGCGGCCTCGATCGTGGCACGGTCGGACGGCAGGTCGGGGTGCACTCCACCCCGCTGTTCGCCGTTTCCGTTCACCAGCGGCAGATCCAGGTAATCCACCGTGTCCGCTTTGGTAGCACCCATGCTGCCGAGCACGAGCGCCGCCACGACCATGAGCACGCGCATGAACGCGAACTGTATCCGGATCAAGCACCCTTTCCGTTCACAGGAGCACCCGGTCAAGTGATGTTTTGCGGGTTCGTTAGCACTTTCGGCACCAAAGGGGCCATCAATCTCAACAGGGCTACTCCTAATGCCTATACCGTTTGGGTGTGAGTCTTAAGGTTTCCTTGATCGACGCGGTTCGAACGGGACTCGAGGAGCTCGCGGATCCGGTGAAGGCACTGGAGATGCAGGCGTACATGAAGTCCGACATGCCGTTCCTGGGCGTGCAGAAACCGGGACGCGTGACGTTGCTGAAGTCGCTGCCGCAGTTGCACGACCGGGACGAGTGGCTCGACGCGATCCAGGCGTTGTGGCGCGAGGCGACCTATCGCGAGGAGCGCTACGTCGCGTTGTCACTGAGCGGTGATCGCCGATTCCAGTCCGTCGCCCTGATGCCGTGGTTCGACGAGATGATCGTGACCGGCGCCTGGTGGGACTACGTCGACGAGATCGCGTCGAAACGCGTCGGACCACTGCTGCGTTCCTCACCGGAGGTGGTGCGGCCGTTGATGCTGCGGTGGTCCGTCGACGGCGACAGGTGGCGGCGGCGGACGTCGGTGATCTGCCAGCTCGGGTTCAAGGGCGCCACCGACGCGGACCTGCTCACCGCGTGCGTCGACGCCAACGTGGACGATCCCGACTTCTTCCTGCGCAAGGGGATCGGCTGGGCACTGCGCGAGTTCGCGAAGACCGAACCGGGCTGGGTGCGCTCGTTCGTCGAGGCGCGGCCGGGGTTGTCGCCGTTGTCACGGCGCGAAGCGTTGAAACACCTTTAGCGTCAGTACACATGAGGGGGAAACTCGTAAAACTCGAACCGCCCGGCGGCATGCGTGGATTACCGAGGCTTTGGCTTCACGCGAGGCGTTCGCACAAATCGAAGTCTCTTCGGGACGAGTGGGACGGCACGGCGATCAACCCCGGAGCCAAACTGCTGTTGCTGACCGAGGCCTTCGACGTGCGCGGCGCGTTGGGGTGCTGCGCGCGAACGACTCGCTAGCCGTGTTTCGCGCGACCTGAGTAGGTGAGCGGGAAGACGAGCTCGGCGCACGCCGCCGGAACGTCCTGGGCGACCTCGACCCTCATGGCGACCTCGACCGCGCCACCGGCGGGGATGTCCACGATGTCGGTGAGCGGCACGACCGTCAGCACACCGGACGGACACCCCTCGACGCGCTGCTGGGTGGCGTCGAGCGGCTGACCGGGCACCGCGGACAGGCTCTCGACGATGATGCCGACGGGGTTGGGGTTGGACAGCCGCACCTTGCGCTCACCCACGGCACCCGGCGTGAGCTCCACGGGAGCGCCGGAGATGTCGTTGATCTCGAACGGCTTGAGCTGCTGCATGCCCGACTCGCCGCTGCTCACGGAGTAGGCCATCGCCGGCGTCACCGGTTCCGGCCACGTCAGGTGCATGGCCGCCACGACCGCCGCGCCGACCATGAGGATCGTCAACGACACGGCGATCTCAAGGCGCGGACCCAGACTACGCATGGCGCAACTCTCCAGAGTCGTTGCTCCCAGGCGGTGGGTTCGCCTCTAGCTCCCCACCGGACCGGCGACCATACTCGCCCGGTGGTTCATCGCTTCGCCCCTCGGCCCTAGCGGGCCGCGTCGCCAATCTTGGAGAAGCTTCACGTACTGCGCAAGCGTCCGACGGGCGCCGATTTCCCCTTGTAATGAGGGACCTTTGGCACCTTGACAGCTACGCAGGGCTACCACCTGCTGATTTGATCCCAAATCCCAGTTCGGGGGATTCAGCCGATCGAGCGAACTTTCATGGGCAATTTATCTGCGTGTAGCTCGTGAGCCAGCTGCCGACCGTGGCCTGGACTCGAATGCGGTCGATCGAAGCGGTCACGCCGTACGTCAGGGAGGAGGTCGTGGCGCTCCGGTTGAAGTCGGCACCGGCCCCGTTTCCCTGTTGCCACAATACTGTGTACATAGTGGCGCCCGGCACCGCCTCCCACTTGACGACGGTGGTGCCGCCCTTCACGCACGACGTGATCACCAGCGGCTGGACGGTCCCCGCCTTGGCCGTGGCCACACCGTTCTTGGAGGTCTGCCACGCCGCTGACGCGGGCTGTGCCGCCACCACGAGCAGACACAGCGCCGCGGCGGCGGTCACGTAGCGCTTCATGCCCCGGTCCCGCTCGCGATCGTCACGGTCACCGGCACGTTGATCGTCGCGCCCTGGCAGGTGCTCGGCGCGCTCGCCGCCATCGACACGGTGATCTTGATGGACGTCGCGGCGCTCTGTGCCGGCAGCTGGACGCCGGGGTTCGACGCGATGGCCGTGACCCCGCAGTCGCTGCCGTTCGACGTGATCGACGTGACCGTCACCGGGTAGGGGTTGGGGTTCTGGACGTTGACGAACGCGTCGGCGCTGAGGCCGGGGTAGAGAAGGCCGGTGGGGACCGCGCCGCCGGTCACCACCGGAGCCTGTGCGGTACCGGCCTTGGTGGTCGCGGTACCTGTTCCGGAGCTCGTCCAGGCCGCGTAGGCGACGCCCGAGCCGAGCACCGCCGTCGTGACCGCGAGGACGATGACACCCCTGCGGACGTACCGCCGGCGGACGAGTTCCCTGAAGCTGATCATGGCTTGATCGCCGTTCCCGAGTAGGTGAGGGGGAAGGTGAGGTTTTTGCAGGCGTCGGGCGCGGACGCGGCCATGCGGACGGTCAGCGCCACTTCGGCGGAGCTGTTCTTGGCGACGACGACCGGCGCCGCGAGAGGGGCGACGGTCACGGCGTTCGCCGGGCAGTTCGGGGAGGGCCTGCCGACCGAGGTGTCCAGCCGGGAGACCTTGATGTCCTGGTTGTTGGGGTTGGTGACCCGCACCTTGCGGGTCACCGTCCCACCGGGGACCAACCCCGTCGCTGTGCCGGCGTCCGCGATCGTGAAGGCCTTGCCGGGGCTGTCCGCCGCGCTGCCGACCGGGGAGAGGGCCAGCAGCGCGACGAGCACGATCAGGGCGCGGCGCACGACTCAGGCAGCCGAGACGAGCGTCGCGGTCAGCGGCAGGGTGAACACCTTGGCCTGGCACGCGTCGCCGGCGTTGGCGTTCATGGTGGCCTGCAGCACGTAGGTGCCGGACTGACCGGTGGTGATCGTGCCGGCCGGGCTGCTCACGGCGACGCTGGTGACCGAGCCCTCTGCGCAGCCTTCGATCTCCGCGGACGCGCCGGCGCTGATCGAGGTGACCTTGACGGGGTAGCCGTTCGGATTGTTGATCGTCACCGAGAAGCTGACGGTGTTGCCGGGGTACAGGCCGCCCGCACCGTTGACCGGGCTGATGGTCGAGTTGACGCTCGTGGTGGAGCCGATGGTGCCGGAACCGGAGCCGTTGCTCGACCACGCGGCGTAGGCGATGCCGCCGCCCAGGGCGACGATGGCGACTGCTGCGATGAGGGCGGTGCGCTTGCGCATGTGGTTCTCCTGGGGTGGTGCTCGGTGGGTACGGCACCAAGTTTGGAGAACGCTCAACCACTACACAGCGTGCACAAGACATGAGAACGAGGGCCCTGGCGGCACTGTTGTCAACCAGCATGGAACCGCTACACGCACACGCGGACTACAGGTCAGGACTGTCCTTACGCGAAAAGGCCCGGGATTCTCAAAGAATCCCGGGCCTCACCAAGTGTAACCGATCAGGCGCGCAGAGCCGCGCCCACGCGTTCGCCGGCGGCGGCGACGGCGGCATCGCGGGCCGAGGTCGCCTCCTCCACCGTCAGCGTGCGATCCGCCGCGCGGAAGCGCAAGGAGTACGCGAGCGACTTCTTGCCCTCGCCCACCTGCTCGCCCGTGTAGACGTCGAACAGGCGAATGTCCTCGAGCAGGTCGCCCGCGGACGCGCCCAGGACCTCGGACACCGACTGCACCGGCACGGAGTCGTCGACGACCAGGGCCACGTCCAGCAGCACCGGCGGGTACGCCGACACGATCGGGGCCGGGCGGTGGTCGTCGAGCGGCAGCGCGTCGAGGTCGAGCTCGAACGCCACGGTCCGCTTGGGCAGACCCAGCTTCTCGACCACCTTCGGGTGCAGCTCACCGGCGTGGCCGACGGGCCAGTCGCCGACGCGCAGCTCGGCACAACGGCCGGGATGCCACGGGAGCAGGTCCGACGCCACGACGCGCAGCGTCACGCCGTACGCGGCACCGACGCGGCGGGCTGCCTCGACGGCGTCCGACCAGCCGGCGATGCGGCCCTTGCCCCACCAACCGGCCAGTTCGCGGTGACCCGTGAGCACACCCGCGACGTGCAGCGGCTGGTGCGGCAGCGAGGCCAGCAGCGAGGCCAGTTCGGCCTCGGTCGGCCGGCGGTCGACGCCCAGCGCCGGCACCGGGACCTGCTGCGCGCGCGGCAGCGTCACCTGGGCGATGTTGTAGAGCGAGACGTCCTTCGCACCGCGGGCGAGGTTGCGCTGCACCGTCTCCAAGAGCCCCGGCAGCAAGGTCGTCGCGAGGACGTTCTTGTCCGCCTCCAGCGGGTTCAGCACGCCGACGGTGTTGCGGCGGATGTCGTCCGCCGCGAGACCGAACGCGTCGAACACCGACGGGTCGATGAACGGGAACGGCTTGACCTCGACGAAACCGTCCTCGGCGAGCGTGCGCCACACCGTGCGGCGGCGGCGCTGCTGCTCGGTCAGGCCGCGGCCGGCGGGAGCGGGCGGCAGCACCGACGGAATCGTGTCGTAGCCCTCCAGGCGCAGCACCTCCTCCACCAGGTCGGCGGGCTGCACGAGGTCGGCACGCCACGTCGGCGGCACGGCCGTGACGATCGTCTGGCCCTCCTCCGACGTCGTCACCGAGACCTGGCAGCCGATCTGGCCGAGCCGCCGCGCCGTGACGCCCCGCGCGTAGCGGACGCCGGCGACGCGGTCCGGCAGGTCGATCGGCATCGACACCGCCTCGGGCAGCGTCGGCACGCCCACGTCGGTGCGGCCGGGCTTGATCTGGCCCTCGGCGTAGTGGTTGAGCAGCTTCGCGGCGCGTTCCAGCGCGACCGGGGCCAGCGCCGGGTCGACCGTGCGCTCGAAGCGCTTCGCGGCCTCGGACGGCAGCTTGTGGCGGCGGACCGTGCGCGCGATGGACGCCGGGTCCCAGTTCGCCGCTTCCAGCAGGATGTCCGAGGAGGTGTCGCCGACCTCGGTCGACGCACCGCCCATGACACCGGCCAGCGAGATCACGCCGGAGTCGTCCGCGATCACGATGTCGTCGACGTCGAGGGCGCGGACCTGGTCGTCGAGCGTCGTGAGCTTCTCGCCCGCGAGCGCGCGGCGGACCGTCAGCGCGCCGGACAACGCCGAGGCGTCGAACGCGTGCAGCGGCTGGCCCAGTTCGAGCATCACGTAGTTCGTGACGTCGACCGGCAGCGAGATCGAGCGCATGCCCGCGAGCATCAGGCGGCGGCGCATCCACCACGGCGTGGGCGCGGTCGGGTCGACACCGGTGACCCGGCGGGCGACGAACCGCGAGCAGCCGGGACGGTCCTCGATGTGGACCGGCCACGCCTCGCCCTCGGGCTCGGGGACCTCGACCGTGCCGGGGTCGCCGAACGGCACGTCGAGCGCGCAGGCGATCTCCCGGGCGAGGCCGCGGACCGAGAACGCGTAACCGCGGTCCGGGGTCGGCGCGAGCTCGAGGACGCTGTCGTTCAGGCCGAGCAGCTCCATGGCGTCGTCGCCGGGCTGCGCGGTGCCGGTGGGCAGCACGAGGATGCCGGAGTGGTCGTCGCCGATGCCGAGCTCGTCGGCGGCGCAGATCATGCCCTGCGACACGCGGCCGTACGTCTTGCGCTCGGCGATCACGAAGTCGCCCGGCAGGACGGCGCCGGGCAGCGCGACGACGACCGAGTCGCCCTCGACGAAGTTCGTGGCGCCGCAGATGATCTGGTTGACCTGCTCGGGGCCGACCTCGACCTTGCAGTAGCGGATCGGCTTCTTGAACTCGGTGAGCTCCTCGATCTCGACGACGCGACCGGCGACGATCGGGCCGGTCACCGGTCCGAGCGGGGTCACCTCCTCGACCTCGATGCCGATGCGGGTGAACGCCTCGGCGAGCTCGTCGGGCGTGGGGACTTCGTCGAAACCGAGGTGTTCGACCAGCCAGCTGACCGGGACGCGCATCCGGATCAGGCCTCCGTTCCGAAAGGCTGGGTGAAGCGGACGTCGCCCTCGACCATGTCGCGCATGTCGGGAAGGCCGTTGCGGAACTGCAGGGTGCGTTCCAGGCCCATGCCGAACGCGAAGCCTGAGTAGACGTCCGGGTCGACGCCGGTGGCGCGCAGCACGTTGGGGTTGACCATGCCGCAGCCGCCCCACTCGACCCAGCCGGCGCCGCCCTTCTTCTCCGGGAACCACACGTCGACCTCGGCCGACGGCTCGGTGAAGGGGAAGAAGCTCGGGCGCAGGCGGGTCTTCGAGTCCTCGCCGAACATCGAGCGCGCGAACGCGTCGAGCGTGCCCTTGAGGTGGCCCATGGTCAGGCCCTTGTCGATCGCGAGGCCCTCGACCTGGTGGAACACCGGGGTGTGCGTCGCGTCGAGCTCGTCGGTGCGGAACGTGCGGCCGGGACACACGACGTACACCGGCAGCTCGCGCTCCAGCAGCGTGCGGGCCTGCACGGGCGAGGTGTGCGTGCGCAGGACGAGCTGCGAGTCACCCGGCGCGATGTAGAACGTGTCCTGCATCGAGCGGGCCGGGTGGTCCTTGCCGAAGTTGAGCGCGTCGAAGTTGAACCACTCGGTCTCGAGCTCGGGGCCTTCGGCGATCTCGTAGCCCATGGCCACGAAGACGTCACCGATGCGCTCGGCGAGCGTGGTGATCGGGTGGCGCGCGCCGCGCGGGAAGCGGTCCCAGGGCAGCGTGACGTCGACGGACTCCTCGCGCAGCACCCGCTCGTCGCGTTCGACCTGGAGCACGGCGAAGCGTTCGTCGAACGCGGTCTTGATCGCGGACTGCGCCTCGTTCACCCGCTTGCCGGCCTCGGCCTTGGCCTTGGGGGGCAGGGCGCCGATCTCGCGGCGGGCCAGCAGGACGGGAGACCGGTCACCGAGGTGGCCGGGCTTGACCGCGGCGAGCGCCTCGAGGTCGGCGGCTCCGGCGAACGCCTCGCGCGCCTTCTGCACGGCCGCGTCGAGGTTCTCGGCCGACAGCGCCGCGACCTGCTTCGGGTCGTACGGGTCGTTGGCTCCGGACATGGTTGTAGTACAGCTCCCGTCACGGACATCAGTAATGAACAGGCCGATCCTAGTCGGTGCGCTGGTGACCGCTCCGGAGCGTTCCGTTAAAGGGCGGCACCGGCTCCCGTGTCGTCTCTAGGATGGGCGGCATCATGGGGCACACCTTCCGCGTCGACCTGCGCGGCATCATCGACCTGCTCAGCCACCACCTCTACAGCAGCCCTCGCGTCTACGTACGTGAACTGCTGCAGAACGCCGTCGACGCGATCACGGCCCGGCGGGAGCTCGACCCGTCCTGTCCCGCCGACATCACGATCACCTGCGGTCCGGCGCTGACGATCACCGACACCGGCGTGGGGCTCACCGAGGCCGAGGTCCACGAGCTGCTGTCCACGCTCGGCCGCACGTCGAAGCGGGACGACCTGGGGTTCGCCCGCGAGGGGTTCCTCGGCCAGTTCGGCGTCGGCATGCTGTCGTGCTTCCTCGTCGCCTCGTCCGTGACGGTGATCACGCGGTCCGCCCGCGGTGGTCCGGCCGTGCGCTGGGAGGCGGACTCGTCGGGCAACTACACGGTGTCCGAAGTGGACAGCGCGGACGGCGTGCCGGTCGGCACGTCGGTGCGGCTGAGTGCTTCACGCGGCAACGACCACTGGCTGGAAGCCGACGTCGTGCGGCCGCTGGTGAGCGACTACGGCGATCTGCTGCCGGCCGTCGTGACGCTGGACGGCACCCAGGTCACCCGTGGCGTGCGCCCGTGGGACGGTGTCGAGGACGGAGAGGACGCGGACCTTTCCGAGTACTGCGAGCAGGTCTTCGGGTTCACGCCGTTCGAGTCGATCCCGATCGAGGTCGAGGCGGCGGGACTGACCGGTGTCGCGTTCGTGCTGCCGTCCGGGGTGCATCCGGGCACGCGCCAGACGCACCGGGTGTACCTCAAGCGGATGCTGGTCGGCGACAACGTCGAGGGCCTGCTGCCGGACTGGGCCTACTTCGTGCGGTGTGTGGTCGACGCGTCCGCGATCAGGCCGACGGCGTCGCGCGAGTCGCTCTACCAGGACGAGATGCTGCTGGCGGTGCGCGAGGAGCTGGGTGAGCAGATCCGCGACTGGCTGATCAGGCTGGACGCGATCGAGCCGCGCCGGGCCGGTGAGCTGCTGGCCGCGCACCACCTGGGCATCAAGTCGCTGGCCCGCTCGGACGACGAGATGCTGCGCCTGGTCGAGCGCTGGCTGCCGTTCGAGACGACCGAGGGCGCGATCCCGCTGCGGCAGTTCAAGCGCAAGCACGGCGCGATCCTCTACATCCCGGACGTCGACGAGTTCCACCAGCTCGCGCCGGTCGCGGCCGCGCAGGGGCTCGGGCTCGTGAACGCGGGCTACGCCTACGACATGGAGCTGCTGAACCGGCTCAGCGCGCTGGACGGCCCGGCCGTCGCGCGCCGGGTCGCGCCGTCGGAACTGCTGGCGGCGCTGGCCGATCCGGAGCCGGACGTCGAGACGGCGCTGCGGCTGCGGCTCTCCGAGGCCGCGGCGGTGCTGGACCGGCACGACTGCGACGCGGTGATCCGCGACTTCGACCCGGTCTCGTTGCCCGCGCTGCTGATCAGCAACGCGGAGCAGCAGCGCAAGCTCGACACCGAGCAGACCGCCGAGGAGGTGACGGACCCGTTGTGGGCGGAGCTGCTCGGGCAGCTGACCGCCGGGTCCGACTCGTCGCGCGCCGAGCAGCTGGTCCTCAACTGCCGCAACCCGCTCGTGCAACGGCTGGCGCGGCTGGGCGACCCGTCGCTGGTGGAGCTGACGCTCGAATCTCTTTACGTGCACGCCGTTCTGCAGGCTCGGCGGCCGATGCGACCGAAGGACACGGCGGCGCTGAACCGCTCGTTCCTGGAACTTCTCGACCGCGCCGTTGGGGGCAAGTGAACATGGCCGACTTCACCGCCGAGGACGCGGAACGGGCGTTCCTGGAGGCGTACAACATGCCCACGGGCATGCCGAAGCACGAGGCGCTGGAACGGGCCGCGCGCATGTCGGACGCGCTCGGGCACCTGCCGCTCGGCGTCTCGTGCCGGACCGCGCTGATCGACTCGGCGTACTACCTGTCGCGCTACGACCTGATGCTCGCGCCGTTCGCGTGGGTGCGGGCCGCGGAGGAGAAGGACCCCGAGGCGTTCAACGAGTACGAGGTCCACTCGCTGAACTGGGCGCACAAGTGGATCGCGACGGGGCTGCGCCGCGACCCGAAGTTCTCGCTGGAGCAGCTGCAGGCGGTGATCGGGCAGCTCGCGGACCGCTACGGCAGGCTCGGTTTCTCGGTGCAGCCGGTGCACGGCGCCCGCGCCGAGTACGCCTACCACGTCGGTGACATGACGGGCCTGGCCGAACAGCTCGGGCGTTATCTCGCCACGGAACGCGGGCCGATGGCGGACTGCGAGGCCTGCGTGATCGAGGAGCAGGTCTGGATGCTGGCGCGGCTCGGCCGTCACCAGGAGGCCGCCGCGCACGGCTGGGAGGGCCTGTCGGGCAACACCGGCTGCGCGACGCAGCCGCAGGGCATCCTGTCCGCGCTGCTGTGGCCGTTGCTGGAGACCGGCGAGCTCGAGAAGGCCGCGCACGCGCACACCACGGCGTACCG
Source organism: Streptomyces sp. ID05-26A (assembly GCF_033794685.1). Taxonomy (NCBI): domain Bacteria; kingdom Bacillati; phylum Actinomycetota; class Actinomycetes; order Kitasatosporales; family Streptomycetaceae; genus Streptomyces; species Streptomyces sp. ID05-26A. Next base: position 27,375 of record NZ_JARAYZ010000001.1, read on the forward strand.
GTTGATCAAGGACGACGAGATCACCTCGTACGTGCACGAGCACATCCGGTTCTGCGCGTTGACGGGCAACCTGTCGCGCGGCGAGGACATCCTGCGCCGCACGCTGCACAAGGTGAAGGGCGTGCAGCTGCCGGCCGACGAGATGTCGTTCGCGGAGTGCGCTTCCGTGCTGTTGCAGCGACTTCCGGCCGACACGGTGTTCGAGGTCCCCGCGGTCGGCACCCGGACGGCCGCCGAACTGCTCGACCGGCTGTCGAAGCGGGCCCTGCAGCTCGCGCGGCAGTTCGACGAGCGCAACGGCACGGCCGCGTGGGTCGACCGGATCACGAAGTCGCTGGAGCAGAAGGACTACCCGCTGGTCGAGCTCGCGGTGCCGGCCGCGCCGGTGGTCGCGGTGCCCGAGCAGTCGGTGCTGTTCGGCGACCCGGTGGAGATCGCCGAGTCGATGGTGGCGCTGTACGACCAGGGCGACTTCGTGAAGGCGCGGCGGATGCTCGACTCGCTGCCCGCGGACATGGACTCGTTGCTGCCGCCCGATCTCGCCGCGCACGCGGGCATCCGGCGGATGACGACCGGGCTCGTGCCGTTCGACCCGGAGGTGTTCGACGGACTGCTGGCGGCACTGCCCGCCGACCTCGCGCTGCGCTACCAGGCACGGCTCGCGATGGGGCTCCCGGCAGGCCGGGAACTCGCCGAACGGTGCCTGGCCGAGGCGACGACGGACTACACCCGGACGGTCGCGGCGCTGACGCTGGCCGAGCTGTACGACGACGCGCACGAGCACGAGCGCGGCAACGAGATGATCGCGCTGGCGTCCTCTTTGGACGTTCCGGAGCTGCGCGGCCGGGTCGCGGTCGAGACGGCGGAGCACAAGGCGAGGCAGCAGGACCTCGACGGCGCGTACGCGGACGTCCTGACGGTCCTGGCGGGTGAGCTGCCGCTGAACGCCCGCTTCGAGGGTTACCGGCTGCGGCTGCGGCTGGAGACGTTGCTGCGCAAGGTTCCCGAGGCGGTGGCGACGGCACGTGAGTTCGTGTCGGCGTTCCCGCTGCCGGAAGCCGCGGAGGCCCGCTGGTACCAGGTCGCGACGATCCAGGAACTCGACCAGGAAGGCGCCTGCCTGGGTGATCTGCGCGAGGCCGTGGCGATCTCGCGCGTGCACCTCTCCCCCGGCCACACCGCGCACTTCTGCTTCGCGCTGAGCGGCGGCTACGTGCAGACCGACCGGTTCGTCGAGGCCGCCGAGGTGCTCGAGGAGTCGTTGCGGCTGGTGCAGGACGGCCAGGAGGACCTGCGGCTGCAGGTCGTGTTCCGGCTCGGGCAGGTGTGCCGCAAGCTGGGCGAACTCCCGGCGGCCGAGCGCTACCTGCGTGAGGCGGCCGGCCTGTTGCCTCCCGAGGAGGCGGGGCGCCGGGCGTTCCTGCTCGACGCGCTGGCCTCGGTGCAGGGCCGCCTCGACAAGCACGACGAGGCGATCGCGTCCTGGCGGGCCGGTGCCGCGCTGTGGCAGCAGGAGGGCAACCTCTCGGAGGCGATCGGCTCGCTGGTCGAGCTGGCCTCGAGCCTGCCCGACGACGAGATCACCGAGACCCGTGCGGCGGTGAACGACGCCGAGGCGTTGCTGCCGCTGCTGGACGAGCCGACGGAGGTCACCCGGCGGCAGGCGGAGATCGCCGCGATCCGCGCGTGGGTGCACGGCCAGGCCGGCGAGTTCGCGCAGGCGATGAAGCAGTACCGCGACGCCGAGGCGTTGGTGGTGTCGCTGGGCGACACGGGCTGGCAGGTGTTCGTCGTGCTGAAGGCGGCACACGTGCTGCTGGTGGCCGACGACGCCGCGGGCGCGGAGGCCGAGGCGCGCCGGGCGGCATCACTGCTGCCCGACGACAACCAGGTCTCCAACGTGCTCTCGATGCTGTCGGAAGCGTTGCGGCGCCAGAACAAGCCGTCCGGTACCGATCCGCTGGTGCGCGAGCTGACCGCCCGTCTGGACTAGCCGGTGAGGGGAGCTTTCGGCCTGACAGGGCGAAAGCTCCCCTCAGAGGCGATCAGCGCGTCCCCTGGAGGATCGAACGCCCCTGGCGCGAATCACTCGAGTGTTACCGTTCTCGCGCGGTTCGACCTGCAACGCCGTACTTCTTGGGGGTTGATCATGGTGGACATGTGGATGTTGTCCGTTGCCGCGGCACTCGTCGGTCGTGTGGAGGAGTGGGACTCCGCGGCTCTGACGCAGCTGGAGGAAGCGGTCCGTGCGGTTCCCGGACTGGGCGACGCACTGGATGCGGCTCGCGCGGCAAACGAGTCCGACACGATCGACCTCGCGGTGGAACTGGCGAACGGTCTCAAGGCCGCCTACGACGGTGACGGCCACTTCTCCAGTCTGCTCGACACCGTCTGGCCCGAGGTGCTGTTCGGCCCCAAGGCGAAGAGGGTGGGCAACGTCAACGTCGGCGTCGTCAACGGCACCCTGATCCAGCTGGGTGTCGTCGGCACGGTCAACTTCGACGATCGACCGAAAACGGTCCGGTCGCGATTCCCGTTCTTCGGCGCTGAGCGACGCGCCAAGAAGCAGCGCCCGTGACCACCGACGTGCCGTCATCCTGTCGAACCCGGTGTCAACGCGCGCTCATCGGCTAGACCGCGCCTTCTCGTAGGCCACCGCGAAGGCCTCGTCCTCGGGCACCGCGATGTGCGGGACCACTCCGACGCCCTCCCAGTTGGTGCCGGAGACCGGGTTGATGGCGCGGCCGTTGGGAACGGCGGACTTGAGGTGCGGGCCGACCCGGTAGCGCTCGCCGGGGTGGGCGCCGCCCTTGGTGGTCTCGCCGATGAGCATGGCGCGCTCGTTCTGCTGGAGGTTGTAGCTCAGTTCCTCGGCGCCGGAGAACGTGCGGCTGCTCGTGAGGACGTAGACGGGCTTCTTGCCGCCGAACTTCGGACCCGGCACGTGCGCGAGCGTCCAGAACTGCTGGGTGACGTCTTCCGGGCGGTTGTAGATGTCGTTGAGGTGCACCGGTTCGTCGAACAGGTAGCTGCAGATCAACGCGACCGTGTGCGGGTCGCCGCCGCGGTTGTTGCGCAGATCGATGATCAACGCGTCGGTGTGCGCGATCAGGTTCATCGCGGCGACGTAGGCCGGCGTGGCGATCTCGGCGTCGTGCAGCAGGCGGAGGTCGAGCAGGCCGACGTTGCCTTCCAGCCGCTCGACCTTGTGGATGCCGAAGGCGTCCTGCTCGGCTTCTTTCCGGTAGGCCACCGGGTCCCAGGCCGAGTCCTGGCCGGTCTCGGGCACCTCTTCGACGCTGTGGAGCAGGCGCAGGTGCTTGTCGCCGTTGACCGACTGCAGGTCCTCGGTCACCTTCGCCGCGAACTGCTCGTCATCGTCCACATCGGAGTAAGCGCCCTCTTCCAGACGCTCTCTCAGGACCTTGGCGATTTCGGCTGCCGTGTCGGGGAAAACGTAGTAGGAGGCGAGCTGGGAGCACAGGATCTCGATCTCGGGTTCACGCACGGGCGCACAGTAACCGCGCGCCCGGCACCCGTCAGCTCAATTCCTCTGGTCCCTGGCGGAGGCGTAGAGGCACACCGCCGCGGCCGTCGCGAGGTTCAGGCTCTCTGCGGCGCCGTACAGCGGCACCTTCAGCGAGGTGTCCAGCTTCGCCACGACGTCGTCGGGCAGGCCGTGGGCCTCGCTGCCGAAGACCCACGCGGTGGGCTGAGCCAGGTCGCCGTTCGCCGACGCCTCGACCAGGTCCTGCTTCGCGTACCCGTCGGCGGCGACGAGCCTCAGCCCGGCCCGGCGGCACGCGGCGAAGACCTCGTCGGCGTCACGGGAACGGGCGATCGGCAGGTGGAAGAGCGAGCCGGTGGAGGCGCGCACGCACTTGCCGTTGTGCGGGTCGACCGTGTCGCCCGCGAAGATCACCGCGTCCGCTCCGGCCGCGTCGGCCACGCGCGTGACGGTGCCCGCGTTGCCCGGGTCGGAGACGCCGTACAGCACGGCGACGAGGCGGGGAGTGCCCCGCAGCGCTGCCTCGAGAGGCTGCGGCACGACGTCGCAGACCGCGACGATGCCTTGCGGCGTCACGGTTTCCGACAGGGAGGCTGCGGCCTTGTCGTCGACCTCGCTGATCCGGACGCCCTGGTTCGAGGCGGTCTGGAGCAGCTCGGTGTTGCGTTCCGCGGCCGTCGCCGTGACGAAGAGTTCGTGCACCTCGCCGGACTTCCAGGCGAGTGCCTCACGCACGGCCTGGGCGCCCTCGACGAGGAAGCGACCGGCCTTGTCACGGCCCTGGCGGCGGGTCAGGTGGCGAGCAGCAACGACCCGAGGCGTCCGTTCGGTGAACGGAGCTGCCTCGGGTCGGTTGTGCTCGCGTGCGTGCTGGCTCAGGCCTGGTCCCCGGCCGGAGCGTTCACGTCGGCCGGGAGCGCCTTGCGGGCGATCTCGACGAGCGCGGTGAAGGCGGTGGCGTCGTGGACGGCGAGGTCCGCGAGGATCTTGCGGTCGACCTCGACACCGCCCAGGCGCAGGCCCTGGATGAGGCGGTTGTAGGTCATGCCGTTCGCACGGGACGCAGCGTTGATGCGCTGGATCCACAGCTTGCGGAAGTCGCCCTTGCGCGCACGGCGGTCGCGGTACGCGTAGTTGAGCGAGTGGAGCACCTGCTCCTTGGCCTTGCGGTACAGCCTCGAGCGCTGGCCGCGGTAACCGCTGGCGAGCTCGAGAACGGTACGACGCTTCTTCTGGGCGTTTACAGCCCGCTTGACGCGTGCCACGGGTACATCCTGTCGATCTCATGGGGAAACCGGCGTCGGGGGCCGGTTTCCCGAGTTAGCTAGGGGGTGTCGAAGCGGGTCAGAGACCGAGCAGCTTCTTGATGCGCGGGGCGTCGTTCTCCGACACGACCGCGGTGCCGCTCATGCGACGCGTCACCTTGCTGGACTTCTTCTCCAGGATGTGGCGCTTGCCGGCCTTCTCCCGGAGGATCTTGCCGCTGCCGGTGACCTTGAAGCGCTTCGAGGTCCCGCTGTGCGTCTTGTTCTTCGGCATTTCCGTCCTCGTCTCGTGCTACCCACCGGAGTCGGGGGCGGGCGTGCGTCCTACGCCTCTTCCGAAGCGGTGTCGTCCGCCTCGGGCGCGTCGTCGTCGCTCTTGACCACGCGCGGCTTGATGTTCTTGTGCGGCGCCAACACCATGATCATGTTGCGGCCGTCCTGCTTCGGGTTCGACTCGACGAAGCCCAGTTCCGCGACGTCCTCCGCCAGCTTCTGCAGGAGCCTGTAGCCGAGCTCGGGGCGCGACTGCTCGCGACCGCGGAACATGATGGTCACCTTGACCTTGTTCCCGTGCGAGAGGAAGCGGGCCACGTGGCCCTTCTTCGTCTGGTAGTCGTGCGGGTCGATCTTCGGGCGGAGCTTCTGCTCCTTGATGACCGTCAGCTGCTGGTTCCGACGAGATTCGCGAGCCTTCTGCGCCGTCTCGTACTTGAACTTGCCGTAGTCCATGAGCTTGCAGACCGGCGGGCGAGCCTGAGCGGCGACCTCGACGAGGTCGAGATCCGCTTCCTGCGCGAGTCGGAGCGCGTCCTCGATGCGAACGATCCCGACCTGCTCACCATTCGGCCCGACCAGACGAACTTCCGGCACCCGAATGCGGTCGTTGATGCGCGGCTCGGTGCTGACGGGTGCACCGCGGTTCGAGGGACTTGTCATTCACGTCCTTTGAGACTCGGTTGCGCCAAAAACAAGAGCCCCGTCGTCGATGACGACAGGGCCCGCTTCCGACCGATCTCACACCCGACCTGCTGACACCCGTGTGCCTGCGATCTGATGGACCGGACCCGGCCACCTCAAGAAGCGGTGAACGCGGGTGGGAGCGGGGCTCCACTTGCCGCTCTCGCACTCACGAGAGCTGGTCGCGTCGGAAATACTAGCAGACGCTCTTGTCAACCCCCGAATCGAGGCTCTGTGACATGCGCTTGCTTGAATGTCGGGGTGACTGATCCGCTGGAAGACAGCATCCGTGACCTGGGCGATGTCCCGAGCATCGAGGTCATCAGCCGGGCGGCCGTGATGCTGCTGTCCGCCGCAGCCGAACGCCTCGGCCTCGCGGACCCGGACCCCGACAACTCCCCGCGCCGCGACCTCGACGAGGCCCGCCGCCTGATCACCGGCCTGGCCGGCCTGGTCACGGCCACCTCCGAGTACCTCGGCCCGCACGCCGCGCCGCTGAAGGACGGCCTGCAGTCGGTGCAGCGCGCGTTCCGCGAGGCCTCGGCCGTGCCGGACGAGCCGGGCCAGGGTCCGGGCGAGAAGTTCACCGGTCCCGTCTACTGACCAGCGTGGTGCGGGCCGATCACTCGGCCCGCACCACGACCGGTTCCCACGGCTCGGCCTTGACCTGGAACACCGCGCTGGCCCGTTGCCCGGTGGCGGCTCGGAAGCTGACGGTGGAACCGTTGTGCAACGGCCCGACCTCCAGGTGCTCGACCGGCGGCTCGTCGTCGTACTGCTGGAGCCCGAGCACCCTCGAACCCGGCACCACGGACACGGTGAGCTGCTCGATGACCGCGGGCCCGCCGAAGTAGCTGAGCCGGAACTCGTCGGGCGCCCCGGGCGTGATCGCGAACGTGGGCATCCCCCGCTTGCTGCGCTCGATCGCGATGAGCTCGGTGATCTCGTTGATCTGGGCCGTCGCCTGCTGCGCCGTGAACTGGGCCTCGTCCGCGAGCATGCGCGACGCCGTGGCCTCCTCGGCCGCCTTCCCGACAGCCTCCTCGGCCTTCATGGCGGCCTTCTTGGCCTCCTCGGCGGAGTTCTTCGCCTGGAACGCGCTGGCCGTGGCCTGCTCGACGGCCCGGCGCGCGGCCTGCGCCTCCTCCTGAGCCTTGCCGGCGGCCTGTTCGGCGGCCTTGGCGGCCGTCTGCGCGTGCTTGGCCTCCCGCGCCTGCCACAGGGCGACGGCCATGGCGCACATCGCCACCACGGCGGCGATCACCGCGATCGCGATCATGCCCGCACCCCCAGCGCCGCGAGCTGCCTCCTGGCGAGCTCGTCGATGACGTCGGTGTCGCCCGTCCGCCAAGCCACGGCGGGATCGCCGTCGAACTTGGCGAGCTGCCTGGGACTGAGGCTTGTGAGCGCTCTCAGGGCGAGCAGGTCGGGCTTGTCCCGGAGCCTCGCCGTGTTCGCGGCCTTGCGCGCGTACCGCAGCCGGATCGGCAACCACGTGATCAGCAGGAAGAGGACGGGGATGACGACGATGGCGGCGGCGAGCCAGAACGCGGAGTCCTGGACCACGCCGATCTGCGCGTTGCCCGCACTGGTCAGGGTTTCGCCGGCCTTGCTGCCGTTGCCGAGCGCACCGGCCAGGTCCTCGCCCACGAAGGGCACGCCCTTGGCCTTGGCGGCCGCGTTGGTGAAGACGTCACGGATGCTGCCGCCCGCGTTGACCAGGCCGTCTCCCGGTGCCCTGAGTTCCAGGACCCAGTCGTGGACCGTGGTGGCCACCCAGATCCAGAGGGCGACCCAGCCGACGGCGAGGAGGTCGGCGATCAGTTGACGCGTGAACCTTGCCGGTCTGTCCGCGTACCACTTCATGGTGCGGATCGTGTCACAACGTCAACAGCGGCCCGGCGCGCCGCTGGGCACCCCGGACCGCCGTTGCGACGAACGGATCAGTCGACGACGGCGAGCGCGTCGATCTCCACCAGCAGGCCTGCCGGCAGTCCGACGTAGACGGTCGTGCGGGCGGGCGCCGGGTCGGTGACGAACTCGCCGTACACCTCGTTCAGCTCCGCGAAGTGCGCGGTGTCGGTGAGGTAGACGCGGATCATCACGACGTCGTCGATGGACGCGCCACCGGCGGCGAGGACGGCGTGCAGGTTCGCGAACGTCTGGCGCGTCTGCTCGGCGACGGTGGTGCCGACGATGTCGCCGGACTTCGGGTCGAACGCGACCTGGCCCGCGACCTGCAGGATGTTCCCCTTGCGCACACCCTGCGAGAAACGGGCCACCGGCTGCGGCGCGTCAGCGGTCTTGATCTCAACCTTGGACAACGGAACTCCCTTTATCTCGGAACATAACCGCATTCGACTGATGCAGCTTCGGCGGTGGCCAGCAGGTCGGGCAGGTGCGACAGCAGGCCTTCGTAGTCGAGCAGCACCTTCGGCACGGACATCGACACGGCCGCGAGCACCTCGCCGCGGGCACCCTTGATCGGGGCCGCGATGCAGTGGATGAAGTCCTCGTGCTCGGAGTTGTCGACTGCGTACCCGTTGGCGCGCACGCGGTCCAGCTCGGCCAGGTACGCGGCCGGGCCGAGGATGGTGTTGTCGGTCAGGCGCGGGAACTCCATGCCCGCCAGCACCTTCTGCAACGCGGTCGCGGACAGGTCGGCCAGCAGGATCTTCGCCACGGCCGTGCAGTGCAGCGGCGCGCGGCGGCCGATGCGCGAGTACATGCGCATCTGGTGCCTGGACTCGTACTTGTCGATGTAGATCACCTCACCGTCCTCGTAGGACGCGAGGTGGACGGTGTGGCCCAGGCGGGAGTTGAGGTCTCGCAACGCCGGTTCGGCGGCGCGGCGGACGTCGCGTTCCTCCAGGGCGAGGTTCGCGAGGTCGAAGAGCGCGGTGCCCAGGCGGTAATGGTGCACACCGTCGCGTTGCACGAAGCGGTGCGACTCCAGCGTGCGCAGCAACCGCAGCGTCGTCGACTTGTGGACGCCGATCACGCCGGACAGCTCGTCCAGCGTCTTCGGGCCCGTCGCGAGCTGGTTCACCAGGGTGAGCGCTCTGTCGAGACTCTGGCTCATTCAGACCTCCAGGCGGGCGGACGCCCAGGTTCGCGGGTCGGCGTGCAGCAGCGGAACCGTCACGTCGTCCGCCAAAGGATCTCCGACGTCCTCGGCGGTGAGCAACGCGGACGCCGCCTGCAGGTGCCCGGCGCGCAACCGCACCGACGGGGACTCCCCCGCCAGGGTGGCCGCGAGGAAGCCCGCCGCGAACGCGTCGCCCGCGCCCACCGGTTCCACGACCTCGACCTTCAGCGCCGGCTCGAAGTACGACGACCCGCCTTCGAGCAGCGTCGCGCCGTCCGCGCCCTGCTTCACCACCAGTGAGGCGGGACCGGGCAGGAGCTTGCGCAGCCGGGACGGGTCACCCGTGCCCCAGACGAGTTCCGCCTCGTCGGAGCCGGCCAGCACGACGTCGGCCATGTCCGCGAGTTCCCGCAGCACGCGCGGGTCGCGGTCGGTCCACAGCGCCGGGCGCCAGTTCAGGTCGAACGAGATCCGGAACCCGTGCCGCGGCCGGCGCAGCAGCTCGCGCATCAGCGCGAGGCACGAGTCGGACAGGGCGGGCGTGATCCCGCTGAGGTGCACCAGCTTCACCTCGTCCAGGCCGAGCCGGTCGATCATCTCGAGGCCCATGCCGGACGCCGCCGAACCGCGCCGGTAGTAGCGCACCGGACTGCCGTGCGGCGAGGCCTCCTTGACGTACAGGCCGGTTGGGCGAGTCGGGTCGACCCGCACCCCGGACACGTCGACGCCGAAGCCGCCCACGGTGTCGAGCACCGCCAGCCCGAACGAGTCGTCGCCCACGGCGCTGACCCAGGACGACCGCACGCCGAGGCGCGTCAGGTGCACGGCGACGTTGGACTCGGCGCCCCCGACGGCCCTGTGCCAGGTTCGCACCAGGTGCACGGGACCGGGTTCTGCCGGAACCATCATCACCATGGTCTCGCCGAGACACACGACACCGCCGACGTGATCGAACCGCATGCGCGCTCCAGAGGTGTTCGTTGACGGCGGCGAGACCGAATGCTACACAACTCAGCATCACATCGCGCAATGGGAGTTGCAAAATATGCAACATCTGATGGAGATGGACCTCACGGCCGTCGCGGACATCAGGTCGGAACGGATCAACTGGCGCTTCAAGGGCCTGCCGTCGAGCACGTTCGGCTCGACCATCGGCGAGGTCGCGGACCAGCGTCTCGACCTGTTCGCCGACGAGTTCGTCGGACCGCTCGTCGTGCTGGACGCCGACGCGTTGACGCACAACCTGACGACGATGTCGAAGTGGTGCGACAACCACGGCGTCAAGCTGGCACCGCACGGCAAGACGACGATGGCACCGCAGCTCTTCCAGCGGCAGATCGAGCACGGCGTCTGGGGCATCACCGCCGCCAACGCGTCGCAGTTGCGGGTCTACCGGGCCTTCGGCGTCTCGCGGATCCTGCTGGCGAACCAGCTGCTCGACCCGGCCGCGCTGCGCTGGCTCGTCCGCGAGCTGGACGGCGATCCGGGCTTCGAGTTCAGCTGCTGGGCCGACTCCGAGGCCGGGGTCGCGCTGATGACCGAGACGCTGCAGGAGTTCCAGCCGTCACGGCCGGTCGACGTGCTGGTCGAGCTCGGTGCGCCAGGCGGCCGGACCGGCGCGCGTGACCTGGAGACCGCAATGGCGGTCGCACGGGCTGTGGACCAGAGCCCGGTGCTGCGCCTGGTGGGCGCGGGCGGTTACGAGGGCGCGCTGGCGCACGACGCGTCCGAGACGTCCAAGTCCGTTGTGGGCGGTTACCTCGACGACCTGCGCACGCTCGTGCTGCGCCTGTCCGACGGCGGCCTGCTCGACGAGTTGGACTCGGTGATCGTCACGGCGGGCGGCAGCGCGTACTTCGACCAGGTGGCGGCGACGCTGTCGCAGCCGTGGCCGATGCCGGTGACGCCGGTGCTGCGCAGCGGTGCGTACATCACGCACGACGACGGGTTCTACCGCGGGATCTCGCCGTTCTCCCGGATCGACGGGGTGGAGCCGTTCCGAAGTGCCCTGCGAGCCTGGGCCCAGGTGACGTCACGGCCGCAGCGCGACCTGGCGTTGCTGACGATCGGCAAGCGCGACGCGTCGTTCGACGAGGGCCTGCCGGAACCGCAGCTCGTGCGCCGCGGTGACGGCGCGATCGCCCCGCTGGCCCAGGCGGAGGTCACCGCGCTGAACGACCAGCACGCGTTCCTCAAGCTCGGTCCCGAGGCCACGGTCCGCGTCGGCGACTGGATCGGGCTCGGCCTGTCGCACCCCTGCACCGTGTTCGACAAGTGGCAGCTGATCCCGGTCGTGCAGGGCACCACCGTGGTCGACCTGATCCGCACCTACTTCTAGAAGGAGTGCACCGATGGACGACGTCGTCCTGCGCGGACCACTGATCGCCGACGGCACGGGCGCACCCGCCTACCAGGCGGATGTGGGGATCAAGGACGGCAAGATCTCCTCGATCGGTGACGGGATCTCGGCCACCCGCTCGATCGACGCGGACGGGCTGGTGCTCGCGCCGGGGTTCATCGACATGCACTCGCACTCGGACCTGCGGATCCTCGCCGAACCGGATCACCTGGCGAAGGTGTCCCAGGGTGTCACGACCGAGGTGCTCGGCCAGGACGGCCTGTCCTACGCGCCGGTGAACGACGAGGTGCTCGCGACGTTGCGCGGCCAGCTCGCCGGGTGGAACGACGACCCGCCGGGCTTCGACTGGAACTGGCGCTCGGTCGGCCAGTACCTCGACCGGCTCGACCAGGGCATCGCGGTGAACGCCGCGTACCTGGTGCCGCAGGGGACGCTCAGGATGCTCGCCGTCGGCTGGGACGACCGGCCGGCGACCGAGGCCGAGATGCTCGTCATGAAGAACAAGCTCGCGAAGTCGTTGGTGGAGGGCGCTTTCGGCATGTCCTCCGGGCTGACCTACACACCGGGCATGTACGCGGACACGTCCGAACTCGTGCAGCTCTGCGAGGTCGTCGGCAACTACGGCGGCTTCTACAGCCCGCACCACCGCAGCTACGGCGCGGGCGCGCTGGAGGCGTACGCCGAGATGGTGGACGTCTCGAAGCGCTCCGGCTGCCCGTTGCACCTCGCGCACGCCACGATGAACTTCCCGGTGAACAAGGGCAGAGCGCCCGAACTGCTGGCGTTGCTGGACGACGCGATCGCCGGGGGCGCGGACATCTCGCTCGACACCTACCCGTACCTGCCCGGCGCCACCTACCTGAGCGCGCTGCTGCCTTCGTGGGCCACGGAGGGCGGTCCGGACAGCGCGCTGGCAAGGTTGTCCGATGTGGACACCCGCGAACGCATCCGCGAGGAGATCGAGGAGACGGGTTCGGACGGCTGCCACGGCGTGCCGGTCGACTGGGACTCCATCGAGATCAACGGCGTCCGCAACGACCGCAACGCGCACCTGGTCGGTGCCAGCGTGCTGCAGTCCGCGGCACGGCTCGGGCGCAACCCGGCCGATCTGTACTTCGACGTGTTGGTCGACGAGCGGATGGGTACCTCGTGCCTCATGCACGTGGGCCACGAGGAGAACGTGCAGGCGATCATGAAACATCCGGCGCACACCGGTGGCTCCGACGGGCTGCTGGTCGGCGACCGGCCACATCCGCGCGCGTGGGGGACGTTCCCCCGGTACTTCGCGCGCTACGTCCGCGAACTGGGCGTGCTGAGCCTGGAGGAGTGCGTCGAGCACCTCACCGGCCGCGCGGCCCAGCGTTTGCGGCTCACCGACCGGGGTCTGGTCCGCGAGGGCTACGCGGCCGACCTGGTGCTGTTCGACCCCGAGACGATCGCCGACACGGCGACGTTCGACGAGCCGCGACAGCAGGCCGCCGGCATCCCGTACGTGTTCTGCAACGGGGTGACGGTGATCGACGACGGAACCGCCACCGGCTCATTGCCAGGCCATTCACTCAGGAGCCGCCCGTGATCGACTGGTTGCAACACTCAACAGGGGGCTTGCTCACCCTCGCGGTAGTCAGCATCGCGGTGCTGCTGCTACTGATCATCAAGTTCAAGGTCGAGCCGTTCATCGCGCTGATCGTCGTCGCGCTGCTCGTCGCCCTGCTGGCGGGCGTGCCGGTGGAGCAGCTGGTCGGGTCGGCGCAGAAGGCCTCGGACTCGTTGCTGGAGAAGGGCTTCGGCTCGATCCTCGGGCACATCGCCGCGATCATCGGACTCGGCACGTTGCTGGGCGCGATCCTCGAGGCGTCCGGTGGCGCACAGGTCCTGATGGACAAGCTGATGAACGCGTTCGGCGAGAAGAAGGCGCCGGTCGCGATCGGTCTCGCCGGCCTGATCTTCGGTGTGCCGGTCTTCTTCGACATCGGCATCTTCGTGCTGGCGCCTCTGGTCTACGTGGCGGCGAAGCGGTCCGGCAAGTCGATCGTGCTGTTCGCCATGCCGTTGCTGGCAGGCCTCTCGGTCATGCACGCGTTCATGCCACCGCACCCCGGACCGGTGGCGGCGGCCGGTCTGCTGGGGGTGTCCCTCGGCTGGATCATCATCATGGGTCTCGCGGTGGCGCTCCCGTCCTGGTTCGTCGGCGGTGTCCTGTACTCGTACTGGATCGGCAAGCGCATCAACGTGCCCGTCCCGGAGGAGATGCTGGCCGCGGCCGAGGCCGCCCGCTCGGAGAACGGCGGCGACGACCGCGACCCGCCGTCACTCGGCCTGGTGCTCTCGATCATCGGCCTGCCGCTGGTGCTGATCCTGGCCGGCACGTTCGGCTCGATCCTGCTCACCAAGGGCTCGAAGCTGTACTCGATCGCCACGTTCTTCGGCACGCCCGCGGTGGCGCTGACGATCTCGGTGCTGCTCGCGTTCTGGCTGCTGGGTTTCCGGCGCGGCATGACCCGCGAGAAGGTCGCGGAGCTGTCCGCCGCGTCGCTGAAGCCGGTCGCGATGATCCTGCTCGTGGTCGGTGCCGGTGGCTTCTTCGGCGCCGTGCTGGCCGCGACGGGCATCGGCAAGACGCTGGCGAACGAGCTGTCGGGCATCGGCCTGCCGGTGATCGCGCTGGCGTACGTGATCAGCTGTGTCATCCGCATCGCGCAGGGTTCGGCGACGGTCGCGATCGTGACGACCGCGGGCATCGTGGCACCGGTGCTGGCGGACCTGAACTACTCGCAGCCGCAGCTCGCGCTCGTCGTGATGGCCATCGCGTCCGGTTCGATCATCGCCTCGCACGTGAACGACGGCGGGTTCTGGATCGTGTCGCGGTACTTCGGGCTGTCGGTGAAGGAGACGCTGCAGTCGTGGACGGTCCTCGAGACCATCCTCTCGGTGGTCGGTTTCGTGGTGGCCGCAGTGCTCAGCCTGATCGTCTAACCAGACAGAACTCAACAATCTCCAACGCTTGACATCGCGAGTTCCGCACCTGAGGATCGGCACAATGTTCATTTGTGTTTGATGTGGACGGGGCCCGCATGAGCAACACGGAGGTCGTGCACCTGCACGACGACACCTCCAGCGTCGTCATCACCCTCGCGGGCGCGAGCCTGCCGGTCGTGACGCACTGGGGGCGCACGCTCGGAGACGTCGGCCAGACCGCACTGCGCGGTCTGGCCGACGCCGTGTCGTGGACCAACCCGAACAACGCGCCGGACGCACCCGTGCCGCTCGCGCTGCTGCCCGACGCCGGTGCCGGGTACGTCGGCCGGCCCGGACTGCGCGGCCACCGCGGCGGCTCGGACTTCGCGCCCGCGCTGACGGTGACGTCGTTCGGCGTCGAGGACGACTCGATCTTCCGGTACGTGGCGTCGGACGAGGCCGCTGGACTGACCGTGACCGGCACCTTGGAGCTGCTGCCGTCCGGGATGCTGCGCCTGCGCCACGTCGTCCGCAACGACGGCGAGACGCCGTACTCGTTGGAGGGCCTGGAAACCGCGCTCCCCATCCCCTCGCACGCCACCGAACTGCTCGACTTCACCGGCCGCTGGAGCCGCGAGCGCGCGCCACAACGGCAGGCGTTGCAGTACGGGTCCTGGGTGCGCGAGAGCCGGCGCGGCCGCACCGGGCACGACGCGACGATCGGGTTGCTGGCGGGCACGCCGGGGTTCTCGTTCCGCGACGGCGAGGTGTGGGCGCTGCACGTGGCGTGGAGCGGCAACCACGTGACGTACGCGGAGAACCTGGTCGACGGTTCTCCCGTCCTGGGCGGCGGTGAGCTGCTGCTGCCGGGCGAGATCCTCCTCGAAGCGGGCCAGGAGTACGAGTCGCCGTGGATCTACGCGGCGTACTCGAGCGAGGGCGTCGACGGCATCAGTGCCGCGTTCCACCAGCAGTTGCGGGAACGCAAGCTGCGCCCGCGCCCGGTCGTGCTCAACACGTGGGAGGCGGTCTACTTCGACCACGACCTCGCGCGCCTGACCTCGCTGGCCGACACCGCCGCCGGCATCGGCGTGGAGCGGTTCGTGCTGGACGACGGCTGGTTCCGGCACCGCCGCGACGACTCCGCAGGTCTCGGTGACTGGTTCGTCGACGAGACGGTGTGGCCGGACGGGCTGACTCCGTTGATCAAGCACGTCCGCGCGCTGGGCATGGAGTTCGGGCTGTGGTTCGAGCCCGAGATGGTCAACACGGACTCGGACCTCTACCGCGCCCACCCGGACTGGGTGCTCGGGCCACGCCCCGGTGTGCTGCCACCGCCGTCGCGCAACCAGCAGGTGCTGAACATCGCGCATCCCGAGGCGTACGCGTACATCCTCGACCGCGTGTCGTCCGTGCTGGCGGACAACGACATCGCGTTCGTGAAGTGGGACCACAACCGCGACCTGATCGGCTCGCGCGTCCACGAGCAGACGGCCGCGTTCTACCGGTTGCTCGACGAACTGCGGCTGCGGCACCCGCACGTGGAGATCGAGAGCTGCTCGTCCGGTGGCGCGCGGATCGACCTCGGGGTGCTCTCGCGCACCGACCGCGTGTGGACGTCGGACTGCAACGACGCCCTGGAGCGCCAGCTGATCCAGCGGTGGACCGGCGTGTTCCTGCCGCCGGAGCTGATGGGCGCGCACGTCGGGCCGACCAAGTCCCACACGACCGGACGCGTGCACGACCTGTCGTTCCGGGTGGCCACGGCGATGTTCGGGCACTTCGGGATCGAGTGGGACATCAACTCGGCCACCGACGAGGAACGTGCCGGGCTGCAGGCCTCGATCGAGTACTACAAGGACGTGCGGTCGTTGGTGCACACCGGTGTCACGGTGCACTCCGACCACCCGGACCCGGCTGCCTGGGTGCACGGGATCGTCGCCCCCGACCGGTCCGAGGCGCTGTTCGGGTACGTGCAGCTCACGACGTCGACGCAGAACAAGCCACGCCGGGTGCGGCTGCCCGGGCTCGACCCCGCGCGGACGTACCGGGTGTCGTTCGACGCTCCGGCCGGACATCCCTCGCTGTGTCAGCGCCGACCGGCGGACTGGACGTCGGTGGACCTGCCCGGCTCCGTGCTCTCGGAGGTCGGGATCCAGCTGCCGGTGCTCGAACCGGAGCAGGCACTTCTGCTGCGCCTCAAGTGAAAGAAGGGCCCCGGCGGAGATCCGCCGGGGCCCTTCCTCTCCCCTCTACTGGCCGGCGCGACCTCCGTCGGCCTTGGTGGCCCACCACTTTCCGCCAACACCCTGCCCGTTGGCATCACCGCAGACCTCGTCCCCTGCGAACAGGTACTGCGGCCACCCCGCGATGGTGAGCTGTTTCTTCCCGTCCCGCTCGATCGTCCCCACGAGCGAGGCGTCCACGCCCTGCACCTGGAAGCCCTCGCTGACGAAGGCGGGCGGCCACTGCACCGCGCAGTCGCCGGAGCAGTTGCTCGTCGGCGGTTCCGCGGTGTCGTCGTCGAACCGGTAGAGCGTCATGCCGTCGGAGTCGGTGGCGACGACGCCGAGATCCGCGACGGTCGCGCTGGTCAACGCGATCGCCTTGTTCTGCTGGGCCTTCTTGCCGTCCGTGGCGGTGGCGAACCACTTCGGCACCGTGGCGCCCTTGGCCTCACCGGGTTTGCTGTCGTTCTTGAACGTGTACTGCGGCCAGCCCGCGACCGTGAGCTGCTTCTTGCCGTCCTCGCGGTCGACCGTGCCGAGCAGCTTCGGGTCGACGCCCTTCACCCGCGGCGTGCCGCCCTCCACGACCACCGGAGGCCAGGCCTCGGCGCAACCACCGTCGCAAGTGGACGTCGGAGGCTGGGCCGTGTCGCCGTCGAACCGGTAGAGCGTGAGGCCCGCGTTGTTGGTCAGCACCGCGCCGAGCCCGGCGACGACACCGGTTCGTGCCGCGAGCTGGGTGCGGGCACCGTTGGAGCCGGTGGCGAACCACTTGCCCTGCAGGCCCTGCCCCTTGGTCTCGCCGGGCTTGGTGTCCTTGGCGAACCGGTACTGCGGCATGCCGTCGACGGTGAGCTGACGGCTGCCGTCCTTGCGGACGATCGACCCGACCAGTCCCTGGTCGACGCCTTCCACCGAGAAGTTCTCACCGGAAACCGTGGCGGGCGGCCAGTTCGCGGCGCACTCACCCTCGCAAGTGGACTCTCCCGGTTTGTCGCCCTCGAAGCGGTAGAGGGTGAGCCCCTGGTCGTCGGTGACGACCGGACCGAGGTCCGCGATCTCCGCGATCTTCAGCGCCACAACGCCTTCCTGCTGCTGTGCCACCGGCTTGCTCTCCGGTGTCCCCGCGCAGGCGGTCAGCGAGATCAGCCCCAACGCGACGACCGCAACGCTCTTGCGGATCATCTTGAACCTCCTGGCTCGTGGCCCTCCAACGCCCAACACACGCAGAGGAGGCCAGAACGGTTCAAACTTTTTTCTAGAACATCGCGCGCTTCAACGCGGGCACCGCCGCGGCCGTCCTGAGTACCGTGCGGAACAGGGTCCGCGAGACCGGGCCGCCCTCCGCGAACTGCTTCGCGGCCCGCAGCGAGTCACGGACCGCCGCGAACCCGTACTCGTACATCTCCGCCTCGTACCGGGCGATCGCGTCACCGCCCTCGGCGATGCACCGCGCGAGCAGCTGCGCGTCCCTGAGCGCGACGTTGGCCCCGACACCTCTCATCGGCGTCATCGCGTGGATGGCGTCGCCGAGCAACGTGACGTTCGTGCTCTCCCAACGCCCGATCGGTTTCGAAGACCTGATGCGCCACTCGCTGACCGTGTCCGGGTGCGAGGACTCCACGATCCTGCGCAGGTCAGGACTCCATCCGTTGATCCTCCTCAGCACCTCGGACTGCATGCCGTTGGTGATGTCGAGGTCCTTGGCGGCGTACGCCCACATCAGGTACGGACGCACGTTGTCGAACAGGACGCCGTCGTCGTCGGAGTAGCCCAACCCGTCGTGCGCCACCAGGAACATGCCGCACGGGCTGGTCGGGATGATCGAGTTGGCCCTGATGAGCAGCCGCCCGGGAATCCAGTCGTGCTCGTCGAGGAAGAGCTTCCCCGCGACCGCGGTGATCCCGACCTCCTCGGTTCCCGCGTGCGGCAGGTACTGGCCGCGCACGCGGGAACGGATGCCGTCCGCGCCCACGAGCACGTCGCACTCGGCGGTCGTGCCGTCCTCGAAGTGCAGGGTGATGGCGCCACCGTTGTGCTCGTAGCGCTCGAACCGCTTGCCGAACCGGACGTCCAGCCCGTCGAGCAGCACCTGCCGGAGCGTGATCCTGCTGGCGGAGTAGTGCTTCTCCTCGTCCGGATCGAGCACGAGCAACGGCGTGAGCTGCTCGGTCAGGAAGCCGAACCCGTTCTCACTCGCTCCCGCGCTCTGCTCGAACCGCGCCCAGTTCTTCGCCGGTAAGCACTCTCTCAACGCAGCGGCACCGTGCGGGTTGATGTGCACCCGGTACCCCTGCAGGCGGTCCGTGCGCGAGAGATCGCGCTCGTACACCGCCACGTCCACGCCGGCCTTGCGCAACCCGTGCGCCAGGCACAGCCCGCCGATTCCCCCACCGATCACTGCGATCCTCATGCCTCCGAGTTTCAACCGCTTGGTTGATTAAGTCAACCCGTTGGTTGAAAGTAGGCCGTCGGCTACCGTGTCGCCGTGGATCAACGCCGCTCTCCCAGCGCCTCGGAACGCAAGCGCGACCCGGAACGCACGCGGGCCCTGCTGCTGGAGGCGGCCGCGGCGGAGTTCGGCGCGAAGGGGTACGCGGCCACGCGCACCACGGACATCGCGGCGCGGGCGGGTGTCAACAAGCAGCTCATCTCGTACTACTTCGGTGGCAAGGAAGGCATCTACAAGGAGCTCGCCACGAGTTGGCACTCCTCGGCGGCCGAGCTGGCGAGCCGGAGCCAGGCGCTGGACGAGGTGGTGGCGGGGTTCGTGATGACCACGCTCACCGACCACGGCCGCATGTGGGCGTGGGCGAACCTGGCCGGCGACAGCCCACCCACCGACGAGGAGTTCTTCCAGGCTCAGGTGGAGCAGATGCGCGCGCGTCAGGCCGCCGGCGAGCTGCCGGACGGGATGGACCCCGCGTTCCTGCTGCTGGCCCTGATGGCGGCGGCCTCGGCGCCGTTGACGCTGCGGCAGAGCGCGGGCCAGATCACCGGCGAGGATCCCGCGACGCCCGAGTTCGCGGCGAAGTACGCGCAGCAACTGGGGTTGCTCGTGCGGCACCTGTCTGCGCGAACCTGACTTCCTTTCCCCCCAAACTCTGTACCGTTTTCGCATGGACGAGATCAGGCATCCCGTCGACGCGGCCAACAAGCTGCCTACGACGACGTCTGATGCGATCGAGAAGGCGCACGGGGAACTGGCGGAACCCGCCGACTCCAAGTACACGGTGAACCTGGGCAAGGCCAAGGGCGTCATCGTCGGCGACAACGCCCGGCAGTGGAACACCTTCTGGGAACTGCCGAAGAGCGTGCGGCGGCTGCTGGTCGTCCTGCTCGCCGGAGTCCTGATCGTCAGCACGAGTTTCGTCGTGGTGCGGTGGATCGTCCCGATGTTCGCACCCATCTACAAGACGACGTTCCTGATCGACGCCGCCGAAGGCGACCTCGCCAGTGTCACCAGCGCGTTGACGACCGTCGTCGGGAACTCGGGTGAGCGCGATTCGCAGTCGTTGCGCAGTTTCGGCGGCGAGTGCGGCTCCGCGGAGAACACCACGCAGCTCGTCGGGTTCGGCACCGGCAACAGGCAGGAGATCGCGGAGGCCGCGCGGTCCGTGCGGCAGGGCACCAAGGCCACGTTGCAGCGCGGGATAGTCGAGGCGGTCGCCGACTTCACCACGCCGCTCTCGCTGAAAGCCAGGCAGGTCAACAGGATCATCGTCGTGACCAGGCACGGCGAGGACGCCTGCGACCCCGACTCCGAGTTCGTCCAGACCCAGATCCGGGACCGGGTCGAGGCAGCCGGGCTGTCGATCGAGTTCCGGTTCATCGGCTACCAGGTCAGCGACGACGGCGACGAGCTGACGCGGCTGGCCACCCAGCTCGAGCAGCAGGAACCGACGTTCACGAACTCACCGGAAGAGCTGAAGCGCGTCTTGGCCTGGTTCACCACGATCGAGCCGGTGCTGCGGTCCTCGCAGGCGGTCGTCAGCGTGCTGAACCCGACCGTCGACGAGCTCAACTCGGCCACCGAGGCGATCAAGAACGGCCGGTTCGACCTCGCCGACGCCGCGATGACGGAGGCCAGGAACGCGGTCGTCGACATCCAGATCGAGGACCTCGACGGCCGCACCGGGTCGTCCGACGCGGTCCGGATGCGGGACATGGCGGTCCGGCTGCGCGCACTGCAGGAGAAGGTGATCGAGGCCGCGGAGGCGTTGCTCGGCGCGGCCCGTTCGGGGCGGAACCTCGCGGAACCGCTCGCCGTCTACTCCTCGGCCGCCAACGCGTACAACGCCGAGGCGCGGAACATGACGGACGCGCTGACCGCACTGCGCGCCCTGGGCCCGGGAGGAACGCGGTGAAACGCTGGTGGCTGGCGGCGGGAGCCGTCGTGCTGGTGCTGGGCCTGACCACCGGCGGGCTGTGGGTGTTCCTGACTCCGGCCCACCGCACGACCTTCCTCGTCGACGCCTCCGAGTCGTCCGCCGACTTCCGCGAGGTGGCCGAGGCCGTCGGCGCGGCCGCCTCGAACATGTCGGCCGACGACTCGCTGGCGCTGCGGAAGTTCGGCGGCTCGTGCGACTCCGCGAACACCTCGGAACTGGTCACCCCCGGCACAGGGCAGGCGACCGAGATCGGTGACGCCGTTCGCGCGATCACCCCGAGCGGCAGGGCGACGTTGCTCAGCGGTGTCCTCGCCGCGATCGACGACTTCGCGCGCACCTACCCGTTGCGCGGGTCCGAGACCAACCACGTCGTGGTGATCGCCCGCGGCGACGCCGACGCGTGCGGCAAGAGTGCCGACGAGGTGCGCTCGATCATCGCCGACCACACCGCGCGGGCCGGCGTGAAGATCGGCTTCCGGTTCGTCGGGCACCAGCTCACCCCGGAGCAGGCCAAGGTCCTCAGTGCGATCGCCGAGGCGTCCGATGCCGGGCAGCCCCGTCTCACCAAGACCTCCGCCGAACTCGTCACCGCGGTGAAGGAGGTCTCCATCCCGACGGGTCTGGTGGCGCAGCAGGTGAAGGTCTCCGCGTGCGACGAGGTGACCCTGGAGGTGCTCCAGCCCTTGCACCCGTTGAAGGACCAGCAACAACTCCCCGCACGCCTCACCTCGCTGAACTGCCGGCAGGACCGTTTCGTGCTGGCTCAGGCGGATATCGCCCCCGATCTCGGCGGCATCGTCCAGCCGGTCCTGTTCGAGTTCAAGGACGAGGCATGGCACTTCGTGGAGTCCAGCTTCCACATCTCCTGCGGCGCCGTGCCCGAGGAGGTGTGGAAGCAGTGGGGTGTGGGCTGCGTGCGTGAGCCGGTCATCTGCCGTGACAGCCTGCCGAAGGTGATCGATGTCGACGGGGTCGGGTGTCCTGCGGCCCTCGACATCACCCAACGCTACGAGGCGGCGATCAAGGCAGGTGAGCCTCAGGGGCAGGGCCTGTTCTGGGGCACCGCCGAGTGGTCGTGCGCCTGGCCCTACGAGGACGGCTACTCCCACGCCGGCACACCGCTGAAGTGCACGCGGACGACGGACCAGAAGGTCGTGCGCATCGGTGAGTACGAGCGTTAGGACTCGCGGCTCGCGGCCTTCTCCTCGAGGGCCTGCTTGAGGCCCTTGAAGCCGCCGCGCATCATCATGTCGTGGTTGCCGCGGAAGAACGGCTTGGCGATCAGCACCAGGCGCCTCAGCAGCGCCTTGTTGACCACCACCTCCTGGTCGAACAGGAGGTCGGTGCCCCCGTCGCGGCCGGTGATCTCCCAGCTCGCGTAGCCCTCGAGGTCGCCGGACAGCGTCGCCCGGAGCAGGCCCGCCTGCTGGTTGCGGATGCTGTGCCTGACCTGCACGACGAGGTCGAACGGCAGGAACGACCGGCATCTGATCTCGCCGGTCTCGTCGTCGATCTTCGTGGCTTTCCGGACCTCGCGCCACCACAGCGGGTAGTTCGCGATGTCGGACAGCACCTCGTACACATCGGCTGGAGGCGCGTCGACGTGCCACACGCTGTGGAAGCGATAGCGGTTGAGTGGCACGGCCGCCATCATCCCGGATACCTCGTCCGAGTGACAGGTCCTCGACCAATCTCACAGACGACCGGGAAATTCCCCACCGGGTGTACTACGGCTCTAGCGGGACTCCAGGGCCCCACTAGGCCGCAGGTGTTCACTTGTCGACTAGATGAGGAAGCCGTTCCAGGGTCCGCAACCAGCTGACAGCCGCGACGCGACGGAGTGCCTGCTCCGACGAGTCGAGCGCCTCCACGAGGCTGAAGGGGTACGCCACGGGCTCCCCGCGCGACGCCTGAAGGGCGCGCTCGCGGTGGGCCAGCGCATCGAGTGGAATCATCACCCTGCTGCCGACACCTCCTCGTTTTCGAGCACCTGCAGCAAGAACTGCCCCGTGTAGCTCTTCTCGACCTGCGAGACCTGCTCGGGCGTGCCCTCTGCTACGACCATACCGCCGCCGGAGCCCCCTTCGGGACCCATGTCGACGATCCAGTCGGACGTCTTGATGACGTCGAGGTTGTGCTCGATGACGATGACGCTGTTCCCCTTGTCCACCAGGCCGTTGATCACGCCCAGCAGCTTGCGGATGTCCTCGAAGTGCAGGCCCGTCGTGGGCTCGTCGAGGATGTACACCGTCTTGCCCGTCGAGCGCTTCTGCAGCTCTGAGGCGAGCTTCACGCGCTGCGCCTCACCACCGGACAGCGTCGGCGCCGGCTGGCCCAGCCGCACGTAGCCCAGACCGACCTCGACCAGCGTCTTCAGGTGGCGGTGGATGGCGTTGATCGGTTCGAAGAACGTCGCGGCCTCCTCGATCGGCATGTCGAGGATCTCGGAGATCGTCTTGCCCTTGTAGTGCACTTCCAGCGTCTCGCGGTTGTACCGCGCGCCCTTGCAGACCTCGCAGGGCACATACACGTCCGGGAGGAAGTTCATCTCGATCTTGATCGTGCCGTCGCCCGCGCACGCCTCGCAGCGGCCGCCCTTGACGTTGAAGGAGAAGCGGCCCGGCTGGTAACCGCGGACCTTCGCCTCCGTGGTCGCCGCGAACAGCTTGCGGACGTGGTCGAACACGCCGGTGTAGGTGGCCGGGTTCGACCGCGGGGTGCGGCCGATCGGCGACTGGTCGACCCGCACCAGCTTGTCGACCTCGTTCAGGCCGTTGATGCGGGTGTGCCGGCCCGGCACCTGGCGCGCGCCGTTGAGCTTGTTCGCGAGCACCGTGGCCAGGATGTCGTTGACCAGCGTCGACTTGCCCGAGCCGGACACGCCCGTGACCGCGGTCAGCGTGCCGAGGGGGAACGAGACGTCGATGCCGCGCAGGTTGTGCTCGCGCGCGCCGATGACCGTGAGCTGGCGCTTCTTGTCGATCTTGCGGCGCTTGGCGGGCATCGGGATCGACTTGCGGCCCGACAGGTAGGCGCCGGTCATCGACTCCTTGTTCGTGAGCAGCTTCTTGTACGGGCCGCTGTGCACGACCTTGCCGCCGTGCTCACCGGCGCCGGGGCCGATGTCGACCACCCAGTCCGACGCGCGGATCGTGTCCTCGTCGTGTTCGACGACGATCAGCGTGTTGCCCAGGTCGCGCAGCCTCGTCAGCGTCTCGATGAGGCGGTGGTTGTCGCGCTGGTGCAGGCCGATCGACGGCTCGTCCAGCACGTACAGCACGCCGACCAGACCGGAACCGATCTGCGTGGCGAGCCGGATGCGCTGCGCCTCACCGCCGGACAGGGTGCCGGACGCGCGGTCGAGCGAGAGGTAGTCGAGGCCGACGTCGAGCAGGAAGTGCAGGCGGGCCTGGATCTCCTTGAGCACCGCGCCCGCGATCATCGACTCGCGCTTGCCGAGCTTGAGGCCGTCGAGGAAGTCGGAGCACTCCGACACGCTCATCGCGCAGACCTCGGCGATCGAGCGGTCACCCTTCTTGCCGTGGTGCAGCGTGACGGCGAGGATCTCGGGCTTCAGGCGGGTGCCGGAACACGCGGGGCACGGGACCTCGCGCATGTAGCCCTCGTACTTCTCCCGCATGTAGTCGGACTCGGTCTGCTCCTGGCGCCGTTCGAGGAACGGGATGACGCCCTCGTAGTTGGCGTAGTAGGAGCGCTCACGGCCGTAGCGGTTCTTGTAGCGGACGTGCACCTGCTCGTCGATGCCGTGCAGGATCGCCTTCTGCGCCTTGGCGGGCAGGTGCCGCCACTGCGTGTCCATCCGGTAGCCGATGGTCTCGCCGAGCGACTGCAGCAGCCGGGTGAAGTACTCCGCCGTCTGCCCGCCGGCCCACGGCGCGATGGCGCCCTCTTCGAGGCTCAGCTCGTCGTCGGTGACCACGAGCTCCGGGTCGACCTCCTTGCGCACGCCGATGCCCGTGCAGACCACGCACGCGCCGTACGGCGAGTTGAAGGAGAACGACCGCGGCTCCAGGTCCTCGATCGCGAGCGGGTGGCCGTTCGGGCACGCCAGGTTCTCCGAGAAGCCCCTGATCCGCTTCGGGTCGGTCTCCGGGAGGTCGACGAACTCGAGCTCGACCAGGCCGTCCGCGAGCCGCAGCGCCGTCTCGACCGAGTCGGTGAGGCGCTGCTTGGAGGAGGCCTTGACGCTCAGGCGGTCGATGACGACCGCGATGTGGTGCTTCTCCTGCTTCTTGAGCTTGGGCACGTCGGCGAGCGCGTAGACGACACCGTCGACCTTCGCGCGCGAGTAGCCCTGCCCCTGCAGGTTCTGGAACAGGTCGACGTACTCGCCCTTGCGGCCGCGGATGACCGGCGCGAGCACCTGGAACTTGACGCCCTGCTCCATCGCGAGCACCTGGTCGACGATCTCCTGCGGCGTCTGCTTGCCGATCGCCTCGCCGCACTGCGGGCAGTGCGGCTTGCCGGCGCGGGCGTAGAGCAGGCGCAGGTAGTCGTAGACCTCGGTGATGGTGCCCACGGTCGAACGCGGGTTGCGGCTCGTGGACTTCTGGTCGATCGAGACCGCGGGCGAGAGGCCCTCGATGAAGTCGACGTCGGGCTTGTCCATCTGCCCGAGGAACTGGCGCGCGTAGGCCGAGAGCGACTCGACGTACCGGCGCTGCCCCTCGGCGAAGATCGTGTCGAAAGCCAGGCTCGACTTGCCGGAGCCGGACAGCCCCGTGAAGACGATCAGGCTGTCCCGCGGCAGGTCGATATCCACGCCGCGCAGGTTGTGCTCGCGGGCGCCGCGAACAACAAGACGGTCTGCCACTGGGGTCCCTTCGGCTGCGATCGGCGGGTCACTCACGCCACACTCTCCCGAACAAGCGTTCGAAGAGTACTAGCATCGGTTCGGAGGCTGCGACCGACCCGCCGACCATGCTAGGTCGCACCCCCGACAAAAACGGTTCCGGTGGCTATCGCATTCCCCTGAGCTGGGATTACCCATAGGCTGGACGCTTCGATCACGAGCCTCAACGTCGGGGAGAGGCAGCACATGACCTACACGCCGTCCACGCAGCACACGTCCGTACCTGCGCCGCGAGGGGTGCCGGATCGGCACATCACCGCGGTGCGCGAGGCGACGGACGTGCTGTACGAGGTCGTCGAGGAACTGGACGAGGCCGCCGTGCGCGGCGCGTCGCTGCTCCCCGGCTGGACCCGCGGACACGTCATCACCCACCTCGCGCGCAATGCCGACGCGTTGGTGAACCTGCTCACCTGGGCCAAGACCGGGGTCGAGCACGAGGCCTACGCCTCGCGCGCGGACCGGGACGCCGACATCGAGGAGGGTTCCCACCGGCTGCTCCAGGTAATCAGGGCCGACCTGGACTCCGCCTGCCAGCGGTTCGACGTCGCGTGCCGCGAGTTCCCGGCGCACGCGTGGCGTTCGGAGGTCACCGCGCCCAAGGGCCAGACGATCCCGGCGTCCGCGGTGCCGTGGTTCCGGCTGCGGGAGATCTGGATCCACCTCATCGACCTGAACGCCGGCGTCGGCTTCGGCGACCTGCCCGCCGACTTCGTGGAGGAGTTCCTCGACGACGCGGTGAAGCAGTTCGAGGGCAGGGTCGACCCGTTCGGCATCGAGGTGACCCTGCCCGACGGCAGTCAGCGCATCTGGGCGCTCAACGGCCCTGCCAGCCGCAACTCCGTCAGCGGGTCGGCGAGCGCCGTCCTGGGGTGGCTGACCGGCAGGACCGACGGGTCCGACCTGCGCGGAGAGTTGCCGGACCTGCCCGACTGGGTCTGAGTGAGCAGCCTGTAGGCGGGGCGTTCGACGAACTTCGTCATCGCCCAGCCGAGCACCAGCGCCGAGGTGACGAAGCCGGCCAGGAGCCACCAGGACCGCAGCCCAACGGCGTGCATGCGGTCCATCACCACGGTGCCGATCTGCTGGTGCACCAGGTAGACGCCGTACGAGATGCCGGCGAGCCACGTGATCGGCTTGGCGACCGGGCTGAAGAACACCCAATCGGGCCCCGCGGCCGCCGCGCACACCATGAGCAACAACACGGCGAAGCCGAGCGTCGATCCGTACTCGGTCGTGTGAATCGCCTGCGCGATCAGGGTGGCCACGAGGAGCGCGGCCAGGTGCGGCGTCTTCAACCTGTCCTTGTGCCACAGCCAGATCGCGATGCCGGCGGCGAACAACTGCGCGCGGTGCAGCGCGAACCCGTTGTAGATGGTGAACAACGTGTGCGAGTGGTCCAGCAACGGCCGCAGCAGCAGCGGCGTGACGATGAGCGCCCACAGGAAGACGCGCAGCCGTGTGCCTCTCAGCACCTTCACGAGCACGGCACCGGCGATGAACGCGGCGATCTGCACCGGCACGGTCCAGTAGGCGAAGTCGACGATGTTGACGTCCGGCATCCACTGGTTGATCAGCAGCAGGTTGTAGACGACGTCCCTGGCGTCGAGCTGGCTCCACCCCTCGGGCGCGATCCATCTCTGCACCGCGTAGGTGAGCAGCACCGCCGCCATGTACGCGGGCAGCAGTCTGGCGAGTCTTCTCCACAGGAACCGCCCTGGTCTGCCGCTGTCGAGCGAGGCACAGGCGAAGAACGCCGAGACGACCATCAACGTGCTGGCGCCCATCGACATCGGGAAGGTGAACGGCAACGGCCCGAGATCGGGGTGGCTGCTGACGCTCGTGAGCGTGGCGTGGTGGAGCAACACGCACCCGATGGCGACGACGCGAAGGACGTCCCAGCTGACCCTGCGGGCCGTCCGGGGCTGCTGTCGTTGCGCTGGAATCACGAGAGGCGGGGACCTGTTCGTTTGGTGCTTTCGGAGTACTCGGGCTTGAAGGCTTGATCCTTACTTACCCTATGAGTGAGACCTGTATGCAACCTGAAGGTGTGCGTCCCGCCGCATCGAGCGACTACCGTCAGCCACCGTGGACGTACTCGAGAACTACACCGGTCACGTCGATCCAGAGGGCCCCGCGTCCCGCCGCACCCTGGACGCCCTGACCATCACGAAGATCTCCGTCGGTCCGATGGACAACAACGCCTACCTGCTGGTTTGCCGGTCCACGAACGAGGCGTTGCTCATCGACGCGGCCAACGACCACGAGCGCCTGTCGGACCTGCTGGGCTTCAGCCCGGACCGCCCGAGGCTGCGCACGATCGTGACGACGCACCAGCACGCCGATCACTGGCAGGCACTCGGAGCACTGGCGGGAGCCCACGGCACCAACACCGTGGCGCACGAACTGGACGCCGCCGTCCTCCCGGTCCCACCGGACGTCCTCGTGGACCACGGCGACACCATCAACGTGGGAGAAGTCCCGCTCTCGATCATCCACCTGCGGGGCCACACGCCGGGCTCGATCGCCGTCGTCTACGACGACCCGGCGGGCCACCCGCACCTCTTCACCGGAGATTCACTCTTTCCGGGGGGTGTGGGGAAGACCACGTCCGCCGACAACTTCGCGTCGCTGATCAACGACGTCGAGGACCGGCTGTTCGCGGTGCTGCCGGACGACACGTGGTTCTACCCCGGTCACGGCGACGACTCGACGCTCGGCAAGGAGCGTCCTTCGCTTGCGGAGTGGCGTTCGCGAGGCTGGTGACTCTTGGCGCGGAGAGCCCGATTCGTTCGGGCTCTCCCACAGCCGCGTTCAGACCTCGATGATCGTGACCATGCCATCAAGTCCGGTGAAGTCCGCGGCGTTCCGCGTATAGAGCGGCAATCCGCGTGACGACGCGACAGCTGCGATCATCAGATCCATCCGCCGGGGCTTCGGATTCCGGTTCGCCTCCATCGTGAGCGCGACCAACGTGCCGTATCGGGCGGCCGCCTGACCGTCGAACGGCAGCGGCTCGAAGTCCACGATCGCCGCGCCGAGCTTCTCAGTGCGTGCGGCCCTGGACGCCGCGTCCTTGGCCATCGCAACCCCCTGGTGCAACTCCGCCATCGTGACTGCGGTGAGTTCGGGGATCTCCGGCAGTCCGGCCGGGTCAAGAAGACCGAGGTCGATGTAAACACAGGTGTCGAGCACACCGGATTCGGGTCGTTCAGCCACGGTCGCGCTCCAACGGATCGAAGTCGCCCACGCGGTCTTCGTAGCCGAAGAACTCATCGGCTTCCTGACGCATGCGGCCGTGGTCGACCCGAGGCAGGGTCCGGTGCCGTTCGACGAGTTCCTCAGCCGTCAGCCGACGACGGCGAGGCAAGGGCCGGAGTTCGGCGACCTCAACCCCGTTCCGCGTCACGTGGTACGTCTCGCCCGCCTCCACTGCGTCCATGACCGCCGCGGAGTGGTTGCGGAATTCCCGCTGGCTGATGACCTTCACACGTTCAAGTGTAGCCCTGTGTAGCACGTGGTGCTACACAGGGCTGGATATGTTCACCGCCGCGTGATTCACTTTTCCGGGTGTTGGGAAGACCACGTCCGCCGACAACTTCGCGTCGCTGATCAACGAGGTCGAGGACCGGCTGTTCGTGGTGCTGACCGACGACACGTGGTTCGACCCCGGTCACGGCGACGACTCGGCCCACCCAACTGTGGTCAGGCCTGCTGGACCGCACGCTGCAACTGCTGCACGAAGTCCTGCGGCAGTTCTTCCGGCGGAGAGACGATGAGTTTCGCCTCGACGGCCAAGGTGTTACCCGTCAGCACGACATCGGCGTAGCACGTGATCCCGGCGTTTCGAAGCGGCCGCACGATCGGCAACAGCTTCGCGGAAGTCTGCTTGGTCAGCTCACCGATTTCCTCGCCGTCGAGGTGGACGACGACGATTTCGCTCTTCGAGCGCGGGCCCGCGCGTTCCACGACTTGCAGGCTGGCGACAACCAACGCCTTTCCCAGCGGATGGACACGGCCCATGAACGCACCGAGCACGTCCAGGTGCTCGTTCTCCCGTGTCAATTGATAACTGCGGCGCCCCGCTGGAATGACCAAGTGGCGTGAACGTTCGTCAGCGGCGTTCATGGGGAACAGCAGCGCCGGATCGGCCAGGTCGAGCGATACGCTCGCCATGAAGTCCCCTCCGGTGCGGCGCCACCAGACTCGTGCGCGACATCTGCCGGTCTTTCCCGACCGTTCCAACATCGTCAGTGAAGTCGAGTACTCGGCGGCCGACTCGCGGGGGAGGTAGCCGACCACGCTGCCGTTGATCAGCACCTGAACCGCGTTGCGGTCGTGGCGGTTCGACGGTTCGCGCCGCAGATGAGCCACCATCTCTCGCTCACCCGTTGACCCCGCACCGGCCAGGCGGCGCAGCTCCTTGGAGTAGTGCGACTCACCGACGACCTCCTGACCGAACCACCCAGACCCCCGCAGCAGGAGCGACGGCCCGGACGAGGATTCGCCCGCAGCGGGACGAGACGGCTTCGGTTTCGGCTGGACGCGAGGCGTTTCGGGAGCCTTGTCGGCGTCGGCGTCGGCGCAAAGAGAAAGCAGTCCGCTGTGCAAACGCTCGAACTCCGACTGCTGTCGCCGGGTGAAGTGCAGCTGACAAGGGTGCCCGTCTCGAACGACGAGGTCCAGACGTCCATTTCGAAACAAACCTGCTCTGGACATCGAGACCGAGACCAGTTCCGCACTGGTCACAACGAGCCTGCTCCTGCCCAGCGCCGCCTTCGCGAGAACGTTCTTGGGCGTGACGACGAGCTGGATTCCGTCGAAGTCGACAGAGATTCTGTAACCGTCCACCGATCACTCCTGCCGATTCGTGGCGCTCGTCGGCGCCGGTTCATCGGCATAGTCGTTCTGGCAGCGGATCGCTGTTGCAGATCACTCCAAAACCACCCAGGAGACGCAATGGTGAATGTCCCGCGGTCAGCCGACCTCGTCGAGCAGATCGAGATACCCGGTGGTCGCACGCCACAGGGCGTCCGAGTACGGGGTGAGCTTGCCGGGGCTCCAGCGGTGATCGGTGTAGGCCTGGTTCTCCCGCCGCACCGCCCGGAGGCTCACCTCGAACTCGTCCTCGACGCGCTTGCGCAGTTCCTCGGGCGACGGCGCGGCCTGGCGCACCAACTCCCCCGTGCCGTCGCTGATGGCGACGAGCGCTTCCTCGTTGATGCCTTCCGCAGCGCTCCACAGGAGTGCGGGCCGTTCGATGCGGTGGTTCCACACCGGGGCGTCCTTCGAGCGCCAGCGCGCCTCGAACGGGTTGCGCGACAGCCGCGTCGAGTTCGCCCAGTGCTCGGCGCCGACCGGCTCGCTCATCCACGGCACCTCGTCGACCGGCAGGTCGGTGACCAGCGCCACCTCGATGGTGTCGACGTCGCGGGGCACGTCGAGCAGCGCGCCGAAGACCCACACCTCTACCACCTGGAACCGGAAGAACGAGGTCGGCAGCTCGCCGCACTTCTCGGCGAGTTCGGCCAGGTGGTGCACAGCGCGAGTCCATTTCACGAGGTGGATCATGCCTGACCGCGTGGCCGAGGCTCTGGCGCGGCTGGACGAAGTCGAACCCACGCTGTGTGCGTTCCACGAGGTGTTCCGCACTCCCTCTCTCGACGTGGACCCCTCGCTGCCGTTCGCGGGCATGCCGGTCGCGGTGAAGCGAGGCGAACGCCGAAGCCACCGCGAAGCGTTGGTGGCCATGGGCTGCATACCGATCGGCCTGACCACCACACCCGATGGCAGCACCCCGTGGCAGACGTGGGGCCGCAACTCTCGCGGCCTCACACGCAACCCATGGAACCTGAACCGCACGCCAGGCGGTTCGTCGGCGGGCTCCGCCGTCGCGGTGGCGTCCGGTGTCGTGCCGCTGGCCACGGGTGTCGACGGCGCGGGCTCGATCCGCGTCCCGGCCGCGTGGTGCGGTGTGTTCGGGCTGAAGACGACCTCGTTCGAACGGGCCGCGGTCGGCGTCTTCGTTCGCGACCCCTCGCTGCTCGCCACCTACCTGGGCATCACCGGGGTCGGCTCACCCTCCGCGGTCTGGTCCACCGACCTGGGTTTCGCCGAGGTCGACGACGAGCAGGCGTCGATCGCCTGGCAGGCCGCCGTTCCCCTGCGCCCGAGGCCGGTCTCGTTGTCGTTCGAGGAACCGGCGGACGACTGGTTCGCCGGCCGCTGCGGCCCGAATCCCGAACTGGACGCGGTGTTCGAGACCGCTGACCTGCTGCTCACCCCGACCACGCCCGGTCCACCGCACGGCCACGAAGGGCCGGGTTCGCGCATCAACACGGCGTTGACCTGGGCGTTCAACCTCAGCGGACATCCGGCGATCAGCATCCCGGCCGGGTTCGACTCGTCCGGCCTGCCGGTCGGCCTGCAGGCGGTGGCGCGGCACGGCCGTGAGACGGACCTGGTGGCCGCCGCGCTGTTGACCTCCAGTGCGGTGGAGGTTGCACCCTGGCCGCCATGAACCTCGTCGTACGCGCGGAACAACAGTCGCTCTGGTTGTGCTTCGAACCGTGGGCCAACCAGTACACGCTCCTGCCGGGGACCGCGGTCCTGGTCAGGTTCCCACCGGACACACCGGTCGAGGTCACGCACCACCGCGACGGCATGACGTTCTTCTCGCTCGGCCCGCACCCCGACCTGTACGCCGAGGACGGGAGTGCCGTGGAGATCTACAGCGAGTACATGCCGGTCTTCGGCGAGGACCTGCCGATCGCGGCGCTGAGACACGTCATGGAGGCCGTCCCGCCGATCCGTGACGAGCCGGACCGGCTGAACTGACAGAGGGCCTGCCAGCGTCACCCGATCGAGTGCTTTGGATCCAATTCACCTCGCTGATCAAGGTTCGTGCCGTGTCCTCGTCACCCGAAGGAGGCCACGGATGGCGCGGAGAATCGGTGGGGCCGGAGGCGGATCGGATCCCGGTGCCGGCAAGGCGGGCGCGGTGGTCGCGGCAGGGGTGCTGGCGGTGTCGCTCACCGCCGGCGGCGGACTGTCGCTCGGCGGAGGCGCGTCCACGACCGCCGTCGACTCCGCCGGCGTGAATCTGAGCAGAGCCAAGTCCGAGGGCAGGAAGTCCGCCCGCAACGGTGACGCCGACGGCGCGTGGCGTCGGCTGAACATGCGGACGCTCAAGCGCACGGCCAGACCGGCTTTGGAGTGCGTCTCGCATTCGTTCGGTCAGGTGCGGGACCACTTCGTCCGCAACCCGTGCAAGTCGCTCGACCGCACGCTGTTCGCCGTCGGCGACGACCAGGGCACCATCGCGGTGGTGTCTGTCGCGTGGGTCGGCTTCCGCAGCCGGCGGGACGCCGGAGAGTTCAAGAAGCTCATCGACGTGCACGGCACCGGCGACGTCAGCCCGCTCGCCACCCCGCTGCTCGGTCTGGCGGACGTCCGCTTCACCGGGCTGCACTACCAGTCGCGAACCGAGGGCAGCACGATCGTCATCGCCGAGACCGAGTCCGCGTCCGGCCAGGTCAGCGATGAGACGCTGGACGCCATGGCGGACATGGCTAGCTGGCTGCCGCGTTGAGCCGCAGGCACGATGTCGAGAAACGGCGAGAGGCTGCGACATAGGGCTATGGACACACGCGTGGACGACTACATCGCAGGGCTGCCCGACTGGCAGCAGGACATCTGCCGCGAGGTGCGCAGGCTCGTGCACGAGGCCGACCCGGACGTCGAGGAGACGATCAAGTTCACGAACCGGCCGTACTTCGTGCTGGACGGCAACGTGTGCGCGTTGCTCGGCACCAAGGACCACGTGAACGTGATGCTCTACGACAAGGCGATCGTGCCGGACCCGCACAACATCATCACGAGCGGCCACGGCAACAAGACCGCGCGCATGATCTCCGTGTACCGGGACCAGCCGATCAACGCGCCGGCGCTCGTCGAGATGTTCCGCCACATCATCGCGAACAACCGCCGTCGCAAGGGTGCCGGACCGCGTCGGTAGCCTCATGCCGCATGGAGGTCGAGATCTACACCGACGGTGCGTGCAGCCCCAATCCCGGGCCGGGCGGCTGGGGCGCCGTGCTGCGTTACGGCGCGCACGAGAAGGACATGTACGGCGGTGACATCGGCCCGACGACGAACAACCGCATGGAACTGATGGCGCCCATCATGGCGTTGGAGAGCCTCACGCGTGCTTCCACCGTGAACCTCTACACGGACAGCACGTACGTCCGGAACGGCATCACCTCGTGGGTGCACGGCTGGAAAGCGAACGGCTGGCTCACCAAGGCCCGCGAGCCCGTCAAGAACTCCGACCTGTGGCGTCGCCTGGAGGAGGCCGCGAACCGCCACGAGGTCGAGTGGCACTGGGTCAAGGGCCACGCGGGTCACCCGGAGAACGAGCGCGCCGACCGCCTCGCCGTGCGCGGCGTCGAAGAAGTGACGGGCCGCAAGACCGAACAGCCCGGCACGAAGCCGAAAAAGGCCGCGAAACCCAAAGCGCAGCCCCGTGAACTGAGCGGTGAACCGTGTGGCGCGCCTACGAAGAAGGGCACGCCCTGCCCGATCACCGCGGGCGCGAACGGCCTGTGCCACGTGCACGACCCGGGATTGCAGTGCGGTGCCACCACGAAGAAGGGCACGCCCTGCAGCATCGCGACCGGCGGCGGCCGCTGCGAACACCACCAGGACGCGCTGGAACTGTTCGCGTAGCAGCCGGCGCAGCGTCGCCGCCATGCTCCCAGCGCGCCTCAGTCGTCCAGCAGGCTCACGACAGCACCTTCGCCAGGCGCGCCATGCCCTCCCCGATCTCCTCCACCGCGTTGCTGGTGAACGACATCCGCAACGTGGCGTGGTCCGGCTCGGTCGCGAAGAAGGCCGCACCGGGCACGAACGCGACGTCGTGCCGCAAGGCCTCCTTGAGCAGCACGGCGCTGTCCACGTCACCGGGAAGCCGCAACCACACGAACATCCCGCCGTCCGGGTCGCTCCACGTCGTGCCGGCGGGCATGGTGGCGGGCAGCGCCGCGATCATCGCGTCGCGGCGGGCGCCGTACTCGACGCACAGGCGGGTGATGTGGGCGTCGAGGTCGTTGTGCGCCAGGTAGGCCGCCGCAGCGGCCTGGTCCACTGTGGACGTGTGCAGGTCGGCGGCCTGCTTCACGATCGTCAGCGTGCGCAGCAGGTCGGCAGGAGCCCTCAGCCAGCCCAGCCGCATGCCGGGGGCGCCGACCTTCGAGAAGCTGCCCAGGTAGATGGTCCTGTCGTTGACCGAGGCGAGCGCGGGCACGGCGGAGCCCCGGTAGCGCAGTTCGCCGTACGGGTCGTCCTCGACGATCCACAGGTCGTGAGCCGCGGCGATCTCGGCGATCTCCACTCGACGTGACGCCGAGAGGGTGCGGCCGGTCGGGTTCGCGAACGTCGGCACCAGGTAGAGCAGGTCGGGCTTCTCCCGTGCCACGACGGACCTCAGCGACTCGGGGACCAGGCCGTCGGCGTCGCTCGCGACGGACACGATCCGGGCGCCGGTCATCCGGAAGCACTGCAGTGCGGCCAGGTACGTCGGTTCCTCGACCGCCACGACGGCGCCGGGGCCGAGCATCGCGGTGGCCACGAGGGCGAGCGCCTGCTGGGAGCCGGTGGTGATCAGGACGTCCGAAGTGGGCAGTCCGCGGCAGGTCAGGCGGGCCGAGACCAGGGCGCGCAGGGCCGGATCTCCTTCCGTGGGCGCGTATTGCAGGACGGCGCGGTCCCTCAGGGCGAGGTCGTAGGCGGCGCGCACACCGTCCAGGTCGAACAGTTCGGGGGCGGGAAGGCCGCCGGCGAACGAGATGACCTCGGGACGGGAGGTCAGCGCGAGCAGGTCGCGCACCGGGGAACTGGCCACGGAGAGGGTGCGGTGCATGGACTTCACGTTAATCGGCGGACCGGGTGGCGCCTATATGCCGGTCGAGCTATATTGCCGTCATGGCATCTACGTTCGCTGTCCTGGCGGATCCGAGTCGCCGGGAGATCCTCGACCTGCTGCGTGAACGCGAGCGGCCGGTCGGCGACCTCGTCGACCGGCTGACCCTCACCCAGCCGACCGTCTCGAAGCACCTCAGGGTGTTGCGCGAGGCCGGTCTGGTCGAGGTCCGCACCGACGCCCAGAAGCGCTGGTACCGGGTGTCGCCCGAGCCGCTGGCGGAGATCGACGCCTGGCTCGCGCCGTACCGGCGGATGTGGGAGAAGAGCCTCGACGCACTGGAACGCCGACTCGACGAGATCGAAGGGGACTGACCGTGGACGCGGAACTGCGGATGATCGAGGGCAAGCCCGTGCTGCGCTTCGAGCGCACGCTGCGGCACTCGCCGGAGAAGGTCTGGCGGGTCGTCACCGATCCGGCCGAGATGAAGCACTGGTTCCCGGCCGAGGTCGACATCGACGGCCGCAGGATGCGCTTCACGTTCCCGGACGAGGCACCGGTGGACGCCGACGGCGGCGAGGGCGAACTGCTCGAGTCCGACCCGCCGAAGGTCTTCGCCTTCCGCTGGCTGAACGACGTGCTGCGCTTCGAGATCCTGCCGCGCGACGAGGGCTGCCTGCTGGTCTTCACCGCCGTCGTGACGAACAGGCTGTCGATCGGCCGCGACGCACCGGGCTGGGCCACCTGCCTGGACGCGCTGACCGCCCACGCCGACGGCACGGAGTTCGAACCGCCCGCGGAGTGGCTGCCGCGCATCGAGCACTACATCAGGCATTTCGGCCTCGACGAGGGCACCGACGAACCGCAGGGAGTGCGCTTCGAACGGGACCTGGTGTGGACACCACTGGACGACGTCTGGAAGGTCCTCACCGAGGGGGACGAGACCGGTGTTCCGCCCCGGGCCGCACATCCCGGCATCACCCCGGGCGAGATCACCAGGTCCGAGGCACCGCACCTGCTGGAGTACGAGTGGCTGCGGGACGGCGAGCCGCAGGGCAAGGTGCGCTGGGAGTTCGACCACGTGCCGCTGCAGGGCACCACGGTCACGCTCGTCCAGGAGAACGCCCACGGCCCCGAAGCACTCGCGGCGTGGCACGTGCACCTGGAGCTGTTCTTCGCCGCCACTCAGGGCGAGATCCGCTGCCCGTGGCCCGAGGACCGGGAGGCGGAACTGGCCGAGCGCTACGCCGGCCGCTGACGGTCGTCGCGGACGCGGCCGGACCGGGATCCGGCCGCGCCAGGGCGTCAGTCGTGCTGCACGCGATCTATGAGGCAGACCCAGTCGGGCGTGCTCCGCCGGACCAGCCGTCGCGGTGTCCTCAACTCGTGTTCCAGCACCGCGCGCCGCCGGTCTCCCGGGTTCGGCGCGAGCTCTTCGAGCTTGTCGAGGTCGGCGGCGGTGAGGCGGACGTCGGTCACCTTCGAGGCGTCGGACCTCGCGATCGTCCACCAGCAGGTGTCCGCGGCGTGCTCGCAGCCCAGTCGCCGGTACGACTCCTCCGCGGCGAGGAGGTCGCGCAACGCGGCGGCCTTCTCCCTGGTGGCGAAGAGCAGGTCCGCCCGCACCTGACAGGACTTGGCGACCACCTCGGGAAAGTCCGCGGTGGTGATCACGCCCGTGACCAACTCCTTGCCCTCGTTGTACTTCTTGTCGGCAAGGCACAACCGCGCCTGCAGCACCGCGAGCCAGTGGTAGGGCTCGGTTCCCGGTGTCAGCACGGTCTCGGCCGCGTGCGCCCGCCCCACCGCTGCCGCGAGCTCGTCGGGACAGCGCGTCGATTCGTACCGCAGCAGTTGCAACTCCGCGTGCAGCGAGGCGCACACCCCGAGCTCCTCGCTGGTCGGACCTCCGACCAAGCGGAACAGGTCCTTCGCGATCATCAGCAGGTGCTCGCACTTGCCGAGGAAGTACATGCGGTCGTACCCGACCGCCTCGGCGGCCTGGTGCAGGAAGACCCTGGCCTCGGCGCGCTTGCCCCTCGCCGCGGTCTTCAGGTCCCGGCACTTCTCCGCGATGTGGGTCCCGTCCTGGGCCATCAGGATCGCCTCGCTGAAACGGTGCTCACGCAGCAGATGCCACGCCTGCCCCGCGACGAGCACCTTGGCCTTCAGCTCTTCGTCACCCCTCACCGGCGGCCCGGACGCGAGCGTCCGCAGACACACCTCGGCCAGACGCCGGACCAACCCGACGTCACCGCGTGCCTTGGCCACGGCCACCACCGACTCGAACCCCCGGACCAGTTCGAAGTCACCGGCACCGCGCTCCACGAGCTCACCGGCCAGCAGATAGGCCTTGTCCGAGAAGAGCGGCTCGGCCTGCAGGTCACTCAAGATCGCACGAGTGCGGTAGACCTCGTCGCACTCCTGCACGGCGACCGGTGGGCGGCCGACGCTGTCCTCCTCAAGCGCTTTGAGACTCCGCACCAGTGCCTCCTCCCCGTCGCAGGTGCTCGGATCGAACCGATGAGCCACGAGCTGTTGCAGCACGGCCGGCAGCGAGTTCATCTCGATGCCCGGCGGTACGACCACGACGATCGGGCATCTGTCCGCCCCACCGTGGTGGTAGAGCTTCTGCCGGATCAGCCCCAACTCGTAACGGACGCCCAGCCGTTCCCTGAAGTCGTTGGACAGCAACGCTTTCAGGTACGACTCCGACACGACGACCACCACGATCCGTTCGCGGACCGCGTTCTCCATCCAGGCCTGGATGGACATCGGATGAGAGGAGCTGAGGTCGGCGTCCCAGAGCACGTCGAAACCGTGCCTGCGCAACACCTCGACCACCGGCCCGGCGATCTGTCCTCCGTCGCTACAGCTGTAGCTAGCGAATATGCCCATCTTGGTGACCTCCCCCACCACGCGCACAGGGGATCAGGGGAAGGATGGGATTTCTGGTGCTGCCGTCCATGGTGTGCCTCCTGGGGACCGGGTCGACGAACAGATCCGTGCTGGATCAGTGCGGCGAGGACCAATCACCTGAAGGGAACCTGGATGGTGGAACTCATCAGGGGTCGAACGTCATACGCTGACGACGGCGACATTGCCTCGCCTCATGGGCTTGGGGTCGGGTTATGGGTTGCCATCGGGCAGGTGGCTGTTCCAGCAGCCACCCGCCCGGCCACAGCGATCAAACGCCTCCCAGTTCTTCCAGTCGCCGGTCGATCACGTTGGGGGTCTCACTGGCCGGCAGGGCGAACTTCTCCAGCTGGTAGAAGTAGTTCAGGTACTCCTTCAGCTCCGGCCCCGCGGTGAGCAGGTTGTCCTTGTACGGCTGCTCGATCAGCAACGCGAAGTCGTCCTCGTCGTCGGAGAAGTCGAGGATCGAGAACGAGCTCTTCATCGCCGGGTGGATGCCCTTGGCGAACGGCAGGACCTGGATCGTCACGTGCGACAGTGCGGCGATCTCCTTGATCCTCACGAGCTGGCGCCGCAGCACGTCCTCGCTGCCGATCACCCGGTACAGCACGGCCTCGTCGAGGATGATGAAGATCTCCGGGCCGTCGGGCGCCAGCACCGACTGGCGGTGCAGGCGGATCTCCACACCCCGCGCGATGCTCTCCTCGCTGGTGGCGTTGCCCGCCACCAGGACGCGGGCGTAGTCCGAGATCTGCAGCAGTCCGGGAACGACGTTGAGCTGGCACTGCCGGAAGCGGATCGCAGACGTCTCCAGCTCCAAGAACCTCGCGAACTGCTCCGTGAAGAAGCCCTTGTACTTGTCCATCCACGCGGAACGTGACCGCTTGATGGCCCTGGCCAGCCCGACGAGCTCGTCGACTCGCGCCTTGTCCGTGACCCCGTAGTAGAAGAGCAGGGCCTGGACGTCGGTGACGGAGATCTTGTTCTCGCCCTTCTCGACCCTGATCAGCTTCGAGACCGACCAGTCGAGCGCCTCCGCGACAGCCTGCTGGGTGAGTTCTAGATCATCCCGCATCTGCCTGAGCTCGTCGAGCAGGCGTTTCTGCAGAACAACGGGGCTGTTCACGGCGGTAACACGTCTCCCTTCATTCTGCTATGTAGCAGAATGGTAGCGCTCCAAAAGCGCATACTCGTAGTGCTGTCAACCATTTGGCAGACAGCAGAAGGAGATACACCAAAAAGGAGTGACCACCGCAGGGGCGCACCCAGATGTGATCAAGACTTGACCACACGGTCGGGTGATTGACTCAGAGACGAGCCACTGATTTGACGAACGTCAGCCAGCTTGTGAGCGATATTTCGAATCGTCGGCTGGTGTCCTTGGAGTCCCTCACCCACGCAGCCACGCCGTTGCTCGCACATTCGACGCAGGCCTCGGCACCGCCGCTGCTGTACGAACTGCGGATCCACCTGAGCTCTGAAGCCATTCGCCGCTCCCATCACACGGGTCCCCGACCGAACCCACCCACCTCGGCCTGGCTCACCCGCGCGCACCCCGGGAGAGCGGCGGAGGGAACGCCTCCAACCCGACGAGGCCACGGTTCAGAATAAATCAACGACGACGGTCATCAACACCGCCAGAGGTACGCCGTAGCAAGGGAAAGAGGACATATCAAGGACAGGTCCACGCGAACCTGTTGATATGACATGGAATCAGAGCGTGGCGAACCGGTCGACGCCTACACCACTGATCAGCAGGCGTTCCTTGCGGTTGCCTGTCAACCGCTGAGTCCAGTCGACGAACCCGCCGTCACCGATCTCGACGCCGTCGCGGAACACCTTGAAGCACAAGCCCTTGTAGTACCCGGTGTGCCGCGACGGGTCGGCGGGCAGATCACCGCGCACCACCTCGAACCGCGGATCCAGCACCGTCACGCGGAACTCGACGTCACCACAGGCGGCACGCAGGAACGCGACGTGCTCGGCGAAACTCTCGACCTCGAAGGCCAGCGAACCGCGGTCACGCCCCGCCGACACCGCCGCGAACAACGTGAAGTGCGCGAACCTCCCGGCACCGCTGAACATCTGCGCACGCACGACGCGCTGCACGGCGGCAAGACGCACGTCGCCCGGCCCGGACTGTCGCCGCAGTGCGGCTTCCAGCGCCAGCGCGTTCGTCGGATCCGCGGCCACCTCGGTGCCTCGCATGGTCGACAGGACGTTGTTCTGGTCCATCTCCGCCACCGCGGAACACGTCCCCAGCGGCGCGACGGGAGCGAGCCCGAGCACCGAGAACGACGGCGGCAGGGCGGCCAGCAACCGGTCCTCCGCCGCGCGCAGCACGGCGAACGGCACGGGAGAAGGCGCCACGAACCGGTCGGACCGGTACTGCCGCAACACGTCCGGGCCCGACAACGCGCCGGCACGCCGCCGGGCCAGTGCGAGCAGGAGGCTCGTGAGATCACTGCCGGGCAGACGCGCGAGGCGGTCCAGCACCTCCTCGCCACCCACCGATCGCAGTACCCGTGCCAAGACACCCATGCCTGCCATGATCCACCTCCCCGCCAGCGGATTAGGGTCGTGACCATGACCGAAGTCGAGGAGGGCGAACGGTGGGGGCGCAACGCGGCGCAGCGAGCGGCGCTCGGCGCGAAGATGTCCCTGCCCGCCTGGAAGACCGCGATCGAACGCACGGGCATCACCGAAGGCACCAAGGTTCTCGACCTGGCGTGCGGCAGCGGTGAGTTCTGCGCCGCAGCAACGGACGCGGGCGCGGAGGCGACCGGCATCGACATCTCGCCGGCCATGATCGCGCTGGCACGACAAACGAGCACCGCCGAGTTCCACGAACTGCCGCTGGGCCGGTTGCCTTGGCAGGACGGCACTTTCGACGTCGTGACGGCGTTCAACGCGCTGTTCTTCGCGCAGGATCCCGACGAGGCGTTCGCGGAAGCGGTGAGGGTCAGCAAGGACTACGTGGTCGTGTGCCAGTGGCACCCGGCACTGCCGAGCGACCTCATCACGATCGGCAGGGCTGTGCGGGGGCCGAGTGCGCGCAAGGGCGCGACGCTGCCCGAGCCGCAGGAAGAACTCACGATCGACATTCCCCAGGTGCACCCCGACGAGGCCACGATGCTGCGCAGCTTCCTGAGCGTGGGCAGCTATCAGCGCATCATCGAAAACGAGGGCGAGGAAAAAGTCGTGCAAAAAATCAAGACAGCCGTTGAACCGTTCCGAACCCCAGACGGCGCTTATCGGTTCTCGAACAAGTACCTGATGTCGGTCTTCCGCAAGAACGGTCAGGCGGCGAGGACCTCGTAGCCGGCGCTGGTCAGCGCCGCAGGGCCGGAATGGGCGCTGATCAGGCCCGCAGTCCTCAGGCGCAGACCGGCGAACTGGTCTGCACAGCACAGGCCGTCGACGAGCAACGCGCTTCCGGCGATCTCGCACCGGCCGTCGGCGACTGCTCTGAGAACGGCGCGGTCGCGGTGGGTGAGCGATGTGTCGGTCATCTTCTTCTCCTAGCCGTGAATCCTCTACTTACTGATACGTCGAAGAAGAAGGCTTCGGTTCGACATCTTCGTCAGAGAATTCCGCGCGTACTCCAAGAAGACGAACGGACCGGCCGTGTTCGAACCGGTCCAGCACGACCAGAGCGGCCGCCGCCAACTCCTCGGCGGAGGACGTCGGCGCAGGTAGCTTCATCAGCCGGACCTTCGTGAAGAACGGCACGAACCGCACCTTGACGCCCACACGCACCACAGGGCGCCCCTCGGCCACCACGTCCGCGGCGACCTGATGGGCCAGCGCCACGACCTCACGCCTGATGTCGTCCAACGACGCGAGGTCCTGCTGGAAGGTCTTCTCGTGCGACCGGGACTTCGGGACCCAGGGCGTCGCGCTCACGACCGTGTCCCCCGCGCCCTGACCAACCGTGCGGTAGTGCGGACCCATCCGCGGGCCGAACCGGGCGGCCAGCACGTCCACCGGCGCGGAGGCCAGGTCCGCGACGGTCACGAGCCCCAACTCGGCCAGCTTGCGCTCGGTCTTGGCGCCGATCCCCCACAGAGCGGACGTCGGCCGGTGCCCCATCACCTCGGCCCAGTTCTCCCGCGTGAGCCGGTAGACGCCGGCGGGCTTGCCGAACTCGGTCGCGATCTTGGCGCGCAGCTTCGTGTCGCCGATGCCCACCGAGCAGTGCAGGCCCGTCGCCGCCAGCACCGCCGCCTGCAACGACCGCGCGAGCTCCAGGGGATCGTCCACGGACGCCCCGACGAACGCCTCGTCCCACCCCATCACCTCGACGACCACGGGGAACGAGCGCAGCACGGTCATCACCTCGGCCGACGCGGCCTCGTACAGCGCGTGGTCCACCGGCAGGAACACGGCGTCCGGCAGCTTCTTGAACGCGGTCCGCAGCGGCAGCCCCGAGCGCACGCCGAACTCGCGCGCCTCGTAGGACGCGGTGGCCACGACCGCGCGCTCGGTCGGGTCGCCGTTGCCACCCACCACCACGGGCAGGCCGCGCAACGACGGATCGCGCAGCACCTCGACCGCCGCGATGAACTGGTCGAGGTCCACGTGGAGGACCCAGTCCGCCATGCTGGCCAGAATAGATAATGGGGAGCATGAAACGGTCGGCCGGAATCCTCCTGTTCAGACGAACCACCCAGCTCGAGGTGCTGCTGGGGCACATGGGCGGCCCGTTCTGGGCCCGCAAGGACGCCGGAGCGTGGTCGGTGCCCAAGGGCGAGTACACCGACGACGAGACGCCCGAGGCGGCCGCGCGCAGGGAGTTCGAGGAGGAACTCGGGCTGCCGGTGCCGGAGGGCGAGCTGATCGAGCTCGGCGAGGCCAAGGGGTCCGGCAAGGTCATCACGGTCTGGGCACTCGAGGGCGACCTGGACCCGGAGGCCGTCACACCGGGCACGTTCGAGATGGAGTGGCCGCCGAAGTCGGGTCAGCGCAAGAGCTTCCCCGAGGTCGACCGCGTCCAGTGGTTCAGCGTGGAGGAGGCG
Source organism: Streptomyces sp. ID05-26A (assembly GCF_033794685.1). Classification (NCBI taxonomy): domain Bacteria; kingdom Bacillati; phylum Actinomycetota; class Actinomycetes; order Kitasatosporales; family Streptomycetaceae; genus Streptomyces; species Streptomyces sp. ID05-26A. The sequence goes on from NZ_JARAYZ010000001.1 coordinate 70,852, forward strand.
AGCGCGAAGATCGTCTCCGCGCAGCGCCCCTTCCTCGAACGACTCACGGCCAGATAGAGGCGACCCACTCCGGGTGGTCGATGAACGGGTTGCGGTTGTGCTGGTAGTTGCTGAAGATCAGGTCGTTGCGGCGCTTCTCGAACGCGTCCGGCGGATCCCCGGCACTCCACTGCTTCAGGACCGAGAGCTTGCCGATGTAGGGCTGCGAGCCGTTCGACACCGAGTTGTTGATCTCCAGGTTCACGTAGCCGTCGTTGCCCTCGTAGCGCACGGCCATGTAGAAGATCATCCGCGCGACGTCGCCCTTCACCGCGGCGCGCGGCTCGAACGAGTCGCCGTCCGCGAGGCTGCCGCCTCCCTGGCTCACCGCCGAACCGCCGTTGTCGAAGTCCAGGTTGCCGCGGGCGGAGTTGACCGAGACGTCCTCGGGCCGCAGGTGGTGGATGTCGGTGCCGGGACCGGTGGCCGTGCCGAAGTCACCGTGCGACTTGGCCCAGACGTGCTCGCGGTTCCACTGGTCGGCGCCGCCGCCGTTCGCCGACTTCGACAGCGACAGGCCGCTGTAGAGGAGCTTGACGTTGCTCGCGTTGGCCGGGTCCTGGTCGGTGACCTTCAACGCGTCCCAGACCTGGTCGTAGTTCAGCTTGGTCTGGGTGCGGATGATGCCGTTCAGGGCCGACTTCAACGCCGCGCCGGACTTGCCGCAGGCCGTCGCGTAGTACGTCTCGCAGTTCGACGAGCCCGTAGTGGTCGTCGTGGGCGGAGTCGTCGTGGTCGGCGGCGGTGTCGTGCCGGCGAACGCGAACGCCGTGGACGAGGTCAGGCCGGGGTGCGAGAAGTACGCGCTCAGGGAGCCGGTCACGTCGATCTGCCTGCCCAGCAGCGACGGGTTCGACTTCATGCCCCACGCCGAGCGGAACGACGACGGGATCTGCACGTAGACCATGCTCGACGTGCTGGTCGTCGACGCCGAGTCGGCGAGTGCCAGCGCGTAGTCGTTGGGATAACCCGAACGGATGACGGTCGTCGTGGCCGTGGGTTGGCCGACGACATACCCGCGCACAGTCGCCGACGACCCGTTCTGGGCCGCGATCGCCTGCGCGACAGTGAGCGGAGCAGCTGCGACAGCGGCGGTCGACCCGTACAGGCCGACCGCCGCCAACAAAACGGCCACTAAAGCAAGTGGACTCCACCGCGCCATGAGCACTCCCCGATCGTGTGGGTGTTTTGCACACGATCGGTGTACATGGTCAACGCTCGGTTAACGAGGGGTCACGGCAGCAGGACGACCTTGCCCGTGGTGCGCCCCGACTCGACCAGCTCGTGGGCCTTCGCGGCCTCCTCCAACGGCACCGCGTGCTCGATCTGCACCTTGAGCTGCGGCAACGCGGCGAGATCGGCGCCCGACGCGGTCACGCCCAGGAACAACTCGAACCGGATTCCCGCCGCGGAAGCTCGGTCAACGTCAAAACCCGGGTTGCCGGGGATGATCGACACCAGCACCCCGCCGGGCTTCAGCACCCGCGCGGACCGTTCGGCGTACTCACCGCCGACCGTGTCCAGCACGACGTCGACCGGCTCGATCCCGGTGAAGTCCTGGTGGCGGTAGTCGATCACCTCGTCCACGCCGAGCGAGCGCAGGAAGTCGTGCTTGGCCGCGGACGCCGTGCCGATCACGTACGCGCCCCGCGCCTTGGCGATCTGCACCGCCACGTGCCCGACACCACCGGCGGCGGCGTGGACCAGCACACGCTGACCAGCGGAGACACTGCCACGTCCGACGAGCGTCTGCCACGCCGTCAGCGCCACCATCGGCGTCGCGCCGGCCTGCTCGACGGTCAGCCACGACGGCTTCTTCACCAGGTTGGCGGCCTGCAGCACGGCGTACTCGGCGTAGCCACCCCCGGCACCGGGGAAGTCGAGCAGCCCGTAGACCTCGTCCCCGGCTGCGAACCCCTCACCGTCCTGCTCGACGGTGCCCGCGACGTCCCAGCCGAGCGTGAACGGCGCCTCGCCGAGCGCCGGGAACCCGCCGGAGCGGATGTAGGTGTCGACCGGGTTCACGCCCGCCGCACTCACCCTGACCAGCACCTGACCCGGACCGGCCACCGGCGTCGCCACCTCGGCGACCTCCAGCACGGCCGCGTCGCCCACGGTCTTCTGCGTGATGACTCGCATGATGATCCCCTTCGACGTCCTCGATGGGCACCATCTTGCAGTTAGCGCAAACTTCTAGAAAGTAGGCACTTGGAGGTGCCTAGTGCGGTGACCACTAACCTTTACCGCGTTTCCCGGCGCTCAGACGGGTGCATCGTGGTGTCGCCCCCACGTCCTCATACTGGACGTATGGGGGCGTGGGGGCGGCACCGCGAGGTTGCCCTGCTGAGCGCCGGGAAACGCGGTGAAGATTGTGGTCACCGCGCTAGCTCTCCCTCAGATACAGGTCTCGGAGCAGCGCGATCTCGGCGAGGTGATGGATCACCTCACGGTTGATGTGCAGTACGAGAGTCGCCATGGGCTCTTCGGCGAACGGTCCTTCCGCCGGACCGACCGCAAGAGAGAGGTCCGCCTTGCGCGCGCCGGCCATCCACGTCTCGTACGCGTCGTCCAGCTGCTTCAACGCCTCGTCGGCTCCCTGAGCGAACCGCCAGGTCCCGTAGTCGGCGGCCGGACCGCCGAAGTGCGAGGCCGACCGCATCGCGAACACACCCACGGTGATGTGCGCGAGCCGCCACGCGATCGTGGTGACCGGCGCGGGCTCGGGCGGCGGGTACTCCCAGTCGATCGAGTTGCCCCGCACGCTCCACGCGTCCGGCACCGGCTCCCAGAAGAGCTCGTCGTCCGTCAGACCGTCGAGCCGCGGCCTCGCCTGCACGTTCCAGTGGAACTCGAGCTGGTCCGTCAACTGCTTGTTCCAGTCCATGCGCCTGACCGTAAACGCGTTTGCGGACAACCACCGCCCTGCTTCCTCCACCGAAAACCAGAATAAACCGAGCGCTCGGTCTAGTATTGGGCGCATGACGACTGTGCAGGAGGCCGCAGCGGTCCGGTACGGCATCTGGGTCGCGTGCCCGGTCGCCGGAGCCGCCGCGGCATGGGGGCTCAAGCTGGCAGCCGGGTGGATCACGACACTGGGGTGGTTCCCGTTCCAGGGCGTGTTCGAGCTGGTCACGGACATGCCGGAACCATGGGCCACGCTCACGGCCATCGCCGTCGGCGCCGTCGCGGGCTTCGTGTTCGCACTGTTCTGGGCGAGCGAGATGATGTCGGTCGAGGTCTCCCACGCACGGGTCACGCTGCGCAAGGACGACAAGACGTTCGCCTTCGGCCGCGACGAGGTCGAGTCGGTGTTCGCGGACGGCAAGCAGCTCGTGCTGCTCTCCCCGGCGGGCGCCGAGCTCGTCCGCGAGAAGTCCGACCTGAGCCGGGCGAGGCTCGAACGGGCCTTCACCGAGCAGGGCTACCGGTGGCGCGCCGCGGACCCGTTCGCCGGTGAGTTCCGGATGTGGATCGAGCACGCCCCTGACCTGCCCGCGGACGTGAACGCGCTGTTCACGGCCCGCCGGAAGGCCATCTCGGAGTACGAGACCGAGGAGGCCGCAGAATTGGCGCGGGAGATCCGCAAACGCGGCGTCTCCGTGCGGGACGAGAAGAAGAGGCAGTACTACAGGTGCGAACGGTAGATCCGGTCAAGCACGCGGAGAAGAAGCGGCACATCACCGACACCGCGGCGGGGTTGTTCGCGCGGAAGGGCTTCGAACGCACGACCGTCGCGGACATCTGCCGGGCCGCGGACATCAGCACCGGCAGTCTCTTCCACTACTTCCCCACCAAGCGCGCGATCTTCCGCGAGATCTTCGTGCAGGACGCCGACGACAACGCGGCCATGTTCGCCAGAGCGCGCGCGCTCAGCCCGTGGGACGGCGTCCTGCTCATGGTCGACCATCTGTGCGCGCCCGCCTTGGACCGGTCCGTGGCCGGGCTCGTGCTGGAGGTCGTGGCGCAGGCCAGCCGGGACGCGGAGCTGTGGGAACTCGTCGGCCGCAACGAACAGGTCGTGCGCGACGAGCTGGCCGTCCTGCTCCAGCAGGCGCACGACCAGGGCCAGATCGCCCTTCCGGTCAGCGCGCCGCACGCCGCGACCTGGGCGCAGGGACTGGTCGACGGCCTCTTCGGCAGGTTGATCGACCCGGACTTCGACGCGAACGAACAGGTGAGCACCCTCCGGTTGATCCTTTCCCGATTCGTGGGTGCTGAAGCACCATGAGGGCATGGCTTATGACGTCGCTGCGGTCCGCGCCCGGTTCCCCGCGTTGCGCGAGGGTGCCGCGCACTTCGACGGACCGGGCGGCGCGCAGGTGCCCGACGTCGTCGCCGAGGCGGTCAGGAGCACGCTGACCTCGGCGATCTCCAATCGCGGCAGCGTCACGGCCTCCGAACGCAGGGCCGAGGAGGTCGTGCGCACCGCACGGCGCACGATGGCGGAGTTCCTCAACGCCGGCAGCATCGTGTTCGGCCGCAGCATGACCCAGCTGACCTACGACTTCGCCCGCACGCTGTCGAAGAACTGGCGGCCGGGCGACGAGATCATCGTGACCAGGATCGACCACGACGCGAACATCAGGCCGTGGGTGCAGGCCGCCGAGGCGGCCCGCGCCACGGTGCGATGGGCGCCGTTCGACCGCACGACCGGTGAGCTGCCCGTCGAGGCGGTGACGAAGCTGCTGTCCGACCGCACCCGCGTCGTCGCGATCACGGCCGCGTCGAACCTGCTCGGGACCCGTCCGGACGTCGCCGAGATCGCACGGGCGGCGCACGAGATGGCGGCGTTCGTGTACGTCGACGGCGTGCACTACACACCGCACGTACCGGTCGACGTCGAAGCGTTGGACGCCGACTTCTTCGTGTGTTCGCCGTACAAGTTCCTCGGCCCGCACCTCGGCGTGCTGGCGGCGGCGCCGGAGCTGCTGGAGACGTTGCGGCCGGACAAGCTGCTGCCGTCGAGCAACGCCGTGCCGGAGCGGTTCGAGCTGGGCACGCTGCCGTACGAGCTGCTGGCCGGGACGACCGCCGCGGTCGAGTTCATGCGCTCGCTCGAAGGCCTGGAGGAGTACGAACTGGGCCTGCGCGAGAAGATGGAGAGCGGCCTGAGGGAACTCGGCGTGCGCATCTACAGCAAGGCCTCGTCGCGCACGCCGACCGTGCTGTTCTCCGTCGACGGGCTGGACCCGGCCGAGGTCTACCGCCGCCTCGGGGCCGAGGGCGTGAACGCGCCCGCCGGCCACTTCTACGCGCTGGAGTGCTCGCGGTGGCTCGGCCTGGGTGACAAGGGTGCCGTGCGCGCGGGCATCGGCCCGTACACCGACGAGTCCGATGTGGACCGTCTGCTCAAGGCCGTGGCCAAGCTCAGATGAACAGGATCAGCGCGGCGTAGGCCGCGCCGACGAGCACGCTGATGTTGAGCCTGCGCGTCACGCGTTCGCCTGGATGTTCGGCGATCAACGAGCGGGCGCGGCCCCACATGAGCTTCTCGCCCGCCTCCTTGTCCGGCAGGTGCGGCGTCGTGAGGACGTCGCCGTGCGGGCCGAACGCGAGCATGAGCTGGGGGCCGGACCGGCGCACGCCGTGCAGCTGCGCCCATGGCACGCGGTAGGTGAAGATGCCCGTGTAGAGCACGACCGCGTTGTGGTCGAGGCGCAGCATCGGCTGGAACCGCGTGACCGCCGAAAGCACGCACTGCACGCCGATCAGCCCGAGCACGATCAGCTCCGGGTAGTACTTCAGCGCGATCAACGCCCCGGCGGCGCCGAGCAGCAGCGCCGCGCCCTCGATCCGCCGCCGGTCACCGGGCCAGATCGCGTGCGGCAGCTCAACCGGCGTGCCCGCGGTGACCGGCACCCCCGGCAGGTGTGCACTGTGGACGGTGTGGCGCGGGCGGACGCGGTTCAGCGTGCTCGTCGCCACGACCTCGCCCTCGATCAGCAACGCCACCTGCCCGCCGTGGTGCCACTCCCCCGCGACGAGGACCTCGACGGGGTCGTGCTGCAGCGGCGGGTCCTCCTCGCCGCGCCACACCCGGCCGAACTGGTCGGTGTCGTGGTAGAGCGGCTCCTCCAGCCCGAGGTCGGCGAGCGTGGTGACCGTCGCGACGTCCTTCTTGCCGTGCCGCAACAGGATCCGGTGCGGTCCGATCTGGTGGGCCTGCACCCGGATCGCCTTCACCGGGCCCGTCCACAGCGAGCGGCGGCGACGTTCCCGCGCGGCCAGCATGACCGCGAAGAACACCGCGGAGCCACCGATGGTCAGCCACCACGTGACGTCCTCGGGTTCGTTCGCCATCCTCACCCACGTGCCGTCCGCGAGCACCGGCACGTCGTCGCCGACGTGGTAGGTCTCCGGCGCGAGCGGCTGGAACGAGGCGCGCTGCCGGTCCGGCAGCTCCACCCACACCTCGTAGGTGTTCTTGACCTCGACGACCTCGGCCTCCACGCGGCTGGCGTTCGCGATGTGCTGCTCGATCGCGTCGTTGGTGAGGCTGTACTGGACGAACGTCAGGAACCCGAACACGACCAGCAGCACGGCGACCACCCGCAGAACTCCGCGCTGCGGTGGCAGGTCCGGCAGGGAGACGAGCGTCGCGCCCGCGGCGTCGTGCTGATCCGTGCGCGACCTGATCGTCCACAACGCCACCAACGCACACGCCACGGCGTGCAGCCCGAACGCCACGTTCGCCACCGCGCTGCCGTCGAGGGCGAGGTCCATCGCGCCGAACAGCACGCCCATCGCGCACCCCGTGAGCACGCGGTTGAACAACAGCAGCAGCGGCGTCGCCAGCAACGGCACCACCGCGAGGGAGAACAACGGGTCCGGCAGGCACGGCTGCGCGGCCGTGCACGGCGCCTCGTTCGCGCTCACGGCGAAGTAGAAGGCGACGATCCACCCACCGACGAGCGCGACCTTGGTCACCCACCACGGAACGGCGGCTGCTTGCCAGCGCTGGACGTCCACGGGACCGATCATGACACGTCCATTGCTCCGAACGGCGCGATTCACCCCCGTGAAGCCGGGTATCCGCCCCTCACCTAATACGGAGGTGGACACAAATGCTGGCCATCATCGCCGCGGTCTCGTTCGGCTTGGCGCTGATCCTGGACCTGGCCAAGGCAGCTCTCGGTGGAGTCATCACCGTGAACACGCTGGTCGTGCTCGGTCTGTTGCTGCTCGCGTTGCACCTCGCCGGTGTCGGTACCGGCACCCGTTCCTTCAGCTGGCGCCGTGCCCGCAGGTAACAACGTCGAAGGCCCCACCAGGTTGCCCAAGGGCGCCTGGTGGGGCGTTCTCAAGCGGACGGTCAAGGAGTTCAGCGACGACAACCTGACGGACTGGGCCGCCGCGCTCACCTACTACGCGGTGCTGTCGCTGTTCCCCGGGATCATCGTGCTGACGTCCGCGCTCGCGCTGCTCGGCGACACGACGACGCAGGAACTCCTCAAGTACGTCGACCAGGTCGCGCCGGGACAGGCGGGCGACGTGGTCAAGTCGTCGATCGAGGAGCTGCGGAAGAGCCAGGACGCGGCCAGCCTGCTGGGCATCATCGGCCTGCTCACGGCGCTCTGGACCGCTTCGGGGTACCTCGGCGCGTTCATGCGCGCGTGCAACGCGGTCTACGACGTCGAGGAGGGCCGGCCGTTCTGGAAGACCGTGCCGTTGCGGCTCGGACTGACGCTCGGCTCCGTGGTGCTGGTGTCGCTCACGCTCGGCGCGCTCGTGCTGACCGGTGGCGTCGCGGACACCGTCGGCGACGCGATCGGGCTCGGCGACACCGTCGTCACGGTGTGGGACATCGCGAAGTGGCCGGTCATCCTGCTGCTCGTGAGCCTGGCGTTCGCGGTGCTGTACTGGGCCGCGCCGAACGTGCGGCAGCCCGGCTTCCGCTGGGTCTCCCCCGGCAGCCTGCTCGCGATCGTGCTGTGGGCGCTCGCCACCGTCGGTTTCGCGATCTACGTGGCCAACTTCGCGTCGTACAACAAGACCTACGGCTCGCTCGGTGGCGTGATCGTCTTCCTGGTGTGGCTGTGGATCTCGAACATCGCCGTGCTGCTCGGTGCCGAGTTCGACGCGGAACTGGAACGCGGCAGGCGGATGGCCGAGGGCGAGAAGGACCCGTCACCCGAGCCGCGTGATCTCCCGGGGTAGCTCGGCCTCGACCGCGGTCCACACGCCGTCCGGCCCGGCCTCGATGCGCTCACTCGTGTCGCCGGGGACGAGCACCCACAACTGGTCCTTCGCGGACAACCAGACGACCCCGATGCCGTCCGCGCGGGAACTCGTCGCGTACTCGTAGGACTTGCGGAAGACGTCACCGCCGTTGCGGTCGGTCACCCGCACCTCGCTCGCGCTCTCGGCGTGCGCGACGAACTTCCCGCTGGGTGACTGCTTGGGCGCGCCGGGCCGGGCGAACCGGTCCTCGCGGTCGCCGCCGCAGCCGGTGAGGACGAGGAGCAGGGCGACGAGCGCGGCCAGGACCCTCATGACAGCTCGAACGCGCTGGGACGGGAATTGCCGTGCGTCATACCGCCAAAGGTAGCTAGCGTGATCGTCCGTGTGGGACGTTCTCGAAAGCTTTTACGACTCTGTGCCCCGACCGGGATCTCGCGTTGAGGAACACGGCGAGCTGGTCCTGTTCGTGCAGGCGGGCGACGGCTATCCGTACTACGCCCGGCCGAGGTTCCCCGGCGGGCGGCCGACTGTCGCCGACGTGCTGAAGATGCGCGAACGGCAGCGCGAACTCGGTGTGCCCGAGGCGTTCGAGTGGGTGCACGAGACGACGCCGGGCCTGCTCGACGTCGCCGTCGAGGCCGGCTTGGAGGTGCTCCAAGCACCGTTGCTGGTACTCGATCCGGCGACACTGCCAGAGCCGCACCCGCACGTGCGGGTGCTCGGCACGCGGCCCGTCGAGGTGGATGTCGTGGCGCACCTGGCGTTCTCGTCGCCGGGCACCGCGTCCGGCGAGGCCGGGACGGCGGAACGGGACGCGGAGGTGGCCGGCGCCGTCGAGGGGAACACCCGGCACCGGCACGCGGTGGCCGATCTGCCGGGCGAGGGCGTGCTGGCGGTGGGCACGGCGCAACGAGCGGGTGACGTGGTGGAGATCGCGGGCATCGGCACGTTGCCGGCCGCACGACGGCGTGGCCTCGGCGGCGCGGTCACCGCGGAACTGGCGCGGGACGCCCTGGCACGGGGCGCGGAGCTGGTGTTCCTGTCGGCCGGCAGCCTGGAGATCGCGCGGGTCTACGAACGCGTCGGGTTCCGGCGGGCGGGCACGGCCTGCATCGCCGCCCCTCCCGGTTAGGTCGCGAATCACCGCACCTGGCCTCGGCACCGGACGAAACCGACTATCCTGCGGCCGTGATCAAGGACTTCGGTGCCGGTGTCGGTCTGCTGCTGCGTGGGTTCAGCCTGGTGTTCAGCTCGCCCAAGCGCGTGCTGATGGGAGCGCTGCCCGCGGTCATCACGGCGGTGCTGATGATCACCGGCTGGATCGTGCTGTTCACCAACATCGACTCGGTCGCCGACTGGCTCACCGGTTTCGCGGACTCGTGGAGCGACACCTGGAAGGGCATCGTCGAGGTCGCCGTCGGGATCTCGGTGATCGCGGCCGGGCTCGGCCTGAGCGTGCTGCTGTTCACCGCGATCACGCTGATGATCGGCGGCCCGTTCTACGAGTACATCTCCGAAGAGGTCGAGGACGAGCTCGGCGGTGTGCCGGACGCGGAGCAGATCGGCTGGTGGCGCGGGTTCGTCGTCGGCCTGCGCAGCACGCTCCTGCTGGTCGGCACGTCGATCCTGTTCGCGATCCCGCTGTTCTTCTGCGGGTTCATCCCGATCATCGGCCAGACCGTCGTGCCGGTGCTGGCCGTGTGCATCAACGGCTACCTGCTCGGCATCGAGCTGACCGGCATCCCGTTCACGCGCCGCGGCCGGACGTTCAAGCAGCGCAGGAAGATCCTCGCGACCCGCCGCGGGCTGGTGCTCGGGCTCGCCGTGCCGACCTACCTGCTGTGCCTGGTCCCGCTGGCCGCGCTGATCGTGATCCCGGCGGCGATGGCAGGCGGCACGGTGTTGTCGCACCGCCTGCTCAACGGGGACCGCGCTACCGCGTGAACGGCAGCCAGGCCTGCTGGGCCAGGCCGTTGCGCGCGTTGACCTGCACGCCCGCGTTCGAGATCGACCACAGCTGGTCGCCGATCACGATCGTGCGCCGCTGCCCGCCGCCGTAGTCCTGACTGGACGGTTCGACGATCCTGCCGCCGTCGCGCAACTGGTTGCCGTCGAGGCGCAGCACCAGCGACGAGACCTCGTAGTGCGACCGGTAGGACGCCACGGGGATCACCAGGGTGCCGTCCTGCGGCCAGAACAGGAACGCGTGCGGGTCGAACTGGGCCTCGGAGTTGGTCTCCGGCAGGTGGTACTGCGCGATCCGTTGCGGTGACGCGGGGTTGGCCACGTCGAACAGCGACACCTGCGTGCCCGTCGTCCTGCCCTGGTCGGTCGCCTCCTGGCCGACGCCGATCAGCTTCCCGTCGCCTGCCGGGTGCAGGTAGGCGGAGAACCCGTTGATCTTCAGCTCGCCCATGACCTTGGGCTGCGCGGGATTGCTCAGGTCGAGCGTGTAGAGCGGGTCGGTCTGGCGGAACGTGACGACGTAGCCCATCTTGCCGATGAACCGGACGCTGTAGATCCGCTCGCCCTTGCCGAGGCCACCGACCTGGCCGGCCTTCGTGAGCTGGTTGCCGTCGCGGCGCAGTGTCGTGACGAAGCTCTCCGACGGTGCGGGTCGCTGCGGTGGCGCCACGTCCGTGGGCATCCGCCAGCAACACCGGGTCTCGGTGCCCGTGGTGGTGGCGACGCGCAGCACGCCCTCGTGCTCGGACAGCGAGTACTGGTTGAGCAGCGTGCCGTTGACGTCCCCGGACGCCACGTGCTTCGGCGGACCCGGCTTGCTGATGTCGAACTGGTGGATCGCCGTGGAGATCGGGCGCTGCACCGGTGGCCTGGAAGGGAGTTCCGGCAGCAGGCGGTGGTCGTCGGCGATGTAGAGGTTGCGGTCGGTGCCGTAGACCGTGTCGCCGTCGGCCACGATCGAGACGGGCCGGCCCGTACCCAGCTGACCGGAGAGCTCGAACGTCAGCACCGTCAGCATCGACGTGCCCGAGTGCACGACGGGATGGCTGACGTTCGCGCAGTCGACCAGGGTTCCGCTCGACTTGGCGCCGCTCTCGTTCAGCTCGTACTGCGGCAGCCACGACGTGATGGGCTCGTTCTGCAGGATCTCCTTGTTGCGGCGCAACGATCCCGCTTCGTTCGTCGTCTGGTCCGGGTACGCCCACGAGATGCGCGGCTGCGAACGGACGACGACGCGGGCGGTACCGCCGATCTGGCGGGCGTCGAGGTAGAAGCCGTCGGTCTTGAGGCTGCTGATCTCCTTGAGCCCCTTGAGGTCCACGAGCACCAGCTCGGTGCCGGACTCGGGTGCGAACGACGGGCGGTCGGGCGGCAGCGTCGGTTTCATCATCGGCACGGGGCTGTCCGTGACCACCAGCGCGCGGTCGCCGGAGACCAGCAACTGGCTCGCGCGGCGTTCGCCCAGATCAACGGTGCCGGTGATGGCCCTGCTCGCCACGTCGATCACGCGCAGCTTGCCGTCGGCGATGGAGACGACGCGTTTTCCGTCCGTCTTCACGATGTCCGGTTCGTCGACGCCCTGCTCGTGGACGTTCGTCGTCGAGTGGCCCTGCTGCTGCGCGGGCGGCGTCGCGGTGGGCGCGTCGGGCACGGACTTCTGCGCGACGCCCGCGCTGCTGTCCGTCGCCATGCCCTCGGCGAACATGATGTTCGCGCCCCCGAGGCCGTACGCGGTGACGTACGGGGCCATGGCGCTGCGCAGTTCGGCCACTGCGCTGTCGCACGAGTCGAACGCGACGAGACGCACCGGCCCGTAGTCCACGATCGGTGGTGGCGCGAGGGTTTCGTCCCGCACCGCGGAGCTCACGCACACTCCGGCGACGGCCAGCACGGCGGCACCGGCCAACAGCTTCTTGCCGTTCATGCTGTGAGGACGTAAGTGGGGCCGGGAAGGGTTGCCACCCTTCCCGGCCCACTTTTTACAGCTGTGCCTGGATCTGCGCCGCGTACGCGGAGACACGGGCGTAGACGCCGGGGTAACCGGCGGCCGCACACCCCTCGCCCCACGACGTGATGCCGATCAGCTTGCCGCCGGCCACGAGCGGGCCGCCGGAGTCGCCCTGGCACGTGTCGGTGCCGCCCTGGGTGTAGCCGGCGCACACCATGTGCGCGGACTTGTAGTCGCTGCCGTAGGAGCTGGTGCAGCTGGAGTTGCTGGTCAGCGGCACGGTGGCCCGCAGCAGGTAGCGCGAGGCCGAGCCGCCGGAGGACGTGGTGCCCCAGCCGAGGATCGTCGAGCTGGTGCCCGCGTTGTAGAGCGCGCTGTCCGACGAGGTGGCGAACGGGATCGGGGTCTGCGACAGGTTGCGGTCGAGCGTGAGAACCGAGACGTCGTAGCCGAGGGTCACGTCGCGGTAGCTCGGGTGGATCCAGATCTTCGTGACGCGCGCGACGGTGCCGGCGGTGGAGTTCTTGTCGTCGCGGCCCGCCACGACCCGGACGGCCGACGCGGCGTCGCCCACGGTGCAGTGCGCGGCGGTGACGACCTTGTTGGGAGCGACGAGAGTGCCGCCGCAGTACTGGAAACCGCTGCTCGTGGCCAGGTAGACGACCCAGGGGTAGGTGGACGTGCTCGCGCGCGTGCCGCCGACGATCTGGGTGCCGAACTCGCCGTCGGCGGTCGGAGTCGGAGCTGCTTCGGCCACGCTGACGCAGGCCATGGACAGCGTTGCCGCCGCCAGTGCCGCGCCGAGCAGAGACCGGAGGCGGTGCAGGGTTGCCGCCATGATCATCTCCTTCTTCTGTTGTGCCCCCGGCTGCAGGGCCGGTGGTCATTAAAGAAAGACATGACTCCGTGCGGACCGGGTAGGGCTGGTCCGCGTAGGCCATTCGGCCGCGCGCGCCCGCGCGTGATTGGATCGACCGCGAACAACCCCGTTCCGAGAGGAAGTTGTGATGGCCCCCACGAAGCCTGAGGTCGACCCGCACGACGGCCCGGCGCCCGCCGACCTGCTGATCGAGGACATCACCGTTGGCGACGGTGCGGAGGCCACGGCCGGCCAGTTCGTGTCCGTGCACTACGTCGGTGTCTCGCACTCGTCCGGCGAGCAGTTCGACGCGTCCTGGGACCGCGGCGAGGCGTTCCAGTTCCCGCTCGGCGGCGGCCGTGTCATCCAGGGCTGGGACCAGGGCGTCCAGGGCATGAAGGTCGGTGGCCGCCGCAAGCTGGTCATCCCGCCGCACCTGGGCTACGGCGACCGCGGCGCCGGTGGCGTGATCAAGCCGGGCGAGACGCTGATCTTCGTCGTCGACCTGCTGGGCGTGAACTAGTAGGTCAGGACCGAGCGGCGTCCCACTGGTCCGATCAGTGGGACGCCGCTGGTCTTTTCAGCCGATTTGACTTTCGGGCGGAACGAGATCGGATCCGCCTGCGTCATCCTTTGAGTCCGCCGCAGCTTCAGGAGGGAACCACCGGTGCCCGAGGACATCGCCGGGTCCGAGCAGATGCTCGCGAACTGGAACCAGAACATCCAGGAACGCGCCGCGCGCTACCAGGAGATGGCGACGCGCGTGCAGGGGATGACGATCTCCGAGCGGTCCTCGGACGGTTCGATCGAGATCCTGGTCGGGTCCAACGGGATCCTGCAGAACCTCGTGATCAACGAGTCCGCCTCCGGCAAGCGCATGTCCGAGGTGAGCGGCGAGATCATGAAGCTGCTGCAGCGCGCGCAGTCCCGGATTCCCGAGCTGTTGCAGGAAGCCATGGCCGAGACCATCGGCACGCAGGACGAGACGGCCAACGTGTTGTTCAACGAGGCCAAGAAGAACTTCCCCGCGCCGCCGGCCGAGGAGCCGACGCGCACGCCGTACGACCGCAACGAGATCAACTTCCGGGTCGACGACGACGCACCGCCGCCGTCCCGGCCCGTACCGCCTCCTCCGCCGCCGTCCCGGCCCGTACCGCCTCCTCCGCCGCCGCGTCGTCGCCCGCCCAGGGATGACGACGACGACTTCGGCGGCGAGTCCGTGCTCACCTGATCTTCCTGTCCGCTGCTCGAACTTGAGGGGGTTCGATGACTTCCGGTTTCAACGTCACCTCGGACGTGCTGGAAGCGCACGCCAAGGCCTTGGAGGGCCTGCACGGGCGTTTGCAGGGGGCGATGGACGCGGCGAACACCGTGTCGATGCCGACCGACGCGTACGGGATCATCTGCCAGCCGTTCCGGATGCTCCTCGACCCCGTCGAGCAGTGGGGCATGGACGCGCTGAAGGGCGCGGCGGAGGCCATGGACGCCACCGCCAAGAAGGTCACCGCGACCGCCAAGCACTACCAAGAGGTCGAGGACCAGATCGCCCGCACCCTCAAGGGCGGCATCTGATGTCGACTCCGAACCCGTTGGTGGCACAGGCTCCCGCGGAACCGTCCGGTTTCTTCAACGCCGGCACCGGTGACAACGGCTGGGCGACCGGCTTCTCCATCGCAGACTCGGCGATGGACGCGTACAAGGGCATCTCCGAGGGCAGCTGGATCGAGGGCGGCCTCGGCGTCGTCGGCCTGGTCGCCGATGCCGCCTCGATGGCGATCGACCCGTTCGGCACGCTGCTGTCGTCCGCGGCCTCGTTCCTGATGGAACACATGCAGCCCTTGAAGGAGGCGCTGGACTGGCTGGCGGGCGACCCGCCGGTGATCCAGTCGTACTCGACGACGTGGGGCAACGTCTCGCAGGAGCTCGGCAAGATCGCGGGCGACTACAAGTCCGCCGTCGACGGCACCGGCGAGTGGACCGGTGCCGCGGCCGACGCCTACCGCAAGGCCGCCGGCGAGCAGCTGGACGCGTTGTCCGGCGCGGCTTCCGCCGCGGGTTCGGTCGGCACCGTCGTCGGCGTGATGGGCATGGTCGTCGGGTTCGTCCGCGAGATGGTGCGCGACCTGATCGCCGACCTGGTCGCGAAACTGATCACGTGGGTGCTCGAGGCCGTCTTCACCCTCGGCTTCGGCACGCCGGTGATCGTCGCGCAGGCCGTCACCGCGATCTCCAAGTGGGCGACGCGCATCGGCGAGCTGATCCAGAAGCTCATCAAGACCATCAAGAAGGTCTCGCCGCTGCTCGGTCGTCTCGTCGAGATCTTCACGAAGATCATGAAGGTCGTCGGCAAGCTGGTCGGCAAGGTCACCGGTCTCGACGTGATCTCCACGAAGTCCATCAAGCCCGGTGGTCTGTTCCACAGCACCAGCACACCGGACCTCCCTTCCGGTGGCCGTGGCACGCCGTCGTCCCCCGACGGTTCACCTTCGTCCACTCCGGACAGTTCGCCGTCGTCGAACTCCCCGTCCTCGCCGACGTCTCCGACGTCTCCGTCCTCACCGGACACTTCGCCTTCTTCGCCTTCTTCACCGTCGTCGCCGTCGTCGCCTTCTTCACCGTCGTCGCCTTCCTCGACGCCGGACGCCCCTTCGCGCGCTCCCGACAGCTCGTCGCCGTCCTCCGCGACCCCGCCGTCGGCACCGTCGCGCACGCCGGACGGCTCTGCTCCCGACGCCCCGACGCGCATCCCGGACACCGCCTCGCCCACATCGGCACCGCGTTCACCCGACAGCGCGCCGTCCTCCCCCGCAGGCCCGGGCGGTCCTTCCGCCAGCGCCCCGCACGCCCCGGCCGCCCCGTCGTCCACCCCGGACGCGCCCGCTCCCCGCAACACCGGCCAGACCGTCCAGTCCTCGGTGGCACCGCCAGAGGCCCCGGCCCGCGCGGACGTCCCGACCGCCCCGCCCGCACCGCGATCCCCGGACGGCTCACCGTCGTCCCCGGCCCAGTCGGGCCCGATGGGCGGCGCCCCGAACGCGGGCGGCAACGCCCCCTCCGCTCCGGCGGCAGGTCGTCCCACGGCCGGCGGCCAGGGCTGGACCGGCACCCCGGGCAGCCGAGGCGACCTGGGCTCGGGCGCCCCCGCCCCACGCACACCGGACGCCTCGACGTCAGCGGCCCGAGCAGACGCCCCACCCCGCCCGTCGACGCCGTCCGCACCGCAGATGCCCCACTCCCCGTCGACGCCGTCCGCGCCGTCGATGCCTTCCAGCGGCGCACCGTCAGGCGGCATGCCGCACGCACCGTCGGCAGGAGCTCCGCACGCACCTTCGGCGGGCACCCCGCACTCCCCGTCGACCGGTGCCCCGAACGCGGCGCGCCCCGACGCGACGCCACCGAGCCGCGCCACCTCCCCCTCGGCCGCGGCACCGACCCACACCCCGTCCGCGGCGCCCCCGCACGCTCCTTCACCAGGGACCCCGCACTCCCCGGCCCCGCACTCCCCGTCGGCACCGCAGCCGCGCACGGACGCCCCGCCCTCCCGCCCGACCGGCGGCCCCAACGCGCCGCACAGCCCCAACGCACCACACGGCGGCCCCAGCGCACCGTCACGTCCGGACGCTCCTCACCGCCCCGACGCCCCGTCCCGCCCGGATGCCCCGCAGAACCGCCCGACCAGCCCGTCCGGCCCCCACGGCGGCCCTAACGCTCCGCACAACAGCGGTCCCAGCGCACCGTCGCGTCCTGACGCGCCGCACAGCCCCAACACGCCGCACGGCGGCCCAGCGCGCCCCGACGCACCTCACGGCGGCACCACGGCGCCGTCGTCGCGTCCAGACGCGCCACACGCTCCGTCGCGCCCGGACGCACCGCACAGCGGTCCCAACGCACCGACGCGGCCCGACGCACCCAACGCGCCGCACAGCCCCAACGCGCCGCACGGCCCCAACGCGCCGCACGGCCCGAACACCCCGCACGGCGGCCCCAACTCGCCGTCGCGACCGGACGCTCCTCACCGCCCCGACGCCCCGTCCCGCCCGGACGGCAGCGGCCCCGGCAACCGTCCCGACGGCAACCGGCCCGACGGCTCACGCCCCCAGAGCCCCCACAGCCCTCAAAGCCCGGACGCCCCCCGCTCCCGCGGCACCGACACAGCAGCACCCCCACACCGCCCGGACGCCGACGCCCCGCACCAGCCGGACGCGCCCCACCACGGCCCGGACGCCGACAAGCCGCACGACAACACCCCGCACGACAACACCCCGGACAAGCCGCACGACGGCGACTCCCCCGGCAACAACGACCCGGACGCCCCGCCCGCGGATCGCCCCACCCCGGAGGAGGCGCACGCCCGCCACGCGGAGAACACCCCGGCCGGCGTCTCCCACCACGGCGGCGACCGGGACATGGGCGACCTGCCCCACCGCGTCCCCAACGACCCGCGCTACTTCACCGCCGACGTCCACATCACCCCCGACGGCAGGGCTCGTGTCGGCGGCCACGACTACACCCCGGCCGAATACGCCGACATGCTCCGGCGGGCCGGCTACGACGGCAGCAGGCCCGTTCGCCTGATCGGCTGCGACGCCGGCAGCAACGACTTCGCCCAGCAGCTCTCGCGGCACCTCGACGCGCCGGTGCTCGCCCCCACCAAGCCCGCCTGGACCGACAGCCACGGCCGCGTCTTCACGAGCGACCCCGAGATCCTCCCGGACGGCACCCGCCAGCCGAAGATCCCGCCGAACGGCGAGTGGGAGACCCACCACCCCGACGGCTCCAGGTCCAGGACGGGTGACGACGGCTTCGCGCCCGGCACCCACGACAAGGACAAGGACGTCGACCCGTCCGACGCGCGCGACCGCATGGCGCAGCGGCAGATCCCGGACACACCGGTGCACATCGAGACCCGGAATCCTCCCGCCCTGATGGAGGAAAAGCTCAGGGACAAGGACTTCCGGGACAAGTACTACGACGGCCCGAACAGCAACGGCGACTACAGCCGCAAGAACGCCAACCAGGTCGACGCCAACGGCGAGACCGTGCCGAAGCTCGTGGAGAACCCGCGGGGTTCCGGCAACTTCGAGGCCTCTTCCGACGCGTACACGCCCGCGCAGTTCCGCTCCGACATGCCCGAGGTCAACCACTCGGCCACGCCGGACCAGAGGACCGCCGCCCAGGACATCATCGACCGCCGCGAGACCTCGCTGGAGCGCACCAAGACCGCCGAGGCCGAGTACCAGAAGGAGATCGCGGGCGGGAACGACGCCGACCCGGCGACCACCGACGAACGTCGTGCGGCGCACCACGAACGCACCGAGGTCGGTGAGGAACTCGGCGAGCACGCCGCGGCCGACGCGATGCGCGACAGGTACCCGGCGGAGGACTTCGACGTCACGCCGAGGCACGACCCCGACGTGAAGGGCGCCGGTCGCTTCGACCAGGTCTACGAGGTCACCGACAAGAAGACCGGCGAGACCCGGATGGTCGTGGTCGAGGCCAAGGGTCCCAACGCCGACCTCGGCACGCGCAAGGGCCTCGACGGGCAGAACTACCAGCAGGGCCACCCCAAGTACGTCGAAAGCGTCATCGCGAACATGGCCGCGCACGGCACCCCCGCCGAGAAGGCGCTGGCCAAGGAGCTCGAGATGGCCCAGATGGCGGGTGAGCTCGACTTCACGGTCGTCAAGGCGAAGGTCAACGGCAGCGGCCCGACGGCCGAGTACGGTGGCTACAACGAGAAGCACTTCGACATGTCGCTGTGAAACGAGAGGACGGTTCGGGCCCGTGGTCACCATCGCCCGGCATCAGGTCGATGTCGAGAAGGCAGAAGCGCAGGCGGAGTACTACGCGGACCCTCTCGACGTCCGGCTCAAGAGTGTCCAGCGCAACCCGCACCTGGTCTTCTCGTACCTGCACCGCAACTCCAAGAACGAGGCGGCCTGCCGCACGGCGGCCGATCCTCTGGCGAACAGCGCCGCGACGTGGAACGCCGTGGCGCTGTCCATGCAGGCCGGCGGCGCGATCTTCGCGGTGACCGGCCAGGCCGAGGGTGAGGTGGCCGTCCGGATCGACGACCGGGACCTCGTCGTCCCGGCGACCGGTCCGAAGTCCTCGGCCGACGTCGGCAACTGGACCAGCGCGATGGCGATGGCGATGATCTGCCGCGACCGGGCGCGGATCGACCTCCTCGCCGGCTTCCCCGTCGAGGTGCTGCGCGCCTCCGGCGGCCAGGCCGACGAGTTCCAGTACGACTGGGTCAGGGCCCTCCAGCTCTACTGGACCTCCGGCGAGGGCCTGATCGACACGCTGCTGAACGCGATGCGGGGCGCCGACCCGGAGGCCGACACCATCGCGGGCCCGGAGATGGTCGCCAAGCTCTTCTACCCGCCCATGGAGCTCTTCTACCTGCTCACCCAGCGCGAGGATGCGAGGTTCAACGAGTCGCTCGCGAAGGCCCTCGAGCTGTACCGCGACTACTGGACCGCGACCGAGGAGCGCGCGGGCACCCCCGAGGAGCTCGTCGCCTGGCGCGTGCTGTCCATCGCCTGCCTCGCGAAGGACGCCGGTGTCGAGATCACCGTCGAGTCCGACTACCTCCCGAAGCGCCTCCTCGACGGCGTGTGGGTCGGCGAGAAGCAGCTCTGAGAGCGCACGCACAACGGGGAACCACGAGGCCCGGCACCCACTCAGAGTTGTGTGAACGGCGCGGGTGCCTGACCGTCCCGCGCGCGTCGCGACGGCCCGATAAGATCAGCGGGCTTTCACGGGGAGAGGGGCGAGGACCACATGAGCCAGCCGGCGACACCGCTGAGCGAGCAGGACCAGCAGCAGTTGGTGCGGCAGATCGGCCGTGCCATGCTGCCGGCCGTACCTCAAGGCTGGCAGCGCATCCGGGCCGAGTACCGCGCGGCGGGCAGGCACATCGAGGTCGACCTGGCGTTCGCCGGACCTGATGGCCAGCTGCGTCCGGTACGGCCGCCGATGGACGTCGTGCAGATGTTCGGGCACCTGCGCGGAGGGATGTACCACCCCGAGCGCGGCACCTGGCTGAGCGCGACGTACGAGATCGAGGCGCCCGCGGCGTTCACGGTGGACTTCAACGCCGAGGACGAACCGCGCTGGCGCAACGCGCCGCCACCCATCGGTTTCCGCGACGAGCTGCAGACGTTCCCGCGGCCGGACCGGCAGATCCCGGACTGGTGGCGCCAGCGCGTCGGCCTGCCGCCGCTGCCCGCGCCCGAGCCGGAACCCCAGCAGCCACAACAGGAGTTCCAGGCGCCGGCCACGCCGCAGGCGGGCAGTGACGAGCTGCGCACCGCGCGCGTGTACGACGGCAAGAACGACGACGGCCGCATCATGGTGAACCGTCAGCCGGTCGACCCGCAGATGCTCGACGGGCTGCTGAACTACCTCGAGTCGGCGCCGGTCGTGCTGGCCGCGCGCAGCTACGACCTCGACGAGTTCTCACAGAGCGGCGAGCAGGACGTGCCGCTCAACTTCCGCACCGACGGCACGTGGATCTGGGCCGGTGCCGTGCCGCACTACCTGCGCAAGTACGGCCTGCCGCCGGAGCCCGAACTGGTGGCGCACGCGGTGGCGCGTGGTTTCCAGATCGCCGAGGTGAACGAGCAGACGCAGGACCGCGCCGTCTCGATCATCACGGGTCAGGGCTAGCCAGGGTTCGGAGGTACGCCTCTCCCCGCGGGGAGAGGCGGTACCCCACCTCGAGGGACTCGGTGAGCCCCTTGGCCTTGAGCTTGCGGACGTCCGCCTTGAACGGCAGCTTGTCGCGGCCGACGGACGCCGCCAGGTCCGCGGCCCGCACACCGGGGTTCGCCGCGATCAGGCGCAGCAACGCCAGCGCGTCCCCCTTCAGCACCAGTCCGTCCACATCGGACGACGAGCGCAGCTCGATGCGAGGGTCCTCGCCCGCGAAACGCAGGCGGATCCGGTAAAGCGAGCCCTCACGTCCATCCACTGAGGACTTCAGCGCCGCCACGGTCGGAAAGCCGGCCGCCACCGCCTCGGCGCGACTCACCCTCGTCACGACGTCCACCGCGTCGATCGCCAGAACGCCCTGCGACGTCCGCAACGTCCCTCCGGCGCGCACAGTCGGCCGTTTCCAGCGCCGGAACTGCAGCGTGATCTCGCCGGACCGGATGCGTTCCCAGTCAGCCACTCGGATCAGCACCGGACGAGGGTCTCAGGTTGCCTGTCCCCGCGACAGCCGAGACGATCCTGACCATGCAACGGTGGTGGCTCTTCACGGTGCGCGGAGTGTTCGCTGTCCTGTTCGGTGTGGCCGCCCTGATCTGGCCGGGCCTCACCCTGCTGGCGCTGATCATCCTCTGGGGCGCCTACGCGTTCTTCGACGGCGCGATGATGCTGTACCTGACGCTGGCCCACAAGGAGTGGCCCGCGCGCTGGGCCCTCGGTCTCATCGGTGCGCTGGGCCTGGTCACGGGCTTGATCGCGTTGTTCTGGCCGGGCATCACCGCGACCGCGCTGCTGCTGCTCATCGCGGTGTGGGCGATCGTCACCGGCGTGCTGCAGATCGTCGACGGCATCCGCCTGCGCAAGGTGATGACGAACGAGTGGTTCTACGTCGTCACGGGCGCGCTGACGGTGCTGCTCGGCGTCATCCTGGTCGTGAACCCGGCCGCGGGCGCGATGGCGTTCGTGATCACGATCGGGGTGTTCGCGATCCTGTGGGGTGTGGTGCTGGTGCTGTTCAGCCTGCGGTTGAAGCAGCTCGACGGCGGTCTCGCACGACCCGCACAGCGAGCGTGACCAGCACGACGATCCCGACGAACACGTAGAGGTTGCCGATCACCTGCTGCCACCACGCCCAGTCGCGTTCGACGTCGTTGTCGCGCGGGAAGAGCCAGTGCGGCCCGATCGCGAACACCGCCACGATCGCCCACGACGCCCAGTGACGGCGCAACGCGGGCCGTGAGAGCAGCACGAGCGCGGGCGCGATCCACACCCAGTGGTGCCCCCACGACACGGGCGAGATCAGCAGACCGCCGATCGCCACGACGAAGAACGCCTCGATCTCCCCCACCTGCGACGCCAGCCACCACACCGCCGCCACGACCAGAAGCGCCAGCACGAGCCACACGCCCACCTGGGCGCCGTTCTCGAGGCCGAAGCGCGCCAAAGTGCCGCGGATGGCCTGGTTCGACGCGTAGGTGAGACGTCCGACGCGGCCCGGGTCGAGCAGCGCGTGCGTCCAGTACTCCTTCGCGTCGCCGAACGAGACGAGGAACCCCACGAGCACGAAGAAGAAGAACGACCCGATGGACACGAAGACGGGCTTCCACTGTCGTCGTGCCACGAAGAACAACGCGAAGAACGCCGGCGTCAGCTTGATCGCGGCCGCGAGCCCGATCAGCGCGCCACGGGGCCACCAGCGGGTGCGTTCGAGCAGGCAGTCGGCCATCACCAGCAGCCCGAGCAGCAGGTTGATCTGGCCGAACCACAACGTCTCGCGCAGCGGGTCGAAGATCGTCGACACCGCCGCCGCGCCCAGCCCCCACTTCACGGCCTCGGGGCCCCAGCCGAGCACGCGCTGCGCCGCGATCAGGCACAACCCGGTGAGCATGGCGAGGTTCAGCGCCGCCACCGCGAAGATCGCGACGACGACCGGGACCAGCGCGAGCAGGCTGAACAGCACCGCGGCGATCGGCGGGTAGGTGAAGGGCAGGTCGGGCCCGCCGAGCGGTTTCGCGAAGCCCTCGACGTAGAGCGGGAGGCCCTCGAGGAAAGCCGCGCCGCCGTTGCGGTAGACGCGCAGGTCGAGCGACCACCCCTCGGGGCGGTACATGACGTAGGCGAGCGTGGCCACCATGACGGCGGCCCAAGCCACCACGACCCGCTTGGCGGTGCGGTCGAGTTGCATCCGGGAATGGTATCGATGTGCCAGATGAGGCCCACGTCACCGGTCCGGACCGGCACATCTCACGTAGCGTCGTCGCGTGAGCGCACAACGTCGAACGTTTGTGGTTGAGCCGTTCGTAGGGCGCACAAATGCGCACGCGCGGGCTATTCTGTGCGCATGAGTCCAGCCTTGGAGACGGTGCTGGCCAAGGCCGGCCTGCAGGTGAGTCCCGACGAGTTCCTCGCCCTCGTGACCGACGCGGCGCGAAGGCTCGCCCCACCGCACCCGGAGCCGGCCACCTACTTCACGCCGGACCAGCAGGCGGCCCTGACCGACGTGGGCCTGGACCTGTCCCCGGCGGGCCCGTCCGACGCCAAGCCCCGCACCCGCACGGTCGTGGCGCACGCGGTCCTCCGCGACTCGGCGCTGACCGTGAACGAGGCCGCGCGCCAGCTCCAGGTCGACACCAGCCGCATCCGCCACCGCCTCGGCGTGGGCAGGCTCGTCGGCTGGAAGGACAGGGGCAGCTGGCGCCTTCCCGCGTGGCAGTTCGCGGGCACCGGCGTACTACCCGGTCTCGAGACCGTCCTCACGGACATCCCTCAGGACCAACCGGCACTGGTGGTGGCCGCGTTCATGACGACCCTCCAGGAGGACCTGCCCGTGGACGGCGAGCCCGCGACCCCGCGCGACTGGCTCCTCGCCGGAGGAGACCCGCGCCGGGTGGCCACCCTGGCGTCCACGCTCGGCACACCTGCCTGAGCGTTCCCGAACACCGACAGGACCCGAATGTCACGGCTTCCGCAGCCGCCTGCCCCTGCCGTGCTCCAGGCGCACCTGCGCCGCACCGAGGACGTGGTGGCGGTACACCGGGCCACCCGCCTGGTGCGCGTCTTCACCGCGAAGGGCTCGCACCCCCAGCGCTGGAACACGTTCCGCTACACGGGCCCCCTCCCTCACGCACGCTTCGACGCACAACAACCGGCCGACGACGGCTCGCCAGCGCAGGACCACGAGAACGGCGTGCTGTACTTCGGCCTGTCCGTCCGCACGTCGATCGCCGAGGTCTTCCAGGCGACGTCGATCGTGGACCGCCGCACCCGCTCACCGTTCCTGGTCGTCCTGCGCCCGCGCCGCACGCTGAGGCTGCTGGACCTCGGCGGTTTGTGGCCCACGCGCGTCGGGGCGTCGCAGGAGATCTCGACCGGCCCGAAGCTGGTGACGCAGGCGTGGTCGCGGGCGATCCGGGCGGCCTATCCGGAGCTGGACGGGCTCTGGTACCGGTCGTCGATGGACTCCGGCGACCCCGCCATCTGCCTGTGGGACCCGCCTGGGGCTTCCGGGTTGCCGGCAGCTCCCGACGTGTTGCTGCCGCTGGACCATCCGGGTCTGGACCTGCCGCTGGCGAGGGTGTGCGAGGAGCTCAACTACACGCTGCTGGGCTGACCTGGGCATTGCAGAAAAGCTGCAAGCGTTCCGCACGACCCACCTCCCATGATCCCCCCAGCCGCCGCCGACCACGGCGCGGCGAGGGAGGGAACCGAAGATGGTCAAGGGAAAGCAGGGGGCGATGCGCGCGGTGGCCAGGCTGGCCGTCGCCGCCGCGTTCGTGACGGGGGCCCTGATCACGGGCACGGCCGGAGCCCAGGCGGCACCGGCACCGGCTGCCGCGGCGGCGTGCACCCAGGTCGGGAACGTGTCCGGCACGGTCAGCGCGTTCACGCTCTACGACAGCAACAACTACACCGGGGCGTGCGTCACGTTCTGGAAGTACGGCGCGTGTTCGGCGTCCACCACCGACATCGAGGGGTTGTGGAACCTCTCCGGCTGGGGCTGGGACAACCGCGCCAACTCCGTGCGCACCTACAACAAGTGCGACCTGAAGCTGTTCGACGTGCGTGACTGCCCCGGCAGCGGCACCCGTTCCACCTGGATCGACCAGAGCGCCGACCTCCGGCTGGGGTCGATCAACTGGCAGAACCGCGCGTCCTGCGTCGAGATCAGCTGACGGTGAGGGGCTGCTCCGGCGCAACGGCCGGAGCAGCCTCGCTCGTCAGGCCTTGAGGTAACGGTCCCACCACTCCAGCACGGCCTCGAAGCGCTGCTTGCGGTGCCGCGGCTGACCGGAACGGGTCAGCTCGTGGCCCTCGCCCGGGAAGATCAGCATCTCGGTCTCGACGCCGCGCCGCTTCAGCGCCACGAACATGCGCTGTGCCTGTTCCAGCGGGCAACGCCAGTCCTGCTCGGAGTGGACGACGGCGAACGGCAGGTTGATCTTCTCGGCGTAGGTCAGCGGCGACATCGCGCGCTGTGCGTCGGGATCGGTGCCGCAGTAGGCGTCGGCGAAGAAGTAGCCGATGTCGGACGAGCCGGAGAACGAGTCCCACGCGTTCACAGCGCGCTCGGACCACGCGGCGCGGAACCGTTCACCGTGGTGCGCGGACAGCCACGACGTCATGAAGCCGCCGTACGAGCCGCCCATCACGCCGACGCGTTCGGAGTCGGTGTCCTCACGGGCCAGTGCGACGTCCAAAAGGGACAGGACGTCGTCCACGTCGACGGTGCCGAACTTGCCGATCACCGCCTGGCCGTGGGCCTGGCCGTAGCCTGCCGAGCCGCGCGGGTTCGGCAGCACGACGGCGTACCCGGCGGTGGCGTAGACCTGGGCCTCGTCGAAGAAACCCCAGCTGTGGTACATGAACGGGCCACCGTGCACGGCCATGACGACCGGATGCGGGCCGTCGCCGTCGGGCAGCACGAGCCAGCCGTGCACCGGGTAGCCGTCCGAGGCGGAGCCGGTGAGCTCGACCACGCGGCGGGCGGGCACCGACGAGAACGCCGTGCGCACACCGGTTCCGACGAACTCGACCTGTCCGACGCTGTCCGGAGTGGACACGACGGCGACCACAGTGGACCCGTCGGAGGCGAACGACCGGACCGCGGCCGAAGAACCTGCCAGCACCTCGCCGGGGCCGCCGTCGAACGGGATCCTCCGCAGTTCGAGGGCTCCGCGGTTGCGCACGACGAGCAGCACGCCCGACGCGTCGGCCACGGGCTGACCTGAAAGCCGTTCCACGTCGACCGTCTCGCCGTCGGTGAGGCGAACGGGATCGGAACCGTCCAAAGGCGACTTCCACAGGCCGAGGTTGCGCGCCACGGCGTCGATGCCGGTGAACTCGGTGCCCAGCCAGAAGAGCGAGCCGTCGGCCACGAACGGCATCGTGACCTCACCGGCCCCGCGCACCAGCAGCGACGCCGTGCCGCCGCCGGCGGGAACCGTGTAGAGGTCGGACTTCAGGGTCTCGGAGACGCCCAGTTCGTGCGGTGCGACGAACACCAGCGTCGAGTCGTCGAGCCAGGCCGGGTCGGAGACGTCGTGCGTGCCGTCGGTGACCTCGGTGACGGCGCCGTCCAGCGTCACGACGTGCAGGCGCGGACGGCGGTCGCCGAGGAAGCCCACGTCGTCGGCGCGGTAGTCGAGGCGCGTGATGCGGCGCGGCGCCTCGGACTCGGGGCCGTCGTCCGTGGTCCCGTAGCGGCCGGCCTCGGGCACGCGGGCCACGAACACGATCCGCGACGAGTCCGGCGACCACACCGGCGCACCGGCGCCCAGCGGCAGATCGGTCAGCCTGCGGGGCTCGCCGCCGTCCACCGGGACGACGTGGAGCTGCGGCTTCGACTTTCCGCTGACGCGCAAGAACGCGACCAGTTTGCCGTCCGGAGAAATGCGCTGCGCATTGTCACGATCACCGTGCGTCCACGGTGTTGTCGTGCCATCCGGGAACACCCGGTGCAGACCGCCCCGGTAGGTGTTCTTCTCGAGGTCGGGCGTGGTGATGCTGACCAGCACCAGGTCTCCGGACACGGCGACGGTGCCGGGCGTGGTGAGCAGCTGCAGGTCTTCAGGGCGCACGGCGTGGACGCTAACAGAAGTTGTTAGCAACGCTCAGAGTTATTTGTTGACCGATCACAAAAATTGACTCGCCGCATAGATTCCCGCGTATGACGCGCATCGTGTTCTCTGGGGGCAGGATCTTTACCGGCCGGGCGAGCGAGCCCGGCGACGTGGTGGTCGAGGGCGACCGCATCGTCGACGTCGGCATCGGGCTGGACGGCGACACGGTGGTCGACGCGACCGGCCACACGATCCTGCCGGGACTGTTCGACTGCCACGTGCACTTCATGTTCAGCGGCGCCGATCTGGTGCGGTCGCTCAACACCCCGTTCTCGCTGCCGTTCTACGAGGCGATCGGGAACATGAAAGCCACGCTGCAGTGCGGCATCACGACGGTCCGCGACGCGCTCGGCGCCGACCTCGGTGTCGCGGAGGCGGTGCGGCGCGGCCTGGTCCAGGGCCCGCGCATGCAGATCGCGGTCAACATGGTCTCGCAGACCGGCGGCCACAACGACGACTGGATGCAGTGCGGCGCCCACGTCTCACCGCCGTTGCACCCCGGCCTGCCGGACACCGTCGCCGACGGTCCCGAGGAACTGCGCAAGGTCATCCGCACGCTCGTGCGCCACGGCGCCGACATCATCAAGATCGCGTCGAGCGGCGGCGTGATGTCCCCGCGCAGCAACCCCCGTCACGCGCACTTCCGCGACGAGGAGATCGCGATGATCGTGCAGGAGGCCAATGCCGCCGGCATCGCGGTCATGTCGCACGCGATGAGCGGCGACGGCATCCTCACGGCCGTGCGCAACGGAGTCCGGTCCATCGAGCACGGCGTGTTCCTCACCGACGAGGGCGTCGAGGCGATGCTCGAGAACGGCACGTGGCTCGTGCCCACGCTGATGGCCCCGCGCATGGTGCTCGACCAGGCCGCCGCCGGCATGGCGATCTCGGACGTCATCCTCGCCAAGGCCAACTCCGTTGTCGCGCAACACACCCAGGCGTTCCAGAAGGCCCACCAGGCCGGCGTGAAGATCGCGATGGGCACCGACTCCGGCGTCGGCCCGCACGGCGACAACCTCAACGAACTCACGCTGATGGTCGAGTACGGCATGTCACCGGCCGAGGCGCTCCACGCGACCACCAGGTCCGCCGCCGCGCTCATGCGCCTGGAGAACGAACTCGGCGAGCTCGCACCAGGCAAGCTCGCCGATCTCGTACTCGTGGAGGGTGACGCCGAACAGCACGTGAAGGCCGGAACGCTGAAGCAGGCCGTCCGCGCCGTCTACCAGAACGGCGTTTCCCTGTTGTGACTAGTGGTTCGCGTCGGCGCCGATGTGCTTCGCGGCGTCCGGGTCGCGCCGCACCTTGAGGAGGCTGGCGATCGTCGTGATCGCCAGCACGCCGATGATCACCGACAGCGAGACCTCGATGCCGATGGTCGGCACGTGGAAGGGCTCGCCGCCGTTGAGGAACGGCAGGTTGTTGGTGTGCAGGGCTTCCAGGATCAGCTTGACGCCGATGAAGCCGAGGATCACCGACAGGCCGATCGACAGGTAGACGAGCTTCGCGAGCAGTCCGCCGAGCAGGAAGTACAGCTGCCGCAGGCCCATCAGCGCGAACGCGTTGGCCGTGAAGACCAGGAACGGTTCCTTGGTGAGGCCGAAGATCGCGGGGATCGAGTCGAGCGCGAAGAGCAGGTCGGTGGAGCCGATCGCGACCATCACGATGAACATCGGGGTCACGTAGCGCTTGCCGTCGATCTTGATGAACGAGTTCGAGCCGTGGTAGTCGTCGGTGACCGGGAAGACCTTGCGCACCATGCGGAGCATCAGGTTTTCCTTGTACTCCTCTTCCTCGTCGTGGTTCTCCCGCGCCAGCTGCCAGCCGGTGTAGATGAGGAACGCGCCGAAGATGAAGAAGACCCAGCTGAACTTGCTGATGAGCGCCGCGCCGGCCGCGATGAAGATGCCGCGCATGACGAGCGCGAGCAGGATGCCGATCAGCAGCACCTTGTGCTGGTGGATCGAGGGCACCTTGAACGTCGTCATGATGATCAAGAAGATGAAGAGGTTGTCGACGCTCAGCGAGTACTCGGTGATGTACCCGGCGAAGAACTCCGTGGCGTACTGCCCACCGGAGAAGTACCAGATGCCGAGACCGAAGACGGCGGCCATCGCGACGTAGAAGATCACCCAGCGGGCGGCTTCACCGATCGTCACCTCATGGGGTTTTCGATCGACGATCACGAGGTCCACGGCCAGGAGGAGGAGCAGACCACCGATCGTCGCGAGCCACATCCATGCGGGGACGTTCACAACCCAACCTCCGGGATTCTCAGCGCATGCCAGATAAACCCGGAGGTCTCCTCCGCCGCCGAGATGATCTCTCGAACGACCGACGGCACCGGGAGCTCCATGCCGAGCTCCGTACTGACGACACCGCCGCTTAGGGAGTACTCCCCTCCATGCTGCGTCAATATTGTGCTCTACGAAGAGCGGTTAGCGCCACACAGGGTGAGCAGACCCACGCAACCAGGTGCGATGGGAATACACAGCGTGTCGTTCGGGTTGGAACCGTCCACTACCTGAAGGCGTGCTGAAGATCCACTGATGCTGAGACCGCCACCGGATCCCAACAGGTCGTTCTCAGCAAAACTCGCATATCGTCATCGCTGTGTCCCGCCTATCCCGCCTTCGCGGCAGGTGGACGATCCCCGCATTGATCGTGGTACTCGCCCTCGTCGCAGGTGGCGTGTACTTCACTCGATCCGGAGACGACCCTGTTGCCGTTTCCTTCAAAGAAGCGAACATCGACGCACCCGAGAGCCCTGACAGCGCTCAGACGGTGACGATCGAGACCCGCCTCTACCTCCCCCAGCAGACGCCCGCGCCCGCGATCATGCTCGCGCACGGTTTCGGCGGCAGCCTCCGCAGCGTGCACACGCAGGCCGAGGAGTTCGCCCGGCGCGGTTTCGTCGTGCTGACCTGGTCCGCGCGCGGTTTCGGCCGCAGCACGGGCCAGATCGCGCTGAACTCCGTCGACCGCGAGGTCCGCGACGCGCAGAAGCTCCTCGACTTCCTCGGCACACGTGACGAGGTGGAGAAGGACAGCGGCGGCGACCCCCGCGTGGGCGTGACAGGCGCGTCGTACGGCGGTGCGCTGTCACTGCTGCTCGCGGGCGTCGACAAGCGCGTCGACACGATCGTCCCCGTCATCACGTACAACGACCTCGCCCAGTCGCTGCTGCCGAACTCGGCGCTGGCGACACCGCGTGCGGACGCCACCCCGTCCGCCACCGCGTTCGGTGAGGACGGCGTCTTCAAGCGTTCGTGGGCGGGCATCTTCTTCTCGGCGGGCATGACGTCGATCGACCTCTCGTCGCCCACGGGTGAAGCACCCGAGCAGGGCCAGCGGGAGTCGAACCAGAACTCCGGCCAGGCGCCGCAGGCACCCGGAGGCAACTCCGGGGCCCAGGGCCAGCAGCCGCCCACGCCGTCCTTGGGCGCGTGCGGCCGCTTCACGCCCGAGGTCTGCACCGCCTACACCGAGGTCGCCACGACGGGCCGCGCCTCGCAGCAGACGCTCGACCTGCTGCGCAAGTCGTCCCCCGTCGCCGTGGCGGACCAGATCAAGCAGCCGACGATGCTGGTGCAGGGTGAGCAGGACACCCTGTTCGGCCTCGACCAGTCCGACGCCACCGCGCGGCAGATCGCCGCGGCGGGCGGCCAGGTCAAGATGGTCTGGTACGCGGGCGGCCACGACGGCGGCAACCCCGGCACCGCGCTGCGCGGCGAGATCGCTGACTGGATGGACTTCCACCTGCGTGGCAAGGGAACCGACCCCGACACCGGCTTCGAGTACTCGGTGCAGGGCGCGTTCCGCTCGTCCGGCCAGCCGTCGCTGCGCACGGTCGTGGCGCCGTCGTACCCCGGCCTCGCCCAGGGCTCGTCGACCGAGCGCAAGACGCTGAAGCTCACCGGACGCGAGCAGGTCGTCGTGAACCCGGCGGGTGGCAATCCGGCGTCGGTCAGCAACCTGCCGGGCCTCGGTTCGGCGCTGTCCCGGTCGTCGGCGATCTCGTCGCGGCTGTCGCTCGACATGCCCGGCCAGGCCGCCGTGTTCACCTCGGAGGAGCTGACCTCGCAGGTCCTGCTGACCGGGTCGTCGACCGTGAAGTTGAAGGTCGCCCGCGGTGACCAGACCTCCGGCGAGGCGATCCTGTTCGCGAAGCTCTACGACGTCTCCAAGGACGGCACCCGGACGCTGCCGGGCTCGATCGTCGCGCCGTTCCGCGTGGCGCTGCCGACGGACGGTTCCGCGGCCGAGGTGACCGTGACGCTGCCGGGCGCGGTGCGTCCGGTGGAGAGCGAGCACAAGCTGGCTCTCGTGGTGTCGACGACGGACCAGGCGTTCGCGAACGCCGAGCAGCCCGCCGCGTACCGGATCTCGCTGGCCTCCGACGAGATCTCGGTGCCCGTCGTGCCCGGTCGCAACGTCACCGAGGGCTTCCCGATGGAAGCTCTCTGGGGCATCGTGATCGCGCTGCTCGTGCTGATCGGCTCCGGCATCATCGCGATGTTCCGCCGCCGCATGGCGCAGGACTCGGACCCGGACCTCGCGGACGTCCCGTTGGTCATCTCGAACCTCACCAAGGCCTACCCCGGTGGGGTGAAGGCGGTGACGGACCTGTCGTTCCGCGTGGAGCACGGCATGGTCCTCGGTCTGCTCGGCCCCAACGGCGCCGGCAAGACCACGACGCTGCGCATGGTGATGGGCCTGATCCACCCCTCCGAGGGCCACATCCGGGTCTTCGGCCACAAGGTCGTGCCGGGCGCTCCGGTGCTGTCGCGCATCGGTTCGTTCGTCGAGGGTTCCGGCTTCCTGCCGCACCTCTCCGGCGCCGCGAACCTGCGCCTGTACTGGGCGGCCACGGGCCGGCCGCTGGACGAGGCGCACGTCGAGGCGGCGCTGGAGATCGCGGGCCTCGGCAAGGCGGTGCACCGCCGCGTGCGCACGTACAGCCAGGGCATGCGCCAGCGGCTGGCGATCGCGCAGGCGATGCTCGGCCTCCCGGACCTGCTGATCCTGGACGAGCCGGCCAACGGCCTCGACCCGCCTCAGATCCACCAGATGCGCGAGGTCCTGCGCCGCTACGCCGCCGCGGGCCGCACGGTCGTCGTGTCGTCGCACCTGCTGGCCGAGGTGGAGCAGACCTGTTCGCACGTGGTCGTCATGCACAAGGGCCAGCTCGTCGCCGCCGGCGAGGTGTCCGACATCGCGGCGGGAGGCGGCGAGGCGACGTTCCGCGTCGACTCCCCCTCGAAGGCAGCCGATGTCCTGCGGGGCCTCGAAGGCGTGCACGACGTGCACGAGGACGAGGACTCAGTGCACGCGTCGATGAACGGCGTCCCGCGCTCCGCCGCACTCACGGCGTTGGTCGCCGCCGGTGTGGCAGTGGACCAGGCGGGCCCGCGACGCAGGCTGGAAGACGCGTTCTTGGAGCTGGTCGGTGAATGACTTCCTGATGGCAGCGGCGTCCGCCACGGCGGACGCCCCGAGCCCCACCGCGATCGAGGTGCTGGCCGACGCCGGCCTCGACGTGACAGACGAGATCGCGGTGACCCCCGCGTTCGCGCCTGTGCGGACCGCGAACCCCAACCGCACGAAGGCACCGATCCGGCAGGAGGTGGACCGATGAACGAGAACGGCGTCCACACCGACCCCGGCGCGCTCAACGACCTCACCGACGCAGCCGCCCAGCAGCACACCAAGGTGGCGCCGGACGGCTCGTCGGTCGGGTACAAGGCGCGCCGCACGCTCCGCATCCGCGTGGAGCTGCAACGGCAGATCCGCCGCCGCAGGACCCAGCTCGTGCTGGGCTTCCTGGTGCTGCTGCCGTTCATCCTCGCGGCGAGCTTCGAGATCGGCCAGTCCGACCCGAACCGCCGCTCCGGCGGCTTCGTGGACCTCGCGACCGCCAGCGGCATCAACTTCGTGGTGCTCACGCTGTTCGTGAGCAGCAGCTTCCTGCTGCCGATGATCGTGGCGCTGTTCTTCGGCGACACGATCGCGTCCGAAGCGTCGTGGTCGAGCCTCAAGTACCTGCTGGCCGCACCGATCCCGAGGCACCGCCTGCTGCGCCAGAAAGCCATCAGCAGCGGCATCCTCAGCGTCTTCGCCCTGACCCTGCTCCCCGCGGTGGCCTTGGGCGTCGGCGTGGCCTGGTACGGCGCCGGCGAGGTCGTCAGCCCGACCGGCGAGGCCGCCCCGTTTGGTGACGGCGTGCTCGGCATGGCGCTCGCCGTCGTCTACATCTCGATCAACCTGTTCTGGGTCGCGGGCCTCGCGATGTTCCTGTCCGTGTCCACCGACGCACCTCTCGGCGCGGTCGGCGGCACGGTGCTCGTCTCGATCGTGTCGCAGATCCTCGACCAGATCGAGCCGCTCGGGGACCTGCGCAACTACCTGCCGACGCACTACGCGATGGCGTGGGCCGACCTGCTCTCGACCGACATCGACTGGTCGGAGATGACCCGCGGCACGTTCTCCGCGCTCGTCTACGGCGGCATCTTCACGCTGCTCGCGGCGAGGGTGTTCAAGACGAAGGACATCACGAGCTAGCTCACTGCACGCAGAACTCGTTGCCCTCGGGGTCGAGCATCACGACCCAGTGGCCCTTGGCGTCGTTGAACTCCTGGACCTTCGTGGCACCAAGGGAAACGAACCGATCAACCGCCTCCAGCCCGGCGTTCACGTCGAGGTGGAGGCGGTTTTTCGCTGTCTTGCCCTCGGGCACGCGCTGGAAGAAGAACCGCGGGCCGCCGCCCTCGGGATCGATGATCGCCGAGTAGTCGTTGATCGACTCGAACGGGATGCCGTTCTTGACCGCGAAGTCCTCCCACGAGTCGAACCCGGGAGGCGGCGGCTGCACCACGTAACCGAGTGCCTCCGCCCAGAAGGCAGCCAGCTTGCCGGGGTCCGCCGCGTCCATCGTGACCTGGATTCCGATAACCATGAGGCCACGGTAGAGACCAATGCGGACAACCACTGTCCGGAGTAGCGTGCCCTCCCATGTCACGTCCTGTGCACTTCGAGATCCACGCCGCAGATCCCGAGCGAGCGCGGAACTTCTACACCTCGGTCTTCGGCTGGAAGATCGAGCAGTGGGGCGACATCCCCTACTGGACCATCGTCACCGGCGACGACGACCAGCCGGGCGTCAACGGCGGCCTGCTCCCCCGCCGCGGCCCGGACCCGGAGCCGGACGCACCGATCCACGGTTACGTCATGACGATCAGCGTGGTCGACATCGACGTCACCATCGCCGCCATCGAGGTCAACGGTGGCACCGTCGCGCTGCCCAAGGACAAGATGCCCGGCGTGGGCCTGCTCGCCTACTACAAGGACACCGAGAACAACATCTTCGGCATCATCCAGCCGGAAGACCGCTAGACGGCGGGCCGTTTCCCCTTGGGCAACCGCGCGACGACGGCGTCGTAGGAGCCGTCGACCAGTTCCAGCAGGTCGTCGTCGGGCACGGCTCCCTTGAGCGCGACGGTGTTCCACCCGTACCGCCCGATGTAGCCGCTCACCGTGACGTCAGCGGGAAAGCGCTCTCGCCACACCGCGGCGGCCTCGGCGTCCGTGCCGCACTTCAGACCCACGGTGTGCACGTCGAGGCCGATGAAGGCGAACGCCTTCCCGCCGACCTTGCACACCAGTTCGGTCTCGCCCCACGGATACGTCTCCTCCGCGCCGGGCTTGCCGGCGCAGTAGACGATCAACTCGTCAAGTGTCACAACAGAAACTAGCGCGCGCCGAACACCGCGACAAAACGCGTGAGCAACCGGGCGAACTCCACCCGTTCCTCCTCGCTCCAGTCCGCCATCGCGACGGCACAAGCACTCTGCCGGGCCCGGTGCAGCTCAGCGGACGTGGCCCGGCCCCGAGGCGTCCGCACGAGCAACACCCGCCGCCCGTCGGCCTTGTCGGCGACCCTCGCCACCAGCCCGGCGTCGACGGCACTGGTGACGAGCTTGCTGGCCCGAGGCTGATCAACGTGCAAAGCCAAGGCAACACTGGAAACCGTGGCCTGGGCCCCAGTCCGCTCAGCCGTCTCCACCACGTCGAGCACGTCGAAGGCCGGTACAGCCAACTCGGCCAGGGCTCTACGAGACTGACTGCGCCGCACAGCGATCAGCGCCTGCTCCACCGCGGCAAGGTGGGAGTCCACATCCACCCCGAGATCATGGCCGCCCGAGGCCCTGACGAAAGCAGTCCGCGCACATCTCACCCCAGAGGGCGATTTACGGCGGGCGCGCAAATCGTTATGCGGCCTCGGGATTACGCACCGCACACGTCGATCTAACTCAACGCGACACGACCCGCTCCACTATGGACAGGCCGGTCCCGCGACGGTGACGGTGACGGAACGCCGAGACGGTCCAGCTCGGCCACGCACACCCGCACCGCTTCGGTGGCGTCGTAGTAGGCGTCGAGGCGGCGATGCGAGAGCAGAAGCCGCGCTGACGGGCCGAGTTGCGCAGCCATGCAACCGCCCGGAGCTTCACGCAGCTCGAAATCGCTACCGGGACACGCCTCCCGGAGCACGATTTCGAGACCGCCTGCGGCAACAACGTCCTGCTACAGCCCTCGCCCCGTGCAGACGAAGCTACGTGCGTAATTCACCTGTCATTTGACCCCCGCGGCGTCCATGCCCCTGAGTTCCTTCTTCAGGTCCTGGATCTCGTCGCGCAGCCGAGCCGCCAGCTCGAACTGCAGATCACGGGCGGCGTTCATCATCTGGTCCGACAGCGACTGCACCAGGTCCGCCAGCTCCGACCGGGCCATCCCTGCCCGCTCGTGCGACGCGACCACGCCCGAGGAACGGCCACCTTCTCCGGTGGCTCGCTTGCCGCGGGACTGGTTTCGGCCGGACCCGCCGACCGGGACCTCGTCCTCGATCTCGGAGTACACCGCCTCCAGGATGTCGGTGATCTTCTTCCGCAGCGGCTGCGGATCGATGCCGCGCTCGGTGTTGTACGCGACCTGCTTCTCGCGCCGCCGGTTGGTCTCCTCGATCGCGTGCCGCATCGAGTCGGTGATCCGGTCCGCGTACATGTGGACCTCACCGGACACGTTGCGAGCGGCGCGGCCGATCGTCTGCACCAGCGACGTGCCGGAGCGCAGGAAGCCTTCCTTGTCCGCGTCCAGGATCGCCACCAGCGACACCTCGGGGAGGTCGAGACCCTCCCGCAGCAGGTTGATGCCGATCAGCACGTCGAACTCGCCGAGCCGGAGCTGCCGCAGCAACTCGACGCGGCGCAGCGTGTCGACCTCGGAGTGCAGGTACCGGACCCGGATGCCCAGCTCCAGCAGGTAGTCCGTCAGGTCTTCCGCCATCTTCTTGGTCAGCGTGGTGACCAGCACCCGCTCGTCACGCTCGGCCCGCTCGCGGATGGAGTGCACCAGGTCGTCGATCTGGCCCTCGGTCGGCTTCACGACGACCTCGGGGTCGACGAGGCCGGTCGGCCGGATGACCTGCTCGACGAACTCGCCGCCGGCCTGGCCCATCTCGTACGGGCCCGGGGTCGCCGACAGGTACACGACCTGGCCGATCCGGTCGGCGAACTCCTCCCACGTCAGCGGGCGGTTGTCGAGCGCGGAGGGCAGGCGGAAACCGTGCTCCACGAGGTTGCGCTTGCGAGACGCGTCGCCCTCGTACATGCCGCCGATCTGCGGCACCGTCACGTGCGACTCGTCGATGACCATCAGGAAGTCGTCGGGGAAGTAGTCGATCAGCGTCGCCGGCGCCGTGCCCGCCGCGCGGCCGTCGATGTGGCGCGAGTAGTTCTCGATGCCGTTGCAGAAGCCGACCTGCTTCATCATCTCCAGGTCGTACTGGGTGCGCATGCGCAGGCGCTGGGCCTCGAGCAGCTTGCCCTGGCGTTCCATCTGGGCGAGCGACGTCTCCAGCTCGGCCTCGATGTCGCGGATCGCGCGCTCCATGCGCTCCGGGCCCGCCACGTAGTGCGTCGCGGGGAAGATCCGCAGCTCGGAGACCTCCTTCACCACGTCGCCGGTGAGGGGGTGGAGGTAGTAGAGCTTGTCGATCTCGTCGCCGAAGAACTCGACGCGGACCGCGAGCTCCTCGTAGGACGGGATGATCTCGACCGTGTCGCCGCGCACGCGGAACGAGCCGCGGGTGAACGACATGTCGTTGCGGGTGTACTGGACGTCGACCAGCAGCCGCAGGAACGCGTCGCGGTCGACCTCCACACCCGTCTCCAGGTGGATCGAGCGGTCGAGGTAGGACTGGGGCGTGCCCAGGCCGTAGATGCACGACACCGACGCGACCACGATGACGTCGCGCCGGGTCAGCAGCGACATCGTGGCCGAGTGGCGCAGGCGCTCCACGTCCTCGTTGATCGAGGAGTCCTTCTCGATGTACGTGTCCGTCTGCGGGATGTACGCCTCGGGCTGGTAGTAGTCGTAGTAGCTGACGAAGTACTCCACCGCGTTGTGCGGGAAGAGCTCCTTCAGCTCGTTCGCCAGCTGGGCGGCCAGGGTCTTGTTCGGCGCCATCACCAGCGTGGGGCGTTGCAGCTTCTCGACCAGCCACGCCGTCGTCGCCGACTTGCCGGTACCGGTGGCGCCGAGCAGCACCACGTCGCGCTCGCCGGAGCGCACGCGGCGTTCGAGGTCGGCGATCGCAGCCGGCTGGTCGCCTGCCGGCTGGTACTCGCTGACCACGCGGAACTGACCGTCGGTGCGCTCGATGTCGCCGACGGGACGGTGCTCGGAGTGCGCCTTGACGGTGCTTTCCTCTGGCGGGAGCTCGGTTGCGAAAGCCACGGGAAGCACGTTACGCCGGAGGTCTGACAATTTCCGATTAGCCCTGTTCAGAGCCCTTAATCGCAGGGGCAGCAGCAACAGTCGCAGCCGTTGCAGTCGCAGTTCGGACCGCAGTCTCCGCCGTCGCACCCGTCCCGCCGCTTGTCGCTCCACGGGCCCGGGAACGGGTCGCGGCAGCAGAACTGGCACGTGCCGCACATGTAGAGGAACGCCCCGCACCCCTCGAAGCACCCGCGCGGCTGCCGCTGCCAGTTCAGCCTCGGGTACGCCCACAGCCCGCTGCCCGGATCCGACCAGCGGGGCTTGCCCGGCGGGTACTCGTGCCGCTTGCGCTTGCCGAACACGCGGATGAC
The DNA here is from genome assembly GCF_033794685.1 of Streptomyces sp. ID05-26A. NCBI lineage: Bacteria > Bacillati > Actinomycetota > Actinomycetes > Kitasatosporales > Streptomycetaceae > Streptomyces > Streptomyces sp. ID05-26A. The sequence goes on from NZ_JARAYZ010000001.1 coordinate 108,826, forward strand.
CGACTCTTCCAGCTCGTGCACCATCAGCTTGTGGACGAGTCGCGAGTCGGTGAACTCCACGTCGCCGAGCGCCAGCCTGACCCCCGCCACGGCGTCCAGGCACAGCCGGTGCGCCTCGGCGACCGACGTCCCCGTGGAGAGCAGCGGGTTCCACGCTCCCGAGGCCCGGTCCTCCTCCAGGTCCTCCGCGGCGTCGATGAGGTGCGCGACCCGCCCGAACAGCCGGCCCACCTCGCGCAACGACTCGGCGTTCTGCGGCCTCCCGGCGATCACGGCGGTCTGCGCGAAGGCGAACCCCGTCGCGGTCTCGGTCGGCTCGGTGACCACGAGCACGGAACTGCCCAGCCCGGCTCCGGCCTCCACCTCGGGCTGCCGCCGGACCGCGTCCACCATCACCGACGCGTCGAACCCGAGCCCGGACGCCGTTTCGAGGCCCTTGGCGGCCCAGCGGCGGGCCACCACCCGCCCCGCCCACGGAACCCTGCCCGCGAGCCCGTCGCCGTCGTCCACGTGGTCCTGGATCTTCAACGACGCCAGCACCAGCGACACCGACGCCGCGAGCCGCGCCCCGTCACCGATGGCCACGTCCGCGGACTTCATGCCGCGCAGCGCACACGGCCCGGCTGTCCGCCGCGAGACGCTGGACTGCGCCTCCACCACGGCCGAGATCATCAGCCCGTCGTAGTTCGTGACGAGACGCGAGAGATGACCGTGCTCGTCGCGCAACGACAGGCACATTCCACAAAGGTGTGAGAGCCACGAGGACTGCAGCTCAGCGCCCAACCTGTTGCGACAGGGGCGGATGATCCCGAACATGCGCGGCATCCTAAGTGGCCGCGGGGCCCGGCGATGGCAGTATCGCGGACGTGGCACACATCCATCCGCCGAAGATCGAGTACTTCGACCTGGACGCCAAGAGCAACACCGACCCCAAGGGGCAGCTGAGGAGCGTCGACGAGTTCCGGCTCACGCCGACCGGCCTCTACATGTTCCGGCCGCTCGCCGGGCATCCGAAGATCAGCCACTTCGAGAGCTGGTTCCTGCCCAAGCTCAACATCCGCGTGACGCGTCAGTCCTGGCACCCCGGTCATCAGCTCGACTTCGACTTCTACGTCGACGTCGTGGAGATCAACGCGATCGGCAGCGTCTGGAAAACAACCGATCTGTACCTCGACCTGATAGTCCGAACGGGCCACAGCGTGACTGTTTTGGACACGGACGAGTTGATCTCCGCAGTTCAACACAAGTTTCTCTCCCCGGAACGCGCGCAATGGGCGCTGGAAACCACCTACTCGGCGGTGTCCGGCATTTCAGCGCACGGTCACGATGTGGTCAGGTGGCTCACCTATTCGGGTTGTCCTACGACCTGGCGTTGATACACAGAGCGTGTTCGTCACCTGACCGTGACGTAACAAATCGACCCAGCGTGTAACTGGGAGCACATATTTGACTACGCTCGGCGGCGTGGGAGCGGTCACTACACCTCAGTTGGTCGATGTCGTCGACACCATTTCGGGCGTGCGCTCGTATTCGTCGGGTGGCGCGCGAACTCTCAGTTCGTGCTATGTCGAACGGTGGGGTCTGCGAATCGAGCATCCCACTCCGGAAGACCCGTTCTCGGACTCCGAGGTCACCTGGCTGATGCCCGAACTGGGCCTGCGCCTGACCACTTACCGCCCGCGTTCCCGGCACGCGCGCAGCAGCCCGAGCGTGCTGTCCGCGGTGCGGGTCGAGCGCGACCACCGCCACTGGCAGACCACGGACCTGCTGCTGGGCCTGGCCGTCCCCGGCGGCACCACGGCCCGCATCGTGCGCAGCGAGGACTTCGCCGCCGCCGTCGCGGGCCGCGTGCTGCGACCGGGCGACGCAGACCAGGCGCTGCGCACGGTCCACCGCACTCTCGAAGAGCTCAGCAACGTCAACCACAACCTGACGTCGTGGCTGACGTGGCAGGGCATCTACGACTCCTGGCCGCCCCTGTAGGCCTGGACGCGCTCCACGGCCGTCTCCATCCACGGTTCCTTGGCCTCACCGTAGGCGAAGGCACCGGCATCGCCGGCGAACCGCTCTGACAGCTCGAGCTTGACGTTCGCGTACTCCTCACGCGCCTGCGCGTCGTGCCGCAACCAGTCCCGGAAGTCGACGGCCCACCGCCAGTTGGCGGCCCCCTCGACCCGCAGGTGCAGGTTCACCCGACGCCCGGGGTCAGACCCGGCGTGCAAGCGCTTGCTCCAGTCCCCGTCACCACGAGGCGTGTCCTCGTACGGCCCGACGTACGGAAAACCGGCCTGCCCCAACGCCTCCCGCAGGCCGTCGGCGGTCTCCATGTCCTCGACGGCGAGCTGGAAGTCGAGCACGTCCTTGGCCGCGAGCCCAGGCACCGCAGTGGACCCGATGTGCTCGACATGCCGCCCACCGGCAGCCAAACTGATCCGCCGCGCGATCCGCCGGGCCTGCGCGGGCCACCGCCCGTCGTAGGGCACCACGATCGGCGACCCGGACGCGTACGACTGCGTCCGCAGGTTCTTCTCGAACCCCACCAACCGATCCCACAACGCGGTGACGTCCGGAACCTCACCACTGTTGTCGAGCCACACGTCCGCAACGGCCCGCCGCTGCTCGTCAGTCGCCTGAGCGGCAATGCGCTTCTCAGCGTCCTGCCGATCCATCCCCCGACTCGTGACAAGCCGCTCCAGCCGGGTGGACGAGTCCGCGTGAACCACGATCACCAGGTGGTACACGGCCGCCATGTCCCGCTCCACCAGCAACGGGATGTCGTGCACGACGATGGCGTCCTCAGGAGCCTCAGCCATCCGCTGCCCGGTCAACGCACCGATACGAGGGTGCGTGATCCCGTTGAGCGTCTGCCGAGCCTCCTCACTGGCAAAAGCCTTGGCAGCCAACGCGGCCCGATCAAGCGAGCCGTCAGCCTGAAGCACGTCCTCACCGAACGCCTCGACGACCTCAGCGAGCCCGTCACTCCCAGGCTCGAGCACCTCACGAGCAAGCTTGTCCGCATCGATCACCACAGCGCCGTTCTCCACGAGCAACCGCGCGATCGTCGACTTCCCGGACCCGATTCCCCCGGTCAACCCCACCCTGAGCATGCCGGTCAGATTAGACCGGAGGCGTCATGGACTGCGCGGCCAGCACGGGAAGGATCGCGACGAGCTTCTCCTTGGGGATGAAGTTGTTCCGGTTGCGCACCACGAACGTCGACTTCCCAAGGGACCCGATGAGCAACTGCTCGTCCTTGCCCTCGACCAACGTCCCCTTCTGCTTGCCGACGTCGACCTCGGAGACCTTCGCCCCCTCACCCCGCTCAGCCTCGACGCTCTCGGTGACACGGGTACGAGCAGTCAGATCGTCGGTGTACGTCGACAACCCAATGACGATCTTGGCGTCCAGGAGCCCCTTCTTCTCGGGAATCCCGTAATAACAGTCGATCTTGCCGGTTCGCCCGATCCCAGGCTCCTTGATCCCGACGATGATCCGGGGCTCCCCGGGCAACTCCTGCCCGAGAGCCGCGTTCATGACATCAACGGGCACCACGAGCTCACAGTCGTCCGGCAACGCCCGATCCACCATCACCGGCACCCGAGAGGGAACTGTGGAAGGGGTGATCCGAGGAATCTGCGGCGGCGGCGCCTGAGTCTGAGGCACGGCAGCAGAGCAGGCGGCAGCACAGACAACCAGCACACCCGCACCGACTGCGACGAAGAACCTGTTCCCACGCATAGGTTTGTCAACCTACACAACGAGGTTCGGCCTCCACCACAGAGTGAACGGGTTACAAAGCGCCGTTCGACATGGCCGTGAGACTCGCCCACGCGAGCGGACTCGTCATCCTCCCGGAACGCCATCTCCGTTGTGCGGAGCGCAGTGCCCACGGCGCCGGTTCCCCTTCGGCCAGCCGCACGTAGAGGTGACCGAGGATGCCGGCGGTCGAGTGACCGGACGCGGCTCCGTCGGGCAGCGGGAACAGACCACCGATCACCGTGGTCGCTCCCTGGCAGGGCATGACCGACGGAATGCCGGTCGGATCCGTGCCGACCCGACGGTCGAGACTGCCGGAGAAGCAGGCGCCCACGACGACCGTCGCCGGAAAGCGCAACCCGATCATCCGTCCCGCCGACAGCCGGACGGACCGGCGCGGGTCGAGGATCAGCGAATGGGCGAGGCCGGCCCTGCCGTCACCGTGCACGGACAACGCGAGCACCTCGTACTCGTCACCGCGGGCGAGCGCGTCGACCAACGCATCCGGGCCGCCGGCCTCGGTGACCGCGTCCGGCCAGGCGTAGCCGAGCGCCGACCGTTCGACACCGAGCCCGGACTCGTCGACCCCGCTCAGGTAGCTGAGCACTCCCCTGCCCTCGGCTGCGCCCGGATACTGGCCGAACAACGAGCACGAAGGCACAAGCGCCACGGCCGCGTGGTCGATCAGCGCCGTGTCCGCGGTGATCGACAGGGCAGACCAGGGCAACGACCACAGACCGCTGTCCGGTGAGAACAGCACGAGAGGAACGTCCGAGTCCGGGGAGACGCGGGCGAAGTGGTCGCCGAACCCCGGTGGCAGCACCCGCGGGCCCAGTTCCGTCCAGCCCGCGGCGTCCGACAACGCACGGCACTGGAGCGTCTTGTGCCAGTTCTTCGCCGACGTGCGAGGCGGGTCGCCCGCGCCGATCACCTCGCGCAACGTGCTCGCCTGCGCCTGGGTGAGCACGTGCCGGTACGGCTCCGGGTCCTCGCCGGGGCGGATCCAGCTGCCGTAGACGACGGTGCGGTCCTCCTCGTCCTGCACCAGTCTCACCATGACGACGTGGTGGGCGACGGGCACGCTCAGCTGACGCCGGATCGACGGCGCCGCGACGAGCTGGCGGAACCGCGCGGACGCGGCGACCTCGAGGCGCTCGTACACGTCGAGCGCCGGTGCGCGCGTGGGCGCTTCGGGATCTTCCAGCACGGCGAGGTCGGCCAGCAGCTTGCTGATGACGGCCGGCAACCCCGCCTGCTCCTCCTCGTTCGCCAGCCCCGCACGCAGCACGTGCGCGATGTCGCTCTCGCGCAACATCTGCAGCGTCGCGGTGTAGGTCGCGTTCGCTCGCTCGTCGCCCGCCAGGGCGAGCGCCGCGCTGAGCTCCAGCACGCGCTGCTCGACCTCCGCCGTCTGCGACATCACGTCTGCCTGGTGCTGACGCCAGCCCCTGCCGACCTTCATGTCGCAGATCGCCCGCAACAGCTCGAAGCCCACGCCCAGTTCCGCGGCCACGGCGCCTTCGATTCGTTCTAGTGCGAAGCGGGCAGACAGCAACTGCACGCGCAGGTACAGCGGCGAGTCAGGAGCAAGGAGGCCGTCCGCTTCGTCGAGCAGCCGGCGGCACCCGGCGAGGTCACCGAGGGCCGACACAGCGACGGCCTCCCAGTACAACGCCTCCGCAGCCATCATCGGGACGCGGTGTCTGCGGGCGAGCCGCAGCGCCTCACGGGCATGGTCAGCGGCGAGCGCGTCGTTGTCGAGCGCGAGGTGGGCTCTCGCGAGCGACAGTTCGACCCGCACGACGGTCTGGACGAACGCTCCGCGCTTGTTCACCCGCTTGACCTCGGTGAACGTGTCGAGCGCGGCGGCGAAGTCCTCCTGCTGCAACTGGATCTCGCCGACCTGGTTCATCATCTCGCCGAGTGCGGCGGAGTTCCTGCCGTTGCGCTGCTGCGCGTACACGGCCCGGTAGAACTCAAGGGCTTTTCGCGCACTCGGCACGGCTACGTCAGCGCGTCCGAGCACGTGGGCGATCCGGGCGCGGTGGAACTCGACCTGCGCGCCGAGCGCCGGGATCTCCTCCAGTTCCGGTCGCGCCCCCAGGTCGTCGAGGAGCAGCATCGCCGTACCGAATTCGTTCGCCCGCACGAGCTCATCCGCACGCTGCAAGCCCTTCAGCACGGCCTGGGTGCGCTCCAGCATCGCGCCGGACGGGTTCCGCACGCCGAGGCTGACACCCATCCACCTGTTGATCAGCTTCGGGGCGAGGAAGAGCAGGACGGTGATCGCCAGCCCCCAGGGCCAGAACGGGTCGAACACGTCATTCCTCCTCAGCCTGCTTGACGCGCAGATCGTGGGTGCCGTGCACCAGGCGGATCGCGGTCCGCGGAATCAGCACGAACTCCTCGTTCACCCGCGTCAGCGGGACGTTGCCGGGACCCGACAGCGAGATCGGCCTGCGCAACACCACCGCGTCACGGTCCGGGTCGTCGACGTCGGACACCGCGCGGAACACACCCTCGACGACGCGGCCGTCGTCGAGCTCGACCGCCAGGTAGGCGGGCTTGCCGTTCTTCTTGGCGGACAGGACTCCGCTCCACACCGAGCCCTGCCGGATCTGCGCCGGCTGTTCCCGGGAACGCCGGGTCCACAGCCAGCCGGCCAAGGTCGCGAGGCCGAGGCTCAACGGCAGCACCAGGGCGAGTGCGCGGAGGACGTCCCACGGCCGGGCCCGCAACGCGTTGGCGTCACCGAAGACCTCGGCCGCGCTGAGCAGACCGGGTACCAGCTCACCGACGCCGAGCGTCGCCACGACAGCGACGGCCGTGGCGAGTGCGCCCGCGGTGGCCATCTCGACGAGTTCGACCACCGGGCTACGGCTGTCCCTGGAGTGGAACCGCGCGATCATCCGATGGAAGACGAACCCCGGTGACAGCGCCGCGATCAGGAAGATGAAGCCCGCCACCGTTCCCGGGGGCATGCGCGGTCAGCTCGACTTCGGCTCGGGCGGCTTCGGGGCGAACGGGTCCGGCGGCTCGTACTCGAGGTCGTCGTCGCCGTCCACATAGGACCGCCACTCCGGGTCAGGCTCATGAGGAGTCATGTTCATCCTCATCGACCACACGCGCGCGCTCGTTAGCCGGGACGCAAGCGGCATCCGGGTGAACCGACAACAAAGACCCCCACACCCAAAACGGGTGCAGGGGCCTTCGAAGGGTCTAACCAGCGACTCACATACCGCCGGACAGCTTCTCCCGCAGAGCAGCGAGCTGCTCGTCAGAAGCGAGCGTGCCACCGGACTGAGCCGGCGCGCCAACCGAAGCGGAAGGAGCGTCGCCACCGGAGGTGTAGTTGCCCGCACCCTCGGCCGAAGCCTCTTCCTCGGCCTCGGCGGCCTTGCGGATCTGCTTCATGTGGGCCTCGTAACGAGTGTGCGCCTCGGCGTACTGGCGCTCCCACTCCTCACGCTGCTTGTCGAAGCCCTCGCCCCATTCCTGCGACTCCGGGTCGAAGCCTTCGGGGTAGATGTAGTTGCCCTGGTCGTCGTACTCGGCGGCCATGCCGTACTGGGTCGGGTCGAACTCGGAGTCGACCGTGAAGCCCTCGTTGGCCTGCTTGAGCGACAGCGAGATGCGGCGACGGTCGAGGTCGATGTCGATGACCTTGACCATGACGTCGTCGCCGACCTGCACGACCTGCTCCGGGATCTCGACGTGGCGCTCGGCCAGCTCGGAGATGTGGACCAGGCCCTCGATGCCCTCGTCCACGCGGACGAACGCACCGAACGGAACCAGCTTCGTGACCTTGCCCGGCACGATCTGACCGATCGCGTGGGTGCGGGCGAACTGGCGCCACGGGTCTTCCTGCGTGGCCTTCAGCGACAGGGAGACGCGCTCGCGCTCCATGTCGACGTCGAGGACCTCGACGGTGACTTCCTGGCCGACCTCGACAACCTCGGACGGGTGGTCGATGTGCTTCCAGGACAGCTCCGAGACGTGGACGAGACCGTCGACGCCACCCAGGTCCACGAAGGCACCGAAGTTGACGATCGAGGACACGACGCCCTTGCGGACCTGGCCCTTCTGCAGCTGGTTGAGGAACTCGCTGCGGACCTCGGACTGGGTCTGCTCGAGCCACGCGCGGCGGGACAGGACCACGTTGTTGCGGTTCTTGTCCAGCTCGATGATCTTCGCCTCGAGCTCACGGCCGACGTACGGCTGGAGGTCGCGGACGCGACGCATCTCGACGAGCGAGGCGGGAAGGAAGCCACGGAGGCCGATGTCGAGGATGAGACCACCCTTGACGACCTCGATGACCGTGCCCTTGACGGGCTCGTCCTTCTCCTTGAGGGCCTCGATGGTGCCCCACGCGCGCTCGTACTGGGCGCGCTTCTTGGAGAGGATCAGACGGCCTTCCTTGTCCTCCTTCTGGAGAACAAGCGCCTCGACCTCGTCACCGACCTTGACGACCTCGTTGGGGTCGACGTCGTGCTTGATCGACAGTTCGCGCGAGGGGATGACGCCCTCGGTCTTGTAGCCGATGTCGAGCAGGACCTCGTCCCGGTCGACCTTGACGATCGTGCCCTCAACGATGTCGCCATCGTTGAAGTACTTGATCGTCTTGTCGATAGCTGCGAGGAAGTCCTCCTCCGTCCCGATGTCGTTGATCGCGACCTGCTTGGGAGCAGCGGCAACGGGGGCGGTGGTGGTGTCGGTGGACATTAGGTAGGTGGCTCCGGTACGGATTGGCATCGATGGCTTGGAGTGGTGCGCGCGCAGCGTCGCAGCGACCTGGAATCCGGCGGGTCTGGATCATGGGCAGCACTAACCCACTACGCACGCGATATCGTACGCGGCCGCAAGACGCGCAAGCAAACCAGCCCCCATGTGAAGGAGCAGTGTGTCCAACCAGCACGCGAGCGCGGAACACGCGCTCGGCACCGCCGGCATCGTCAAGCGGGGGGCGGACGCCGCCGAGTCGAGGGTGGCGAACCGGATCTGGTGGGACGCGGACGCCGACGACTACCACCAGACGCACGGCGATTTCCTGGGCGCGGCGGACTTCGTGTGGTGCCCGGAGGGACTGCGCGAACAGGACGCCCGGTTCCTGGGTGAAATCGCTGGTCAGCGCATCCTGGAGGTCGGCTGCGGCAGCGCGATGTGCGCCCGCTGGCTCAAGGACAACAAGGCTGACGCGACCGCCTTCGACATCTCCGAGGGCATGCTCCGGCACGCCCGCACCGCCAACGCCGAGACCGGCATCGACGTGCCGCTCGTGCAGGCCAGCGCCGACCAGCTGCCGTTCCGGGACGACTCGTTCGACGCCGCGTGCTCCGCGTTCGGCGCCGTCCCGTTCGTCGCGGACGTTCAAGAGGTCTTCAGCGAACTCGCCCGCGTGTTGCGGCCCGGCGCGCCCTGGGTGTTCGCGGTCAACCACCCGATGCGGTGGATCTTCCCCGACGACCCGGGCCCGCTCGGCCTCACCGTCACGCAGTCGTACTTCGACCGCACGCCCTACGTGGAGGTCGACGAGGAGGGCAAGGCGACCTACGTCGAGCACCACCGCACCCTCGGCGACTACGTCCGGGCCCTCACGAACACCGGTTTCGTGCTCGAGGACCTGGTCGAGCCCGAGTGGCCGAAGGGCCACACCCGCAACTGGGGCCAGTGGAGCCCCCTGCGCGGCAAGCTCTTCCCCGGCACCGCGATCTTCCGGACCCGCCTGACGTCGTAATCTCAACGGCCATGACCTCGGCACGCGGACTAGTGGCGGCCCAGTCAGCCCGTTTCGCCTCACTGGACCCCCTGCTCCCGCCCGCCACCGAACCGCCCGCGGACGGCCACGTCCTCACGGCGGCACTGGCGGACGGCACGCGCGTGGCCGGGGTCGTCAGTCACCAGAGCTTCGAGCCGCACACGACCACGCGGCTGTGGTCGGCGGCGGAGGTGTGGGAGATGCTGCCGCTGGTCGGCGGCTCGCAGGGCATGGACGCGCTGCTCACCCGCTTCCGCCGGCACCTCGACGCGCAGGAGCTCCACGAGGACACGGCGTGCGTCGTGCACTGGCCGAGCCGCGACACGAAGGCCGCGCGGGCGTTCCTCGACCACGGCCTGGTGCCGCTGTCCGTGCTCGCCGTGCGCCTGCGCACCCCGACGCAGCACATCTCCCGCACGCTCACGATCCGCCGTGCGACCCCGCACGACCTGGAGACCGTGCTGGAGCTGTCGCTCGCCGAGTTGGAGTACTCCTCTTATGTCGGCTCCACGATCGTGCGCCCGAACGCCGCCGTGGTGAAGCGTCGCGCGCTGACCGAACGCCTCAAGAACGCAAGCCCGATCTGGCTCGCCGAACGCGACGGCATCGCGGTGGCGCTCGCCGAGTGCGCGGTCGTCTCGTCCGAACCCGGCACGATGGCGGCCGCCCGGCTTCCCCAAGGCCGCTGGGGGTACGTGAACTGCGTCTCGGTGCTTCCCGGCGCCCGCGGCACGGGCATCGGCCAGCAGCTCCTCGCCCACGCCCACCAGGAGCTCCACCGGATGGGCACGGTCGGCACGTACCTCTACTACAACCCGCCGAACCCGTTGAGCAGCGTCTTCTGGCCGCGTCAGGGCTACCGGCCGCTGTGGACCGTCTGGGAAGTACGCCCCGCGTCCGCCCTTAGGTGACCTATGTCCGAGTTGCCAGCGGCAGCAGACTGCGAGAGAATTTGTACTGACCGGTCAGTTTAAAAGAAGGGTAAAGGCCGTGGAAATCCACGCAAGTCGCGCAGGCGTCAACGGGGGCCATGGTCCCCTGCTCCGGCCGACTTCGCTGACCGTGAAGCCCGGCGAGCTGACCCTGGTCGCGGGTGAGCCCGGTGCTGGTCACACGGCCCTCGCCCTCCTTCTCTCCGGTCGCATGAAGCCTTCGACGGGCACCGTGTCCCCGGACGCGAAGACGCTGCGCAAGCGCGTCGTGATCGTCGACGCCCCCGAGGTGAACGAACCGGAAGAGGCGCTGACGTTGTCCGCCGTCGTCGGCGAGGAGCTCGCGATGAACGGCATGCCCTCCGGCAAGAAGGCAGTGCACGACTGGTTGGTGGAGCACGCCGCCGATGAGCACGCGGACAAGCGCTTCGAGCACGTGCCGGCGCAGACGCGGTGCGCCGTGATGCTCGAACTGGCCGTTGCACGCCCAGGCGTCACGGCGCTGATCCTCGACTGCCCCGACCGGTACCACCCCAACCCGCGCGAGTGGTTCGCCCTGGCCCGCGACCACGTGACCCCCGAACGGTCCGTCGTCGTCCTGTGCTCGAACTCCTCCGCGCAGATTCTTCTTTCGGTCAACATCCTCGACACCCCGCACGCGCGCCTTGGTGAGGACAACAACACCAAGATGGAGATCACCGCATGAGCGCCCTTCGCATGGCCTTCAACGAGATCCGCCGGATCACCTCCGGCAAGCTCCCCAAGCTCGCCGTCCTGGCTCTGGCGCTCGTGCCCCTGCTGTACGCATCGCTCTACCTGTACGCCAACAAGGACCCGTACGCGAACCTCAACCACGTCCCCGCCGCGCTGGTCGTGAAGGACAAGGGCGCGAAGGACCTCAACGCCGGCAAGGACGTCGCGGACGAGCTGCTGAAGGGCCAGAAGTTCAACTGGAAGGTCGTCGACGAGGCCGACGAGGGCGTGCGCAAGGGTGAGTACATCTTCGCCCTCACGCTCCCGGAGGACTTCTCCGAGGCGCTCACGTCCGCGGAGCAGAACAAGCCGCGCCAGGGCGTCCTGACCCTGACGACCAACGACGCCAACAACTACCTCGGCTCCACGATCGCGAACCAGGTCGTCTCCGAGGTGCGCCGCGCGGTCACGGCCAAGGTCTCCACCGAGGCCGCCGACAAGCTCCTGCTCGGCTTCTCCACGATCCGCCAGGAGACCACCAAGGCCGTCGACGGCGCGAAGCAGCTCGCGGACGGCAGCGCGACGCTGCGCGACAAGCTCGGCGAGCTCGACAGCGGCGTCCAGCAGCTCTCCACGGGCGCGGTGACGGCGGCCAACGGCGCCGCGCAGCTCCGTGACGGCACGCACGAACTCCGCTCGCAGACCGCGGCTCTGCCCGACGGCGCCAAGAAGATCGCCGACGGCGCGCGCCAGGTCGCGACCGGCAACGAGACCGCGGCGACCCAGGCCGAGGAGTACGCGAAGAAGGCCCAGGCCCTCGTCGGTGTGCTCGACCAGGCCAACGGTGACATCGCGACCCGCTTGCGCACCTTGGGTTTCACCGAGGAGCAGGTCCAGAACGTGCTGACCACGCTCGGCCAGGTCCGCAAGCCGGTGGACGACGCGAACGGCAAGGTCCAGGGCGCCGCGGGTGATCTCCGCAAGCTCGCGACCGGCGCGGACCAGGTGGCCGCCGGCGCCGAGCAGCTCAGTTCCAAGATGCCCGGACTGGTCGCGGGCGTCGGGAGGCTCGACGACGGCGCGACGAAGCTCGCCGACGGCAACGCCCAGCTGCGCGACGGCCTGCAGAAGGCGGCGACGGGCACCCCGCAGCTCAAGGACGGCGCCGCGAAACTCGCCGACGGATCGACGCAGCTGTACGACGGCCTGTCCGGTGGTGTCGACAAGATCCCGAACCAGGACGACCCGACGCGCGCCGCGATCGCGCAGGCGATCGGTGACCCGGTTGCGGTGCGCGGCCTGTCCCAGACGAAGGCCGCCACGTACGGCGCTGGTCTGGCCCCGTTCTTCCTCGGCCTGGCGACCTGGATCGGCGCGTTCGTGCTCTTCCTGCTGCTGCGCCCGCTCTCACGGCGTGCGCTCGCCGCCGGCCAGTCGGCTCTGCGCGTCGCGTTGGGCGGTTGGCTCCCAGGTGCATTGCTGGGCATCGTGCAGGTGTTCGTGATGTTCACGGTCGTACGGTTCGTGGTCGACATCGAACCGTCGAACCCCTTCGGCACGTTCGGGTTCCTCGCGCTGATGTCACTGACGTTCGTGGCGATCCTGCACGCGCTGAACGCCGCGTTCGGCGCCGTCGGCAAGTTCCTCGGCCTGATCCTGCTGATCCTCCAGCTGGTCAGCGCGGGTGGCACGTTCCCGTGGCAGACGATCCCCGTGCCGCTGTACCCGCTGCACTACGGCCTGCCGATGGGCTACGCGGTCGACGGTCTGCGCCACCTCATGTACGGCGGTGACCTCGGCAGCGTCGGAAAGGACGCGCTGATCCTTCTCGCCTGGCTGGTCGGAGCCCTAGCCTTGTCGTCCGTGGCGGCCTACAAGCAGCGCGTGTGGACAGCGTCCAAGCTCAAGCCGGAGCTCGTGCTGTGAGCGCCCGGACGACGGCGACCAAGCAGAAGCTCTTCGACGCGGCGTTGAAGCTGGTCGGTGAACGGGGCGCGGCCTCGGTGACGGTCGACGAGATCGCCGCGGAGGCGGGTGTCGCCAAGGGCACGATCTACTACAACTTCGCCTCGAAGGACGCCCTGGTCGAAGCGCTGCTGCACCACGGCGTGGAGATCCTCGCGGGCAGGCTTCGGTCCGCGGAGGGGTCCGAGGACTCGCTGGAGGCGCTGGTCGACGAGATGCTCGGCTTCTGGGCCGAGTACCCGGCGTTCGGCCAGCTGCTCGTCTCGGAGTTGTGGCGCACCCCCGGCCAATGGCACGGCACTCTCTCGTTGCTGCGCGACGACATCGTGTCGATCGTGCGCGGTCAGATGAAGCGCTTGTCCGACGCGGGCCGTCTGCCCGCCGGGGTCGAGGTCGGCACCGCGTCGGCGGCGTTGTTCGGCACGTTGCTCGTGATCGCCCTGGACTGGCAGGTGTTCCAGCCGGAACGGTCACGGGCGGAGGTGCGCGAGTCGGTCATGCTGCTGGTGCGGGGGATGCGCTCGGCCCGCTGACCGAACGACCCGATCGAGCGATGCATTTGGCCGAGCGGGGCCAAAACCCCGCCGGTACGAACGAAAGATGCCGAAACTGCTGAGCATCGCCACCGTCCTGCTCGCGACCATCGCCCTCACGGCGTCCCCCGTGCTGGCCGAGCCGGACCCCGTGCCCGCGAAGGCCACCGCCGACTTCCAGGAAGCGCTGTTCACCCCGGTCGACGGAGTCCTCGACCTCGAGGAGACAGCCGACGGCATCAAGGTCACCGGCAAGTTCCAGAAGGGCTTCGCCTCCGACCTGCCGTCGGACTACCAGCTGGTCGTCCTCGACGACGCCGAGGTGGTGCTCGACTTCAGCAAGGACTTCCAGAAGGTCGCCGAGATCGAGGCGGCGGAGGTGGCGGAGTTCGAGTTCGTCACGAAGACCAAGCAGAAGATCGCCGACATCCGCAACGAGGACGTGGTCGTCCGTCAGCTCGTGAACGTGGCGGCCGGCATCAAGGTGCAGGCGGAGACGGGCCGGGCCAAGATCGTGAAGACCGAGACCCGCTAGACGTCAGCGGGCGTCCTCGTGATGCAGCGAGGGCGCCCGTCCTTCCAGTCCGCGCTCCACGGCCTCCAGCACCGCACGGCTCGTGCGCTGCATGGCGTCGTGGGCGAAGTGAGCGAGCAACACCTGCTGTGTCGGGTGTGGGAGCACAGGGTCTGGCACCGGCGCGGACGTGTGCACCTCCACCACTGGCGCGCCCTCTGCCAGAAGGTGCCGCACGGCATTGAGCACGCTCACGCGATAGTTGACGTGCACCCACGCGACCAGCAGGTTCACCAGGTGTCCGCCGAGCTCGTACTCGACCTCCGCCGCCAGCTTCACGGGATCGGCCCAGTCGGCCCTGACCCACGTCGGACGGTGCCCCTGCGAGATCGACGCCCGCGCCGCCCGTCCAGGACCGTCGTCGGCCATCAGCGGTTGGGTGCGCGACGGCAGCACCACGCGCCATCCGCGTGCCACGAGTTGTCCCGCGCAGCCGGCCAGCATGCCCGTTCCACCGAGCACCAGTGCGGTTCTCACCGAGCACGCTCCTCCCCGACCGAGGCGAGCGGGCCCGAGAGCCACCGCTCCACCTGTGCCTGCCCGCGCAACCGCACGACCACCACGTCGTCGACCAGGGCGAGCACCCTGGCCCGGTTGCGCCGGTAGCTCTTCCAGCCCCATCGCAAAATGTGCCCGGAGTCGGTGAACGCCGACCACAGCGACGGCTCCTGGTTACCGTTCCACAACTCCACCCCTGCCGCGCGACGTCTGATCGTGCGACTCACGAGCCGTCCCATCACGACCGGGAACCGGTGGTCGAGCCACACCACCGTGTCCGCCCTCGCGAGCAATGCGGGTCGCGCCACCTTGTACTGGTACTCGGTGACCCAGTGGTCCTCGCGGGCGAACGCGGCGACCTCGGTGTGGAACTCCGGCCGCGGGGTCCACCGCGGCCCCCAGTAGAGGCTGTCCAGTTCGACTCGCCGCAGGTCGTGCTGCTCGGCGATGCGCAGGCAGAGCGTCGACTTGCCGGATCCGGCGTTGCCGGCGACGAGGACGCGCCGGGGCACGTGCGGCAGCGGATCGGCTGGTCCGAGCAACGGCATCAGGCCAGGCTAGCGGCCCTGAAAAGGCCGTTGGGCCCCCGGAGAGACTCCGGGGGCCCAACGGATGAAACAACGTCAGAGAGCGGTGACGTTCGTCGCCTGCGGGCCCTTCTGGCCCTGCGTGATGTCGAACGAGACCTTCTGGTTCTCCTCGAGGCTGCGGTAGCCGCCACCGTTGAGGGCCGAGTAGTGGACGAAGACGTCAGCGCCGCCGTCCTCGGGGGCGATGAAGCCGAAGCCCTTTTCAGCGTTGAACCACTTGACGGTGCCGTTTGCCATGTACTGCTTCTCCTTGATTACTGAAGAGCGAGCCGCACTGTGCGGCCACTCCGTGGTTGGTCATGAGCCTTGCCCCAACCGTGAAGAAGGAGAAGCACTCGCAACTGAAGTTTGGCGAGCGTGAAAGACACGAACACGAAACTGCAACCAACGAAAGAGTCTACCCCAGATCAGGAGCGTTTGCGCTGAGGTACCGCGAACCGCTGCTGCATGAGCGAGATCCGGAAGACGAGGAAGCAAGCAAGAGCGCCCGCACCGATCGCCAGGAGCGTGGACAGGGTCGAGAACACGACGTAGAGAGGTGTGTCGAGAAGCATCGACTCGAACACGTCACACAGCACCATGGCGAGGAACGCGTACTGCCAGGGCTTGATCAACGGACTCGCGACCCGCTGGCCGAACGGCACCTCGCGCTGCGCCGGATCGCTCGCCTTCCACACCTGCGACACCGTCCTCACGCCGTGCAGCGCGATCGCCTCCGCGTTGTGGGTGACCCCGCGGAACCACAGGACCGACGCGACGGCGGCGGGCAGGATCAGCACGATCGCCAGGAAGCTCCACGACGACGAGCCGCCCTGCCAGTCGTTGATCGTGCCCCAGATCGACTCCACGGCGACCAGCGCGATCAGGCCCATCGTGACGTAACCGGTGACCTGGACGTCTTTCAGGTCGATGTAGGCGCTCACGACCACCCCCGAGAAGTACGGACCTGGGCGCGGAGGGTACTCGGCGAGCAACTGGCGCTGTCCGAGGCCTGCTGGCCTGCGCCGATCTGGCGCTGCACCGTGTCACGGCCGTGATCGGCGCAGCGCAGGCTGTACCCATGCGAACTGGGGGGTTTCTGCGCTGGGTGGCACATCCGCTGACAATCTGCGCCACCGTCGTGCTGCTGCTCAACGACCACGTGTTCAAGCAGGCGTGGCCGGGGTTCGTCACCGGCAAGCTCAGCGACGTGGCCGGACTGGTGGTGGCACCACCGGTGCTCGGGCTGCTGTTGAGCCTGTTCCTCGCCGGCCGGATCGCCGCCGGGGCGTCGGTGCTGCTGACCGGCGCCGGATTCGCGGTGGTCAAGCTGACGCCCCCGGGCGCCGAGGTCGCGTCGGCGGCGTGGTCGGTCGTCAACGGGCCCTCGGGCGTCCTGGCCGATCCGACCGACCTGGTGGCGCTGCCCGCGCTGGGCCTCGCCTGGTGGGCCTGGCGCCGGGTGTCGGCGGCCCCGCCGCTGCCGGACGGTCTGGTTTCCAGGGTGCGGGTGCTGGTCGCGGTGCCGTTCGCGGTCCTGGCGATCGCCGCGACGTCGGCCCCCGGCGACACGGTCGAGTCGGTCAACTCCGTGACCGTCGCGGACGAGGACGGCACGCGGGTGCTCATCCAGACGGACATGCGGAGCTACACCTCTCCCTCGGGCGTGGGCGACTGGACGCCTGTGCCGGAGACTCCGGAGAGTCCGCCGACGGTGCGTCCGCGGAAGACCGAAGCCTGCGTACCCGATGACCCCGCACACTGCTACCGCGTGCACGGCGACGGCCTCTCCGATCATGCGATGTCGGCAAGCGAGGGCCGTCTGCTCGGCGTCGACGAGACGACCGACGGCGGTCAGACCTGGCGCACCGCGTGGGAGGTGCCCGCCGGCCGGTGGTCGTTCGTCCTGAGCCAGCACCGGTTTCCCCGTGGGTTCGAGCGCCCTGAGGAGCTCACCAGTGTGGAGGTCCTCGTCCGTGCCGTCCCAGGTGGACACGAGGTGTTCGTGGCCAACAGGGCGGAGGGACTGGCGGTCCGCGGCGTCGACGGCACCTGGCGCCGCGTGCCGGTCGTGGTCGCCGAGACCGGGCTGGAAATCCGGCCGGTGCCGCTCACCGCGTTCGGCCGCGGGCTCGGGGAGGAGGTCACCGTTGCCGGACTGATCGCCCAGTTCGCCCTGCTGATCGGGATGTCGGTGGCGGCCGGCCGGGCTCGTGCCCGTACCGGACGTGGGCTCGTCGCCGTACTTCCAGCCGGCCTTCTCGTCGTGTGCGCTGTCCCGCTCGCCGGGCTGGTGTCGTTCCTCAGCAGCTCCAACGCGACGGTCGGGCCGGGGTTGGTGGTGGCACTGTTCCTGGTCGGCGCCGGTATCGGTCTCACGATGACGGTGGGGGTGCTGCGCCGATCACGCGTGCTGGCGGTCGGCGCCGCCGCCGTGCTGACCGGACTGGCGTTCCTCCGCCCCGTCTTCGGCTGGACAGCAGGCCAGCCGACCGAGCGTGACCTCGCCATCGGACTCGGTCTGGCCGGCGCGGCGGTGGGCCTGGTCCTGGTCGTCGCAGCCGGGTGGTGGGCGGGGCGCGACCCGGCTCGGCCGCGGGTTCTGGAGGACCCCGGCTGGCCTCCGCTGCCGTCTCCCCAATAGCCGGCTACCTGCCGAATCCACAGCCCAGTTCGGTGAAGGTCGCGATCTTCTCGGCGGCCCTCACGACGACCTCGTCGATACCGTCGAGCAGCACCCGGTCACCGACGCGGCGAGCGGGCAGCAGCGGCACGTCGGCCTTGCCGCACTGCTCGGCGACCGACGTGAACGCCCGCGCGGCGGCGAGCGGCGCGACGAGGGGCTCGCCGGTCTGCCGGTGCCGGATGAGGTTCTCCAGGAGGTCGACGGACGGTGCGACGGCCATGCGGTGGTCGTTGACCGTCAGCCTGTCGTCGTCGTACCACCACACGGCCTGACCAAGCGTCCCGTGCACCAGGACCACCGGTGGCAACGATGTCGTGGCGCAGAGCGTGGTGGCGACGACGACCGGTGGCGCGCCATCGGCCGTGACCCGTACACACGCCGTGTCGTCCGCCGTGATCGTGTCGCGACACCGGTACAGCTCCAACTCGACAGCGATGTCGGTCCGTTCCTCGACATCGGCGAGCAACAGCGCGTTCTGCAGGGCGTGCGCGAACGGGTTCACGAGCGTCCCGTCCTCACCCTGCCTCCCGGCCCATTCGGCGCGCTCGTAGTACGAGTCCGTGCGCACCCAACGACCGGCGGCGCCGATACCGGTGATTTCACCCAACGCGCCGGAGCCGATCAACGAGCAAAGCCGCCGGTACGAGCCCGTGCCCTGCGTCTGGAAGCCGGCCTGGCACACCAGCCCGCGTTTGACCGCCTCGGCGGAGATCTCGTCGAAGTCGGTCAGCGACAACACGGCCGGCTTCTCGACCAGCACGTCGCAGCCCAGTTCGAACGCCGTGAGCACGAGGTCGCGGTGCGTCGCGGGCGGCGAGGAGATCACGACGACCTCCGGGTGCAGTTCGTCGGCCAGCGACGGCAGATCCGGGTAGGACGGCACCGGCACGTCGACGTCCGCCACGTCGACCACCCCGACGAAGGTGGCGAGGCCGTCGTGGCCCAGCCTGACCAGGTTCTCCACGTGCCGCGCCCCGTGCCCACGAGCGCCGACCAGCGCAACACGCATCGCTCTCACCCTTCTCGGGCGGACTCCACCGCGCCCACCAGCATCAGCCGACGTGCGTGGAATTTCAATGCGCCGCGCCAACCAAGACTCGTTTGCGACAGCATCCGGCCACCGCGGTCACCGGAACGGGCAATGGCGCCGGGGGTGTGGCGACCGCTAAGGGGTCCTCACCGGAGGTCGATGACGTCGGTGACGCGGACGGCCTCCCCGGTCTCGAAGCTGCGGTTGGCGGCGAACCCGGTCAGCAGCGAGAGCGCGCCGTCGTAGTGCGTCGCCCGGCGTCCCAGCGGGTCCTCCTGGCCGGGCGGCCCGTACAGCGCGTCGACCATGCGCTGGTCCGCGCCGCCGTGCCCGTCCCGGTCGAACTCCAGCGGGACGTCCTCGCGTTCGGCGAACAGCCGCTGCACGGACAGCTTCGCCCACCCCTGTTCGGGGTTCGCGGCGACGCCGTGCACGGACGGGTCCTGACCCGACACCCACGAGTTCTCGACGACCTCCAGTTCGAGACGGCCCTTGCTGCCGTTGACCATCAGCCGGTAGCCCTCCCACGGCGAGTAGGCCGTGAGGTGGTACGTCAGGTTCGCGCCGCTGGCGTAGCGGACGAGCACGGACATGTCGTCCTCGATGGACACGCCAGGTTCGAACGGGTTTTGGTCGCGGCGATAGCCGTCCTCGTGCTGTGCATCGACATAGAGCTTCTTGAGCCAGGCGTTCTGCTCCAACTTGATGTCGAACCGGTCATCGCGCGCGTAGCCGTGCCGTTCGCCGTTCTCCTTGCCGTAGAAGAACAATCGTCCGTGCGCGTACACGGTCTCGGGCACCGAGCCGACCCACCAGTTGAGCAGGTCGAAGTGATGCGTCGCCTTGTGCACCATGAGACCGCCGGAGTTGGCCTTGTCGCGGTGCCAGCGGCGGAAGTAGTCGGCGCCGTGACGGGTGTCGAGCAACCATTCGAAGTGCACGGACCCGATCTCACCGACGGCGCCGTCCGCGAGCAGCGCGCGCACCTTCTCGTGGATCGGGTTGTAGCGGTAGTTGAAGGTGACCGTGACGTTGCCTTCGTTGCGGTGCACCGCGTCCAGGATCTTGCCGGCCGACGGGACGTCCGTCGTCATCGGCTTCTCCGTCACGACGTCACGCCCCGCGTCCAACGCCTCGACGATGTAGGTGTCGTGGAAACGGTCCACGGTGGTCACCACCACCACGTCGACCCGTTGCTCCTCAAGCATCTTCAGGAAGTCTTCGGCGTCGTACGTCGGGACCGGCTCGACGCCTAGTTCCGCGAGCCGTTCGTTGTGGACGTCCATCCTGGTCCGGTTCACGTCGGCGAACGCCACGAGCTCGCAGGTCTCCGCGTGTTCGACCGCGATGGCGTGGACGTGCCGTTCCGCCCGCGCTCCCGTGCCGACCACCGCGTATCGCCTGCGCGCCATCCCCGGACCTCCCCTGAAAACGTTTTCGGTCGTGTCACGATACGCGAGCGGCAGGATGAGGACATGCCGACTCCTGTGGTGCTCGACTGCGACCCCGGCCACGACGACGCGATCGCCATCCTGCTCGCGGCCGGGTCCCCCGAGATCGACCTGCGCGCGATCACCACCGTGGCCGCGAACCAGACTCTGGACAAGGTCACCACGAACGCGCGGCGGATCTGCTCAGCCGCCGGGATCTCGGTGCCGATCGCCCGCGGGTGCGCACAACCGCTGGTGCGACCGCTGTACGTGGCCGAGGACATCCACGGTGAGTCCGGAATGGACGGTCCGTCGTTCGGCCCCCTGACCGTCGGCGTGGTGCCGGAGCACGCGATCGACGTGATGCACGCCCACATGCCGGCGACGCTGGTGGCGACCGGCGCCCTGACGAACGTGGCGATGTACCTGCGGCGGTACGGACCCTCGGCGGTGCGCGAGATCGTGCTCATGGGCGGGTCCACCGAACGCGGCAACACCACGCCGTACGCGGAGTTCAACATCTACGTCGACCCGGAGGCGGCCGCGATCGTCTTCGGCAGCGGTGTGCCGATCACGATGATCGGGCTGAACGTGACTCACCAGGCGTTGGTGACGCCGGAGGTCGTGGCGCGGTTGAACGCGCTGGGGCCGCTCGGGCGGACGTGCGGGGAGCTGATGACGTTCTTCGCGGCGACCTACCGCGAGGTGTTCGGGTTCGCGGCACCGCCGTTGCACGACCCGGTCGCGGTGGCGCGGGTGATCGATCCGACGCTGGTGACGTGCGTCGAGGCGTTCGTGGGGATCGAGACGACGGGGACCTTCACCCGCGGCGCGACGGTCGTGGACCTGCACGGCAGGCTGGGCCGGGAGCCGAACTCGCTGGTGGCGGTGGGCCTGGACGTGGACCGGTTCTTCGATCTGGTCGTGGATGCCGTAGGCCGGCTCACGTGACGGGAACGGGGCGGCGACTCCGGTGAGTCGCCGCCCCGTTCCACGCAAAAGCCTGACCTAGCTGATGCTCTTGCCGCTCAGCACGGCCCACTGGCTCCAGCCGGCCTTCTCCTTGTAGAAGCGGCGGATCAGCTTGCCGTCGTCGGTGCGGGCGAAGACCTCGACGGTCTTCGTCTGCGCGTGGTACATCGCGGTCGGCGCCTCGGAGGCCTTGGTGGTGCCGAGCTTGGCCCACGAGCTCCAGCCGCTGTCGATCGCGCGGGAGTGCTCGACGATGCCGCCCTCACCGAGCTGCACGACGTCGATGGACCCGGTCGTCGAGTTGAAGACCGCCGACGGGGCGCCGGTTCCCTTGCCGCCCATGGACTTCCAGACACCTGCCGCGTACTGCTCGACGCTGCCGGACTCGGTGCGCACGAAGACCTGGTCGACGGCGACGCTCGGGTCGCTGACGATCTTCTTGTCGCCCTGGTCCGCCCAGGTGCTGCCGTCCCACTTGATCAGCTTGCCGTCGGCGGAACGCGCGTAGACGTCCTTGTCGGCGACGGCCGGGTTGCCCTCGATCTTGCGGTCGCCGACCGGGGCCCACTTGTCCGTGAAGCGGAGCAGGAGGCCGTCCGTGCCGCGAGCGAGGACCTCGACGGCCTTCGTCTTGTCGTTCCAGAACAGCGTCGGGTCGCCCGCGACGGCCGTGTCGCCGACCGCGAGCCACTTGCCGTCGACGCGGCGGTAGACCTTGTCGTCCGTGCCGCGCGCGAACACCTCGACGATCTTCGTCTGCGGGTTCATCAGCGCGACCGGGTCGCCGGCGAAGAGCTCGGGACCGAGCTGCTGCCAGCCGCTCCACCGGCTCGTCTTGTGGAAGTTCGTGATGATCGTGTCGTCCGCGCCGCGCACGAAGACCTCGAGCTGCCCCGTGCCGGAGATCTGCGGACCGGCGTTGACGACGAGCTTGTCCGTCACCGGCGTCTCGCTGCGGGTGGTGCCACCGCTGCCGGCCTCGAGGATGTTGTTGTAGCGCAGGGGCACGTACCTGCGGGCGTTGCTGGCGCTCCACACGCGCTGCACGGGCCTGCTGCCGTCCGGCCCGGCCTGCTCGCGCACGATGGGCCGCGTCTTGGCCGCGTCCGCCCAGCCGATGAACAGCGCGACGTGGTTCTCGCGGTCGTTGAGCGCGTCGCCGGGACGGAGGTCCTCCCAGTCGATGCGGTGCGCGACCTGCTCGAGGATGTGCGTGGTGTAGGAGATGCGCAGGCCCCAGGCCATCGAGACGAAGCCGGAGCAGTCGGTGCGGTAGGCGCCGTACTTGTTGCCGAAGCAGTCGCTCTGGCTGTAGGGAACGCGGGCGCTGATCCACGTCCGCGAGCGCGCCAGGACCTCGCTGCGCGTGATCTTGGAGTTGGCCTCGTACGTCCCGCAGACCACCCCGCCCTCGGCAGCGGCGACCGCGACGTCAGGCATGGCCAGCGTCGAGCCGAACGTGATGGCCGCCGCGGCGACCGCCAACATCCCCCACGATCTCATGCCGGTCACCGTAGCAAGGGGATGTGAAGTTTTGGTCCGGTCGAACGTCCTGTGTTCCGGCCATCACTGACTTGTTCGTGCCGTTCAGACCGTCAACCGTGAACACGAGGCCGGACGCACGGGCAGTGAAGTCGACCCTTGTGGACGATCGTCACGTCCGCAGGCTCGCCACGAGGTCGGCGTCGCTGATCTCGGCGGTGACCCAGGCGAGCGGGTAGCTCAGCTCGATCGTGTCGACCTCCCTGGTCAGCCGGACGCCGGGCAGCACCTTGCGGACCAGCGCGAGCATCGCGTGGTTGTCGGGCAGGACGTTGCCGTGCAGTTCCGCGACGCCCATCCTGGCCGCGACCGCCGTGAGCTCCTCCAGCAGGAGGCGGCCGACGCCACGGCGCTGCCACAGGTCGACCACGGCGACCGCGATCTCCGCGCCGCACTCCCCCGTCCTGATCACCCTGGCGATGCCGATCGGTTCGCCGCCGACCCTGGCGCACACGGCCCCGTGTCGTTGCCCGTCCACGTCGGTCAGCACCCGGCGCGCGGAGGCGGTCAGACGGGGCGTCGGCGAGTGGAAGCGCAGGTAGCGGCTTCGCGCGGAGAGTCCTTCGAAGACCGCGTCGACAGCTTCCGGCGCGGTGTCGCGGTTGAGCTCGGTGACGCGCATGAGGATCTACCCCTCTGAGTTCGGAATCCGAACTGTAGCTGAGTTCGAAAATCGAACGCAAGGGATATCCTGGGTTCATGCCGTACTCGAACTTCGCGAGCATGCCCTGCACGCTGAGCCGCCCCGCCGCGCTGCTGGGCGAGCGCTGGACGCTGCTGCTGCTCCGCCAGATCTTCCTGGGCACCCGTCGCTTCGAGGACTTCCAGGCGACGATGGACATCTCGCGCAGCGTCCTGACGGATCGACTGAACGTGCTGCTGCAGGAGAACGTGCTCAAGCGCGTGCCCTATCACGAGGACGGCCGCACACGGCACGAATACCGCCTCACGGAGAAAGGCCGCGACCTCTACCCCGTGCTGATGGCACTGCGCACGTGGGGCGAGAAGTGGATGGCCCCGGACGAAGAAGAGACGTTCCAGTTGCACCACCGCGACTGCGGCGGGGGCGTGCGGGCGAAGGTCGAGTGCACCGAGTGCGCCGCCGAACTGACCGCGCGCGACGTCGAGGTGACGGCCAGGCGGTGAACTGATGCCCTAGAGCGAGTCGAGGTGCCTGCGCAGCAACGACACCGCGAGGTCCGGCGTCATCCGGTCCGGGTGGAGCACGCCGTCGACGGTGAGGCCGTTGAGCAGCGACGCCAGCCGCTCGGACTCCAGAGTGACGTCGTGCGTCGCCGCGATGGTGCCCGCCTCGGTCATCACGGTCAGCGCGCGGCGGCAGAGCGCGCGCAGGCCGTCGTAGAGCCGTTCGGCGTGCGGCACGAGGGACGGCCGGGTGCGCGAGGCGGTGACGAAAGCCAGCCACAGCACGGCTTCGTCGCGCCGGCGGTCGTCGAGCGGGAGCACCTCGGAGAGCACGCGTTCGGCCGGCCGGCGTGGATCACTGCGATCTCGGAGTGACTGCACGTGGGCCATGACGCGCTGGTCGATGGAGTGGATGAGGGCCTCGACGGCGAAGATGATCATGTCGTCGTGGCTGTCGAAGTAGTGGCGGATCGAGCCGATCGCGAGGCCCGCCTCCACCGCCACGTTGCGCAGCGAGGCCTGCTCGACGCCGTCGCGCACGACCACGCGGAACACCGCCTCGGCGACGGCCTGGCGGCGGGCGATGGGATCGACGACTCTCGGTGACACCTCCCTTTTGTAGCATGACCCTGCTAATTTAAGTAGCATGGTCATGCTACTTAGGGGGATGCAATGACATACGCGCTGATAGCGGCCGGTGTGCTGTACGTGCTCGTGCGCCGGTTCATGGGGGAACCGCTCAACGCCAGGGACCTGCTGGCGCCGCTCGCGTTCCTCCTGTTCTTCGGCGTCCGCGCGGTGGACGAGTTCCACCTGGTCTACCTGCTGCCGCTCGCCGCCGGGTTCGCGTTCGGCGCGGTCCGGGGCCTGACGATCAGGCTGTTCGAGCGCGACGGCCACCTGTGGCAGCGGTACACGCCGTGGACCTTGCTCGTGTGGGTGACGTCGATCGGCACGAGTGTCGGGTTCGCGCTGCTGCTCGACCACCACGCACCCACGCAGCTGTCCATCGGGGTGAGCATGCTCGGCGAGCTGTGCGCCGTGGGGGCGAAGGCGTTGAACACGGGGCTGCCGTTCGCACCGCAGAAGCTGTCCAATGGAAGGCATGGAACGTCGTGACTTCCTCGTGGGGGCAGGGCTGCTCGCCGTCGCGCCGACCGCGTCGTCGGCCGGGCAGGGAGTGGACTGGGGCGCCGTGCGCCGCGAGTTCCGGCTGGACCCGGCGCTGACCAACCTGGGGCTCTTCTACCTCGCGTCGAACCCGCGCGAGGTGCGGGACGCGGTCGACGACTTCCGCCGCAGGCTGGACGCGAACTCGCACGACCTGATGCCCGAGCAGGCGCAGGAGGTCGCCGTCGCGCTGGGCCGGTACGTCGGCGGCGCGGCGGACGACATCGCGTTCGTGCCCAACACGACCATGGGGCTCTCGATCGTCTACGGCGGCCTGAAACTGCGTGCCGGCCAGGAGTTGCTGCTCAACGACCAAGACCACGCGTGGCACCAGCAGGCCGCCCGGCTCGCGGCGGGACGGGCGGGCGCGAAGGTCAGGATCGGCACGCTCTACGAGAACCCCGCGAAGGCCACCGAGGACGAGATCGCGACCCGGCTGCGGAACTCGATCACGCCGCAGACCCGTGCGGTCGGCATTACGTGGGTGCAGTCGAGCACGGGCCTACGCATGCCGGTCCGCGCGTGCGCCGCGGTTGTCGCCGAAGCAAACCGGGGCCGCAAACAAGAAGACCGCTGCCTCCTCGTCGTAGATGGCGTGCACGGACTTGCGGCCGTGCACGACGATCCAGCACGCACGGGCGCGGACGTGTTCGTCGCCGGCACTCACAAATGGCTGTTCGGGCCGCGCGGCACCGGCATGGTGTGGGTGAACCCCGAGGTGAGCGGCGAGATCGTGCCGATGCTGCCGAGCCTGAGCAACCGCAGCGAGACGGCGCTGCTGGGACCCGGCGGCTTCCACGCGTTCGAGCAGTACTTCGGCGTGCAGGCGGCGGTGCGGTTCCACCAACGACTCGGACGCGACCGCGTGGCGTCCCGGATCACCGAGCTCGCCGGTCGTTTCAAGGACGGGCTGGCCGACGTCCCCGGGGTCGTCGTGCACACGCCACGCGACCCGGCCACGTCCGCGGGCCTGGTGTGCTTCGACGTTCCCGGGCACACCGGACCCGAGGTCGTGGAACTGCTGCGGCAGAAGCAGATCCAGATCACCACGGCGTCCTACCGGATCCCGTACGCACGCGTCGGCACGTCGATCCTCAACACCCCGGAGGAGATCGACCGGACCGTCCGGGAGATCAGCGCCCTGGCCCGATGACGGTCGGCAGTTCCGCCACTCCCGGCGGTTCGAGCTGCACGCTGGTGTTCTCCATCCTCACCTGCGGCTGGTTCATCGCGTCGTGCGCGAACCACCCTCCTCCGAGAACGAGCACGAGCAGCCCCGCCGCGATGAACGGCGTCGTAGGAATCCGCTTCTTCGGCTCTTCCTGACGCGGTACGGGCACCTCGACCGTGGCTTGCTCGGCGGGTTCGGGTTCCAGCTGCACGGCTTCGAGGTAGGCACCCGTCGCGGCCGCACCGTCCGGCGCCCTCATCACCGGGATGCCCAGCCGTTCCGCGATCTCCTTCGCCACCAGCGGAATCCGCGCCGACCCGCCCACGAGCAGGATGACGTCGGGCAGGCACAACCCCGCGCTCGTCACGACCCGTTCCAGCGCGTCGATCGTCAGCTCGACCGACGGCCGGATGATCGCCTCGAACTCCAGCCTGCTCAGCCGGACCTCGCACACCTCGCCGTTCGTTGCGACGTAGGGAATGCGCACCTCCGGATAACTGCCGAGCAGTTCCTTCGCCTCGACGCAGCTCCGCACGAGCTCACGGCTGTGCGTACCGATCTTCGTGATCACGTGCTCCGCCACCAGCCCGTCCAGGTCGAAGCCGCCGACCTCGACCCGTTCCGGCTGCCCGGCCAGCAACAGCACACCTTGCTTGCGCAGCACCGTGATGTCACATCCGGTGGCACCGAAGTCGAACACCGCCACCGTGCTGTGCTCGGGCATCTGCACGTCGGCGTCGAACGCGATGGCGGCGGCATGCGGTGCCGGCACGAACAACACGTCCGCGCGGCCTTCGTTGATGAGGTCGTGCCTCAACTGCTCGAGATGCTCGTGCGGCCAGCACAACGGATGCGTCATGGCGACACGGCTCGGCGGCTCCCCGTGCCGCTGCGCGAGGTCGTCGAGAACGCTCGCGATCTCCCTGGCCGCCGACTGCTCACGCCGGCCGTTGGTCGTGACGCCACGGCTGGTGGCGACGGTGGTGCCTGCGGATCCGAGATCGAGCCCAACCTGGTACGACATGCGGGTCACCCCTCACTGCGGACACCCACCACACGTACGTCTCAGTTGGCCCGGTTCAGATTTTCTCGTCGCCCGTGCGAAACCCGCGCCGTGTGCGGCTCTCCCACCGGAGTCCAGCGGAACGTGCGGATCGAGGTCAGTTCGCTGAACCCCTGTCCTGCGACGAGATCACGCACGTCGCTGGTTGCCTCGACGAGCAGGTAGCGCTGGTAGAACGGCCAGGCCGGCGCGACGCGCTGCAACAACGGCCCGAACTCGTGGTGTGCGCCGGTCATGCCGAACTCGATGAACTTGTCGCTGGTGGCGGCGTGCCACCACAGAACGCCGGTCAGCTCCTGGTCACGGCGTAGCGCGTACCAGGCGGCCTGCACGGCCTCGTCCTCCCGGACACGGTGCGCGGCCGACGCCGCCGATCGGGCCTCGTCGAACTCCTCCTCGTCGAGGAGGGCGCTCACGTTCTCCGGCAGCTCGTCCGATGCCAGCGCGCGGTCTCGTGCGGCGATCATGACGTGGGTGGGCTCGTCCTCGGTGAACCCCACCTCGGTCAGGTGCTCGGCGAGCGCAGGCGTGGCGCGGTGCCGGTGGATCCGCCACTCGACGGGCTCGGACCGTTGCGCGGCAATGCTCTTCTGGCGTTCTACCAACGCCCTTGGGTCGCCCGTGATGGCGTCTGAGTGCTCGATCGTCACGTGCGTGCCGAGGTGCAAGCGGGTGAGTGCGCCATCCTGCTCTCTCGTGGCGCCGCACGGTGTTCTGCTCAACCTGCGTTCGTCGTAGTCCTGGATCACCGGCCGACCAACTGCCTCGCGAGCTGATCAGCCTCTTCCCTGGTGAAGTTGCCGGAGATCTGCGTGGAGCCACCGGTGATCGGCGACTGGATGCTGGGTGCGCTGAGCACCCGTCCGTTGATCAGGATCGCGATCTGCTTGCCCACGTTGGCGGTCGTGAAGTCGCTCCAGGTCCGGGCGCCCTCGGGGTCGAACTCGATCGTCACGACGTGGCCGCCGTACTCGCTGGGGCTCGCCGTGGCCTTGACTACCCGGTCGCCGTCGAGGGCCACCGGGCCCAGGTCGTACTTGAACTCACCGGCGTCGCAGGTCACCAGTGGTGCGGCCGGGTCGTCGTTGCCGACCAGCGGGTCCGGGGCCGCGCAGTCGAGTGTGCCGAGCGCCTGCTCGCGGACGGTGGCGTCGGTGCTCTGCCTGGTCGCCCGCGCGGTCTGGACGGCCGGGTCGCCGGGCTCGTTCTGCGGCGCGGGGAAACCGGACGACGGCTTGGTGGTGGGGGCCTGGCCCTTCACCTCGCGGAAGGTCAGCTTGCCCGTGAGCCATTCCGCCGTGACCGGGGTGCCCGGCTCGGTGGCCGTGCAGGCGGCGACGGCGAGGAGCAGCACCACAGCAAGGATCTTCATGCCGTTGGCTTACCACGTGGCCACCGCCCGCATGGGGCGAATCAGAGCGCCATCAACCGTTCCGCCGCGTTCCGCGCACCGTCCGTGCTCACCTGGGCGGAAAGCTTCTCGGCCTGGTCCGCGAGGTGGAGTGCCTCGGCGAGGGTTTCGACCGTCACCGCCTTCGCGGAGCGGCCGATGTTCAGCCTCTCGACCTGGCCGCCCCAGTAGTACTGGTCGTACATGTGCGGCAACACGACCTGCGGCCTGCCCGCCGCCGCGGCCGTCGTGGTCGTCCCGGCACCGCCGTGGTGCACGATCGCGGCGACACGGCGGAACAACGCCTGCTGGTTCACCTCACCGATCGCGATGCAGTCCGGGGCGGTGTCGGCGAGCTCCAGGTCTGCCCAGCCTCGTTGCAGGACAACGCGTTTGCCCAGTTCGCGCGCGGCCTCGACGGCCTCGTGCGCCGTGTCCGGGGCTCCACGCATGCTGCCCAGTCCGAAGTAGACCGGTGGCTCGCCGTCGTCCAGGAACGCCTGCAGGTCCGGGCCGAGCGGGCGTTCGTCGTCGATCAGCCAGGCGCCGGTCTGGACGAGGTCGCCGGGGCCTGGCCACGGGCCGAGCACCGGGTCCGCGGCGAGCCACGGGGCGTCGCCGAAGATGTGGTCGCGGACGTCGTCGATCGGGCCGAGGCCGAGCTTGGCCCGCTCGGCGTTGAGGGTGTCGCGCGAACTCGTGAAGTAGTGGCGGTGCTGGTCCCACTGCGCGAGGTTTTCCTCGGGAGTTCCGTTCACCGGCACGCGGCCCAGCAGTGCGGGTGGGGCGTGGTGCGGTGAGGGCAACGTGTTCGCGCAGAAGCTCGCATACACGTAGTGGGCGCCGATGCTTTCCGCCACGGAACGGGTCGCGTGCTGCAACGCGCCGCCCGCCACCAGGACGTCGGCCCGGCCTGCCGCCCTCGTGACGACCCGGAACTGTTCCCTGACCGACTCCTCGACGAGCCTGCGGAGGTCGTCCGGCGTGGTCCCGATCGCCGTGGCCTCACGCAGGTTCGGGCCCACTGGCGTGAAGGTGACGCCGTTGCCCGTGACGAGTTCCTCGAAGTCCGGCGGCGCGACGACCTCGACGTCGTTGCCCAGTGCCTTCAGCCGCACGGCCAGCGCGGTGACCGGCTGCGCCTCTCCCCGCGACCCGATGGTGGACAGCAGAAATCGCATGCTCGAACCCCTCAATCCCCTGGTCAGGCCACGAAGTGTGCGGCCGGCACCGGGTCTTGCGGCAAGTCCCCCCACGCGCTATAAGTTCCAACGGGGAGAACAGTTCTCCCCAGCACACAGCCCGCCCGAGCACTGCGCCTCGGACGGGCTGATTCGCGTTCTGGGCCCTAGTGGGCGGCGTCGTCCCAGGAACGACCGACGCCGACGGAGACCTCCAGCGGCACCTGCAACTGGTAGGCGTTGCCCATGTGCTCGCGCACGAGCGCTTCGACGGCCTCGCGCTCGCCCTCGGCCACCTCCAGGACCAGTTCGTCGTGCACCTGCAGGAGCATCCGCGACCGCAGGCCGGACGACTCCAGCGCGCGGTACACGCCCAGCATGGCCACCTTGATGATGTCCGCGGCGCTGCCCTGGATCGGCGCGTTGAGGGCCATGCGCTCGGCCATCTCGCGGCGCTGGCGGTTGTCGGATGTCAGGTCGGGCAGGTAGCGGCGGCGCCCGAGGACGGTCTCGGTGTAGCCGTCCTTGCCGGCCTTCTTCACGATCTCGTTGAGGTAGTCGCGCACGCCGCCGAAGCGGGCGAAGTACGCCTCCATCTGCTCGCGGGCCTCTTCGGTCGGGATGCGCAGCTGCTGCGACAGACCGAACACCGACAGGCCGTACGCGAGGCCGTACGACATCGCCTTGATGCGGCGGCGCATCTCCCCCGTCACCTCGGAGGTGGGGATCGAGAACGCCTGCGACGCCACGTAGGTGTGCAGGTCCTCGCCGCTGTTGAAGGCCGCGATCAGGCTCTCGTCGCCGGACAGCGTCGCCATGATCCGCATCTCGATCTGGCTGTAGTCCGCGGTCATCAGCTCCGCGTAACCCTCGCCGACGACGAACGCCTGCCGGATGCGGCGGCCCTCGTCCGTGCGGATCGGGATGTTCTGCAGGTTCGGGTCCGTCGAGGACAGCCGGCCCGTCGCCGCGATCGTCTGGTGGAACGTCGTGTGGATGCGGCCGTCGTCCGCCACCGACTTCAGCAGACCGTCCACAGTGGACTTGAGGCGCGTGACGTCGCGGTGCGACAGCAGGTGCTGCAGGAACGGGTGCTCGGTCTGCTCGAACAGGTTCTGCAGCGCGTCCGCGTCCGTGGTGTAGCCGGTCTTGGTCTTCTTCGTCTTCGGCATGTTGAGCTCGTCGAAGAGGACCGTCTGCAGCTGCTTCGGGCTGCCGAGGTTGATCTCCTTGCCGATGACGGCGTACGCCTCCTGCGCGGCGTTCTTCACGCCGGCCGCGAAGTGCGTCTCGAGCTCCGTGAGGTGGTCGACGTCGATCGCGATGCCGACGGCCTCGACCTCGTCGAGGACGTTCATCAGCGGCAGTTCGAGGTTCGCGAGCAGATCGGTGCCGCCGATCGTGACCAGTTCCTCGTCGAGGCGGTCGGCGAGCTCGGCGACGGCACGCGCGCGCAGGATCGTGCTGGTGGCGACCTTCTGGGCTTCCTCGGACTCGTCGGTGAGCAGCGACAGCTGACCGCCGCCCGACTCCTCGGCCCGCAGCTCGCGCTTGAGGTAGCGCAGCGCCAGGTCGTCCAGGGCGAACGACCGCTGGCCGGGACGCACCAGGTAGGCGGCCAGGGCCGTGTCCGAGGACAGGCCGCGCAGCTTCCAGCCGCGGGCGCGCACGCGGCGCAACGGCAGCTTCAGGTCGTGGCCGGCCTTGGACACCTTCTCGTCGGCGAGCCACGCGGCGAGCGCCTGCTCGTCGGCCTCGTTCAGCTCGGTGACGTCGACGTACCCGCCCTCACCGGTGGCCGTGCAGAGCGCGACGCCCTCCAGGTCGGTCGTGATGCGCAGCGCGACGCCGACCCGCGTCTTGCGGGCGTTCGTGTCGAGCCACTTCTCGAGCGTGCCCGCGGGGATCGCGCCGCCGGAGACCTCGAAACCCTCCTCGGCCTCGGGCTCCGCCGTCGTCAGCGTCTGGAAGAGACGGTCGCGCAGGACGCGGAACTCCAGCTCGTCGAACAGGCGGTGCACCGCGTCGCGGTCCCAGACCTGGACCTCGAGGCCGTCGATCGTGTACGGCAGCTCGACGTCCTTGATCAGCTCGGTGAGCTGGCGGTTCATGATGATGTTCGCCAGGTTGCCGCGCAGGGCCTCGCCGACCTTGCCCGGCACCTCGTCGATGCGGTCGACGAGCTCGTTGAGGCCGCCGAACTGGTTGAGCAGCTTGATGATCGTCTTGGGGCCGACACCGGGGGTGTTCGGCAGGTTGTCCGACGAGTCGCCGCGCACCGCCGCGTAGTCCGCGTACTGCTCCGGGCGCACGCCGTGCTTCTCCTCGACGTACGCCGGGGTGAAGCGGCCCATCTCCGAGACGCCCTTGACCGGGTACAGCACCGTGACCTTGTCGTTGACCAGCTGGAACGCGTCGCGGTCGCCGGTGACGATCTCCACCTCGACGCCCTGTGCCACGGCCTGCGTGGTCAGCGTCGCGATGATGTCGTCCGCCTCGTAGTTCTCCTTCTCCATGGTCGGGATGGCCAGCGTGGCCAGCACGTCCTTGATCAGGGAGACCTGGCTGCGGAACTCGTCCGGCGTCTTGGTGCGACCGGCCTTGTACTCGGGGTACTGCTCGGAGCGGAACGTCTTGCGCGAGACGTCGAACGCCACCGCGACGTGCGTCGGCTTCTCGTCGCGCAGGATGTTGATCAACATGGACGTGAACCCGTACACGGCGTTCGTGACCTGGCCCGTCTTCGTCACGAAGTTCTCGGCGGGCAGGGCGTAGAACGCTCGGTAGGCCATCGAGTGACCGTCGATGAGCAGGAGCCGCTTCACGTCTGAGGTAGTCACGGGCCCGAGTCTAGGGTGGGGGTCTGACAGTTTTGCTTGAGCCCTTGGAGCCCGCGTGACCCCCGACCTGCCAATCGAGTTCGCCGACGAGCAGCTGCACGTCCGCATGGGCATCGAAATCACCCGATGGGATGTCCAGGAGATGACCGGCACGATGCCGGTCAAGGGCAACCGCCAGCCGTTCGGCCTGCTCCACGGCGGCGCGAACGCGGTGCTCGCCGAACAGCTCGGTTCCATCGCCTCCGCGATGCACGCCTCGCAGTACAACCTCATCGCCGTCGGGCTCGAGTTGTCCTGCACCCATCATCGAGCGGCGCGCGAGGGCACCGTCACCGGCGTGGCCCGCCCGATCCACCTGGGCCGCAGCACGACGACGTACGAGATCGTCGTGACCGACGAGGACGGCAAGCGCACCTGCACCGCCCGCCTCACGTGCCTCCTGCGCCCCAAGCCCCCCGGCGCCTGACACTGGGGTAAACCACACCCCTTTCGTACGGTAAGCCCCAGTGCGCGGCCAAGATCATCCCGAGATCGTGGACCGCATGACCTTCACGACTCGACTGACAGCAGCGGCCCTGTGCGGCGCGCTGGTCGCGGCCACGGTCCCGGCCACCGCGTCCGCACACCCGGCCCGCGGCAGCCTCCTCGACGTCGTCCCGGTGTCCACGATGGACACCAGCCAGCTGGTGAAATACCTGGGGGACCACGCCTTGGACGCCTCGCGCGTCCGCTTCGCCGTAACCGCGAAGCGCATCACCTACCGCACCATCGACGCCTTCGGAAAACCGACAACCGCAAGCGCCCTGATCGCCCTGCCCGACAACGCCGACCGCACCCCGCGCCAGGCCACCTGGCTGCACGGCACGACGGGCTACCGGGGCTCGGTCGCCTCGGTGGCAGACGGCAACGACAGAGCCGCCACCTACCTCTTCGCCGCCGCCGGCTACCTGACCACGGCCCCGGACTACCTGGGCCTGGGCACCGGCCCGGGCTTCCACCCGTACGTGGACGCGAAGTCCACCGTCACAGCCTCGATAGACGCCTTACGGGCAACCCGCGAATACGCCACCTCAAGGGGCTTACGCCCAGACCGCCGCGTCATGATCACCGGCCACTCCCAGGGCGGCCACGCGGCCATGGCCCTGGGCCAGGCCCTACAGCGCGGCGCAGACCGCAACCTGAAAGCAGGCGCACTGGCCCCGATCGGCGGCCCGTTCAAGCCAAGCCTGCTGGTAACCAAGGCGCTGAACGACGAAATCGCCAACGGCGTCGCGTACATGGCGTACTGGACGGTGGCCTGGAACCGCCTGTTCGACCTCTACGACACCCCGGCAGAAGTCTTCCGCGACCCGTCGATCGAGTCCCTGTTCGATGGCGAGCACCGCAACGAGGAAATCTTCCAGCACCTCCCCGCCACCATGCGGGAACTACTGACCGACTCCTACTACCAGCGCATGCAGCACCCCACAGGCATCCTGCGAGCAAAGCTCCGCGAGGCCGACAGCTACTGCGACTGGCGCCCGACAGTCCCGGTGACGATCTACTCGTCGTCCGGCGACAAGGACACCCTGCTGGAAACCTCCGCTTACTGCGCCCAACGCCTGAAGCAGCACCACGCCCACAGCAACTTGGTAGACCTGGGCGCAGACGTGAACCACGGCAAGGCGGCCAAACTGGCCCTACCCCGAATCCTGGCCGACTTCGACCGCACCTGACCGCAGCACAACTCCGCTCC
The DNA here is from genome assembly GCF_033794685.1 of Streptomyces sp. ID05-26A. Classification (NCBI taxonomy): domain Bacteria; kingdom Bacillati; phylum Actinomycetota; class Actinomycetes; order Kitasatosporales; family Streptomycetaceae; genus Streptomyces; species Streptomyces sp. ID05-26A. The sequence goes on from NZ_JARAYZ010000001.1 coordinate 143,457, forward strand.
ACAGCTCCACAGCGATGCCGCAGGCGAGCCGTCCTGTCCTTGGTCTTTGGCCTTTGGCACAAGGTCAGGGCGGTGGGGTCCCATCACGAGTCGCGCCATAGCTCTTGCTGCACCTGAGGGGTGAGGTCAAGTCGACACGCTTTTCGTCGACTTGACCTCACCCCTCAGGTGTGGCCCGCTCTTGGTGGGACTCGTGATGGGACCCCACCGCCAACGCACCCACGTACGCAACAGGCAGCCGCCCAACGCAACAGGCGTGCCATCTACCTACGGGCGGCGCGGGCCCCCTGATCAGATTGCCGGGGGTCTGGGGGCAGAGCCCCCAGGGGAAGCACGCAACAGCAACCCGCCACTCGCAAGGCGACCACCCGCAAGGTCGCGGAACGCAAGGCGACCACGAGACAAGGTCAGCGGATCGCAAGGCGACCACAGGACAAAGCGACACCCAAGACAAACGAAAACGGGACGGAGGAAACCCCCGCCCCGCTCCCACAACCCAACCCTCAGTGAGCCTCACCCAGATAAGCGTCACGAACCCGCTGATCAGCCAGGAGCGAATGCCCAGGACCGTCCAAAGTGGTCTTACCAAGGTCGATCACATACCCGTGATCCGACAACGCCAACGCAGCCAACGCGTTCTGCTCCACCAACAAAATGGTGGTGCCGAGCGACTGCAACTCCTTGATGGTGTCGAAAATCTTCTGCGTCATGATCGGCGAAAGGCCCATGGAGGGCTCGTCGAGCATCAGCAGACGGGGCTTCGACATCATCGCGCGGCCGATGGCGAGCATCTGCTGCTCACCACCGGAGAAGAGCCCGGCCTTGTTGGTCCGGCGCTCCCCCAGCACGGGGAACAGGTCGTACACGCGCTGGATGTCCGCCTCGACACCGTCGTCCTTGCGGACGTAGGCGCCGAGCTGGAGGTTCTCCTCCACGGTCATCCGAGGGAAGAGCCGCCGCCCCTCGGGGCAGTGCGCGATGCCCTCACCGAGGATCGCGTGCGCCGGGTCGTTGTGGATTTCCTTGCCCTGAAACCGGATCGACCCGGACGTCGGCCGCAACAACCCGGAGATGGTGCGCAGAGTCGTGGTCTTGCCCGCACCGTTCGAGCCGATCAACGACACGATCTGGCCGGCCTCGACGGTGAACGAGATGTCGCGGACAGCCTCGATCGCGCCGTAGGACACGGAGAGGTTGCGGACTTCGAGCAGCGCGGTCATGCCTGCTCCTCCTCAGCAGCAGCGGCGGCCTCGACGTCGTGCTGGACTTCGTCCGGGGGCTTGCCGAGGTAGGCCTCGACCACCCGCGGGTCCGCCCGCACGACCTCGGGGCTGCCCTCGACGAGCAGCTCGCCCTGCACGAGCACGGAGACCGAGTCGCACAGACCGAAGATGAACTTGATGTCGTGCTCGATGACCACGACGGAGACACCCGTCTCGCGGATGCGGAAGATCAGCTGCTGCGTCGCTTCCGTCTCCTGCGGGTTCATACCCGCCGTGGGCTCGTCCAGCAGCAGCACCGCCGGGTCCGTCGCCAACGCACGCGCGATCTCCAGACGGCGCTGGTCGCCGTACGGGAGGTTGCGCGAGAGCTCGTCGTCGACGTTGTTCAGGCCGACGAACGCGAGCAGCTCCCGCGACCGCTCGCGAGCCGCCTTCTCACCGCGCTGGTAGGCCGGGCCGTGGAACAGCGAGGCCAGCGGGCCCTGCTTCATCCGGACGTGGCGGCCGACCATGACGTTCTCCAGCACGGACATGCTGGGGAACAGGCGGATGTTCTGGAACGTGCGGGCCACGCCCGCCTCCGTCACCTTCGCCGGGTCACCGGGCAGGACGTTGCCCTTGAGCAACACCTCGCCGGTGGTCGGCGTGTACAGACCCGTCAGGCAGTTGAAGAACGTCGTCTTCCCCGCGCCGTTCGGGCCGATCAGGCCGACGATCTTGCCTTCTTCGAGCGTCAGGGTGACGCCCTTCAACGCTTTGAGGCCACCGAAGACCATCGAGACGTCACGCGCCTCCAACACCGGCGTGCTCATGCCTTCTTCGCCTCCACATGCGCCTCTTCGGCATTTTCGTCGGCGCGTTCGACCATCTCAGCGCGCCTGTGCGCATCGGGGATCAGGCCGACCGGCCGGAACCGCATGATCAGGATCAGCGCGAGGCCGAAGATCATAAGGCGGTAGTCCTCGAAGTCTCGAAGCTTCTCGGGCAGCACGAACAGCAGCGCGGCACCGAGAACGGCACCGGGGATCGAGCCCATGCCGCCGAGGATGACCGCCGCGAGCAGCGTGACCGACTCGAGGAACTTGAACGACTCGTAGGACACGGTGCCGTTCTTGTGTGCGAACACCGCGCCCGCGAGACCCGCGAGCATGGCACCGATGAGGAACGCGAGGATCTTCATCTTGCCGGTGCGGATGCCCATGGCGCGGGCGGCGTCCTCGTCCTCGCGGATCGCGATCCAGGCACGGCCGATGCGGCTGAACTTGAGGTTCGCGAACACCGCCATCGTCGCCGCGACGAGCAGCACGATGAGGACGTAGTACAGGACACCGGCGGGCAACTTCACCGAGCCGATGGTGAACGACTTGTTGAACTCCGCCCCGAACAACGACAGCGCCGGGATGCCCGGGATGGCGTTGGAGCCGTTGGTGAAGCCACCGATGTCGTTCTGCGCGGAGCGGGTGAAGATCTCACCGAACGCCAGCGTCACGATCGCCAGGTAGTCACCGCGGACCCGCAGCGTCGGCGAACCGACGATGGCGCCGAAGATGCCGGCCACGACGGCCGCGATGACGGCGGCGACGGGGAACGGCAGGTCGAAGCCGAAGTACGCGGTGGCGGCACCGGAGAAGTTCGCTGCCACGAGGGCACCGATGCCCATGAACGCCACGTACCCGAGGTCGAGCAGACCCGCGAGACCGACGACGATGTTGAGGCCGATCGCGGTGGCGGCGTAGATGCCGATGTTCGCCGCGACCGTCATCCAGTACTCGTTGCCCGCCTCGGTGAACGGCAGCAGCAGCGCGCACGCCGCCAGCACGATCACGCTGAAGACGCGGTGCTGCTCGGACAGGGCCGAGATCCAGCGGACGAACCCGACGCCGCTCAGTGCGCCGAGCAGACCGCCGGCGAACCCGAGGAACGACAGGAAGATCGCGCCCGCGTACGGGTTGGCCGAGCCGACGCCACCGGTGGTGAGCATCGCGGCGACGGCGTAGAGCACCGCGCCGAACGAGACCAGCAGCACCAGGTACGCGACCGGGGTGGAGATCTTGAACTTCCACTCGCCGACCGGCGTGATGCCGATGCCGTAGCCCGCGAGGATCGTCAGCACACCCGCGACGAGGCCGACCACGCCGCCGAACGCGGTGGCACCGTCGACGGCCGTGATGGCGCCGAGGCCACCACCCTTGACCGTGATGTAGATGGCGTTGACGAACGAGACGATCGTGAGGCCCCAGCCGAGCGCCCGGACGACCCGGCCCTTGGACGGAACCGGTGCGAACGCCGCGACCAGGATGAGAACGCCCAGCAGGAGGACGTGCCAGCGGAAGCCCGTGAGGGCGAACGGCGCGTCGAAGAACTGCAGCGTGGACTTGTCCGGCCAGTTGCCGTCGTTGAGGCTGAACGTGACCCACGGCAGGAGCGCCGCGACGATGCCCAGCACACCACCGGCCGCCGCGAACGGCTTGCCGAGCGAGGCGAGCGGAGAAGGCTTGCCAGAAGTCGTGTCGACCGTACTCATGCGCGCACCCTTTCCGGCTCACCGAACAGACCCTGCGGGCGGAAGACGAGCACGAGGATCAGCACGACGAAGATCCAGACGTAGTCGTACTGGGTGCCACCCGGCATGTACTGACCGGCGATGGTCTTGATCAGACCGATGATGAACGCGCCGATGACCGCGCCGCGGATGCTGCCGACGCCACCCAGGACGGCCGCCGTGAAGGCGAAGATGCCGTTCTGGAAGCCCATGTCGATGTTGATGTTGTTCAGGTAGCCGCCGAACATGATGCCGGCAACACCGGCGAGCACGGCGCCGATGATGAACGTCAGCACGATCACGCGGTCGGGGTTGACGCCCATGAGCTTCGCGGTGTCGGGGTCCTGCGCGGTCGCACGCATCGCGCGGCCCATGCGCGAGCGGTTGATGTAGGTCTGCAGGATGATCGCGAGGCCGACCGAGAGGGCGACGAGCAGGATCCCGGTCCAGGAGATGTTGACCGAGCCGATCGTCAGGTTGCCCTCGGGGAAGACCTTCGGGTACGGCAGGTTGGACTTCGCGTTCGGGTAGAAGACGCGCACAGCCTCCTGCAGGAACACGGACACGCCGAGCGCTGTGATGAGCGGTGCCAGCCGGGGTGCGTTGCGCAGCGGCCGGTAGGCGAACCGTTCCATGATCACGGCGACGATGACCGCCACCGCGATGCCGCCGACGAACATGAGCGGCAGGGCCACGGCAGGCGACTTCTTGAGGTCGTCAGGAAGAAGCGTGAACGTGGCGAGGCCTCCGTACGAGGCCACCATGAAAACCTCGCCGTGGGCGAAGTTGATCAGCTGGATGATGCCGTACACCATCGTGTACCCGAGGGCGATCAGGGCGATCAACGCACCCTGAATGACCCCGTTGGCCAGCTGTTGGAACAGGACTGACACGACTACCTCCGTAGACGGCGGGGGCGAGCAAAGAACGCCCGCCCCCGCCGTGGCTTCAATCAGTGTTTAGGTAGTCGATCAGCCGGTGAAGGTGCCGGTCTGAACGTCCTTCCACTTGGCCGAGGTGACCTGGTAGACGGTCAGGACCTTGTTGGTGCTGTCGCCGTACTGGTCGAACTTGACCTCACCGGTGGCACCGGAGCCGCTGTACTTGCCCACGTTCTGCAGCATGGCGTCGCGCTTCGACTCGTCCCAGGCAGCGCCGTCGACGGTCGCGGCGAGGCCGCCGATGATCGCGTTCGCGGCGTCGTAGGAGAACGCACCGTAGGCGGCGTAGTCCTCCTTGCCGAACTTCGCCTTGTACGCGTCGACGAAGGCCTTGGCCGTGGCCAGGGACTCGGTCGGGGCACCGACGGAGGTGGCGAGGTCGCCCTCCTTGCCGCCGAGCTCGATGTACTTGCCGTCGAAGATGCCGTCGCCGCCCATCAGCGGAACGTCGAGGCCGTTGTCCTTCATCTGCTTGGACAGCGGACCGGCGACGGGGTACTCACCGCCGTAGTAGACGGCCTCCGGGCCGAGGGCCTTGATCTTGGCGATGACGCCGGAGAAGTCGGTGTCCTTCTCGCCGACCTTCTCGGAGCCGACGATCGTGCCACCCTTCTTGGTGACCTGCTTCTGCAGCTCCGCCGCGAGGCCCTCACCGTAGGTCTTGCCGTCGGTGATGATGGCGATCTTCTTCTTGCCGGCCTTCTCGACGAGGTAGTTGGCCGCGTACGGGCCCTGCAGGTCGTCGGTGGTGCAGACGCGGAAGTAGTTGTCGAACTGGCGCTTCGGGGCCGTCAGGAAGTCGTTGCCCCTGGTGAGCGACGGGTTCGTGTTGGCCGGCGACACCTGGGGGATCTTCTTGTCCCGCAGGATCGGCTGGACCGTCTGGGCGACCGACGAGTTCAGCGTGCCGACGACACCCACGACGTTGGGGTCGGTCGACAGCTTCGTGGCGGCCTGGGCACCCTTGGCGGGGTTGGCCTCGTCGTCCTGGGCGGACACCGTCAGCTTGTAGCCCTTGACCGTGCACTTCTTGTTCGCCTCGTCCACGGCGAGCTCGGCGGACTGCTTGATGCCGACGCCGAGAGCGGACAGGTTCCCGGACAACGGGGCGACAACACCGACGGTCAGAGTGCCCTTCGACGTGTCGCAGCTGCCCCCGTTGTTACCGCTGCCCTCATCCTTGTTCGAGCCACAGGCTGCAAGAACAAGCAGCGAGGCACCGACGATCGCTGCGGACTTCACAGAGTGCTTACGCACGTGATGTCCCTCCTCTATCCCTGCTCCCGGCTACGCGAGATCTCCGCGCGCCGCTCCATCACCCTCTCCTGAGGGATGGCCGGAACCTAGGCGATGACTGTGACCGCAGTCATCAAAGCCAATGGGCTCGTGACCATAACGCAACGCGGCGTTATGTTTCACTTAAGCAATCTCACAGACTGTAACCTTCGTTCACTCTTTGGACGGCTGCCATAACGTGGACGTATGACTCCGCGTCGCCGGGTGATCACGGCGGTAGGCGCTGTCGCGATCATCGTCGCGGCGGTGCTGGTTCTGCGTGCCACTGATGATGCCTCGAAGAAGCCCAGTTCAGAGGCCGTTCGCTTAACTAAGTACACGGCAGATTTCGTCAAGGTTTCGTCTCCGCCGGCGCAGCCCAGCCCTCCACCCACCGTTTGGAGCAGCGACGGTCGGGTCCAATGGACTCCCGTGGACGGCGCGGCCGGCTACGAGGTCTACGGGAAGCTCGTCGTGGCGCCCGAGATCGCGGGCTCCGGCCGGCCAGAGGTGCGCGCGGTCGACGCGTTCGGCCAGCGATCTTCGCCGGTCAGGGCGGAGGAACGGCCGAGCGACGACGGTTGGCGCCGAACGATCAACGGCTGGCTCGACGACTTCGACGACACGTTCTTCGAACGCCGTTACCACCTGAGCGGACGGCGCGGGTGCGTCAACCCGAGTTCGGGTTCCGGCGGCCGCCTTGTGCTCGACATGCCGTGCGGGAACGACACGGCCGTGTTGCGCGCACGGACGCCGATGCAGCTGAACGAGTCGGGCGAACGGGGCCGGGTGGCCGTCGTGACGGACGCGGCCGGGCCACGCGGAAGGCTCGTGCTCGACCTGGTCCCCGGAACGCCCGACCGGCTCGGACCCATACCTCCTCCTGATGCGATCCGCGTGGTGGTGGACGACTCGGTCGCCCCCGGAACGCGGGGAGCAGGCGTTCTGCATCGATTCGAAGCGGTGCTGACAGATAACGATGTGCGCGTCATGCAAGATGGCGCCCAGATCGCGTCGCTGCCGGTCGTGCCGAAGTGGCGTGAAGCGAGTGTGTTGGTCAGCGTGACCCCGCCGCCGAGCTATCCCGGACGTGTGGAGATCGATGCCATCGGCTTCACGGGTGGCCTTCAGCCCATGGCCGAGGTGACCGAGACACCGGTCGTCGCGGGCACGTTGCGCGTGCTCGCACCCGACGAGGAGGCGCCGAACATCGGTATAGCGCGCGCACCGCTGCGTGCGGCGTCTTCAGCACGGTTGCGGACGACGGTGCGGTTCGGCGACGGCGGTGATCCGAACGGCCTGGTCGCGGAGCTCGGACCGGCGAGGGTGCCGCTGCGGCCGGAGGTGAGCGGCTGGTCGGCGGCGGAGGACAGCGAGTTGACGCTGGTGGGAGACGTGCCCGCCGAGTTGCTCGGAGAAGCCGGTGCGCACGCGCTGACGCCGTTCGTGCTGCGGATGCCCGGCGCGTCGCAGGCCCAGGTGCTGGAGAGCTATCTGGAGGTGCCCGGCCAGTCGCCGGCAAAACTGGAGAACGCCCCGGCCGAGCCACCGCCCGTTTTGCCCGTCATGACCGCTGAGTTCACCGCTAAGGGCCCGAACGAGGTGACCTTGGTCATCACCCTCGACGCCGCCCATGCACGCTCTGTGGCGCCGATAGCGGGCTTCGAGGTGTACGTCGACAGCTCTCTCGCGGCGACCGTGCCGATACCCGGTGGCGTAGGTGGCCGGCACGAGTTGCTGATCGAACTGAAAGGCAGCCACAACGTCGAAGTCCGCCTGCGCCCCGAGGATCCGGGGCGGCAGACGGACTCCGTGTTGCTCGAACTCAGCAGAAGCTGACTCAGCCGAAGTTCTCGATGACGGCCTCGGCGACGGCCTTCATCGTCGTGCGGCGGTCCATGGCGGTGCGCTGCACCCACTTGAACGCCTCGGGCTCGCTCAGACCCTGCTTGGTCATGAGAATGCCCTTGGCGCGTTCCACGACCTTGCGGGTCTCCAGGCGCTCGGTGAGCCCGGCGACCTCCTGCTCCAGCGCGGCCAGCTCGTTGAACCGGCTCATCGCCAGCTCGATCGCGGGCACGAGGTCCCGCTTCTGGAACGGCTTGACCAGGTAGGCCATCGCACCCGCGTCACGGGCGCGCTCGACCAGGTCGCGCTGGCTGAACGCGGTGAGGATCACGACCGGCGCGATCCGGTTGCCCGCGATGTGCTGCGCCGCTTCGATCCCGTCGACCTTGGGCATCTTGACGTCCAGGATCACCAGATCGGGGTCGAGTTCGGTCGCGAGCTTGATGGCCTCTTCACCATCTGCGGCCTCGCCCGCCACGTCGTAGCCTTCTTCGCGCAACATCTCCACGAGGTCGAGGCGGATCAGCGCCTCGTCCTCGGCGACGAGCACGCGAGGGGCCTTGCGCGTGGCTTCGGACTGGGCCTCGGCAGCCTGCTGGGTCACCGGGGTCCTCCTGACGATCGTTCCTGCGGGCGAAAGCGCAGTCTAGCGGTGGTCAGGCCGCTGATCAGGCTCACCGGCCGTGACGGCAGACACGAACTCCTCAGGCCACGGATAGGTCCGCAGGCCTTCCTCGACGTCCTCGGTCGGAGCGTCGAGGCGGCGCAGCACGATCTGCCGGGTGGTCCCGAACTGCGGGTGGCCGAGCCTGTGCCGGATCTCGTCCTCGGAGGGACCACCGGCCCACTCGGTGAACCAGGCCCCGCCCATCGGGAGTGCGCGCAACCAGCTGGCGTCATGCCACAGGTGTACCCGGCGCAGCAGGGCGCTCCCAGTGGCCGATTCGGCGATTTCGTCGTCGTTGCCGCCGCCGTCGGTGTACTCGACGCCGCGGTGCTCGTGCATCCAGCGCACGTACCGCATGCCGAAGTCCCAGGCCTGCTCGTCGACCCCGGCCAGCACGACCCCGGCGTCCCCGGTGGCCAGCTCGGCCGACCTCCGGTACTGCCGGTGCGCGAGACCGGCGACGCCCATGCCGAACCCGCCCTCGGTGCGCGGCAGCAGTTCGAACAGCAGCGGGCCGAGAGCCCTGGTGTTCAGGTGCAGCCTCAGCGTCTCCCCCGGTTCCACGCTCCGGAACGCGTGGGCGGGCCTGATGAGGCTCGCGGGCGGCATCAGCTGGAGCATGCTCGCGGCGGTGCAGCCCGCGAGCAGCACCTTGGCCTCCAGCTGACGCTGGGCCTCGGTGGTGGCGTCGGGCAGCAACGCGGCCCCGTCGCGGACGGCCGGAACCGCCTGGGACAGGTTCTCGCCCGTGTAGGCGCGCCGGAGATCGGCGAGCTGGTCCGTCGTGGACAGACGTGCCATGACAGCAGTCCTCGTTTCCGCCGCCCGGCTCGGCCGACAAGGACGCATGTGCACGCGTCTAGGTGGTCGGGTTCGCTTCAGCGAGCAGGAGTTGCTGAACACTGCGGCGGAGAATGCCACTCGCTGCCGGGGAGTGGCTCCAGCCTCACGTCTGCTCGGACGCCACTGACCACGGTACCGGACCGGCGCACCTGCTTTTCCCGGCTAGTCGGCGCCGACTATCAGCTTGTACCTCACGTCGACCTCCTTGCCGCCTCCCGAACCGCGGATCAGGAGCTCGTGCTCACCGGACGCCGGCGCGGGGATCCACGCGTAGAGGCCACAGCCCACGGAGTTGATCCGACCGGCCGCCGTGCCGTACGGGTTGCCCGCGCGCGCCTCGTAGGTGAACGGCGTGGCGGACACCTTCGTGAGCGTCTGCGTCGAGCCGTCCAGCAGCACCTCGCCCTGTGCGCGCTTCATGAACGTCTCGCAGGAGGTGACGTCGCTCGCGAGGTTCACGACGGGTGCGAGCAACGGCTTGGAGGCGGGGACCCGGCACTGCCGTTCGACCGGACCTTCAGCGAGCGTCCCGGCGAGCAGCCAGACCTCGACGGGCTGGTCCCGCATGCAGAAGCGTCCGGAGGTGTCGGACACCGGATTGCTGCCGGACGGCTGGGAAGCCCAGGTCCACCAGCGGGCCTGGAAGTCGGCCGGCGCCAGTTTGTCCGATGTGGACGATTGAGAGGTGGGGGGTTGTGCCGCCATTTGCGCGTTTCCGCCACAACCGGCGAGCAGAACAACCAAGAACAGCAGGACAATCCTCACTGGTTCTCGCGTCCCTTGCGTCGTTGTTCCTCCGCGCGCTCACGACAGCGGCGCAGGAACTCCTGATCGTCGTCAGCTTGAGTGGCCGCGAACCGTCCCGGCCGGTCGTACTCGGGAAAAGCAGAAGCACTCCGCTCGTGCGCCCCGAATCGCGCGCGCCCGGTCCCCACCACCGGACGGCCCGCGACGAACCAGGCGATCGAGCCCACCAACGGGAACAGCAAGACCAGGAGAAGCCACATCATCTTCGGCAGATTACGAACAGAACCCTCGTCCGTCGTGATCACGTCCACGACGGCGAAGATCGTCACGCCGAGCATCACCACTCCGAACAGCCCACCGAAGTACAGCATCTCCTACCCCCAGGTCGTGCGGTCGCCGCACATATTGACACAAGAGCCACTCCAAGAACACAGTTCACACGTCAATCATCTCGCAGCCAATTCACGAAGCTGTGAATCCGCCGAAACAAAAGCCCCATTGACGGCGTCTCGCCTCGTGCGGCCATCAGGCCCACAGCAGCTGCCCGCCGACCTGAGCAACCAATTCACCCCGCTGGAGGAAAAGGAGCAACAACAGGCCCCAATTCCGAACTCCGCCGCGTCGTCCCGAATTGCCCCCACTCGATTCGAACGACGTTTCGCGGGCCGGAACGTTCACACCGTCCCAGTTGGACTGGACCACTTGAACGAACACGCCGCCGAGCCGTTCCGCGCCTGACGCTGAGCACCAGACTTGCTGCACGTCCGTTGTCCAGGCCGTAAGCAGGCCTTAGCGTCGGAGGTATGCCCCAGGGTGCCGAGAGCTTGCTGGACGTGCTGGCCGCGCACGACGTCGAGGTGGTGTTCGGACTGCCCGGCGTGCACAACCTCGCCATCTGGGAGGCGCTGCAACTACACCCGGGCATCCGCATGATCGGCGTGCGCCACGAGCAGACGGCTGTCTACGCGGCAGACGGCTACGCACGTGCCACGGGCAGGCTGGGTGTGGCGATCGTGACCACCGGCCCCGGCGCGGCGAACACCCTGGGCGCCACCGGCGAGGCGTGGGCGTCCGGCAGCCCGGTGCTCGTGATCGCCACGGACATCCCGTCCACGCTCCGGAGGCCCGGCGTCCATCGCGGCGTGCTGCACGAGACGCGCGACCAGAAGGCCATGTTCGTCCCGGTCACCAAGGCGTCGTTCGACGTTCCCTCCGCTGTGGACGTGGCCGCGTACACGGACAAGGCCGTGCAGCAGGCCACCCGGAGCCCGCACGGTCCGGTCTATCTGGGCATCCCCACTGACTTCCTCTCCGCCGAGGTCCCGCACCACACCGTCACGAGGGCCGAGCCCGCCCGCGCGATCGTCGACCTGACCGAAGCCGAACGCCTTGTCGCCGCGGCGACGAGACCGTTGATCTGGGCGGGCGGCGGCGCGGCACGGTCAGGAGCCGGCGACGCGATCAGCGCGTTGGCCGCGAAACTGCAAGCACCGATCATCACGACGTACGGCGCGCGCGGCCTGACGGACAGCCCTCACGTCGTGCGAGGCCCAGTGCACGCACCGCCCGTAGGCAAACTGTGGGACGACGCCGACCTCGTCATCGGCATCGGCACCGACTTCGACGGCATGATGACCCAGAACTGGTTGCAGCCGCAGCCGTCCGCCCTGCTCGCCGTCAACATCGACAAGGCCGAGGCGAACAAGAACTACCAGGCGGACGTCACGCTGGAAGGCGATGCGGCCGCCGTCACCGCCGCACTCGCCGCCAGGGTGACCGCCAAGGAAGCCTCCGTCGACGTCGAAGCCGTGAACGCCGAGGTGCGCGCGCTGGCCGAAGCCGACTCCCCCGAGGCCCTGAAGTTGTTGCGGGCGCTGGAAGGCACGGACGCCACGATCGTCGCCGACATGTGCATCCCGGGCTACTGGATCGGCGGCTTCCACCACGTCACGAAACCCCGTGGCCTCGCCTACCCGGTCGGCTGGGGCACGCTCGGCTTCGGCTTCCCGGCGGCCATCGGCGCCGCCGTCGCACACCGCACGATCGCAGTCGTGGGCGACGGCGGCTTCCTCTTCGCGTGCGGCGACCTCGCCACGCTCAGGCAAGAAGGCCTGCCGCTCACCATCGTGCTCGTCGACGACGGCGGCTACGGCATGCTCCGCTACGACCAGCGGATCGCGAACCACGCGATCAGCGGCGTCGACCTGACCCGCCCGGACTTCGCCAGGCTCGCCGAGAGCTTCGGCATCCCGGCCGTCACTCTGAACGGATTCGACGGCCTGGCGGACGCACTGGCCGCGGCCTCCGGTCCGAACATGATCGTCGTCAACGCGCACCTCGACCCGCCGATCACCACGTCCCCGCGCTGGTACCGCAAAAACGCCACTTGATCAGGCATCTCCTCGGTACCTTCCCGTTCATGGGACGTGGCCTGGGGATCGTGCTCGTCGTGCAGGCGGCGGTGCTGACGGCGTTGTCGGGCCGCTACGGCTTCCACCGCGACGAGCTCTACTTCATCGCGGCCGGCAAACGCCCGGACTGGGGCTACGTCGACCAGCCGCCGATCACGCCGATCCTCGCCCGCCTCACGACCGAGGTGTTCGGCGAGACCCCGACGGGCCTGCGCGTCACGGCAACGCTTTTCGCACTCGCCATCACCGTCGTCGTCGCCCTGACCGCGAAAGAACTCGGTGGCGGCACCACGTTCGCCGCCGCCGCCTCCGCGACGTCGACGTTCGTCCTGGCCGTGAGCCACATGCTCTCCACCGCCACCATCGATCTGCTGATCTGGGTCCTGATCGGCTACTTCGCCGTCAGACTCCTGAAATCCGGCGACGGCCGCTGGTGGCTCGCCCTCGGCGCGACGGCAGGCGTGGGCCTGGCCAACAAGTGGCTCCTGCTGTTGCTGCTGGCAGCCCTGGGCGGCGCGCTCCTGGCCGTGGGCCCGCGCACCGTCCTGCGCACGTGGTGGCTCCCCGCAGGCGTGGCGGTGTGCGCGGTCATCGCCGCTCCGGTGGTGGTGTGGCAGGCGTTGCACGACTTCCCGTTGCTCACGGTGGCCCGCGGCATCAGCGAGGACGACGGCACCGAGAACCGCATCATGTTCGTCCCGATGCAGCTCCTGATGCTGTCCCCGCTCCTCGTCCCGGTGTGGCTGATCGGCCTCCGGAACCTCTGGCGCGACAGGACCTTCCGCTCGATCGCGCTCGCCTACCCGATCCTCTGCGTCCTGTGCCTCGTCACCGGCGGCAAGCCGTACTACGCGGTCCCGCTGCTGCTCGTCCTGATGGCCGCAGGCGCACGCCAGGCCCAGGAGTGGTTGCAGAGCAACAAGAAGCTCGGCAGCGTCCTGGTGACCTTGAGCGTCGTACCGGCCCTGGTCGGCTCCCTGCCGATCCTCCCGCCGAACGCCCTGGGCCCGGTCATCGCCATCAACCCGGAACAGGGCGAACAGGTCGGCTGGCGCGAACTGGCCCTGACCGTCCAGGACGCCTGGCAGGACAACGACCGCCCCGTCGTCATCACCCGCAACTACGGCCAGGCCGGCGCGATCGAGGCCTACACCGAGATCCACACGTACTCGGGTCACATGTCCTTCTACGACTGGGGACCTCCCGAGTCCACCAGTTCCAAAGTCCTGCTGGTCGGGTTCAGTCAGCCACCGTTCGACGACTGCGGGGTCGTCGCCACGCACCACAACCCCGTGGAGAACGAAGAAGACGGCACGGAGATAAAGGTCTGCACGGCACCAACGGAACCATGGGACTCCTTCTGGCCGAAGCTGCGCCACTACTACTGAGCAGCACCGGCCACTTAGGACGTTGGAACTGCTCCACCACGAACCCCTCTTCGGCTGAATTCGCCCGAACCTGGTGGAAACACAGGTTGTGTGGCTCTAACTTCATTTCATGCCAAAGAGAGACTCCACGGTCCGAGGTCGGGAGTTCGGCGCGGGCATACGCGCGGCCCTCGAGAAGGCGGGCCTGACCGGACGCGGCGCCGCCCACCTCGCGGGCTGGGACCCGGCCAAGCTGTCCGACCTGCTCAACGGCAAGGGAGGTATCAGCGAGCACGACCTCGTCCGGCTGCTGGGCGTCTGCCGCACGCCGATCGAGGAGTCCGACCACCTGCTGGCGGTGTTCCGCGAGGCCGACCGATCAGGCTGGCTCCAGGTGCACGGCGAGAGGCAACCGGTGCTGCCCCGCACGCTCAGCGAACACGAAGCGGTAGCCACCGAGAGCATCTGCTGGAGCATGAACCTCATCCCCGGACCTCTCCAGCTGCCGGACTACTTCCGCGCGTTGATCGCCAGCAACCCGAACACTCCCCAGCGTGAGGCGGACGAACGCGTCGCGGCTCGTGCCGCTCGTCAGCAGCAGTTGTTCAGACGCCGCTGCGACATGACGTTCTACATCCACGAGCAGGCACTGCGGCTCCCGGTCGGCAGTTCCGAGGTCATGTCCGACCAGTTGCACCACCTCGTGACCATGGGAGTCCGCCCGTACATCACCTATCGAGTTCTGCTCACATCGCTGGGGGCACACGCAGGCCTGGCGGGATCCTTCACCCTCATGACGTTCGAGAAGCTGGAACCCGTCGTGTTCATCGATGCCGAGAACCACGCCGTCTTCCTCGACGACAGAGGCTCCGCCAAGGCGTACAAGAACATCGTGAGCTCGCTCGACCAAGCCGCGCTGGATGCGGAACAATCGAAGGAGTTGATCGAACGCTTGACCTCATGAGGGGGCACGTCAGATGACCGAGTGGCGGAAGAGCACCTACAGCGTCAACGGCACCGACTGCGTGGAGATCGGCCACGGCGTCGGTGTGCGGGACAGCAAGGCTCCAGCCACCCACATCGCGCTCGGACCAAGCACGTGGACCGCGTTCCTCACGGCGACGAAGGCTGACAAACTCACCCGGTGACCCGATCCTGGCCCACCAACCTCGCCCACGACGAAGGCGTTCTCGCCTGGGAGTTCCTGGACTTCCTCCGCAAGACCGCGGTCATGAAGGTAGAGGGCCTCACCCGCGACCAGGCCGCGACGGCCCCGATCGCCACGTCCCCGAAGCTGACGCCCCTCGGCCTGCTCAAGCACCTGACGGCCGTCGAGCGGTACTGGCTGTGCATCGCGGGCGCGGGCCTCGACCTGCCGTCGCTGTGGCAGGGCGACCCGGACCCGTCCTGGAACATCGAAGACGACGACACCCCGGCGTCGCTCATCCAGGCCTACCGCGAGGAATGGGCGAACGCCGAAGCGCTGAAGAAGCTGGACCCGGACGCGACGGCAGCGGACGGCAAGCGCACCGTGCGGTGGATCCTGGCCCACGTGGCTCAGGAAACCGCGCGCCACGTGGGCCATCTGGACCTGCTCCGCGAACTCGCGGACGGTCAGACCGGCGAGTAGAGCTCAGCCGGTGCGACCGCGACGGGCGCGCCACCGGTCACGCAGCTCGACGAACGCGATACCGGCGAACAACATCACGTGCTGGCCCACGAACCACGCGAACGCCAACCAGAAAGTGGTCTGCAACCACAGCACCAGGCTGGTGATCAACGCGAACCCCATGTAAAGGCCGAACGCGAGAACCCGCTCGACGAAGAACTTCCTGAAGCGTTGAACAGCACCCATCGCATCCTCAACCAGTGACCTCACCCGGCCACACCGGGATCAACTCCACGATCGCACGGCGCTGGTCATGGCTGGTCTATGTAGCCGCCCACGGTGTTCTGGCAGACCTCCTGCAGTGCGTTCACCGCGTCGCGCAGCAACGGGTTGGTGTTCGCGGTGCGGTGGACGACGTGCACATGCCTGCGCAAAGGTTTGTGCCGCAACGGCATCGCGTGCGTGCCGGCCAGCTCCTTGTACCCGAGCGCGGGCACCAGTGCGACACCGACACCGGCCGCCACCAACGACTGCACGACCTCGTAGTCGTTGCTGCGGAAGGCGATCTTCGGTGCGAAGCCCGCCGCCGCGCACAGTCGCGTCAGACACGTCGCGCCGGCGGTGCCGTCGCGAGAAGCGATCCAGCGTTCTTCTTTCAGGTCTTCGAGCCTGACGTTGTTCTTCGCTGCCGGATGCCCGCTCGGCACCATGACGAGGAGCGCCTCGTCGAGCAGCGGCAGCACCGTCAGCTCGTCCGGCCACGTGCGCGGGACGAGGTCGTACGCGTAGACCAGCGCCAGGTCGAGTTCGCCGGTCAGCACCAGCGGCAGCACAGCGTCTGGCTCCGCCTCGTCGAGACGGATCTCGGCGCCCGGCAGCTCCACCTGCAGCCTCGCCAGTGCTTTCGGCACCACCCGCGAGCTCGCCGTGGGGAACGTGCCTATCCGCAGGCGCCCGCGCAGGCCCTGCACCATCGCCTTCACCTCGTGCTCGAACCCGTCGAACGCCGCGAGCAGCTCGCCGCCGCGGTCGGCGATGAGCAGGGCGGCGCTGGCCGGCCTGATCGAGTGCGCCTCGCGTTCGAACAGCGTCACGCCGACCGCCCGCTCGAACGCCGAGATCTGCTGGGACACGGCCGACGACGTGTAGCCGAGACGGCGGGCGGCCTCGGCGAAGGAACCCGTCTTCACGACCTCGACGAGTGTGCGGAGATGAACCGGGTTGAGCACCAGGTCAGCTTATGCTCGACGTCGCGAGGTTTCATTCTGCGACCTCTGGCGCATCCATCCCACAGCGACCAGGGTGGAGGCATGCCCTACATCTCCACGAACCCGTCGAACACCTCTGACGTGGTCGCCGAGATCGAGCTCGGGACCAGCAGCGCCTTCGTCGACGCCGCCCGGCGGGCCAAGGCAGCCCAGCGCGCGTGGGCACGCGTACCCGCGCCCGTGCGCGGCCAGGTCATCGGCAACATCGGCCGCCTGGTCGAGGCCAACTTCGAACCCCTCTCCCAGCTCGTGACCCGCGAGATCGGCAAGCCGATCGCGGAGGCCCGCGGCGAGGTCCAGGAGATCGTCGACACGGCGAACTTCTTCGTCGGCGAGGGCAGGCGCCTCTACGGGCAGACGGTCCCCTCGGAGATGGCGGACAAGCAGCTCTTCACGTTCCGCAACCCGGTCGGCGTCGCGGCGATCATCACCGCCGGCAACTTCCCCGTCGCCGTGCCCTCCTGGTACATCATCCCCGCGCTGCTGTGCGGCAACTCGGTCGTCTGGAAGCCCGCCGAGTACTCCGCCGCGTCGGCCCAGGCCTTCTACGACGTGTTCCAGGCAGCCGGCATCCCCGCCGGGGTGTTCGAGATCGTCTTCGCCGACGGCTCGGAAACGTTCGACGGCCTCGAGCAGTCGTTGCAGCAGGGCCTCGTCGACAAGGTCGGCTTCACCGGGTCCAGCGAGGTCGGTGTGCGCATCGGCGAACTGTGCGGACGCCACCTCCAGACGCCGTGCCTGGAACTGGGCGGCAAGAACCCGATGGTCGTCACCGAGGACGCGGACCTCGACCTGGCCGTGCAGGGCGCGCTGTTCGCCGGCTTCGGCTCCGCGGGCCAGCGTTGCACCTCGCTCGGCACGGCGATCGTGCACGAGTCGGTGTACGACGAGTTCCTGACCCGGTTCGTCGAGGCCGTCGGCGGCGCCACCGTGGGCGACCCGACCGGCGATGTCCTCTATGGACCGTTGCTGGACGAGAAGTTCGCGCTGGCGTACGAGAAGTACCTCGGCTGGATCGGCGAGCACCACACGGTGCACGGCCCGACCGGCCGCATCTCGGCCGCCAGTCCCCGCAACGGCTTCACTGGTGAGAACGGCTTCTTCTACCACCCCGCAATCGTTTCCGGTGTGCGCGACGACGACGAACTGTTCCTGCAGGAGACGTTCGGCCCGATCGTCGGCGTCATGAGGTACTCGGACCTGGACGAGGCGATCGAGCTCGGCAACAAGCCGGGCTACGGCCTCTCCTGCTCGATCTACACCACGGACCCGAACAAGGCCTTCCGGTTCCGCGCCGGCATCTCCGCCGGAATGGTCAGCGTCAACAACTCGACGTCCGGGGCCGAGGCGCACCTGCCGTTCGGCGGTAACGGCAAGAGCGGCAACGGCTCCCGGCAGTCGGGCGTGTGGGTGCTCGACCAGTTCACCCGCTGGCAGTCCATGAACTGGGACTACTCGGGAAAGCTGCAGAAAGCGCAGATGGACACTCTCGCGATCGAGGCGAACCTTGACTACCGCCTCGCCTGAGCTGCCCGCTCGAGCAGAGGTGGTCGTCATCGGCGGCGGGGTGATGGGCACATCCATTGCCTTCCACCTCGCCGAGGCAGGAGTCCGGGACGTCGTGGTCGTGGAGAGGGATGACCTGGGGTCCGGCTCCACCTGCAAGGCAGCGGGTGGAGTGCGCGCCCAGTTCTCCGACGAACTGAACATCAGGCTCGGAGCTCGCTCACTCGAACTGTTCCAGCGCTTTCCGCAGCGTCCGGGGCAGGAGATCGATCTGCACCAGGTCGGCTACCTGTTCCTCCTCTCTTCTCGGGAACACGTCACGGCGTTCGAGCGCAACGTCGATCTCCAGAACTCCCTCGGCGTGCGCAGTCGCATGCTGACTGTCGAGGAGGCTCGGCGGATCTCGCCGCTGATCGAAACGGACGGTCTGCTCGCGGCGACCTACTCGCCCGACGACGGGCACTGCACGCCTGAATCCGTCGTCTTGGGCTATGCCACCGCGGCCCGCCGGTTCGGGGTCCGCTTCCACACCAGAACAACCGTGAGATCGATCGTAGGGACGGGGTCCGACAGTTTTCGCGTCGAAACCGACCGCGGGGCGGTTTCGGCGGGAACTCTGGTCTGCGCGGCGGGTGCCTGGTCGCGGGAGATCGGCGAGATGGTGGGCGTCGACCTGCCGGTTTCCCCTCTGCGACGGCAGATCATGTTCACCGAACCCATGCCGGAGCTACACGATCGGGTGACTCCCTTCACGATCGACTTCGGCAGCACCTTCTACTTCCACCGCGAAGGCCGGGGACTGCTGTTCGGCATGTCCGATCCCGACGAGACACCGGGCTTCAAGCTGGACATGTCCGACGCGTGGCTGCCCAGGCTCACCGAGGCGATCGGCAGGCGGGCGCCGAGGCTGCTCGACGTGGGCGTGCGCGAGGGGTGGGCCGGGCTGTACGAGGTGACGCCGGACCACAACGCGCTGATCGGCTCGGCGGGAAGGTTCTTCTACGCCACGGGCTTCTCCGGGCACGGCTTCCTGCAGGGCCCCGCGGTCGGCGAGGTCGTGCGCGACCTCGTGCTGGACCGCGAGCCCTTCGTCGACGTGTCCAGTCTGGACGCCTCCAGGTTCGCCGCCGACCAGGCGCGGCCGGAACTCAACTGCGTGTGAGGAATGTGATGGACGTTCTCGAGCTCATGGACGAGTGGGGGCCGGAGAAGGTCGTCTGCGTGTCCGACCGGCGCACCGGCATGAAAGGTGTGCTCGTCATCGACAACACCGCGCGCGGCATGGGCAAGGGCGGCACGCGGATGAGCCCGCACGTGACGGTCGCGGAGATCGCCCGTCTCGCGCGCGTGATGACGTGGAAGTGGGCCGGCGTCGACCTGTTCTTCGGCGGCGCGAAGGCGGGGATCGTGTTCGATCCTTCCTCTCCCGACAAGGAAGCGGCGCTGCGGGCGTTCGCGCGCAAGCTCTCCAACGAGGTGCCGCGCGAGTACGTGCTCGGGCTCGACATGGGCCTCACCGAACGGGACGCCGCGATCGTCCAGGACGAACTGTCGGACCGCGGCGCTATGATGGGCGCACCGGCTCAACTCGGCGGTCTTCCGTACGACGAGCTGGGCGTCACCGGGTACGGCGTGGCCGAGGTGGCGGACGAGTTGGTGGAGCTGCGCGGCAAACGCGTGGCGGTACAAGGGTTCGGCGCGGTCGGCGCCGCGGCGGCGAAGCGGTTCGCCGAACTGGGCGCTGTCGTCGTCGCCGTGTCGTCGGTGCACGGGGCGCTGGTGGATGCCGGCGGCCTGGACGTCGCACGACTGCTGAAGCTGCGGGCCGAGTTCGGTGATCTCGCGGTGCGGCAGTACGGCGGGGTCCGCGCGCTCGGTGCCGAACTACGGGTGCCGTGCGACGTGCTGGTGCCGGCCGCCCTGCAGGACGTGATCGACGCGGAACTCGCGGGCGAGCTCGACACCACCCTGGTGGTCGAGGGTGCGAACCTGCCGACTTCCGTTGCGGCGCAGGAGGTTCTCGCACAGCGCGGGATCACGGTCGTGCCGGACTTCATCGCGAACGCCGGCGGCGTGGTCGCGGCGGCGTTCGGGATGGACGCGCGGTACTCACCGTTCCCGGTGAACCCCGCGACGGTGCTGGAGGCCGTGTCCTCGAAGCTGAGAGCCAACGCGGTGAACATCATCGCCGAGGCACGAAGCCGGGGCACCACGACGCACGTGGCGGCGCGCGAGCTGGCGCAGGAACGCGTGCTGGCCGCGATGAAGCTGCGGGGGCGGGTCGCGTGAGCCCGCTCGCAGGTGCGGCGGTCGCGGACTCCGGCGGCAGGTCTGCGGTGGCACGCGTGACGGTGGCGCGCACGAAGGTGGTGCCCGCAACGGCTTTGCCGTGTGCGACGGCGGAGGCGCGTCCACGGACGGAGGCGCGCGCAAAGGCAGTGGTGTGCAAGACGACGCGTGCAACAGCGGTGCCGTATCCAGCGGTGACGTCACACGCTTCGTCGTCACACGCGACGTCGTCGCGCACAACGACGAAGCAGTGGAGGCAGGGCGTATGAGCTCCCTCGAAGGCGTGGTGATCGCGGACTTCAGCAGGGTGCTCGCGGCGCCGTACGCGACGATGATGCTGGGTGACCTCGGTGCCGAGGTGGTCAAGGTCGAGCTGCCCGGCAGGGGCGACGAGACCCGCGCGTGGGGTCCGCCGCACTACGAGGACGAGGCGACGTACTTCCTGTCCGTCAACAGGAACAAGACGTCCGTGCAGATCGACCTGTCGACCGAGGCGGGTCGGGAGGAGGCGCGCGAGCTGATCGCCCGGGCGGACGTCGTGGTCGAGAACTTCAAGCCGGGCACGATGAAGAAGTTCGGGCTGGACTACGAGTCGCTGGGGCGGGACGACCTCGTCTACTGCTCGATCTCGGGGTTCGGTTCGGGCAAGGGCGCGGACCTGCCCGGCTACGACCTGCTCGTGCAGGCCGTGGGCGGGTTGATGAGCGTGACCGGACCCGGTCCGTACGAGCCGGTGAAGACCGGCGTGGCGCTGGTCGACGTGCTGACCGGGTTGCACGCGTGCGTCGGCATCCTGGCGGCGCTGCGGCACCGGGAGGCGACGGGGCTGGGTCAGCTCGTCGAGCTGGACCTGCTGACGGTGTTGTTGTCGAGCATGGTGAATCAGAGCGCCGGGTTCACGCTGGCCGGTTCGGTGCCGAAGCCGATGGGCAACCGGCATCCGTCGATCGCGCCGTACGAGGTGTTCCCGACGGACGACCAGCCGATCGTGCTCGCGGTGGGCAACGACCGGCAGTTCCGCCGGTTGTGCTCGGTGCTGGACGTGCCGGAGCTGGCGACGGACTCGCGGTTCGTCACGAACTCCGATCGTGTGGAGAACGTGGACGAGCTGTTCGAGCTGCTCTCGGTGAGGTTGCGGGCGCGGCCCGCGCAGCACTGGTTCGAGACGCTGACGCCGCTGGGCGTGCCGTGCGGTCCTGTCAACGATGTCGCGCACGCGTTCGCGCTGGCCGAGTCGCTGGACCTCGATCCCACCGCGACGATCGGCGACATGACCCTCGTCGCGAACCCCATCCGCCTGTCGCGCACGCCGGTGACGTACCGGCTGCGCCCGCCGAAACTGGAGCAGTGACGTGCAGGACCCGTTGGAGTTGCTGGACATCCCGTCGTTGCTGAGCGACGAGGAGCGTGACATCCAGGCCACGGTCGCGGCCTACCTGACCGACCACGTCCGGCCGCACGTCGCCTCGTGGTTCGAGGCGGGCATCCTGCCGCGCGAACTGGCCCAGGAGTTGGGCAAGCTCGGCGTGCTGGGCATGCACCTGGAGGGGTACGGGTGTGCCGGCACGTCAGCGCTCGCGTACGGGCTCGCGTGCCTGGAGCTGGAGGCCGTCGACAGCGGCATCCGCAGCTTCGTGTCCGTGCAGGGGTCGCTGTCGATGTACTCGATCTGGAAGTACGGCTCGGAGGAGCAGAAGCAGGAGTGGCTGCCGCGCCTGGCCGCCGGTGAGGCGATCGGGTGCTTCGGGCTGACCGAGCCGGACTTCGGCTCGAACCCGTCCGGCATGCGCACGCGGGCGGTGCGCGACGGAGCGGACTGGGTGCTGAACGGCACGAAGACGTGGATCACGAACGGTGGTCTCGCGGACGTGGCGACGGTGTGGGCGCGGACGGAGGAGGGGATTCGAGGTTTCCTCGTTCCTCGCGGCACGCCGGGATTCTCCACACAGGACATCAAGCAGAAGCTGTCCATGCGAGCATCCGTCACTTCCGAGTTGGTCCTGGAGGACGTGCGGCTGCCGGAAAGCGCGCGGCTGCCGCTCGCGACTTCCTTGCGTGCTCCGCTCACATGTCTGAACGAGGCCCGGTTCGGGATCGTGTTCGGCGCTGTCGGTGCCGCGCGGGATTCGTTGCAGACGGCCCTCGCCTACTCCGGCACGCGCATCCAGTTCGACCAGCCGATCGCGTCGTTCCAGCTCACCCAGCGCAAGCTCGCGAGCATGACGGTGCAGGTCAGCAACGCGATGCTGCTCGCGTTGCACCTCGCGAAGCTGAAGGAGGCCGGCACGCTCAAGCCCGAGCAGATCAGCGTCGGCAAGTACAACAACGTCGAGTCGGCCATCGCGATCGCCCGGGAGAGCCGGACCGTCCTCGGCGCGAACGGCATCTCGCTCGAGTACTCGCCCTTGCGTCACGCCAACAACCTGGAATCCGTACTTACTTATGAGGGCACTTCCGACATCCACCTGCTATCCATCGGCCACGCGTTGACCGGAATCGCAGCATTCCGTTGATCGTTCGCCCTATCCTGCACTCCGCAACGGGGTTCGCGGGTGGGAGGACGTTCTGCCGGAGGAGACAAACAGCCGCAGTGACGCGCGTCGCAACCGCAAGCGATTGCTGGATGCCGCGACGCACGTCCTGCGGGCTGAACCAGCAACGGCGACGATGCAGTCGATCGCGCGCAAGGCAGCGCTTTCCCAAGCGACGGCGTATCGGCACTTTCCGTCCGTGGAAGCGCTTGTGGCGGCCTACCAGGAAGACGTCATCGCGTCGTTGGTCGAACACGGCGAACGGTCTCGCAAGACCGGCAAAGAACTGTTCGAGCACCAGGTCGCGCGCTGGGTGAAGCTGCAGAACGTGCACGGCCCCGTGATAGTGCGTTTCGCCTCGCAGCGCGGGATTCTGGCACGCCTGCACAACGCCGAGGAGATGGCGGCGCTGACGTGCAGCGCGTGGGACCAGGCGTTGCGCGGTGTGCTGATCGACCTGGCGCTGCCGGACGCTTTGCTGAACGTGGCGCGGTTCCTGCACAACGCGTTGTTCGACCCGCGGGAGATCCTCGACCTGACGAAAACCGCCGGACTACCTGACGAGCAGGTGGTCCGGCGGCTCTCGGACGCGTTCTACGGCGCATTGAACGGCTGGGCGTCTCACTGAGCCCTGGGCACTAGATCCCGAGCGGGAGCACCCACTTCAGCTCGGACTTGACGTTCGGGCGGCCGTCGAGCGGGTTCTCGCCCGCGATGCCGCCGGCCGCGATCTTGTCCAGGGTCTTCAGGCCCTCGGGCAGGATCTGGCCGAACACGGTGTAGTTCGGGCGCAGGATCGAGTCCGACTGCACGAGGAAGAACTGCGAGCCGTTCGTGTCCGGGCCGGCGTTGGCCATGGCGAGCGTGCCGCGCGGGTAGATGCGGCGCTGACCGGTCGGGTCGTTCGGCGCGGGCTGCAGGTCGGTCGGCAGCTCGTCCTTGTACTTGTAACCGGGGCCGCCCTCGCCCGTGTTGGACGGGTCGCCGCACTGCAGCACCTTCAGCGTCGGGTACGCGGTGAGCCGGTGGCACTCGGTCTGGTTGTAGAACCCGCGGTGCGCCAGGTGGATGAAGCTGTGCGCGGTGCACGCGGCCTTGGCGCGGTCGAGCACCAGCGGGATGTCACCCTGGTTGGTCTTCACCTTGACCAGGACCTTGCCCTTGGTGAACCACGGGTCGTGCGGGATGGACACCGGACGAGCGGCGGGCTCCTCGGGGGTCGCGGTGTAGCCGCAGTCGGGCCGTGCCGTGCCGGCGTCGGCGGACGCGGTGCCCGTCGTGCTGAAACCGACGACCAACGCCGCCACTGCCAGTCCCGCTGCGATTCGCCTCATGCGCGTTTCCTAGTGGAGCCGGGGGCAGGCGGCAAGTCTTAACGGATCACACGGGTCGCTCAGTTGTCCGTGGACTCGGTGATCTCATACTCGCACTTCGCTTCCGCGCCGGAGCTGGTGATCTCCTTCTCCTTCTCCACGCGGAGCTTGCACGTCGCCTGGCCGGTCTGCGGCTTCACCGTGAGCGTGACGCGGCCGAGTGCGTTGGCGAGCAGGGCGCGGTCCTTCACCGGCAGGTCCACGGTCTCGGTCTGGAACGCGCCGCCGGGGACGCTGAGCGTCATCTCGGCCTTGCCGTTGCCCTCGATGTCGTAGAACGCCTCGTAGGTGTAGCTCTTCACGCCGCACGCGGTGAGCGCCAGCACGGGGATCAGCAGGAGGAGTTTCTTCATGACTCGAATTCTGGTGGTGTGCGCGGGGCGGGACTTCTGCCGCAAGACCGGTTGTGGGTCCTACTTTTGGCCGACGAGCCTGGTTTCCCAGGCCCAGGCGGCGATCTCGACGCGGTTGCGGGCGTCCAGTTTGGTCTGGACGCTCGCCAGGTGCGTCTTCACCGTGCCGAGGGAGATGAACAGCTCTTGGGCGATCTCGGCGTTCGTCTTGCCCACGGCGGCGAGCTTCACGACGTCGAGCTCTCGTGAGGAGAGCTTGTGCGGCTGTCGCGGCTCAGGCGTGTTCATGTGCTGCAACAACCTGACGGTGATCGACGGGCTGATGAGCGCATCACCCGTGACGGCCGCACGAACCGCTTCCACGAGCAGGTTCGGACCGGCGTCCTTCAACAAGAACCCGCACGCGCCGTTCTTCAGCGCTGTGTGCACGTACTCGTCGTGGTCGAACGTCGTGCACACCACCACGTTGACGTCGTTCGCGATCTGTTTGAGCGCTTCGAGTCCGTCCATGCGCGGCATGCGGATGTCCATCAACGCGACGTCCGGCTTGGTGCGGCGTGCTTCCGCGACGGCCTCGACGCCGTCCTGCGCTTCCGCCACGACCTCGATGTCGGTCTCGGCACCTAGAATCATGCCGAACCCCGTGCGCACCATCGCCTGGTCGTCCGCGACGAGAACCCTGATCACGCGGTCGCCCTTCCTGTTGGGAGCGCGGCGTCGACGACCCATCCGCCGTCGATGCCCGGCCCCGCCTTGATCCTGCCACCGAGCGCCTGCACGCGTTCGGTGAGTCCGACGAGCCCGAAACCGTTGCCCTGTCTAGCGGACTTGCCGTCGTTGGAGACCTTGACCGTCACCCAGTCGGGTGTGGTCTGGATCTGAACGTCCACTGTGGTCGCTTCCTGGGCGTGCTTCCTGATGTTGGTCAACGACTCCATGACGACGCGGTGGACCGAGCTGGCCACCTCGAGCGGCAGCGTGCCGGTGTCGCCGTGGATCTCCAGGGTGGCTCGCGGCTCGGCGGCGACCAACGGCTCGATGTCGACGATGCCCGCGACCGGTGCCACCGGGGCGTCGTCGCGGAGCATGCCGATCATGCGGCGCATCGCGGCCATGGCCTCGCCGCCGGCCTCCTCGATGCGGTCCAGGGCCTGTTTGGCCTGCGCGGGGTTGCGTTCGACGATCCGGCCGGCGCCCTGGGCGAGCACGACCATGCCGGTGATGTGGTGGCCGACGAAGTCGTGCAGGTCGCGGGCGAACTCGGCCTTCTGCTCGGCCTTCACAGCCATGACCTGCTTCTCCCTGGCGTTGCCCAGCAGGCGCAGGTAGCCGACGCCCGCGACCACTCCTGTGGCGACGACCAGCAGGGCCATCATCATGGCCAGGTCGGTGCTGCCCAGCGGGTACTCGTACGGCTGGGTGACCAGCGCGATCACGACCCAGGCGAGCAACGGCGCGTCCCGCCACGACCTCGCGCGGCTGGTCGTGACGGCCAGCACGCCGGCGAGCGCCAGTGACTCTGCCAGGCCGAACTCCTTGTCGACCGGGGTGACGAGGGTCAGCGTGATGCTCGCGGTGGCAGCGAGGGCGGTCAGCGCCCGGTGCGGACGCAACCAGGCGAGCGCGGGCAGCACGACGCACGCGAGCGCGGCCCAGCCGGTCCACGGGTAGAGGCCCGGGGACCTGAACAGGCCGTAGTAGAAGTCCACGAACGCCGCAGCGAGCAGAGCGGCGATCGCGCCGAACCTCCAGAGCATGGCCATGACCCTATGCAGTCGGACGCGGTCCGCAGATCGGCCGAAAGACAGAGGCGGACCGTGCGCAGGACCGAGGTTTTCGCCTCCGTCGCGGACTTTGCTGGCCATGTGAACAACTTCGCTTCCGCCGCCGTCGACCTCGTGAAGGTGTACGGCTCCGGCGACACCGCGGTTCGAGCACTCGACGGGGTGACGGCCGGGTTCCGGCCGGCCGCCTTCAGCGCGATCATGGGGCCGTCCGGCTCCGGCAAGTCGACGCTCATGCACTGCCTGGCGGGCCTCGACACGGCCACGTCCGGCGCGGCGCTGCTCGGCGGGAAGGACCTGACCAGGCTGTCGGACACCGCGCTGACGAAGGTGCGCCGGGACCGCGTCGGGTTCGTGTTCCAGGCGTTCAACCTGCTGCCGACGCTGACGGCCGAGCAGAACGTCCTGCTGCCGTTGACCCTGGCAGGGCGGCGGGTGGACAAGGCCTGGTTCTCGCGGCTCGTGGAGGAGCTGGCGCTGTCGTCACGGCTGTCACACCGGCCCTCGGAGATGTCCGGCGGGCAGCAGCAGCGCGTGGCGTTGGCTCGTGCGCTGGTCACGCGTCCCGAGGTGATTTTCGCTGATGAGCCGACTGGGAACCTGGACTCGCGATCGTCCTCTGATGTGCTCAACCTGCTTCGACAAGCCGTGCGCGAGTACGGCCAGACGATCGTGATGGTCACGCACGACGACAGGGCCGCCTCTTATGCCGACGCCGTGGTGCACATGGCCGACGGCCGGGTCGTTCAGGCGGTCGCCGCATGAGGAGGTTCCTGCCCGTCCTGTCGATCACGATCGCGGCGTTCTTCGCCTACTCGACCGTGCTCGCCAAGGACATCACCGAGCGCTCTCTGACGGTCGGAGCCGCTCGCCTGGTCGAGGTGTTCGCGCTGCTCGGAGCGTTCGTCACGGTCGCGATGATCGTGGCGGCGCTGGTCTCGACGTCGACCTTCCGGATCGTGTTCGCGCAGCGGATGCGGGAGCTCGCGTTGCTGCGGGCCGTGGGCGCCACACGGGGACGGCTGGCGCGGGAGTTGGTCGTCGAGGGAGCGCTGACCGGGTTGCTGGCCTCGGTCGCCGGGGTCGCGCTGGCGGCGGGCGCCGGACAGCTCGTGCCGCTGGCGGGGCTGGTGGCGCCGGGGTTCCCGCTCACCCCCGCGCTGGTCGTGGTGTTCGGGTCGTTCGTGCTGACGACGCTCGCCGTGCTGGCACCCGCCTGGTCCGCGGCCAAGGTCTCGCCGCTGGAGGCACTGCGCACCTCGGCCGTGCAGGACGCCCAGAGCCGGATCGGCCGGGCGCGCTGGATGCTCGGGCTCCTGATGGTCACGGGTGCGGGTGCGTTGCTGGTCCTTGTCGTGGTCGACGGCCTTGCCACCGAACAACGGCCGAGCGGGATGACCGAAGACCTGCTGCTGCGCACGACCATCAGCGGTGCGCTGGCGTTCGGTGCGTTGATCACGCTCGGGCCCGCGCTCATCGCACCGGTGCTGCGGTTGGTCGGACTTCCGTTGCGGCGCAGCACCATCGGGACGCTGGCGGTGAGCGGTGTCGGTGGCGCACCCCGCCGAGCCGCCTCGGTCACCGCGGTGGTCGCGCTGGGGGTCAGCCTCGTCATCGCGACGCTGACGGGCGCGAACACCCTGCAGGGGCTCGGGAAGGCCGAGATGGCGAGCGCCTACCCGGCCGATCTGGAGATCACCGGGCCGGTCGGCGCCGAGGCGTTGGAAGCCACCGGGCTC
Organism: Streptomyces sp. ID05-26A; assembly: GCF_033794685.1. NCBI lineage: Bacteria > Bacillati > Actinomycetota > Actinomycetes > Kitasatosporales > Streptomycetaceae > Streptomyces > Streptomyces sp. ID05-26A. The sequence goes on from NZ_JARAYZ010000001.1 coordinate 171,773, forward strand.
ACGAACGTGCTTCCCTACCGCCGCACCGAGATCACGATCAACGGCACGCTCACCATGCGCGGCACCGACCTCGACATGACCAAGCTCCGCGACCTCACGGACTTCCAGGTCGACGCCGGCGCTCTCGACGAGATGGGGCCACGCAAGATCGTCCTGTCGACCGCCACCGCGAGCAGGCTCGGCCTGACCGCCGGATCCCGGGCGGACGTGAACGGCGTGCCGATGACCGTGGCGGCGACGTTGTTCGGCGGGGTGCCGCTCGGCAGCGCGTTGCTGCACTCGTCCGATGTGGAGGGCGAGCCGGTCGGTGTGCTCGCCAACGGCGCCAAGGAAAGCGTGCCGGCGGGGTTCGAGGTCGAGTCGCTCGCGGACCACCGCCGGGCGCAGGAGAACTGGTTCACGTCGCTGGTCGCGGTCGCGGTGGGACTGCTGTTCCTCACGGTCCTGATCGCCGTCGTGGGCGTGGGCTCGACCACGGCGTTGTCGGTGCTCGAACGGACTCGTGAGTCCGGTCTGCTGCGCGCGATCGGCCTGACCCGCCGGGAGCTCGGCCGCCTGGTCCTGGCCGAGGCCGGCCTGTACGGGATCGTCGGCGCGATGACGGGGCTCGCCATCGGCATCCCCTACGCGTGGCTCGCGATCATCTCCCTCGGCATCGAGTGGCCCCTGCAGGTGCCTTTCGGGTCGGTCGGCGTGGTCGTGCTCGTCCTGACCGCACTCACCGCGGGCGCGGGACTGCTGCCCGCCCGTCGCGCGGCTCGGGTGAGCCCGGTGGCGGCACTTCACTCGATCCAGTGAGGTGTGCCGGATCCGAGACGGGGTACCCGAACTCCATAGGGAGGTAATACAGCTATGGGATTCGACGAGTTGAAGAACAAGGCCAAGGACCTGGTCGGCCAGCACGGTGACAAGGTCGACGACGGTGTCGAGCGCGCGGGGCAGTTCGCCGACGACAAGACCGGCGGCAAGCACAGCGAGCACATCGACAAGGGCGAGGACAAGCTCAAGGAAGGCCTTCGCAACTTCGGCGGCCAGCAACAGCAGTAGGAGACCTACTCAGAGTGGGTTCCTGAGGCGGCACAGGCGACTGGTTCGCGTGTGGGTTACGCCTGCTCGGATTCACTTCCGCGATCCCGGCGACACGGTTACCGTCGTTCGCCGGGATCGCGGAGGTGAAGGTGGATCCGAGCGGGGTGACGAGGGCGGCACGGCTGACCGCTTTGGCCGCGTTGTGCCTGGTCACCGTCGTACTTCTGCTCCCGGCCGCCATCAGCGTCAGCACCGGCGGGGCCGTGCCGGGGTTCATCGGCGAGTTCGGCCGGTGGTTGTGGCCCGCGGTGGGCGCGATGGTGCTCGTCGCGGTCGGTCTCGCGATCTGGGAACGCTTCCGGGGCCACGAGACCAGCAACCGCACCGCTGCCCTCGCGCGGGTCGAGTCGCGGGTGAAATCGCTGATCGCCGCCTCGCTGGCGGCCCAGACGCAGATCAAGCTGGGTGTCCTCAAGCAGCCCCGGCTGTCCGTGCGGGTCGAGGGTGAAGAGGTCTCCTCGACGGACCTGGAGGCCGTCTACGACCGCCTCGGCCAGACCATGGTCCTGATCGGACCGGTCGGCAGCGGGCGGTCGACGTTGCTGCGCGAACTGTGCCTGGCACTGGTCGAAAGGGCACGCAACGATCCGGAGGCACCGATCCCGGTCGTCGTGGACCTGGCGACGTGGCGGGCGTACGGCGCGCGCAAGCCGACCGAGTTCACCGCCTGGCTCCTGCGCGAGATGAACCGCCGCTACGGCATCAGCCGCTCGGCCGGCACGATCTGGCTTCGCCGCGAGCGGGTGGCCGTGCTCATCGACGGCCTGGACGAGGTGCCGCGCGTCGACCGCGCGCACTGCGAGTCCGAACTCGCGCCGTTCGCGTCGGTCGTGGCCTCGACAGGACCGATCGAGAACCTGCCGTCGGTGGTCGTCGAGCCGTTGTCACGCGGTCAGGTCCTCGAGTACATCGCGTCGGTCAGCCCTCGGCTCGACAGCCTGGAATCAGCCCTGACCCCGGAGATCTGGGAGCGGCTGGACTCGCCACTGGCGTTGAACCTGCTGGCGCTGACGCATCTCGACAAGCAGGTCGACACGATCGGCACCGACTTCGTGGGCTCCTTCGTCGTAGAACGGCTTTCCGGCCAACGCGGCGCAGGGCCCACCATTCGCGCGTTGAAGTTCCTCGCACGGTTGGGGCGGCCTGACCTCGGCGCACCCGTGCACATGCCTCACCGCCGTGCGTGGCTTCCGCTGCTGCCGACACGTCCTCTGTGGTTGCTGTTCGTGCGCGCGGTGCCTGCGGCCTATGCAGGTGGTGTGTGTGCCGTGGCGTTCATGACGGGTCTGCGCCTCGGGTTGTGGCCTGCCGCGATGTTCGTGGTCGCCGCTTCTTCTTTGCTCGTGCTCGTGAACAAACTGCCCCGCGTCTTCCACCCGCCTGGACGCGCGCACGGCATCGTGACTGCCGTGCTGGGATTCCTGGCCGGTGTGTTCGCGGGACTGCTGGTCGGGCTCGCGGGTTTGTGGCTGGGCGACATCGGTACGCCGTGGCCGTACGCCGTCGCGTACGTGTTCGTAGTGGTGGCGTCGTTCTTCTTGGCGTTGGGCTTCATACCGGGTGACGCACCCGTGCCGTGGGCGTTGCTGATCGCCGCCACCCCCGGCGTCTCGATGATCTGGACCGGTCCCTACGCGGTGCTGACGGGCATGGGGGTCGGCTTCTCAGCAGGCGTGGCGGGCGGAATTTTCGCTGCCGCCGTGGGACGTGTGTGGCGCACGGTGCGTCCGGGACAACAGCAACGCATGCGACAAGGACGCCCGTGGTGGGTGCAGCCGGTCGTCCCGGTCCTCGGCACGGTCGGTCTGCTGGGTGGGATCGGCTCGCTCGGCTCCTGGGGCACGGCACTGGGAGTGGCACTGGGTTTGCTGGTGACACCCACCGCCGCCCGCGACTACGTGTGGCCGTTCGACGCGCTCGCCGAAGTCGCCGCCGAGGCGGTGACGCGCCCCCTGTCGCTGGGCGAGTTGTCGTTCCGCCGCAAGGCTTTGCTCCACCTCGCGCAGGACCGGCTGCTGCTCACCCGAGTGGACGGTGAGTACCGTTTCGCGCACGTCGCACTGCGCGATCACCTCGCGTCGTGCGACCCGACGGCGCTGGTCCGGGCCACGCGCCGTTGAACCTTCCCGTTCTGCGGGCCGTACGGCCTGACAGAAAGGTCGGGTGTTGTGCATGCGCTGGTCGAAGGGCTGGATCGCGGCCGCCGGGGTTTTTTCGGTCGTCGCGGCCATCGGGGGTACGGCCTTCGCTCTCGCCGGATCCGGTGCCTCCTCGTCGCAGCCGGGGGTCGCGGGCAAAGAGGTGTGCGGCGGGCAGCAGGTGAAGACGACGAACGCCAAGGGGCCGGCGACCGTGCTGTCGGACAAGTTCCCGGTCGGCACCTTGTTGCGCGTCACCAATCCCGGGAACGGACGGGTGATCACCGTGACCGTGACCGGGAAGTCGACCGGTTGCGCGGTGCTGAACACCGCGGCGCTCGATTCGCTGTGGTCCGCCGACACCGGTGAAGGCGGAGTGGACAGCGTTCTCAAGCGCATCCGGGTGGAGATCGTCGGGAACGCACCGGCGCCGACGACCACCACCCGCACCTCCACGGCACGGGTGCGGGCTTCCGGCACAGTCGGTCAGGTCGTCTGCGACGGTGCGACCGTCGGGTTGTCGGCCGTCGGCGGGGCGCCCGGCGCGTTCTCGGCGCAGCTTCCGATCGGGACCTCGGTGCGGGTGACCAACCTGGACAACGGGAAGCAGATGACCGTCCCGATCGTCGGCGTCGGGACGGGCTGCGTCGTGCTGAACAGCGCCGCCTTCGAGTTCCTCGGAGAGTCCGGCAAGAACCTGATCAAGCGCGCCCAGATCGAGATGGTGACCTGACCGAGCCGGTCACCAGTCCATCGGCTCGTCCGGCTCCTCCGGCTCCGGCCACTCCTCTGCCGCCGCGCCCGAACCCCAGGCCGCGCCACCTGTGTTCGTCGTCCTGGACTTCGGCCTGGGGGCCTCCGCGGGGACCGGTGCCGCTGCGGGACCGCCGGCCGCCACCACCTCCAGGATCTGCTCGCCGTACTTCGTGAGCTTGGCCTGGCCGACACCGCTGACCGCGCCCAGAGCCGCGAGCGAACCGGGCCGTGACGCCGCGATGGACTTCAGCGTGGCGTCGTGGAAGATCACATAAGCGGGCATGCCCTGCTCACGGGCCTGGGTGGCACGCCACTCGCGCAACGCCTCGAAGAGCGGGCCCGCGTCGGCCGGGAGGTCGACCTTCACCTTGGCCGCGCCGGACAAGGAGGACGCCGTGCGCGTCGTCGAGCGGACGGGCGTCGGGTCCTTGCGCATCTTCACTTCGCGCTTGCGGCCGAGAACCTCGGCGCTCGCCTCGGTGAGCACCAGTGTCGAGTACTCGCCCTCGACGGCCAGCAGGCCCTGCGCGAGCAACTGGCGGACCACGCCGCGCCACTCGCCCTCGGCCAGGTCCTCGCCGATGCCGAACGTGCTGAGCTGGTCGTGGTCGAACTGGATGACCTTGGCGGTCTTGCGGCCCAGCAGGATGTCGATGGCCTGCCCGGCCCCGAACTTCTGGTTCCGCTCCTTGCGCAGGCGGTAGACCGTGGAGAGGACCTTCTGCGCGGCCACCGTGCCGTCCCACGACTCGGGCGGGCTCAGGCAGGTGTCGCAGTTGCCGCACGGGACGCCGGACTCGTTGAAGTACTCCAGCAGCCTGGTGCGGCGGCACGAGACCGTCTCGCAGAGGGCGAGCATCGCGTCGAGGTGCGCCTGCGACCGGCGGCGGAACGCCAGATCGCCTTCCGACGACTCGATCATCTTGCGCTGCTGCACCACGTCCTGCAGGCCGTAGGCGAGCCAGGCGGTGGACGGGAGGCCGTCGCGGCCCGCGCGCCCCGTCTCCTGGTAGTAGCCCTCGACCGACTTCGGCAGGTCGAGGTGGGCGACGAAGCGGACGTCCGGCTTGTCGATGCCCATGCCGAACGCGATGGTCGCGACCATGACCAGCCCGTCCTCGCGCAGGAACCGGGCCTGGTTGCGCTGGCGGACCGACCCGTCGAGACCCGCGTGGTAAGGCAGCGCGGGGATCCCGTTCGCCACCAGGAACTCCGCCGTCTTCTCCACCGACGCGCGGGACAGGCAGTAGACGATGCCCGCGTCGCCGGGGTGCTCACCGCGCAGCAGGTCCAGCAGCTGCTTCTTCGGCTCCTTCTTGCCGACGATGCGGTACTGGATGTTCGGCCGGTCGAAGCTGGAGACGAACTGACGCCCCTCGCCCAGCTCCAGGCGTGTGAGGATCTCCTTGCGGGTCGCCTCCGTGGCCGTGGCGGTGAGCGCGATGCGCGGCACCTTCGGCCAGCGTTCGTGCAGGTGCGTGAGCGAGAGGTAGTCGGGCCGGAAGTCGTGGCCCCACTGGGAGACGCAGTGCGCCTCGTCGATCGCGAACAGCGCGATCTCACCCTGCTCCAGCAGGCGCAGCGTCGCCTCGGACGTCAGCCGCTCCGGCGCCAGGTAGAGCAGGTCGAGCTCGCCGTTGACGAACTCGGCCTCGACCATCCGCCGTTCGTCCCACGACAGCGACGAGTTCAGGAAGCCCGCGCGCACGCCGAGGGCACGCAGCGCGTCCACCTGGTCCTGCATCAGCGCGATGAGCGGGGAGATCACCACGCCCGTGCCGGGCCGCACCAGGGCGGGCACCTGATAACACAGGGACTTGCCACCGCCGGTCGGCATGAGCACGAGCGCGTCGCCACCCGCGATCACGTGCTCGACGATGGCGGCCTGGTCGCCGCGGAACTCGGGGTACCCGAAGACGCGCTGCAGGACCTGCAGCGCGTCTCCGTGCTCGGTTGAACCCATGGCGCCGATGCTAGCGAGCAGCACCGACAGTCCGGAGTGCTAGCCCAGCTCGCTCTTCGTACCAGCGGAAACGCTGCCGGCGACCAGCGGGGCGGACGACGCGGCCGGCACCGAGCCCTTCAGCGGGATCCGCACCGACGTGTCCGCCAGGTCGACGGTCAGCCTCGGCAGCTGGCTCGGCCGCACGATCGCGGTCGAGTCGGTACCACCGATCACCAGGCCGAGCCGGTGCCCCGCCTTGAGGAGATGGTCCGTTGTGGACAGTCGGAACGTCATCCGGTACTTGGTCCCCGGCGTGATCGTGCGCGGCGTCGAGAGAGACTGGTAGTTCGCGAGATCCGCCCAGCCACGGGCGATGATCTGCGCGTCCACGTTGCCCGTCGTCGCCTCCGTGTTGCGGTAACAGGCGTCATCGCCCGTACGGCTCTCGCCCCAGCACGACTCCGTGGTCAGGGTCCGGATGCCCTCGCCGGTCCGCACCGTCGCCGGTCCGTAGTCGACCAGGTACGCCGTGAGGTGCGCGGTCGGCGTGGACGACGACACCCCCACCGTGATCGAGGACGTACCCGCGACGCGCAGGTCCGAGGTCAGCGGGGCCGTCGAGTAGATCGCCCTGCCGGTGTTCGAGCCGGAGAGCCAGTTCGTCGGCGTGCCGCTGCCGTTGTCGGTGAACGCCGACGTGCCGGTGCCTGGCGTCGTGCCGAGTCCCGAAGAAGAAGGACGCAGCACGGTGCTGACGGTGCCGGCAGGCGGCCACGTCTGGTCGTCCGCCCACTGGTTGGGCGCGCGTTCCGCCGACACCTGCGCTTCGTTCTCGATGCCGTTCTGGACGTTGAGCAGCCAGCGGTCGAACCACCGGTGCAGCGTCGGGACCCACTCGCTGCGCCGGAAGTCGAACGGGTCGACGTGCGCGGTCTGCGAGAACCACAGCTTCTTCGGGACCGTCGAGGGCACCGCGTCCCAGAACTGCCCGTACTGCAGCGTCTTCACGTTGAGGTCGTTCAGACCGTGGATCGCGAAGATCGAAGCCTTCACCTTCGACGCGTTGCGCACGAAGTCCCGTGTCTGCCACATCGACGTGTAGTCGCCGTTGGCGGGAGAACCGTTCGTCATCTGCGAGCGCACGGCACCACACCGCGAGCGCGCGTTGGAGTTCTCGAACTGCGACCCGAGCCCGGTCGGCGAGCTGTAGCCGGGGTACGCGACGCCGTCCGAGCGGAACCAGTCGTACCAGGAGCTGATGGCCGCGATCGGCACGATGGTCTTCAGCCCGTCGATGCCGGTCGACGCGACGCCGTTCGCGATCGAGCCGTCCCACGACTTGCCGATCATGCCGACGGCACCGGTCGACCAGGAGGCCGACTTGGTGGCGGAGCCGGTCAGGGTCGAGTAACCGGTGCGCCGGCCGTTCAGCCAGTCGATGACGGCGGTGCCGGAGGCGATCTCCGACTGACCGCCCACGTCGACGCAGCCGCGCGAGCGGTTGGAGCCGAGGAAGTCGACCAGCACGACGGCGTAGCCGCGCGGGACGAAGTAGTTGTCGTAGAAGAGCGGGAACTTGACCGGCACCCCGGCGGAGTCGTAGGTCTTGACCTCGCTCTCGTTGCCGCGCCCGGCGCTCTGGTAGTAGGGACTGGCGTCCATGATCACGGGCACGCGCCCGGTCGTGGACGGCCTGATGACGTCGGCCGCCACCCGGTCGCGGGTGCCGTCGCCGTCGAGGTCGAGCCCGGAGTCGACGTACACCGTCTCGCGGACCGCGTCGGCCATCGAGTGGATCGGCGCGGTCACACCGCCGGACAGGCTGAACGCTGGTGTCGCCGCTGTGGCAGGGATTGGCGTCAGGGTCAGGGCCCCTGCTAACGCCACTACAACACGAACACGCTTCATGAAGATTCACGCTAAGGAGTGACGAAGTCGCCCCGTCAGAGCCGAAAGGCTTGACCCTCTGCTGTTGCGCCGTGCGGTTCTCTCACGAATATTCGTCACTCGTGAGCTTCACCTTCGAACCCGGCCGCACCCGCGTCGTCTTCGGCCGCGGCACCGTCACCTCCGTGCGCGCGGAGGCCGAGCGGCTCGGTGCGACGCGGGTGCTGCTGATCGCCCGGCACGGCGGCGACAGGGTGGCGGCCGAACTCGGCTCGCTGCTCGCCACCCGGTTCACCGGCGCGGCCATGCACACGCCGGTCGAGGTCACGGAGCGCGCGCTCGCGTCGTTACGCGAACACGGAGCGGACTGCATCGTGTCAGTCGGCGGCGGGTCGAGCACGGGGTTGTCGAAAGCGCTCTCGGTGCGTGCGGACGTACCGCAGATCATCGTCCCGACGACCTACGCGGGTTCCGAGGTCACCCAGGTGCTCGGCGAGACGTCGTCAGGGCTGAAGAAGACGCGGCGCGACCCGGCGATCCAGCCGGACACGGTGATCTACGACGTCGACCTCACGCTGGACCTGCCGCTCGACGTCACGGTGACGAGCGCGCTCAACTCTCTCGCGCACGCGGTCGCAGCGCGCGGCAACGAGAACCCCTTGATCGACGCCATCGCGACCAAGGCGATCGAGGGCGTTTTGCACGCTTTGAGCGGAAATCCCTCCACTGTGGACAACCGAACCGCTCTGCTGTCCTCGGCGTGGCTCGCCGGCACCTGCCTCGCGTCCGTCCCCATGGGACTGCACCACAAGCTCGCGCACGTTCTGGGCGGTACGTTCGGATTGCCGCATGCCGCCACCCACACCGCGTTGCTCCCCCACACCGCGCCCGCCGACCTGACCCGGCGGATCCACGACACGGCCACGCGATTCGGCGCGGCGACCTCGTTGCGCGAACTGGGGATGGCGGAGTCCGATTTGTACCGTGCCGCGGAGATCGCCGAGCACCCGGACGCGCTGCGGGTGCTCACGAACGCCTGGCGCGACGCATCATCCGACTGATGGGTTGTCATTCTTAAGGCTGATGTTCACGGCTCTGAACTCAGACGAACCTCCGATGTGCTTCCTGAAGACTTCCTGAAGCATCGGAGGCATGCTCAGCCCGTTGGATCTGTCTCTGATAAACGGACCGATCCCCACGGCCGCGACAGTGGCGGCCGCACTCGCTCTCACGTACCTGGCGATCCGGAAGAACCGGACCTGGTGGGTCCGCGTGCTGCCGATCGCCGTGCTCGCGTGCGCGCTCGTGGTGACCGGGCTGGTGCTGCTCATCGACCACGTGTGGAAGCCGTGGCCGGAGCCCTTGCCGACGATCCTGGTGGTCTGGCTGGGCGCGGCCCTCGTCGCCCTGACGCTCGCGGCCGTCAGGCTGCGCTCAGGTCGATGGTACGGCCGGGTGTTCGGTGTGCTCCTCGCTCTGGGCGTGACGATGAGCGCGGCGGTCGCCACGAACGCCCACTTCGCGCAGTACCCCACCACGCGCGCGGTGCTGGACGTGTTCCGCAACGACCACGTCGACCTGAACGCCGCCGCTCCCCCGCCCTCCGCGTTCGTCGACGTGCCCGCCGGCAAGACGCTCGCCGACGTCTGGAAGCGGCCCGTGGACCTGCCGGACAAGGGCACGGTCTCCGAGTCGGAGATCCCCGGCGCGTTCAAGGCGCGGCCGGCGTGGATCTACCTGCCTCCCGCGTACAACACGACCCCGCGCCCGAAACTGCCCGTCATCGTGCTGATGGCGGGCCAGCCGGGCAGTCCGCGCGACTGGTTCGACGGTGGCCGCCTCCTCGACAACCTGGACGCGTACGCACGGCAGCACGACGGGATCGCGCCGATCGTCGTGGTGGTCGACCAACTCGGCACGTCCACCGCGAACCCGGTGTGCTTCGACTCGAAGCTGGGGCAGGTCGAGACGTACCTGGCACGCGACGTGCCCGCGTGGATCAAGCAACGGCTGAGCGTCGACGAACGCCGTGAGGCGTGGACCATCTCGGGCTTCTCACAAGGTGCCACGTGCTCGTTGCAACTGGCCGTGCGCGCGCCGGACGTGTACGGCAACTTCATCGCCCTCGCCCCTCAGCACGAGCCCACCCTGGGCACGCGGCAGGAGACGGTGCAGACGGCTTTCGGCGGCGACGAGGCCGCGTTCCACCGGGTCAACCCGATGGACGTCCTCACGCGCCAGCGTTTCCCGCAGACCGCAGGCGTGGTCGTCGCCGGACGCGACGACGCCGCTTACCGCAACGCGGACGCCGAGTTGTTCGAGGCGTGCCGCAAGGCCGGAATGGACGTGCAGTGGAAAGAACTGCCGCACAGCCACGACTGGAACATGGCCCGGGAGGGCCTCTTCGGGTCGCTGCCGTGGCTCGCGCAGCGAACAGGGCTGGGCAGATGACCGCCCGGCTGTTCCGCACCGCACCGCTGACGTGCTCGTTCCTGATCGCCTTCTGGACGGCCGGAGCGCTGACCGGGGCGATCGGCGGTGCGAGCGACGACCTGCTCGCGCGCACCGGGTTCGGCACCGGCAGTCCGTGGTGGACGGTCCTCACCTCGGCGCTGTGGTCGATGGACCTGCTGGGGTACGCCGCGACCACCGTGCTGCTGCTCGTGGCCGGGCCGCTCGCGGAACGCACGTTCGGCGCGCTGAGGACCGCGGGGATCTTCCTGGCCTCGCACGTGGTCGGCTCGTTCCTCGGGCTCGGACTGGTGATGATCGGCCGTGACCTGCACTGGGGCTGGCTCGAGTCGCTCGTGGGCGAGGTGGCGGCGGGGCCGTCGACCGGCGGCGTGGGCCTGGTGCTCGCGCTGACGTTCCGGATGCCGCCCCTGTGGAGGCGTCGCGTCCGGCTGATGATGATCTTGTCGGTGCTGGTCCTCACCCTGTACTCGGGTTGGCTGGAAGACCTGCTCCGACTGTCCGGTGGCGTGGCCGGGTTGCTGATCGGAGCGTTGCTCCTCAAGAGCGGGCCGGTGCACAAGGCGCGTTCGCTGCAGGAGACGCGGGTGCTGGTGGCGCTGCTGCTCGCGGCTTCGGCGCTCGGGCCGGTGGTGTCGATGATGTCGCCGTACCCGAACGGGCCGCTGTGGTGGTTCGCCGACGTCGTGGCGGTCGCCCAGCCGTCGCAGGAGGACGTCGACGCGATGTGCTCCTCGGACGCGGTCGAGCTGTGCCGGACGATGGTGGTCCAGCTGTCGTACGGGCGGTTCCCCGCGCTCGTGATGTCGTTGCTGCCGGCGTTGCTGTTGCTGGTGCTGGCGGAAGGGCTGCGGCGCGGGCGGCGGTTCGCGTGGCGGGCGGCGCTCGTGTTCAACGTGGCTTTCGCGGCGTTCATCGGTTCGTACGTCGTGTACGTCGCGCAGTTCCCGGACGCGAGCGTGCTGGAACTGTCGGTCTCGTTCGGTGTGCCGATGCTGGCGCCGCTCGCGATCATCGTGGTGCTGTTGCTGACGCGCGGGCATTTCGACGTGCGTCTGCCTCGGCGTGCCGTCGTGAAGTTCTGGCGGTTCACGGCGATCAGCGTCGCGTCGCTGTCGGCGCTGTACGTCTTCGGCGGGTACCTGGTCCGCGACCAGTTCACGCCGGAGCCGGGGTTCGGTGCGCTGCTCGCGGACCTGCCGACGCGGTTCCTGCCGCCCGGCTACCTCGACCTGGTGCCGTTGCGGTTCTCGGCCGAGGGGTTCGTCGGCACGCTGCTGATCGAGTACACGGGCGTGGTGTTCTGGCTGATCGTGCTGGCCGGGCTGCTGATGGCGTCGTGGCGGACGTGGCCGTCCTCGTGCGAGGAGTCGGCTGCGCACGCCCGCGAGCTGATGCGGCGCCACGGCGGTTCGTCGTTGTCGTACATGACGACGTGGCGCGGCAACCAGTACTGGTTCACGCCGGACGGCGAGACGGCCATCGCGTACCGCGTGGTGGCGACCATCGCGCTGACGGTCGGCGATCCGATCGGCCCGGCGCGGGTGGACGCCGTGCGCGGGTTCGCGGAGTTCTGCGCGCAGAACGGCTGGACGCCGTGCCTCTACAGCGTGGGCGCGGAGACGCGCGCCGCGGTGGAGGGGCTCGGCTGGTCCGCGGTGCAGGTCGCCGAGGACACGATGATCGAGCTCGACCAGCTGAGCTTCACCGGCAAGAAGTGGCAGGACGTGCGCACGGCGTTCAACAAGGCCGCCAAGGCCGGGATCACCGCCGAGTGGTGCACCTACGCCGACGCGCCGTACGCGATCACGGACCAGATCCGGTCGATCTCGGCGGAGTGGGTGGCGGACAAAGGGCTGCCCGAGATGGGTTTCACTCTGGGAGGCCTGGAGGAACTGACCGGTGACGGGGTCCGCTGCCTGCTGGCGGTGGACGAGGACCGGACGGTGCACGGCATCACGAGCTGGCTGCCCGTGTACGAGGGCGGCGAGGTCGTCGGGTGGACGCTCGACTTCATGCGCCGCCGTTCGCACGGCTTCCGCGGCTCGATGGAGTTCCTGATCGCCTCGGCGGCACAACAGCTGCAGGCCGAGGGAGCGCGGTTCCTGAGCCTGTCCGGGGCACCGCTCGCCCGGCTCGACCGCGGTGAACGACCGCGGGCGTTGCAGCGCGTCCTGGACTTCACCGGGCAGGTGCTGGAGCCGGTGTACGGGTTCCGCTCGCTGTTCGCGTTCAAGGCGAAGTTCCAGCCGACGTACCAGCCGATGTTCATGGTGTACCCGGACTCGGCGGCACTGCCGCGCATCGCGAACGCGGTGAGCCGCGCGTACCTGCCGCACCTCAACGCGCGTCAGGGGCTCAAGCTCGCGAGCAAGATGATCATCCGGACGCGCGAGCGCGTGACCACGCAGGGCGGAACTCGCTAGCGGTCCGGAGTCTCGCACCGCGCACCACCCACCACCTTCTGGGTCACGCCGCTAGACCGAAAGGGTGGTGAGGTGATGCTCGTCATCACACTCCCACGCTACTAGGCGAGGATGCGCCGATGACCGTGCGGGGCACTCTGCCTGCCCAGACCACGACGTTCATCGGCCGCGCCGGGGTGCTCGCGGACACCGAGGCACTCCTGCGGCGCTCCCGCCTGGTCACGCTCACGGGCCCTGGCGGCGCGGGCAAGTCCCGGATCGCCGTGGAGACCGGGCGCGCGCTGGCGGACGCGTTCCAGCACGGCGCGTGGCGGGTGCGGCTCGCGGACCTGAAGGACCCGGCTGCGCTGGTCCGCACCGTCACCTCCGAGCTCCGGATCGTCGACAACTCGCCGGAGGCCGGGCTCGGCAGGCTCATGGAGTCGTTGCACGACAAGCACTTGCTGCTCGTCCTGGACGGCTGCGAGCACCTGCTGGAGGCGGTCCGGCACCTCGTGCACCACCTGCTGCGCGACTGCGAGGGGCTGACGATCCTCGCGACCTCGCGGGAACCACTCGGCGTCTACGGCGAGCAGCAGTCACCGGTGGGTCCGCTGAGCGTGGACGAGGCCGTGGAGCTGTTCCTGGATCGGGCAGAGGCGGCCGGATCGACCGACGCCGCGCTGTGCCGGGCCGTCGAACGGTTGCCGCTCGCGATCGAACTGCTGGCCGCGGCGCCCGCGGACGAGGTGCCGCACCAGCCCGAGCCCGCCACGCTGGAGCAGGTGCTCGAGTGGGCGGCGCGGCGGTGCACGGACGAGGAACGGCGGCTGTGGGCGCGGCTGTCGGTGTTCCCGGCGGACTTCGGCCTCGCCGCCGCCGAGGCCGTGGCGGACGCGGACGTGCTGAAACCGTTGTCCGCGTTGGCTCTCAAGTCGATCGTGTCGACGACGACGAGCCCGATCACCGGTGAGACGCGTTATCGGCTGCTGGACACCGTCTCCCAGTTCGGGGCGCGGCTGCTGGGCGACGCGGACGACCCGTCGCGCCGCTATGCCGTGCACTACAGCGAGTTCGTGAACGAGGCCGCCGACTCGTGGTTCTCGCCGGACGAAGCGTTGTGGATGGGCAGGTTGTGGGAGGAGTGGCCGAACGTCCGCGCTGCCGCCGGGTACGCGCTGCGGACTCCTGAACTCGCCGCGACCGGCGCCGCCGTGGCGATGAACGTGCAGCGGGCGCGCTTCACGTCGTTCGCGGGGATGCTCGGGCAGGCGTCGGACCTGCTCGCGGCCGCTCGCGAGGTGATCACCGAGGCGCCGCTGCGGACGTCGTTGCTGGCACACGGCGCGTACATGGCGCAGGTGCGTGGCGACGCGGCAGCAGCGTTCCTGCTGATGTCCGAGGCACGCGCGTTACCGCGGTTACCGATCACCGACGAGCACCTCGTTCTTGCCGAGGCCACGCATCTCTTCTTCGTCGAGGGCTCACCGGACTGCGTGCCCTTGTACGCGCACATCGTCGAACAGTGTCGTCAGTGCGCGTCTCCGGGCGACACCTACATCGCCGAACTGATGCACGCGATGGCCACGTGTTTCCTGCTCGACGCCGAGGCCGCCGACAAGGCCACGACGGCGTTGGCCAGGCAGGCGGAGAGCAACGGCGTGAGCTGGTCGCACGCCTGGGGACTGTGGCATCGCGGCCTCTACGAACTGCTGCACGGCGACCCGGCGCAGGTGCATCCGCTGGTGATCGAGGCGTTGCGGATCCAGCTGAAGCTCGGCGACACGTGGAGTGCCCCGTTCAGCCTGTGGCTGCTCGCCTGCACGTGCGCCGAACTCGGGGCCCTGGACCGCGCGGCACGGCTGCTCGGCGCGCTGCGGTCGCAGGAACGGATCTCGCGGATCTCGTTCGGCGGCATGAGCCCGTTCCACCGGCTGCTGGACCGCGCCGACCGGACCGTCCGCCGCTCGCTCGGCGACGACTACCAGGTGATCACGACGCTCGGTGCGGACCTGCGGCCCGAGCAGGCGATGGCGTTCGCGCTCGAACCGGTGCCGGATTCCGAACGCCGGCCGGCGAGGCCGCTGCTGCCCGGCGGCCTGACCCGGCAGGAGTTCACCATCGCCGGACTGGTCGCGGAGGGGTACACGTCGAAGCAGATCGGGGCACGGCTGTACATCTCACCGCGCACCGCGGACCGCCACGTGGTCAACATCCGGGTGAAGCTCGGCCTGCCGAGCAGGGGCGCGCTCGCGGCCTGGCACCGCACGGCCTCCGGCGAGCGTTAACGCGCCTCGAACGCCAGCTTCAGTCCCAGCGCGACGAACACGGACGCCGTCAGCCGGTCCAGCAAAGCCCGCTGGCGCAACAGGAACGCCCGTGCGTGCCCGGCCACCACGATCAGGACCGGCAGCCACACCAGGCCGAGCCCGAGGTGGATCGCGACGAGCACCGCACCCCACGCGGGTTCACCGGCGGGCATGAACTGCGGCAGCAGCGACAGGTAGAAGACGCCGACCTTGGGGTTCAGCAGGTTCGTCAACAGCCCCACGCGCAACGACGCCCCGGCGCCCGGAACCGGACGTGAGTCTTCGAGCGACACCGCCTTGCGCGAGAGCCACAACGCCTTGACGCCCAGGTAGATCAGGTACCCGGCGCCGAGCCAGCGAACGACGTCGTAGGCCAGTTCGGACGCCTGCAACAACGCGGTGAGGCCAGCGAGGCTCGCCACCGCCCACACCAGACACCCGAGCGTGATGCCGAGGACCACGCCCATCGCCGCGCGCTTGCCGCTCAGCAACGCCGTGCGCAACACCATCACCGTGTCCAGGCCGGGCGTGAGGACGGTGAGCAGCGCGACGAGCGAGAAGCTCAGGAGTGCGGCGGTCGGCATGCGCACATCACATCACACGTCAGCGCGCGTCCGCCGCCGTTTTCAAGCCGAACGCGATCAGCGCCGAAGCGGACAGCCGGTCCAGCAGAAGCCGTTGCCGCAGCAGGAAAGCACGGGCCCGGCCGGCCGCCGTGATCAGGATCGGGAACCACACCAGCCCGATGCCGAGGTGGACGGCCACGAGCACCGCGCCCCACGCGGGCTGGCCGACCGGCAGGAACTGCGGCAGCAACGAGATGTAGAAGACACCCGGCTTGGGGTTGAGCAGGTTCGTGAGCAGCCCGACCCGGACGGCCGCGCGCACCGACGGCACCGGTGCGGGTTCGTCGATCTCGACCGGCCGCCTCGACTTCCACAACGCGGTGACACCCAGGTAGACCAGGTAGCCCGCGCCGAGCCAGCGGACGATGTCGTAGGCCAGTTCGGACGCCTGCAACAACGCCGTCAGCCCCACAAGTCCCGCGGCCGCCCACACCAGACACCCCAGCGTGCTGCCCACCACGACGCCCATCGCGGTGCGGCGGCCGACCAGCAAGGCCGTCCGCAGCACCAGCAACGTCTCCAGGCCCGGCGTGACGACCGTGAGCAGCGCGACGAACGTGAAGCTCAGGAGCGCGGTGGTCGACATGACGCCATGAGAACACGGAAAGCCAGCGCCACCAGAAGATTTAACACGCCTGACACGTTCGGCTAGCGGTACCAGGCCCGCACGCCGATGCGTCCGGTGCTGCCGAGGTCGATGAGAATGCCGCTCTCCGGCGACGTCGCCACCAGCGGCCGCCAAGCGTCGCCCGGCACGGCCGCGATGTCGACGTGCTTGCCGACCAACGGCGGATCGGCCGACGCGTGCGTGTTCCGCCACACGAACGCGCTCTTCGCGGTCTCCCCCGGCAGCACGGTGATCGGCTGCGGCGCGTCGTCGAACCCTTCGACCGCCGCGATGCCACCAGACCCTTCGAGGACAGCGATGTCCAACTGCCCATGCTGCGCGTCGAGCACCTTCACCTGCGGATAACCGTTGAGCTGCAACGGTTCGCTGCCGCAGTTGGTCACCCTCACCGACATCACGCGCAGCCCCGTCGCCGCGCCCGTTCCGCCCGTGGTGAAGCGCAAACCGTTGTCGCACAACGGCTCTTCCGCCGCCTGCGAACCTGTTGCGCTCGCGACCAAGCCGGCGAGCACGGCGACCATGACGAGAATTCTGCCCCCAGATCCCATGTGGCCGATGGTGCCACAGGTCGTGGATCTTGCGGCGAAACCTTCACAACCGGAGCGACGCCCGCTTGTGAAGGCAAGAAATAGTTGACACTGACTAGTTGGAGCTGGATAGTCGATATCAACCAAGGAGGACGCATGCGGCGCAAGGTGTCGAACCCGCTGGCACTGGCGGTGCTGGCGCATCTCGTGATGGACCCCATGCACCCCTACGAGCTGGGCAAGAAGCTCAAGGACACCGGCAAGGACCGCAACATCAAGTTCAACCGCGGTTCGCTCTACATGGTCGTCGAGCAGTTGCTGAAAGCCGGCTTCATCGTGGAGCAGGAGACCGTCAAGGACACCCAACGGCCCGAACGCACCATCTACGCGCTCACCGACACCGGGCGCGAGGAGATGCACGACTGGATGCGCGAGCTCGTCCGCGACCCGGCGCACGAGTACCCGCGGTTCGGCGTGGCGCTGTCACTCATCGCCGTGCTCGACCCGGCGGAGGCAGTGGACCTGCTCCGCGCCCGGATCGAATCGCTGACGAAGGACCTCGACGAGACGCGCGCGATGGTCAGCAAGGCGACGGGCGATGGCGTCCAGTGGATCTTCCTCGTCGAGGAGGAGTACCGGATGTCCTTGGTGGAGGCCGAACTGCGGGTGGTCGAGAAGCTCACGGGGGAACTGGCGAAAGCCGAGTACCAGCAGACCTGGCGGGAAATCTTCGGGAGGGAACGATGAAGGCGTTGATCATCGGGGGCGGCATCGCGGGGCCTGTCACCGCGCTGGCCCTGCGCAGAGCGGGCATCGACTCGACGGTCTTCGAGGCGTACGACACCACCGCGGACGGCGTGGGCGGCGTGCTGACCGTGGCCCCCAACGGGTTGGCGGCGCTCGAGATCGTGGGCCTGGACTCCGGCTTCGGCGATCCCCTGCGGCACATGGTGATGGCCGACGCCCAAGGCCGCACGCTCGGCCGCATCACGGGCGGCACGAGCCGTGTCGTGACACGGGCCGAGCTGTACCAGCGGCTGCGCGAGAGGACGGTGGCGGAGCAGATCAAGGTGGAGCACGGCAAGCGGCTCCTGGACGTGGAGTGCCGCGAAGACGGTGTCACAGCGGTGTTCTCGGACGGCACCAGCGAGTCTGGTGACGTGCTGATCGGCGCGGACGGCATCCGCTCGACGGTGCGCCGGATCATCGATCCGGACGCACCGGAGCCCGAGTACGTCGGCCTGATGGGATTCGGCTCGTACGCGGAGAACAGCGGTGTGCGGGGCGACCCCGAGACGATGTACTTCGTGTTCGGCGGCTCGTTCCTCGGCTACTGGGAACAGCCGGACGGCACCATCGCGTGGTTCAACAACCTCGCGGTCCCCGAACCGACGGCCGCGGTTGAGGCGCACACGTGGCTGGAACGCCTGCGCGAGGCCTACGGCGACGACATGCCCGCGAAGCAACTACTGGCCCACAGCCACGAGATGGTCGCCGCCGGGCCGCTGGAGATCATGCCCTCTGTGCCGCACTGGTACCGCGACCGCATGGTGCTGGTCGGCGACTCCGCTCACGCGCCGAGCGCCAGTTCCGGTCAGGGCGCGTCACTGGCCGCCGAGTCCGCAGTGCAACTGGCCCGCTGCCTGCGTGACGTCCCCGACCTGGCCCAGGCCTTCGCGGCCTACGAACGGCTGCGGCGCCCACGGGTGGAACGGATCGCGGCGCGCGCGGCCAGGACCAACAGCAACAAGCGCGGCATCGGCCCCATCACCCGGCTGCTCATGCCGCTCGTGATGAAGACCTTCGGGGCCAAGGCGTTCACGAAGGACCAGGACCACCGCATCGACTGGGACGCTCAGGTCAGCCGGTAGCCGTGCGCTGGGCGGTTCGCCATGCCGTACCGCGGCTGCACCTCCGCCTTGCCGATCGTCACCAGGTGCTCCAGGTACCGGCGAGCACTCACGCGGGACAGTCCCGCCCGGTCCCCGACCTCCTGCGCCGACAGGTCGTTCTCGCTGTCCCGCAACGCATCGGTGACCAGCCGCAACGTCACCGCCGACAGCCCCTTGGGCATCGCGAGGGTGCGCGGGCGGTGGTGCATCAGCGAGTCGACCTCGTCCTGGTCCAGCACCTGCCCGAGCCGCTGCACCTCGATCCGCTGCGCCAGGTACTCGCGCATCCGGTCCAGGAAGGCGGTCCGCGTGAACGGCTTCACCAGGTAGTTGTCGACGCCGCGGGACATGGCCTGCCGCACGGTCTCGCGTTCTCGCGCCGCCGTCACCGCGATGACGTCCACCGGCGGTCCGCCGCGGGCACGCAGCCGCGACAGCACCTCCAGGCCGGACATGTCGGGCAGGTGGATGTCGAGCAGCACCAGGTCGGGCCGCAACGCCTCCACGGCCCGCAACGCCTCTCCGCCGCGGTGCGCCTCGCCGACCACCTCGAACTCGGGCATCGCCTCCAGGAACCCGCGGTGGATCGCCGCCACGGCGAAGTCGTCGTCGACCACGAGCGTCCGGACGCTCATCGGTTCCCCGTTTCCGGCAGCCACACGTCGAACGACGCGCCGCCGAGTTCCGAGTCGGTGATCGCCACCCGGCCACTGCGCCGGGTCACCACCCTCGACACCAAAGCAAGACCTATTCCTCTGCCGTGCGCGCCCTGGACGTCCTTCGAACTCACGCCCAGGTCGAAGATGCGGCCGCGCTGCGACTCCGCGACTCCCGGTCCGTCGTCGTCCACGACCACCCGCACTCCGCTGACCGACGAGCGCACCAGCACCCGCACGGTTCCGCCGGTCTCCACGGCGTCGACCGCGTTGTCGACCAGGTTTCCCAGCACGGTCAACGCGTCGTCGCCCGCACGAATGTCGACGGAGCTGCCGGGATCGAGCCGGAGCTCCACACCTCGTTCGTGCGCGGTGGAGGATTTTGCCAGCAACAAGGCCGCGAGCGCGGGATCCGCGTTCGCTCCGTCGATGATGTCGGCCGTGAGCGAGCCGGCGCCGCCGACGCGTTCGATGTAGGCGACGGCGTCCGTGCCTCGATCCAGTTCCAGCAGACCACCGATGACGTGCAGGTGGTTCGAGAACTCGTGGGCCTGCGCGCGCAGCACCTCGGTGACGGTGCGCTGGCCGTCGAGCTCGCGCAACGCGTCGTGCAGTTCGGTCCGATCGCGCAGCGTCAGCACGACACCGACCGCGCGGCCGTCCGTCTTCGCCGTCATCCGGTTCGCGACCAGCACCCGTTCCCCGGCGAGCACGAGCCGGTCCGCGACGTCGTCGTCGTCCCGGGCCAGGTCCAGCAGGCCGTCGTCGAGGACCTCCGCCGCCGGCCGTCCGCTCGGGTTCTCGGCCAGGCCCAGCAACCGCAGCGCCTCGTCGTTGACCAGCGCCAGCTTCTCCTGGTCGTCCAGCGCGACCACGCCCTCGCGGATGCCGTGCAGCATCGCGTCCCTGGTCTCGAGGAGCTGCGCGATCTCCGCGGGTTCGAGCCGGAACGTCCGGCGGCGCACGTGCTGCGTGATCAACGCGGCCCCGAGCACGCCGACCAGGGCGGCGGCGGCGAGCCAGCCGATCAGCTCCGGCAGGTCCTCGGCGAGGTCCGCGGAGAGCTGGCTCTCCAGGATGCCGACCGACGCCATGCCGATGATCCGCCCGTCCGCCGCCCGCACCGGCACCTTCGCGCGGAGCGACGTGCCGAGCGTGCCCGTCTCCGTGCCGACGAAGACCTCGCCGGACAACGCCGACGTCGGGTCCGTCGACACGCGTTCGCCGATGCGCTTCGGGTCGGGGTGGGCGTAGCGGACCCCGTTGAGGTCGGTGACCACCACGTACGTCACGCCGGACGCCTTGCGGATCAGCTCGGCGAGCGGCTGGATCGTCTCGGGTGGGTCAACGGAATCGAACGCCTCGATCACCGTGGGTAGCCGCGCCACGCTTTCCGCGACCGACAACATCCGGTCCTTGTAGGAGTCACGGATCCGGTCGCTCTGCAGTTTGGCGGCGAGCAGCCCGGCCGCACAGGTGGTCATGAGCACGATGACCACCTGCAACGCCAGAAGCAGCGCTCCAAACGAAACAGATCGACGGAACATGGTTGGAATTCTGACGCATCAGCTGTGAAACAGGTCACGAACTAAACGACCAATACGGAACTTACGACCTAACCCTTACGAGCCGCCCGGCAGTTACCTAGCGTCCCCGCCCAACGTTCGCGACGAAGCGAGGAGTCCTCGATGGGTACGGCCTGGAGACGAGCAGTGGCGGTCGCCGCCACTGGACTGGTGCTCGCCGGATGCGGTCAGGGGGCGAAGAGCGCGAGCAGCGGTGACTCCATCGCGAAGCTGGAGATCATGGCTCCCGCCGACCCCGGTGGCGGCTGGGACCAGACGGCGCGGTCGATGCAGGCGGCGGTGAGCGGCGCGAAGCTCGCGAACTCGGTGCAGGTCAGCAACGTCGGCGGGGCGGGTGGCACGGTCGGCCTGCAGAAGCTCCTCAACGAGCGCTCCGAGTCGTTCCTCATGATCACCGGCCTGGTCATGGTCGGCGCGGTGGAGACCAACGCGTCGTCGGCCCGCCTGGAGGAGACCACCCCGATCGCGCGCCTGACCGCCGAGGACGAGGTCGTCGTCGTGCCGGCCGACTCGCCGCACAAGACGATCGACGACCTGCTGAACGCGGTCGCCGAGAAGGGCAAGGGCGTGTCGATCACCGGCGGTTCGGCCGGCGGCACCGACCACATCCTCGCCGGCATGCTGCTCAAGGCGAAGAACATCGCCCCGGACAAGCTGAACTACGTGCCGTACTCCGGTGGCGGTGAGTCGCTGGCCGCCCTGCTGGGCAAGAAGGTCGACGCGGGCATCTCCGGCGTCGGCGAGTACAAGGAGCAGATCAAGGCCGGCAAGCTGCGCGCGCTGGGCACGTCCGGCCCGAACCCTGTCCCCGACCTGAACGTGCCGACGTTCAAGGAACTGGGCGTCGAGCTGATCAACTGGCGTGGCGTCGTGGCGCCCGCGTCGATCTCGGCCGAGGCCAAGACCAGGCTGACCAAGCTCGTCACCGACATGCACGCGAGCCAGCAGTGGAAGGAGGAGCTGTCCAAGAAGGGCTGGACGGACACCTTCCTCACCGGCAGCGAGTTCTCCACGTTCATGGCCAAGGAGATCGGCCGCGTGAAGCCCGCACTGCAGGACATCGGGCTCGTCAAGTGATTGCTGCAAAAGCCGAGGAGTACGCGTTCGGCGGTCTGGTCGCGGCGGTCGGGGTCTTCACCCTGGTCGACGCGACCACGATCGCCGGGCGTGACGACAACGTCGTAGGACCACGCGCGTTCCCTTACGCCGTGGGGATTCTGCTCGTCGTGACGGGCATCGCGGCCATCATCGCGACCGCCCGCGGCAAGCTCGGCCAGGCCGAGGAGGCCGAGGACGTCGACGAGAACGTCCGCACCGACTGGCTGACCGTGGCCAAGCTGGTGGCCGTGCTGGTCGTGCACCTGGTGCTGATCGACGTGATCGGCTGGCCGGTCGCGGCGGCGCTGCTGTTCTTCGGCGCGGCCTGGACGCTGGGCGCGACCTGGTGGCGGGCACTGCCGATCGCGGTGGTGCTGGCGCTGGTCGTGCAGGTGATCTTCGCGTACGGCCTGGGTCTGTCGCTGCCCGCCGGGATCTTCGAAGGGGTGCCGTTCCTCGATGGATAGCATCACCATGCTGATGGAGGGCTTCGCGACGGCCGCGCAGCCCGAGTTCCTGCTGTACGCGCTGCTGGGTGTCACGCTCGGCACGGCCGTCGGTGTGCTGCCGGGCATCGGACCGGCGATGACGGTGGCGTTGCTGCTGCCGCTGACCTACACGCTGGAACCGACCGCGGCGCTGATCATCTTCGCGGGCATCTACTACGGCGGCATGTACGGCGGTTCGACGACGTCGATCCTGCTGAACACACCGGGCGAGTCCGCGTCCATCGTCACCGCCCTAGAGGGCAACAAGATGGCGAAGGCCGGACGCGGTGCCGCCGCGCTCGCGACGGCGGCCATCGGCTCGTTCGTGGCGGGCACGATCGCCACGGTGCTGCTCACCCTCCTGGCGCCGACCATCGCGGACGTCGCGGTCAAGCTCGGCCCCGCCGACTACGTGGCGCTGATGGTGGTGGCGTTCACGACGGTCGCCGCGTTGCTCGGGTCCTCCCCCGTGCGCGGTCTGGCGTCGTTGGGGCTCGGCCTGTTCATCGGGCTCGTCGGCACCGACACGCTGACCGGTCAGCAACGGTTCACGCTCGGCATCACGACGATGGCCGACGGCATCGACGTGGTCGTCGTCGCGGTCGGTGTGTTCGCGGTCGGCGAGGCGCTGTACGTGGCGTCGCGGCTGCGGCACGGGCCGATCGAGGTCATTCCCGTGGGCGGCAAGTGGATGACGGGCGAGTTCTGGAAGCGGTCGTGGAAGCCCTGGCTGCGCGGCACGTTCATCGGCTTCCCGATCGGCACTGTGCCGGCCGGTGGCGCGGACGTGTCGACGTTCCTGTCGTACGCGGCGGAGAAGAAGCTCTCGAAACGGCCCGAGGAGTTCGGCAAGGGCGCGATCGAGGGCGTGGCGGGGCCGGAAGCGGCCAACAACGCCGCCGCGGCAGGCGTTCTGGTGCCGCTGCTGACCCTCGGTCTCCCCACCACGGCCACCGCGGCGGTGATCGTGGCGGCGTTCCAGAGCTACGGCATCCAGCCGGGTCCGTTGCTGTTCACCAACAACGGACCGATGGTGTGGGCGCTGATCGCGTCGCTCTACATCGGCAACGTGATGCTGCTCGTGCTGAACCTGCCGCTGGTGAAGATCTGGGTGAAGGTGCTGCAGATCCCGCGGCCGTACCTCTACGCGGGCATCCTGCTGTTCGCGGCGCTGGGCACCTACGCGGTGAACTTCGTCGTGGACGACCTGATCGTGCTGCTGATCATCGGCGTGATCGGCTTCTTCATGCGGCGTCACGGTTATCCGGTCGCGCCGCTGGTCGTCGGCCTGATCCTGGGGCCGATGGCGGAGGAGCAGGTCCGGCGCACGCTGCAGATCAGCGAGGGCGACCTCAGCGCGTTGGTGACGAGCCCGTTCGCGGCGGTCGCCTACATCGTTCTGATCGTGCTGCTGGTGGTGGCGGTCGCGCTTCGGTTGCGCCGCAGGAAGTCCGAAGTGAAGGTCTAACCGCGCACGGCGGCAAGCGCTTGTTCGTACAGTTCGAACGCATCAGCCTTGCCGCCGTGGCGGACCCACAACTCCGACGCGGCGTCGACGCACGCGAACACCGTGGCGATGACACCCATCGCACGGGCGTCCGGGATCTCGCCGGACTCGATGCCCATCCGCTTCTCGATCGCGGGCACGAGCGCCCGCTGCCACCTCAGCCGCTTCTCGGAGTACCGGGAACGCAGCGGCGGGTTCGCGAAGATCAGCGTGGAGATCTCCAGCACCCGCTGGGGCGTGTGGTCCGAGGCGGTCAGGATCGTGGTGAACCCGGCCCGCAGAGCGTCCCAGGTGGACATCCCGGGATCCTGCGCCTCGACGGTGGCGACGAGCAGGTCGCCCAGCGCCTCCTGGTCGCCGCAGACCAGGTCCTCCTTGGTGCCGAAGTACCGGAACAGCGAGCGCTGCGACACACCGGCCCGTGCGGCGACCTGGGCCATGGTGGTGGCCTCGTACCCCTGCTCGGCGAACAACGTCAGTGCCGTCTCGACGATCTCCGCGACCACGGCCTGACGCGACCGGTCCCACAGGGTCGACGGCTTCTCCATGCATCCCACTCTAGCTTTGCCGAACCATCCGGCCGATCATCCTCGCGCCCATGGCACGCGAGGCGAAGTGGCGTCCGGCGAACGCGAGCACCCGGTTCATCCGTCCCGAGATGACGCCCACGGGCGTGACCCTCCTGTCCAGCGCGCGCAACGCGGTCGCGACGACCTCGCCGGCGGTCTGCATCCGCAGGCCACCCGTCATCTCCTCGCTGCCGGAGACCTCGAAGAACTCGGTGCGCGTCGCGCCGGGTGACAGCACCATGACGCGCAGGCCCGTGCCGCGCGACTCGACCCACAGCCCCTCGGTGAAGCTCACCACGAACGCCTTCGTCGCGCCGTAGACCGACGACCAGGGCGTCGCCTGGTAGGCAGCCATGCTCGCCACGTTCACCAGGAAGCCGTGTCCCTTGGCGCGCAACGACTCGATGAACGCCCTGCTGATCTCGACCACGGCGTTGACGTCGACCGCGACCTCCTGCCGCAACCGCTCGGGCTCCTCCTCGTGGAACGCCCCGAAGTTCGCGAACCCGGCGTTGTTGATCACGCTGGTGACGCCGAGCCCCGCGACCTCCGCCGCCAGCCTCTCGCCGATGCCCGGCTGGGCCAGGTCCGCGGCCACGACGTGCACGGTCACACCGTGCGCCGCCCGCAGCTCACTGGCCAGGTCCTCCAGCCTGTCCTTGCGGCGCGCGACCAGCACGAGGTTCGATCCCCGCGCCGCCAACTGGCGCGCGAACTCCGCGCCGATGCCCGCACTGGCCCCGGTGACCAGCACCGTCTGCTTCCCGAAGTCGATTCCCATGACGACACCGTACGCCAGCCTGGCAGTCACTGCCAACCGGTCGTTATCTGCCCCGACTCATCCGTAACGTTGCCGGGACAGCGACGATCTTGGGGCGTGCGAGGACAACGGTGATCCGGCGGCCCCGGCTCGAGGGGCTGCTCTGCGCGACGAGGCTCACGGCTCTCGTCGCACCCGCCGGTTACGGCAAAACGACTCTGCTGACCCAGGCGCACACCGACCGTCCGGTCGTGTGGCACACCTGCCAGGAGGCCCAACGGTTGTTGCAGCCCATGGCTTCCGCTTTGGCGGCCGGGTGGACCAGCGTGCCGTCGGTGTCCGGAGAGGACGATTCCGGACGTGCGCACGCCTTGGCGGGACTGCTGGCCGACGCGTGGCCGGAGGACGTGCTGATCGTCGTGGACGACATCCACGTTCTCCGGCAAGGAGATTCCGCCGTTCAGCTGCTGGAGGCGCTCTGCCTGCAGCTGCCGCCGAGCGCGCGGCTGGTGCTGTCCGGACGGACACCCGCGCCGTTCTCGTTGCGCCGCTTGAAGGTCGACGGGCACCTGACCGAGATCAACGCGGCGCAGCTCGCGTTCACGACGGAGGAGACGACCTCGGTCGCCGGGCACGACGTGCACGAGGTCACCGGCGGCTGGCCGATCGCGGTGCGGCTGGTCGCGGAGACGGGAACGGTCGAGGAACTCGGAGATCTCGTGGACGAGGTCGTCGGCAGGGAGCCGCTGCAGACCCGTGAGCTGCTCAGGACCGCGGCCGCGTTCGACCGGTTCACGATCGACCTGCTGACGTCGCTGGGACACGTGAAGGCCGCGGTGATCCTGCCCGACCTCGCCCGGCGCGGGCTGTTCGTGGAACACGTCCGGGCCGAACCGGGGTGGTTCGCGCTCGTACCGCTGGCGCGGGAGTTCCTCGAACCGGCGACGGGCGTGCACGCGGCCGCGGCGCGCTGGTTCCGGTCCCGCGGCGAGTACGTCCGCGCGGTGGGTTCCCTGGCCGCACTGGAGGACTGGGCCGGTGTCACGACGTTGCTCGGTGACGTGCTGCGGACGGGAGGCGCGGACGCCGTGCTGACCGCGACAAGCCTGGTGCCAGAGGACGAACGCACGGCCGAGGTGTGGCAGCTCGAAGGCGTGGCGCACCAGCTCAGAGGTGAGTGGCTGCAGGCGGCGGACCGGTTCACCCGCGCCACCGCGGACGGCCTCACCGCCGAACTGGCCTGGCGCATGGCGTGGATCCAGCACCTGCGCGGCGGGCCGCAGGACGCGCTGAGGATCTGCGACGAGTACGTGCCGGACGGCGACGACCCGGCGGCGGAGTCGATGCTGCTGAGCACCGCCGCCAGCGCTCACTGGGCGTTGGGAGACCTGGAGTCGGCGACGGTGAAAGCCCTTGCGGCACTGGAGACCGCGACGACCGGCAGCGGCCTGGGAGCCGCGCACACCGTCCTCGCGATGGTCGCGGCGGCGCAGGGAAAGCGCGACGAACTGACCGAGCACTACGACATCGCGCTGGACCACGCGCAGAAGGCCGGCGACGTGCTCGGTGTCATCCGCATCCGCTCGAACCGCGCGTCCCACCACGTCGAGGCCGGTGAGCATCGAGCGGCGTTGCGGGAGATCGAGGAGATGCTGCCGCTGGCGGACGTCACCGGCTTCGCCACCTACCGGGCGATCGGGCTGCACAACCGCGGCGAGGCGTTGCTCGGGCTCGGCCGGCTGGACGAGGCCGCGGCGGATTTCCACGCGGCGCAGAAGGTCTTCGACGCGGCCGGCAGTTGGCTCGCGGCGGCACCGCTGGTCTACCTGGGCGAGGTGCACCGGCTGCGCGGCGACCGGGCGCTGGCGGGATTCGCGCTGCACGAGGCACTCCGGCTCGCGTCGGCCAAGAACACCGTGCCGCACCTGGTCCTCGCGCACGTCGGGCTCGCCGAACTGTTCTCCGACGACGATCCCGATCTCGCCCGTGAGCACGCCCGCAAGGCGCTGGAGCTGGGTGAGAGCGTGGCCGCGTTGCTCGTGCTGGGGTGGCTCGACCACGACAAGGGCCTGTGCCAGGAGGCGGCGGAGATCGCGACCCGGCGTGGCGACCGG
The DNA here is from genome assembly GCF_033794685.1 of Streptomyces sp. ID05-26A. NCBI lineage: Bacteria > Bacillati > Actinomycetota > Actinomycetes > Kitasatosporales > Streptomycetaceae > Streptomyces > Streptomyces sp. ID05-26A. Next base: position 199,225 of record NZ_JARAYZ010000001.1, read on the forward strand.
GCCGGGTTCGCACGGTCGTTGCGGCTGCGGGGAGTGCTGGAACGCGACCCGGTGCTGCTCGACCAGGCGCTGACGTTGTGGCGCGAGATCGGCAACCCGCTCGGCGAGGTCCGGGTGCGCACCGCGCAGGCGATGCTGATCGGTGGTGCGGCGGGAGAACGGCTGGCTCTCGACGCACGGCAGCAGGCCGCCGAACTGGGCGCGCGGGTGCTCGCCGAAGCCGCCGCGGCCGTCGCCGAGTCGTGCCGCAAGGAGAGCAGGCCGGCGTTGTACGTCCAGACGCTGGGCGGGTTCCGGGTGCTGCGCGACGGCGAACCGCTGCCGCCCGCCGCGTGGCAGTCGCGCAAGGCCAGGGACCTGGTGAAGATCCTCATCGCCCGGCGCGGACGGCCGATCACCCGGGAGGCGCTGGGAAACCTGCTGTGGCCGGACGAGGAACCGGAGAAGGTCGCGAACCGGCTCGCGGTGGCGTTGTCCACGGCCCGCAGCGTTCTGCGCGCGGGCACGGGGATCGTGGCCGAGGGCGACGCGATCCGGCTCGACCCGGACGTGCTGCCCGTCGACGTGGTCGCGTTCCTGGCCGACGCACGGGCCGGACTCGCCGCGGCACAACGGGGTTCGTCCGAGGCGCAGTCACTGCTCGCGGCCGCCGAGTCCGCGTACCACGGGGACTTCCTGGAGGAGGACCCGTACGAGGACTGGGCGGCGCGGCTGCGCGAGGAGGCCCGGCTGATCTACCTGCAGGTGGTGGCGGTGCTCGCCGCACGGGCCGAGTCCGGAGGGGAGCACGCGCTGGCAAGCAGGTATTGCCTTCGCGTGCTCGAACGCGACCCGTACGACGAGCCGGCGCACCTGGTGCTGGTGCGCGTCCTCGCCGCGGCAGGGAGTCACGGCGAGGCTCGGAGGAGCTACCAGACCTACGTCACGCGGATGCGGGAGATCGAGGTCGACCCGCACCCGTATCCCGGCGTTCTCACTGGGAACATTCTCACTGGGAACACACGACGTAGGGCGTGATCGACCAGCGGATGGCCTGGCCCTGCGCGTTCGTCCCCTCTCCGGTGACGGTCGCGCCGGGTCCGGCCGGGGTGACGTCCTCGATGATCCCGCCGCCCACCGCGCCGCCGGCACTGACGACCTGCTCATCACCCTGGCACGCAACGGACTTCGAGGCCGTCTTGGTCATCACGACGGTCGGGGTGCCGCCGCGCAGCACCAGTCCCGGACGCGTGCCGCAGATCGCGTGCGCCGTGACGCCGCCGGACCCCTCGACCAGCCCGCCCTTGAGGTTGCTCTTCGGCGCCATCTTCGTGAAGTGCCCGCCCGCGGTCTCCCCCGCGACGCCGAGCGCCTTCTGACCGCCGGGACAGGCCGCCTCCGCGTTTCCCGTACCGCTCTTGGACACCAGCGTGAACTCACCGGGCGCGCAGTTCGCCCGCACCGTCACCGTCCACGGCTGCACCGTCCCCGCGCCGTGCTCGACGGCCGTGACCTCGACGCTCGCCAGGTCGTCGCCCGGCCGCACGCGCGTGATCGTCGTCCGCTCGCCCGTCACCGCGCCGCCGGTGCCGACGACCTTCGTGCCCTCGGGACAGCTGACCGACACGGACTTGCCGGACGACGTCGGCGCGCTGGTGGCCTGCACCGCCACCACCTCCGTGCTCGCGTGCGCCACGGCCGGACCGGTCAAGCCCAGGACGAGCAGGGTCGCGCCCAACACCTTCACGTTCATCCCCCTTCGGGTCCGCGGGCGGACTGCCCGCGGACCCGAAGGATGCCGCGCTCGATTAAGGCCGCCTTAAAGTCAGGGGCAGCTGACCAGGACGTCGCCGTCCGCCGCGTCGAGGCAGGTGTCCACGCCGAGGCCGCCGTTGAGCGTGTCGTTGCCGGCCGCGCCCCAGATGAGGTCGTTGCCGTTCAACGCCGTGATGCTGTTGGCCAGGGCGTTGCCGACCAGGTGGTCGACGAAGTTGGTGCCGGTGAGGTTCTCCACGTCACCCGCGACGTAGTCCTTGAGCGCCAGGGTGTCGTAGCCGTCGTCCGAGCCGGAACCGATGGTCACCGAGACACCCGAGTTCGGGTGCAACCCGCTGCCGACGCTGTAGTCGACGCGGTCGACCCCGGTACCGCCGTACACGTTCACGCCACCGCGCTTCGGTCGCAGGTGGTCGATGCCGTCACCACCACTGATCGTGCCCCTGGCGCGGGTCTCGATGACGTCGTTGCCCGCCTCGCCGTACACGTGGGCCGGCATCGCGTCGGCGTTCGTGTTGTCGTAGGCGATGTTGACGCGGTCGTTGAGGTCGTTCGCGCGGATCTGGATGGACGTGATCAGCTTCGTGGCACCGGACTCGTAGACGCAGTTCGCGTTGGCACCACCGAGCGAACAACCGGCGCCGACGGCGATCAGGTCGCCGGAGTCGGTCACCGTCAGCCGGTGCAGCGCCGGGTCCAGGCCGACCGTGATGTTGTTCGTCTTGCCGGGCTCGGCCTCGACGATCAGCACGTTGTTCTGCACGTACACGGTGGTGTGCGGTGCGGCGTGCGCGACGGCGGGCATCGCGATCGCGGCGAGAGCGGCCGCGCCCAGACCGATGAGCAGTCTCATGTTCTCCCCTTGGTGGTCGGTGCCTTGCGGGGAACAGCCTGCTCAGCGCTCTTTCGGTCACCTTCGGGTCGTTTTAGGGCCGTCTTTCTGCTCTTGGCAGAACGGCCCTTTGCGGTGGTCGCGCTGCTGTCACCATGAGGACCATGGCGGAGATCCTGGACTTCACACGGAACCCGGAGCCCCTGTGGCGGGAAGCCCTGGGTCGCAAGCTGCGCGAGACGCGGGAGGAGCGCGGCGACCGGCTGGTCGACGTGGCCGAGCGCGCGGGCATCTCGGTGCAGTACCTGTCCGAGATCGAACGCGGCCGCAAGGAGCCGTCGAGCGAGATGATCGCGGCGGTCGCCGGCGCGCTGGGCGTCGACCTGGCCGACCTGCTGATCGGGGTCGCCGGCCAGGTCCGCCACCTCCGCGTCCAGCAGGTCAGCCACTTCCACACCTCGCGCCCGACGGGTCGTCCGTCCGGTCCCGTGGCCATGGCCTTCGCGGCCTAACCGCGCTGGTCCAGCACCTGGTCCACGAGTCCGTACTCGACGGCGCCCGGTGCGTCGAACACGCGGTCCCGGTCGGTGTCGTGGCGCAGTTCGGCCACGGTCCGGCCGGTGTGCCGGGCCAGGATCGCCTCCAGCTGCGTGCGCACCCGCACCACCTCGTCCGCCGCGAGGATGAGGTCCGGGATCGTGCCACGCCCCTGCGCCGCGGGCTGGTGCAGCACCACGCGGGAGTGCGGCAGCACGGACCGGCGTCCCTCCGCACCCGCGGCCAGCAGCACGGCACCCGCCGCCACCGCCTGCCCCACGCACGTCGTGGCAACGGGTGCCTTGATGTAGCGCATCGTGTCGTAGAGCGCGAGCATCGCGGACGGGTCGCCGCCCTCGCAGTTGATGTAGAGGTTGATCTCCAGGTCCGGGTTGTCGGCCTCGAGGTGGAAGAGCTGCGCGATCAGGGCGTTGGCGACGCCGGAGTCGATTCCGGTGCCCAGGTACACGATCCGCTCGGACAGCAGGTGCGAGTAGACGTCCATGACGCGCTCGCCCCGCGCGTCCCGCGTGATGACGTTGGGAATGGTGTAGGTGCTCATGCGACGGCTCCCGAGTGCAGTCCCAGCTTGTGCATGCGGACGGGGACGACCTGCCCCAGATCGGTGACGACGTGGTCGATGAACCCGTACTCGCGGGCCTGCTCGGTGGTGAACCACCTGTCGTGCAGCGAGTCGGTGAAGATCCGGTCGAACGGCTGCCCGGTGTCCTGCGAGATCAGGCCGAGCACGGTGTCCCTGGTGTAGCGCAGGTCGTCCGCCTGCACCTCGACCTCGACAGCACTGCCACCGATGCCCGCACTCCCCTGGTGCATCAGGATTCGAGCGTGCGGCAACGCGAACCGCTTGCCCGGAGTGCCCGCCGACAGCAGGAACTGCCCGGCGCTGCAGGCGAGTCCGAGCGCGAGGGTCGCCACGTCGCACGGCACGAGCCGCATCACGTCGCGGATGGCCAGCATCGAGGGCACCGAACCACCCGGCGAGTTGATCCACAGGGCGATGTCCTGCCGCGGGTCCTCACTCGCCAGCGACAGCAGTTGTGTCGCCAGCACCGTGCCGTTGTCGTCGTCGAGCGCGCCGTCGAGAATCAGCACCCGCTGACCGAAGAACCGTTCTCGCAGCCCTGGGCTGAAGAGCTTCTCGCTGTTCGTCATGGAACCGACGATGCCGTCCGGTGCGAGCGGTCCGCTGCTTTCTCTGCTCTGGGCAGATCAGCTCACAGCAGGCACGAACTCGTTCGCGGGAAAACCCGGGACGTCGACGTCGATGGCGAACAACGCGCCGTCGTGCAGCGAGGGGCGACGCAGGCCGTACTTCGCGGTGGTGATGAACAACCGGCTCAGGTCCGGGCCGCCGAGGCAGACGCTGGTGGGTTGGCGGGCGGGCAGCGCGACCTCGCGGTCCAGGCGGCCGTCCGGGCGGTAGCGGCGCACGACCGACGCTCCCCAGAACGCGACCCAGAGGTTGCCCGCGACGTCGGTGGTCATGCCGTCCGGCGTGTGGTGCGGGGTGTGCAGGAAGACGCGGCGGCCGCCCGGTTCGCCGTCGCGGTCGACGTCGAACCGGTGGACCACACCTCGTGCGCTGTCGGCGAGGTACATCAGCGAGCCGTCCCGGGAGAACGCCGGCCCGTTCGGGATCGTCAGTCCTTTGAGGACGGGAGACGCGGAACCGAGGCGGTGCAGGGCTCCCGTGCCGGACTCGGTGTCGTAGGCCGTGGTCGTGACCCAGAAGCGACCGGCCGGATCGGCCACCGCGTCGTTGACGCGCATGCCCTCACCCGCGAAGGACTCCAGGAGCGGACCTCCCAGCAGGCCCGCTCCGGTGCCGGACGCGGCCATGAGCTCGCCGCTGCCCCGCACCGGTGCCACCGCGCCCACCGGTACCGGCAGAGCGGCGATCTCTTTGAACGGCGCGGGAACGTCGCCGGGGGTCTCCAGCACACGACCGGCCAGGAGGTCGACGACGACCAGCCTGCCGCCGATCCAGCGAGCGCCTTCGCCGAGTTCGAGCCGCTCGAAGTTCCACTGCGTCAGCGTCATCGGATCGTGCTCCCTGGTTGCAGGTCCAGCAGGTCGAGATCGGTCCGGGTCGGCAGGCCCTGCCAGTCGCCCGGCGTCGCGACGGCGAACGCGGCCACGGCGTTGCCGCGCTGCAGCCGTGCCTGGGCGTCCACTCCGTCGAGGTGGCCGGAGAGGTAGCCCGCGACGAACGCGTCGCCCGCGCCGGTGGTGTCCGCGACGGTGAGGCGATGAGCGGCGACGGACCAGGTCCCGTCCGGTGTGTGCACGGCGGCGCCGTCCGCGCCGTGCTTCAGCACGACCTCGGGAACGTGGTGATCACCGGCGATCGGAAGTTCGTCGTCGGAGGCGATCAGCACGTCCACGCGCTCGAGCAGTGGCTGGATCACTTCGGCCGCTCGCGCCCGCGACCACAGCTTCGAGCGGAAGTTGATGTCCAGGCTGACGGTGCTGCCGGCCTCGTGGCCGAGATGGACGGCCTCAGCCACGGCAGCGCGCGCGGACTCGCTGAGAGCAGGAGTGATGCCCGTGACGTGCACGATCCGGGGCACACCGGCGGCGAACGAGCGGCATACGTCCTCTGTGGACAACAATGACCCGGCAGACCCGCTGCGGTAGTAGAGGACGCGCGTGATGTCGGCGGTGCGCGGTTCGAAGAGGATCAGGCCCGTCGTCGCGTCCGGGGTGATCCGGGCGGCGGTGACGTCCACCTGCTCCGCCAGCAACGTGCGGCGGACCAGCGACCCGATCTCGTCCGCGCCCGTCACCCCGGTCCAGCGCACGGCGTGGCCGAGGCGGGCGAGCCCGATGGCCACGTTCGACTCGGCGCCCGCGACCGTGAGCTCCGCGGTCCCTCCCAGGCGGAACGGACCGGCGGCGCGGAACGCACCCATGGTCTCGCCCAGGGTGAGCACACCGGTCATTCCGCTCCCTCCACGTGGGCGGTGATCGTCAGGCGCCAGCGCACCGATCCCGACGCGGGCACGACCGCCACCGGACGAGTGCCGTCCCGACGGTCGAAGGTGCGGCCGATCATGGGTTCGACGCCGATGCTGCGGTACGGGTCATCGTCCGGCCAGCCCTTCAGGTTCCGCCACAACGCGATCGAGACGGGTTGGCCGGCGCACTCGACGCGGAGGTCGAGCTGCTGATCCCCGTCGATCACCCGGATCCGGCCCCGTTCGAGCACCGCACCGGCCGCCGTGCCGTCGTCGGGCCCCAGCGAGTCGAGGCCAGCGGGCCACGAGCGCAGCACCGGAACCGGGTCGGTGATCAGCACGGGTGTGCCGGGAGGAGCGTCCAGTCGCGCACCCTGGCCGACGTCGAGCAGGGCGTGCGCGGCCCACACGAACCGGTAGCCGGGCTCGGCGACCAGCTCGTAGTCCGCGACGACCGCGCCACCCTCAGACCCGAGCGACCGGGTCAGCGTGAAATCGGGACAGTCCACACCGGCCCCGTGCCACGGCCGGCTCCAGGCATCGCCATGGTCGGGCACCCCGCGAACGGTCGGGACGCACTCCTCGAGACCGCCCACGTCGACGAACGGCGAGCCCGGCGTCACCCCGGCACGCGCGGGATCGGCCCGGTGCCACAGCCACTCGCGCCCGGCCGTGCGCAGTGAGGTCCAGCGACCGCCGAGGCTCTGATCGACCTCGGCGTACAGCGGCACAACCCTTGTGACCTGCACAGCACATCCCTGGCATGATCAATCAGCAGTTAATTACTAATTTATCTTGCCACGGCCTGCCGCCAGGACCAACAGTCAGCTCGTCGAGCACGCCGTCCCGTTGAGGGTGAACGACGCGGGCGCGGTGTTCCGGTCGCGGAACGACCCGAGGAACCCGATCTCCACCTGACCTCGCGGCGCGATCGTCCGGGTGTGTTCGGCACCGGTCACGGTGACGGCCGAGCCGCGCTGCGACACGGACGCGTTCCACACCTGCCGCACGGACTGCCCGTCGGCGAACGACCACCGCAACGCCCACCCGTTGACCGGCGCCGCCCCGGTGTTGCGGACCGTGATCGTCGCCTGGAACCCGCCCTGCCACTGCCCGTCGAGCCGATACCCGACCACACAGGTCGGCACCGGCGGAGTGGTGGTCACAGCGGGAGGCGGCGTCGTCGTGGTCGTAAGCACGGGCACCGAGGACTCAACACGCTGCAGCGGAGGCGCGACGACAGCCGTGGTGGTCACCGGCGGAGCGTCCATGCCGTTGCACGGCGCTCCCCAAAGCCCGCGATCCTCCTTCGCGGCACTGAGTTCGGCATCGGCGAGCGCCCCGGCCGCGGTCTGGGCCCGCAGCACACCCTCGCGCACAGCGAGCAACGCGTAGTCGGTGCCGTCCTCGAGCCGCAGGTTCACCTCGCCGGGCACGAGCGCGCTGACCCGAACACTCTTGGCCAGCAACCACTTCTCGGCGAACGCGCGCGCACCACCAGCCCAGCAGTCAGCAGGCTGCGCCAGCAACGAGACCTGAACCCGCTCCCCGTTCTCGAGCTCGACAGTGCGCCCATCCACCACCGAACGAACAACGGCCGCCACGTCCCCACGAGAGTCGTTGACCAACGTCGGCTGCCGCACCGATGCAGGAGCGGAAACAGGCCGCGAAGGACTCTCGACCGAACACCCGCACACCAAAAGGACCACAAGCAAAGACAAGGACTTCAGCAACACCAGGGGACTCCCACACGATCACGCAATCCAGCACGACCGTAACGCCCCCAACCACCGCTCACATCCACCGTTCGGCCTTGATCAACCGCAGAAAACCCCAGCACACCCATTCCACAATGGAATGGGTGTTACACCAGGGCGGGGTCAAGCGAAGCGATGACCCGAAGCGGGGGTCCGGGGGCGCAGCCACCGGCTGGGGTCTGGGGGCTCGGCCCCCAGAAAACACCACGGGCGAGGTACGGTCTGCGCTTTCTGCAGACATACCTCGCCCGAAGTCCGTGCCCCCGGTGCGACTCGAACGCACACTGGACGGATTTTGAGTCCGCTGCCTCTGCCGATTGGGCTACGGGGGCGTAGCAGGGTGAACTGTAGCGGATCACCCCAGCGAGTTTCTTGTCGGGCCCCTACGACTTGACCAGCCTGCCGATGGCCGCCGACGCCTCTGCCAGCTTGGCCTCCGCAACCGGCCCGCCCTCGGCCGCCGCCTGGGCGACACAATGCTTGAGGTGCTCGTCGAGCAACCCCAGCGACACCGCCTGCAGCGCCTTCGTGGCGGCGGAGATCTGGGTGAGGACGTCGATGCAGTATTCGTCGTTCTCGACCATGCGCTGGAGGCCGCGGATCTGTCCCTCGATGCGGCGCAGTCGCTTGAGGTATGCGTCCTTGTCCGCGGTGTACCCGTGCATCGGCTCCTGACCTTCCCTACCCCTGGCGGGTATGTCGAGGATACCTGCACCGGATGGGGGTGCGTTATGTGCGACGCTGCTCCGTCAGCGGGAATGGGGAAGCGTCCGGCAAGCCCAGCAACGGGTCGAAGTGAGACGACTAGCTGCACATTTTGGACCCATAACACCCGTGTGGTTTACCGGGTAAATGCCCCGACCGGGCGGTTGGGGTCACATTTTAGCGGCGAAAGGTTCGCCGTTTTTCCTCGTGTGTACTACGGTGTTGTCGAAGCACGTGGTTACGTCGAGGATCCGCGTGCTATGTGAGTACCCAACGGAGGAACAGTGGCACAGCAGACCGTCGTCCAACTCATCGACGACCTCGACGGCGGAGAAGCCGACGAGACCGTGACCTTCGCTCTTGACGGTGTCGAGTACGCCATCGACCTGTCGAAGGGAAATGCGGAGCGGCTTCGCGAGTCGCTGTCGGACTTCGTCGGCAAGGCTCGTCGTGCGGGTGGCCGTAAGCAGCGCAAGGGCACCGGCAAGTCCACGGTCAAGGCCACCGACAAGGCTGAGGCGCAGCGCATTCGTGACTGGGCTCGCGCGCAGGGGCACCAGATCTCGGACCGCGGTCGCATTCCGCAGAACCTGGTCGTGCAGTTCCAGGAAGCGCACGCCTCCTGACCTGCGCGAACTCGCGAGGTTTCCACACGTCGGCCGGTTCGCCGGCCGACGTGTTAACCGCATAGACCGGTTCGTTCACACTATCCCCGGAACGCTGGATCAACGGCCGGGAAAGTGCGCTCCGAACAGGCGTGACACAGCAGTGGCCTTGACCGCTGTCTCCTCGAATTCCTCGTCCGGGTCGGACAGCGAGATCACCGCTCCACCCACACCGAAACTCACCTGGTCGCCGTTGCGGACCAGCGTTCGGATGACGATGCTGAAGTCGGCTGCTCCGTTGAGCGAGAAGTAACCCAGCGCTCCCGAGTACACCCCGCGTGGACCGGCTTCCAGCCCATCAAGGATCTGCATGGTCCGGATCTTCGGAGCACCGGTCATCGATCCTCCGGGAAACGCGGCTCGAACACATCGGACAGCAGAACTGTCCGGTCGAAGTCGAGCCCGCACGGTGCTCACCAATTGGTGTACGGTCGCGTAGGTCTCGACGTCGAACAACCGCGTCACCTCGACCGAACCCACTTCCGCGCACGTGCCGAGATCGTTGCGGACGAGGTCCACGATCATCAGGTTCTCCGCGCGGTCCTTGACCGATCGCGCCAGCGTTGTGCGCAACATCTCGTCGTCCGCCGCATCAACGCCCCGTGGCCGCGTGCCCTTGATCGGCGATGACTCGACGACGCCATCTCGGTCCACCTTGATAAATCGTTCGGGTGACGTACTGAGCACGGACAGGTCACCGAATCGCAGCAACGCCCCGAACGGAACGGGATTTGCGGCACGAAGCAGCCGATATGTGTCCCACGGGTCGAGCGAGGCACGCCACGACATCATGTTCGTCAGGCACACCTCGTACGTCTCTCCCGCCGTGATCGCTTCCTGGCACGCGCTGATCAGCTTCAGGTAGTGCGCGCGCGGATGCCGCAACGTCACGTCGGACACGACCGGCGGGGAAGGTTCGGCCAATGGCGTCAGCCGGGCCAGAACGTCCGAAACCTCCCCGAACCAGTCGTCATCGGACAGCGACAGCAAATAGACGCAATCATCTGTGTGATCGATGACGACGGCACGGTCCGCGAAGACGAACGACGCGTCCGGCTGTTCCGCGCGGTGTGCGAAGTCTCCGCCGCACTCCGCCTTCAGCTCGTAACCGAGGTATCCGACCCACCCGAGGGCGAATTCGAACGGCACGTCGGGCTGCTCGACGTGCCACGACGCGAGGTCGTCGTCCATCCAGGAGAAGAAAGACGGGCAGTGCCGCGGTGCCCCGTCGAGGGTGAGCACCTGGTCCTGCACCGAATACTGCGCGACGCGCGAGAGGGGCCCCGAGGCGTCCCCCATGAACGAGAACCGTCCACTGGAGCCGCTGTCCAGCCAGAACGCGGCCTCAGAGGCTCCGTGGAGCGCCGCGAACGCCTCTTCCGCGTTCACGGCCACGGCGAGCTTCCGGACGTGCACAGGGCGCTTCTGAGGCGGTGAACGAACCAGCGCCGGCTCGGGCACCGCGGCCGTCCTCGTCGGCGTCAGCGCGGCGAAGTTCGCGAGCATCTCGCGGCCGAACTCGGTGCAGATGGATTCGGGGTGGAACTGCACACCCCACGCGGGCCGGTCGAGAGCGCGCACGCCCATCAGCACCCCGTCGTCACTCCACGCGATCGCCTCCAAAGAAGAAGGCAGTTCCGTGACGGCCAACGAGTGATAACGCACGACGTCGAAGGGCGAGGGCAACCCCGCGAACACGTCGACGCCCGTGTGCGTGACCGGAGAAACGATCCCGTGGCGCGGCACGGGTGCGGGACCCACGACGGCGCCATACGACTGGCACAACCCCTGATGTCCCAGACACACACCCAGCAACGGGATCTCGGCGTGGTCGATCACCGCGCGGCAGATGCCGAAGTCGGCGGGATTGCCGGGCCGGCCGGGGCCGGGCGAGATCACGACGTGGTCGAACAACCGCAGCCAGGACAGCCGGAAGCGCGGGTCGTCGTTGTGGACGACCACGGGCTCGGAACCGTTCACCTCAGCGAGGTGCTGGAAGAGGTTGAACGTGAACGAGTCGTAGTTGTCGATGAGCAGAGTCCGCATTGCAACGCGGCACTCTACCTGGCAAAACACCCGAAAAGAGCAACGAGAGAGGGCGGTCACGAATCGTGACCGCCCTCCGGACCCACCCGCGAACTCAGCTGCCGAGCAGGAACTTCGGATCCGCCGTCAGCGCCGCCAGTTCGGGCGCGAAGAACGGCTGCCTGTCCAACTTCGGGTAGCCGGAGTACGAGTACTCCTCCTGCTGCGTGATCGTCACCGTCCACCCGTTGGCCGCCCGGTAGGCAGCCGTCGTCGAGTAGCCCTGGGCGGGGTTCGCGGGAGAGGCGACCCCGACCTGGGTTCCAGCGACGTCGTAGGTCTTGCACCCGGTGGCCGTACCGCCCTGGAACCGGTTGGCCAGCACGCACGGATCAGTCGGACCGTTCGGGTCCGGCGTCCGCACGGTCACGGTCAGCTGACCGACCTTGGCGTCCTTGCGCACCGGCACGTACGCCGTGTACTCCCAGATCTCGGGCGTCTCGCCCTTGTTGGACGAGATCTGCGCCTGGGCGCGGAGCATGCCGCCGTGCATGGCCGGGTCCTGGTACTTCAGGTCCGGCGCGTCGTACCCCGCCGGCACGGACGCCTTGGCCAGTTCCAGCAACTGCGTGCCGCGGTCGGCCTGGGGCCCGTTGGTGGCCGTCCGGTCGGACTGCCCGACCGGCCAGTCCTCGCCCCACTGGCTGTCGGGCACACCGCCGTTCGAGCTGCTGCTGCTCGGCCCCGCGCCCATGATGTAGTCCTTCGTGCCCTGCGGGTTCAGCGCGAACGCCGACCCGAGGCCCACTCCGACGACGAGCACGGCGACGAAAGCCCCCGTGATCGACGCCCGCCTCCGAGACCTGGCCTTGTGCGCCCTGTCCAGCGCGATGCCGGGGTCCATCGCGGGCGGCGGGCTGCTCGCCACCACCACGTCCTGGAAAGCCCGCTTGAGGTCCTCTTCGTTCATCGAACCCTCTCCTGCTCCGAGAGCAGACCGCGCAGCGTCTGCAGCCCCCGCGCGGCCTGGCTCTTCACGGTTCCTTCCGAACACTTGAGGACGACGGCCGTCTGCTCGACGGACATGTCCTCCCAGTACCGCAGGACGAGGCACGCGCGCTGCTTCGGAGGCACCTTCGCCAGAGCCTCCAGCAACACCATGCGCTCCTCGGGGTAGACGCCGGGCGGAGCGGCCGAGTCCGCCACGTCGTCCGTCGCCGACTCGAACCGGAACCACCCGCGCCGTCGCTCGGACAGGAACGTCCGCACCAGGATCTGCCTGGTGTAGGCGTCCAGCGCCTCGTGCCGCTCGATCCGCCGCCAAGCCAGGTAGAGCTTGGTGAAGGCCTGCTGCACGAGGTCTTCCGCGCGATGCCAGTCGCCGCACAACAGGTATGCCGTGCCGCGCATGACGTCGGAACGGGCCGCGAAGTACTCCTGGAACGCGGCGTCCCGATCACTCATCAGGTTTCCCCCTAATCTGCGGTGCCGGGTTAGTCACGCCACCCGGGGCCTGGCGGGTTGCATCGAGTTCTCGAAACGCATACTGATGTCGTGATTTTCCTTTTGCTCCTCGGCGTCCCCACCGCGTTGGGCCATCTGTACCTGTGGCGGCGGCTGGTCGTGGACACGACGCTGCCCCGCACGCTGGGGCGCCGCGCGGGCACGGTGGCGATCGCCGGCCTGTTCGTGATGATGATGAGCGCACTGGTCGTGACGCGCAGGGTGCCGCCGGAGTACGGGAAGTTCTTCGCCTGGCCGGGGTTCATCTGGCTCGCCGTGCTCTTCTACCTGGCGATCGTGCTCGGCATCGCGGAGGTGCCGCGCCGGATCCTGCTCAGGCGCGCCTCGCTCGCGCCGGTGCCCGTCGCCGCCGGTCCCGCGCCCGCCGAGCCCGTCGAGATCGTGCCGGACCCGTCGCGGCGGCTGTTCATCTCGCGGTCGGTGGCGATCGGTTCCGGCATCGCCGCGGGTGGTGTCGTCGGGTACGGCATGACCCAGGCGCTGGGCGACCCGCAGCTGCTGCGCGTGCCGGTGACGCTCGACAAGCTGAAGCCGTCGCTGTCGGGCTTCCGGATCGCGGTCGTGAGCGACATCCACCTCGGACCGCTGCTCGGCCGTTCGCACACCGAGCGGATCGTGCGGATGATCAACGAGCAGGACGCCGACCTGGTCGCGATCGTCGGTGACCTGGTCGACGGCACCGTCGCCGAACTGGGCGAGGCCGCGGCGCCGTTGAAGGACCTGGTGTCCAAGCAGGGCAGCTTCTTCGTGACGGGCAACCACGAGTACTTCTCCGGGCACGAGCAGTGGATCGCGGAACTCGACAGGCTCGGCGTGAACCCGTTGCGCAACGAGGGTTTGACGGTCGCCGGCGGCATCGAGGTCGTGGGCGTGAACGACGTCACAGGCAAGTCGTACGACGACGGTCCGGACTTCGGCCGCGCCCTCGCGGGACGAGACCGCAACAACCCCGTGGTCCTGCTGTCACACCAGCCGGTGCAGGTGACCGACGCGTCTTCACACGGCGTCGACCTCCAGTTGTCCGGTCATACACACGGTGGACAGATGGCACCGTTCAACTTCCTTGTACCGCTGCAGCAACCCAGCACGGCCGGGTTGTCGAAGGTGGACGACACCTGGCTCTACACCAGTCGTGGCGCGGGTTTCTGGGGTCCGCCGGTGCGCGTCGGCGCGCCACCGGACATCACGATGATCGAACTGCGTTCTGCTGGGTAAATCACACTCGCCTGGACTGGCTTGCGCACTTCCGGTGTCCAGGCCGTAGAGTGGACGGCCGTGCCCGCGTACGGAACGCGAGGCGGATGAAGGGGGACCCCTGGGGAAATGACCGAGAGCTTCGCCGTTCACCGGCGCAACGAGGCAGAGGCTCGTATTCGGCGTTTCCTGGACCAGGAGAACCCGTCGACACCATGTCTGGTGATCGACCTCGAGACGATTCGCGCGCGCTACCAGGCGATTCGCGCGGCACTGCCGTCCATTGACATCTTCTACGCGGTGAAGTCGAACCCGGAGTCCGACGTGGTCGCCACGCTGGTAGCGGAGGGTTCGCACTTCGACGTGGCCTCCCCCGCGGAGATCGACCTGTGCCTGGCACGCGGCGCCGAGCCGTCGTCGATCTCCTACAGCAACCCCATCAAGAAGGCCGCTGACATCGCGTACGCGTACTCACGTGGCGTGCGGATGTTCGTGTCCGACAGCGAGCAGGACGTCCGGTTCGTCGCTTCCCACGCGCCCGGCTCGTCGGTGCTGCTGCGGATTCTTGTCCACAGCAAGGGTTCCACGTACCCGTTCGGCAACAAGTTCGGTTGCGATCCGGAGATGGCGACGGATCTCTTGCGGCTGGCACACGAACTGGGGCTCGTTCCTCTCGGTGTCGCGTTCCACGCGGGCTCGCAACAACTCTCCGTCGAGGGCTGGGACTCCGGCATCGCCGACGCGGCCGTGATCGCCGCGAAGCTGCGCGCGGAGGGCATCGAGACGACGACGGTGAACCTGGGCGGCGGGCTTCCGGCCGTGTACCAGGAGTCCACGCCGTCGCTGGAGGCTTTCGGCTCCGCCATCGAGGCTTCGGTCGCGCGCCACTTCGGCGCGGTGCGTCCGAGGGTCATGATCGAACCGGGCCGGGCGATCTCCGCCGAGGCCGGGATGATCCGCTCGTCCGTCGTGCTGGTGTCGCGGAAGTCCTATTCGGACGAACGCCGCTGGGTGTACGTCGACATCGGCCGCTACCAGGGCCTGGCCGAGACCGAGGGCGAGGCGATCGCGTACGCGCTGAAGACCTCGCGCGACGGCGGTCCCGTGGGCCCGATCGTGCTGGCGGGCCCGACCTGCGACGCGGACGACGTGATCTACCAGCACACCCGCTACGACCTGCCGCTCGACCTGCAGGCGGGCGACCACGTGGACATCCTCCACGCCGGCGCCTACACCTCCTCCTATTCGTCCGTGTGCTTCAACGGCTTCCCGCCGTTGGCCACGTACTGCATCTAAGACCGTTTGCACATCACATAGTTTGGAGTGATTGATGTCCGAAGCGCCCTGTCAGACCGAGGAGACCGTCGGTTTGTTCGCGGGACAGCACGTACTTGCAGAGCTTTCGGGCGTGAGTGCCGATCTGCTCGATGACGAGCAGTTCCTGAAGCACGCCCTTGGTGAGGTTCTCACGCAGGCCGACGCAACCGTGCTGGAGGTGATCTCCAAGAAGTTCGATCCCCAAGGAGTCACCGTGCTGGCCCTGCTGTCGGAATCCCATGCGTCGATCCACACCTATCCCGAAGTGGGATCGGTGTTCGTCGACGTCTTCACCTGCGGTACACGTGCGAAACCCGCGCTGGCCGTCCAGCTACTCGCTGACGCCCTGGGCGCTGCTCACGTGAGCACGGACGTCGTCACTCGTGGCGTCAAGGAGCATGTCGCGTGAACACGATCAACGAGCCGCTCGCCGAGGGCATGACCCGCCACTGGCAGGTGGACGAGGTGCTGGTCGACACCAAGACCGACTTCCAGCACCTGGTGATCGCCCGCACGGCCCAGGGCGTGTCGCTGTTCTGCGACAACGACCGCCAGTCGACGGAGTTCAGCCAGCTGACCTACCACGAGGCCCTGATGGTGCCGGCGCTGCTGCTGGCCGACACCGTCGAGCGCGTGCTGGTCATCGGCTCCTCCGAGGGTGTCGTGTGCCAGATGGCCGTCGAGCACGGTGCGACCGTCGTCGACCACATCGACATCGACGAGCAGGCCGTGAAGCTGTGCGCCGAGCACCTGCCGTACGGCTACACGCTCGAGGAACTGGCTGCCGCGGAGAAGGGTGACGGCCCGATCCGCGTGCAGTACATCGACGGGTTCGAGTACATCCGCACGACGTCGGAGAAGTACGACATCGTGCTGGTGGACCTGCCCGACGAGCGCGAGGAGGAGGCGCAGCACAACCGCCTGTACGGCGCGGACTTCCTGCGCATGTGCAAGGCGCTGCTGCGTCCCGGTGGCGTCGTCGTCAACCAGTCCGGGTGCCAGACGATGTGGCGCAACACCACGCTGATCCGCTCCTGGCAGCGGTTCAACGAGGTGTTCGACACCGTCGCGTACTACGGCTCGGACGAGCACGAGTGGGCGTACCTGTTCGGCCGCGCGGACGTCGTCGAGGACCCGACCGCGCTGATGGTCGAGCGGTTGAAGACGGCCGGGTACGAGCCGGAGTCGATCGACGACCTGGCGCTGGTGGGCAACAGCATTCCGCCCTACCGGGTGCGGCAGTCGCTGGCCTGATCCAGGGTTTGTGAGAGGGGCGCTTCCCGTTCGCGGGAAGCGCCCCTTTCGCTTTATGCCAGTGACTGCTTGAGGAAGTCGACCTGCAACAGGAGCAGGTTCTCGGCGACCTGTTCCTGCGGGGTCATGTGCGTGACGCCCGAGAGCGGCAGCACGGTGTGCGGCCGGCCGGCCGCGAGCAGGGCGTTGGACAGGCGCAGCGTGTGGGCGGCCACGACGTTGTCGTCGGCCAGCCCGTGAATGATCATCAACGGGCGGGAGAGCTTGTCCGCGTCGGCGATGAGCGAGTTCGCCTCGTAGACCTCCGGCTTGTCGTCCGGGTGGCCGAGGTAGCGCTCGGTGTAGTGGGTGTCGTAGAGGCGCCAGTCGGTCACCGGGGCGCCGGCGATGCCCGCGTGGAAGACGTCCGGGCGGCGCAGCACCGCCAGGGCGCTCAGGTAGCCGCCGTAGGACCAGCCGCGGATCGCCACTCGGCCTAGGTCGAGGTCCGGCTCGATCGCCGCGGCCGCGTGCAGGGCGTCCACCTGGTCTTCGAGGGTGGCGCCGGCGAAGTCGAACGCGATCGCGCGTTCCCAGGCCAGGCCCCGGCCCGGGGTGCCCCGGCCGTCGGCGACGAGGACCGCGAAGCCCTGGTCCGCCAGCCACTGCGAAGCCAGGAAGACGTTCTGGGCCGCCAGGACGCGCTGGGCGTGCGGGCCGCCGTACGGGTCCATCAACACCGGGAGCTTGGTACCGGGGACGTGCCCCGTGGGCAGCAGGAGCGCCGCACGGATGGACCGTTCACCCAGGGTCAGCATGCGCGGGGACGCCTTGAGGACCGGCGTGTCCGCCCACGACTCGATGACGTGGTCGCCGACGCGCGCCCGTGCGCCGAACCAGTCCAAAGTGGCCGATACGAGGACAACCGTGTCACCGCACCGAACAGCGGAGTGCACACCGTCCTCAGAGGACAGTTGTTCTACGCTCTCACCGACCGAGTAGACGTGCACCTGGGTCGGGTCGGCGGCGGAGGCGGCCACCAGAATCGAGTCGTCGGTGATGTCGAGCACCCGGCGCACCTGCAGGCCCCGGGTGAGGACGTCGTCGCCCACCTGGAGCGCGTACTCGTCGGCCTGGCCGACGATCCGCACGAGGCGGCCGTCCGGGGTCCACGCCGGAGCGCCGTCGCTGACCTCGAGCCACGTCGGGTCGGTCTCGACCGCGAGCTCGGTGACGGCGCCGGTGTCCGGGGACAGCGTGTAGATCCGGCGAGTGCGCTGGTCACGGGTCTGCGTCGTGATCAGCGGGGCGCCGCCGGACGACCAGTGCACGTCGTTGAGGTAGTCGAACTCGAGCAGCACCGGGACGAAGGTGCTGTCCAGCGACACCACGTGCAGCGACACCGTGGCGTTGGCCGTGCCGGCCGCCGGGTAGGCGATCTCGGTGGCGGCCGTGCCGGGGTTCGCCGGGTCGGCGATGTACCAGCGCTGCACCGGCGCGTTGTTCACGCGCGCGGCGATGAGGCGGGTGCCGTCCGGCTCCCACCAGTAGCCGCGGTAGCGCGACATCTCCTCGGCCGCGATGAACTCGGCCAGCCCGAACGTCACGTCCTCGCCGTCCGGGGCCGCGACCTCGTAGTCCTCACCCGAGGACAGCTCGACCACCCGCAACGCACCGCGCGTGACGTAGGCCACCCGCCGCCCGGTCGGGTCGACCCGCGGGTCGATGACACCGCCCCTGGTCGGCAGCTCACGGACCTCACCCGACGCCAGGTCGGCCACGAACAGCCGGCCGGACAGCGCGAACGAGGCCACCGAGGCGTCCCGGGAGAGCGCGTAACCGACGATGCCCGCGCCGGACTCACGCGTGCGCTCGCGGCGCGCCTTCTCCTCGGCCGGCAGGTCCTCCGGATCGGACAGCAGCGTCGCCGGGTCGGCGAGCAGCCGTTCGACGCCGGTGGCGGTGTTCAGCTCCCAGAGCCCGTTCGCACGGCTTGTGGCCGTGGCCGGGCGGAGGAAGAAGACGCGTGCGCCGTCCGACGACACCGCGAAGGTCCTCGGTGCGCCGACGGTGAACCGCTGGGTGCGCGCCTGTTGGCGCGGGAAGGAGATGTCGTTGCCCACGAGCCCAACACTAACCCGCGCGAGTGCGCCATATGGGTGCTGTGACGTGCGCTGCCTCGCACGATGCAGCTTGAGGGGGTTCACGCGCGTTAGCGGGCGTGCGGGAGGCCACGCGTTCTCGCGGCGTGCGGGAGGCACGCGTGCTTTGCACCGTGACCGGGCGGCGCGGGCGGGCGCAAGCGTTCGCGCACCGCCCGCCCGAGTTCCCGGCCGCTACCCCACCCGGCTCTTCGGAGGCAGCGGGAAGAAGCCGCTGGTCCGCTGCACGTACTCGGCGTACCCAGGACGGCGCGACACGATGTCCTTCTCCAACAACGGTTTGCCACTGCCCTTCGCGAGCAGCCACGTCATGACCACCGGGCCGACGATCGTGAGCGCGCCCAGCCACGAGTGCAGCGCGAACAGGTACAGGCCCCACCACACGACCGAGTCGCCGAAGTAGTTGGGATGCCTCGTGTAGCGCCACAACCCGCGGTCCATCACGGCGCCCTTGTTCGCCGGGTCCGCACGGAACCGGGAGAGCTGCCAGTCACCCACGGCCTCGAAGGTGAAGCCGACCAACCACACGCCAGTGCCCAACCAATCCAGCACTCCGAACGGGGCCGAAAGGTGCTGCGCGGCCTGGACCGGCAGCGAGACGATCCACATCAGAACGGCCTGCAGGAGGTACACCCGATACATGCGCAGGCGCGGGTTTCCTTTGGCGCGCCTCAGAATGTCCTGGTATCGCGGGTCCTCGTCCTTGCCCCGGTTGCGCGAGTGGATGTGCACACCCAGGCGTACGCCCCACACCACGGTCAGCGCGGCGACCACCGACTTGCGAACGGGGTCACCATCCGCGAGCGCCAGCGTGACGGCCGCGATCACAGCGAAGCCCGGGCCCCACACGGAGTCGATCAGGTCGTAGCGCTTGCGGGAGTCCGCGTACAGGAACAACAGGCTCAGCAGCGCTACGACCGTGAGAAAGCTGATCAGGAAGCTCATCGGGCCACCAGCTCACGGCGCACGCGCGGCATTCCGCTGCGGCCGGTCTCACTGCGCCGCACCGCCAAGATCTGGTCCACGCCCATCCTGCCCTCCTCGAACGTCAGCGCGCCGCCCGCGAGGTACAGGCGCCAGACCCGCGCCTGACCCTCACCGACCAACGCGACGACGTCGTCCCAGCGCTCCTCAAGGGTGTCGGCCCAGGCACGCACTGTCCACACGTAGTGCTCGCGCAACGCGTGCACGTCACGGATCTCCAGGCCGGCGCCTTCGAGGAAGCCGGTCGTGGCGCTGACGGGACGCATGTGCATGTCCGGCGCGACGTACGACTCGATGAACGCGCCGCCGCCCGGTGCGTTGTGGCCGCGCGACATCTGCTGCAGCAGC
Organism: Streptomyces sp. ID05-26A; assembly: GCF_033794685.1. NCBI lineage: Bacteria > Bacillati > Actinomycetota > Actinomycetes > Kitasatosporales > Streptomycetaceae > Streptomyces > Streptomyces sp. ID05-26A. Next base: position 219,241 of record NZ_JARAYZ010000001.1, read on the forward strand.
AGGCGTCCCTCGGGCTTGAGCAACCGGTGCAGCGTCGCGGCGTACTCCGGGTAGTTGCTCTCGCCGACGTGCTCACCCATCTCGATCGTCGAGATCGCGTCGAACGGCTCGTCTTGCACCTCGCGGTAGTCCTGCAGCCGCACCTCGACCCGACCGGTCAGGCCCTCGGCCTCGATGCGGCCGAGGATGTGCGCGCGCTGCTGGGCGGAGATCGTCACGCCGGTCGCGTGCACGCCGTAGTGCTTCGCCGCGTGGATGATCATCGAGCCCCACCCGCAGCCGACGTCGAGCATGCGCATGCCCGGCTGGAGGCCGAGCTTGCGGCAGACGAGGTCGAGCTTGTTGTGCTGGGCCTGCGCGAGCGGTTCGTCCTCGGACGTGAAGTACGCGCACGAGTAGGCCATGCTCGGGTCGAGCACGAGCCGGTAGAAGTCGTTGCTCAGGTCGTAGTGATGCGAAATGGCATCACGGTCGCGGCTCTTGGTGTGCAGCGCACCCCGCAGCCGCGCTTCCTCCTTCGGCGCGTCGGGGTTCGGCCCCAGCACCTTCAACCGCATCGCGAGTTTCGCGACCTCCGTGAGCCGGGGCCGCCGCGTGACACCACGCCGCACGAGTCCCCAGATCTGCGAGAGACCGGTCGCGAGATCACCCTCGACGTCGAGCTCCCCGCTCACGTACGCGCGCGCGAGCCCCAGCTCGTTCGGACTCCAGACGAGCCGCCGCAACGCGTCGCGCGAGCGGATCACGAGCACCGTGCCGTCCTGCGGCCCGGCGACACTTCCGTCCCACGCGCGAAATCCGATCGGCACCGGCGCACCCAGCACCCGTTCGGCCATTCCCGCCAGCTGACCAGCGACGACCACCCTGCACCTCCTGCGTTACCTGGCTCCGCCAGACGTTCGAGACGGCAAGAGGTTCGGTTCGTTTCTGAACCGAGACGCAACCCCGGCCGTATGGCCTGGATAGAGCGAACGGATGGACAAGGAGGACATGAGTGTGATCCGACGTAACCGCATTGCCATCGGGCTCGCAGCGGGACTCGCAGTTGTGCTGGGTCTGGGTGTCTGGAGCGCCACGGGCGGTGGCACGAACTCCAAGCCGGTGGCACAAACCGAAACCGACCTGGGCGTCCTCGGTGACTACGGCGACGTGGGTCAGCCCCCCGTGCTCCAGGAACCCGCCGCCGTCCCCGAGGCCCCCGTGCAGCAGCAGGCTCCTGAAACCCCTGCCGCGCAACCGGCCGCGCAACCCCCGGCGGCTGCTCCGGTCAGCACGTTGAAGCTGGTCGGCAAGCCCGTGGACAAGATGGGCCTGGTCGTCCAGGACGGCGACGGCCGCACGATGTACCGCTTCGACAAGGACGTTCCCAAGCCTGAGGGCAAGTCGAACTGCAACAACCAGTGCGCTACGACGTGGCCGCCGCTCTTCGCGGACGCGGTTCCGCAGGTCGAGGGCATCGACTCGAAGCTGGTCTCGCTGATCACCCGCGCTGACGGCAAGAAACAGGTCGCGATCGACGGCTGGCCTCTCTACGCCTACTCGCAGGACCCCAAGCCGGGCGCGTGGAAGGGCCAGGGTGTCGGTGGCACCTGGTTCGTCATCCAGCCCGACGGCAAGCGCAACGTCGAGTGCCTCCCGCCTGGTGTGACGGCTCCCGCTGCGTAACCCCACAGCATCCCGTTAGGACGGTCCATCTGAGACACACAACACCCTGACACGGTGAGACCCCGGCCCTGGGGAAGGGGCCGGGGTTCCCGTCGTTTCGCTCCAGGGTCGCAGAACACGAAGGGGCGCCACCGGATCTCTCCGGTGGCGCCCCTTCGTCGTTCAGCTTCAGAGAGTCGAGTACAGCGGGTGCTTGGCCGCCAGCACCTCGACGCGCGCACGCAGCTCGTCGATCGCCGCGTTCGGCTTGAGGGCCTCCGCGATCACGTCGGCGACCTCGGTGAAGTCGACCTCGCCGAACCCGCGGGTCGCGAGCGCCGGCGTGCCGATCCGCAGACCGGACGTCACCATCGGCGGACGCGGGTCGTTCGGAACGGCGTTGCGGTTGACCGTGATGCCGATCTGGTGCAGCACGTCCTCGGCCTGCTTGCCGTCGAGCTCGGAGTTCACCAGGTCGACGAGGACCAGGTGCACGTCCGTGCCGCCGGTCAGCACCTTCACGCCCGCAGCGGCGACGTCCGCCTGCGACAGGCGCTCGGCCAGGATCCGCGAACCTTCGAGCGTGCGGCGCTGGCGGTCCGCGAACTCGGGCGACGCGGCGTGCTTGAACGCCACCGCCTTCGCCGCGATCACGTGCTCCAGCGGGCCGCCCTGCTGACCGGGGAACACCGCCGAGTTGATCTTCTTGGCGATGTCGGCCTCGTTCGACAGGATCACGCCGCCACGGGGACCGCCGAGGGTCTTGTGGGTCGTGGTCGTCGTGACGTGCGCGTGCGGCACGGGCGACGGGTGCAGGTCGGCGGCCACGAGGCCGGCGAAGTGCGCCATGTCGACCATCAGGTAGGCCTCGACCGAGTCCGCGATGCGGCGGAACTCGGCGAAGTCCAGCTGACGCGGGTAGGCGGACCAGCCCGCGACGATCAGCTTCGGCCGGTGCTCCTGCGCAAGGCGCTCGACCTCGGCCATGTCGACGCGGCCGTCGGAGTCCGCGACGTGGTACGGCACGACGTTGTAGAGCTTGCCGGAGAAGTTGATCCGCATGCCGTGCGTCAGGTGACCGCCGTGCGCGAGGTCCAGACCCAGGATCGTGTCACCGGGCTGGAGCAGCGCGAACATCGCGGCCGCGTTGGCCTGCGCGCCCGAGTGCGGCTGGACGTTCGCGAAGCCGGCGCCGAAGAGCGACTTGATCCGCTCGATGGCGAGGCGCTCGACGACGTCCACGTGCTCGCAGCCGCCGTAGTAGCGGCGGCCGGGGTAGCCCTCGGCGTACTTGTTCGTCAGCACCGAGCCCTGTGCCTGCAGCACCGAGACGGGCGTGAAGTTCTCCGAGGCGATCATCTCGAGCGTGCCCTGCTGGCGAGCCAGCTCGGCCGCAACGGCCTCGGCCACCTCGGGGTCGTACTCCGCGAGGGAAGCGTTGAACTGGTCGGACATCTGGAAGATCTCCCTACTTGGCGCGCTTGTAGAACGGAAGTGCGACGACCTCGACCGGCTGCTTCTTGCCGCGGACGTCCACCAGCAACTGGGTGCCCGGCTCGGCACTGGCCTTCGTCACGTAGGCCATGGCGACGGAGTAGCCGAGGGTCGGGGACAGCGCGCCCGACGTCACCTCGCCCACGACCTCGTCGCCGTTCAGCACCGCGTACCCGTGGCGCGGGGCACGGCGCTCGGGGGTCTTCAGTCCGACCAGGACCGAATCCACACCGGACTCGGCGACCTTGGTCAGCGCGTCGCGACCCACGAAGTCACCCGGCTTGTCGAGCTTCACGACGCGGCCCAGGTTCGCGTTGTACGGCGTCAGCGACGTGGTGAGCTCGTTGCCGTACAACGGCATCCCGGCTTCGAGGCGCAACGTGTCGCGGCAGCCGAGACCGCACGGCTTGAGCTCGTGCGCCTCACCCGCGGTCAGCAGCGCCGCCCAGACGGCCGGCGCGTCGGCGGGCGCGACGAACAGCTCGAAGCCCTCCTCGCCGGTGTAGCCGGTGCGGGCCAGCAGCGCGTCGACACCGGCCACCGTGGACGGGTACGAGGCGTAGTACTTGACCGTCGCGAGGTCCGTGTCGGTCAGGCCGGAGAGGATCTCGACCGACTTGGGGCCCTGGATGGCGATCAGCGCGTAGTCCGTGGACTTGTCGGTCACCACGGTGTCGAAGTCCGCGGCGCGCTCGACCAGTGCTTCAGCCACCACTGAAGCGTTGGAGGCGTTCGCGACGACCATGAACTCCTGGTCGCCCAGGCGGTACACGATCAGGTCGTCGATCACGCCGCCGTCGGCCTGCGTGATCATCGTGTAGCGGGCCTTGCCGACGGCCAGCGCCGAGATGTGGCCGACGAGCGCGAAGTCGAGGGCCTCCCCCGCCTGCGGACCGGTCAGCACGATCTCACCCATGTGCGTGAGGTCGAACAGGCCCGCGGACGTGCGCACCGCGTGGTGCTCCGCGAGTTCGGACGAGTAGCGCAGCGGCATCCGCCAGCCCGCGAAGTCGGTGAACATCGCGCCGAGCTGCTCGTGCTCGGCGTTCAGAGGCGTGAGGCGGGACATCAGAACGCTCCTCCAGGGTGCGCCAAAGGGCCGGACGCGGCCGGCTGAGGCATCAGAAGAATGACACGGTCCATCGGAGACTCCTCACTAGAGCGAGCCTCCCCCTCTGTCATGAGCCTGAGAGCTTCACCACCGCAGTGGTTTGCACCGTGGGCGAGGCTGCCGAGCAGCCTGCTTTTCAGAGTTGCCTGCGTCGCGCGGTACCTGTACCTGAGAGATTCCGGGGAGGAGTTGCTCCTACGGTGCTCCCACTCAAGGGAGCTCTCCCGCGCGACATCGACGGCCGTGTTCAGTTGGTAGCCCCAGACGCTAGCAGGCCAAACGTCACAGCGGCACGCCCTGCGCAGTCTTCTCGACCACCTTGCGCTCCGCCCAGAAGGACAGGAACGGGATCGTGCCGGCGATCAGGACCAGCAGGGTGCCCTTGATCGACCAGCGCAGCTTGAGCGCCAGGTCGACCGAAATCACCAGGTAGATGGCGTAGAGGAAGCCGTGGATCGGGCCGACGACCTTCATCGCGCCACCCATGTCCGCGGCGTACTTGAGCACCATCGCCACGACCAGCAGCAGCAGGAAGACTCCGACCACGTAAGCCATGACCCTGAACCGGGTCAACGCACCCTTCATCTGCCCGCCTTCGCTCAACGACCGTCCCGCGCGTTGAGGTCCGCGAGCATGCGGTTGTAGGCCGCGAGCTCCGCGTCTTCGTCATCGTCGAGGTGCTCGACAGGCGCGGGTTTGACGGCGACAACGGTAGCCACCGGGCGTGGAGCAGGCGCAACCGGCTCCTCGTCACGACGCTCACGCGCCAGACGGCGGAACCGCCACACCATGAAGAGGGGGAAGAGGCCGAAGAGCGGCCACTGGAGCACGTACCCGAGGTTCTGGAACGTGCCGCTGGCGGACTCGAAGCGCTGCCACTGCCACCACGCGAGCCCGCAACAGGCGACCAGCGCCGCCAGACAGGCGAACGCGATCAGCACACGTTGGGGAGTAAGGAGGCCGCGCACGACCTCCAGAGTACTTGGGTGAGGCCTCCAGTCAGGAGGCCGCCCTTGAGGGGAAGAAGTGGATACAGGGCTGCCGCCTCCGACAGCCCGTTCCGCTTCTACGCCACGCCGTCCCGGCGCTGCCTCTGCAGACGAGCAACACACCAGGCCGCAGCGGAGCCACGACGAAGGTGCTGGAGAACCGTCATCGGTCCCAGGCGCCTCCCGAGATCGGCAGGAGACAGGCCGGCCGCGCGGTAGTCGAGCGCGCGCTGGTCCAACGGGCTGATGCCCGCGTCCCACCACTGCTCGGCCTCGGCGACGTCGCCCACCAGCTGCCAGTAGCTCGCCGCGGCGGCGAGCAGTGCCTCGGGTGCCTCCGGCGCCCGCTTGCGCATCGCGGCCACGTAGGCCGGATCCGCCGAGTCGACCTTGACCAAGCCACGCGACCCACTCCTGCCTCCCCGCTGCACGGGGATGCCTGGCGCCGAGGGGGGAGCCTCCGCGAGCCACGCGTTCTTGATCCGGTTCACCTCCTGCATCTCTGCGTCATCAGACCGTTCAGCCGCCCACTGCTGCAACAGCTCGTGGACCCCGGAGTCCTCGACCATATGTGCCTCCTCGTCGGTCGGGGATCGGCCATTGCAGCGGAAGGTATTCGGTAGGTCTGACAATCGCCAGACCCTGAATCACCAGAACACCCGTTACCAGTGCGTGATTGGCCTCATTCCACCCATCCGGCTCAACGCAGATGGCCGAGGATCACCGTCCGTCACTAGCTGAGCGGGGTGGCCGTCCCGAAGAGGCTCCTGATGAAGGTGATGATCGACTCCGCGCCCTGACGCAGCCAGCCGAGGACCTGCTGGACCGCCGAAGCGGACTGCTCGGGCTGGGTGATCAGGAGGAACAGCACCAGCGCGACGCCCGCCAGCACTAGCACCTTCTTGAGGTTCACAGGTACCTCTCCGTCCGTGTGGTTCACCGTCGGGCGGCTGACCGCCCGTGTCACCCGTCATGGTCCCTCATTCACCCGGCCGATGAACAACGACCACGCCAAACTCCTCCCAGGTTCTGCCAGCGGCGCACGCCTGCACAGCGGCCAACGTCACCCGAATGGCGGCTAAAGAGGGGCTTCAACAGCGCCGATGTCCTGGGCACGAGGTGAACACGGACTCCCTCACATCCCACAGCTTGGAAGAGAGACTGTTGCACCGGGCCTCACCCGGATGCCGATCGTCCCCCATCACGCACCGTCACGCCTTCGTGGCGCAATTAATGCGCTCCAGAGCATTATCCAATTACTCCAGACCGCCGCAGTTCTGTAATTCGAGCCTCTGCCACACCCATGTCGGCAAGCACTTCCCCGGTGTTCGTCCCGGTCGAAACCGGAGCCGTGGGAACGCCCGCCGGGGTGCGGTCGAAGCGAGGTGCCGGCGCCGGGTGCGGTGAACCGGACACGTCCACGAAAGTGTCGCGGGCTGCGTTGTACGGGTGATGCGCCGCCTCGGCGGGCGTCAGCACCGGAGCCAGGCACGCGTCCGTGCTCTCGGCCAGGTCCGCCCACTCGTCGCGCGGCCGGGTCTTCACCGCCGCCGCGATGTGTTCCCGCAGCTCAGGCCAGTTCGCCGGGTCGTTGCGCGACGGTGCGTCCTCGAGTCCCAGCACGCGGACCAGGTCGGCGTAGAACTTCTCCTCCAGCGCGCCGATGGCCACGTACTTGCCGTCGGCGGCCTCGTAGACGTCGTAGAACGGCACTCCACCGTCGAGCATGTTCTCGCCGCGCCCGCCCTGCCACATGCCCGCGGACCGCATCCCGTGCAGGAACGTCGTCAGCAACGCCGCCCCGTCGACCATGGCCGCGTCGACGACCTGGCCGCGCCCGGAGCGTTCCCTCTCGTACAGCGCCGCGAGCACGCCGAGGGCCAGCAGCAGCCCTCCCCCACCGAAGTCGCCGAGCAGGTTGATCGGGAACGACGGCGGCCCACCGGCCCGTCCGAGAGGCTCCAGCGCCCCCGCGACGGCGATGTAGTTGATGTCGTGGCCGGCGCGGTCCGACAGGGGCCCGTCCTGGCCCCAGCCGGTCATGCGTCCGTATACAAGGCGCGGATTGCGGGCCAGGCACTGCGCCGGGCCGATGCCCAGCCGTTCGGTGACGCCCGGCCGGAAGCCCTCGATCAGCACGTCCGAGCGTTCGACCAGCTGCAACACCAACTCGGCGCCCTCGGGCCTGCGGGTGTCGACGGCGATCGAACGCCGGTTGCGGCCCAGGAAGTCGCCGGGGACGGTCGAGCGGCTCCCCGGCTTGTGCACCTGGACCACGTCCGCGCCCAGGTCGGCGAGCACCATGCAGCCGAACGGCGCGGGCGCGAGGCCCGCGAGCTCGACGACGCGCAGTCCCGCGAGAGGGCCGCTCACAAGGACCTCGCGATGATTTCCTTCATGATCTCGTTCGTCCCGCCGTAGATCCGCTGCACGCGGGCGTCGGACCAGGCACGTGCGATCGGGTACTCGTTCATGTAGCCGTAGCCGCCGAAGAGCTGCACGCACTCGTCGACGACCTTGCTCAGCCGGTCGCTGGCCCACCACTTCGCCATCGCGGCGGTCGGGACGTCCAGCTCGCCCTTCAGGTGCTTCTCGATGCACTCGTCGATGAACGCCCTGGTCACCGACGCCTCGGTGGCGCACTCGGCGAGCTTGAAGCGGGTGTTCTGGAACTTGATCAGCTCCTTGCCGAACGCCGTGCGCTCCTTCACGTACTTCAGCGTGAGGTCGACGGCCGCCTCGATGCCCGCGATGCAGCAGACGCCGATGATCAGGCGTTCCTGCGGCAGCTGCTGCATGAGCTGGACGAACCCGAGGCCCTCCTGCCCGCCGAGCAGGTTCGCGGCGGGCACGCGGACGTCGTCGAAGAACAGCTCGGCGGTGTCCTGGCCCTTCATGCCGACCTTGTCGAGCACGCGGCCGCGCCGGATGTCGTTCTCCACGACCAGCAGCGAGATGCCGGTGGCGCCCTGCGCCGGGTCGGTCTTGGCCACGACGATCACCAGTTCGGCGTGCACGCCGTTGGTGATGAACGTCTTCGAGCCGTTGATGACGTACTCGTCGCCCTCTCGGATCGCCTTCGTCCGGATGCCCTGCAGGTCGGACCCCGCACCGGGTTCGGTCATGGCGATCGCGCCGACGAGCTCGCCGGACGCGAGCTTCGGCAGCCAGCGCCGCTTCTGCTCCTCGGTGCCGTAGGAGTTGAGGTAGTGGGCCACGATGCCGCTGTGGACGCTGTTGCCCCACGCGCTGTCGCCTGCCCGTGCCTGTTCCTCCAGCAGCACGGCCTCGTGCGCGAACGTGCCGCCACCGCCGCCGTACTCCTCGGGGATGCTCAGGCACAGCAGCCCGAGCTCACCGGCCTTGGTCCACAGCTCCCGGTCGACCTGCTTCTGCTCGGCGAAGCGTTCGACGTTCGGCGTGACCTCCTTCTCGAAGAACGTGCGCGCGAGCTGGCGCAACTGGTCCAGGTCGCTGTCCATCCACCGCGATCGACGCTCAGCCATGCGGTCCACGAAACCACCGGGCGGTGATCCACGCCATGACCGCCGCGCCTGTGGAGCCGGAGAAAACTGAGCGAAATTCCCACCCCGTTCGGTCAGACTGCTCGGTATGCAGATCCACCAGGTCATGCCGGACGACTGGGCGCTCTGGCGCGACGTCCGCCTGGAAGCGCTGGCCAGCGACCCCGACGGGTTCGGCTCGACGCTGGTCCGCGAGCAGGCGTTCACCGAGGACGACTGGCGGGAGTCCGTCGAGCGCGGCCTGAAGTTCGTGGCGCTCGCCCCGGAACCCGCCGGGCTGGTCGGGGCGGACTCCAAGCCGACCGGCCTGGAGCTGTACTCGATGTGGGTGCGGTCCTCGCACCGCGGGCGCGGCGTCGGGGAGGCGCTGGTGAACGCCGTGCTGGCGAAGGCGGCCGAAGAGGGCTGGAAGGTCGTGCGGCTGCGCGTGTACGACGACAACGAACCGGCCCGGCGCCTCTACAAGCGGCTCGGGTTCGTCGACGCCGACGAGCCGGAGCACATGGAGTTCGTGGTGAGCTAATCGGTCACCCTTCACGGTCATGGCCAGCTCTCACGCGCGGGCCTAGCGTGGTGCCATGAGCGAAGCCTTGATCTTCGACGCGGTGCGCACGCCGCGCGGCAAGGGGAAGCGGGGGTCGCTGCACAGCGTCAAGCCCGTCGAGCTGGCCGCCGGTGTGCTGCGCGCGCTGTCCGAACGCAACTCCCTCGACACCTCCGCGGTGGACGACGTCGTGCTCGGCGTGGTGTCCCCGCTCGGTGAGCAGGGCGGCGACATCGCCCGGACCGCGGTGCTGGCCGCCGGGTGGGACCAGCGTCCCGCCGGGGTGCAGCTCAACCGCTTCTGCGCGTCCGGCCTGGAATCCGTGAACCTCGCCGCGGCCAAGGTCGCGTCCGGGTTCGAGGACCTGGTGGTCGCGGGCGGCGTCGAGTCGATGTCGCGCGTGCCGATGGGCTCCGACGGCGGCGCGTGGGCGATCGACCCGCAGACGAACTTCGACCTGTCGTTCGTGCCGCAGGGCGTCTCGGCCGACCTGATCGCGACGCTGGAGGGCTTCTCCCGCACGGACGTCGACGCGTGGGCCGCCCGGTCGCACGCCCGCGCGTTCGAGGCGCAGAAGAACGGCTGGTTCGAGCGGTCCGTCGTGCCGGTCGTCGACCAGAACGGCACGGTGGTGCTCAAGGAGGACGAGACGATCCGTCCCGAGTCCACCGTGGAGTCGCTCGGCAGGCTCAAGCCGAGCTTCCAGTTCCACGGCGACCTCGGCTACGACACCGTCGCGATCGACCGCTACCCCACCGTCGAGCGCATCTCCCACGTGCACACGCCGGGCAACTCGTCGCAGATCGTCGACGGCGCCGCGGCGATGCTGATCGGTTCCCCGGCCGCCGGCCAGTCCCTCGGCCTGACGCCACGCGCCCGGATCGTCTCCGTCGCCGTCGTGGGCACCGAGCCGACGATCATGCTCACCGGCCCCGCGCCGTCCGCCCGCAAGGCGCTGGACAAGGCGGGGCTCTCGGTCGAGGACATCGACCTGTTCGAGGTCAACGAGGCGTTCTCGTCGGTCGTGCTGAAGTTCCTGCGGGACATGGACATCCCCGAGGACAAGGTCAACGTCAACGGCGGCGCGATCGCGCTGGGCCACCCGCTCGGCGCCACCGGCTGCATGATCCTGGGCACGCTGCTCGACGAGCTGGAACGCCGGGACCTGCGCCGGGGCCTCGCCACGTTGTGCGTGGGCGGCGGCATGGGTATCGCGACGATCATCGAGAGGGTCTGAGGCATGCCCTTCCACTACGACAAAGACTCCGACGGCATCGTCACCCTGACGATGGACATGTCCGGTTCCGCCAACGTCATGAACGACGAGTACCGCGAGCTGATGGGCGACGCGGTCTCGAAGCTCGAAGGTGACGAGATCACCGGCGTGATCATCACGTCCGCCAAGAAGACCTTCTTCGCGGGCGGCGACCTGAACGTGCTGATCGCGATCACGCCCGAGAACGCCTCGCAGGCGCTGGAAGGCGTCGAGGAGCTCAAGTCCCAGTTGCGGCGGCTGGAGAAGCTCGGCAAGCCGGTCGTGGCGGCGATCAACGGGACCGCGCTCGGTGGCGGGTTCGAGATCGCCCTCGCCTCACACCGCCGGATCGTGTTGAACGACAACAAGATCCGAGTCGGCCTGCCCGAGGCGACGCTGGGCCTGCTGCCCGGCGGCGGTGGCGTCACGCGCATGGTGCGGTTGCTCGGCGTGCAGAAGGCGTTGCCGTTGCTCATGGAGGGCAAGCAGCTGCGGCCGGAACGCGCGCTGCAGGCCGGAATCGTGCACCAGGTCGTGGAGACGCGCGAGGAGCTGATCTCCGAGGCCCGCGCGTGGATCAAGGCGAACCCGGCGCCGACGCAGCCGTGGGACGTGCAGGGCGCGGGCGTGCCGGACCTGAAGTTCGGTGACCCCAACAGCTACGGGCTCCTGGCGGCGGCCCCGGCCGTGCTGAGCAAGAAGTCGCACGGCGTCTACCCGGCGCCGGAGAAGATCATGGCGACGGCCGTCGAGGGCGCCTACGTCGACTTCGACACGGCCCTGCAGATCGAGGGCCGCTACTTCGTGGAACTGGCCTCCGGTCAGGTCTCCAAGAACATGATCACCGCGTTCTGGTTCAACCTCAACGAGGTCAACGGCCGCGCGTCCGCCACCGGCAAGCGCGTGGCCAAGCTCGGTGTGCTGGGCGCGGGCATGATGGGCGCCGGAATCGCCGAGGTGTCCGCGAAGGCGGGCATCGAGGTGGTGCTGAAGGACGTCAGCCTCGAAGGCGCCCAGAAGGGCGCTCAGGGCCTGGAAGGCATCACGCCGACCGACTCGGACGACGACCTCGCGGGCTGCGACCTGATCATCGAGGCCGTCTTCGAGAACCGCGAGCTGAAGAACAAGGTCCTCCCCGCGGCCGAGTCGAAGGCGTTGCCGGACGCGGTGATCGCGTCCAACACCTCGACGCTGCCGATCACCGGCCTCGCGTCCGCGGTGACGGCGCCGGAGCGGTTCATCGGCCTGCACTTCTTCTCGCCCGTGCCGAAGATGCGGCTGGTGGAGATCATCCGCGGCGAGAAGACGTCCGAGGAGACCCTCCAGCGCGCGCTGGACTACGTGCGGCAGATCGGGAAGACGCCGATCGTGGTCAACGACTCGCGCGGCTTCTACACCTCGCGGACGTTCGGCACGTACGTGATCGAGGCGATCACGATGCTGGCCGAGGGCGTGGCGCCGGCGTTGATCGAGAACGTCGCCAAGAAGTCCGGCATGGCCGTCGGCCCGCTGGCGGTGTCGGACGAGGTGACGCTGTCGCTGCAGCTCAAGATCCACGACCAGACGCTCGCCGACGACCCGTCGCTGGTGTCGGAGAGCCCGGCCTACGACCTCATCCGCGAGCTGGTCTCGTTGGGGCGCAGCGGGAAGTCGACCGGTGCGGGCTTCTACGAGTACCCCGAGGGCGGCAGGAAGTTCCTGTGGCCCGAGCTCACGACCCGGTACGCGAAGGCCGACGCGGGTGTGTCCGAACAGGACGTGCGTGACCGGCTGCTGTTCGTGCAGTCGCTGGAAACGGTGCGGTGCCTGGACGAGGGCGTGCTGACGTCCGTGGCGGACGCGAACATCGGCTCGATCTTCGGGTTCGGCTTCGCACCGTGGAGCGGCGGCACGCTGCAGTTCGTCAACTCCTACGGCGTGCAGGCGTTCGTGGAGCGCGCGGACTACCTCGCCGACACGTACGGGGAGCGGTTCCGTCCGCCCGCCTCGCTGCGGGAGCGCGACAGGTTCTGACGTTTTGGCCAGGTTTTGGAGTGCTTGCGGCCGTCCTCCGGGCGGCCGCATTCTCGTTTCATGAAAAAGTTGTTCACGACTCTGGTGTCGGCCGCGGCCGTGATGCTCGCGCTCGCGGGTCCGGCCTCGATCGACTCGTTGCTGCCCACCACCGACACGGTCGCGGGCTGGGAATGGTGAGTCAGGCGCGGTAGGAGCCGGGTGAGGACCCGGTCCACCGCTTGAAGGCCCGGTGGAAGGCGCTCGCCTCGGAGAACCCGAGGCGCAGCGCCAGTTCCTCGACCGACTCCCCGCCCCGCACGAGCGAGGCCACCGCCTGGTCGCGCAGCAACTGCTCCCGCACCTCGCGGAACGACGTGCCCTCCCCCGCCAGCCTGCGCCGCAACGTCGGCGCCGACACCCCGAGCTGAGCCGCGACGGCCTCCAGCCCGGTCACCCCGCGCCCGAGCAACCGCCGCACGTGCCCGGCCGTGTCCGCGCCGTGGTCCCGGCGCGACAACAACTCCGCCGGCGAGTGCCGCAGGAACCGCTTCAGCGCCGCCTCGTCCTGCACGACGGGCATCCGCAGGAACTTAGGGTCGAACGCGATCGTGGTGGCGTCCGCCCCGAACCGCAGCGGGCAACCGAAGATCAGGTGGTACTCGGCGGCGTGCGCGGGTTCGGGATAACCGAACTCGGCGCGCTGCAACGGGATGCGGCGGCCGATGAGCCACGACGAGAAGCGGTGCCACAGCACGAGCAGCGACTCGGTCAGGAAGTGGTCCGGGTCGCCGGGGATGTGCAACGTGAAGCGGCCGTCGTCGAGAGAGAGTTCCAGCGGTTCGTCGAAGAGCGCGTAGAAGGCGAGCCCTCTCTTGAGCGCCGCTTCGAGATCCGGGCAGTGCACGGCGAGAAGGCACATCATCGCGAAAGTGCCGCGCTTGGACGGCCGCGGCCCGAAGCCCATGAACTCGTCGTCGAGGACTTCCCAAAGCGTCTGGATGAACTTCGTGTACTGAGCGGGCGTGACGCGCGCACGGTCGTCCGCGAGAAGACTGGGAGGAATGCCCGCACCGAGCAGGACGACAGACGGCTCCGAGCACGCGCGGAGCGCCGCACGCACGTAATGGATGGCCACGGTCCTGGTGTGCACAAACCACAGTAAACGCCACCGGCGGTGACGCGGCTCCGGGGAGAGTTGGAGCCGCGTCACCGCCGCAGTGGGCCCACCCAGTGAGCCGTACTCCTCGCCAACGGGGCTTCCGCACGCCCGTCGGCAAGGGACGATGTGGTGTTCGTTCACGTTAACGTTATGTGGTCTAGACCAGGAAAGTCAACAGCGAAAGAAAACTGCCGGTTCTTGATGTTTCAGGCTTGTTCCAGTGGCGCTACGGCGAAGCCCGCACTGAACCTCTGGCACCAGATCACGACACTCCGAATGGCGGACACGTCAACGCCGGCGGGAATTTCGTACACCTGATCGCCACGGTTTCCCTTCAGCTTGCCGAGACTGGTGAATCCCTCACCAAACGTTTTCTCGGACGAGCTCGACACGTGCGGAGACAGGTAAACGTACAGGTCAGGGCCATCACTGGTGTCCAAAGCAGCAAACTGGACCGAATGCGCGCCACCCGGCAACCTGACGAGGCTCGCCTTACCCGTCGTCGCATGCTCAAGAGAGCGCCACTGCCCCATCGCCACCTCCTTGGCCGTTTCGACGGGCGCCTCGGCGGAGGTCGAGACAGGCGCCGTCACGGACGCGGTGGGCACGAGCAACGCCTCGTGCGTTTCGCGAACCGTGAGCAGCCGCCACGGCTGGAACAGGTACAACCCGACCCCGAGCGCGACGACCAGGAAAACTGAGACGGGAATCAGGAATCGGCGAAGGCGCATACCGAAAATACTGGCCCAAACCGGACCGAAAAGAGCTTACGGAGTTGTTAGGGTGCTCAGCCGTGGCGACCCAGGCGAGGATCGGCCAGGCCGTGCTCGGCGTCCTGATGGTCGGCTGCGCGCTGACGGGCCTGTTCCCCAGACCGGTGCCACTCCTGTTCGCCATCGCAGCAGTAGGCACGGCCAACGCCGCGTTCCCCCTCATGCGCACGTTCGGCTCAGCACTCCTGGGCGGCGTGGCAGCGGCCTCGATCGCCCTCTCCTCGGTCCCGTTCGTCACGTGTTCCACGGAACGCTTCACCGAGGTGTTCACCTGCTCGGGTGACGCTCCGACGTGGCATCTGACGGGAACAGTGCTGGTGGCAGGCCTTTCCGGGGCCAGTTTGGTACTCGCCCGCATCACAGTTCAGTGACGGCGATCACTCAACCGGGGCCATCAAGGAGCCGATAAGGCATCCAGGTGAGCGTTCTCCTGCGACCGGCCCAGCCGATACGCTGCCGAAGAGCGTGATCGCCCGACTTCACACCGTGAGCATCAAGGAGGACAGCCGTGCGCGCACTGTGGGCGGCAGGCGGTTCCGCCGTGCTCGGGTCAGCGTTGCTCGGCGTGCTGGTGGGCATGGCGATCCACGGAGCGGCGGGCGAAGACCCGTTGAGCAGAACACCCGCATCCACCTGGATCACCTCCACCCCAAGCACCCCGCCGAGCTCAACGGAGAGCTCAACCGCGAACAGCAGCAGCGCGCCATCAAGCTCCAGCAGCGAGACCCCGAGCACGCAGCAGCCACAAAAGACCACCACCCCACCCCCAGCGGCACCAAACCCGGCGCAACCCCCACCCCCACCGGCGGAAACGACGACACCGGCGCCATCCTCGTCAGGCTGGCCGTGCAGCCCGCTGAACCCACTGCCGCCAGCAACCTGCAAAACCATGGGCAGCTAAGCGAGGCACAAACGCACGCGATGCCGAAGGCGAGCAGTCAAGTCCTCGTCTTTCGCAGAAGCTAGGGGCGGTGGGGTCCCATCACGAGTCGCGCCACAGCTCTTGCTGCATGCCTGAAGGGGTGTCAACTCGACGCGCTTTTTGTCGAGTTGACACCCCTTCAGGCATGTGGCCCGCTCTTGGTGTGACTCGTGATGGGACCCCACCGCCGACGCCACCCTCTAAGCAACCGGCGGCCGCCCAAAGCAACAGGCGTGCCATCTACCTACGGGCGGCGTGGACCCCCTGATCAGATTGCCGGGGGTCTGGGGGCAGAGCCCCCAGGGGACGCACACAACGCAAGGTCGCCGCCCGCAAGGTGACCACCCACAAGGTCGCGGAACGCAAGGCGACCACCCGCCAAGTCGCGGATCCCAAGGTGACCACCCGCCAGGTCAGCCACCCGGCAAGGTCAGCCACCCCACAAGCCTCAAGCAGACTCGCGCCGCACCAAAACGGTAGGCAACATCTGCTGCTTCCTCTTCACAGTCTCATCCCGAAGCAACCGGACAAGGTGCTCAACCATCACCTTGACCTGCTCATCAGAATCCTGCCGAACCGAAGTCAACGGCGGCGAAGTGTGCTCGGCAATGGCCACATGATCGTCAAACCCGACCACCGCGACATCCTCAGGCACGCGCCGCCCAGCCTCCTGCAACGTCTCCAACGCCCCAGCGGCCATCAAATCCGAAGCCACGAACACAGCATCCAAAGCAGGAACCCGAGCCAGCAGCGCGGACATCGCCTTCCGCCCACCCTCGCGGGTGAACCCACCGTCCTCGGTCAACCGAGCGGCCCCCTTGTCGTCCAACGACAAGGCAGACCGGAACCCGTTCAACCGATCTATGGCGGACAGTTCGTCCAAAGGCCCGGAAACGTGGACGATCTTCCGGCGCCCGAGGGACTTCAGGTGCTCGGTCGCCAGAACCGCGCCGCCCTCGTTGTCGTTGTCGACGAGGTGCATCCCCCGCAACGACCCCCAGGGCTTGCCGGCGTACACCACCGGCAGCGGCAGCTTCTTCACGACCGAGACCAGCTCGTCGTTGCGGTGCGGCGCGAACACCAGGGCACCGTCGACGTGACCGCCGGCCAGGAACCGGTGTGCACGGGCCTGGTCGTCAGGCGAGTGCACGAGCATCAGGACCATCTGCACGTCGACGTCGGCCAGTGCCCGTGCCCCCGCACGGATCAGGCGCGCGAAGTGCGGGTCGTCGAAGATCTTGGGCTCGGGCTCGGAGAACAGCACGGCCACGGCGCCGGTGCGGCGGGTGACCAACGCCCGCGCGGCGCGGTTGGGCTGGTAGCCCAGGGCCGAGACCGCGGCGTTGACCGCTTCCAGCGCTTCAGGGCTGACGCGCGGTGACGCGTTCAGCACTCGTGACGCTGTGGCGCGGGAAACCCCTGCCCTCGCGGCAACGTCTTCCAACGTCGGACGCGCGTGGTTGGACACGAGCACCACCACTCCTCGATGAAAACCTTTGATCCGCTAAGCAGCTTAGCCCCAAAGGATCTCCGAGGTAGGTTTCCGCGCTGTTCATCGTGTTTTTTCGACAACGTCGTCCATGGCCGGTGTCGTCGCCGCACGCCCGCGGGGCTTGATCGAAACACGGAGCAGACCGTCCTCCCGGCGTGTCGTGACGGCGAGGCCGGCGCGGGTAGCCGTGCGCACCAGGGCGGTCTCGGAGGGCAGGCACCACGCGACGAGTTCCGTGAAGCCGGCGGCGCGGGCGTCCGCGGCCAGCGCGCCGAGCAGGGCCGAGCCGACTCCCCGGCGTTGCCAGGCGTCCTCGACCAACAGCGAGACCTCGGCGCAGTCCGGTGTGCCGGTGTGGATGAGCTGACCGAGTGCCACGACCTGGTCGCCGCACTGGCCGAGGACCGTGGTGCCGCGCGGCGGCTCGAGCAGGCGGTGCAGCCAGCGGCGGGGCACGGTGCGCATGCCCGAGTGGTAGCGGTTGAACATCGTCCTCATCGAACAGCGGGAGTGCAGGCCCGCGACGGCGTCCTCGTCCGACGATGAACCGGGGCGCAGCACCAAGGCCACACCGTCGTCGCTGAGCATCGCCCGCATCGACGGTGCCGGAGCCTGCACCAGGTCGAGCAACGCCTGCGCGCGCGTCAGTTCGACCTGGGTGAAGGGAGCCCAGCCGCGCCGGGCGACCCACTCTCCCACCTGGGCCTGCCCGTCCACGGCCTCGCCGGGCGTCACCGAGTCCGCGGCCAGCACCTGGCGGAGCGCGTCGGCGGTCTGCTCGGGATCGGCGAGCGCCGTGCGGGCGGCGCGCAGCACGGCCGTCGGCGCGTCGACGAGGTCCCTCATGTCCGCGAGCGTGATCCTGACGCGTTTGCCGCCCTCGCAGCGCACGGCGTCGACGAGGTCAGCGGGCAGCACTCCCTCGCCTGCCCGCACGACGATCTCGTCCAGCACCCCGCCGGGCACGGGCATCACGTGCAGCGCGAGGACGTTGCAGTCGGCGGCGGCCAGCCGGACGGTGACGCGGGCGAGCGCGCCGGGGCTGTCGCTGAGTTCGAAGCGCAAGCGCCAGGTCGTCGTCATGCCGTCAAGAGTTCATGGAAGTTGTTGCCGCGAGACGAACCACGGGTAAAACGCTCGTCATAGGGTCGCCCGATGAGGAGAACACTGGCCGTAGGCCTCACTTTGCTCACCGTCACTGCCTTCACCTCGCCCGCAGCGTCCCAGGCAGACGGCCAGAAGGCCCCCAGGCGGGCCACGCTGACGAACTTCGCCTTCCTCCCGGCGGAGACCTACCTCCCCGGCAGCGAACCGAGCGGCGCGGCACTGGGGACCGCCCCGATCAACGGGGTCACGCCGCCGTTCGCGGACCAGCCGATCCAGGGCTTCAGCGGCCTCGTCCGCAACAGCGACGGCACGTTCGACGCCATCTCCGACAACGGCTACGGCACCAAGGCCAACAGCGCGGACTTCCTGCTGCGCATCCACCGCATCGCCCCGGACTTCGCGAAGAACACGGTCGACGTGCTCGGCGGCGTCACGCTCACCGACCCGAACGGCCACATCCCGTTCCCGCTGACCAGGCCGGACCGGGTGATCACCGGTGCGGACATCGACGTCGAGTCGGTGACCAGGGGCGCCGACGGCACCTACTGGATGGGCGACGAGTTCGGCCCGTACCTCCTGCACTTCGACCGCACCGGCCGCCTGATGGCACCGCCGGTCCCGCTGCCGGGCGTGCGCGCTCCCGAGAACCCCGCCGGCAACCCGAACCTGGGCGGCAGCAAGGGCTTCGAGGGCCTCACGCTCTCGCCGGACGGCAAGAAGATCAACGCGCTGCTCGAGGGCACCGTCGCCGGTGACACCCCGGGAACCCTGCGCCTCAACGAGTTCGACATCGCGTCCAACTCGTTCACCGGCACGACCTGGCGCTACCAGTTGGACGACCCGAACTTCGCCATCGGTGACGCCATCGCGGTCGACGACAACCGGCTGCTCATCATCGAACGGGACAGCGCCCAGGGCGCCGACGCGATCGTCAAGCGCGTCCACCTCGCCGACAAGCGTGACAGGAACAAGGACGGCAAGCTCGACAAGACCGTCGTCGCCGACCTGCTGAACCTCGCCAACCCGAAGCACGTCGGCGGCCAGGCGGATCCGTTCAAGTTCCCGTTCGTGACGATCGAGGACGTCACGATCCTCGACGACCGCACGATCGCGGTGCTCAACGACAACAACTTCCCGTCGTCGTCGGGCCGCACGCCGGGCAAGCCGGACAACAACGAGTTCATCACCATCAGGCTCGCGGACAACCTGCACGCCGACCCGAGGGTCCTCCGCCGGCGCTGAGACAAGAGAGCGCTCTCACCTGAGGACACGAGTATCCGCAGGTGAGAGCGCTCAAGGCCCCCTCGGCCCGTCTCTGGACTAAACGGTGTAACCGTGCGCGGGAAGCCCGTTCTGCCCGATGATCCGGGACAACGTGGCCGCGCTCTCCTTGACCGTGCGCGCCTGCGTCTCGAAGTCGACGTGCACGATTCCGAACCGCTGCGAGTACCCGGCGGCCCACTCGAAGTTGTCGAGCAGCGACCACGCCAGGTAGCCGCGGATGTCGGCGCCTTCGGAGATCGCCCTGTGCACCGCGCGGACGTGGTCCACCAGGTACTTCGTCCGCGCGACGTCGTGCACCCGGCCCGAAGCGTCCACCACGTCCGGGAACGCGGACCCGTTCTCGGTGACCACCAGCGGAATCCCGTCCACGTCACGGGACAGGCGCACCAGCAGTTCGGTGAACGCGTCGGCGTTCTGCTCCCACCCGAACCCGGTGAGCTCGCCCTGCGGCGGCTGCAACGCGACCCCGCGCAGGCCCGCGTGCGGACCGGCCGCCACGAAGTCGGGGTCGGCGGGCGCGACGCGGGTCGGGTTGTAGTAGTTCACGCCGATCCAGTCGATCGGGGTCGCGATGGTCTCCATGTCCCCGTCGCGGACCACGTTCGTCCAGTCGCCCAGCCACGTCGTGTCCTGCAGGACGTCGAGCGGGTAGCCCTTGCCGAGGATCGGGTCGAGCAGGATGCGGTTCTGCAGGCCGTCGACCTTGCGGACGGCCTCCTTCGACGCCTCCGAGTCGCTGTCGCCCCAGATGGTGCTGAAGTTCAGCACGATCGAGAGGCGGTGCGTGTCGGGTGCCTGCGCGCGCAACGCCTGGGTGGCGAGCCCGTGGGCCAGCAGCAGGTGGTGCGCCGCCTCCAGGGACGCCACCGCGTCGGTGATGCCCGGCGCGTGGATCCCGTTGCCGTAGCCCAGGAACGCCGAGACCCACGGCTCGTTCAGCGTCGTCCAGGCCTGCACCCGGTCGCCGAGGCGTTCGTGCACGATGGCGGCGTACTCGGCGAAGCGGTACGCCGTGTCGCGGTTGCGCCAGCCGCCGAAGTCCTCCAGGACCTGCGGCAGGTCCCAGTGGTACAGCGTGGCGAGCGGCTGGATGTCCTTCTCCAGCAACGAGTCGACCAGCCGGTCGTAGAACGCGAGCCCGCGCTCCTCGACCTGGCCGCTGCCGCTCGGCTGGATCCGGGGCCATGCGATGGAGAACCGGTAGGACGCCAGCCCGAGGGACTTCATCAGGTCGACGTCGGAGGAGTACCGGTGGTAGTGGTCGCAGGCCGGGTCGCCCGTGTCTCCGGCGAGCACCTTGCCGGGCGTCCCGGCGAACGTGTCCCAGATCGAGGGGCCTCGACCGTCCACAGTGGTCGATCCTTCGATCTGGAACGCCGCGGTGGCGGCCCCCCACAGGAAGTCCGGCGGGAAGGTCAGCACCTCCCGCCCGACCTCGACGTCCGAGTCGGTCGTCATACATTCACATCCTTGTGGCTTGATCCCTGCTGAGGGTTATCCCTTTAGGGCGCCCTGCATGATGCCGCCGACGATCTGGCGCGACAGCAGGACGAAGATCGCGATCACCGGCAGCACCGCGATGGAGGCGCCGGCGAGCATCAACGAGTAGTCGGTGTAGTAGCCGCTGGCCAGCGTCGACAGGGCGACCTGCACAGTGGGGCTGTCGTTGGGGTCCAGCACGATCAACGGCCAGAAGAAGTCGTTCCAGGCCGTCATGAACGTGAACATGCCGAGCACCGCCGCCTGCGGGCGCACCGCGGGGAACCCGACGTGCCAGAACGACCGCAGCACCGAGCAGCCGTCGACGCGCGAGGCCTCGATCAGCTCGTACGGCACGGTCTCCTCGCACGCCTGGCGCATCCAGAACACCGCGAACGACCCGATCAGCACCGGCACGATGACCGCCTGCAGCGTCCCGTACCAGTCGAGGTCGGACATCAGCATGTACAGCGGGATCACGCCGAGCTGCGTCGGCACCATCGCCGTGCCGAGCACGACGAGGAACAACGAGTCGCGGCCCTTGAACCGCAGCCGCGCGAACGCGAACCCGGCGAGCGTCCCCAGCACGACGTTGGAGATCGCCACGCTCGACGCCACGATGAACGAGTTCTGCATGGCGAGCCAGAAGTCGACGGTGTCGAAGACCCGCGTGACGTTCTCGACCAGGTTGCCGCCGGGAACCAGCGGCGGGACCTTCTCACCGAGGACGGAGTTGTCCTTGGACGCGACGATGAACGAGTAGTACAGCGGGAAGATCGACGCGGCGAGCACGGCGACCAGGAACCCGTAGAGCAGCGGCCCTGCCTTGGCGTTCTTCACGCGATCACCCCTTGCCCGCGATGCGGCGCGTCAGCGTGAAGTTGACGACCGCGACGATCAGGACGACCACGAACAGCATCCACGCGACGGTGGCCGCGTAGCCGGCGTCGAACAACCGGAAGCCCTTCTCGTACATGTAGAGCACCAGCGTCTGGAACTGCCGGTCGGAGCCGCCCGTCGAGTTGTTGGCGGCGAACCCGGGGTCGAACAGCGCCGGTTCCGCGAACAGCTGCAGACCACCGATCGTCGAGGTGACGACGGTGAACAGGATCGTGGGACGGATCGAGGGCACGGTGATCGACCAGAACATGCGCCAGCGCCCGGCACCGTCCAAAGTGGCCGACTCGTACATGTCCTTGGGCACGGACTGCATGGCCGCCAGGTACAGCAGCGCGTTGTAGCCCGTCCAGCGCCACATGACCATCGTGGACACCGCGAGGTGCGAGGCCCAGGTCTCGGCACGCCAGTCGATCGGGTCGATGCCGACGAACCCGAGCAGGAAGTTCACGATGCCGAAGTCGCGGCCGAAGAACTGCGCGAACACCAGCGCCACCGCGGCGACCGAGATGACGTTGGGCAGCAGCACACCCGCGCGCCAGAACGCACTGCCGCGCAGGCCCCGGTCGAGCAGCGCGGCGAGACCGAGCGCGGCCAGCAGCTGCGGCACGGTCGAGAGCACGAACAGGCTCAGCGTGTTGAACAGCGCGTTCCAGAACTTGGCGTCACCGAAGAGCTCGACGTAGTTGGCGAGACCGACGAATCCCTGGTTGCCGTCGATCAGCTGCCAGTCGTGCAGCGACACCCACGCCGTGTAGACCAACGGGTAGAGCCCGAAGATCCCGAACACGAGGAAGAACGGCGCGATGATCAGGTACGGCGTGTACTTGGCGTCCCAGTTGCTCAGCCTGAAGCGCTTCGGCGGTGGAATGGAAGGCGAAACCGAGGCGGCCGGAGCCACCTCGGTCTCTGGACGAGTCACCGTCACTTGGCGGCGTCCGTCGCTTCCTTCAGGGCCTGCGTCCACGCGTCAGCCGCGGACTGCTTGCCCTGCTCCACACGGGTCAGCGCGGTGCCGAACACCGGTCCGACCTTCGAGTCCTTCGTGCCGCGGTAGGTCGGCTTCAGCGACTCCGCCGAGGTCGCGAAGATCTGGCCCACCGGAGCCTTGTTGAAGTACTCGTTGACGGTCGCCTGCACCTCGGCGTCCTGGTAGACCTTCGGCTGCGACGGCAGGTTGCCCGTCTCCTTGAAGATCCGCTTCTGCTGCTCGGGGGCCGTGAGCCACTTGGCGAGCTCGTAGGCCTCCTTCGGGTGCTTGCCCTGCTTCGGGACGGCGAGGAACGAGCCACCCCAGTTGCCGCCACCGCCGGGCGCCGTCGTCACGTCCCACTTCCCGGCAGCCGCGTCACCGGCACCCGCCTTGATCAGCGCGAGCGCCCAGGCCGGGCACGTGGTGGTGGCGAACGAACCCTGCTTCAGCGCGACGTTCCAGTCCTGGCTGAACGGCTCGAGGGCACCGGTCTGTCCCTTGGTGCCGAGCGCCGCCGCCTGGTCGAACGCCGTCTTGACCTTGTCGTTCTTCTCCGCGATGTACGAGTCGTCCTTCGCGAAGTAGCCCTCCTCGGTCTGGTCGAGGATCGCCTTGTAGACGTTGCGGCCGGTGTCGACGAACTTCACGTTCGGCGTCTTGGCCGCGAACTGGTCGGCGACCTTCGCGTAGTCGGCCCAGGTCGGCCACAACTTGGCGACCTCGGCCCGGTCCGTCGGCAGGCCAGCCGCCGCGAACAGGTCGGCGCGGTAGCAGAGACCCAGGCTGCCCATGTCCGTGCCCAGCCCCAGCACGAACTCACCGCCGTCGGCGGTGCCCTGGTTCCACTTCCACCCGGCCCACTGGTCCTTCAGGTCCTTCGCGCCGTACTCCGCCAGGTTGACGAACTTGTCCTTGGAGGCGCGGAACTGCGAGACCACGCCTTCCTCGAGGGCGACGATGTCCGCGGCACCACGGCCACCCGCGAGCTGCGTCGCGAGCTGCGTGTTGTGCTGCTCCATCTTGACCTTGCGCTGCTCGATCTTGATGTTCGAGTGCGAGGCCATGTACTCCTCGATGAGCTTGTCGTACCCGAAGTCGGAGAACAGACCCAGCGACAGCTCGATCTTGCCGTCGGCCCCGGAACTCCCGCCGCATCCAGCGACCAGAACCATCGCGAGGGTCGCAGCGACGCTGCCGACCAGTCTTGTGCTCATCCGTCCTCCTCGACGACGCCGTGAGCGGCGCTTAACTGTGATGAGAGCGCTCTCACACTCAACCGGTGACGCGCGGGTGTCAAGCGGTCGACATCGTTCCGTAACTTTGTGGAGGCAGGCAACAAAAACCTGGACCGGAACGCCGAACGTGTCAGCCGGGGCGGTCGGCGGACCCCCGGGAACGACGAAGAGGGACGACCGGGCCCTCGCTCCGGTCGTCCCTCACCCCAGGTAGAGAGGGTTGCGGGCCAAAAGTGACGCGTGCCGTCCAAAGTTTTTTCGCGAGATCACGATCGGGGCACGCGGAGGCGGTGGCGGAGCGCGCGTTCATGCAGGTGAACAACAAACCGGTCCGGCACGCGCAGCGGAGGCCCGGTGCCCCGACGGCACCGGACCTCCACCGATCCCCCGGTCGTGCGGCCCCTGTTTCCGCACTCCCGAACCCGCCCGGCCGTGGCCCCCGACAGCGAGGCCGGGCGGGGTGTTCCGCGAGGTTCGCTACGCCTCCGCCATGCCCGCGACCACGGAGTTCTTCGCCGCACGACGGGCCGGCAGGGCTGCCGCGACGATCGCCGCGACCACGGCCAGGCCGAGCATGATGCCGATCTGTCCGAACGGGATGGAGAAGCTGATCGTGAACTCCGAGTTGGAGATCGCCTCGACCAGCAGCCACCCGAACCCGGCGCCGAGCAGCACACCCACGACCGCGCCGATCAGTGCCATCAGAATCGATTCGACCACCAGCATCTGCCGCAGCTGGCCCCTCGTCAGGCCCAGTGCCCGCAGCAGGGCGGACTCGCGGGTCCGCTCCAGCACCGAGAGCGTCAGCGTGTTCGCGATGCCGAACAGGGCGATGATCAGCGCCAGGCCGACGAGGGCCCAGATGAACATCAGGATCTGGTCGATCTGCGCGTTCAGCTCCGCCTTGGTCTCGGCCGCGGAGTCCAACACCGCCACCGGGGAGGTCGCGATGAACCGTTCCAGGTCGGCGCGGGCCTGCGTGATGTCCGTGCCGGGGGCCAGCTTGACCAGGATGTTCTGGTAACCCTTCGCGGGCTCCTTGACCAGGGACTCCGCGGTCTTGAGCGTCACGATGCCGGTGCCGTAGCTGTTGTCCTTGATCAGCGCGACGACCTTGAGGTCCTTGCCGCTGATCGGGACGGTGGAGCCGAGGGAGACACCCGCCTGCTTCGCCTCCTTCTCCCGCATGGCGATCTCGCCGTCCTTGAGACCGGTGAGCGTGCCGCCGGCGAGCTCGGGACGCACCAGGGATCCGAGCGCCTCGGTCGGGTAGCCGGTGACGTCGGCGTACTCGAGCTTCGGCGACTCGCCGAAGGCCCTGAGCTCGGGGGCGATCTGCGCGACGTTCTTGACCTTCGCGAGCTCGTCGGTGAACTTCTGCGAGAGCGGCTGGCTGTAGACGTTCGACTTGACCGCGTAGTCGGCCGGGAACCTCTTGTCGACCTGCTCGTTCATGGTCGCGCGGCCGCTGCCGGCCACGACCGTCACCATGGCGACGATGGTCACGCCGATCATCAACGCGGCCGTGGTCGCGGCCGTGCGCTTCGGGTTGCGGCCCGCGTTGGCCGAGGCCAGCTTCGCCGGGACACCGCGCAGCGCCTTGCCGAACAACCGGTTCACCAGCGGCACGTAGAGCGGGCCGAGGAGCAGCACCGCGAGCAGCAGCACCATCGTGGCACCACCGGTGATGAACATCGCCGGCTCTTCCTTCTCCTGCTGGAGTCCGAAGTAGACGGCGGCGCCACCGACGAGCGCGATCAGTGCCGCGGCGACGATCCGGACCTTGCCGGTGCGGGCGACGTCGTCGGAGCTGTCCGGCTGCGAGCGCAGCGCGGCCACGGGGGCGACGCGGGTGGCACGACGGGCCGGCAGCACGGCGGACAGCACCGTCACGACCACACCGACACCGAAGCCGGCGGCGATGGTCACCCACGAGATCGGCAGGCGGATCGGGGCGTCCTCGCCACCGGGGCCACCGACCGTGCTGATGAACGCCTGCAGGCCGGCCGAGACGCCGATCCCGCCGAGGAGTCCGAGCACCGATGCCGCGAGGCCCATGAAGAGCGCCTCGGCGAGCACGCTGCGGAACACCTGGGAGCGGTTCGCGCCGACGCAGCGCAGCAGCGCGAGTTCCTTGGTGCGCTGGGCGACGAGGATCGTGAAGGTGTTGTAGATGACCATGCCCGCGACGATGAGCGAGATCGCGGCGAACGCGAGCAGAAAGGTCTTGATCTCCCCCGCGGCGTCACCGACCTGGGCGAGCGTGGCCTTGGTCAGCTCCTCACCGGTCTGCACCTGGTAGCCGGAGCCGATGGCCTTGGTGATGTCGGCGACGAGCTGCTGCTGCGTCACACCGGGCTTGGCGACCGCGACGATCTCGTAGATCCGCTGGTCCGGGATGACCGTGCGCAGGCCCTCCGGCGAGACGACGACGTGGTCGCTGCCGGACATCGAGATGCTGCTGGCGCCCTGCTGGTAAGTGCCGACGATGGTGAACGCGTGCTCGGCGTTGTCCTTGTCGAGCAGCTTCAGCTTGTCGCCGACCTTGAGCTTCGCGATCTGCGCGGTCTTGACGTCGATCGCGGCCTCGTCGGCCTTGACCGGGAACTTGCCGTCCTTGAGGTTGAAGTCGCGCAGCTTCTCCGTCGTCGGCAGCGGCTGCACCAACGCGTCGCGCGCCTTGCCTTCCCCGCTGAGCAACGCGGCGCTGCCGAACTCCCGCGAGTCCGCGCCCTCGACACCGGGGGTGTTGCGGATCTTCTGCAGGAAGTCGGCGGGGATGCCGTCCTCCCGGTTGGGGCTGTTCTCCGCCGTGTGCACGGCCGCGTCGACGTTGCGGGCGCTGCGGGCGAAGTTGTCCCTGGTCTGCTCCCCGACCGCGTCGCCGAGCACGAGCGTGCCCGTCACGAACGCGACGCCGAGGGCGATGGCGATGCTGGACAGCACCAGCCTCGCCGTACGGGCTCGGAGGCCCGCGAGGATCGTCTTCAGCATCGGTAGCTCACGCCCCCAGGTGCGTGAGGGCGTTGACGACGGACTCGGTGGTGGGCTGGTGGATCTCGCCCGCGAGCCGGCCGTCGGCGAGCAGCACCACGCGGTCCGCGTAGCTCGCGGCCACCGGGTCGTGCGTCACCATGATCACGGTCTGGCCCATCTTGCGGACCGACATGCGCAGGAAGTCGAGGACCTCGGCGCCGCTGCGCGAGTCCAGGTTGCCGGTCGGCTCGTCGGCGAAGATGACCTCGGGACGGGCGACCAGGGCACGGGCACACGCCACGCGCTGCTGCTGGCCACCGGAGAGCTCGGTCGGGCGGTGCGTGAGCCGGTCGCGCAGGCCCAGCACGTTGACGATCGTGTCGAACCATTCCTTGTCGGGCTTGCGACCGGCGAGCTCCAGGCCCAGCAGGATGTTCTGCTCGGCGGTCAGCGTCGGCAGCAGGTTGAACGCCTGGAACACGAAGCCGACGCGGTCGCGGCGCAGCTTGGTCAGGTCCTTGTCGTTCAGCTTGGTGATCTCGGTCTGTCCGATGTGGATCGCGCCACCGTCCACCGTGTCCAGTCCCGCGAGGCAGTGCATCAGCGTGGACTTGCCGGAGCCGGACGGGCCCATGATCGCGGTGAAACGGCCGGCCTGGAAGGCGACGCTCACGCCGTCGAGCGCCCGCACCGCGGTGTCACCCTTGCCGTAGACCTTCACCAGGTTGTGGGCCGCCGCGGCGGTCCGGGTGCCGACCTCGGACACCAGTGCAGACATAGCGCTTGCCTTCCTCACAGGGGACGTTCCTTGATGAGGAAGAAGCTATTTCGACGGTCCGTGCGCGGACATCAACTCCGCGACGCGTTGCGCGTCAGCCTGAGGTATGACAACCGCGGCTATTCCAGCAGACCCCGGTCGTACGCGATCGCCACGGCCTCCGCACGCCGGGAGGCCCCCAGCTTCGCCATGATCCGGGAAAGGTGCACGGACACGGTCTTCTCGCTGATGTAGAGCTCCTCGCCGACCTCGCGGTTCGTCCGTCCCGAGGCCACCAGGCCGAGCACGTCCCGTTCGCGCGGGGTGAAGAGGTCGACCCGCTCGCGCACCGGTTCGTCGGCCCTGAGGGTGATGCGGGCCCGCTTGGCGCACGACGCGACGGCCTCGGCCAGCGGCACGGCCTTGAGCCTCGTCGCCACCTCGTCGGCCTGCCTGAGCTGGTCGGCGGCCTCGTCGCGGCGGTCCGCGCCCAGCAACGCCTCCGCGAGCCGCCACCGGCACAGGGCCTGCTCGAACACGACGCCGTACGCGAACTCGTCGACGGCGGCCTGCCACAGCCCCGGGTCGCCCGCGCCGGTCAGCCTGGACTCCTCGGCCAGCGCACGGGCGAGCCACGCGCGTCCCTCCGGGCCGAGGACCCCGGCCCGCGGCTTGCCGTTCCGCGCGGTCAGCCGGACGTGTTCGGCCAGCTCATGACCGGCCTGGACGGCGTCGGCCTCCGCCTTGGCGTCTCGCTTGCGACGGGCCTTCGCGGCGATCTCCGCGTGCGCCGCGATGCCGATCGCGCCGATCCGGATGCCCGCGAGCATCCACGGGCCGCCGAGCTTGCGCGCCCACGCCAGCGCGTCCGTGACCCGCTCCACGGCCAGTTCCGGACGGCCGCGCCACAACGCCAGTTCGGCGCCGGTACCGCCGTTGATCAGGGCGATCTGGATGTCGCGGTGCCAGTCGCTGCGCAGCTTCGTGATCATCCGCTCGGACTCGGCCAGGTCGCCGCGCGAGACCGTGAGGTGCGTGCTCGCCGACGCCAGCCGCGCCAGCACCGTCGACGACACCGACATGCCGGGCGGTTCGCTGGCCCACGCCGCGTAGTCCCAGTCGCCGATGTAGTAGTGCACGAGCACCTGGAGGATGCGGATCTCCAGCCCGTACATGCTCCAGGTCAGGCCGGTCTCCTTCGCCCGGTTCCCCGCGAGGGTGTAGACGCGCGCCGCCTCGGCCAGATCGCCGCGGTCGTAGTGCATCATTCCGTAGTAGTACCAAGCCCTCAGCTCGTTGTTGAACGCTCCGACCTCGCGCGCGCACTCGATGGCGCGCTCGAAGCTGGCCTTGGCCTCGGCCGGTTCGCCCGCGTGGTCGTCGAGGATCGCCAGCGTGCCCAGGCCGTCCGCGACCGCACCCGGCGCGTTCGCCGTCTGCCCGTTCGCGATCGCCAGCTCAGCTGCTTCGCGTGCCTCGGCGTCCTTGCGTTCCTGGCGCAGGGAGGAAGCCTTGCCCGCGAACACCCTGGCCCGCGTGGGGCTGGGTTCGCGGTCACGCACGAGCTGGAGTGCCTTCGCCAGCACCAGGTAGTGCTCTTCCTCGTTGCCGTCGAGGATCGAGAGCGCCTGCGAGAGCCGCAACCAGATCTCCGCGGCCTCCTCCGGCGTCTGCTCGGCGCTGATGGCCTTGGTGGCACTGCGGGCGAACGCGACCGCGCGTTCCGGCTGCCCGGCCGTGCCCGCGACCCAGGACGCGCGCCGCAGCAGCACCGACTCGTCCACATCGGACGGACGGTCCGCCTTCGGCACCGCGTTCCACAGGTTGAGCGCCTTTTCCAGGTACCGCAACGACTCCGCGGGCGCACCGGCGCGTTCAGCCTCTTTCGACGCGATGATCGAGGCGTTCAACGCCTGCGGCAGGTCGTGGCTTTCGAACGCGTGGTGGGCCAGCGCCGCCGCGGCACCGCGCTCCTCCAGCCGCTGAGCCAGGTGGTGGGCGTACGCGGCGTGCAGCCGCACCCGTTCGCCGGGAAGCAGGTCTCCGTAAACGGCTTCGCGGACCAGGGCGTGGCGGAACGTGTAGACCTCGTCGTCGCCCACGACGAGCAGGTGGTGCTGGACCAGTTCGCGCAACGCCGTGTCGAACGCGAGGTCCGCCATGCCCGCGACCTCGTGCAGCCGGTAGTGCCGGACGCGGCGTCCCCAGGCCGACGCGACGCGAACGGCGTGCTGCGCCTCGGGACTGAGGCTCTCGACCCGGCTGAGCAGCACGTCGGCGAGCGCGGACGGCAACGACCTGGCGTCGTCACAGGTGGCCACCGCGATGAGTTCCTCGGCGAAGAAGGCGTTGCCCTCGGAGCGTTCCGCGACCTGCTGGAGGACGTCCTGCGGCAGGTCGTCGGACAGCGCCTCGACGAACCGGCGGGCGTCCGCGGCGTTGAACGGCGTGAGGTCCATGCGGTCGACGGCGGGCAGCCGGACCAGCTCGGACAGCAAGGGGCGCAACGGATGGCTGCGGTGCAGGTCGTCCGCGCGGTAGGTGGCGACGACCAGCAGGCGCTGGGAACGCAGGCGGGACAACAGGAACGACAGCAGGTACCGGGTGGACGCGTCCGCCCAGTGCAGGTCCTCGACCACGAACAGCACGCGCTGCCGTTCGGAGAGATCACCCAGCAACCCGAGCACGGCGTCGAACAGCTGGAGCTGCCCCACGTCCTGCTCGGGCCTGCGGCCTGGGATCAGGCTCGGCGCGATCATGCCCTCGGTCCCGGGCTCGCGTTCGGCCGGCAACGCCAGCTGCGGCAGCAACATCGCGAGCGCGGGCCGGTTCAGCACGTCGGTCTTGAGCTTGCCCAGCGCCTCGGCGAACGGCAGGTACGGCAGGCCGGTCTCGCCGGCGTCGAGACACCGTCCCATGAGGACGAGGGTGTCGTCGGCGCTGGCGGCCAGTTCGTCGATCAGCCGGGTCTTGCCCACTCCGGCGTCACCCGCGACCAGCACGGCTCCCGCGGCGCCCTCCCCGGCCTGAGCGAGGGCCGCACGCAACCGGTCGAGTTCCCGATCGCGTGCGACGAGCGGAATTCCGGAACCGAGGCGCGCCACAAGGGGCATGCTGTCACACGTCATGAGCCGGTGCTGCTGTGTTTTCCAGAGGTGCGGTGCATCACCCGGCTCAGCCACGACGGCATGTCGCGGTTGGCCCGGCGCCAGTTGCACACCGCGTTGCCACGTCGGTAGTCGATTTCCGCCTTGATCGCCTCAGGGGTCCATTCGTTCATGGTCATGAGGTTCGTCCTGAGGCCCTGCCTCAGGCATCGGGCGATCACGTGGTTCCACGCCCCGGAACCCTTACCCGGCGGCGGTGCGCGAGTCCCTTACCCGACCGTCACCGCACGCGCCCGTGCCAAGCGGGCCCGGACCCCGTCCGCTTCCGGCGCTCCCAGTTCCGTGAACAACGCCAGCGCCCGCTGCCAGTGCGCCGCCGCCCCCGCCGCGTTGAGCTTCTCGAACACCGCCGCAAGCCGGTCGTGCGCCAGCGCCTGGTGGTACGGCGAGACGGCATCGCACGCCACGGCCAACGCCGTACGCGCCGCAGACAACGCACCGTCCGTATCGCCGGTCTCCAGCAGAGCCGTGGAGATGTCGGTGTGGCAGGCCGCTTCCCCGCACTGCTCACCGACCTCGTGGTACATCCGCAACGCCACACGCAGCCACGGCATCGCGTCGTCGAAGCGCTGGGTGCTCAGGTACAGCAGGCCGAGGTGGTGGTGGGCGTTGGCCTCGGCCCACTTCGAGCCCGCGATCCGGGAGATCTCCATCGCCTCGCGGTAGTGCTCCTCGGCCTCGGCGGCACGGCCCAGGTCCTGCAGCGTGCCGGCGACCGTCGTCAGGGCACGGGCCTGCTGGTGCACGTCCTCCTTGCGGCGGGCCGTTTCCAGCGCGCCCTGCTGTGCCTGCAACGCCTCTTCGAAGCGTTCGAACTGGAGCAACGCGACACCCAGGTTGAACTGCATGACGAACCGGGCGTCGTCGTCGTTCAGCGCGATGGCGGCCTGGAGGGCGGCTTCGGTGAGGCGCAACGACGTCTCGCGCTCGGTCCGCAGCCACAGGTAGCGCGAGAGGGTGTACGGCAGCTGCCACGCGTGGACGTGCCAGCCCGCACCCGACGCGAGCTCGGCGGCGGCGATCAGGTTGGCGCGCTCGGCGTCGAACCAGGCCGTCGCGTCGGCGGCACCGGAGATCGCGGGCACGTGGGCGGGCCGGTGCTCCGGCGCGACCAGGACGCTGCCGCGGTTGATCGGCAGCAGGCCGTCGGCGAGGTCCGCGCAGTGCAGGTAGTAGTCGAGCATCCGGCTGGTGGCGGCCCTGCGTTCCGGTTCGGACAGCTCCCCCGCCAGCGTCTTGGTGTAGACGCGGACGATGTCGTGCGCGAAGTGCCGGCCGGGTTCGCTGACGGACAGCAGGTTCGCGGCCGTCAACGCGTCCAGGGCTCGTTGGGCCTCCAGCAACGCCACGTCGCCCATCGCCGCGACCACGTGCGGGGTGAGGTCCGCGCCGGGATGCAGGCCGACGATCGCGAGCAACCGCGAAGGCTCCGCGGGCAACGCACGGCGCGAGGCGTCCAGGGCAGCTCGTACGGTGCCCTCACCGTCCTCCAGACCGAGGGCGGCCAGCCGGCCCTGCTCGTCCTGGAGTTCCTCGACCAGTTCGGCCACGCGCAGACGTGGGGACACGGCGAGACGGGCGGCCGCGATCCGCAACGCGAGCGGCAGGCCGTCGCACAGCAGGGCCAGTTCACGCAGGGCACCGGCCTCGATGTCCGACCGGCCGGCGATGCGGCCCAGCACGTCGACAGCCGCCTCGGGGTCGAGCATGTCCAGCTCGATCAGCTTCGCCTCGACCTGCGCGACGAGTCCGACGAGCCGGCGCCGGGACGTCACGACGACGCACGAGGGCGCGCCCGGCAGCAGCGGTAAGAGGTCCGCCGAGCTGCGGACGTTGTCGAGCATCACCAGCATCCGGCGGTCGGCCAGCAACGTGCGCAGCAGGGCGGAGCGTTCGTCCACCGAGACGGGCGTGTCACCGGCCGGGACGCCCAGCGCGCGCAGGAACCGGTTGAGCACCTCGCCGATCTCCAGCGGCTCCCGGTTCGGGTCGTACCCGTGCACGTCGACGTAGAGCTGGCCGTCCGGGAACTCCTCGCGCACCCGGTGCGCCCAGTGCAGCGCCAGCGCGGTCTTGCCCACCCCCGCCGGGCCGGTCACGAGCATCACCGGGCCGTCGTGGCCGCGCAGCAACGCGTCCATGTACCCGAGCTCGACGTCCCGGCCGATCAACGCGACGGGCGCGCGCGGCAGCTGCGCGGGGATCGTCACCGGCGCGGGTTCGGACGCGACCTGCGGGTGCGACACGCGGACCGGCGCGCGTTCCGGTTCGGGACTGTCCCCCGCGAGCACGGCCTGGTGCACGCGGCGCAGCTCGGGACCCGGCTCGACACCGAGCTCCTCGATCAGCACGGCGCGGGCCTCGCGGTACGCGGCGAGCGCCTCGGCCTGCCGGCCCGCCTGGACCAGCGCGCGCATGAGCAGCCCGTGGCCGCGTTCGCGCAACGGGTGCTCGGCGACCATCGAACCCAGCTGGGAGAGGAGTTCCGGGCCCTGCCCGATCGCGAGACCGAGCTCGGCGCGTTCCTCCAGCACCGCGAGCCGCCGTTCGACGAGCCGGCCGCGTTCGACGTCGGAGAAGAGACCGGACACACCGCCCAGCGGCTCGGCGCGGGACAACGCCAGCGCGTCGTCCAGCTCGACCGCGGCTCCGGCCAGGTCACCGGCGGCGCGCATGCGGTTCGCGAGCAGCACTTGACGTTCGAACACGTCGAGGTCCAGGGCGCCGGGCTCGACGCGCATCAGGTACCCGTCGCCGACCGAGGTCAGCAGCTCGGCGGGAGCCCTCCGCGCACGGGTCGGCTCGAGCGCGCGACGCAGGCCGGCGACGTAGGTCTGCACCAGGTTGACGGCACTCGAGGGCACGTTGTCGCCCCAGACGGCCTCGATGATCTGCCCGCGACTGACCGGCGTGTTCCGCGCCAGCAGCAGGACCGCGAGCACGGCGCGTTGCTTCGCCGCACCGAGATCGACCTCTTGACCTGCGCGAACGACTCGGAGAAGGCCGAGAACCTCGAACCGAAGGGGTTCCTCGCCGTGCGTCACCGATCTGTCCTTCGCCTGTGGGCCACCTGGAGCTTGAAGATCACTTCAGTCGGGCTCCAGTCGTGCTGTAGAAGGCATTCTTACGCTTAGCGTGTCCAACCAACCACAGACCGCGAGATCAACGGAAACCCGGGATCACGCAGTCGGAACAGGTTGGACCGGACAGCGGAACACCCGCTGCTCCCCATGATCGACGTGGGTCGGCCGGCGTGCAAGGGGCATCCAGCCCGCGGCGGCGGAACGCCGGCCGGCCCACGTCCCCTTACGCGAGAAGGCCCCGGCTGGGCGAATCCAGCCGGGGCCTTCTGCTGTGTCTGTCGATCAGCTGACAAAAGCGCCGGTCTTCGCGGCAGCGAGGAAGGTGTCCCACCCCGCTCCGCCGAACGCCAGCCTCACTCCGTCCGCGTTCTTGCTGTCACGGACCGCCGCACCTGATGGGACGAGCGCGATCTCCACGCAATCGGGCCCACCGGCCGACGACCTGCTGCTCTTGCGCCAACGCAAGCTTTCCACTCTGTTCACTCCCGGTCGCAGTCACGCGAGCGTGCGAGCGATCTCACGAATCAGGGTTGCCGATTCCCGCGGGGTCTGGGCGGAACTCACGAGCCGCTCGAACATCTCTGCGTAGGAATGGACGTCCGACTGTTGTTCCAGGTAGACGCCACTTCTGGTGCTTTCGATGTACACCACGTCGGAGTCGAGCTGCTCAGGAAAGCTCAGGATGACGAACGGGCCGTCCATCGCAGCATGACCACCAGCGCTGAACGGCACGACCTGCATCGTGACGTTCGGCAGTGCACCGACTTCGAGAAGACGCGCCATCTGCACGCGCATCACCTCGGCGCCGCCGACGAGCCGGCGCAGGGCGGCCTCGTCGATCACGACGTGCAGACGCAACGGGTCGTCCTCACTCAGCAAAGCCTGCCTGGCCTTGCGCAACCGGACGCGCCGGTCGATCTCGGCGGTGCGCGCGTCCGGCAGCACCTGGGAGATCAACGCCCTCGTGTACGCCTCGCACTGCAGCAGGCCAGGGATCATCAGCCCTTGATAGGTCCTGATCGAGTCCGCGTCGGCTTCGTACCCGACGTAACGACCGGGCACGATGTCGCCGAACTCGTCCCACCACGCCTTGCGACGGGCTTCCCTCGCCAGCTGGACCAGTTCTTCGAGGGTGGCGGCGTCCGCGTCGTAGGCGGTGAGCATGTCCCGCACGTCGCGCGGGCTCACCCCCACACGCCCCGTCTCGATGCGGCTGATCTTCGAGGCCGAGCACTCGAGGCGCTCGCCCACCTCTTCGATCGTCAGCCCGGCCGCTTCGCGCAACCGCCTCAGCTCGCTCACGAGCCGGCGCTTGCGCAGGGTCGGGCTGCTGCCCCGTGACATCCCACACCTCCTGGTCGTTCTCAGTTTGAGAGCAAAGGAGCGTGTCGCAAAGAGACGTCATCCATTCGTGTACTGCAACTTGCAGATCGCAGGTTCGGCGCGACAGTCTGCATGGGCTGCTTACGTAAGGACTGGAGCTCTGAGCCTGATGGCCGTCACGGTGTTCAGCCAACTGGACAAGTCGCTGCACTCCCACCTGGCCACACTCACCGATCTCGCCGAACGCGGCGACGACCAGACCGCTCTCGTACTCGCCAGGGTTGAGTTGCCGAGGGTGGTCGCGGTGGTGAAGGCGTTGCTCGACGAGCACCAGCCCGACGAGCACGGCCGGTGCGCGACCTGCAAGCGCGGCTGGTTCTCGAGGCGAATGCCCGCACCGTGCCGTGCTTATCTCTCGGCGCAGCTGATCCTGACCGTCGTCGGCCAGGAGACTTCGCACGGCAAGCACCTGCGCTCGGTAGGCTGAATTCCGGAACTCGATAGTTCTTCAGTTCCGTCCCGACCTGGGCCGGCTCCGCACCCCCCGACCGGAGCCGGCCCTTCTACGTCATCACCTCGCGTGACGGTGCCGCTCAAGATCAACACGGTTGGCTGAAAGATCTGTCACAGCGCCGATTCCGGCCTCATGATTGAGGGCGACGCGGCCTGATCTCGACCCCCTCGATGCCTGTGCCGACACGGAGGTGTTCCCGTGCCGACCCCGCATGACCGCGCCGACGCGCTCGCAGCCGTCCGGCCGCGCCGTCTGCTGCCCTTAGAGCGCCACGAGAGCGCCCTCTCCTAGCTCGCTCCCCTTCCCCGCCGTGCCCTGCCCTGTGCATCCGTCGCACAGGGCCAATTCGCTGTTCAGCAAAGGGAAAACACGTGAACCACCAACCCAGGACCAACACCGGCGAGCACACCCCGCACGGTCCTCCGCTGCTCTTGAGGCACGACCTGCCCGCGAGCTTCGTGCTGTTCCTCATCTCGATCCCGTTGTCGCTCGGCATCGCGCACGCCACGGGCGCACCGCTGATGGCGGGCATCATCTCCGCGATCGTCGGCGGCGTGGTCGTCGGCGCGATCAGCGGAGCACCGTTGCAGATCAGCGGGCCCGGCACCGGGCTCGTCGTCATCGTCGCCGGCCTGGTGGCGCAGTTCGGGTGGGCTGCCACCGCGGCGATCACGCTCGCCGCGGGCGTGCTGCAGCTCGCGCTGGGGCTCACCGGGATCAGCCGCCTGGTGATGTCGCTGTCCCCCGCCGTCGTGCACGGCATGCTCGCCGGCATCGGCGTCTCGATCGCCGTCGGGCAGCTCGTCGTGCTGCTGGGGGGCACGGCGTCGTCGACCGTGCCCGCGAACCTCGCGTCGCTGCCCGGCAACCTGGTCGGCGCCTCGCTGGGCTCGGTGCTCGCCGGCGCGGTGGCGGTCGCGGTTCTCCTGCTGTGGCACCGGATTCCGCGTGTCTCGCTGATCCCCGCACCCCTGGTCGCGGTCGCCGCGGCGACCGCGCTGGCGTTCGTGCTGCGCCTCGACGTCGCGCGCGTCGACCTGCCGGACAGTCACGCGCTGACGTTCCCCGAGATGCCGCAGGGCAGTGTCGGCACGATCGCCACGGCCGTCGTCACCGTCGCGCTGGTGGCCAGCATGGAGTCGTTGCTGTCGGCCGTCGCCACGGACCGGCTGCACGACGGGCCGCGTGCCCGGCTGGACAAGGAACTGATCGCGCAGGGCACCGGCAACGTGCTCACGGGCGCGCTCGGCGGGTTCCCGATCAGCGGTGGCCTGGCGCGCAGTTCGACGAACGTCGCGGCGGGCGCGAAGACCCGGTACGCCGCGATCTTCCAGGGCGTGTGGATCGCGGTGGCGGTGCTGGCGTTCGCACCCGCCCTGGAGCTGATCCCGCTGGCCGCGCTGGCGGGTGTGCTGTTCGTCGTCGGGCTCAAGCTCGTGTCGATCGAGCGGATGCGGAACCTGGTGCGGCACGGGGAGTTCACGGTCTACGCGGCGACCGCTCTCGGTGTTGTCCTCTTCGGACTGCTGGAGGGCGTGGTCGCGGGTCTGGCGATCGCGTTGCTGCGCGCGTTGTACCGGTTGACGCACTGCTCGGTGCGTGTCGAGGGCAACCGGGTGTGCGTGCGGGGATCGTTGGTGTTCCTGGGCGTCGGGCGGCTCGTGCGCGAGCTGCGCAGGATGCCCGCGGGCGAGACCGTCGTGCTGGAACTGCACGTCGACTACCTGGACCACGCGTCCTACGAGGCGATCAACGACTGGCGCGAGGGCTACGAACGGCTCGGTGGCCGGGTGCGGGTCGACGAGGTGCACGACACCTGGTACGACCAGGCGAACCAGGGCAAACCGGGGCGGCGCAAGACGTTGCCCGGCCCGCTGCCTCGCTGGTTCGCGCCGTGGTCGCACTGGCAGGGCACGCCGGACGCCGTGACGCTGCCCGCCCAGCGCTCGTCCGTGGAGGGCGACCCGATGCTGCGCGGCATGCACGAGTTCGAAAGCCGCTCCGCGCCGTTGGTGCGCCCGTTCCTGCACGAGCTCGCGGTGCACGGGCAGCGGCCCCAGCAACTGTTCATCACGTGCGCGGACTCCCGCGTGGTGCCGAACCTGATCACCACGTCCGGGCCGGGCGACCTGTTCTGCGTGCGCAACATCGGCAACCTGGTGCCGATGTCGTCCGCCGACGACAGGTCGGTCGGGGCGGCGATCGAGTACGCGGTGGAGATCCTCAACGTCAGCACGATCGTCGTGTGCGGGCACTCCGACTGCGGCGCGATGAAGGCGCTGGTGAAGGGTTCCGCGTCCCGCGGGTCGCACCTGCACTCGTGGCTGCGCAACGCCGAACCGTCACTGATCCGGTTCCACGCGCCGACCGCGCCCGGCTGCGCGGACCTGCCGGTGGCCGACCGGCTCGCCGTCGCGAACGTCGCGCAGCAGC
Source organism: Streptomyces sp. ID05-26A (assembly GCF_033794685.1). NCBI lineage: Bacteria > Bacillati > Actinomycetota > Actinomycetes > Kitasatosporales > Streptomycetaceae > Streptomyces > Streptomyces sp. ID05-26A. The sequence goes on from NZ_JARAYZ010000001.1 coordinate 257,371, forward strand.
TCGACAACCTGCTCGGCTTCCCGAGCGTGCGGGAGGCGATCACCGCGGGCACGCTGACGTTGAAGGGCATGTACTTCGACATCTCGAACGCCCGGGTGTACCTGGTCGACCCGGACCGCAACGGGCTGGAGCCCGTGCCGTCACCGGCGTAGAAAACGAGGAGCCGCCCCGAAAACACTCCGGGGCGGCTCCACTTGCGACTGCTGACTAGCAGGTGCCGATCCAGGAGCACTCCACGTCGAAGCGTTCCTGTGCGGGAACCTTGACGCGCTCCTGCGCCGGAGCCTTGCGCTGCTGCGGCACGGACTGGACCTGCGGCGACACGGTGCCGCCGTCCGAGGCCAGGCGCACGGCGATCCTGTCCTCGATGTTCTTCGGGCTGTTGAACAACAGGACGTTGTTCTGCACCACCGAGAACACGAGATCCCTGCCGGCGGCCGTCTTCACGTAACCGGACAGGCCGGAGACGCCCGAGAGCGACCCGGTCTTGGCCTTCACGTTGCCCGCCGCCGGGGTGTTCTTCATGCGGTTGACCAGCGTGCCGTCGACACCGGCGACCGGCAGCGAGGCCTGCCACGCGGAGAACCACGGCTTGGTCTTCGCCTTGATCAGCACCGACGTGAGGTCGTCCGGCGAGAACTGGTCGAGCCGCGACATGCCGGAGCCGTCGAAGACCTCGACCGCGTTCGGGTCGACGCCCAGGCCGGCCCACTTGGTGCTGAGCTGGTTGACACCGTTGGTGAACGAGCCACCCGCGGTCTTGACCAGCACCTCGGCCAGCATGTTGTTGCTGTCCTTGAGCAACGGCACCATCAGCTCGCTGAGCTTCGGCGACGTGTCGGTCGCGAGGACCGCGGCGCCGGCCGGCGCCTTCTGCCTCTTGACCCCGCCGGTGACGGTGATCCCGCTGGCCTGCAAGGCCTTCTGGAACACCGACGTGACGAGGCCGGTCGGATCCTTGACCGTCGAGAGCCTGGTGGTCTCGACGGACGTGGAACCGCTGACGACGATGCGGTTGGTGCCGTGCTCCCGTTCCACGGTGACGCCGGCGTTGCCGGTCGTCGCCGTGGACACGATCTGCACGTGGTCGTTCGCCGGTTCGGTCGTGACGACAGCCGGAGCGCCCGCCGCGGCGCCCGGCTTGACGCGCACGACGACCGTGCCCGCGCTGAACTTCGCGTCCGGCGAGAGCGTGAGGGCCGACGTCTCCGCGCTGTAGGAGAACGGCTCGTCGTCCCACGCCCAACCCGAGCCGTACGGCTGCGAGTCGAACTTGGTGTCGTCGATGACCAACGAGCCGTTGACCGTCGTGACACCGCTGGCCTTCAACGTGTCCGCGAGCTGCTGGTAGCGCAACCGGGACATCGTCGGGTCGCCGCCGCCACGCAGGGCCAGGTCGCCGTCGAGCGCCGTCCCGGTCCTCGTCCCGGCCGACACGAGCTCGGTCTTCCAGCGGAAGTCCGGGCCCAGCAGGTCCAGCGCCGTCGTCGTGGTGAGCAGCTTCAGGTTCGACGCCACCTGGGAGCGCCTGGCGCTCTGCCTGGTGTAGATCACTTCTCCGGAATTGGCGTCCCGCACGACCAGGCCGACGTCCGCGCCCTTGAGCGCGTTGTCGGCGAGGATCGTGTCGAGATCAGCCGTGAGGGCCTCGTTTCCGACCGCCACAGCGCCGCCGCTGGACGTCAGGGAAACCCCTGCCGCCACAGCGACGACCGCCCCCAGAACACGAAATTTCACGCTTCCACCTCTGATCGATCACCCGACCACAACGTGTGGAAGCTACCGGGCTTGTCCGTGCGCCTGTACGTGTGCGCCCCGAAGAAGTCGCGCTGTCCCTGGACGAGCGCGGCCGGCAGACGCTCCGAGCGGAGTCCGTCGTAGTAGGCCAAAGCGGACACGAAGCCCGGAGTCGGCACACCGGATTCGACCGCACGGACCACGACCCTGCGCCAAGCGGCCTCGGCGTTCTGCACCGCGTCGCGGAAGTAGTTGTCCACCAAAAGAGACGCGATGTTCGCGTCCGCGTCGTAGGCCTCACGGATGCGGTTGAGGAACTGCGCGCGGATGATGCAGCCACCGCGCCAGATCGTCGCCATCGCGCCGAGGTCGATGTTCCAGTCGAAGTTCTTCGACGCCTCGCGCATCATGTCGAAGCCCTGCGCGTACGCGACGACCTTCGACGCGTAAAGCGCCTGGCGCACGTCGTCGACCAGTTCGGCGTCCGGCTTCGCGACGACCTCGCTGGGGCCGAACGCGGCGCGCACGGCCTTGCGCTGGTCGGTGTGGCCGCTCAGGCTGCGGGCGAACACGGCCTCGGCGATACCGGTGACCGGGACACCCAGTTCGAGCGCCTCCTGCACGGTCCAGCGGCCGGTGCCCTTCTGCTCCGCCGCGTCCTCGATGACCTGCACGAGCGGGTTGCCGTCGGCGTCGACGTGCTTGAGCACCTCGGCGGTGATCTCGACCAGGTACGACTCCAGGTCGCCCGAGTTCCACTGGGTGAAGACCTCGGAGATCTCCGCCTGCGTCTGCCCGCCGATGCGGCTCAGCAGGTCGTACGCCTCGGCGATCAGCTGCATGTCGGCGTACTCGATGCCGTTGTGGACCATCTTCACGAAGTGCCCGGCGCCGTCCGGCCCGACGTGCACGCAGCACGGCTGACCGTCCACCTTGGCCGCGATCTCCTCGAAGACCGGCCCGACGTGCTTGTAGGACTCCGCGGGACCACCCGGCATGATGCTGGGGCCGTTGAGAGCGCCCTCCTCACCACCGGAGATGCCGGCACCGACGAACAGCAGTCCCTTCTCCTTCAGCGCGGCCTCACGGCGGCGCGTGTCGTTGAAGTGGGCGTTGCCGCCGTCGATGACCATGTCGCCCGGCTCGAGGATCCCGCTCAGCTCGTCGATGACGGCGTCGGTCGGGCCACCCGCCTTGACCATGATGATGATCTGGCGCGGCGTCTGCAGGCTGTCCACCAGGTCCTGCAGCGTCTCGGCGCCGACGAAGTCACCCTCGTGGCCGTGCTCGTCGAGCAGGGCCTTCATCTTCGCGGGCGTCCGGTTGTGCACGGCAACCTTGAACCCGTGACGCGCGAGATTGCGCGCGAGGTTGCTGCCCATGGTGGCAAGACCGGTGACCGCGATACGTGCTTTGCCTTCCGTCATGCGCCACAGCCTGCCGTGTTCTCACTGATTACGCGAGACGTCACAGGGTGTTCTCAGACTCCGTTTTGCCAGGTGAACCGCGTCACGTGCCGGTACGTATTGCTAGGCGTAAGTTGGCTTCATGACGGAATTCACGAGCGTGGGACGCTCGGCGACCGACCGTGCCCCCAGGTACGGATCGCAGCTGGTGAAGCACTTCACGGCCAAGGACCTCGAAGGGTCCTGGGAGGACACCCGCGGCTTCGTCCGCTTCTCCGCCGGCCTGGCGGAGTTCGAGGCCGCCGACGACGCGTTGATCATGCGCGTGGTGTGCACGTCGGAGGAGGACGTGGCACGCCTCCGCGACGTCGTCGAACGGCACCTCGTCCGCTTCGGAACGCGCGACGAACTGTCCGTCACGTGGGACTCAGGTAGCGAGAACTGACGCCGCGAGCCCGATGAGAGCGGTCCCACAGACCCGTTCGAACACCGCGCGGGTCTTGGGCTTGCTCAACAACCGTCCCAGCTGACGCGCGGACGGCACCACGATCACCCAGAACACCGCGAACACGCCGACCGTGACGGCACTCAGCATCGCCGCCTGGGGCAGTGGCGCGGCGTGCGGGTCCATCGCCTGCGGGATGAGGCTCAGGAACGTGAGCATCACCTTGGGGTTCAACAGATCGCACAGCATGCCGCGCAAGAACACGTTCTTCTGCTGCGGCTGCTCCTCAATGGGCTTGCTCGCCGATTTGAGGGTCATGAAGCCGATGTAGGCGAGGTAGACCGCGCCGATCGCCTTGACGACGAACAACGCTGTAGGCGCCGCCGCCACGAGCGCCGACAACCCGAGCGTCGCGAGCGTCCCGTGGATCAGCAGCCCGGTGAGCACCCCGAGCGCCGCCTCGACGCCTTTGCGGAGGCTGCGGACCGCGTTCCCCATGACCAGTACGAAGTCGGGACCGGGCACGACCGTGATCACCACGAGTGCCAGCAGGAACGACGTCCACGCGATGTGCATGGGACAGATCGTCTGTGGTTAGTTCGTGTGCATTCCAGCAGGTCAGTACGATGTTCGGTTATGCGCGAACAAGCCGAACTGGATTCGGTCGACTGGCACATCCTGGAGGAGTTGCAGAACGACGCCACCCTGCCGAACCGCACGCTGGCGGACATCGTCGGCCTGGCACCCTCGTCGTGCCTGCAACGGGTGCGGCGGCTGCGCGACCTGGGCGTCATCACGGGCTGCCACGCGGTGGTCGACCCCGCGACCACCGGCCTGCCGCTGGAAGCCGTGATCTCGGTGAACGTGCGGCCGCACACCCGTCTGGTGGTGGCCGGTTTCCGGGCGTTCGTGATGGCGCAGCCGGAGACGCGGTCGATCTTCCACGTGTCCGGTCAGGCCGACTTCCTGATCCACATCGCGGTGGCCGACTCGACGCACCTGCAGGCGTTCCTGATGGACAAGATCGCGTCTCGGACGGAGGTGCGGAACCTGACCTCGTCGGTGGTGCTGGAGCGGGTGGAGACCCGTGCGCTGACGCCGCCGGCGAACCTGCGGCCGACCCATCGGCGGCGGAAGGTCTGAGCGTCACTCCCAGCGCGACGTGCCGGACCGCCACGTCCCGTTCGGTGGTTGTTCCTACATCAGGATGCAGCGTTTCTTACGCCTTAGGTGCAGGAAACGCTGTCGTGCCCCATCGGACGACCTCAGTTCGGTGACGCTTGAGCGGGTGGAGACCCGTGCGCTGACGCCGCCGGCGAACCTGCGGCCGACCCATCGCCGCCGGGCTAGCGGGTCAGCTCATAGAGGTTGAGCGTCATCGGCGACGGCCGCAGCACGTCGATCGTCCCGCTGCCCGCCACCGCGAGCTCGTACCGCCCCTCCGCGAGGGTGTACGCGGCCATGCTCGCCGGATCGTCCAGCGCGACGATCCAGTAGTTCGCGATGCCCGCCGCCGCGTACTCGCGCAGCTTGACCGCGAGGTCGACGTGTTCCGACTCCTCGGACATGATCTCGACGACGAGCGGCACGTCCTTGGCGTCGAAGCGGGTGACGTCGTCCCGCAGGTCCCGGGTCACCACCAGGTCCGGCTTGCGCAGCAGGGGCCACGGGCCGTCCTTCAGCAGGACGTCGAAGGAGTGCACCGCGTCGAGGTGGGCCGGTAGCTGGTCGAGCAGCATGCGCAGGAGCACCATGAGAGCGCGTTGGTGACAAATGGAGCGCCCCGGCATCTCCACCAGTTCGCCGCCGACGATCTCGTGGCGCTTGCAGTCTTCGTCGGGCATCGCGTCGTATCCGGCCAGCGTCATGATCACGCCACGGTCATCGGCTGGTGGGTTCGCACCCTTGATCACTCGAGGGTGCGAATGGGTCTACCGGCGACGCGCAAGCTTGTCGAGGTCGAACGCCAGCGGGGCGGGTCGAGTCAGCCGGACCTCACCCACGACGTCCTCCACGAGTTTGTAGACGCCGTCCACGAGTTCGAACGCGGTCAGGCTGATCGGGGTACCGAGCTCGACGAGCCAGTAGTGCGCGATCCCAGCTTTGGCGTAGAGGGTGGGCTTGGTGACGCGGTCGGCGCGCTCGGAACCAGGGGACACGATCTCCACTGCGAGAACCACGTCCTCGACGTCGAACCGTTTGGGGTAGCGGTCCGCCGCTTCCGCCGTCACCACGGTGATGTCGGGCTTGCGCACGGTTGGCCGGTTCGAGCTGTCGATCGTCACGTCGACGTCGTCGTAGGCGACCATGCTCGGCGGCAGTTGCTCGTCGAGCCAGTAGGCCAACCTGTTCTGTGCCATCTGGTGCGAGGGTATGGCTGCGGCCACCACGTGCAGGACTCCATCCACGAGCTCGAGGTTCTTGTCCTCTGGCATCGCGTCCCACTCATCCAGGCTGATCAGGTGATCCGGCCACGCTTCAACGCTCACATGATCACCCTTCTCACGCCTCGTTGGAGTCTCTTCCGCCACCAGCTCCCACCAGCCTCCCGATTGGAGATCCTCCATGCCATCACTCGCAAGCGTGGTTCGAACTCACTCCTCAGGCGAGGACTTGATCACCCGGATCAGCCCTTCCTGCACCACGGTCGCCACCAACTGCCCGTCCTGCGTGAAGAACCGCCCGGTCGCCAGCCCGCGATTGCCCGAAGCCGACGGCGAGGTCGTGTCGTACAGCAACCACTCGTCGGCCCGGAACGGCCGGTGGAACCACATCGCGTGGTCGAGCGAAGCCCCGAGAACCTTGTCCAGTCCCCAATAAACCCCGTGCCGCGCCAGAACTCCGTCCAGCAGCGTCATGTCCGACGCGTAGGTCATCACGCACAGCTGCAGCATCGGGTCGTCCGGCAGCTTGCCGTCGGCCTTCATCCACACCTGTGACGCGGCCGCGCCCGGACCGTCCTCACGCGACTCCCACGGCGGCTCGGTCACGTAGCGGACGTCGATGGGGCGCGGGAACTTCAGGTTCACCAGCGGGTAGCTCTTGGCGGACTCGCTCCACGTCGGCAGCGACTCCGGGTCCGGCACGGCGGGCATCTCCGAGGAGTGCTCGACGCCCTGCTCCTCCAGCTGGAAGGACGCGGACAGCGAGAAGATCGCCTTGCCGTGCTGCACGGCCACGACGCGGCGGGTGGTGAACGAGCGGCCGTCGCGGATGCGGTCGACCTCGTAGACGATCGGCACGCGCGGGTCGCCGGGGCGGATGAAGTACGAGTGCAGCGAGTGCACGCGGCGCTCCGGCGGGACGGTGCGGCCGGCGGCGACGAGGGCCTGGCCTGCCACCTGCCCGCCGAAGACGCGCACCGGGGACTCCGCGGGCGACACGCCCCGGAAGATGTTCTCCTCGATGCGTTCCAGGTCCAGCAACGCGACCAGGTCGTCCACTGCGGATTGTCCACTCAGGCCCGACGGGCTCGAAGCGGCGGCACGGGCGGCCTCAGTCACGGCAGCAACACTCCTCTGAGTCTCAGCAAGGCACCGGCCCTGCTCCCCCAGTATGCGGGAGCAGGGCCGGCATCACGACAGGCCTGACTGAGAGTCAGCGCACTTACGCGTGGTCGTCCTCGCCCAGGCGGTGCACCCGGATGAGGTTGGTCGAACCGATGGTGCCGGGAGGCGAACCCGCGACGACGACCATGAGGTCACCGGCGGAGTAGCGGCCGATCTCGATCATGGCCACGTCGACCTGGCGGACCATCTCGTCGGTGGACTCCACCTTCGGGACCAGGAACGTCTCGGTGCCCCACGTCAGCGACAGCTGCGAGCGGACCGAGGGCTCCGGCGTGAAGGCGAGCAGCGGCAGGTGCGTGTGCAGACGAGCGAGACGGCGGACCGTGTCACCGGACTGCGTGAACGCGACCAGGGCCTTCGCGTTGAGGCGCTCGCCGATGTCGCGGGCCGCGTACGAGATCACGCCGCGCTTGGTGCGCGGGACGTGCGTCAGCGGCGGCACGACGACCGACTCGGTCTCGACGGCCTCGATGATGCGGCCCATGGTCTGCACGGACTCGATGGCGTAGCGGCCGACCGAGGTCTCACCCGACAGCATCAGGGCGTCCGCGCCGTCGAGCACCGCGTTCGCGACGTCGGAGGTTTCAGCGCGGGTCGGGCGGGAGTTCGTGATCATCGAGTCGAGCATCTGGGTCGCGACGATGACCGGCTTGGCGTTCTCGCGAGCGATCTGGATCGCGCGCTTCTGCACGAGCGGCACGTGCTCCAGCGGCAGCTCGACGCCCAGGTCACCGCGGGCGACCATGACGCCGTCGAAGGCGAGGACGATGGCCTCGAGGTTGTCGACGGCCTCCGGCTTCTCGATCTTCGCGATCACCGGGAGCCGCTTGCCGCCCGAGCGGTCCATGATCTGGTGGACCAGGTCGATGTCCGCGGGCGAGCGCACGAACGAGAGTGCGATGAAGTCCACGCCCAGCGAGAGCGCGAACTCGAGGTCCTCGATGTCCTTCTCCGACAGCGCCGGCACGGAGACGTCCATGCCGGGCAGCGAGAGGCCCTTGTTGTTGCTGACGGGTCCGCCCTCGGTCACCTCGCAGACGACGTCGGAACCTTCGACGTCGACCACCACGAGCGCGACCTTGCCGTCGTCCACGAGCATGCGGTCGCCGACCTTGGCGTCCTTCGCGAGCTCCTTGTACGTCGTCGACACGCGGTCGTGCGTGCCCTCGACGTCCTCGACGGTGATGCGGACGACGTCGCCGTTGTTCCAGTCCACGGGACCCGCGGCGAAACGGCCGAGGCGGATCTTGGGGCCCTGGAGGTCGGCGAGGATGCCCACGGCGCGGCCGGACTCGTCGGCTGCGGCACGGACCATGTCGTAGACCTGCTTGTGGTCGGCATGGCTGCCGTGGCTGAAGTTCATCCTGGCCACGTCCATACCGGCTGCTACCAGGTCACGGACCTTTTCCGGCGTGCCAGTGGCGGGGCCGAGGGTACAGACGATCTTTGCGCGTCGACTCACGTGTAGAGAGAGTAGACCCCGTTCCTGGACCGATCCCGAACTACTCCTCGGTAATGTTCTGACAATGGGTCGAGTACTGCCTTTCGTGATCGCGGCGTCGCTCAGCGTCGTCGTGTTGTTCACCCCCGAGTCAGGTGTGCCGAGCTCGCCTCCTGGTACGGACAAGGTGGTCCACACGTTGCTGTTCGCACTGCTGGCGCTCACCGGCTTGTACGCGAAGATTCCTCGCGTTTTGCTGTGGCTGGTGCTCTACGCAGGCGTTTCGGAGGTTCTCCAGCAGCTGATCACGCCGTTGCACCGGAGCGGTGACGTGCTGGACGCGCTGGTGGACGTGCTCGGGATCGGCCTCGGCTGGGCTATCGCCTCGGCTGTTCGCTCACGCCGACGTGGTCCTCGCACCACAGGTTGAAGTCCTTGAGCTGCCTCCAAGACTTGCGCACCCGGTCGAGACAGCCCGGCTCGTGCAGCACGTCGTCCGGCTCCCAGACCTTGCGCACGTAGATCGACCGGTGCCGCAGCAGGTCGAGGTGCGGGTGGTCGTCGGCGAACCCGCGCGGCTTCGACTTCATCACGTCGCCCGCGAGCTGCCAGCCCTGCTTGACCAGCTTGTCCACGATCTTGCGCAACAACACCCCGTGCGCGTCCACCGAGGCGCGGTAACGGGCCAGCTGGTCGGACTGCATGTGGAACGAGCCGCCGCCGGTCATCAGGCCCTCGGGGCTGAGCTGCACGTAGTACGCGCCGCCGCCGCGGCCTTTCTCGATCACGCCGCCGCAGTGGTCCTTGTACGGCGTCTTGTCCTTGGCGAACCGCACGTCGCGGTACGGGCGGAACACCTTGCCCTCGCCGAACTCCTTCTCCAGCGCGAGCAGCAGGGCCTCCATCGGGGCCCGCACGTCGCGCAGGTAGGTCTCCTTGTTGTCGTCCCAGTACGCCTTCGAGTTGTCCAGAACCAGGCCGTCGTAGAAGTCGATGGCGTACTCGCCGAAACCGCTGAACGTCACCGAGTCAGCCTAGGCGGATCGCCCATGTGCGTGAAAATTCGTTTGAGGACACACAACCAAGGCCATACTCCGATGAATGCCACGCCGTATCAACGCGCTCGCGACCTGGCTCCTCCAACTGGGGCCGGACGAGGTGGCCGCGATCCTCCTGCACCGCCGCGACGTCGCGGACCGCTACCTCCGCACGTTGAAGGACCTCGCGACACAGCTGACCGACTCCGACTCGGTGCACGCCGTCGAGGACTCGCTGGACCAGGGCGCGCTCGACGTGCTCGGGGCGATCGTCACGCAGGGCAACACCGGCACGATCGACTCGGTGTGCGCCGAGCTGCGGTGCACGGTCGGCGACTTCGAGCGGGCCTTCGGCGAGCTGAAGCAACGGGCGCTGGCCTGGCCGGAGGGGCCGCGGCTCGTCGCGGTGAACTCGGTGCGGGCGACCGGGGCGACTCAGGGGCAGCTGACGTTGCGGCCGAAGGCCCCCGGCCTGCGCCGGGCGTCCGCGATCTCGCCGATCGTCGCCGCGATGTCCACTGTGGACGGTGTCGCGCGGCTGCTGGCGCACTGCGAGCAGGACAACTTCGACGCCCGCTACACCGGTGGCGTGGCCACCGTGGAGATCCGGCGGGTCGCACGGGCTTTGCGGGTCGCGGACGGGGTGCTGCGGCTCTGGCTGGAGCTCGCGGCCGAGGCCCAGCTGCTCGGGGTGGAACGGTCCCGGCTGCTGCCGACCAGGCAGGGTGACGCGTGGCTCGACTCCCAGCCGGGGCCCCGGCTGTCCGCGCTGGTCGCGGCGTGGCGGCGGATGGACTGGCGCCCGGAGCCGGACCTGGCGCGGGCCGCGTTGCGCGACTACACGGGCGCGGCCGGGCTGGTGCTGCGCCGGAGCACGCTGGAGCGGTTCTCCGCCGAGGAGGCCTTCACCAGCACCGCCGAACTGGTCGAGGACCTCGCCTGGGAACGTCCCGGCGTGCACGACGTGCGGGCGACGGCGGCGGTGATCGGTGAGATGGAGTCACTGGGTCTGGTGGCCGGCGGCGCGCTCACGCCGCTGGGAGTGGCGGTGCGGCACGACGGTGACGTCGACGCCGCCGCGAGTGAGTTGATGCCGCCGGCGACGGAGAAGGCCGCGTTCCAGACGGACATGACCGCGGTGGTGAACGGGCTGCCGTCGCCGGAGCTGAGCGCGACGCTGAACCTGGTGGCGGACCTGGAGGACAACGACGCGGCACGGGTGTGGCGGCTGTCCGCCGGGTCGGTGCGGCGCGCGCTGGACTCGGGGCTGTCCGCCGACGAGGTGCTCGCGAAGCTGAACGCCGTGTCGGAGGCCGCGATGCCACAGGTGATCGAGTACCAGGTGCACGACGTGGCGCGCCGGCACGGGCAGCTGACGGTGACGGACGTGGCGAGCTGCGTGCGGGCCACGGACCCGTTGCTGCTGCAGGAGATCGCGAAGTCGAAGCGGCTCGGCTCGCTCAAGCTGCGGTTCCTCGCGCCGACCGTGCTGGCGTCGGCCCAGCCGATGGCGGAGACGCTCGCGGCGCTGCGCCGGTGCGGGTACGCGCCGACCGGTCTGGACGGCGGCGACAAGTCCATTGTGGAGACTGTCGGGCGGTTGCGGGCGTCGGCTCGCGGCGAGCGGCGCTCCGAACGCTGGTGGCGGACCGAGATGGACGACCTGGAGCTGACGCAGCTCGCGGTCCGGCTGGTGGAGCAGGAACGGCCGAGCGCCGGGCGTGGCACCCCGCGGGCCAATGCGGCGCGGATGCTGCGTGACCAGAACGTCTTCCTGCGCGACGAGGAAGTGGTGCTGCTGTCGTCGGCGCTGGTCGACGGGAGCCGTGTCGAGATCAAGTACGCGAGCGGGCCGCGCCGGACCGAGACGCACGTGATCGTGCCGACCAAGCACCTCGAAGGGGTGCTAAGCGCGGACTGCGAGGACGGCACGAGCCGGGAGTTCGACATCGGGCACGTCCGCAAGGTCGCCCTGCCCGAATGACATCGCCCGAGTGACGCGGCCGGGATGAACAGCTGGTGAAGTCCCCCGGCGGCCCGTGATCACGCGCTGATACTGGGAGCGTGGCCGATCCGTTTTCCGCCGGACTGCTGATGGTGCTGGAGACCGTGCTGGAGCGCGTGCTCCTCGGTCTCTTCGACGTCGTGCACAAGGGTGCCAGGGACAAGAAGCGCCGGCGTGAGCTGACCAGACCGGGTCCGCTGGTGGAACGGGTCAGCGCCGAGCTCGCGCGCGGCGAGCTGAGCACCGTCGAGGAACACGAGTGGCAGGCCGCCGTGGACGCGGTGCGCGAGTCCATCGAGGCCGCGCTGCCGTTGCGTCCGGACGAGGCGCTGCGGATCATGCTGACGCCCGAGTCGTTGCGGGCCCACGTGCTGTCCAGGTCGGTGGCGATCCGGCGGGCGGCGGGGCTGTCCGACCAGGCGACGGCGGTCTACGAGGCGTTGCTGCTGCGGGTGTGCGTCGCGATCGTCGAGCTGGTGTGGTCGCAGCCGGAGTACGCGCGGCGGCTCGCGGTGGAGATGTACCGGATGGGCCGGGCTACCGCGGACGCCCTGACGCGGCTGGCGGACCAGCGGCAACTGGAGCTGACGGCGTCACACCGGGACTTCGAGGACCGCTACGCCGAGCAGGTGGCGCAGGCGCTGGGCGGGCTGGAGCTGTTCGGCGTCTCACGCGGGCGGGCGCCTCGGCGGCAGTCGTTCGACACCTCGTACGTCTCGCTGGCGGTGGCACGGGTCGGGGACACCGACGAGCTGACCGGCGCCGGGCTGCCGGTGGCGGCGGCACTCGCGGACACGCATCGTGTTCTGATCAGGGGTGGTGCGGGCGCGGGCAAGACGACGTTCCTGCGCTGGCTCGCGATGAACGCGCTGGGCGAGACGCGGGCCTCGGGCGACGAGTGGCTCGGGCTGGTGCCGTTCTTCGTGCCGTTGCGCCAGTACTCGACGCTGCCGAAGCCCGAGGAGTTCATCTCGCCGACCGCGTCGATGATCGAGGAGGAGAAACCGGCCGGGTGGGTCACCGCGCGACTGCGGGAGGGACGCGCGCTGGTGCTCGTCGACGGTGTGGACGAGCTGGTGTGGGAGAGGCGGGCCGAGGCCCGGCTGTGGCTGGAGAAGCTGGTCAGCGCCTACCCGGACGCCCGGTACGCGATCACGACCCGGCCGGCGGCGGTGCCGGAGGACTGGCTGGAGGACCTGGACTTCGCCGCGTTCGACCTGTTGCCGTTGAGCGACAAGGGCGTGCGTGACTTCGTGGAGGCCTGGCACACCGCGGCGCGCGACGAGCCAGGGCTGACGCGGGACGCACGGGTGTGGCTCACCGAGTGCGAGGCGCGGCTGGTGGCGACGCTCGCGAAACGGCCGGACCTGCGGCGGCTGGCGTCGAGTCCGTTGCTGGCGGGGCTGTTGTGCGCGTTGCACCAGGACCGGAACATGCACCTGCCACGCGATCGGCGCTCGTTGTACGAGGCAGCGCTGGACCTGCTGCTGGTGCGGTGGGACGAGGACCGGGGACTCGCGCTGCCGTCGTTCTCCAAGGAGGAGCAACTCGTTCTGCTGCAACGGTTCGCGTACTCGCTGGTGCGCAACCGGGAGCTCATGGTGCCGCGGGAGGAGGCCGTGCACCGGCTCGGGAACGCGATGCGCGGGCTGCGGTCGCACGACATCGACCCCGGCGAGGCGATGCAGCGGTTGCTCGAACGGGCCGGGCTGCTGCGGGAGGTCAGCAACGAACGCGTTCAGTTCGTGCACCGGACGTTCCGGGACTACCTGGCGGCCAAGGAGGTCGTGGACGCGGGTGACCTGAACCTGTTGGTGGACAGGGCACATCTGGACGAGTGGCACGACGTCGTGGTGATGGCGGTCGCGCACGCCCGTCCGCGGGAACGGGCCCGAGTGCTGATGGACCTGCTGGCGGGCAACGACGACACCCGCAAGGACGAGCGCGGACGGGACAAGCTGCGACTGCTCGCGCTGGCGTGCCTGGACCAGGCCGACGTGATCGAACCGGAGACCGCGCGGGCCCAGGTGACGGCGGCGGCCGCGTCGTTGATCCCTCCGAAGAGCTTCGCGCACGCCGACGCGCTGTCCGAGGCGGGGTCGTTCGTGGTGGACCTGCTGCCCGGCCCGGAGGCCTCCGGGGAAGCCGCGTACATCGTGCGGACGCTGGCCAACATCGGCGGTGAGGGCGCGTGGGAGCGGATCGCGGAGTTCGTGGCCGTGGACCACACGATGGTCATCGACGAGTTGCTGCGGGCGTGGCGGAACACGCCGGACGCGGAGAAGTACGCCAGATCCGTGTTGTCCAAGGTGGACTTCGGCGACCGGCGGGTGGACGTCCGCGGCTGGCACCGGATCCAGTTCATCATGCACCTGGAGAAGCTCCGGTACGTGCGGTGCATCGGCAACATCAACCCGCTGGACCCGTTGGGCGCCATGCCGTCGCTGCACCGGCTGGAGCTGTGGCAGAACGAGGTGCTGCGCGACCTCTCGCCGCTGGCCCCGTCGCGGTCGCTGAAGGAGCTGCACCTGAGCCGGTGCCGTCCGCTCGGGCGGATCGACCTCACGCCGGTGAAGGACCTGGACGAGCTGCACCTGCACTTCAGCCGGGTCGACCTGGCCTCTCTGGAGGGCGGCACGCTCCGGCGGCTGCAGCTTCGCGACTCGGCGACCGACGAGGGGCTCGGCGCGCTGCCGTCGTTGCCCGGTCTCCGCGCGCTCGCGATCGACCACCGCCCGCCCTACCCGCTGGCGGGGCTGGAGCGGTGGCCGACCATCACGACGCTGGAGGTGTTCGGGGTGCCCGCGGCGGACGACCTGCGCGCGCTGCCGAGCCTCGGACACCTCGTCGTGCATCAGCCGGAGTCGTTGTCCCGGCTGGAAGAACTGCGTCAGGCACTGCCCGGCGTGACGATCACCAGTTGATGTCGTCGAGGCTGTCGAGCGGCTTGCGCTCGGCCTCGTCGAGCAGCTGCACCGACGCCGTGTCGGCGGCGTGCAGCTCCGCCGGGAAGGTGAAGCTCACCCGCTTCTCGATCTCGGTCAGCGACACCTGGAACACCCGGAACTCGTCCAGGTCGAGGGCCTCGGCCAGGACGATGTTCTGGGTGAGCAGGAACGCGCTGCAGCGCAGTACGCCGTTCACCACGAACGCGATCGCCTTGTAGAACTCGCGCGGAAGCGCGACGCCCCGGAACACCCTGTCGTCGGCGTTGAAGACCGGGCCGCCGTAGACGCTGACCTTGAGGTTGTCGACGTCGACGTCCGCGAGCACCGCGTCCTCGAGCCGGCCCCAGAGCCCTTCCTTGGTGCTCTGGTTGAAGTCGTCCATCTGCGGCGTGATGTTCGTGAAGAAGAACGAGTCCCTGTTCGCCTTCTGCGCCTCGGCCTTCGGGCCCCAGCACAGGTCGGCGCGCCGGGCGAGGTGGCCGCGGTCGAGCCGGTTGTCGCGGTAGAGCTCGTCACCGGTCTGGAACTCGGCCGGGATGCGCTTGTCCTTGACGAACGGGATGCCGGTGCGGCTCAGCGCCTTCATCTCACCGCCGTCGATGTTCCACGCGACCCAGCTCGCGAACTTGCGCGACTTGCTCATCGCGAGCGAGAAGTGCGTGTAGTCGATCGTGGCCGAGCCGTCGAGCTCGACCGCGTCGGCCGCTCCGGACTCGGTCAGGACGGGGATCCCGGCAGCGGTGCCGAGGAACTTCGAGTCGAATCCCGCACTGGTCATGTGTCGCCCCCTACTGGTTCACCTGCAGGGTCGACATCTTCCAGCGGGCCGTTAGCCGCGTACACCCGAACAGCCCAATGTTCACGAACTGGACGGAAGGCGCCGCGACCCCTCGGTCGCGGCGCCCTCCCCTATCGGCCGACGAGGTCGACGGTCTTGCCAGCCTTGCGCGACTCGTCCACCCACTGGTCGATCGCCTGCCCGCAGGCCTGGTCGAGGTGCCGGACCCCGCTCAGGTCCATCCGGACGTGCTCGCGGTCCACGCGGTCGAGTTCGTCCAGCAGCACGGGCAGCCGCAGGAAGGTCGCGTTGCCGCGCAGCGCGACCCCCTCCGGCGTCACCGTGACCTGCAGCCTCGACACGTCCCAGGCCGTCTTGACGACCGCGGCCAGCAGCCCGGCCACGGTGCCGGTCAGGAGGTCGGTCGCCACGATGAGACCGGCGGTCAGGACGAAGACGAAGCTCTCGGCCTTGTCGGTGCGCCACGACGCGACGACCTCGCGCAGGCCCAGCAGCTTCCACCCGGCGTGCACCAGGACCGCCGCGAGCACGGCGACCGGGATGAGCGTCAGCAGTCCCGGCAGCAACACCACGAACAGCAGCAGCCACACACCGTGCAGCACCCTGGACGCCTTCGTCCGGGCCCCGGCGGACACGTTGGCCGCGCTGCGCACGATCACCGCCGTCATCGGCAACGCGCCGAGCAGACCGCAGATCGTGTTGCCCACGCCCTGCGCGACCAGTTCCTTGTTGTACTGCGTGCGCGGGCCGGAGTGCATGCGGTCCACGGCGGCAGCGCTGAACATCGACTCCGCGGAGGCGACGAGGGCGAACACCACCGCGGTTCCGATGATCCCGGTGTTCAGCAACGAGAAGTCGGGCAGGTGCACGTCTGTCGACAACGTGCCGACCGTGATGCGGTCGACCGAGGACGCGAACAACGCCGCGAGCGCGGTGCAGACGACCACGCCGACGAGGATGCCGGGGACCACGCGCATCGGCGTGCGCTGCCAGAGCAGCATGATCAGCACGGTGAGCAGGCCGAGCGCCAAGGCGATCGGCGAGACCAGCAGGTGCTTGAGCTGACCGAAGATCAGCACGAGGCCGATGCCCGCGAGCATGCCCTGCACCACGGCCGGCGAGATCGCGCGGAACCACCGCCCGCACCTCGCTAAGCCCAGTGCCACCTGCAAAAGACCCGCGCCGAGCACGATCACGCCCAGCGCCTGAATCCCGTGCTTGCCGACGGCGTCCGCCACCAGCACCGTCAGCCCGGCGGCCGGTCCGCTCACCTGCATCGTGCTGCCCGGCAGCAGGCCGACGACGATGCCGCCGACCACGCCGGTCACGATGCCGAGTTCGGCCGGCACCCCGGACGCCACCGCCACACCCACGCACAGCGGCAGCGCCACGAGGAACACGACGACCGACGCGCCGAGGTCGGTCCAGTACTTCTTCATCACGTCGGAACCCCTACAGCGGAAGGAAGGCGTGCTCGGCACACGCGGAGACCTCGCCGGTCTCGATGTCGTAGAACCAGCCGTGGACGCGCAACGAACCCGAGGCGACCTTCTCGGCCACGAACGGGTACGCCAGCAGGATCTCCAGCTGGGCGCGCACGTGCTCCTGTCCTTCCGGGCGCATCGCGGGCCCGGACGCCTGGCGCGGTTGCCCGGGACGCAGCCAGCCGCGCATGGCGGGCAGGTGGTCGATGCCGCCGCCGTTCAACGCGCCGACCGCACCGCAGTGCGAGTGGCCGCAGACGACGATCTCGCTGACGCCGAGTTGCAGCACGGCGAACTCGATCGTGGCCATCTCACTGGACGGCGCCGTGAGCGAATAGGGCGGGATCACGTTGCCCGCGGTGCGGAGTTCGAACAACGAACCGGGCTCGGCGCCCGTGATCGCGGCCGTCACGATGCGCGAATCGGCGCACGTGATGAACATCGTGGTGGGTTGCTGCCCCGCGGCGAGCTTGCGGCCGAGTGCGCTGGAACGCGATGCGGCGTGTGCGCGGGCATGCTGAACAAAGCGATGGAAGTCCATGGGAATCCCTCACTGCTGGAGAAAAGGTGTTCGGTTTCGATCGGGGAGAGAGGACCGATCAGTTGCGGAACACCTGCAACGCAGGAGGTGTTCGCCAGACCACCATCGGTTCGGTGCTGGACACGAGAACGAGAACACCGGGAACGGCACGCGGCAGGAACAGCGTGACGAAGGACGGACCGGTCACCCTGGTCGTGCGGTCGACGGACGCGACCAGCAGGCGCAGGCGGCTCGTCTCGCGCTCCTCGCGGGGCGCTTCCTCCTTGGGGACCGAGGTCTTCGACTTCGGCGGCGGCGCGCCGATCGACGGGGTCGACACGGCCGGGGCGAGCACAGCGCACAGGGCGACGACGACAGCAAGAAGAACGCTGCGCATGCTCACACCCCCGACCGATTGATCTACAGCTATCAGTTTCGCCCGAAGTGGACAACCTTCGCGATAAACGAGACTGACTTCGCCCGCATCACACAGCAGTTTCACCCGAAAGGGTTTCTGTTATCACGGAAAGACAGGTATGCGCAGAGTGATCATCGGGCGGTTCGACTATGCCGAAAGAGTGCGCCGGACCGGCGATCCATTGGCCGACAATACATACCGTCACCAAAGACCAAATGAGACTCCGGTGGCGAAGCGCTTCGCTGTCGCACCATGTGGAATGTGGCGATCGCGACACCAATCCGCCAGAGGCTACTCGGCGCGCGACATATTTTCCCGGAAGTTCACCCGGTGGACAGGATTGAACTCGAGAAGTGCGGGACGCGGTGCGAAGACCGGGAAAAGGCGAACGCCCCGCGCGACTCCGTTGTCGCGCGGGGCGTTCATGTTGCTCTCCGCAGGTCGAACGCCGTTGTCAGACCACAGCGAGCGGAAGCTGGTTCGGGATGACGGGCGAAGGCAGGTTCGAGGAACCCGTGAGGAACTTGTCCACGGCGTTCGCCACGGACCGCCCCTCCGCAATCGCCCACACCACCAGGGAAGCGCCGCGGTGGGCGTCCCCGCAGACGAACACGCCGGGCGCGGTCGTCTGCCAGTCGGAGCCGCACGAGATCGTGCCGCGCTGCGTCAGCGAGATGCCGAGGTCGTCCAGGAGCCGCATGTGCTCGACGCCCTCGAAGCCGATCGCCAGCAGCACCATGTCCGCGGGCAGGACCTCGACCTCGTCGGACAGCGGCACGACCGAGCGACGGCCGGACGAGTCCCTCTCGACGCGCACCTGCTGCAGTTCGATGAACCGCACGTGGCCGGCCTCGTCACCCACGAAACGCTTGACCGCCACGGTGAAGCGGCGTTCGCCCGCCTCCTCGTGTGCGGGGTACGTGCGCAGGATGTGCGGCCACACCGGCCACGGCGAGCGGTCGTCGTCGCGCACCGACGGCGGCATCGGGTACTGGTCGAGCTGCGTCACGGACAGCGCGCCCTCGCGGGTCGCGGTGCCGTAGCAGTCGGCGCCCGTGTCGCCGCCACCGATGACGATGACGTGCTTGCCCTCGGCGGAGAACGACGACGGTCCGTCACCCTCGACCGCGCGGTTCGCGGGGACCAGGTGGTCCATCGCGAGGTGCACGCCCTCGAGCTCACGTCCCGGGGTCGTCTTGTCGTCACGGCCGCGCAGCGCGCCCACGGCGAGCACGACCGAGTCGAACTCGGCCCGCAGCTGCTCGACGGTGATGTCGACGCCGACCTCGCAACCGGTGACGAACTTCGTGCCCTCCTTGCGCAGCTGCGACAGCCTGCGGTCGAGGACCTTCTTCTCCATCTTGAACTCGGGGATGCCGTACCGCAGCAGCCCCCCGAGACGGTCGTCGCGTTCGTAGACGACGACCTCGTGGCCCGCGCGGGTCAGCTGCTGCGCGGCGGCGAGTCCGGCGGGACCGGAACCGACGACCGCGACGCGCTTGCCCGAGGACACCGTCGCCTGGGACGGCCGCACGTAGCCGTTCTCCCAGGACATGTCCGCGATGGTCTCCTCGACCCGCTTGATCGCGACGGCACCACCGGCGTCGTTCGAGATCGACAGCACGCAGGCGGCCTCACACGGCGCCGGGCACAACCGGCCCGTGAACTCCGGGAAGTTGTTGGTGGCGTGCAGGCGATCCGAGGCCAGCTCCCAGTCGCCGCGGCGCACCAGGTCGTTCCACTCGGGGATGAGGTTCCCGAGTGGACAGCCCGCCGTTCCGCTGTGGCAGAAGGGAATGCCGCAGTCCATGCACCGCGTCGCCTGCGTGCGCACGGCGGCGTTGCGTTCGGCCGGCTCCTCGTGGAGGTAGACCTCGTTCCAGTCCTGCAAGCGTTCCGGCTTCGGACGCTTCGGCGCGTCGGAGCGGGTGTGCTTCATAAAACCCTGTGGATCAGCCACGAGACGCCTCCATGACAGCCGCGTCAACGTCCCGGCCCTCGGCGCGGGCGAGGCGCATGGCCTCGAGAACGCGCTGGTAGTCGCCGGGCATGACCTTCGTGAACGCACCGGCCCGACGGGTCCAGTCACCGAGCAGCGACGCGGCGACGGCGGAACCGGTCGCGTCGTGGTGCTTGGTGACCGCGTCCTTGAGCCAACGCAGGTCCTCGGCGCTGAGGCGCTGCAGATTCACCATCTCCTGGTTCACCGACAGGGGATCCAGGTCCAGCACGTACGCGATGCCGCCGGACATGCCGGCCGCGACGTTGCGCCCGGTCGGCCCGAGCACCACTGCCCGGCCACCGGTCATGTACTCGAACGCGTGGTCGCCCACGCCCTCGGCCACCAGCAGCGCTCCGGAGTTGCGGACGCAGAAGCGTTCGCCGACCCGGCCGCGCAGGAAGACCTCACCGGAGGTCGCGCCGTAGCCGATCACGTTGCCCGCGATCACCTGCTGCTCGGCGCGGAACGGCGCGTCGTCGTGCGGCCGGACGATGATCCGCCCGCCGGACAGGCCCTTGCCGACGTAGTCGTTCGCGTCGCCGACCATCTCCAGCGTGATGCCGCGCGGCAGGAACGCGCCGAGCGACTGACCGGCCGAACCGGTCAGCTTCACGTGGATCGTGTCGTCCTCGAGGCCCTCGCCGCCGAAACGGCGGGTGACCTCGGCGCCGAGCAGCGTGCCGACCGTGCGGTTGACGTTGCGGACCGGCAGTTCGAGGGTGACCTTGTGCGCGTCCTCCAGCGCCGCCTCGGCGAGCTGGATCAGCGTGCGGTCCAGGGCCTTGTCGAGGCCGTGGTCCTGGTCGCGGATCTTGCGCTTCGCCGTCGGGTACGGGGTCTCCGGCACCTCGAACACGGGGTCCAGGTTCAGGCCCGCGATCTTCCAGTGCTCGATCGCGTCGTCCTTGTCGAGCAGCTCCGCGTGGCCGACGGCCTCGTCGATCGTGCGGAAACCGAGCTCGGCCAGGATCTCGCGGGCCTCCTGCGCGATGAACTCGAAGAAGTTCACGACGTGGTCGGCCTGACCGGTGTAGCGGGCGCGCAGGTCGGGGTTCTGCGTGGCGACGCCGACCGGGCACGTGTCCAGGTGGCAGACGCGCATCATCACGCAGCCCGCGACGATCAGCGGTGCCGTGGCGAAGCCGAACTCCTCGGCGCCGAGCAGCGCGGCGACCACCACGTCACGGCCGGTGCGCATCGCGCCGTCGACCTGCACGGTGATGCGGTCGCGCAAACCGTTGAGCAGCAACGTCTGCTGGGTCTCGGCGAGGCCGATCTCCCACGGCGTTCCCGCGTGCTTCAACGAGTTCATCGGCGAGGCGCCGGTGCCGCCGTCGTAGCCCGAGATCAGCACGACGTCCGCGTGCGCCTTCGCCACACCGGCGGCGACGGTGCCGACGCCGATGGACGAGACGAGCTTCACGTGAACCCGCGCCTGCTCGTTCGCGTTCTTCAGATCGTGGATGAGTTGCGCCAGGTCCTCGATCGAGTAGATGTCGTGGTGCGGCGGCGGCGAGATGAGACCGACGCCCGGCGTGGAGTGCCGGGTGCGCGCGACCCACGGGTAGACCTTGAAGCCGGGCAGCTGACCGCCCTCGCCGGGCTTGGCACCCTGCGCCATCTTGATCTGGATGTCCGTGGAGTTCACGAGGTACTCGCTCGTGACGCCGAACCGTCCACTCGCGACCTGCTTGACCGCCGAGCGGCGCTCCGGGTCGTACAGGCGCTCGCGGTCCTCGCCGCCCTCACCGCTGTTCGACCGGCCGCCGAGGCGGTTCATCGCGATGGCAAGGGTTTCGTGCGCCTCGGCCGAGATCGAGCCGTAGGACATGGCGCCGGTGTTGAAGCGCTTGACGATCGAGCTGACGGGCTCGACCTCGTCGATCGGGATGGGCGTGCGGCCCTCGTTGCGGAACTTGAAGAGCCCGCGCAACGTGCCGCCCTGCCGCGAGATGCGCTCGACCTCCGCCGTGTACTGGCGGAAGACCTCTTCCTTGCGCGTCTTCGTGGCGTGCTGCAGCAGGAACACCGTCTCCGGCGTGAACAGGTGCAGCTCACCCTCGCGGCGGTACGTGTACTCACCGCCGACCTCGAGCCTTCGGTGCGCGCGGTCGGTCGGGTTGTCCGGGTACGCGCGGCGGTGGCGCAGCGCGACCTCCTCGGCCAGCACGTCCAGGCCGGCGCCGCCGAGCTTGGACTGCGTGCCGGTGAAGTACTCGTCCAGCAGGTCGTTGGACAGGCCGAC
Organism: Streptomyces sp. ID05-26A; assembly: GCF_033794685.1. NCBI lineage: Bacteria > Bacillati > Actinomycetota > Actinomycetes > Kitasatosporales > Streptomycetaceae > Streptomyces > Streptomyces sp. ID05-26A. The sequence continues at coordinate 279,427 of NZ_JARAYZ010000001.1, forward strand.
GGCCTCGAAGATCTGCGCCGCGGTGTAGGCGCCGACGGTCGAGATGCCCATCTTCGACATGATCTTCAGGACGCCCTTGACCAGCGCCTTGACGTAGTTGCGGACCGCCTTGTGCGCCCGCACACCGGAGATCGCGCCCTGGTTGATCAGGTCCTCGATCGTCTCGAACGCGAGGTACGGGTTGACCGCGGCGGCGCCGTAGCTCAGCAGGGCGGCGACGTGGTGGACCTCGCGGCAGTCACCGGACTCGACGACGAGCGCGACGCGCAGGCGTTCCTTGGTGCGCACCAGGTGGTGGTGCACCGAGGAGACCAGCAGCAGCGACGGGATCGGCGCCATGCGGTGGTCCGAGTCGCGGTCGGACAGCACCAGCGTGCGAGCGCCGTTCGCGATGGCCTCCGACGCCTCGCGACGCACGCGCTCGATCGCGGCCGTCAGCGCCTCGCCGCCGCCGTCCACCTCGTACAGTCCGGACAGGACGGTGCAGGCGAAGCCCGGCAGGTCGCCGTCGTCGTTGATGTGGATGAGCTTGGCGAGCTCGTCGTTGTCGATGACCGGGTAGTCGAGCGTCACGTGGCGGCACGACACCGGGCCGGGGTCGAGCAGGTTCTGCTCGGGACCCATCACGCGCTTGACGGACGTGACGATCTCTTCGCGGATCGCGTCCAGCGGCGGGTTCGTGACCTGGGCGAAGTTCTGCACGAAGTAGTCGTAGAGCAGCCGCGAACGCTGGCTGAGCGCCGCGACCGGGGTGTCCGTGCCCATCGACGCCAGCGGCTCCATGCCCATGATCGACATGGGCGTGAGCAGGATCCGCAGCTCCTCCTCGGTGTAGCCGAAGGTGAGCTGGCGGCGCACGACGGACTCGTGGCTCTGCACCACGTGCTCGCGATCCGACAGGTCGGCCAGGTCGAGCAGGCCGGCGTGCAGCCACTCGTCGTAGGGCGACTCCGAGGCGAGCCCCGACTTGAACTCCTCGTCGTCGACGATGCGGCCCTGCTCGGTGTCCACCAGGAACATGCGGCCGGGCTGCAGGCGGCCCTTCGCGACGACCTGGTCGGACGGCACGTCGAGCACACCGGTCTCGGATGCCAGCACGACACGGCCGTCGGCGGTCTGCCACCAGCGGGCAGGCCTGAGGCCGTTGCGGTCGAGGACCGCGCCGACGAGCGTGCCGTCGGTGAACGTGACGCAGGCCGGGCCGTCCCACGGCTCCATCAGGGACGCGTGGAACTGGTAGAACGCGCGGCGCTTCGGGTCCATCGTGGCGTGGTTCTCCCACGCCTCCGGGATCATCATCAGCACCGCGTGCGGAAGGCTGCGGCCACCGAGGTGCAGCAGTTCCAGCACCTCGTCGAACGACGCCGAGTCCGAGCCGTCCGGGTTGCAGATCGGGAACAGCCGGGCGAGGTCGCCCGGGATGAGTTCGCTGTCCAGCAACGCCTCGCGGGCGCGCATGCGGTTGCGGTTGCCGCGGACGGTGTTGATCTCACCGTTGTGCGCGACGAACCGGAACGGGTGCGCGAGCGGCCACGAGGGGAAGGTGTTCGTGGAGAAACGACTGTGCACCAACGCGATCGCCGTGTAGAGGCGCTCGTCGTGCAGGTCGGGGAAGAACGCCGGCAGCTGCGCGGTCGTCAGCATTCCCTTGTAGACGATCGTGCGCGCCGACAGCGACGGGAAGTAGACGCTGCCCTCGTGCTCGACCCTCTTGCGCAGGCAGAAGGCCAGGCGGTCCAGGGCGATCCCGGACTCCTCGCGGGTGCCCTGCACGAAGAGCTGCGCGAAGTGCGGCGCCACCGACATCGCGGTCGGGCCGACGTCGGCGGACTCCGGGTCGGTCGGGACGTCGCGCCAGCCGAGGACGACGAGGCCCTCCTGCTCCGCGATGCGCTCGATCTCCTGCATCGCGGTGGCGCGTTCTTCGGCTTCAAACGGCAGGAACGCGATTCCCGCCGCGTACTGCCCGCGCTCGGGCAGGTCGAACTCCACGACAGCACGCAGGAACTCGTCCGGCAGCTGCAGAAGAATGCCAGCACCGTCGCCCGACGTGGGCTCGGCGCCCGCGGCGCCCCGGTGCTCCAGGTTCGCGAGCGCTGTCAGGGCATCGACGACGATGCCGTGGGAGCGCCTACCCTGGATGTCGGCCACCATGGCGACGCCGCACGCGTCGCGCTCATCAGCCGGGTCGTATAGACCCTGGGGGCCGGGGATGGCGGAGAAGATCACTTCGCAGACCTCCTTCGTCGTCCTCGCTAAAGAACAAAGTCCTCGTGCTCAGACCTCGAACCAACAGGTGGGAGCACGGGACGACGATGGCCCGCGTGTTGACGCGACTTTAACAGCCGCGAAACCCAGGGACACCCGCCAATGGGTGATCTAGGTCATGGATGTGTAACGATTCCCGGCTGCGGAACGACATTGCGTCCAACATCGGCGTTCGTTACAGCCGGGTAAGCGTAACCGAACGTTCAACTCCGGCCAGTCCGATGAGAGTTGCGCGACATTCCCGGTTTGCCACTGGTTGAGCTGGGTAGGCATACGTTTTGGCTGATCAACCGCCTGCCGTCCCAGTTAGCGGACGCTCACCTCGCCGGAACCGGTCGCGCGCCGCACCGTCCATTCGGGCAGATCACCGGTTGTTCCCCACCAAACGAGACCGAGGCCCCGTTCACCCCACGCCGCATGCGGGGAGAGCGGGACCTCGGCATACATGGAGGTCTGAGGTCTCGTGGCCGGAGGTGGGGAAGAGCCGCCTCCGGCCACGGACGTTCTCAGTGAGCCGCGACGGGCTCCTTCTTGTCGTCGTTCTCGCCGGTCGCCTTGGCCAGCAGGTCGTCGACGTCGACGCTGTCCGGGTTGTTGAGGACGTGCGTCAGGCGCTCCTTGTCGAGGCCCTTCTGCCAGGCGGCGACCACGAGCGACCCGACACCGTTGCCGATCACGTTGGTGATGGCGCGGGCCTCGGACATGAAGCGGTCGATGCCGACGATCAGCGCGATGCCGACCGCGGGGATGGCCGAGTGGGCCTCGAAGGCCTGCAGCGAGGCGGCCAGGGTGACGAGGCCGGCGCCGGTGACGCCCGCCGCGCCCTTCGACGCGATCAGCATGAACAGCAGCAGGCCGATCTGGACGCCGATCGACACGTCGTGGCCCGTGGCCTGGGCGATGAAGATCGCGCCCATGGTCAGGTAGATGCAGGTGCCGTCGAGGTTGAACGAGTACCCGGTCGGGATGGTGAGGCCGACGACCGACTTCTGCGCGCCCGCCGCCTCCAGCTTGACCATCATGCGCGGCAGCACCGACTCGGACGACGAGGTGCCGAGCACGATCAGGATCTCGTCCTTGATGTAGCGCAGGAACTTGAAGAGGCTGAAGCCCGCGAACTTCGCCACGAGGCCGAGCACCACGATCACGAACAGGATGCACGTGGCGTAGAAGGAGCCCATCAGCCAGAGCAGCTTGCCCAGGACGCTGCCGCCGAACTTGCCGACGGTGTAGGCGATACCGCCGAAGGCGCCGATCGGGGCGACGTACATGACGATCTTGATGATGCCGAACATGACCTTCGACAGCGTCTCCATGGCGGAGACGACCTTGGCACCGCGCTCACCCATGCCGGCGACCGCGACGGCCACGAGGATGGCGACCACGAGCACCTGGATGAGCTGACCGTCGGTGAAGGCGCTGACGAACGATTTCGGCACCAGGCTCAGGATGAAGCCGGTGACACCGGTCTCCGCGGTCGACGCGGACTTCAGCGTCGCGTCGGCCTGGCTCGCGTTGAGCGTGATGTCGCCGCCGTGGTGACCCGGCTGGACGAGGTTCACGACGATGAGGCCGATGGCGAGCGCCACCGTGGTCATCGCGGTGAAGTAGAGGATCGTGCGGAGTGCGAGGCCGCCCGCCTTGGCGAGGTTCCCGAGGCCCGCGATGCCGACGATGATCGTCGCGAAGATGGTCGGCGCGATGACGACCTTCACGAGGTTCACGAACAGGTCGGCGAGCCACTTCATCTCGGACGCCTGTTTGGGGAACAGGAAGCCGACGGCAGCGCCCAGAACGATGGAGACGAGCACCCAGAAGTAGAGGTGCTTGTAGATCGGTTTGCGCCCTGTGGTCGTGGTGGCCACTGTTCCTCCTTGAACTACGCGTTGGGGAGAGAGTGAGCCGCGCCACCTGGCCCGACAACCCGGCGTGAGGAAACTTCAGACAGCCCTGACGTAACAGCTAGGCTTCGCTGGTGTCGCTCAGCCGTCGCACGCTTCTGGTAGGGGCCGGTCTGGCTCTCGCGGGATGCACCCCGCGCAGGGTCGAGGCCCCCGCTGAGCTGGTGCTCGCGACCGGTCCGGAAGGCGCCGTGTTCCGCGAGGTGGGAGGGGCGCTGGCGGCCGCGCTGGCCGAACAACTGCCCGGCACCAAGGTCACCGCGATCCCCACGGCTGCATCGGTTGAGAACCTCCAGCTGCTGCGGTCGGGTGAAGCCCAGCTCGCGCTGTCCTCTTTGGACCCCATCGACGACCCGCAGAGCGTCCGCGCGGTCGGCCGGCTCTACGACAGCTTCATGCAGATCGCGGTCCCGGCGGCGTCCCCGATCCACACCTTCGGTGATCTCAGGGGCAAGCGGATCTCCTTGGGGCCCATCGGTTCAGGCACGGAGTTCACCGCCGAGCGGATGCTGGAGTTCTTCGGTCTGTCCGCAAAGGACGAACGCATGGCGCACGCCGAGGCGTCCCGCCGGGTCGCGGAGGGCTCGCTGGACGCGATGCTGGCGCTGACCGGCATCCCGACGCCCGCGATCACCGACCTGCAGGGCAACGTGCGGCTGGTCAACATCCCGGACGAGGCGATCAGGCTCGCCGAGAAGTACAAGGGCCCGTACATCCCGGCGACGATCCCCAGCACCACCTACGAGGACGTGCCGGCGAACCAGACGTTCGCGGTGCCGAACCTGCTGCTGGCGCGCGAGTCGCTGAGCGCGGACGTCGTGGAGGTCGTCACGCGCACAGTGTTCACCGAGACCGCCCGGATCGTGGAGGGGCACCCGGAGGCGTCGCGCATCAACGTTCGCACCGGTATCGCGACCGGCCTCGTGCCGCTGCACGACGGCGCTATGCGCTGGTTCCGTTCCGTGAAGCGCTGAGGGCGACCTTCACGTCCAGGCCGGGCTCGGCGTCGTGCAGGGTGAGAGTGCCGCCGGCCGACTCGATCAGCTCGGCGCAGATCGCGAGTCCCATGCCGGTGCCCGCGATGTTCTGGTGCTTGGTGGCGCGCCAGAACCGTTGCAGCGCGAGCTCGCGTTCCTCGGGGCTCAGGCCGTCGCCGTTGTCGACGACGTGCAGCTCGCCGTCCTTGCCGGTGATCGCGACCTCGGTGGCGTTGGCGAGCCGGATGGCGTTGCTGACGAGCTCGTCGAGCACGCTGCCGAGGCCACCGGGCGGTTCCTGCATCGTCAGGCCCGCCGGCACGTCGACCTTCAGCGTGACACCGGACTTGGTGGCGAGCGCCTGCCAGGCCGCCCGGTGCGTCGCGAGCAGCTGGTCGATCTCGACGGGCTCGGTCTGCCGCGCGCTGTCGAGCCGGGTCGCGGCGAGCAGGGTGTCGAGCACGCGCCCCATCTCCTCGGCCTCCTCGACCGCGATCTGGTGCGCTTCCCTCGCGAGCTCGCCCTCGACGTGCGGTTCCAGGTTGTCCACGGCCAGCCGCAGACTCGCCAGCGGGTTCCGCAGCTGGTGCGACGCGTCCGCGACGAACGCCTTCTGCCTGTTCAGGGCTTTGCCGACGACGTCGACCATGGTGTTGAAACTGCGCGCGAGCCTTCGGAGCTCCTGAGGACCGCCGACCTCGTCCGCCCGGACGTCGAGGTTGCCCGCGGCGACGGCGGCGGTCGCTTCGTCGAGCCGGCCGACCGGCCTGAGCACCCACCGCGACATCGGCCACGCGGCCGCGACCACGGCCAGCATCGGCGCGAGCCCGGCCAGTGCCATCAGGCCCCACTGCCGCAGCACCTCGTGCCGCAGGCCGCGCGTCTGCGAGATGGTGACGACCGCGGCCACGACCTCGCTGTCCCGCCCCACCGGTTCGACGACGACCATCGGCCCGGTGCGCCACGGCCAGCCCGTGTACTCGGGCTCGGGCCGCACGCCACCGTTCAGCGCCGTGTTCAGGGCCTTCGTGACCTCGGGGTCGTTGCTCGGGTCGAACCCCTGCCGGGACGCGAGCAGGATCCGCTTGTCGGCGCTGACGAGCGCGACGGGGATGTCGTAGAGGTTGTCGTAGCGCTGGATCTCCTGGCTGAGGGCTTCCAGCCGGTCCGACTGCAACGCGCTCTCGCCGAGACTCGCGAACCGGCTCGCGTCACCGAGGCGGTCGAGGTACGTCGTCTGCGTCTCGCGCTGCACGACCGCGGACGCGAGAGGGATGCCGAGCGCCGCGACCAGGGCGACGAGCAGCGGAACGGTGATGACGAGCAGTCGGCGGAGCATCGGTGACGATTGTTCCGCAACTGGCTGCGGATTGTCTTCCGGACGCTCGTCACGTGGCGAGCCGGTAGCCGACTCCCCTGACCGTCTCGATCTTGACGTGGCCGCCGAGCTTGTTCCTGAGCGCCGCGATGTGCGTGTCCAGCGTCCGCGACGGCGCCTCCCAGTGCGCCTGCCACACCTGGTCCACGATGAAGTCGCGGCTCACCACCTCACCCTTGCGGGCCGCGAGGAGAGCGAGCAGGTCGAACTCCTTGCGGGTCAACGACAGCGGCTCACCGTCCAAAGTGGCGGCGCGCGTCGAGGCGATGATCCGCAGTGGACCGATCTGGAGCGGCCCCTCGGCCTCGGGTTCCGCGCGGTGCGTGCGCGTCCTCCGGAGAACGGCCTCGATCCGGGCGAGGAGCTCGGACGTGCCGAACGGCTTCACCACGTAGTCGTCGGCCCCCGCGCGCAGGCCGAGCACGCGTTCGCGTTCCTCACCGCGCGCCGTCACCGTGATGACGGCGGTGCCCGGACGGTGCCGCAACTCGCGCAGCACGTCCAGGCCGTCACCGTCGGGCAGACCGAGGTCGAGCAACACCACGTCAGCGGGTGCGGCACGCAGCGCGTCGGCGGCCGTGGCCACCCGATGCACCTCGTAGCCCGCGTGCCGCAGTGCGGTCAGCAGGCCTCGGGCCACCCGGTCGTCATCCTCGACGACGAGCACGCGCACAGGTTCACTCCGGTTTGACGGACTCCGCCGGGGAGTCCTTCTTGTCCTTCTCGACGGCGTCGTCCACGGTCTCCTCGACGACGCTCTTGTCCTCGGCGCTCTTGTCCTCAGCGCTCTTGTCCTCAGCGCTCTTGTACTCGGCGGCTTCGTCCGCTTCGGCTTCGGTGGGCCCCGCAGCCGGTCGCAAGGCGGCGACGTCCTCCCGTTCACCGCGAGACCTGGCGATGACGAAGTACGCGACCGCGCCGAAGAACACCAGCGCCGACACGAACACGTTCACGCGCGTGCCGAAGATCAGCGTCGCCTCGTCGGTGCGCATGAGCTCGATCCAGAACCGACCGGCCGTGTAGCCCGCGACGTACAGCGCGAACACCCGCCCGTGGCCGAGCCGGAACTTCCGGTCCGCCCACACGATCAGCAGCGCGACACCGAGGTTCCACAGCAGCTCGTAGAGGAACGTCGGGTGCACGACCTGGATCGGCGTGTGGTCGATGGCGACACCGGCCAGCGCGTCCTCACGCCCCTCGGGCGTGACACGGCGGTAGATCTCCAGCCCCCACGGCAGCGTCGTGTCGCCACCGTAGAGCTCCTGGTTGAAGTAGTTGCCGAGCCGCCCGATGGCCTGCGCCACGACGATGCCGGGCGCGAGCGCGTCGGCCATCGCGGGCAGCGGAATCCCGCGGCGCCGACAACCGATCCACGCACCAACGGCACCGAGCGCGATCGCACCCCAGATGCCGAGGCCACCGTTCCAGATCTCCAGCGCCGCGAGCGGGTTCTTGCCCGGCCCGAAGTACTTCTGGTTGTCGGTGATGACGTGGTACAGCCGACCGCCGACGAGACCGAACGGAACGGCCCACACGGCGATGTCGGTGACCTCGCCCTTGATACCGCCGCGAGCGATCCAGCGACGTTCACCCCACCAGATGGCGACGATGATGCCGGCGATGATGCACAGCGCATAGGCCCTGATGGGGAGCGGACCGAGGTGCCACACACCTTGGTCGGGACTCGGGATCGTGGCCAGAAGGGCGTCCAACACGGCGCCCACCGTACCGGTCGCCTTGTGAGCGCCTCGTGGGGACGCTCGATCGTTACCGAGCCCGAACCCTGTCGGTGCCGATCACTAGAATGGAAATTGGGGGTACCCGGCCAGGCGCGTGTGTGTGGTGGCTGCGCATAGGCGCGTTGAGCACGCATTCTCAGGACGCCGGATCGCGCGCTTGTGGTCCGTCCGTCGGACGACGGCGACGCGGCGGGCGGCCTCGTCGTTCGGACGACGGAGACCAGGGGTAGGCCCTCGGCGTTCGATGACGGAGACCGCAGGGTGAGGTCTCGGCGTTCGGTTGAGGAAACCGGCGTGGGCGTCGTCGTTCGATGACGGAAACCACAGAGTGGTGCCTCGGCGTTCGGTTGAAAAGGACCGGCGTGGGCGGCCGCTTTCGATGACGGAGACCGCGGGATGGGGCCTCAGCGTTCGGCTGAAGGAAACCCGGGGTGAGCGTCGTCGTTCGATGACGGCGACCGCAGAGTGGGGCCTCGGTGTCCAGTTGAAAGAGACCGGGGTGGGCGTCGTCGTTCGGTCGACAGGAGACCGCGGTGGGGCCTTCTCGTTCGGATGACAGCGACCGGGTTGGGGCCTCGGCGTTCGGCCGACGGAGACCGGGGTGGGCAGCCTCGTTCAGCCGACGGTTGCCCTCGGTTCGGGAGGTTCGGGGCGCGATGCCCCCCGGATCGAACGCACCCGAGCCCGGCGGAGGCCATCCCTCACCCCCGCCACCGAACTCGATCGCCGAGCCTGCCGACTCCTGCGCGGGCGCCCGGCGGTTCGTGATCGCCGACCCGAGATACTCGGACCCGGTCTGGGCGGACTCGCGAAAGGTCGGACATGACGGTCCTGGTGGTCGGCGGTGGCATCGGCGGACTGGCTGCGGCGCTCGGGCTCGCGCGGGCCGGGGTGCGGGTCACGGTGCTGGAGGCCGCGTCGGAGTTCGCGGAGATCGGCGCCGGCATCCAGGTCGGGCCCAACGGGTTCCGCATGCTCGACTCGCTCGGCGTGGGGCCTGCTGTGCGTACTCGGGCCGTGCACGTGGACGAGTTGCGGTTGCGGTGTGGGGTGTCCGGGCGGTTGATCGCCGGGTTACCGGTCGACGCCGGCTTCCGGGAGCGGTTCGGCACCTACGCGGTGGTGCATCGCAACGACGTGCTCGCGCCGTTGCTCGATGCCTGTCAGAAGGACGCACGGATCGACCTCCGCGTGAACAGCGGCGTCGAGGCCTACACGCAGGACACCGACGGGGTCACCGCGGTGCTGCGGTCGGGCGAGTTCGTGCGCGGCGAGGCGTTGGTCGGCGCCGACGGGTTGCGGTCGGCGGTGCGGCGGCAACTCGTGGGCGACGGGGATCCGCAGGTGTCCGGGCACACGACCTTTCGCGCGGTCATTCCGTCGCAGGACGTGCCGCGGTCGTTGAAGGAGAACGTCGTCACGCTCTGGGCCGGGCCGCGCTACCACGTCGTCTGGTACGTGATCGCCGGTGGACGGTTCGTGAACCTCGTGGCCACCACGGACAACGGCGCCACGGACCCCATGAGCGGTAAGCCCGTCGAGCACGCCGAGGTGGTGAAGCACTTCACGCCGTTGTGCGAGGACGCGAGGCGGATCATGGAGCTCGCCCATGAATGGCGTGCGTGGGTGCTGTGCGACCGCGAGCCGATCGCGAACTGGCAGGACTCCCGCGTCGTGTTGCTCGGGGACGCCGCCCACCCTGTGCTGCAGTACGCCGCGCAGGGCGCCTGCCAGGCGTTGGAGGACGCCGTGTGCCTCTCGTCCGTCTTCGACTCCCGGGACGTGGCCGGCTCTTTCGCGCGGTACGTGGCACTCCGCTCGGAGCGGGCCGCGCGCGTCCACCACGCTTCACGGTGGATGGGGCGGGAGGTCTACCACTCGGCCGGGGAGGCGGCGCGGGCACGCGACGCGATGTTCGCCTCGTGGAGCGTCGCCGACCTCCACGAACGGCTGGAGTGGCTCTACAACTAGAACTTGATGGTCACCGGGAAAGGTCGCTCGATCGTCAGCACGCCGTCCTCGCTGGTGGCGACCTCGACGTACTCGTCGCCCTGAAGCTCCAGCAACGTGGCTTCGATGACACCAGGCTCAGGGTCGACCATCATGTAGTACTGAATGCCCGCGTTGGCGTAGAGACCGCGCTTCAGACCCACGTCGTTCAGCCGTGTGCTGGGTGAGAACACCTCACCGACAAGCACCACATCGGAAGCGGGGAACATGACGCCCGCTTCCCTCGGCCTGACGATCGTGAAGTCGGGAATCACCAGACGTCCGGTGGCGAGCAGCACGTTCAGCTCAATGGTCGTCTTGAAGTAGGCCGGACATGCGGCGCGAAGTGCGGCTGCGGCGTCGAAGACGACGTCCTGGTGCCGCACCGACCCGAGCGGGCTCACGAGAAGCATCCCGTCGACGAGTTCGATGCGTTGGCTGTTGTCCTCGGGCAACGACAGGACGTCATCGAGCGACCAAGGGCCCACGTGCCTCGGCAACAGGTACTGGTCCGGCGCCGTCTCTGCTGGAGCTGCCACTGGGCATCACCTCCGAAAACCGCCCGGCGAGTACCAGTGTGGCACGCCGGGCGAATAGCTGGCTTGTGCATAGAGCCACGATCGCAGGTCAGACCGACGGCCAAAGGGGGTTTTGACCCCAACCGACCCGGATTCACTCGATCAGGTGTTCGAATCTGCGTCATGCTCTTGGCGTAACGCCAACGACTCCGAACGGAGGCAATCTTCTCCACAACTTCATACCCGCCATCCCGACAACCACTCGATGGCGAGCACGGTGTTCGACCTTCACAAACCAACCGCGCCACCCGACAACCATGAGGTGGAGCCGTCGCTGCAGAGGCGGCTTCCTCCAGCGCCACAAAGCAAAACCGCCCGGCCGGCAGGCCGAGCGGTGTCACCGAGCAGAGGAGGTTCAGACCGTCGCAGGAGCCGATCGCACGCCCTTGGCGAGGTCCGCGGCCAGCGCGCGCACCGCGGTGTCGCTCTCGCCTGCGGCCGACACGAACGCCGACCCGACGATCACGCCGTCCGCGAACCCGGCGATCTCGGCGGCCTGCGCACCGGAGCGCACACCCAGCCCGACGCCGATCGGCAGCGTGGTGTGCTCCCGAACCCGCGCGACGAGCGCGGGAGCGGCGGACGACACGACGTCACGGGCGCCCGTGACGCCCATGACCGCGGTGGCGTAGAGGAAGCCGGACGAGGCACGCGCGGTCATCGCGATGCGCTCTTCGGTCGACGACGGCGCCACCAGGAAGGTCCGGTCGAGGCCGTGCGCCTCGGACGCGGCCATCCAGTCCTCGGCCTCGTCCGGGACGAGGTCGGGCGTGATGATGCCGAGCCCACCGGCCGCGGCGAGGTCACGCGCGAACGCGTCCACGCCGTAGCGCAGCACCGGGTTCCAGTACGTCATCACGACCGCACGCCCACCGGCGTCGGAGACAGCAGCCACCACGTCGAACAGGTCACGCACGCGGAAGCCTGCGGACAGCGCCTGCTCGGCGGCGGCCTGGATCGTCGGGCCGTCCATCACCGGGTCGGAGAACGGCAGGCCGACCTCGACCAGGTCACACCCGGACTCGACCATCGAACGGAGGTAGCCCTTGGAACCCTCGATCGTCGGGAAACCCGCGGGCAGGTAGCCGATCAGCGCGGCACGGGACTCGGCCCGCGCGGCAGCGAACACGTCGGACAACGACATCAGGCCTGTCCCCCGTCAGCGAGGCCGAAGTACGTCACGGCCGTGTCCATGTCCTTGTCACCGCGGCCGGAGAGGTTCACGACCAGGAGTCCGTCCGGTCCGAGCGACGGTCCGAGCTTCAGCGCGCCCGCGAGCGCGTGCGCGGACTCGATCGCCGGGATGATGCCCTCGGTGCGCGAGAGCAGGGCGAACGCTTCCATGGCCTCGGCGTCGGTGACCGGGAAGTACTCGGCGCGGCCGATGTCCTTCAGGTGCGAGTGCTCGGGACCCACGCCGGGGTAGTCGAGACCGGCGGAGATCGAGTGCGCCTCGGTGATCTGGCCGTCGTCGTCCTGCATGACGTACGACATCGCGCCGTGCAGCGAGCCGGGCGTGCCGGCCGTCAGCGTCGCGCCGTGGCTGCCGCTGTCCAGGCCGGAGCCACCGGGCTCGACACCGACCAGGCGGACGTCCGCGTCGTCGATGAAGCCGTGGAAGATGCCGATCGCGTTCGAGCCGCCACCGACACAGGCGACGACGGCGTCGGGCAGGCGCCCGGCCTTCTCGAGGATCTGCTCGCGCGCCTCGATGCCGATGATCCGGTGGAAGTCGCGGACCATCAGCGGGAACGGGTGCGGGCCGGCCGCCGTGCCGAGCAGGTAGTGCGTCTCGTCGACGTTGGCGACCCAGTCGCGCAACGCGTCGTTGATCGCGTCCTTCAGGGTGCGCGACCCGGACTTCACCGGGATGACCTCGGCGCCCAGCAGACGCATGCGGGCGACGTTGAGCGCCTGGCGCTCGGTGTCGACCTCGCCCATGTAGACGACGCAGTCGAGGCCGAGGAGCGCGCACGCGGTCGCCGTCGCCACGCCGTGCTGGCCGGCGCCGGTCTCCGCGATCACGCGCTGCTTGCCCATGCGCTTGGTCAGCAACGCCTGGCCGAGAACGTTGTTGATCTTGTGTGAACCCGTGTGGTTGAGGTCCTCGCGCTTGAGCCACACCCGCGTACCGGCGTGCTCCGCGAACTTCGGGGCCTCGGTCAGCAGGGACGGGCGGCCCGCGAAGTCGCGGAGGAGGCGCTTGAACTCGTTCACGAACTCCGGGTCGAGCCGCGCCTTGTCGTACTCGGCGGCCAGCTCGTCCACCGCGGCGATCAGGGCCTCCGGGACGAACCGGCCGCCCCACGGACCGAAATGGCCACGTGCGTCGGGATCATGCGGTGTGGGCGTGAACTGGCCCATCGGGTAGCTCCTCTAGCGCTTGGATCAACCGTGCCCTACCGGCTGGGCCGGGGGCACGCGGGGTGTGAGCCCGCGGTCACGAGCTTGTTCACGGCGGCCTTGGGGTCTCCGCTGGTCACCAGGCTTTCGCCGACGAGCACCGCGTCAGCACCCGCGCCGGCGTACGACATCAGGTCGCCGGGCCCGGTCACGCCCGACTCGGCGATCTTGATCGTCTCGAAGGGTAGTCCCGGAGCGATCCTGCCGAAAACGTCTTTGTCGACCTCCAACGTGTGGAGGTTGCGCGCGTTCACGCCGATGACCGACGAACCCGCCTCCAGCGCACGGTCGGCCTCCTCGGCCGTGTGCACCTCGACGAGCGCCGTCATGCCCAGCGACTCGACCCGGTCGAGCAGCGACACGAGCGCGTTCTGCTCGAGCGCGGCCACGATCAGCAGCACCAGGTCCGCGCCGTGCATCCGGGCCTCGTGCACCTGGTACGGCGACACGATGAAGTCCTTGCGCAGCAGCGGGATCTTCACCGCCCGGCGCACCGCGTCGAAGTCCGCCAGCGACCCGCCGAAGCGGCGCTGCTCGGTCAGCACGCTGATCACCGACGCGCCGCCCGCCTCGTACGCGGACGCGAGCTCGGCCGGCTCCGGGATCTCCGCCAGCGCGCCCTTCGAAGGGCTGCGTCGCTTGACCTCGGCGATGACACCCACGTTCGGCCCGCGCAGCACCGACAGCACGTCGAGCGGCGGCGCGGACTTGGCCGCGCGCTCCTTCACGACGTCGAAGGGCAACTGGGCCTCGCGAGCGGCGAGATCCTCACGCACACCTTCGAGGATCGACTCGAGAACCGTCACAGTGTTGTTCCCCTTCCCGCTATGGGGATGCTAACCCCGGCGGAGTAACGCCCCAGCCACCGGGGTTCATGTGTCCCCGCAGCTAACCAAGGCTGTGCACGTGTCACATGCAGGAACGCGGATAATGATCTTCACTCGTTCGAGATCGTCCCGCCGGGGCTCTTATCGTCGGTCGGATCATCTCCGCGCTCCAACGCGCGCCACATGTCGGTCTCGGGGTCGTGCGCGCGGGCCTTCTGCCCGCCCATCCCGATCTTCGGCATCCGAGCCCCGAGCGCTACCTGGAGCACGCCGGAGGCCACCACGAGCACGCCGCCGGCGATCGCCAGCCAGTGGCCAGAGAGCGCACCCGCGACGCCCACGACGACCAGCAGCGCGCCGAGGACCCGGCGCGCCACCCCGCTGAGCGCCACGGCCGCCGCGACGGCGGCGAGGCACAGCAACGCGATCGGCACCGAGCCGGCACCCCAGAAGGCACCCGCCGCGCCCACGAGCAGGAGCGCGGCGATCCACAGCGGCGAGCTAGCCTTCAACTGCCGGCGCCATCGTCTGCGCGGTCGCGATCGCGGCCAGCACCGCTCCCGCCTTGTTGAGGCACTCGTTGTCCTCGGCCAGCGGGTCCGAGTCGGCCACGATGCCGCCACCGGCCTGCACGTACGCCACCCCCTCGCGCACCAGGGCGGTGCGGATGGCGATGGCGGTGTCCGCGTCCCCGGCGAAGTCGAAATAGCCGACGACGCCGCCGTAGAGGCCGCGGCGCGTGGGCTCCAGTTCCTCGATGAGCTCCATCGCGCGCGGCTTGGGCGCACCGGACAGGGTGCCCGCCGGGAAGCAGGCCGCGACCGCGTCGTAGGCCGTCTTGCCCTCGGCCAGCTCACCGGTCACGGTCGACACGATGTGCATGACGTGGCTGTACCGCTCGACCTTGAAGAAGTCGACGACGTGCACCGAGCCTGGCTTGCAGACGCGACCCAGGTCGTTGCGGCCGAGATCGACGAGCATCAGGTGCTCGGCACGTTCCTTGTGGTCCGCGAGGAGGTCCTTCTCGAGCAGGGCGTCCTCCTCGGGGTCCTCGCTGCGCCAGCGGGTGCCCGCGATGGGGTGGGTGGTCGCCTTGCCGTCGCGCACCGTGACCAGCGACTCCGGGCTGGACCCGACGATGTCGAACCCGTCGAGGCGCAGCAGGTACATGTACGGGCTGGGGTTCGTCGCACGCAGCACCCGGTAGATGTCGAGCGCATCGGCGTCCGTCTCGATCTCGAACCGCTGCGACACGACGACCTGGAACGCCTCACCCGCGCGGATTGCCTCCTTGGCCTTCTCGACGGCCGCGAAGTGCTCGGCCTGCGAGCGCCGGCGCCGGAACTCGGGCTTGGGCCTCGAGAACACGGCGGCCGTGGGAGGCGCGGGCGTGTGCAGCGCCGTCGTCATCTCGTCGAGGCGGCGCACCGCGTCGTCGTAGGCGGCGTCGACCCGCTCGGTCGAGTCGTCCCAGTTGATCGCGTTCGCGATGAGCGTGACGGTGCCCTCGTGGTGGTCCAGCGCGGCGAGGTCGGTCGCCAGCAGCATGACCAGCTCGGGGATCTTGAGGTCGTCCTCGGCGATGACGGGCAGCCGCTCCAGACGCCGCACCGCGTCGTAGCCGATGTACCCGACCATGCCGCCGGTCAGCGGGGGCATGCCGGGCAGCGGGTCCGTGCGCAGCACCTCGATGGTCTCGCGCAGGGCCTGCAGCGGGTCACCACCGTCAGGCAGGCCGACGGGCCGCGTGCCCGTCCAGAACGCCTCACCGCCGGTCGCCGTGAGCGCCGCCGTGGACCGCACGCCGATGAACGACCATCGCGACCAGGAGCGGCCGTTCTCCGCCGACTCGAAGAGGAACGTGCCCGGTTGGTTGGCCCCGAGCTTGCGGTACAGGCCGACCGGGGTCTCCGCGTCCGCGAGCAGCTTGCGGACCACCGGGATGACCCGGCGGTTGACCGCCAGCTCGCGGAACTCCTCACGCGTGGGACTCACGGCCCCCAGACCAGCGGCGGCCACAGCCCCGATGACGCTCACCATGCCGTCATTGTTGCATAAATTCAACATCTGTTGAACTATGACCCATGTGGAGCGAGTGAACCAGAAACGACGAGGCCGCCGCGCCGCGGGCGAGGACACCAAGGCCGCGCTCGTCGCAGCGGCCCGCGAGGTGTTCGTCGAGAAGGGCTACGACGGTGCCACGGTACGCGCGATCGCCGCCAAGGCAGGCGTGGACGCCGCGATGGTCAACCACTGGTTCGGCGGCAAGGAGGGCCTGTTCGCCCAGTCCGTGCTGCAGCTCCCGTTCGACCCGGCCGAGATCCTCAAACGCCTGCTGGACGGCCCCGTGGAGGAAGCCGGCGAACGGATCATCCGCACGTTCGTGACGGTGTGGGACGCGACCGGCGGTGGTGTGTTCGCGGCCCTGATCCGCAGTGTCACCAGCCAGCCGGAGGTGGCGGGCGCGCTGAAGCAGTTCCTCGTCAACGCGATCTTCAAGAAGCTGCTCGCGGAGATCGGCGCCGAGCAGCACGAGCTCAGGGCCACGCTGTGCGCGACGCAGATGGTCGGGCTCGGCATCGTCCGCTACGTCGTGCGCTTCGAACCGCTGGCGTCGACCGACATCGAGACGGTGATCAAGGCCATCGCGCCGAACATGCAGCGCTACCTCACCGGCGACCTCGACTAGCCGAGCCGTAAGAAACGTTGCGCGGTCTGAACGGCGCTGTCGACGACAACGCGCAGGACACCCACCGACTCGATCACCGCATCAGGGCCGAACCCCTCGATGAACACTCCGTCGTGAGCGTCGAACCCACCGGTCTGCTCGCCGAGAGCGTCGAGCTCGAAGCCGGCGTTCGCCGCGATCTGGCGCAGAGGTTGCTCCAGCGCGTCCCCCAGCGCCACGTGAGCCGGGTTCGCGTGGTCCAGCCTGTTCTTCGCCCAGAACAACGTCGCCCCGCCACCCTCGGTGATGCCTTCGCGTGCCGCCGCGCTCACCACGGACACAGCTCGTTCCACCTGGCGCCGTTGGTCGGCCAGGTTGGCTTCGTCCAGGGCTCCAACAGTCACCAGCACGGTCTCGGTCCAACCTGTCTGGGCGTTGTCGACGACGACGATGCCGTCGTGCTCGCTCAGCACGACCTTGGTCGCCTCTCCTAGCACGCGCGGGTCTATCGCCACGGCTGAATCGGCGTCGGCCAGCTCGGCACCGACCGCGTTGGCGAGCGCGACGAGTTGCTCGCCGTCCTCGGGAGCCCGCATCGCGACGAACCTCGACCGGACGTTCATGATGCGGTCGTCGGGGAACAAGGCCAGCACCTCGTCACTGACGTCAGGCGCGACGACGACCAGGTGGCGCTGATCACCGATGACCTTCAAGCTCACAGATCTGAGCGCGTCCTGGAACCTGATTCCGCTTCGGCACACCAGCACCCGCGGGTGATCGAACTCGAGGAGCTTGCGGACCTTGTCGGTGAGGAGTCGCCCTGTCAGGTAACCACTGCCGACGAATCTGGCACCGTGATGCAGCCCGAACCTCACCCCAAGACGCTCGTTGACGCTCACGACGATCATCGCGTGGACACCCGCCATCCTCACCGCGTTCCCCAGCAGCGCGCCGACCTCCAGGCTTCCCGAGGCGGAAGTCGCGAGATGCGCGGCTTGGCTCCAGTCGGTGAGTTCCACCTTCCGGTCGTCCAGGTAGTCGATCACCAACGCGCGCGCCTCCTCGAGGCTGCGCATGAGCTGGGCGGGACCGGCACCGGCCCTCATCGCGTCAAGCAGGTTCATGATCAGGCGCTGGGCGACGACCACCGCCGTCGCCGCGCCATCCCCGGCATTCCGATGCACCAGGTGCACGAGATCCCTCACGTGCCGGGCACCGAGCTCATCACGTGGATCACGAGCCCGAAACGCGTCGGCGATCGCGGACGTCTCGACGAGTTCCTCATAGCGGCCGCGTTCCCCGGACACGACCGCTCGCCGCCCAAACGGCCCCAGCGTCCTGCAGATCGGCTTGGCGGCGGCGGTAAAGCCCCGGGACACCAGGATCTGCTCCGGCGTGTAAGTGGCCTTCACCGTGTCCGAAGCGGCTGTTTTCGCCCGGCCCGCTCGCGCGATGGGGATCATCGCGTCCGCCGCGTGGGCGAAGAACTTGGGCGTCTGATGGCGGCGGCGTGCGGTGACCTCGCGATGCACGTAGTCGAACAGTTCGCGCACGTCGATCCACCCGTCGCCGTTCAGATCCGCCTCACCGCTCGTCAGACCCTCCAACATCACATCGGTGAACACGGAGGCGTGGGGAGCTTCGCCAGACAGCTCGTCTTCCTCGAAGGCGTACTCGAACGCGTTCGAGGCCGTCAGCACCACGTACCCCTCGCCGACGCGCTCGTCGTCCAGCACCGCACCGCCAAGGGCGGCCTTGATGCCTTTGCCGTACGCACCGCTGAAACAACAGTCCAGCAGCAGAACCCGCGCCGCCGCGCGACAGTCCTCGAACAGCTCGTTGAGGTACGTCCTGGCCACCGCTGTGCCCGCGGGGCGGTCCTGCACCGAGTTCGACGCCGCGAAGAACAGGCGTCGCTGCGGCGTGACGATGCCGTGGCAAGAGAAGTAGACGAGCACGAGGTCTTCGGGCGCGCGCGACGTCAACGTGCTCTCGAGCTCACGCCGAATCGTGTCGTCAGTGGCATCGATCAGAACCCGCACGGAGTCGAAGCCGCCGATCGCGGAGTCCTCCAGGACGGCGGCGAGACGCGTCACGTCCTGCTGCGGCGCGCGCAGGGCGTTGAGGCGCGGATCTTCGTATTCACCGACGGCAACGAGCAGCGCGTGCCGGCTCATCCGCGCTCACGCAGCCACTTCTCGACCAGTTCCTGCTGAGCACGGGTCGGCGTGCCGTCGATGACGATCTCGTCGTCGACGGACTTCAGGGTGACCTTGCGCTCGGCGCGTCCCTGTAGCCACGAGACCAACACAGAAGCCCCCGCACGAACCGAGGCGGCGGACAGCACCCCGCTCACGACGAGTTCCCCGACGGTGAGCCCGGTACCGGACTTCGCACCACCTGGTACCTCGGAGGCAACCTGGCGCACGTCGAGGCGCGCGTCCGCGCTCAGGAGTTCGAGAAGCTCCGCGGTGACCTTCGCAAGGTTCTCACCCGACGCCTCTACTCGGAGCGTGATGTCAGCCATGCAGACCACATCGTGATCCGCATGCCGAGCGTCACACGTCGGCGAGCAGCACCGTGGCGTCGAAGCACGTGCGGTCACCGGTGTGGCAGGCGGCGCCGACCTGGTCGACGGTCAGCAGCAGCGTGTCGCCGTCGCAGTCGAGCCTGACCTCGTGCACGTACTGGGTGTGCCCGGAGGTCTCGCCCTTCACCCACAGCTGCTGGCGGCTGCGCGAGTAGTACGTCGCGCGGCGGGTGGTGAGGGTGCGGTGCAGCGCCTCGTCGTCCATCCACGCGACCATGAGCACCTCGCCGGTGCCCCGCTGCTGGGCGACGGCGCAGACGAGACCGTCCGGGGTGCGCTTGAGGCGTTGGGACACGGCGGGATCGAGCGAAGCGCTCAACGGGGACCTCCCAGGTGTTCACGAGCCGGTCCGGTGTTGAGCAGGACCACTCCGTAGATGTGCACGGCGGACAGCACTCCGGACGCGACGCGCGCCCACGCCGGCCCTTCGGCAAGCACGATGACCAGGTGCAGCAGCGCGACGAGGATGAACACGATCATCGCCGGGTAGTGCATGAACCGGAGTCTGATGAGCAGCGCGGCCGCGATCGGCAGTTCGAGGATCGCGAGGAACGACGGCAGCTTCAGCACGTCGGGGTCGCCGGTCGAGCGCCACAGGATCAGGCCGACGACCAGGAACACGAGTGCGCCACCGAACGCGACCGCCGAGGCGACCCGCACCTCGACGGGCTTCACCGCACCACGACGCCCGCCTGGCGCAGGCCGTCCTTGACCTCGCTGATGCGGAGCTGGCCGAAGTGGAAGACGCTCGCGGCGAGCACGGCGTCCGCGCCCGCGGCGACGGCCGGCGGGAAGTGGTCGATCGCGCCGGCGCCGCCGCTCGCGATCAGCGGGACGTCGACCTCGCGGCGCACCAGTTCGAGCAGTTCGAGGTCGAAGCCGGCCTTGGTGCCGTCGGCGTCCATCGAGTTCAGCAGGATCTCGCCGACGCCCAGCTCCTGGCCCTTCGCGGCCCAGGCGATCGCGTCGATGCCGGTGCCGGTGCGGCCGCCGTGCGTGGTGACCTCGAAGCCGGTGCCGCCGGGGATTCGCCGCGCGTCGACCGACAGCACGATGCACTGCGCGCCGTACCGCTCCGAGCACTCCTTGAGCAGTTCGGGACGCGCGATGGCGGCGGTGTTGAGGCTGACCTTGTCCGCGCCCGCGCGGAGCAGCTTGTTGACGTCCTCGGGGCTGCGCACGCCGCCGCCGACCGTGAGGGGGATGAACACCTGCTCGGCCGTGCGCCGGACGACGTCGAACGTCGTCTCCCTGTCACCGCTGCTGGCCGTCACGTCGAGGAACGTCAGCTCGTCCGCGCCCTCGGCGTCGTAGGCCCTCGCGAGCTCGACGGGATCACCCGCGTCGACGAGGTTGGTGAAGTTGACGCCTTTCACCACCCGGCCGCGGTCGACGTCGAGACAGGGAATGACACGGACCGCGACTGACATGCGGGAAAGCCTACAAGGGAGCCCTGAGGACTACGCTGCGGCGCCATGATCACCGAACTGGGCCGCGGCCAGTACCTGCTGCTGACGACGTTCCGCAAGGACGGCACCCCGGTGCCCACCCCGGTGTGGGTCGCGCCGGGCCCCTCCGACGACGTGATCTACGCCTGGAGCGCCAAGGAGACCGGCAAGGTCAAGCGGATCCGGCGCAGCGGGGACGTGGAGATCGGGCCGTGCGACCTCCGCGGCAACCCCCAGGGCCCGTCGGTCAAGGCGCGGGCCCGGCTGCTGGACGACTCCGCCAGCGACGACGTCCGCTCGCGCATCGTCAAGAAGTACGGGTTCATGGGCTGGTTGACGATGACCGGCAGCAGGCTGCGGCGGGGGCGGGCCGGGACGATCGGCATCGAGATCACGCCGGCGAGCTGACTCGTCGACGTCGAGACCGTCCGGATCGAGACTGGTCGACATCGAGTCGACGTTGATGCCGCCGGTCCATGTTGATCCCGTCGATCCACGTCGATGGAACTGGTCCATGTCGACTGCGTCGGTCCATGTTGATCCCACGTTGACTCGACATTGACTACCGACTGATCAACATCGAAGCGCGCCGAATCAATGCATGGTTGACGCTGTCCACAGCGATGACAACGTTGTCTTCCGTCCACATCGATGATGCACGTCCATGTTGATCGTGGCCCTCAATGTCGACTCCACATGGACCGAGTGCGTCAACGTTGAATCCACGTCGACCGTCAACTCGAGGTTGACCCGCAACTCAGCGTCAACCTAGAGTTGACGGATGATCCAGTTGACCGACCTCATCGTCACGGTCGCTCAAGAAGCAGACGACGCCCTCGTGCGCCTGGCCAGGGCGGTCGAACTGAGCGGTCAGCTCAGCGAACTCGGCGACCACCTGATCGGCCACTTCGTGGACGAGGCGCGGCGGGGCGGGGCGAGCTGGGCCGAGATCGGCGAGAGCCTCGGCGTCACGAAGCAGGCCGCGCAGAAGCGGTTCGTGCCCAGGGAGTCGCCGGAGCTGGGCAAGCCGAGCATGGAGCGCTACACCCAGCGGTCGAGGCGGGTCATCGCGCTGGCGCGGCACCACGCGCGGTTCAGCGACCGGATCGGCACCGAGCACCTGCTGCTCGGGTTGCTCGACGAGTCGGCCGGGCTCGCGGCCAAGACGATCGCGAAGCTGGAGTCGGGCGACGGCAGCACGCGGATCGCGACACTCAACCGGCTCGACTCAGAGGCCCGGCAACGGCCGGAGAAGCAGCCGTACACGACGCACTGCAAGAAGGCCCTCGAACTGGCCGTGCGCGAGGCGCTGCGGATGGGCCACATGTTCATCGGCACCGAGCACATCCTGCTCGGCGTGCTGCTGGAAGCCGACGGGACCGCGGCCGACGTGCTGCACAACACAGGTGTGACGCACGCGGCCGCGGCCACTCACATCGAGGCCGTGGTCAACGGACCGCAGCAAGTGCTTCCGGGAGCGTGAAGGCGCCGGCGTACAGGGCCTTGCCGATGATCGAACCCTCGACGCCGTCGCGCGACAGCTTCGAGAGCGCCACCAGGTCGTCCACAGTGGACACGCCGCCGGACGCGATCACCGGGGCGTCGGTGCGGGCGCAGACCTCGCTCAGCAGCTCCAGGTTCGGGCCCGTCAGCGTGCCGTCCTTCGACACGTCGGTGACCACGTAACGGGTGCAGCCGTCGCGGTCGAGCCGGTCGAGGACCTCCCAGAGGTCGCCGCCGTCCGACGTCCAGCCGCGGCCCTTGACCCGGTGGCCCTGCTCGGTGATGCGGACGTCGAGGCCCACCGCGATCTTCTCGCCGTACGCGGCCAGCGCCTTGGCACACCACTCCGGGTCTTCCAGCGCGGCCGTGCCGAGGTTCACGCGGGCGCAGCCGGTGGCCAGGGCGGCCTCCAGCGACGCGTCGTCGCGGATGCCGCCGGACAGCTCCACCTTCACGTCGAGCTCGCCGACGACACGGGCGATCAGCTCGCGGTTGGAGCCGCGGCCGAACGCGGCGTCGAGGTCGACGAGATGGATCCACTCCGCCCCGTCGCGCTGCCACTGCAGGGCCGCGTCGAGCGGCTCGCCGTAGTTCGTCTCGGTACCGGCTTCGCCCTGCACGAGCCGGACGGCACGACCGTCGGCCACGTCAACAGCGGGGAGGAGTGTGAACGTCACCCGAGCAGCCTAGCGTCCCCCAGCACGAGGGCGGCCACGCGCTCCTGGGCCTCGGTGGCGCGCGGGAACTTCGACGGGACCGGCGTGCCGGGGCCCGTCGCGGCAGGTCCGACGCCCGTCCACGGCCCGAAGACCATGATCCCGACGAACGCGGGGTGCTCCTGCGCCAACGCCATGTGCAGGTACTGGGTGCTCGCGAGGTCCGCGTCGGTCCTGTCCGCGCACCACGACTGCGGCGCGGCCTCGGGCAGCAGGAACAGCTCCTTGCCCGGCGCACGCTCCTCCAGCTTGGTCATGCGCGCGTCCAGGGCCTCGTATCCGACGCAGTACTCGTCGAAGCCGACCCAGTCGACGGCGGCGGGCACGCGGAAGGAGTCGTCGACCCGGACGCCCGCCTCGATCAGCATGACCTTCCTGTCCGGGAACGTGTTCTTGATCTGCTGAGCGGAGAACTCGACGTCCTCGAAGCGCGCGCCGTGGTGGAACGGCTCGTCCTGCAGCACGAACCCGGCCACCCGGTCGAGGTACGGCCGCACCTTCTCCGCGAGCACCTGCCAGCGGGCGGAGGCGTTCGGGTACAGCGAGCAGCCGGCGGCGTCGCAGTCGAAGAACTCGTTGCCCGTGTGGACGACGCACCCGGCGGGAGCGCAGTCCCGCAGCACCTCGGGGCGGTAGGCGTCGACGTCGCTGATCTGCACCCAGTTCAGGTTGCTGCGACCGCGCACCTCGGGCAGGTGGTTGCCCCCGGCGGCGTTCAGCCGCGCGCCGAAGTAGCCGTAGTAGCGCAGTTGCGAACCGGGACGCTTGCGCAGGTCGTCCGAGTTCATCCGCTCGACGCGGAGGTCGTCGACGAGGCTGACGGTCTTGTCGCTGTCCGAATAACGCCCTAGGTAGATCCACAGCCGCTCGGTCGGCACCGCCGTGCCCAGCGTGATCGTCTTGCGGGTGCCGTTGACGGACAGGTCGAGCGTCGACCCGGCGAGCTTCAACGTCACGTCGAACGAGCCGTCGTCCTTGGCCGCGGCGAACGCCGGCAGGGTCACGACGGGCTTGCCCGGCTGGAAGAGCTGCACGCCTCCGTTGGCGCGCACCAGGAACCCGAGGTCGATGTCCTGATTGGACACGTAACCCCAGCTGTTCGCCGAACGTCCCAAAGCGATCGACGACCAGTCACCGGACGTGCGATCGCCCGCCACCGGAGTGAGCGTCGCCGAGATCGACGAACCCGTGGACGGCGCGTCGAGCCGCACCGCCGTCGTGCCGAGGTGCATCGACAACGCGCCGCGGTGGTTCGGGTGACCGACCTGCGAGTACCACGGGCGTGGCACGTCGCCGGTGTTCCACCTGCCCGACACCCGGCTGTACGTGACAGCGCCGGTTTCCTGGCGTTGCTTCAGGTTGTCGTTGAGACCGTAGGTCGGGTCGGCGTCCACGGCACCGTCGAAGGTGTCGTGGAACGGTGCCGGTGCGGCGTGCGCGCCCCCAGGCACGGCGACAGTGGCAGCCAGCAGAGCGGCTACCGTCAGCAGTCGTGTGATCACGAAGAGGTAGTCAACCAGCTGGAGCGGGAAATGCGCTCCAGCTCACGACAACGTGTTCAACCAGTTCTTCAGGAGGTGCGCTCCGGCGTCACCGGACTTCTCCGGGTGGAACTGCGTCGCCCACAACGGCCCGTTCTCGACCGCGGCCACGAACTCGTCCCCCGCGTGGTCCGCCCACGTCACCAGCGGCGGCCTGAGGTGCTCGGCCGGCTCCAGCTCCCAGCGGCGCACGCCGTAGGAGTGGACGAAGTAGAACCGCGTGTCCTTGTCGAGGCCCGCGAAGAGCTTCGAGTCCTCGGGCGTGCGCACCGTGTTCCAGCCCATGTGCGGCACGATCGGCGCTTCGAGGCGCTCGACGGTGCCCGGCCACTCACCGCAGCCCTCGGTCAGCACGCCGTGCTCGATGCCGCGGTCGAACAGGATCTGCATGCCCACGCAGATGCCGAGCACCGGACGACCACCGGCGAGGCGCTCACCGATGATCCGGGCGCCGCGCACCGAGTTGAGGCCTTCCATGCACGCCGCGTACGCGCCGACGCCGGGCACGACCAGACCGTCCGCGTCCCGGGCGGCCTGACGGTCCGACGTCACCTCGACATCGGCGCCGACCCGCTGGAGTGCGCGTTCGGCGGAGCGGAGGTTGCCGGATCCATAGTCAAGTACGACGACACGTGCCACGCCGACCAGGTTAGTCGGTCGGGACCGCCCCCTGCGTGACCGGGATGACCGGCAGCACGGTGTTGATCGGTTTCGTGCGCACGAGCCGGCGCCTGAGCACGACGAGCAGCGCGCACATCAGCACCAGGAGCACGCCGCCGATGAGGTAGTAGACCACCGCCGGGATGTGGAGCAGCACCGTCACCAGCGCCGTCAGCACGAGCAACGGGAAGATCAACGCGAGCGGCCACAGCTTCGCGTGCGGTGCTTCCAGCGTCCGCAGCACGAAGTCCGCGCGGCCCTGCTCCGCGAGCTCGGCGACCTTCGCGACCTCCGGCAGCCCCGCCGAGCGGAAGAACTCCGGGATCGCGGCACGGCCGTTCTCGAAGTCGCGGATGCGTTCGAGCGGGCCCTTGCGACCGGCCGCCGGGTACAGCGCGGTGAGCTTGTCGATGGCGTCGAGCTGCCACTTCTCCTTCTCCCGCAGGTTGACCATGCCCGCGGTCATGCGGTCGAAGGACAGTCCGACCGGCCCCGACTGCTTCGCCTGCGCCGACAACCGCAGCACCGCCTCGCGCGAACCCCACATCGAGGCACGCCCGATCGTCGACGTGAACAGGTAGAGCAGGGCGGCCTCGTCGTTCCACACGGCCAGGGCGGCGCCGTTCCCGATCTTGCGGACCCGGTTCGCCATGTAGGCGGCCTCGTTGAGCTTCGTGCCCGGCGGAGGCAGCAGCACCGTGCCGGACTGCACCGGGACGAGCGCCGCGGGGCCCACGTTGCCGCTGTGCATGGACTTCTGCAGCTCGGCGGCGTTCACCGGGGTCCAGATCAGCATTCTCACGACCAACATCATTCCTGGTCCGCTTCGCACGCCGGTGCGGACATGCCAATCCCGGAGGATCCAGCGGGAACCAATGCAATTCCCGACGTGCCCGTGCCGCCGACTCCGTCCACATCAGACCGACCCGGCGGCACGAGACGCCGCCTCACCCCTAAACCGCGCGAGAAGGCGCGCCGGTCCAGTCATCCCCCATGACCGCGAACATGTTCCTTCACCCCCTGAAGAAACTCCGCACAGCACTCCCCAGCCCCACCACGTCGAGATCATGAGCCGCGTCATGGTCCTCGGCCGTGCCGTAGTTGCGGAGCTCTGCGTGCCGTTTGACACCTGTAGAACGAATGCGGTGCGGGATTTGTTGCAGCGTCTCGGACACGAGATGAGAGGAAGTTCCCTCCAGGTACGGCTCCACCACCATCACGTCGGCGTGGTCGGTGTTCTGCACGGCCTTGCGCAAGCCGTCCGAGTCGAACGGACGGACCGTGGCCGCGTACAGCACCGTGACGTCGGCGTTCTCCGACTCGACGGCCTTGACCACGCGGTCGAGCATCGGCCCCACGGCGAGCACCACACCGCGTTTCCCGTGCCGGATGGTCGTGAACCCCTCGCCGACCGGATGCGCCTGGGTGTTCTCGTGCAGCGAAAGCCTCAAGTAGACGCGGTCGTCGTCCTTCAGCGCCTGCCGGAGCAACGGCGTGACCTCGTCCGGATGACCGGGCACGTGAACAGTCCAGCCGGGAAGCGTGTCGAACAACGCGACGTCGCCCGGCGACTGGTGCGTGCGGCCCCACGCCGGGTCGTCATAGGACGCTCCGATGCTCACGAACACCGCGCCCACGTCCTGATGCACGATGTCGAGCTTGATCTGCTCGTACGGCCGTTCGACCAGGAACGGCGCGTAGCTGTGCACGACTGGACGCAGGCCCGCCAACGCCAGGCCGCTCGCCACACCCACCATGGTCTGCTCGCGGATCCCGACGTCCACGACGCGTTCGTTCTCCCGCGGGAACTCGTTGCTGGAGATCACGGCCGTCACGACGGCGATCCGCGGGTCGGCGGCGATCTCGTCGTTGACCGTCTCGACGAAGGCCTGGCGCATGGTGGTCATCAGTGGTGGCCCTTCTCGATCCTGGCGACCACCGCGTACGGGCGGTCGTGCGGCGCGGTCAGCGCGGTGAAGACGGCCTCGTGGTCGCGGCCGTCGATCTCGGCGGTCTGCCACCCCTCGACGGCGAACCGCCGCGCGATGCCACCGGGCCAGCCGTACATCGCGGACTGGTTGTCGATCACGATCGCGGTGAGGTTCGCGACCCTGAGCCGGGCCGCCACCGCGATCGCCTCGTGGTTGCTGCCCTCGTCCAGCTCACCGTCGCCGACCAGCACGAACGTGCGGCCGCGGCTTCCGGCGATCCGCTGCCCGATGGCCGTGCCGACCGCGATCGGCAGCCCGTGGCCGAGCGAGCCGCTGCTGATCTCCACACCGCGCACGAGCACCCGGTCCGGGTGCTGGCCGAGCGGGCTGTCCCACGACGTCCAGTCGTCCAAAGTGGACTCGTCGATGAACCCCTTCTCCGCCAGCACGGCGTAGTAGGCCATCGGCCCGTGCCCCTTGGAGAGCAGGAACCGGTCGCGGTCGGGGTCACCGACCGTCGCGGGTGTGACGTTGAGGACCTTGTCGTAGAGGACCCAGAGCACGTCGATGGTGGAGGCCGCCGCCCACTCGTGCTTCTCGTCCCCGGTCATCCTCGCGAAGAGCTCCGGTATCCGTTGCATGGCACCAACTGTTCAACCTCGACCAAGCTGGAGGTCAAGCGGTTACGATGATCCGGTGAGCAAGTTGCCGGAAATGCTGACCATCGGCCAGGTCGCCGAGCGCAGCGGCGTCCCCCACACCGCGCTGCGCTTCTACGAGGACAGGGGTCTGATCACGTCGGTTCGCACCACGGGCAACCAACGGCGCTACCTGCGCTCGGTGCTACGCCGCCTGGCCTTCATCCGCACCGCGCAACGCGTGGGCCTCACGCTGGAGGACGTCCGCGACGCCCTCGCCCAGCTCCCGGACAACCGCACGCCGACGAAGTCCGACTGGGAACGCCTCTCCCGCTCGTGGAAGACGGAGCTCGACGCCCGCATCGACGCCCTGTACCGCCTGCGCGACCGCCTCACCGGCTGCATCGGGTGCGGCTGCCTGTCGCTGCGCAGCTGTGCCCTGCAGAACATCGACGACGAGCAGGCCTCACACGGGCCGGGCGCTCCCCAGCTCAAGCCCGCCCTCGAAGGGGGCACCATCTAGGAACCCCCGCACGGCGCGCACGTAGCCCTCGGGGTCGTCGACGTGCAGCATGTGTCCCGTGTCCTCCAGCACGACGGCACGTGCCCGCGAGATCAGGTCGAGCGTGGGCTCGACCAGGCTGACCGGGAACGTCATGTCGTGGCGGCCGTGCAGCAGGAGCACCGGGACGTCGAGTTCGGCGATGCGGTGAGCGGCTTCGGGAAACCGTGACGTGCCGAGGGGCCCGCCTGGAGCTGACGCAGCCACTCGACGCCGACCCGCACGCCCTGCGAGCGCCGCAGTCAGCCGGGCATCGATTCGGGTCGCCTGATGTCGGCGGGTGTCGCCGCGAACGCCTCGGCTCGCACGTGCGCTGGCGTCAGGCCTCACGCTGCCACGGGCCCTTGTGGCCGTGCAGGACCTCATCGCGCTCGGCCCATCCTTCGAAGGCCTCCGGCGTCACCGGCGACACGCTGTTGCCCGGACACGATCAGGCTGCGCACGCGAGATGGGTAGGTGATCGCGAACCGCCGCGCGATCGTGCCGCCGCGCGGGCCCGAGCGCGTCGGCGCGCTTGACATCGAGCGCATCCGGCGCACACAGGTCACCGGTCGCCCGGCTGGCCTTCGACGTCTGGCCGGGCCGGTCGCACCCTTGAAGGTCGGGCAGCAGCCGACTGTCCGTTCGCCCGACTCCGTCGGTCCGCATCCCCGCGCTCCGCATACTTGCGGGGGACGCCAATCACGGTTTCAGGACATCTAGTAGACGGCGTCAGGCGTGAATCCGGACGAAGACCACTCGTCCGAGTGAAGCCGTCGGTCGGCTCGGGTCGGCGTGAAATCGCAAAACCGGTGGACGCGCTGTGGTTTCCTGGGAACGAAATGGAAGACGAAAGAATGATCCGCCTCTCGAAGCGGATGTCCAAGGCGCTCCGGCACAAGCCCGAGCGCGTTGGCCTCACCCTCGACCCCGCGGGTTGGGTGCCGGTGGCCGACCTCCTGAACGCACTCGGCATCTCCGAGGCCGACATGCACGAGGTCGTGGCACGCAACGACAAGAACCGGTTCACGGTCGTGGGCGACCGCATCCGGGCGAACCAGGGCCACAGCGTCGAGGTCGACCTCGGGCTGCCCACCGCGACCCCGCCGGACCAGCTGTTCCACGGCACCGTCGCGCAGTACCTCGACGACATCATGCGCGACGGGCTGCGGCCCATGTCACGCCACGACGTGCACCTCTCGCCCGACCGCGAGACCGCACGGCGGGTCGGGGCCCGGCGTGGGCGGCCGTTGATCCTCACGGTCGACGCGAAGGCGATGCACGCGGACGAGCACGAGTTCCAGCTCAGCGCGAACGGCGTGTGGCTCGCCCAGCACGTCCCGGCCCGTTACCTCGGTACGGCGTGAAGCACACCGTCGAGGCCGGCTACGACGCCATCGCGCAGCGGTACCTCGACTGGTCCGCGGGCATCACCGACGATCCCCGGCTGCGCTACCTCGCGGCGTTCGACGAACGACTGCCCGACGGCTCGAAGGTGCTCGAACTCGGCTGCGGCGCCGGCATTCCCTGTGGCCGGAAGCTCGCCGAACGGCACGACGTGCTCGGCGTCGACCTGTCGCGGAAGCAGATCGACCTCGCTCGCGTGAACGTGCCGGGTGCGCGGTTCGAGAAGGCGGACATGACCGCGCTCGACCTCCCGGAAGGCGAGTTCGACGGCATCGCCGCGTTCTACTCGATCCTGCACGTGCCGCGCGCCGAACAACCGGCGCTCCTCGCGAAGGTCGCGCGGTGGCTCAAGCCCGGCGGCCTGTTCCTGGCCTCGCTCGGCGTCGGCACACCGGACGTCACCGAGACCTGGCTCGGCGTGGAGATGTTCTTCGGCAGCAACACACCCGACGTGAACCGGGGTCTGCTCGCGGAGCACCTGGAGATCGTCGTCGACGACCTGGTGACCATGCACGAGCCGGACCCGGCGACGTTCCACTGGGTCCTGGCCCGCAAGCGCTAAAGCAGCCAGAGAACGGCGCCGCCCACCGCCACCAGGAGCAGCACCAGCAGGATGATCGCCAGGACCTTGGCGGTCTTCCACGTGGTGTAGACGCCACCGGCCAGGAAGCCCGCGAGGGCCAGCAGGCCGATGACGACGACTTCCTTGGGCATCAGAGGACGCCCTTGGTCGACGGAACGCCGGCGACGCGCGGGTCGGGCTCCGTCGCCACCCGCAGGGCGCGGGCGATGGCCTTGTACTCGGCTTCCGCGATGTGGTGCGGGTCGCGGCCGTACTCGACGCGCACGTGCAGTGCGATCTGGGCGTGGAAGGCCAGCGACTCGAAGACGTGCCTGTTGAGCACGAACGGGTAGTTGCCGCCGATCACGAAGCTGTTGAACTGCTCCGGCTCGCCCTTGTGCACGGTGTACGGGCGGCCCGAGACGTCGACCGCGGCGTGCGCGAGCGTCTCGTCCATGGGGATCCAGCAGTCGCCGAAGCGGCGGATGCCCTTCTTGTCCCCCAACGCTTCCCTCAGCGCCTGGCCCAGCACGATCGCGATGTCCTCGACCGAGTGGTGGGCGTCGATGTGCGTGTCGCCGGTGGCCCGGACGATCAGGTCGAAGCTGCCGTGCACACCGAACGCGGTGAGCATGTGGTCGTAGAACGGCACGCCCGTGCTGATCTCGACCTGGCCGGTGCCGTCCAGGTCGATCTCCACGTAGACCGACGACTCCCTGGTGGTGCGCTCCACCTTGCCGACACGACTCACCGGCTGACCTCCTTGCTGGCCGCGAGGAAAGCGTCGTTCTCCTCGGGCGTTCCGATGGTCACCCGCAGGTGACCCGCGATTCCGACGTCCCTGATGAGCACGCCGTGGTCCAAATAGGACTTCCAGATCTCCCGCGCGTTCTCGAACCAGCCGAACAGCACGAAGTTCGCGTCCGAGGGCACGACCTGGAAACCCAGCGCCGCGAGCTCGGACATCACCCGGTCGCGTTCCGCGGCCAGCAGCGCCACCGAACCCAGCGTCTCCGAGGCGTGCCTCAGCGACGCGCGCGCGGCGGCCTGCGTGAGCGCGGACAGGTGGTACGGCAGGCGCACCAGCTGCAAGGCGTCGACCACGGCCGGAGCGGCGGCCAGGTAGCCCAGACGGCCACCGGCGAACGCGAAGGCCTTCGACATCGTGCGCGAGACGATCAGGCGCGAACCGAACTCGTCGAGCAGCTTGATCGCGCTCTCCTGAGGGGAGAACTCCGCGTACGCCTCGTCGACGACGATCATGCCCGTGGTGGACGCGATCAGCAGCCGCAGGTCCTCGAGCGGGATCGACTGGCCCGTCGGGTTGTTCGGCGACGTCACGAAGACGATGTCCGGCCGCGTCTCGGAGATCACCGAGACGGCCTTCTCCACGTCCAGTGAGAAGTCGGGACGGCGCGGGGTCGGCGACCACTCGGTGCGGGTGCCCGCCGCGATGATCGGGTGCATCGAGTACGACGGCTCGAAGCCCAGCGCCACGCGGCCCGGCCCGCCGAACGCCTGCATGATCTGCTGGAGGATCTCGTTGGAACCGTTGGCGGCCCAGAGGTTCTCCGACGTCAGCGGGATCGAGGTCGCGTCGCTCAGGTACGCCGCCAGGTCCTCGCGCAACGCCACCGCGTCGCGGTCCGGGTAGCGGTGCAGCTCACCGGCGATCTCGGCGACCGCCGCGACGACGTCCGCGGCCAGCGCGTCCGTCGGCGCGTACGGGTTCTCGTTGGTGTTCAGGCGGTACGGGACGTCGAGCTGCGGCGCGCCGTAGGGCGTGCGGCCGCGCAGGTCCTCGCGCAGGGGCAGGTCGGAGAGCTCCACCCGTGCGCCGATCACCGGCTTCATCGGGGGAACCTCGCCGTGACGGCCTGCCCGTGCGCGGGCAGGTCCTCCGCGTTCGCCAGCGCGACGACCTTGTCCGCCACCTCGCGCAGCGCTTCCTCGGAGTAGTCGATCAGGTGGATGCCGCGCAGGAACGTCTGCACGGACAGCCCGGACGAGTGCCGGGCGCAGCCACCGGTCGGCAGCACGTGGTTCGAGCCCGCGCAGTAGTCGCCCAGCGACACCGGCGCGTACGCACCGACGAAGATCGCGCCGGCGGACCGGATCCGGTTCGCCACCTCACGCGCGTCGCGGGTCTGGATCTCCAGGTGCTCGGCGGCGTACGCGTCGACGACCCGGACACCTTCGTCCACAGTGGACACCAGGACGGTGCCGGACTGCCTGCCGCCCAGTGCCGTGCGGATCCGCTCGACGTGCTTGGTCGCGCCGATCTGGCGTTCCAGCTCGACGTCCACCGCGTCCGCCAGCTCGACCGAGTCCGTCACCAGCACCGAGGCGGCGAGCGGGTCGTGCTCGGCCTGGCTGATCAGGTCCGCGGCCACGTGCACGGCGTCGGCGGACGAGTCGGCGAGGATCGCGATCTCCGTCGGCCCCGCCTCGGAGTCGATGCCGATCAGGCCGCGCAGCAACCGCTTCGCCGCCGTCACGTAGATGTTGCCGGGACCGGTGACGATGTCGACCGGCGCCAGTTCGGCCCCGTCGGTGTCCACGCCGCCGTGCGCCAGCAGCGCCACGGCCTGGGCGCCACCCACGGCCCACACCTCGTCGACGCCGAGCAACGCGGCGGCGGCCAGGATCGTCGGGTGCGGCAGGCCTCCGAACTCCGCCTGCGGCGGTGAGGCCACGACCAGCGACTCGACGCCGGCGATCTGGGCGGGCACGACGTTCATGACGACCGTCGACGGGTAGACGGCGAGGCCGCCGGGCGCGTAGAGGCCGACGCGCGCGACCGGCACCCACTTCTCCGTGACGGTGCCGCCGGGGACCACCTGGGTCGTGGTGTCGACGCGCTTCTGGTCGGCGTGCACGCGCCGGGTGCGCGCGATGACCTCTTCCAGAGCCTCCCGCACGGCGGGGTCCAGCGAGGCCAGAGCGGACGAGATCTCCGAAGCGGGCACACGGACGGAAACCGGACGAACGCCGTCGAACTTCTCCGTGTACTCGAGCGCCGCCTCGACGCCGCGGGCCGCGATCGCGTCCACCATCGGCCGTACGTGATGCAGAACCGCGTCCACGTCCACCTCGGCGCGCGGCACGATGGCGCGCAGCTGTGCGGGAGTCGTGGTGCGACCTCGCAGGTCGATGCGGTTCAGCATGTCCCACAGCCTAGTTCCCGCGGAAATCTGTCAACGGTCAGCCCGCTATCGGCGCTACTCAGCCTGTGACGCCCCGGCCACGCTCGGTCGAGCACCACTCCGTCGCAAACCCCTGCTGATGATGGAGGAACCATGTTCACCAAGAGCCGCGGCAAGATCGCCGCAGTGCTCGCGATATGCCTGCCCGTGCTGGTCGCGGGCATGGCGACACCCAGCACGGCCGACTCCGGCCGCTACCTGCTGGAGGTCACCGCCAACACGTCCGCCGAACGCACCCAGGTCGCCCAGATCGGCGTCGACGTGCTCGGTGCGACGAAGCTCACCACGGTCTCGGTCGTCGCGGACAAGTCCCAGTACCGCGCCCTGCAGGCGACGGGTCTGCCGATCAAGTACCTGGGCGACTTCGAGCAGGAGCTCAAGAAGCTCGGCAAGGTCCAGTTCGCCGACCCGCAGCCCGGCCAGATCGGCACGCAGGACTTCCCGGCCGGCTACACCGGCTACCACAACTTCGCGGAGATGACCGCGGAGCTGCAGCAGACGGTCCGCGACCACCCGGCCCTGGCGAGTGTGCGCAGCATCGGCAAGAGCTTCCAGAACCGGGACATCTGGGCGCTCAAGGTCAGCGACAACGTGGCCTCGGACGAGAACGAGCCGGAGGTGCTGCTCGTCTGCGGTCAGCACGCCCGTGAGCACCTGACCGTCGAGCAGTGCCTGCAGATCATCAAGCGCTACACCGACAACTACGCCAACTCGGCGATCAAGAACCTCGTCGACAGCCGCGAGGTCTGGATCGTCCCGATGATGAACCCGGACGGCGCCGAGTACGACATCGCCACCGGGTCGTTCCGCGGCTGGCGCAAGAACCGCCAGGGCAACGGCACCGACCTCAACCGCAACTGGGGCTACAAGTGGGGCTGCTGCGGCGGTTCCAGCGGCAGCACGACGTCCGACACGTACCGCGGTCCGTCGGCGTTCTCCGCCCCGGAGACCACCCGCATCCGCGACTTCGTGAACTCGCGCGTGGTCGGCGGCACCCAGCAGATCAAGACGTTCATCGACTTCCACTCGTTCTCGGAGCTCGTGCTGTGGCCGTACGGCTACACCCGCAACGACACCGACACCGGTCTCAACGCGGACGAGGCGCGCGCGTTCCAGACGCTCGGCCGGCAGATGGCCGCCACCAACGGCTACACGCCGGAACAGGCGAGCGACCTGTACATCACCGACGGCAGCAGCGACGACTGGATGTGGGGCCAGCACAAGATCTGGGCCTACACCTTCGAGATGTACCCGAGCAGCGGCGGCCTCAACGGCTTCTACCCGCGTGACACGGTCATCGCGGCGCAGACGGCGCGCAACGACCGGGCCGTCGACCTGTTCATGAGCTACTCGGACTGCGTGAAGCGGGTCATCAACCAGACCTGCTGATCCGTTCCAGCGCCTGATCGATCTCTTCGTGGGTGACGAAGTAGTGCGGGGAGGCCCGCACTACTTCGTCCAGGCCGCGCTTCGTCATGTCGATCAACGTCGACCCGCTCTGCGACACCGTGACGGCGACGTCGCGCTGCCAGAGACGATCTTTGAGCTCCGTCGCCGCCACCCGGTCGCTCGTGAACGTGACGATGCCCGCCTGCCGTTCGCCCAGGTCCCGCACCGTGATGCCGGGGATGTTCGCGAGCCCCTCGCGCAAGCGCTTGGCGCGGTCCGCGACCTCGGCCTCGATCACGTCCAGGCCCTTGGCCAGCGCGTACCTCGCGGCGGCGATCATGCCGAGCCGGTCCGCGACGCTGTACTCCCACAGCTCGAACACGCGCGCGTCGTCGCGCGGCTCGTAGCGGTCGGGCGCCACCCACTCCGCGGCGCTGTGGTCCATCAGGCGCGGCCGCAGCTTCCGGCGAACCTCGTCGCGCACCACCAGCGCGCCCGTGCCGCGAGGGCCTCGCAGCCACTTGCGGCCGGTGCAGACGAGCATGTCGTAGTCGAGGCCGCTCAGGTCGAGCTGTCCCGTCGACTGGCAGGCGTCCAGCAGCACCAGGGCGCCGGCCTCGCGGGCCTTCGCCGTGACCTCGTCGACCGGGTTGACCAGTCCTCCGTTGGTGGGCACGTGCACGAGCGAGATCAGCTTCACCCGCTCGTCCAGCTCCAGCGCGCCGACGTCGACCTGCCCGTGCCGGTCGGACGCCATCACCTCGATCGTCGCCCCGGTCTCCTCGGCGCGGCGCAGCATCGGCACCGCGTTGCCGCCGTACTCGACCTCGGTGACGAGGATCCGGTCGCCCTTCGCGAGCGGCACGGCGTCGAAGGCCGTGAGCCACGACCGGGTCGCGCTGTCGGTGAACGCGACCTCGGACGGCTCGCAGCCGAAGAGCTCGGCCAGCACGCCGTACCCCGCCTCGACGTCGTCACGGCGTTCGGCGGCGGCCCGGTAGCCGCCGATCTCGGTCTCCCGGCGCAGGTGCCCGACCACCTCGTCCACCACCTCGGCGGGCGGGATCGAGGAACCGGCGCTGTCCAGGAAGATCAGGTCGCTCACCCGCCCCACTGTGCCACCATCGAACTCATGGGGGATCGAACGTTCGACTACAGCGCACAGGTCCGGCCGTTCTTATGGGTGTTCATCGTCGTGACACCGCTGGAAGTCCTGCTCGTGGAGCTGATCGTGCCGTGGTTCTGGCTGCGGGCCGTGCTCCTCGTGTTCGGTGTGCTGGGAGCGGTGCTGCTGGGATGGCAGATCTGGATGCTCCGCAAGTTCAAGCACTCCGTCGACGCCGAGCACCTGTGGCTGCGTTACGCGCGTGAGTTCGAGTACAGGATTCCGTTGGCGGCCATCGAAAGCGTGACGCAGGGCACGACGAGCTGGTCGCTGCATCGGACCCGGTCCGTTGTGGACGGCACGCTCGTGCTGGAGATCTCCAGCTCCACCAACGTTTCGGTGCGCCTGAACGAGCCGCAGGAGGTCGACCTGGGCCGGCGTGGCGCGCACGCCGTGACGAAGATCGAGTTCTGGGCGGACGACCCCGGCGGCATGGTCCGCGCGCTGCGAAAATAGGCTCAGCGCCATGGTGGAGATCCCCTACGGCAAGCGCATGAAGCCGCGGTACGTGCGGTTCCTGATCATCACGGCGGTCGGGCTCGCGTTGGTCGCGTTCGGCCTGGACATCCCGTGGCTGCTCATCACGCTGATCGTCCTGGGCGTGCTGAACACCGTCGTGTGCGTGGGTGCTCTCTACGTGCTGGCGAAGCAACCGCACACCGTGTCCGACGACGAGCTGCGGCTGCGCCAACTGGGGTTCTTCGACTGGCGCATCCCGACGGCGGACCTCGGCACGGCCGAGATCGCCGAGCGCACGCACAAGGGGCAGCGCACCGTCGAGGTGATCGGCGACGCGCTCGTCATCCAGTCGCTGACCAAGACCAACGTGTCCGTGCCGTTCCACGAGCCTCAGCTCGTGAACCTCGGCAAGTCGAGCGTGCAGCGGGTCGAGCGCGTCGAGTTCTGGGCGGACGACCCGGAGCGCGCCGTCCGCGAGATCAACGCCCGGACCACGTGACGGCCTATTTGGGCTCCCACTTCTCCAGGTTCCACCACGGGCCCCAGGCCAGCGCGCCGTAGGAGTTCGGGTCGACCACGGGCTGGTAGCCGTTCCACGAGTCACGCATCACGTACGCGTGCTCGGGGAAGACCAGCACCGCCATCGACGGCGCGGAGACGAACGCCTGCTGGAAGAGCTTGTACGCCACGGCCCGCTGCGCCGGGTCGATCAGCCTGCGGCCGTTCTCGAGCGCGGCGTCGGCGGCGGGGCTGCCCTGGCCGCGCAGGTCGTAGAGCATCAGGTCCGGGTCGAACGGCGAGCCCTCGCCGAACAGCAGCGCGTCCTGGGCCATCCGCGGGCGGATCGCCTCCCACGACAGGCCCGCGAGCTGCACGTCGACCCCCACGGCCTTGGCATCGGCGGCGAACGCCGTGGCCAGGTCCGCGCGCAGGTCGTCGCCCAGCGGGTACATCAGCGTGAAGCGCGCCGCGACGCCCTCGCGCACCCGGATGCCGTCCGAGCCGGGCACCCAGCCGCCCACGTCGAGCAGCCGCGCCGCCTCGTTCTTGTCGAAGCGGAACTTCGCGGTCGGGTCGAACTCCTCGGCCAGCGCGTCCGGCACCGGCGTGTACGCGATGGTGCCCTTGCCCTCCAGCAGGCTGTCGATCATGGCCTGGCGGTTCGCGGCGAAGTTCAGCGCGAGGCGGACGGAGGCGTTGCCGGTGACGGGGTTGGCCGCGGGCAGCCGCACGGCGCGGTAGTCGGCGCTGCGGTGGTAGTTCACCTGCAGGCCGGACTTGCCGGCGAACTGCGTGGCGATCTTGGGCGGCAGCACCGTGCCGTCGAACTCGCCGTCCTGCATGCGGCGGGCGCGCTGGTTGTCGTCGGTGACGAAGACGACCGTCACCTTCTTGACCTTCGGCACGCCGTCGAAATAGCCCTCGTTGGACTCCAGCAGCAGCCGGTCGCCCTTCTTCCACTCGGTGACCTTGTACGGGCCGGTGCCGACGGGTGGGGCGTCCGGTTTCGCCTGCTCGCTGGGCAGGATGCCGAGCACGAGCAGGTGCGGGAACGCGGCCTGCGTCTGCGTGAGGGTGAAGCGGACCGTCGAGGGGCCGGTCTGCTCGACGCCCTTGAGGGTGCTGAACCGGTCCTTGATCGGGTTCTGCAGCGCCGCAGTGTAGGTGGCGACGACGTCCTCCGCGCCGAACGTGCTGCCGTCGGTGAACTTCACGTCGCCGCGCAGCTCGACCGTCCAGCTCAGCCCGTCCGCCGACGGCTGCGGCAGGTCGGCCGCGAGCTGGGGGGTCAGCGACCCGTCCTGGCGGTGCTCGACCAGCCCGTCGTAGATCTTCGAGACGCCCTGCGCGCCGTAGCCGAGCAGCGGGTTCAGCGTCGCCGGCTCGTCGCGGTCGGCCAGCACGATCGAGGTGCCGTTCGACCCACCGTCCGGGCGGGGCGCGGCGGTCTCGGTGCAGCCCGCGACGGCCAGCAACACGACTAGGAGCAGTGGGGAACGCACAGTGTCGGACCCTACAGTGATCCCCATGCGCGTCGCCGTGAGTCAGATCAGCTCGACCACCGATCCCCGCTCCAACCTGGAGCTCGTCCGCGACGCGGTGCGCAGGGCCGAGGGCGCACGCGTCGTTCTGCTGCCCGAGGCGACGATGTGCCGCTTCGGCGTGCCCCTCGGGCCGGTCGCGGAGCCGCTGGACGGGCCGTGGGCCTCGGCGGTGCACGAGATCGCGGTTTCTCACGACGTCGTGGTGGTGGCGGGCATGTTCACGCCTTCCGGTGACCGGGTGACGAACACGCTCCTGGTGACCGGGCCTGATCTGCACGTCGGCTACGACAAGATCCACCTGTTCGACGCGTTCGGGTTCCAGGAGTCGCGGACGGTCGCGCCGGGGTCCTCGCCGGTGGTGTTCGAGGTGGACGGTGTGACCCTGGGGGTCGCGACCTGCTACGACATCCGCTTTCCCGAGCTCTTCCGCGCGCTGGCCGACAAGGGCGCGTCCGCGGTGCTGGTCGGCGCGTCGTGGGGTGCCGGGGCGGGCAAGAAGGAGCAGTGGGAACTGCTGGTGCGGGCCCGTGCGCTCGACTGCACGTCGTTCGTGGTGGCCTGCGGGCAGGCCTATCCCGGGGATCTCGGGTCTTCGGCACCCACCGGGATCGGGTACTCGACCGTTGCCGATCCGTTCGGGAACGTCGTGGTGCAGCTCTCGGACCAGCCGTCCGACACGATCGTGGACCTGGACTTCGACGTCGTCGCTCAGGCACGTGAGGTGTTGCCGGTGCTCGCGAACCGGCGCTTGACCTCCAGTTAGGTCGAGATCACAGGATCGGGGCATGACACTTCCCGAGTTGCCCGCCTTCGTCCGCAACCGCAAGGAACTCGACGGCTACCGGCTCTACCGCTCCGGCGACCCGCGCGACCGCCGGGAACCCGGCTGCGTCGTGCTCGTCACCGTCGACACCGACAGCGAGGCGACCGCACGGGCGTGGGTCGACTCGGTGTTCGTGGCGCTCGCCAGCGACCCGAACCCGCACCCCGGCGGGATCTCCGCCGCCTTCCACATCAGGGAGGACGGCAAGCGCGTCGTCAACTACGCGGAGTGGGTCAGCGCGCAGGACCACGTCGACGCGCTGTCGAGCGGCGGCGGGGTCGGCTCGGCGACGGCCGACTGGCGCCGGGTGCAGAACTTCCCCGGCGTCCAGCACGTCGGTGTCGAGCGGTACGCACCGCGGGTGCGGGCCGCCGCCGAGGTCGAGTGACGGCGGCGGGGCGCTACTTCAGGTCCAGGCCGAGGTCCAACGCCGGCGACGAGTGCGTGAGGCCACCCACCGCGAGGTAGTCCACACCGGTCTCGGCGTACGCGCGGGCCACGTCCAACGTGAGCCCGCCGGACGCCTCCAGCTTCACACCGTCCGGACGGACCTTCACGGCCTGAGCGCACTGCTCGGGCGTGAAGTTGTCCAGCAGCACCAGCTCCGCGCCCTCGGCCAGCGCCTCGTCGAGCTGGTCGAGGCTGTCGACCTCGACCTCCATCAGCAGTTCGGGGGCGTGCGCACGGGCCGCGCGGATCGCGGCGCCCACCGAACCGGCCGCGGCGACGTGGTTGTCCTTGATGAGGATCGCGTCGCCCAGGCCCATGCGGTGGTTCACGCCGCCACCCGCGCGCACCGCGTACTTCTGCAGCAAACGCAGGCCCGGCAACGTCTTGCGCGAGTCGCGGACGGCCGCGCCGGTGCCCTCGATCGCGCTGACCCAGCGGGCGGTCCGCGTCGCGATGCCGGACAGGTGGCAGATCAGGTTCAGCGCCGTGCGTTCGACGGTGAGCAGGCCGCGGGTCGGGCCGGTCAGCACCAACGCGGGCTCGCCTGGCACCGCCTTGTCACCGTCCTGCGCCTCCGACAGGACCTCGACCTCGGGCAGGTAGCGCTGGAAGGCCGTGCGGGCAACGGAAACGCCGCACAGCACGCCGGCCGCGCGAGGGGTGATCTCGGCGGTGGCGACGGCCTTCTCCGGCACGGTCGCCAGCGTCGTGGCGTCGAGGCCGTAGCGGAGGTCCTCTTCCAGCGCGAGCTGGATGACCCGGTTCGCGTCGGCCCAGTCGATGTTCGGGTCGATGGTCATGCGACACCCTCTGCGAGAACAGGATCGGCCAGCACGGGCTGGCCGGTCGGGGTGAGCCGGACGAGCTGACTGCGTTGCCACGCCGGCGCACGCTCGGTGAAGTCCGTGCGGACGTGACAGCCGCGCGACTCGGTGCGTTGCTGCGCCGCCGCGATCAGGGCGCGGGCGGCCATGGTGAGCGCGGCGTCCTCGACCAGTTCGCGCGACTCCAGCTGCTTGTCCACAGTGGACACGTCGAGCACCGAACCGACGACGGCCAGGCCCTCGGCGTCGCGGCCGATGGCGGCGTAGCGGGACATCACGCGCTGGAGCATGTCGCGGTCCGCCACGGGCGCGGTGGGCAGCGAGACCTCCGGAGCGCGGACCGGCGCGATCAGGCCGATGGCGAGGTCGGCGGCGACGGTCTCGGCGGCACGGGTGCCGCAGACCAGGCCTTCGAGCAGGCTGTTGGAGGCCAGGCGGTTCGCGCCGTGCAGGCCCGTGCGGGCGACCTCGCCGACCGCGTACAGACCGGTCACGCCGGTGCGGCCGTCGACGGTGGACACCACGCCACCGCAGGCGAAGTGCGCCGCCGGGGCGACCGGGATCGGGTCCACGGCGGGGTCGACGCCCACCGAGGTGCAGGCCGAGAACACGGTCGGGAAGCGCTTCGCCATGTCGTGCAACGCCGTCGCGTCCAGGAAGACGTGGTCGTCGACGCCACCCGGTTCGGTCGCCATGTGCCGGGTGATCGCGGCCGCCACGACGTCGCGCGGGGCCAGGTCCTCCAGCGGGTGCACGCCCTTCATCACGCGGGCGCCGGTCGCGTCGATCAGCACGGCGCCTTCGCCGCGCACGGCTTCCGTGATGAGCGGGCAACGGCCACGGGCACCACGGCCCGTGTAGAGAACGGTCGGGTGGAACTGGATGAACTCGACGTCCGCGGCCAGCGCGCCGGCCCGCAGCGCGAGCGCCAGGCCGTCACCCGTTGCCACGGAAGGGTTCGAGGTCGCCTGGTACATCTGGCCGAGGCCGCCGGTCGCCAGCAGCACGGCGGGCGCGGTGAGCACACCGGGCACGCCGTTGCCGTCCAGGACCAGGAGTCCGGCCACCGCACCGAGCGGCGTCTTCACCGCGTCGACCGCGACGTGGTTCTCCAGCAGGGGAACCCGTCCGTCCACAGTGGCCTTGAGCAGCGCGCGCTCAACCTCGGCGCCCGTCGCGTCGCCACCGGCGTGCACGACGCGGAACGCGCTGTGGCCGCCTTCACGGGTGCGTTCGAGCAGACCGTCCGGCTTCGCGTCGAACACGGCACCGCGTTCGCGCAGCCGGGCCACGGCCGCGGGACCGTCGGTGATGATCGCCGCGACGGCCGCGTCGTCGCAGAGGCCCGCGCCCGCCGTCAGCGTGTCCCCGATGTGCTTCGCGACCGAGTCACCGGGGTCGTGCTGGTCCTCCATGACGACGGCGACGCCGCCCTGGGCCCAGCGGGTGTTGCCGTCGTCCCCCGCGGCCTTCGTGACGACCAGGACCCGAAGGCCCAGCTCACGAGCCCGCAGCGCGGCGGTCAGACCCGCCACGCCCGTGCCGACCACGATCAGGTCGGCTCGCGCCTCCCAGCGCGCGGCCATCACTCACCGCCGCCGGGCTTGCCGATCTCGATCATGCGCTGCACGGCACCCTGGGCGCGCTTGGCGGTCTCCAGGTCGACGTGCACCTCGTCCAGGCCGTCACGCACGCACCGCAGCAGCGCGGCCGGCGTGATCATCTTCATGTAGGTGCAGGACGCGCGGTCGTTGACGGCGCGGAAGTCGATCTCTGGAGCGGCCTTGCGCAGCTGGTGCAGCATGCCGATCTCGGTCGCGACGAGCACCTTCTTGGCGTTCGTGCTGCGGGCCGCGCTGATCATGTCGCCGGTCGAGAGGATCTTGACCTTCTCCGCCGGGACGATGCCCTCGCCGCTCAGGTACAGCGCCGACGTGGCACAGCCGCACTCCGGGTGGATGAACAGGTCGGCGTCCGGGTTCGCGGCGGCGCGCTCGGCCAGTTCGGGACCGTTGATGCCGGCGTGGACGTGGCACTCGCCGGCCCAGATGTGCATGTTCTCGCGACCGGTCTCGCGCTTGACGTGCGCGCCCAGGAACTGGTCCGGGAGGAACAGCACCTCGCGGTCGGCCGGGATCGACGCGACGACGTCGACGGCGTTCGAGGACGTGCAGCAGATGTCCGTCTCGGCCTTCACCTCGGCCGTGGTGTTCACGTACGACACCACGACGGCGCCGGGGTGCTGCGCCTTCCACTCGCGCAACTGCGCGCCGGTGATCGAGTCGGCGAGCGAGCAGCCCGCGCGCTCGTCCGGGATCAGCACCGTCTTCTGAGGGGCCAGGATCTTCGCGGTCTCGGCCATGAAGTGCACGCCGCAGAAGATGATGGTCTGCGCGTCGGACTGCGCGGCGATCCGGCTCAGCGCGAGGGAGTCGCCGGTGTGGTGGGCGATGTCCTGGATCTCGGGCAGCTGGTAGTTGTGCGCCAGGATGACGGCATCCCGCTCCTTCGCGAGGCGCAGCACCTCGTCCCGCCACGCGGCGTTCGGCTCGACTCCGCCGTACACACCCGACGCGGTTCGCTCCACGATTGCGGTAGCGACCATCACTGCCTCCTCGATCCAGGGTTTTCGCCTGTTGGTCGAAAACGTGGCCGATAGTATCAGCCGGGTGGCAGGTGTGGGGCACGAAGTTCTGGCCGCTGTGTTGCGGGTGAGAGGTGCGTCACTCCAGGTCATGCTGTGGGAACGCGCCCGGGAACCGCACGCTCACCGCTGGTCGCTGCCGGGTGGCGAGCTCAGGGTGGACGAGGACGTCGAGTCCTCGATTCGCCGTCAGCTGGCGGAGAAAGTCGACGTGCGACAGTTGTCACACGTCGAACAGCTGGCCGTCTTCAGCGCGCCCGATCGCGTCCCCGCCCCCCGCGTCGTGGCGACCGCGTTCCTCGGACTGGTCCCTTCGGACGTCGATCCGGAGGTCCCTTCGGACACCGCCTGGCACTGCGTCGAGAAACTGCCCGCGATGGCGTTCGACCACGCCTCCATCGTCGGTCGAGCGCGGCACAGGCTGGGCTCGAAGCTGTCGTACACGAACGTCGGTTTCGCCCTCGCACCACCGGAGTTCACGATCTCCCTGCTGCGCGACCACTACTCCGCGGCTCTGGGGTATCGAGTGTCCGCGACGAACCTGCAGCGAGTCCTCTCCCGCCGGTTGTTGCTGGAGCCCACAGGCGGCACCGCACCCCCCGGCCCGTCCGGCGGCAGACCCGCCGCCCTGTTCCGGTTCAGCGCCAAGGGAATCAAGGTGACTGATCCGTTCGCCGTGCTGAGGCCGCCAGGATCCGGCCGTCCAGCAGGCGGAGGTGGCAGCACGTAACGTTGCACGCGTGGCAGAGACGCTTCCGTTGTTCCCCCTGGGCACCGTGCTGCTGCCAGGGGCTTCTCTGCCGTTGCACATCTTCGAACCCCGCTACCGCCAGCTGGTCGTCGACCTGATGACCGGCTCGCTGTTCGGCAGGACGTTCGGCATCGTGTGCATCAAGCAGGGCTGGGAAATGGGCGCGGACAACGTCCGCTCACTGCAGGACATCGGCTGCTCGGCGGACCTGCTGGACGCCCG
This sequence comes from Streptomyces sp. ID05-26A, assembly GCF_033794685.1. Taxonomy (NCBI): domain Bacteria; kingdom Bacillati; phylum Actinomycetota; class Actinomycetes; order Kitasatosporales; family Streptomycetaceae; genus Streptomyces; species Streptomyces sp. ID05-26A. The sequence continues at coordinate 323,670 of NZ_JARAYZ010000001.1, forward strand.
GCCACTGCCGGAGGGCCGCTTCGACATCGTGACGCGCGGGGTGCGCCGGTTCCGGCTGCTCGACGTGGACACGACCACGGCGCCGTACCTGTTGGCCCACGTCGACTACCTGGACGACGCCCCGGTGCCGGAGGCGGCTTTAGAGGTCGTGCCGATCCTCGAGCGCGGGGCGCGGGCTGCTCATGAGCGGTACTGCGGGGCTGCCTGGCACCAGGAGGACTGGTCGGCGCCTGGCGATGACGTGCCGCTGGGGGATCTCTCGTACCTGCTGGCTGCCGACTGCCTGTTGCCTGTGGAGGATCGGCAGCGGTTGCTGGAGGAGCGGTCGCCGGCTCGGCGGTTGCGGTTGGTGCGGCGGATGTTGCATCGGGAGACCGGGATTCTGTCGGCGTTGAAGGCTGTTCCGGTGCCGTTGACGGAGTTCGGGCACGTGCCCAGCCCCAACTAGCCGGCGCGGTTCGGAGGGGAGCTTCGGGGTGGGCGGGAGCTTCGGGGCGCTCGGGTTCAGGGCGCTCGGGTTCAGGGCGCTCGGGTTCGGCGGTGGAGACCCAGGCCTGGGAGCCGGGTCCCGGTTGTGCGGGGCTGGCCGAGCTGCCGGTGGGGCACGGCAGGCAGAGCACGGCGGACTCGGCACGGCGGACTCGGCACGGCTGGCAGAGCACGGCGGACTCGGCACGGCGGTCTGAAGCACCGCAGGCCACGAATCGGCGGTCTGGGGCGCAGCGGTCCGGAGTTCGGGTCTGGCGCGCGTGATCTGGGGCCTGAAGGTCAGGTCGACAACCTTGCGGCGCCAGCTTCGCGCCGCCTCCTGACCACCCCACGCGCCACAGAGCCGTCGAAGCCGTTCCTGACCCGGCCGAAGCCATTCCTGCCCCTGCTCCCCAACGCAACTCCCGACAGGCAGAAGCCGCGCGCCCGGTCCGTCCAGCCGCACACCTGAGGCCGTTGAGCCGCGCCCTCAGCGCGTCGAGCCGAACCCCCAGCCCGTTGAGCCGCACCCCGCCGACCCCACCCAGCCCACCCGCACCCTCCGATCGTCGGATCGTTGAATTGTGGCCTTGTGGGATTGTTGAACAATCCTTACTCTGAGGTCCACATCACACTCGACCACTCCTCCACCACGCTGCGAGGTGTCCCATGAGCACGTCCACGACCGAGGACACAGGCCGTTTCGCCTGGTTCCGCAGTCTCGGCCAGAAGGGCAGGCGCGCGTTCGTCGGCGCCTTCGGCGGTTACGGGCTGGACTCCTACGACTACTGGGTCCTGCCCCTGAGCCTGGTCGCGATCACCGGCTACTTCGGCCTCACCAAGGCCGAGGCCGGTCTGCTGGGCACCAGCACGCTGCTGATGAGCGCCATCGGCGGCGCGGTGGCGGGCATCATGGCCGACCGGTTCGGCCGGTCGAAAACGCTCGTCATCACGGTGGCCGCGTACGCGTTCTTCACGGTGCTGTGCGGCTTCGCGACGAACTACGAGACCCTGCTGGTCTTCCGCGCGCTGCAGGGCCTGGGCTTCGGTGGCGAGTGGGCGGCCGGTGCGATCCTCGTGGCCGAGTACTGCAAGCCGAAGTACCGCGGGCGGACGGTCGCGTTCATCCAGAGCGCCTGGGCCGTCGGCTGGGGGCTCGCGGTCCTCGTCAACACGCTGGTCGCCACGCTGGCCGATCCGGCCATCAGCTGGCGGATCATGTTCTGGACGGGCGCGCTGCCCGCGATCCTCATCTTCTACGTGCGCCGCAACGTCGAGGACGCCCCGGAGACCAAGGCGCAGCCTCGGGAGAGCGGCACGTTCGCCAAGATCTTCCAGGGGCCGATCCTCAAGACGACGGTGTTCGCGTCCCTGCTCGCGACCGGTGTGCAGGGCGGGTACTACACGCTCGCGTTGTGGTTGCCCGCCTTCCTGCAGACCGGGCGCGGCCTGACGATCATCGGTACGGGCGCCTACCTCGCGTTCCTCATCACGGGCGCGTGGATCGGCTACGTGTCCGGCGGTTATCTCACGGACTACCTGGGGCGCAAGAAGACCTTCGTCGTGTTCGCGATCGCCAGCGCGTTGCTGATCGTCGCGTACACGCAGATCCCCAACGGTGCCAACACGTTGGTCATGTTCCTCGGGTTCCCGCTGGGGTTCTGCATGAGCGCCATCTTCAGCGGGTTCGGCAGCTACCTGTCCGAGCTCTACCCGACGCGGCTGCGCGGTACCGGGCAGGGCTTCACGTACAACCTGGGGCGTGCGTTCGGCGCGGTGTTCCCCGGACTGGTCGGGTTCATGGCCGACCGGATGGGCATCGGCGGTGCGATGCTGTTCGGGGCGGCCGCGTACGGAATCGGTGTCGTCGCACTGATCTGGCTGCCGGAGACGGTCAACAAGGAGCTCGAATGACGACCGCGGGACGAGCGCCGGGCCAGGCGCAGGCCAACCTGATCGCCATCCCCAAGGACTGGGCGTACGACTTCCTGCTCTTCACCCACCGCAACCCCAAGCCGTGCCCGGTGCTCGACGTGCTGGACGTGGGCGAGACGGTCAGCGCGCTCAAGCAGGACGCCGACGTGCGCACTCATGCGCCGCAGTACCGGATCTGGGAGAACGGCGAACTCGTGGCCGAACCCGAGAACGCCACCGACCACTGGCGCGACGACCTGGTGACGTTCCTGATCGGCTGCAGCTTCACGTTCGAGACGGCACTCACCAACGCGGGCGTGCCGCTGAGGCACGTCGACCAGGGCAAGAACGTCTCCATGTTCGTCACGGACATCCAGTGCAGGCCGGCCGGACGGCTGCACGGCCCGATGGTCGTGTCGATGCGCTGGATTCCGGAGTCCCTTGTGGACATCGCGCACAAGGTCACCGCGCTCATGCCGTCGGTGCACGGTGCTCCGGTCGGCGCGGGAGACCCGAGGATGCTCGGGATCACGGACATCGGCGAACCGGACTTCGGCGACAAGATCGAGCACGAACCCGGTGACGTGCCGGTGTTCTGGGCGTGCGGGGTGACTCCCCAGGCCGTGCTGATGCAGTCGAAACCGCCGTTCGCGATCACGCACGCGCCCGGCCAGATGTTCGTGACCGACATGCCCGACTTCGCCTACCGGGTCGGCTAGAAGGCCAACGGGGACGGCGTCTCAGCCGAGGCGTCGTCCCAGGTCGTCCAGGCCGTTCCACGCCGCGCAGCAGCCGTACGCCAGCGCGGCGCCCAGCGGCCACGCCATGATCCCCCACCACGTCTCCAGGGCGGGCGCGACGAGCAACGTGTCGTTCGCCTTGATCGTCGACGGCATCGGGTACGCGCCCGCGGCCAGCGAACCGCCGAGGAACTGCGCGAACCAGCCCGCCGCGAACGACCCGGCGGTCATCCCCAGCATCACGACCGGCCCGCGCCGCTGCCGCAGCAGCCACGTCGAGATCCCGGTGATCACACCGGCGCCGAGACCGATCAGCACGAACACCATCAGCGCGTCGAGCCGGTGGTAGCTCTCCACCCCGATCGGGTAGAACTTGCTGTCCTGCGCCGAGACGATCTTGAGCTGGGCCGGCGCGAGCCACGACCACAGGTACGCGGCGGGCAGCCCGAACGCGAACGTCGTCAGCGCCACCACGAGGCCCGGCAGCAGATCCCGCTTCACCACCACCTTCGGCCGTGGCCGGAGGTAGTAGTGGTAGACGTACGGCGGCTCCGGCACGGGTTCGATGCGCACCGGCGCTGCTTTCTCGTCCATTCGCGAGAGGTTACTACCGAGCCGACATGGTCTCTCCGTGGCGGCTGCAGCGCGCCGTCCAGCCGTCCGGGGTCACCTGGACGACCATGCGGCGCGCGCACTCCGCGCAGTACCGCGGCGGGTCGATCATGGACAGGCGCTGACGGCAGAACGCGTGGTCGCCGTCAGCTTCCTCTTTGCCGCAGAAGGAGCAGTACACGAGAGCAATCATCACAGGGTCTGGCTCAGCGCCTTGATGGGCATCGACAGCTCTTCGAGCATGTCGAGGTCCTGCTGCGCCGGGCGGCCGAGGTTCGTCAGGTAGTTGCCGACGATGATCGCGTTGATGCCGCCGAGCATGCCCTGCTTCGCGCCCAGGTCGCCGAACGTCAGCTCACGGCCACCCGCGAACCGCAGGATCGTGCGCGGCAGCGCGAGCCGGAACGCGCCGACCGTGCGCAGCGCCTCGGCACCTTCGACGACCGGGTAGTTCTCGTACGGCGTGCCGGGGTTCGGGATGAGGAAGTTCAGCGGGACCTCGTCGGGCTCCAGCTCCGCGAGCTGCACGGCGAACTCCGCGCGCTGCGCCAGCGTCTCCCCCATGCCGATGATGCCGCCGCAGCAGACCTCCATGCCGGCGTCGCGGATCATCCGCAGCGTGTCCCAGCGCTCCTCCCAGGAGTGCGTGGTCACGACCTCCGGGAAGTGCGAGCGGGCCGTCTCGAGGTTGTGGTTGTAGCGGTGCACGCCCATCGCCACGAGCTCGTCGACCTGCTCCTGCGTGAGCATGCCGAGCGAGCAGGCGATCTGGATGTCGTTGCCGTCGGCGCGGATGGCCTTGATGCCGTCGCGCACCTGCGAGAGCAGCCGCTTGTCCGGGCCGCGCACGGCCGCGACGATGCAGAACTCGGTCGCGCCGGTGTCCCTGGTCTGCCGCGCCGCGCGCACCAGGCCGGGGATGTCGAGCCACGCCGAACGCACGGGCGAGGGGAACTGGCCCGACTGGGAGCAGAAGTGGCAGTCCTCGGGGCAGCCGCCGGTCTTGAGCGAGACGATGCCCTCGACCTCGACCTCGGGGCCGCACCAGCGCTCACGGACCTCGTGCGCGAGCGCCAGCAGGTCCGGGATGCGCTCTTCGGGGAGCTCCAGCACCTTCAGCACCTGAGCCTCGGTGAGCCCGACGCCTCGTTCGAGCACCTGCTCACGAGCTTCGTCGAGCACGTCGATCTGTTCCGGCGCTGCGGTCACGGTCTCTCCTCCTCGGTGGCCTGGCGAGCCAGTGTGCCTCACTGAATCCTTCATCGTGGAGCGATGTAGGTCACTGGACCGCGAACTGAGCCGCGAACGTGTCCGGGTCGAACGCGCCCCCGAACCAGGGTGAAAACGATCTCTTGGCGACCGCCAGGAAGTCCACCGGACCGAGCTTCGTCACACCTTGCGGCAGCGCGCCGAGCAACGGGGCGCCCGCCGCCTCCGGCAGATCCGCCAGGTTGGTCAGGGACGCCAGGTCCGGGTGTGACGGCCAGCTGCCGACGACGACACCGATCGCCTCGAGCCCGCGCCGCTGCAACGCCTCGGCGGTCAGCGTCGTCGTGTTCAACGTGCCGAGCCCGGCCTGGGCCACGATCAGCACGGGCGCGTTCACCGCCCACGCGATGTCGGCCAGCGTCGAACCGGCCTCGTCGAACCGGACGAGCAGGCCGCCCGCGCCCTCGACCAGCACCAGGTCGTGGGTCTCGTCGAGCGCGGTGACCTCGGCGGCCACGTCCTTGGGGTGCACGGTGGCCATCCCGGCCCGGCGCGCCGCCGTCGCGGGGGCCAGCGGGTCGGGGTATCTGGCCAGCTCACGGGTCGTCACGTCGCCCGCCAGCCGAGCCACCTCCGCCACGTCGCCAGGCTCGCCGGGCAGCAGACCGGTCTGCGCGGGCTTCAGCACCGCGACCCGTCTGCCTTCTGCCCTGGCCAGCGCCGCGATGCCCGCGGTCACGGCGGTCTTGCCGACCTCGGTCCCGGTTCCGGTGATCACCAGCACGCTCACAGGCACTCACCTTAGAACCTCACCTACGGTGACGGCATGACTGAGCAACCGATCGTGATGTACGGCGCCGAATGGTGTGGTGACTGCCGCCGGGCCAAGTCCTGGCTGACCCGCAACAACGTGCCGTTCACCTACGTCGACGTCGAGAACGACGACGAGGCGCGGGACCGGGCGATCGAGATCTCCGGACGCAAGCAGATCCCCGTCGTCGTGCTCCCCAACGGCGAGTTCATGGTGGAGCCGACCGACACTCAGCTCGCGGCCGCGATCACGCCCTGACAGATCGCCGCGATGTCGTCGTCCGTGCTGACGAACGGCGGCATCGTGTAGATCAGGTCGCGGAACGGCCGCAGCCACACTCCGGCGTCCACAGCAGCCTTGGTAGCTCGTGCCATGTCCACGGGCTCATGCAACTGCACGACACCGATAGCGCCCAGCACGCGCACATCCTGAACTCCGGGCAACGCGCGTGCGGGCGCGAGTCCCGCCGAGAGCCCCGCCGAGATGCGGGCGACCTCGCGCTTCCAGTCCTGCGACAGCAACAGGTCGATCGACGCCAGCGACACCGCCGCCGCCAGCGGGTTGCCCATGAACGTCGGCCCGTGCGCGAGCACCGGCACCTCGCCCTTGCTGATCCCGTCCGCGACCCGTGACGTGCACAGGGTGGCGGCCATGGTCATGTACCCGCCGGTCAGCGACTTGCCGAGGCACATGACGTCCGGGCTGACGTTCGCGTGATCGGCACCGAACAGCTCGCCGGTGCGCCCGAAGCCCGTGGCGATCTCGTCGAACACCAGCAGCACGTCGTGCGTGTACGCGAGTTCGCGCAGCACGTGCAGGTAGCGCGGGTCGTGGAAGCGCATGCCCCCGGCACCCTGCACGACGGGCTCCACGATGATCGCGGCCAACTCGCCCGCGTGCTCCTCGACGAGGTCCGCGAGGTGCTGGACGTACTCGGTGTCCATCTCGGCCGGCGGCGCGTCCGCGAACACCTGCTGCGGCAGGATTCCCCGCCACAACGAGTGCATCCCGCCCTCGGGATCGCAGACGGACATCGGGTTGAACGTGTCGCCGTGGTAGCCGCCGCGCCACGTCAGCAGGCGGTGCTTCTCCGGGCGGTTCCGCGAACGCCAGTACTGCAGGCACATCTTCACGGCGACCTCGACCGACACGGAGCCGGAGTCGCAGAGGAACACGTGCTGCAACGGCTCCGGCGTGATCTCGACGAGCTTCGTCGCGAGCCGGATGGCGGGCTCGTGCGTGAGCCCGCCGAACATCACGTGGCTCATCCGGCCGAGCTGGTCCGTGACCGCCGCGTCCAGCACGGGGTGGCGGTAGCCGTGGATGGCCGCCCACCAGGACGACATGCCGTCGATCAGCTCCCGGCCGTCCGCGAGCTTCAGCCGGACACCCGAGGCCTCGGAGACGAGCAGCGGTTCCTGGGTGCCCGGCATCGGGCCGTACGGGTGCCAGACGTGCGCCTGGTCGAGCTTCAGCAGGTCGTCCACCTGCCGAACATTAGTGCCGCGGCCGACAGCCTTTGCCCCGTGTTCGGCGGTCAGACGGGTGGATCGTGGTGCCGGCCCCACGTCCTCATCCTGGTTGGCTGTGGTCGTGGGGCCGGTGCCGCGAGGCGCCCTGCTGAGCGCCGAAGACGCGGTGAAGGCTGTCGGTCGCGGCACTAGGCGAGGCGTACCGGCAGGGTGTGCAGGCCGCGGATCAGCGTGCTGTCCCGCCACCCCAGCGTTTCCGGTTCGGCGGCGAGCGCCAGGTTCGGGAACCGGGCCAGCAGTTGCGTGAGCGCCACGTCGAACTCCAGGCGGGCCAGCGGCGCGCCGAGGCAGAAGTGGATGCCGTGACCGAACGCCACGTGGCCCTGCGCGGACCGCGTCACGTCGAGCTGGTCGGCGTTCTCGTACCGGGCGGGGTCGCGGTTCGCGGCGATCAGCGACACCATGAGGATCTCGTCGGCGGGCACGGTGACACCACCGAGCTCGACGGGTTCCGTGGTGTAGCGGAAGGTCGCGACGTTGACCGGCCCTTCCAGCCGCAGGAACTCCTCGGTGCTCGCCGGGATCAGCTCCGGGCGGTCCTTGAGGATCTGCAGCTGTTCCGGGTTCTGGAGCAACGCGAGCACGGCGTTGCCGATGAGGTTCACCGTCGTCTCGTGGCCCGCCACGAGCAGCAGGAACGCCATCGAGATCAGCTCTTCGGTGTTCAGCCGGTCGCCGGAGTCGTCGGCGTGCACGAGCGCGGAGAAGAACGTGTCGTTCGGCTCGGCCTCGGCGATGGCCGTGACGTGCCCGTACAGGAAGCCGGCCATCGCTCCCGCGGCGGCCTCGACCTGCTCGGGCGTGCCGAACGACAGCAGCTGGTTGGACCACTCGCGGAAGTCGTCGCGGTTGTCGATCGGGATCCCGAGCAGCTCACAGATCACCGTGATGGGCAGCGGGAACGCGAACACCTCCAGCAGGTCGACCTCGTCGCCGTCGTTCAGCTTGGCGATCAGCTCGGCCGAGATCTCCTGCACGCGCGGGCGCATCAGCTCGATGCGGCGGGCGGTGAAGGCCTTGGTCACGAGCTTGCGCAGGCGGGTGTGGTGGGGCGGGTCCAGGTTGAGCATGTGGACGGCGAGCGTGGGCTCGACCTCGCGGCGCACGTGCGTCTCGGTGGCGTGCTTGGCCATCAGGTGGCCACCGGCCTGGATGTCCTTGCTGATCCTGGGGTCGGTGAGAGCGATCTTCGCCTCGTCGTACCGAGTGACAAGCCAGGCCTTGAGGCCGTGCGGCAGGATCACTTCCCGCACCGGTCCCTCGGCGCGCAACAGGTCGTGCACCTCGTGCGGGTTCTGGATGTAGTCGGCGGGCAACCGGGTGAGTGTCGTCACCTCACCCAGTTAACCCCGTTTACTCAACCCTCGCCACTATTTCTCGAGCGAGCCTCGTTCCTGGACCGTCCACACGTTCCCGTCGAGGTCCGTGAAGTCGAAGAAACTGGCGTAGTTGCGGCGCGCCGGGTCCCTGCCGGGCACGAACCCGCCCTGCCAGGCGGGCATGTCGGCCTTGTGCCGCAACGGACTCACGTCCAGTCCCCGTGCGGCCAGGTCACGATGCGCGGCCTCGATGTCGCTCACCACGAGGTACGCGCGCAATCCCGTGCCGAACTGGATGGAACAGCCGGAACCCGGTGGGGTGAGTTGAACGACGCGGAAGTGGTCATTCGGCCGATAGTCGACATCCAACTCGAATCCGGCCATTTTCGTGTAGAAGGCGATGGCCCTGTCGACGTCGCTGACGGGGATCGTGAGCACCTCGATGCGGTAGTCCACGTCAGACCAGCGCCTCTCCACCGTCGACCGCCAGCGATGTGCCGGTCAGGAACGGATTCGTGAGCGCGAAGAACACCGCGTCGGCGATCTCCTCGGCCCGTCCGACGCGGCCGGCCGGACTGGTGGCCTCGCGGGACGCGAACAGCGCGGCCTTCTTCTCCGCGCCGAGGCCGTCGTAGGCGCCGGTGTCGATCGTGCCGGGCGAGATCGCGTTGACCCGGATCGGCGCGAGCTCGACCGCGAGGCTCCTCGTCACCGCGTCGACGGCGGCGTTGGTGGCACCGACCGCGAGCATGCCGGGCATGACCTTGCGGGCCGAGGCACCGGAGAAGAAGACGAACGACAGGCGCGGCGCGAAGTGCCTGGCCAGCAGGATCGGCCCGATGACCTTGACGTCGAACGAGGTCCGGACGGCGTCGCGGTCGAGGTCGCCGACGGTGCCGCGGGCCCTGGCCGACGCGGTGGACACGACGTGGTCGACGCTCCCGACGCGTTCGGCGAGCGCGGCGACACTGGCCTCGTCGGTCAGGTCGACGTGCTCGTCCTGGTTGCGCCCGGCCAGAACGACCTCGCCACCGGCAGCGCGCACCTTCGCGGCCACCGCCCCGGCGATGCCGCTGTCGCGGCCGATGATCAGCACCTTCATCGCTTGATCTCCTCCGGGGTGAGGCCGCGGTCGACGCCGTGCGGCACGACGCCCTGACCTGGTTCGAGGGCGAGCTTGCGGTCGTCCAGGTACACGTCGACGACGTCCGGTTCGAACGAGACCCAGTCGGAGATCGGCGCGACCTCGGCCCACGCCTCCGGGTACGACCAGGCGGCACGCTTGCGGTCGCCGACGTCGTAGTAACTCGCCAAACCCTTGTAGGGGCAGAAGGTCTCGCCCTCGACGAGCTTCAGGGCCGACGCGTCGACGTCCTCGCGCGGCACGTACCAGCGCGGCGCGAAACCCGACTCGTACAGCACCAGCGCCCTCTTCGTGTCCGCCACGACCCGGTCTCCGTCGCGCACGACGAGATGCCGTGAGGTCTGCCGGATGTCGTTGCGGTGGTACGGATCGGCCGCGTGTCCGACGATCCGCTCGTCCTCCTCGTAGAACGCTTCCATTGCGCGCCAGGCGAAAGCGACCCTGCCCTCCAGCACGCTCGCGTGGCCGGGCAGGTCGACGTGCTGCCACGCCGCGTGCTTCGTCTCACCGACCGCGAACCACGTGGTGGCGCCGAGGTCGCGGTGGTTCGTCGTGCGCGCCTCCTCGTCAAGACCCGTGACATCACCTCTCGGGAAGTACGCGACCGGATAACGGCCCGGTTCGTGCAGCAGCACGACGTCCTCGCTGTCCGCGACCCACCGTCCACCGTGCTTGACGCGCATCCGGCGGCGCAGCGGTTCGGCGAACAACAGCCGCTCCGGCAACGGTTCCGGAGTGAGGAACCGCCCTACCGCCTTCGCACCCAGCGGTCCTTGCTGCCACGACAGACCCATCACCATCTCCTAACCGTTTAAATAATTTTTGATAGTTAGGCAGACTGTCATATAACCTGTCAAGGGTTACTTTGGAGGTTAGAGATGCTGCTTGACCTGCTGAACACGACGCCCGTGCTGGACGACGGGCAGCACGACGTGCTCGCGGAGGAAGGTCTGCCCTGGCTGACGGCGCGCGACCAGCCCGCCTCCGACGACGAGCTGCGCGCGTTGATCTCGGCCCGGGACGCGCTGCAGGCCGTCGTGCGCGGCCAGGAGGACCCGGCTGCGCTGGCCCCGTTCGTCGAGGGCGTCCGGCAACGAGCCGGCGTCGACGCGTCCGGCGTGACGTGGCACCTCGACCTCCCCGAAGGGCGCACCGCGGCCGCGCGGGCCGTGCTCGAGTGGGACGCGCTGCGGGTGTCGAGTCCCGGCCGGTTGCGGCCGTGCGCGAACCCCGAGTGCCGCCTGTTCCTGCTCGACCACAGCAAGCCGAACAGCGCCCGCTGGTGCTCGATGGCGGTGTGCGGCAACAGGATGAAGGCCCGCCGCCACTACCAGCGCACGCGAGGAGACCGGTGATGGCCCGCTTGCTGTCGCTCAACGTCGGACTGCCCGAGGACGTCTCGTGGCACGGCCGGACCGTCCACACCGGAATCTTCAAACGCCCCGTCGACGGACCGTTGATGGTCCGCAGGCTCAACGTCGACGGTGACGGCCAGGGCGATCTCGGCGGTCACGGCGGTGAGAACCGCGCTGTCCTGGTGTACCAACGGGAGTCGTACGAGCACTGGCGATCCGAGCTGGGCCGGGAGTTCGAGTACGGCCAGTTCGGTGAGAACTTCACGGTCGAGGGCCTGGCCGACACCGAGGTGCACATCGGTGACCGGTTCCGCGTCGGCGAGGCCGAGTTCGAGGTCACCCAGCCGCGCGTCACCTGCTACCGCGTCGGCATGCGGCTCGGCGAACCGCGCATGCCGTCGCTGATGGTCGCGCACGGCCGCCCCGGCTTCTACCTGCGCGTGATCACCGAGGGCGAGGTGCGGGCGGGCGACGAGATCGTCAGGACCCGCGTCGGCCGCCACCGGATGAGCGTGGCCGCGATCGACGCCCTGCTCTACCTGCCGGGCAAGGACGAGGACCAGCTCCGCAAGGCCGTGGACGTCCCGGCGCTGAGCCCCGGCTGGCAGGGGTCGTTCCGCGACCTGCTGACTCCTGCGGAAACCACTGGCTGGCAGGGATTCCGGCCGCTGACGGTCTCCGAGGTCGTGCCGGAGAGCCCGAGCGTGACGTCGTTCCACCTCAGCGGTGACGACCTGCCGCACCCACTGCCCGGCCAGTACCTGACGGTCCGCACGCCGGAAGGTGTCCGCAACTACTCGCTCTCGTCGGACTCGTACCGGATCAGCGTCAAACGCGACGGCGTGGTCAGCACCTGGCTCCACGACCACCTTCGAGCCGGCGACGCGCTCGACGTCGCCGCACCGCGAGGAGACTTCATCCTGAAAGCGGGCGCCGAACCGGTGGTCCTGCTGTCAGCGGGGGTCGGCGTCACACCCGTGCTCGCGATGCTGCACGCGCTCAAGGACACCGGCCGCGAGGTCTGGTGGCTGCACACCACCCGTTCGACCGACCACGCCTTCACCGCGGAAGTCCGGCAACTCGCGCCGCGGCACACGCTGATCCACTACTCGGACCACGGCCGGCTCACGCGCGAACACCTGAAAGGCTTGCCCGCCGACGCGAGTGCGTATCTCTGCGGTCCCAGCACGTTCATGGACGACATGCGCGCGGCCCTGGTCGAACAAGGCCTCGCCCCGGCCCGCATCCACAGCGAACTCTTCGGCGCCCGCTCGTCGATCAACCCCGGAATCACCGGCGCCACAACGGTGCCACCGCACCAGCCCGTCCCGGAAGGAACCGGCCCGAGGATCACGTTCGCCCGCAGCGGCCTGACCGCGGCGTGGCGCGACGACGCGTCGATCCTCGACCTCGCCGAAGCCTGCGACGTCCCGACCCGCTGGTCCTGCCGCACCGGCGTCTGCCACACGTGCGTGACGCCGGTGCTGTCCGGGACCTTCACGAACGATCCGGAACCGCTGGCACCACCGGCTCCCGGCACCGCGCTGATCTGTTGCGCGACACCGGAAACCGACCTGGTGCTCGACCTCTGAGAACGGCTAGCGGTGGATGGTGATGCCGCGGATGGTCTTGAGGTCACCGAAGAGCGACGGCGTCGTGCTGACCCGGAAGTTGCCCACCACCATCATCTCCTTCGACTTGTCGCGCTTCTGCACCTCCAGGTGCACGGCGACCTGCCCCTCGTGCGACTTGAACACGCTCTTCAGTTCCTCGATCAGCTCCGGCGTCAGCGTCTTGGTCTGCAGCCCGAGGACGAGGGGCGGGTCCGCGCCGGGGTTCGCCTCCGCGTCGCTGATGTCGAGCGGGACGACGCCGTCACCGAAGATCGCCATCTTGTCCTCGCGCCAGTTCACCCGGCCCTTCACGCACACGGCGGAGTCGAGTTCCAGATCGTCGCGCAGCACCTCGTAGGACTTCGGGAAGAACAGGACCTCGATGGACGCGTCCAGGTCCTCGATGACCACGATCGCCCACGGCAGACCGTTCTTGTTCACCCGGCGCTCGATCGACGAGATCATGCCCGAGACGATCAGCTCGCCTTCCTTGGGCGGGTCGTCGAGCACGACCGCGATCGGGCGCGGCGCGAACTTGCGCAGGATCCGCTCGGCTCCGTCGAGGGGGTGCGAGGACACGTACAGCCCCAGCATCTCCTTCTCCAGGCTGAGCATCTGCTTGCGCGGGTACTCGTCGGTGCCGAACTTGAGGTGCGCCAACGGAGACGTGCTGTCGTCCTGGTCGTCGGCGCTGTCGCCGCCGAACAGGTCGAACTGGCCTTCGGCTTCCTTGCGCTTGATCGGGACGACGGCGTCGACCGCGTCCTCGTGCACCTGGATCAGCGAGAGCCTCGGGTGGCCGAACGAGTCGAACGCGCCGGCCTTGATCAGCGACTCGATCACGCGCTTGTTGCAGGCCACGAGTTCGGACTTGTCCATGAAGTCCGTGAAGGACGTGTAGGCGCCCTTCTCCTTGCGGGACTTGATGATCGACTCGACGACGTTCGCGCCGACGTTGCGGATCGCGCCCATGCCGAAGCGGATGTCCGTGCCGACCGCACCGAAGCGCAGCGCCGACTCGTTGACGTCCGGCGGGAGGACCTTGATGCCCAGGCGGCGGCACTCCGCGAGGTAGACCGCGGACTTGTCCTTGTTGTCACCGACCGACGTGAGCAGGGCGGCCATGTACTCGGCGCGGAAGTTCGCCTTGAGGTACGCCGTCCAGTACGAGATCAGGCCGTACGCGGCGGCGTGCGACTTGTTGAACGCGTAGCCGGCGAACGGGAGGATCGTGTCCCACAACGCCTTGATCGCCTCGTCGGAGAAGCCGCGCGGGTCGTTGCGCATGCCCTCCTGGAAGCCCTCGAACTCCTTGGCCAGGACCTCGGCCTTCTTCTTGCCCATGGCCTTGCGGAGCACGTCCGCGCGGCCCATCGAGTAACCCGCGACCTCCTGGGCGATGAACATGATCTGCTCTTGGTAGACGATCAGACCGTGCGTCTCGCCGAGGATCACCTTGAGCGGTTCCTCGAGCTGCGGGTGGATCGGCTTGACTTCCTGACGGCCGTTCTTGCGGTCCGCGTAGTCGTTGTGCGCGTTCACACCCATCGGACCGGGGCGGTACAGCGCGCCGACGGCGACGATGTCCTCGAACGTCGTCGGCTGCATGCGGCGCAGCAGGTCGCGCATCGGCCCGCCGTCCAGCTGGAACACGCCGAGCGTGTCACCGCGGCCGAGCAGCGCGTACGTCTCCGGGTCGTCCATCGGGAGCGTGTCGAAGTCCGGGACCGCGTCCTTGCCGCGGTTCGCCTCGATGTTCTCGATGGCGTCGCCCATGACCGTGAGGTTGCGCAGCCCGAGGAAGTCCATCTTCAGCAGGCCGATGTTCTCGCACGACGGGTAGTCCCAGCCGGTGATGAACGAGCCGTCGTCGCGGTACCAGAGCGGGATGGACTCGGTGAGCGGGTCCTTCGACATGATCACCGCGCAGGCGTGCACACCCGCGTTGCGGATCAGGCCCTCGAGGCCGAGCGCGGTGTCGAAGATCTCCTTCACCTGCGAGTCGGTCTCGAGCAGCGACCGGACCTCGGCGGCCTCGCCGTAGCGCGGGTGGCTCTTGTTGACGATGCCGTTGAGCGGGATGTCCTTCGCCATGATCGGCGGCGGCAGCGCCTTGGAGATCTTGTCGGCGATCGCGAAGCCCGGCTGACCGTGGTGGACGCGCGCCGAGTCCTTCAGCGCGGCCTTGGTCTTGATGGTGCCGAACGTGATCACCTGGGCGACCTTGTCGGCGCCGTACTTCTCGCTGGCGTACCGGATCATCTCGCCTCGACGGCGGTCGTCGAAGTCGATGTCGATGTCGGGCATGGCGGTGCGCTCGGGGTTCAGGAACCGCTCGAACAGCAGGCCGTGCGGGATCGGGTCGATGTTCGTGATGCCCATCGCCCACGACACGGCGGCACCCGCGGCGGAACCACGGCCGGGACCGACGCGGATGCCCACGCTGCGGGCGTAGTTGATCAGGTCGGCGACGATCAGGAAGTACGCCGGGAAGCCCTTGTCGATGATGACCTGGGCCTCGAAGTCACAGCGCTTGATGTACTCCTCGGGCACGCTGGAGTTGCGGAAGCGCCACTCGAGGCCGCGCCGGATCTCCTTGCGGAACCAGGAGGCCTGGTCCTCGCCCTCGGGGACCTCGAAGTTCGGGATGCGGTCCTTGACGGACCAGATGTCCGCGTACGACTCGACCATCGACGCGACCAGCAGCGTGTTGTCGCACGCCTCCGGCAGATCCTTCCAGATCTGCCGCATCTCCTCGGACGACTTCAGGTAGTAGCCGTCGCCGTCGAACTTGAACCGGTTCGGGTCGGTCAGCATCTTGCCGGACTGCACGCAGAGCAACGCGGAGTGCGTGTCCGCCTGGTCCTTGGTGACGTAGTGGCTGTCGTTCGTCGCGAGCGGCGGGATGCCGAGCTTCTTGCTGATCTCCAGCAGGCCTTCGCGGACCCGGCGCTCGATGTCGAGGCCGTGGTCCATCAGCTCCAGGAAGAAGTTCTCCTTGCCGAAGATGTCCTGGTAGTCGGCGGCGGCCTGGAGCGCCTCGGGCACCTGGCCGAGCCGCAGCCGGGTCTGCACCTCACCGGACGGGCAGCCGGTCGTCGCGATGATGCCGTCGGCGTGCTGCGCGACGAGCTCGCGGTCCATGCGGGGCTTGTAGTAGTAGCCCGTCTTGCTGGCCTCGGTGTGCAGCCGGAACAGGTTGCGCAGCCCGTCCGCGTTGCGCGCCCACATGGTCATGTGGGTGTAGGCGCCGGCACCGGAGATGTCGTCGCTGCGCTGGCTCGGGTCGCCCCAGGCGACCGGCTTCTTGTGCAGGCGGTTGTGCGGGGCGAGGTAGGCCTCGATGCCGATGATCGGCTTGATGCCCGTCTTCATCGCCGTTTGGTAGAACTCGTCGGACCCGTACATGTTGCCGTGGTCGCTCATACCGACAGCCGTCATGCCGAGCCGCTCGGCTTCCTCGAACAGCGGGGCCACCTTGGCCGCTCCGTCGAGCATCGAGTACTCGGTGTGCACGTGCAGGTGCACAAACGAGTCCGCCACGGGCAACCCCCTTGTGTAGCAAGCGTTTTAGCGCGAATGAGGGGAATGGGAAGACCCCTGGCGCTCGTCGAGACTAGCCGACCGGAGCGGGCTTGGACACGTGGGCCCGCCGGTGGGAATCCAAGATCTTCTGCACGCGAAGTCGAGCATTGTACGACCTCCGCACGACAGCGCACGTTGCCTTGATCTCGATCCGGTACGCGGTGACACGGTGATCAGGAGCGGCGGGTAGCGTTCATTTCGTGGTGCCCCCCGATCCCGTAGACGCCCGCCTGCTCGCCGTTCTCGCCGAGTCAGGTCGCGCCGCCGTGCACGAGATCGCGCAACGCCTGGGCATGGACCCGCGCGAGGCCGCCATGCGCCTGATCACCCTCTCGGGCAGCGGCCTGCCGTTGCTCGTCGGGGTGGAGTGCGACCCGAACGGCGTGCGCAGGGCCCTGGCTAACGCCGCCGCCTACGGCAACTACATGGGCGGCCCGCCGTCCGGCCCGTACGCGGTGCACCAGAGCGGCCCACACCCGGTTCAGCAGCAGCAGTACGCACCCCAGGCTCCGATCAGCCAGCCTTTCCCCGCCCAGCAGCCGCCACAGCAGACCTGGGGCCCGCCCCAGTCCGCGGGCTGGGTGCGCGCCGACCAGCCGCAGCCCAAGGCCGTCGTCTCGCGCACCGGCAAGATCGGCACGGCCCTGGAGGCGGACAGCCTCGAGGGCGCCCGCCTCACGATCCAGCTCGTCGAGGTCGTCGACCCGGCGGACTTCCTGTTCACCGCCGCCGGCTACAAGCTCGCCGAGGGCGAAAGGTCCGTGGTCGTGCACACCGAGGTGACGAACGCCTCGCAGGTGCCCTACACCTCGCTGCCGGACATGTACCTGGTCCTGGTGACCAAGACCGGCGAGACCGTGACGAAGGCGCCCGTGTCGCTGTCGTCGCGGCCCGCGCACAAGCTCGGCGTGCAGCCGGGCGAGACGGCGGGCGGGCACAGCGTGTTCGTGCTGCCGGACGAGACCCAGGTCATCCAGGTCCGCTGGAGCGTCCGTCCCGAGGTGGACCAGAACACCCTGGTCTGGACCGTCGAGGACTAGGGCCTGTATCGAAGTCCGGTTCGATGAGAGTCGCGCTTGAGGTGGTTCCTGGTGGTGCGGCCGGACGGCCCGCATACCGGTGTTGTATGTGGGCCGTCCGGCCGTGCCGCCAGGGGCCGCCTCGGGCCCGGCTATCGCGGACCGGACTTCGATACAGGCCCTAAAGCAGTGCCAGTGCCGCCGCGTGCAACCCAGGCGCGGCCGCCAGGTACTCACGGCTCGTCAGCTCCCACGGCTTGCCGTCGAGATCGGTGACGACACCGCCTGCCTCCTGCACGAGCAACACACCTGCCGCGTGCGCGCGCACGTTGTCGTGCTGCCAGTGCACGTCCATCCGCCCGGCCGCGACCAGGGCGAGCTGGTGCGTGACCGGCACCGAGATCCGCACGTAGAGGGCGTGCTTCGCCATCGCGCTGTAGGAGGCGCCGACCCGGTCGGCCATCTCCGGGCCCTGACCGGGCTGGGCCTGGCCGGTGCCCGCCAGCGCGCCGTCCAGCGAGGTCTTGTCCGACACCTTCAACCGCACACCGTTGAGGAACGCGCCCTCGCCCTCGATCGCGGTGAACATCTCGTCGAACAGCGGGAAGTACACGACCGCGAGCACCGGGCGGCCGTCGCGGACGAGGCTCACGCCGATGTTCCAGTCGGTCATGCCCTGGACCGCGTTCATGTTGCCGCCGACGGGGTCGACGAGCCACCACTCACCGGAGTCGAGCGGGCCGGAGCCGTGTTCGTCGTCGAGCCAGCGGGCCTCCGGGCGGATCGCCTCCAGTTCGGGCCTGAGCAGGTCGACCACGGCGGCGTCGTTGGCCTGGACGGCCGCGACTAGTTCCGCGAGAGAGGAGGTGCGGGATTCGGTCGAGTAACGCTTCAGCAAGCGCGCCCCGGCTCGCCGGACGGCGGCGACGGCCGCGGGGAGAGTGGTGGTGGGGAGCGCGGGGGTGGCGGTGGTGGGACCGGACATGGCTGTCCTCCAAGATTGACTGTTATGCAAGCGGATCTGAACCTGTTGACCGTGCTGGACGCCCTCCTCGAGGAGGGCAGCGTGATGGGGGCCGCGGAACGGCTGCACCTGTCGTCGCCCGCGGTCAGCCGGACGCTCGGGCGCATCAGGAAGGTGACCGGCGACGACATCCTCGTGCGGACCGGCCACACGATGACGCCCACGCCGTACGCGCTCGGGATCGCCGACGAGGTGCGCCGGCTGGTGCGCCAGGCGAACGCCGTGCTGGCACCGAGTCGGGAACTGGACCTGGCCGAGCTGGACCGCACGTTCACGATCCAGTGCCACGACGCCCTGGCCTCGTCGGTGGTGCCGGCGTTGATCGGGCGGATCGCGGAGCAGGCTCCCGGCGTGCGGCTGCGCGTGCTCGCCGAGCACTCCGCCGACACCGACGACCTGCGGCACGGGCGGGTCGACCTGGAACTCGGCGGCGGCAGGCCCGAACTGCCCGAGTTCCGTTCGGAGACGCTGGGCACCGACCCGCTCGCCGTGGTCATGCGGTCCGGTCACCCGTGCACCGAACTCGACCTGCGGGCCTATGCGACCTATCCGCACGTGCTGGTCTCACGGCGCGGGCGGTTGAGTGCCCCGATCGACGAACTGCTGGCCGCGGAAGGCCTGCGCCGCAGGGTGATCGCGACCGTGGCGACGGTGCACTCGGCGGTGCAGATCGCGGCCGCGAGCGACGCGCTGGTCACCACCACGACGGTCCTGTGCCGGCCGTTGATCGAAGCGTTCGGGCTGGTCACCCTGCCCCTGCCGGCCGAGTCGCCGGAGGCGCCGATCAACTGCAACTGGCACCAGCGCTACGACTCCGACCTCGCCCACGCCTGGCTGCGCGACCAGGTGCGGACGACCGTGCAGGACGTCCTAGGCCGCTAACGGCAACGCGACGGCACCGGGGAAACGCGGGTTCTCGGCCTCGTCGAGCATCGCGGCGGCCACGGTCTCGCGGCTCACCTTCGCCCCGAGGTCGAACGGCGGCGCGGCGTCCAGGCCGACCGTGCGGCCGGGCTCGAACGGCTCGTCGGTGAGGACTCCGGCGTGGAAGACCGTGCCCCCGGCGGCGAGCACGGTGTCGTCGGCCGCGACCTTGTCCGGGATCCGGTCGCCGAAGAACTTCCAGAGCACCTGGGCGCCCTCCCCCGCCGCCTCGGCCGACGCACCCGTTCCGTACGCGCCGAGCCAGATGATCCGGCGCGGTCCGGCGGCGACGACGGCCTGGGCGCCGTCGAGCATCACACCCGGCCGATCGGTGCCGAGACCGGACAGCACGACCGAGTCTGCGTTGATGTCCAAGGGACCGCTCACGTCGCCCGCGACCTTGCTCAGCAGCGGGTGTTCCAGCGGAATCCGCTGGGGGTCGCGGGCGATCGCGGTGACGGTGTGGCCGCGCTCCAACGCCTGGCGGGTGAGGGCGAGACCGGTGCGGCCCGAGGCGGCGAGAATGGTGAGGTGCATGCCGAGAACGCTATTGAGCACGCCGGTTAACATCAAGTGCAACCTAGCTAACCGGCGATTTACCCAGACGCAATCAGCCTTCTTCGCGCAGCTTCTCCAGAGAAGCGGCCAGGTCAGCCGGGTACTCGGACGTGTAGGACACCCACTGACCGTCGGCCGGGTGGTGGAAACCGAGCTGGCGCGCGTGCAGCCACTGCCGCGTGACGCCGAGCCGCTTGGCCAGCGTCGGGTCGGCCCCGTACGTCAGGTCGCCCACGCACGGGTGGTGCAGCGCCGAGAAGTGCACACGGATCTGGTGCGTGCGCCCGGTCTCCAGGTGTACCTCAACGAACGACGCCGCGCGGAACGCCTCGATGACCTCGTAGTGCGTGATGGACGGCTTGCCGTCCTGCATCACGGCGAACTTGTAGTCGTGCTTGGGGTGCCGGTCGATCGGGGCGTCGATGGTGCCCTTGATCGGGTCCGGGTGGCCCTGCACGATCGAGTGGTAGACCTTCTCGACCGTCCGCTCTTTGAAGGCGTGCTTCAAAGCCGAGTAAGCGGACTCGGACTTCGCGACCACCATCACGCCGGTCGTGCCGACGTCGAGCCGGTGCACGACGCCCTGGCGCTCGGCGGCACCGGACGTGGCGACGCGGTGGCCGCCGGCGGCGAGGCCACCGACGACGGTCGGCCCGGTCCAGCCCGGCGACGGGTGCACGGCGACACCGACGGGCTTGTCCACGACGATGATGTCGTCGTCCTCGTGGATGATGACCAGGCCCTCGACGGGGATCGCCTGGACGGTGATCGGCTGCGGCGGCGCCGGCAGCGTGATCTCGAGCATCGACCCGGCGGTGAGCCGGTCGGACTTGCCGACCACACGGCCGTCGACCAGCACGTCGTCGGCGTCGGCGATGCCGGCGACGACGGTGCGGGACAGGCCGAGCAGCTTCGCGAGGCCGGCGTCGACGCGCATGCCGTCCAGACCGTCGGGAATCGGCAGCGTTCGGTAACCGCTCACGCGGGGGCCTCGACCTTCTTCTTCTTGCAGAACCTGCTGAAACTACCAGGAGCAGCTACTTCGACTCCTGCAGACCGCCGGACTCCACGCCGGACTCCACGACGGGCTCGGCCTTCTTCACGACGGTCCCGTCGTAGTCGTGCTGCAGGAGTGCCAGGACAATGATCGTCACGCCACCGCCGACGATCGCCATGTCCGCGACGTTGAACACCGGCCACACCTGGCCGTACGGGTCGAACAGCGACAGGAAGTCGACCACGTGGCCGCGCATCGGGCCCGGTTCGCGGAACAGCCGGTCGGCCAGGTTGCCGACGGCGCCGCCCAGCACCAGGCCGAGGCCGACGGCCCAGCCCTGCGAGCGGAGGTTGCGCGAGATCCAGAGGATGAACCCGGCGACGCCGAACGCGATCAGCGCGAGGATCCACGTCATGCTCTCGGCCAGGCCGAACGCGGCGCCGGGGTTGCGGACGAACGTCAGGTAGAGCACGCCGCCGAAGAGCTTGATCGGGTCGGCGCCCTCCAGGAACGCCACGGACACGACCTTGGTGAGCACGTCGAGGACCAGCACACCGGCGGCCAGCACACCGAGGATCTTCGTCTTCGGCTCCGGCAGCGAGCCGGTGATCGAGAACTCCTCCTCGGCGTCCCCGGCCTCGACCGGCGCGTCGGCGGACTTCTCCCCCGGCGTCGTCATCTCCGGCTCGGGAACCTCTCCCGACAGCACCGGGGTCGCGACCGTCTCGGGCTCGCTGACCTGCGTTTCCGCAGGCTTGTCAGCGACCTCCCTCGAGGTCTTCGCAGCGGCCTTCTCCGGGGCCTCGGCCTCGTCGCTCACCAGGTCAGTCTCCACTACTGGGACTACGCGAGGAACGGCGGCAGGGTTCGGTTGTCGTCCTGCGGGACCCAGCGGCCGTCGCGCTGCTCGTAGGTCCACTTCGGACCTTCGGTGACGAGAGCGCGCAGTGCCGCGACCAGACGATCAACGTGCTCGGCCGTCGTACCGAGGCCGATCGACGCGCGCACGGCACGTTCCTCGTGCGATCCGACCTGCTTGACCAGGCGTCCCACGATCACGTGCGCGCAGAACGCCCCGTCGCGCACACCGATGCCGTACTCGGCGGACAGTGCGGCGGCGAGGAAGCCCGCGTCGAAGCCGGAGATCGTGAAGCTCACGACGCCGACCTTGTCCGCGTCGGTCAGGATCGCGAGTTCCCGGAAGCCGGGGATGGTGCGCAGCCCGTCCTGCAGGCGGGCCAGCAGCTCCTGCTCGTGCGCGATGGTCTGCTCCCAGTGCCGCGAGAGGATCTCGCAGGCCGCGGCCAGCGCGTGCACGCCGACGACGTTCGGGCTGCCGGCCTCGTGCCGCTCGGGCACCGCGGACCAGGCCACACCGAGGCGGTCGCCGTGGTCGGTCACCTTGGACGTGGCACCGCCGCCGACCAGGTACGGCTGGGCCTGCTGCAACCAGTCCGCGCGGCCGACCAGCACTCCCGCGCCGAAGGGCGCGTAGATCTTGTGGCCGGAGAACACGACGTAGTCGACACCCAGCTCACGGGCGTTGATCGGGCGGTGCGGAGCGAGCTGGGCGGCGTCGAGCGCGATCCGCGCGCCATGCCGGCGGGCGACCTTCGCGAGCTCGGCGACCGGCCACAGCTCCCCCGTGACGTTGGACGCCCCGGTGACGATCACGAGCCGAGGGCCGACCGGGGCGGCGGCCAAAGCCCGGTCCAGCGCGACAACTGCGGCGCCGGACGAAGACGGAGCGAGGACGCGCTGAACGTGGGGGCCCCTCCAGGGCAGCAGCGCGGCGTGGTGCTCGCTGTCGAACAGGACGACGGCGGTGTTCTTGGGAACGCTGCGCGCCAACAGGTTCAGCGAGTCAGTGGTGTTGCGGGTGAAGACGACGGCGTCGGAGGAGTGCGCCCCGACGAACCGGCGGACGCGGTCGCGGGCCTGCTCGTAGACGCGGGTCGAGACCTGGGAGGCGAACCCGGCGCCGCGGTGCACGCTGGCGTACCAGGGCAGCAGCTCGTCGACGGCGTCACGGACCTCCTGAAGACAGGGCGCCGAGGCCGCGTGATCGAGGTTGGCGTAGGTCACGCGCTCTCCGGTGACCAGGGGAACGCGCAGGTCGGCGCCGACGACAGCCGGAACGGTGGTGGTGGTTCCGGGGGTGATCGCGAGCGTCATCGAGGTGCCTCCGAGGCCAGGGGCCCTTTGCGAAGGCCCGCGCTTGACCGGCGCCCCACGCGCCGGACCAGGTCCTCACCAAGGGCACCCCACCGCGGTTGGAGGGTTGCCGGCCAGCAAGCTTGGGCTTGACGCTGGCTCTCATGACCTGCCGACGACGTTAGCGGAGCGTGATCCTCCCGTCGACACCCGATTCACATCGTGAGAAGGCTCGCAGACCGACTAATCGCCGGTCTCGCCCTTCCACCTGGCGTAGCGACCGGCCCTGTCGACGGCACGAACGCGCCGCTCAGCGGCGTCGCGCGCCTCTTCGGTGGTGACGATGAGCAACTGGTCGTCGGTCTGCAGCCGGGTCGTCGGTTGTGGCGTGAAACTCTTTCCCGAGCGCACCACGAGCGAGACTGTGGCGCCCGTGGGCAGCCGCAGCTCGGACATGTAGACACCGTGCAGCTTCGACCCGCGCTGGATGTGCACCTGCAGCAGTTCGGCGCCGAGCTCGTCGAGCGGCGAGGAGTCGACCTGGACCTCCACCGCCTCGCCCGTCTTCACGAGCCCGAGCCGCCGCGCGAGGAACGGCAGCGTCGTGCCCTGCACCACCGTCAGCACGATGACCAGCAGGAACACCACGTCGACCAGTTCCCGCGCGCCCTCGACCCCCTGGATCAGCGGGATCAGCGCGAACACGATCGGCACGGCGCCCCTGAGGCCTGACCAGGAGAGGAACGCCTGTTCCCGCCACGGCACCTTGAACGGCAGCGAGGCCAGGACCACCGACAGCGGCCGGGCGACGAACGTCAGCACCACGCCCGCGACCAGCGCGGGGAAGAGCACGTCGAGCAGCCGTGACGGCGAGGCGTAGAGGCCGAGCAGCACGAAGAGCCCGATCTGGGCGAGCCAGCCGAGGCCTTCGGCGAACGAGAGGGTGTCGGCGCGGTGCGGCAGGCGGGCGTTGCCGAGGACCAGCGCGGCGACGTACGTGGCGAGGAAACCGGAGGCGTGCACGAGGTCGCCGGCCGTGTAGGCCATCACGCACACCGCCACCGTGGCGAGCGGGTACAGACCGGTGGAGGGCAGCGCCGCGCGTCTCAGCCCGGCTCCGCCGAGGAACCCCAGCGCCACACCGATGAGCGCGCCCGCGCCCAGTTCGTAGATCACCAGCAGCGGCGCGGTCCAGGAGATCTGGTCGGAGGAGGCCAGCAGCACCACGGCGATGAACACCGGTGCGTCGTTGAGACCGGACTCCAGTTCGAGCGCGCCCGTGAGCCGCGCGCCGACACCCAGCGAGCGCAGGACGCTGAACACGGCGGCCGCGTCGGTGGACGACAGCACCGCGCCCCACAGCAACGCCATCCGCCAGTCGAGGCCCAGCAGGAAGTGCAGTGCCGTGCCGGTCACCGCGACACTGACCACAACGGCCACTGTGGACAGTGCGACGCCCAGCCACAGCGACGACTTCACCGCGTTCCAGCGGGTCGTGATGCCGCCCTCGGTGAGGATCAGGACCAGCGCCGCGATGCCGAGCGACTGCGTGAGGTCGGCGTCGTCGAACTTGATGCCGAACACCGACTCGCCGAGCAGCACGCCGATGCCGAGGTACAGCAGGAGTGAGGGCAGCCCGAGCCGGGTCGACACCCGCACCGCGATCACGGAGATCAGCAGCACGGCCGCGCCGATGCCCAGAACAGCCGTCACGTCACCCACCTGGACCATTCTGGTTGATCACCACCGATTCCGACGAATCAGACGAGTCAGAAGTCCAGCCGTTCGCCCCTACCGAGCTCATGCACGACGGAGCATGTTGATCAGTGGCTCAATCCCTACCCTGCACGGAGTTGAACCATGAGGATCCTGATCGCGCTGGCGGCCGCCTTGATGGTGACCGGAACCACAGCAGCGCAAGCAGCCGCACCGGCTGCATTGGCGGCGCCGAACATCAACGTCGCGAACGTACAAGCCCACCTCAACCAGTTCCAGTCCATCTCCAACGCGAACGGCGGCAACCGCGCACACGGACGACCGGGATACCTGGCCTCGGTCAACTGGGTGAAGAGCAAGCTCGACGCGGCCGGCTTCACCACGCGGGTGCACTCGTTCACCTACGGCGGCGCCACCGGCTACAACCTGATCGCGGACTACCCCGGCGGCGACCTGAACAACGTCGTCATGCTGGGCGGCCACCTCGACAGCGTCACGGCGGGCCCCGGCATCAACGACAACGGCACGGGCTCCGCGTCCCTGCTCGAAGTCGCCCTGCAGATGAAGGCCACCGGTTTCCAGCCGACCAAGCACGTGCGGTTCGGCTGGTGGGGCGCGGAGGAACTCGGCCTGCGCGGTTCGACGGCGTACGTGAACTCGTTGTCCACCACGGACAAGTCGAGGATCAAGGCGTACCTGAACTTCGACATGACCGGTTCGCCGAACCCCGGCTACTTCGTCTACAGCGCCTCCGGTCAGCCCAGCGGTTCGCTGGCGCTGCAGCAGCGTCTGCAGGCGGGCTTCACCGCGCTGAACGTCCAGACCGAGCTCACCAGCGTCGGTGGCCGTTCCGACCACGCGGCGTTCGCCCGCGCCGGCATCCCGGTCGGCGGCACCTTCACCGGCGCCGAGGGCACCAAGACCGCGGCGCAGGCCCAGAAGTGGGGCGGCACGGCCGGTCAGGCCTACGACCGCTGCTACCACCGCTCCTGCGACACCACGTCCAACGTCAACGCGACGGCGCTCGACCGCAACGCGGACGTGATCGCCAGCGCGCTCTGGGCGACCGCGGCCTGATCATCTGGCCGTGAGCACCTGCACGGCCTCGTCGAGCACCGGTTCGACGAGGCCGGGCAGGGTCACCCACATCTGGGCCTGGCCCAGGTAGAGGCTGAACGCGATCAACGCGCGCCGCCTCGCCTGGGCCTCGCCGAACCCGAGCTGCACGAACAGCTCCGTCAGATAGCCGATCCGCTTCTCCGTGACGCGCTGGAGCACCGGCGCGATCACCTCGTTCCCCGCGCCCGCCTGCAACGCCATCTCCACCGACCCCTTGCGGGTCGTGTCGAGCACCATGGCGAACAACATCCTCAGCTTGTCCCGCGGAGTCTGCTCGGACTCGACGAGCTCGATGACCTTCTCGGTGTGCTCCCGTTCCCACCGCTCGACCGTCGCCTGCAGCAACGCGTCGCGGTTCGGGAAGTGGTGGTAGACGCTGCCCTTCGTGGCTCCGGCCCGCGCCGCCAGCGGCTCGATCGCGACCGCCGGCAGTCCGCCCTCGGCCAGCGCTCTCAGCGCTATCTCAGTCCAGTCGTCACGATTCCGCCGCACCACGCTTCCATACGCTACCGTACGTTCCAGGAACATACGGCAGCGTATGGAAGGGGATTCCCATGATCAGGAACGTCCACACCCGCGACCTCGGCGTGCCCGCCGGTCCGTTCGTCGAGCGCGTCCAGGAACTCTGGCCGCCCGCCTGGGGCAAGCAGGAGTTCGACCGCCCGCTGGGCGTCGGCGCGGACGGCGGGCACGGCCCGATCCGGTACCGCTGCACGGAGTTCGTGCCCGGCGAGTCGATCACCTTCGAGTTCACCGTGATGTCGGGCAGCCACACGCTCTCGGCTTCCGGGGACGTGTTGCGGCACGAACTGGTCGGCGACTTCGGCTTCGCGGACCGGGTGCGCTGGGCGCTGGCGATCAGGTGGCTGCACGACGCGTGCCTCGAGGACCTGTTCGACGCCTGCGAACGCGCGGCGGGCCGGGAACCGAAGTCTCCGGCCCGCTGGTCGTGGTACGTGCGGCAGGTGCGGCGCCTGTTCGCGCCGAAGAAGCGTCAGCTCAGCCGCAGCTGACCTTCACGACACGACCCGAACCCTGGGTGTAGACGAAGCCGTAGACGTCGCCGTTCTCGGTGAGCACCTGGGGCTGGACCTCCTCCGGAAGCACGTCGAACCGGCCGTCGGCCCGCAGGACTCCGTTGACCCAGACCTCCGGCCCCTGCCGGCGGTTCGTCAACAGGTCACCCGCGTCGTTGGCACCGCGGACGTCACCGTCGTGCAGGCGCACGACCTGCCCCTGGAGGTTCCACTCGACCCACCGAGTCTGCGACCAGTCGTTCTCCGGCATCGACATGCCGAAGACGCGGCCGCCGTGGATGAGCAACGGCTGGGCCTCGTAGTCACCCGGCGGCAGCTGCAGCTCGGTGCGGTCGCCCTGCCGGTTCCAGACGTACCCGGTGTCCTTGCTCCCCGGCGCGATGACGTAGCCGATGGCGTTGCCGTCGTCGTCGATGCCACGTGGGCTCCACCACCAGCCGTTGCCCGTGCCGCTGAGCGGCCGCGGCGTCGTCGAGTCCGCCGGCCAGACGACGAGCGTGGAGCCCGAGTGACCGAGTACCTCACCGCCGTCGTTGATCGCCCACGCGAACGACTTCGTCTTGCCCGGCAACGGTTGCAACGATTCTTCGTCACGCCATGCCGCCGTCTCGGTCGACGTGGCCAGGACGCCGGAGCTGTTGATCCCGTTGATCAAACGCTCCTGCGGGAAAGTCACGGTGTGCGGCACGTCGTTCTGCCACACGGCCTGCGCTTCGTCGTACCAGCTGTGGGTGGCGATTCGGCCGTTGCCGGCGCCGGTCAGCCCGGCGACGTAGACGTCGGACGGAACAGGAAGTTCGGTGGTCGTGCAGGTGGTCTCGGCGTGCGCGGTGCCCGGCACCACGACGCTCGCGGCCAGCAGTGCGGCGCCCACGGTCAGGCGCAGTCCCCCAGTGATCACTGATCACTCCTCTCAGAGGAACCCGACATTAGGCACGACCGCTCTCACTTCGGTCACGCGCCTCTGACGCGGAAACGACGAGGGGCCGCTGTCCGAAGACAGCGGCCCCTTCTTGCCGGTCCGGTCAGGCCTTCGCGACCGCGACCTTCACCTTGGCGCCGTCGCCGACCGTGCCCTCGGCGGTGCCCTCACCGAACACCACCGTCGACGTCAGCGTCTCCGACTGCACGAACGCCAGGTGCGGCTCGACCGCGGACTTCACCGCGTCCGGCAGCTCCAGCGTCAACGTGATCCGGTCGGACACGTCGAGCTGGGCGTCCTTGCGGGCCTGCTGCACCACGCGCACCAGGTCACGCGCGACACCCTCGGCCTCCAGCTCCGGCGACACCACCGTGTCGAGCACGACGACGCCGGCACCACCGGGCAGCGCGGAGGTGGCGGCGGGATCCGTTGCCACCAAACGCTGTTCGTACTCGCCCTCGAACAGCTCGACGCCGGCGGCGACGATCCTGCCGTTCTCCTCGGTCCAGTCACCGGCCTTGACTGCCTTGATGACCTTCTGCACGTTCGGCCCGAGCCGCGGGCCGGCCGCACGCGCGTTGACGACCAGCTGGAACTGCCCGAAAGCGTCGACGTCCGTGGACAGCGATACCTCCTTGACGTTGACCTCGTCGCGCACGATCCCGGCGAAGTCCTCCAGCGAACCCGCCACCGGCGACGCCACCGTCAAGCGCGCCAACGGAAGCCGCACGCGCAGCTTGTTCGCCTTGCGCAGCGACAACGCCGTCGAGCAGACGTCGCGCACCTCGTCCATCGCCGCCACCAGCGCGTCGTCCGCCGGCAGTTCCGACACCGACGGGAAGTCCGTCAGGTGCACCGAACGGCCACCGGTCAGCCCGCGCCACACGACCTCGGACGTGTACGGCAGCAACGGCGCCGTCACGCGCGTGACGACCTCCAGCACGGTGTGCAGGGTGTCGATCGCGTCCTGCTCGCCGTCCCAGAACCGCTGCCGCGACCGGCGCACGTACCAGTTCGTCAGCACCTCCAGGTACTCGCGCACCAGCTGGCACGCACCGGAGATGTCGTAGACGTCCATCGCCGCCTGGACGTCGCGCACCAGGTCGTGCGTCTTCGCCAGCGCGTACCGGTCGAGCACGTTCTTCGAGTCGACGCGCCACGTGCCCTCCTTCCCGGCGGCGTTGGAGTACAACGCCAGGAAGTACCAGGAGTTCCACAGCGGCAGCACCGCCTGGCGCACCGCGTCACGGATGCCGCGCTCGGTCACCACGAGGTCACCACCGCGCAGGATCGGCGACGCCATGAGGAACCAGCGCATCGCGTCCGAGCCGTCGCGGTCGAAGACCTCGGTGACGTCCGGGTAGTTCTTCAGCGACTTGGACATCTTCTGGCCGTCGTCACCGAGAACGATTCCGTGCGCCATGCAGTCGCGGAACGCGGGCCGGTCGAACAACGCCGTCGCCAGCACGTGCATGGTGTAGAACCACCCGCGCGTCTGGCCGTTGTACTCGACGATGAAGTCGCCCGGGAAGTGGTTCTCGAACCACTCCGCGTTCTCGAACGGGTAGTGCACCTGCGCGAACGACATCGAACCCGACTCGAACCAGCAGTCGAGCACGTCCGGGATCCGGCGCATGACCGACTGGCCGCTCGGGTCGTCCGGGTTCGGCCGCGTCAGCTCGTCGATGAACGGCCGGTGCAGGTTGTCCGGACGCGCACCGAAGTCGCGCTCCAGCTCGTCCAGCGACCCGTACACGTCCGTGCGCGGGAACTCGGGGTTGTCCGAGGTCCACACGGGCAGCGGCGAGCCCCAGTACCGGTTGCGCGAGATGTTCCAGTCGCGCGCGTTCTCGAGCCACTTGCCGAACTGGCCGTCCTTGATGTGGCCCGGCACCCAGTTGATCTGCTGGTTGAGCTCGACCATCCGGTCCTTGAACTGCGTGACCGCGACGAACCACGCCGACAGCGCACGCTGGATCAGCGGGTTCTGGCAGCGCCAGCAGTGCGGGTACGGGTGGTCGTAGGTCTCGTGGCGCAGCAGCAGGCCCGCGTCCTTGAGGTCGCGGATGATCAGCTTGTTCGCCTCGAAGACGTGCACGCCCTGGTAGGGCGCCACCTCCGCGGTGAACTTGCCGTCCGGCCCGACCGGCACGACGACCTCGATGCCCGCCGCGTCCGTCACGACCTTGTCGTCCTCACCGAACGCCGGTGCGATGTGGACGATGCCCGTGCCGTCGTCGGTGGTCACGTAGTCGGCCGTGAGCACCTGGTGCGCGTTCTCGCGCCCCACGAAGAAGTCGAACGGCGGCAGGTACTTCTTGCCGACCAGGTCCGAGCCCTTGTAGCGGGCGACGACCTCGGGCTCCTCGCCCAGCTCACGCGCGTACGCCGCGACCCGCGCCTCCGCGAGCACGTACCTGTCGCCGTCGGAGCCCACGACCGTCACGTAGTCGACGTCCGGGTGCACGGCGGCGGCCAGGTTGCTCGGCAGCGTCCACGGCGTCGTCGTCCAGACCAGGGCCTTCTCGCCGGACTCGAAGCGCAGCGCCACCGTGACGGCCGGGTCCTGGCGATCCCGGTACGCGTCGTCCATCTTGGTCTCGGTGTTCGACAACGGCGTCTGGCAACGCCAGCAGTACCAGAGCACCCGGAAGCCCTCGTAGATCAAGCCCTTGTCCCACAAGGCCTTGAACGCCCACATGACACTTTCCATGTAGTCGAGGTCGAGCGTCTTGTAGTCGTTGTCGAAGTCGACCCAGCGCGCCTGCCGCGTCACGTAGTCGCGCCACTGGTCCGTGTACTGCAGAACGGACGTACGGCAGGCCTCGTTGAACTTCTCGATGCCGAGCTCGTCGATCTCGTGCTTCTGCGTGATGCCGAGCTGCTTCTCCGCCTCGTACTCGGCGGGCATGCCGTGCGTGTCCCAGCCGAACCGGCGCTCGACGTGCTTGCCGCGCATCGTCTGGTAGCGCGGCACGACGTCCTTGACGTAGCCGGTCAGCAGGTGCCCGTAGTGCGGCAGACCGTTCGCGAACGGCGGGCCGTCGTAGAAGACGAACTCGTTGTCGCCGTTCTCGCCGGCCGGGTTGCGGTCGATGCTCGCCTGGAAGGTCTCGTCGTCCTTCCAGTACCCGAGCACGTCCTGCTCGAGGTTCGGAAAGGACGGCTGCGCCGGGACCTCGTTCTGTCCGGCCCTGGGGTAGGCCATCTCCACTGCTCCTCGCGGTCACGTTGGACACGCGAGGACGACACGCCGATGTGGCTCGGCCCGCCGCGGTACCACCCCGCTTGCTCGCCCTCGTGCGGCGAGCCTCTCGTTCTTCGGCTGTGACGGGCCGGTCCCGTCCGGTTCTACTGAGGTGCTCGCGCACCCGTTCTTCCGGAGGCTCCCCGGTGATGGCCGGATCGGTGCCTGTGATTACAGGGTACGGGGGCGCGCAAACCGTATGCTCGCCGGATGACGTTGACCATCGCGTTGTCGATCCTGCTGGCCCTGCTGTTCGTCGCAACAGGCGCGGGCAAGCTGTTCGGCGCGAAGGCGTCACTGGAGGCCCGCGACCACTTCCGGATGAACCCGGCCCTGTGGCGCACCATCGGCGCGCTGGAGTGGGCCGGTGCCGTGGGTCTGGTCGTCGGCCTGGTCACGTGGCAGTGGGTGGCGCACGCGGCCACCGTCGGGCTCGGGCTGCTGATGGTCGGCGCCACGATCACGCGGCTGCGGTACGACTCGAAGCCGTCGGGCGTGGTCCTGGACCTGGTGCTGCTGGGTCTGCTGATCACGTTGCTGTTCCTGGACCGGTGAAGTTCCACCTCCTCGGCACACCTGAGGTCCGGCGCGACGGAGAGCTCGTCGACGTGGGTCACGCACGCCAGTTGAGCGTGCTGGCGGTGTTGCTGGTCGACGTCGACCAGGTCGTCGGCGTCGACAAGCTGCTGTCCCGGGTGTGGGGTGACGCGCCGCCGCGGCAGGCGAAGGCCGCGCTCTACAGCTACGTGTCGCGGTTGCGGACGGCGTTGGACGGCGTCCCGATCGTGCGCCGTTCCGGCGGGTACGTGCTGGAGGCCGATCCCGCGTCCATCGACTTGCACCGCTTCCGCTCTCTCGTAGCGCTCGGACGGCCTGATGAGGCGATGGCGCTCGTGCGTGGCGAACCGTTCGAGGGGCTGCACGGCGCGTGGTTCGACGGTCTGCGCGAGACGCTCGCCGGTGAGATCACCGCCGCCGAACTGGACCACACCGACGCGCGCCTGGCTGCCGGCGAACACCTCTCTCTCGTTGCCGAACTGACCGCGCGCACGTCCGAACGTCCGCTCGACGAACGGCTCGCGGGACAGCTGATGCGGGCGTTGATCGGCGCCGGCCAACGCGCTGAAGCGCTCGCCTACTACTCGGGGCTGCGTGATCGGCTCGCGGACGAACTGGGTCTCGACCCCGGTCCCGCGTTGCGCGACCTGCACGCGTCGCTGGTGCAGCGTCCACAGTGGAGTCCGCGCCGGCTCCCGCCCGCACCGGCGGATTTCACCGGCATGGCGGCCGAGCTCGAGGCCCTGGACCTGGACGGGCCGATCGTCACGATCACCGGACCGGCCGGCGCGGGCAAGACGCGGCTCGCGTTGCACTGGGCGCACAAGCACGCCGCCGACTACCCCGACGGCCAACTGTTCGTCGCCCTCGACGGCTCCGACCCGGCAGACGTCGTCCGCGAGTTCATCACAGCACTGGGCACCAGCCCGGACGGCATCCCGCCGGAGCCGCACGCGCAGACGGCGCTCTACCGCACGTTGCTGGCCGACCGGCGAATGTTGATCGTGCTCGACAACGCCGCGGACACCGCGCAGGTCGTGCCGCTGCTGCCGGGCACCCCGCGCTGCCGGGTCGTCGTGACGAGCCGCGAACGCCTGCCCGGCCTCGTCACCGCCCACGGCGCGCGCCCGGTCGTGCTCTGAGTAGAAGCACTCATGGCCAGGCCTTCCACGCCTGCGCCAGACTGGCCCCACAGACCATCTCTCTGGGGGGATCAGATGCGTGTCTTAGCTTTGACCTGCGCTCTCACGCTGCTGGGGGCGGGAGTAGCCTCCGCCGGCGAGTCGTCGACGTTCACGTTCGACGCCGAGGCCAACGCCTTCCCGATCTCGTCCGTCAGCGGTGAGTGGACCACGCCGGACGCGGAGTTCATCGTGGGACAGCGGGGGTGGGACGACAACACCCTGCACATCGACGTCGAAAGCCGCCAGGCCAGGACCTACTACGTCGTCGACCTCTCACGCCACGACGGGCAGCCGATCACACCAGGCACCTACACCGACGAGCGGGCGATCGTCATCGAGAAGGGCCTCGGCTGCGTCGACAGCAAGGCGGACTTCACCATCGACCGTCTCGACCTCGACGACCGGGGCATCCTGCTCGCGCTCGACGGCTCCGTCGAGCACCGCTGCGGCGACAAGCCGGACAACGCGTTCCGCGCGAAGATCCACTACGTGCGGGGCGCAGCCTGATGCGCACCGCCCTGCTCGCCGGCGCGTTCCTGGTCGCCACCGCGGCACCGGCGTCGGCCGCCGACACGGACTACCTGATCTGGGACTCCGACCCGAACGCCAATCCGACCCAGGGCCGTTCGGGCAACTGGTACGCACCGGACCCGTTCTCGGTGTGGGAGCACCCCGACCTCGAGCTGCGGGTCAAGGCCACCGGCCCGCACAACGAGTACATGCAGATCGACCTGGCCCGCCACGACGGGCAGCGCATCACCGAGGGCAGCTACGTCGACCAGCGGGTGACCATCGTGAGCGGCGGCTTCATGCACGCCGACGACGGAGCGGAGTTCACCGTCGAGCATCTCGTGCGCGGACCCGACGGGAACATCTCGGAGTTCGAGGGAGCCGTCGAGCACCACGGCAGCGACGAGCCGGACAGCACGTTCCGCGCCAAGATCAGCTATCGGCGCTGACAGCTCTCACGAGGTGGCACGGCTCCTGCGCACCAGCACCGCGTCAGGGGTGCACAGCGCGCATGGCGTGAACTGCAGTTGCCGTGCTTCCTGCACCGGGAGGCCCAGCGTGGGCCTCCCGGCAAGCCAGGAACACGAGCTCAGGTGGTACCGGGGCCGCTCGTCCAGCACCCGGACCTCGTCCACCAGATCGGCCACGACGAGCAGGTCCGCCGCGTCGGTGTCCTCTTCCGGTGGTTCCTCGTCAGCGGGCGGCGTGTCGGCTTCTGCCGAATCCACCACCCGTTGATCATCAGCTACAGCCTGTTGATCTACACTCTGCGCGTCGGCAGCGGGGTCCCCCGGCCGTCTCCGCCACCAGTCCCAAGCAAGGACCAGGGCGGCGAGCACGCTCGCGCCCACGGAAGACCACGCCCAGATCGTGTTGGACGTGGCCAGTGCGGGAACGAGCAACCCGAGGGCTGCCAGCACCAGAAGTAGAACTACGAAGAGCACCTAGCGAACAGTAGTTCAGCCCGCTTCGGCGCGTGCGCCGAAGGAGTAGCCCTGGGAACGACCCTCGGACGGTGCGGCGGGGCCGCGGTCCTGGAGGTCGCGCAGGGACGACTCGAGCATGGTCTTCAGTCGCGTGCGGTACTCGCGCTCGAACGTCTGCAGCTTGTCGATCTGCTTCTCGAGCGTGTTCTTCTCCTGGGTGATGTTGCCCATCACCTCAGCGTGCTTGCGCTGCGCGTCACGGTCCAGCGCGGTGGCCTTCTCACGGGCCTGCCGCTCCAGCGTCTCGGAACGCGTCCGCGCGTCGTTGAGCATGGTCTCGGCACGCGTGCGCGCCTCGTTGACCATCGTGTCGGCCTTGGCGCGAGCCTCGGACAACAGCTGCTCGGACTTCGTGCGGGCCTCGGACAGCATGCCGTCCGCTTCGGCCTTCGCCTCGCCGGTCAGCCGGTCCGCCATCTCCTGGGCGAGACCCAGGACCTTCGCGGCCTGCACGTGGTGGTCTCCGCCACCACCGGGGGACGTCTGCTCCATCACCGAGGGAGGCGGGACCGGCGCCAGGCGGCGCGGCTCCTCCACCGGCATACGGCTCGTCATGGGGCTTGCAGAAGCCTTCGCGCGCGCATCGTCGAGGTCGGCGCGCGTCGTCTCAAGCTGCTGGTCGAGCTGCTCGACTTGCTGACGGAGGTCGTTGTTCTCCTCGATCAAGCGGGCGAGCTCGCCCTCAACCAGGTCGAGGAACGCGTCCACCTCGTCCTCGTTGTAGCCCCGCTTGCCAATCGGCGGCTTGCTGAATGCAACGTTGTGCACATCAGCGGGGGTCAACGGCATCGGATCACCTCTCGCACTCCTGGGCTGCGGTCATCCCACGGTTCCCCGTCACCTGGGATCTGCGAATCGCATCAGAATGATAACGACCAGCCACAGCACAATAATCGATAGGTCCAGCCCGACGCCCCCGATCCGCACAGTCGGGATCACCCGACGGAGCGCACGGACCGGTGGGTCGGTGACCGTGTAGACGGTCTCAAGCGTCACGGCTACGCCGCCAGCTGGGCGCCATTCCCTCGCGAACGTCCGCACCATCT
Organism: Streptomyces sp. ID05-26A; assembly: GCF_033794685.1. Taxonomy (NCBI): domain Bacteria; kingdom Bacillati; phylum Actinomycetota; class Actinomycetes; order Kitasatosporales; family Streptomycetaceae; genus Streptomyces; species Streptomyces sp. ID05-26A. The sequence continues at coordinate 358,973 of NZ_JARAYZ010000001.1, forward strand.
CGACCACGACACGCGCGGTCAGGAACAGGGAGAACGCGAACAGGACGTAGAAGATGACGAGACGGATCGGGTCCACGGGTCAACTCTAACCGTGGTTCCCGAAACCACCCTCCGCCAGCTTCCTGCGGTCCTCCGCCGTGACGTCAACGTTCGGCGGTGAGAGAAGGAACACCCTGCTCGTGATCTTGTCCATGGACCCGCGCAGAGCGAACGCGAGACCGGCCGAGAAGTCGACGAGACGCTTCGCGTCCGCGTCGTCCATGTCGGTCAGGTTCAAGATCACCGGGGTGCCGTCCCGGTAGTGCTCCCCGATCGTGCGCGCCTCGCTGTAGGTACGGGGGTGAAGCGTGGTGATGCGCGCCAACGGGTTGCCTGCCGGCTCGGCCACGGGACGCAGCCTGCTCACGGGCTCGCGCTGCGGCTCGACAGCGAGTGCGCCGTGCACGGGTGCATCGGCACTCCAGCGTCGCGTGCTCGAGGGGCTGCCCCCGCGCCGCGACTCCGGCTCGTAGTCGTCCGACTCGTCGATGTCGGCCCGGTACCCGGAGCCCTGGAGCTCCGACCGGCCCGGAGTGAACACGCGGTTGCGCCGCGGATACGGGTCGTAGTCGTCGGCCTCGGCCGCGTACTCGGACCGGTAGTCGCCGTAGCGACCTCGGTCGTCGTCGTAGCCGGGGTCGTCTGCGTACTCGGCGGGGACCATCCCGAAGTAGGCCTTCAGCTTGTGCAAAGCGCTCATTCCAGCCCCTCCTCGGCGGTTCCCCACTCTTAGGGACGGTGCGGACGGTCCCGAGGTTCCCGACAACCTACGGCGAGGTTAGTCGCCGGCTGCCGAGCAACGCCGTTCCGACACGCACACAGGTCGATCCGTGCGAGATGGCATCTTCCAGGTCACCGCTCATTCCCGCTGACACATGGGTGGCAGTGGGATGATCATCACGTAGGCGAGATACCACCGAAACCAACGCCTGAAACGCCTGCGATGGATTCATCGTCCGAGGCGCGACAGTCATCGCACCTCGGAGAATAAGATCACCCGAACGAGTGATCACGCCAGCCAGTTCAGCCACATCCGCAACAGCAACCCCACCGCGCGACGTGTCCCCGTCGATGCTGACCTGCAACAGGACGTCCAAAGTCGTGCCGCGAGCGCGCGCCGCCTTGGCCAACGCCTCGGCCAGCCGCACGCTGTCCACGGAGTCGACCTGATCGGCCCACTCGACGACGGACTTGGCTTTGTTCCGCTGCAACCGCCCGACCATGTGCCATCTCGCCTCGGCAAGATGTCTCAATTGGCCGACCTTCTCGCCGGCCTCCTGATCCCGGTTCTCCGCGAAGTTCCTCAACCCGAGCCCGTAAAGGATCTCCACATCACTGGCGGGCCAGGTTTTCGTCACCGCGAGCAACATCACTTCCCCGCGCGCCCGCCCCGCCACCTCACAGGCTTTGGCGATACGCTCCTCAACCTCGGCGAGGTTCTCCGCCAACTCCGCGGCGCGACTCACGGCTCAATCCAGATCACCGAGGCAAGCCGCCCGGTAGGAGCCTGCCGCCGATGGCTGAACAGCTCCTTCTCCTCGACCGTGCACCGGGGATCAACCCCGATCTTCCCGACCCCGGCACTGGCGAGCTGATTCCACAGCCCGGCACGAAGGTCCAGCGCAGGCGTACCTTTCCGCGACTTCGAGGCACTACCAGGCAGATGCTTCTCGACGTCCTTCTGCATCTCAGCAGGCACCTCATAACACTCACCACACACCGAGGGCCCCAACAACACCTCGACGCGCTCGAGCTCGGCCCCCAGCGCCATCATCGCCTTGAGAGCCTCGACCACCACCCCGACCCGAGCCCCGACACGCCCAGCGTGGACAGCCCCGACAACACCAGCCTCTTGATCTCCGAGCAAGACCGGCACACAGTCGGCAGTCAACACGACAAGCCCGAGCCCAGCCCGTTTCGTCACAACAGCATCAGTAGCCTCAAGCGGCTCACCCTGAGGCCCGTCCACGGTGGCGACAGTGCGCCCGTGCACCTGCTCCATCCAGACCAACCGGTCGGCCGCAAGCCCGATCCCGGAGGCCAATCTCCCCCGGTTGGCCTCAACGGCAGACAGCTCGTCCCCAACGTGATCGCCGAGGTTGAAGGAGTCGAAGGGCGCCTTGGACACACCACCGGCGCGGGTGGTGACAACACGACGAATGCGCACGCCCACACCCTAGTTCGCACCCAGAACCACGCACCGAGCACGCCCAGCCACCGCGAGGCCGAAGGCGAGCCGTTCGTCTTTCGTCTTTAGCAGGCGGTCCAGGCGGTGGGGTCCCATCACGAGTCGCGCCATAGCTCTTGCTGCATGCCTGGAGGGGTGTCAACTCGACGCGCTTTTTGTCGAGTTGACACCCCTCCAGGCATGTGGCCCGCTCTTGGTGTGACTCGTGATGGGACCCCACCGCCAACGCAACCAAACTAAGCAACCGGCAGCCGCCCAACTCAACAGGCGTGCCATCAACCCGCTCGTGGCGTGGGCCCCTGATCAGATTGCCGGGGGTCTGGGGGCAGCGCCCCCAGGGGAAGCACGCAGCAGCGACCCGCCGCCCGCGAGGTGACCACCCGCCTGGTCGCGGACCGCAAGGTGACCACCCGCCTGGTCGCGGACCGCAAGGCGACCACGAGACAAGGTCAGCGGACCGCAAAGCTGACCACCCGCAAGCTGACGCAGGCGTCCCCCCAAAAGGAAGACCCCCTGAGCCCAAACGCTACTCAGGGGGTCCGACAAGATCAGAAAACCAAAACCCAGCCACCCAAGGCCAAGCCCCGAAGGCACCTAAAGGCACCCAAAGGAGCCGAAAGCCCCAACCTCACCGCCGCATGAACGGCGGCACATCCACCTCGTCATCGGGATCCTCGGTAACCGGCACAGGCCGAGAAGGCAACGACCCGTTCGGAGACAAGGACCGAGGCACCGAGGGCACGTACCCGTTCCCCTGAGCGTGCGACGGCTGCGGCGGAACAGAAGCAGGCGGCTGCTGCACCGGAGGATGCTGCACAGGCGGAGCCTGCCGGATCTCCGGCTGAACCGGAGCCTGCACGACGGGAGCCTGCACGGGCGGAGGTGGAGTCTGGGCCACCGGCTGCTGCACGTGCGTGGGCACAGCGGTGGCGGAGGCGATGGGCCCGGTAGCCGTCCGAGGCGGCGAGGACAACGCCGTCGGCTCCAGCTTCTTGTGCGTGGGCCCGCCCGCGTCGAAACCGGCCGCGATCACCGTGACCCGGACCTCGTCGCCCAGGGAGTCGTCGATGACCGTACCGAAGATGATGTTCGCGTCCGGGTGTGCGGCTTCCTGGACCAGCGACGCGGACTCGTTGATCTCGAAGAGTCCCAGGTCGGAGCCACCCGCGATCGAGAGCAGCACGCCGTGCGCGCCCTCCATCGAGGCTTCCAGCAGGGGCGAGTTGATCGCCTTCTGCGCGGCCTGGACCGCTCGTCCCTCACCGCGCGCCGAGCCGATGCCCATCAACGCCGAGCCCGCGCCGGACATGACCGACTTGACGTCGGCGAAGTCCAGGTTGATCAGACCGGGGGTCGTGATCAGGTCGGTGATGCCCTGGACACCGGACAGCAGCACCTCGTCCGCGGAGCGGAAGGCGTCCATCAGGCTGACGCCGATGTCGCCGAGCTGGAGCAGCCGGTCGTTGGGGATGACGATGAGCGTGTCGCACTCGTTGCGCAGGGCCTGGATGCCGTCCTCGGCCTGCTTGGCGCGGCGCTTGCCCTCGAACGAGAACGGACGCGTCACGACACCGATGGTCAGTGCGCCGAGCTTGCGCGCGATCGAGGCCACGACGGGCGCGCCGCCGGTGCCCGTGCCGCCGCCTTCGCCCGCGGTCACGAAGACCATGTCGGCCCCCTTGAGGACCTCCTCGATCTCCTCGCGGTGGTCTTCGGCGGCCTTGTGCCCGACCTCGGGGTTGGCGCCGGCACCGAGGCCGCGGGTGAGCTCGCGGCCGATGTCGAGCTTGACGTCGGCATCAGACATCAGCAAGGCCTGTGCGTCGGTGTTCACCGCGATGAACTCGACGCCCTTCAGCCCGACCTCGATCATGCGGTTGACGGCGTTGACACCGCCACCACCGATGCCGACGACCTTGATCACCGCGAGGTAGTTGTGCGGGGGCGTCATCGGATCCGCCTTCCTGATCGTGGTCCGCGCTGCAGGTGCTGGGTGTGATGCACCCGGATTGAAACTCTCAACCTCTCATCGAGATTCAGAGTTATGTCAACCCCATATGTTCCTGCTGGACGGTAAGCACCGGCGGTGCGTCGGTCCAGCAGCCACGCCGTAGGGTCCCAACACTGTGCGCTACTACTCCCCGGTCGTGCCGTCAAGTAGTTGCGCGCGGTCCTGAGGACGACGCACCACAAGCCTAGTCGGACGACGAATCGGAGATCGTCTCGCCCATGCCTTCCTCAGTTGCACACCATGCCAGGGTCACCTCTCGCTACTGTCCGTAGATGGGGATGAAGATGCTGAGCGTCGCGCTGGCCGCGATCGCTCTGGGGGCAGTGACCGTCGCACCCGCGGGTGCGGCGCCGGAAGGCAACACGATCGTCGAGATCAAGAGCGCGGCCGACGGGCTGTGCCTCGACCTGAGCAAGCCGGAGACTCTCCGCGCCGGCGTGAGTGCGTGCGACGGCAGCGCGGCGCAGCGGTTCGAACGCGTCCCCGCCGTCGCGGGCGGCGGGTCGTACCTGCGCAACATCGGCAGCGGGACCTGTCTGGACGGGTACAACAGCTCGGTGACGACCTGGCCGTGCGAGACCGTCGAGGCCGGCCAGCGGTTCCAGGAGGTGGCCGACGCCGACGGCACCGTGAAGCTGGCGGTCGCCGGGCGATTCGGCACCCGGTTCGTCGACTCCTACCTCTTCTCGCTGTTCGGCGACGTGAGCATGTTCGAGGCCTCCACGCGGCCCACACAGCGCTGGCTGGTCCGCGAGGTCGGAGTGGTGCCGCCGCCGCAGCCAGGAGCACCGGTCAAGCTGAGGCAGGCCCAGGAGGGCACCTGCGTGTCCGACAGCGTCGAGTACCTCAACGAACTGAGGGCCTGCGACGCCGCTCCGGCTTTCGAGCGGATCGACGCGGGCGGCGGCAAGGTCGCGTTGCGGAGCCAGGCCAGTGGCAACTGCCTGACGGTGATGCCGGAGCCTTCGCTCGCCGTGAAGCTGGAGAACTGCGACGTCGCCCGCCCGGCGCAGCAGTGGTCACTCGTCGGTGACGAACTCGGCAACTACACGATCGTGCACGGTGTCAACCTCCTGACCTCGGGCACCAACGGACGCGTGGTCGTCTTCGACCCCTTCGAGACCAGCCTCCTGCAGCGCTGGCAGCTGCTCCCGGTCTAGTCGCCGACGGTTCCGTCGAGCAGTTCCCGGACGACGTCCAGGTGGCCGGCGTGCCGGGCGGTCTCGTCGATGAGGTGCGCGAGCACCCATCGGGCCGAGATCGTCCGGTCGCCCTGGAACGGCACCTCGGCGTCGAGCTCCAGACCGGCGAGGACCTCCCGGCTCACCTCGCACTGCGCGCGGTAGTCCGCCAGGAACCCGGCGAGCGTCTCGCCCTCCTCGACGCGCCAGTCCGCGTCGGGGTCCTCCATCGTGTACGGCGCCCGCGAGTCACGTCCGGCGAGCACCACCTCGAACCAGTGGTGCTCGGTCCAGCGCACGTGCTTCACCACGCCGGCCGCGGTCGTCAGCTTCGACGGCAGCACCGCCCGCGTCGCGTCGTCGTCCGACAGGCCCTCGACCTTCAGCTCGATCGTCGCGCGCAAGTAGTCCAACAGGGCCGTGTACGTCGCACGTTCGTCGGCGACGAGTGGTGGTGCAGTCCGTGTCATGCGGCGCAGCGTGCACGAGCCTGTGACGTCACCGCACCGCATTTATCCGTTGGGCCGCGAGCCGCCCGGAGATCAGCACCGGCGGCACCCCGACTCCCGGTGTGGTGCCCGCTCCGGCCAGTGCCACGTTCTCGGCGCCCTTCACGACGTTGCGCGGCCGGAACGGTCCCGTCTGCGCGAAGGTGTGCGCGAGCCCGAACGGCGTCCCCGCCGCGTTGCCCCAGTCCAGCGGCGTCACCAACACCTCGTCGCGGACCGCCGCACCGAACCCGTCGAGCCCGCGCTCCTCCAGCGTCCGCACCAGCTCGTCGCGGTACCGGCGCCCGACGCGTTTCCAGTCGACCGGCCCGGTCCGGAGGTTCGGCGACGGCGCCAGCACGTAGTGCAGCCCGTCCTGCGCGTGCGTGACGAGCAGCGACGGGTCGGACATCAACCGTCCCTTGTGGACGATCTCGTCGAACGTCCCCCGCCACGCCGCCCCGAACAGGATGTTGTGGTGCCCGAGGTCCCACGTGCGGTCCGTCGCGGCGTGCAGCACCACCGCGGACGGCGACCACCGGTGCGGCAACACCCGCTTCGGCGACTTGCCGAGCAACCGATAGGCGTCCGGCAGCTCGCACGCCAAGACGACGGCATCACACTCGATGCGCTCCTCAGCGGTATGTACGGCCACAACGCGCGCACCGCGCCACTCCAGCCGTGTGACTGTTGCGCCGTAACGGAACTCCGCACCGTGCTTGGTCGCGGCACCAGCCATCGCCTGAGGCACCGCATGCATTCCGCCGCGTGGGAAGTACACGCCCGCGATGGTGTCCATGTACGCGATGACGGCATACGCCGCGAGAGCCTGCCGCGGCGGCACCCCCGCGTACAAGGCCTGGAACGAAAAGAGCCTGATCAACCGCTCGTCCCGCAGGAACCGCCGCAACTGCGGCTCGAGCCGCCCGAACCCACCGAGAGCCGCGAGCTTCACGAGCTCCGGCCGCACCAGGTCGAACGGCGAGTCGAAGTTCGCCCCGATGAAGTGCTCGCGCTGCACCGAGTACAGCTCACCCAGCCACCGCCGCAGGTCGCGGTACCCGGCCGCTTCCCTTGCCCCGCAGACGGAACGGACCTCGTCCTCCATCGCGGCGCCGTCGGTGTGCACCGAGATCCGCGACCCGTCCGCGAACCGCGCGCGATAGGCGGGCTCCACGCGGTCGAGCGTCAGCCAGTCCGAAAGCCGCTCCCCCACGGCGCCGAACGCCACTTCCAGGTACTCGGGCATCGTCAGCACGGTCGGCCCGTTGTCCGCGACGAACCCGCCGACACGCACAGTGCCGGCCCGCCCACCAGGCCCGTCACCCTTTTCGAGCACCGTGACACGCCGACCGGTCCCCTGCAGGTGCAACGCCGCTGACAGTCCGGCAAGACCGGCCCCCACAACGACAACGCGGCCCGGCATTGAGTACTTCCTTCGGGTGACAACGATCAAACTGGCTAATACCGCGAGTGGTAGCCCGATGAGCACGTTAGTCGTTCATCACCAGGAGGCATGTCTTGGCACCCGCACCCGCGTCCGTGCGTTCGCTCGTCATCGAAGCGATCGTCCTGGAACTCGTCACGAGCAGGCTCGGCAGCCTCGTCGTACGGGTCGCGACGGCGCGGCTGAGGCCGAACGGCTGACGCGCGAAACCCAGGAGAAACCCTTGTGCTCCCAGCCGATTCCCCGGTCCCCGATCCGCAGGGTCCGCCGGTTCCCGACTCCGTCGCGGCCGCCGGCACCGCGGCGCTAGCCCCAGATCGAAGGACCGCCGTGGAACCTCTTCCACCAGTAGTCACCATCGGACCTGCGCCACCACCCGGACGCAGACCGCCCTGGCTCGCGATCGGTTTCGCCCTCGTGGCGCTGACAGCGGGCGGACTCGGGTTCGGGCTGGGCAGAGCCACCGGCCCCGACCTGCTGCGTTCTGCCGACACGAGTGCAGCGGGACCGTCCACGTCGTCATCACCCAAGGGGTTCACGGTCGACGGATCGATGACCGTGAACGGCAACTGCGGCGTGGGTGGTTACAGCGACATCCAACTCGGCGGCCAGGTCGAGATCGTCAACCAGGACAACAGGGTTCTCGGCGTCGGCACGTTGATGACCGGCCTGGGGTCGTGCAAGTTCAACTTCAGCGTGAGCGGTGTCCCCGAGGGAGAACGCCTCTACGGCGCGAAGATCGGCAACTCCAACCGCGGTGTGATCTGGAAGAGCCAGCAGGAAGCCGCGTCCGAAGGCTTCCACCTGACCCTGGGCTAGGAAACCGTGGCCAGGTCGGGCGACGACACGTCGTAGTTCGTGCCTGGCCGCGACAGCAGCACGAGCAGCACGGCCGCCTTGCGTGCCGTGTCCTCGGAGTTGCCCCACTTCACCGTGCGGCCTCCCGACAGCGTCAGCCGAACGTCGGCACTGGTCGTCGCCGCCACCGCCAGCACGTCCGGCCGCAGCTTCTCCGGCAGTTCGTTCACGACCCCGACCACGGCGCGAGTGGCCGGGTCCGAGGACGACGGCAGGGTGAGCACCAGTTCGGGCACGCCCGGTGCGGCGGCCGGGAGGATCGCGTAGTCCTTGCCCGTCGAGTCGACGAGGTGGAAGCCGTCGGGCAGCTTCACCGAGCCGACCGGGACCCGTTCGGTGAGCACCAGGCGGACCGTGCCCGGGAGCTGGCGTTCGACCTCGACGGCGGCGACGCGCGGGATGCCCGCGACCCGGTCGTGGATCTCCTTGAGGTCCAGGCGGATCAGCGGGGAGCCGGTCTCGATGGCGGCCACGGCGCGGACCTCGTCCTCGGTCAGCGCGCCGTTGCCCCGGACGTCGACCTGGCTGACGCCGAGCAACGGGGTGAAGTAGACGCAGTAGACCAGTGCCAGCACGGACACCACTGTCAGCAGCGCGACCAGGCGGCGGCGCAGGATGACCCTGCGCCGCGCCTTGTACTCCGCGCTCTTCGGTCTCCGGTTCGCGGGGCGAACTCGCGTGGACCTGCCGCGAACCGGTGCGCTCATGACAGCGCGCTGACGATCTCGGGGCCGAGCATCGTCACGTCGCCCGCGCCCATCGTCACGACCAGGTCGCCCTCGCGGACCAGCGAGGCCACCAGTGCGGGCACGCGGTCGAACGACGGCTCGTAGTGCACGGAAGCCGTGACCTGGTCGGCGATCAGCGCGCCGGTGATGCCGGGCTCCGGCTCCTCGCGGGCGCCGTAGACGTCCAGCACCACGACCTCGTCCGCCAGCGACAGCGCGGCGGCGAACTCGACGGCGAACGTGCGCGTACGCGAGTACAGGTGTGGCTGGAACACCACGACGACGCGGCCAGCACCGGCAACAGGACGGGCGGCACGCAGCTGTGCGTCGACCTCGGTCGGGTGGTGCGCGTAGTCGTCGTACACCGACACGCCACCGCCACGGCCCTTGAACTCGAACCGCCGCCGCACGCCACCGAAAGCCGCGAGGCCTTCGAGCATCCCGGTCTGGTCGGCACCGAGCTCCAGACCGGCCAGCAGCGCGGCGATCGCGTTCAACGCCATGTGCTCACCCGGCACCGCGACCCGGACCTCGACCGCCACGCCGTCGATCTCGACCGACGCGAGGCCGCCCGACTCGAACGGCTTGTAGTCGACCAGCTTCGCGTCGGTGGCCGAACGCCCGTACTCGCGAACGCGGATCCCGCGCGCACGAGCCTCGGTGATCAGGCGAGCCGCACCGGGATCGTCCGCACAGGACACCAGCACGCCGCCGGGCACGATCCGCTCCAGGAACGAGTCGAACACGGCCGTGTAGGCCTCGACGGTGCCGTGGTGGTCGAGGTGGTCGGCCTCCACGTTCGTCACGACGGCGACGGACGGCGAGAAGAACAGGAACGAGCCGTCGGACTCGTCCGCCTCGGCCACGAACACGCCGCCGGTGCCCTGGTGGGCGTTGGCGCCGGACTCGTTCAGATCACCACCGATCGCGAACGACGGGTCGACCCGGCAGTGCTGCAACGCGACGGTGAGCATCGACGTGGTCGACGTCTTGCCGTGCGTACCGGCGACACACACGACGCGATGGTCGTCCATCAGCGCCGCGAGGGCCTCGGCACGGCGCAGCACGGTGATGCCGCGCTCACGGGCAGCGGCGTACTCGGGGTTCGTGTCCTTGATCGCGGTCGACACCACGACCTCGGTCGGACCGCCCACGAGCTGGTCCAGGTTCGCGGCGTCGTGACCGACGGCGATCCGCGCGCCCTGGGCGCGCAGGGCCAGCACGGTCCGCGAGTCCTTGGCGTCCGAACCGGACACCTGCACGCCGCGCGCCAGCAGGATGCGGGCGATGCCGCTCATGCCGGCACCACCGATGCCGACGAGGTGAACGCGTTCGAGGCTCATTTCCTGATCACATCCAGAACGGTGCGGGCAAGGATCTCGTCGGCCTCACGGCGGCCGGTGCCGAGCGTCGCGCGGGACATCTGCGCGAGCCGCTCGCGGTCCGCCATCAGCGGCACCACCAGCGACGCGACCTTCTGCGGCGTGAGCTCCTCGTCCGGCACCAGCAGGCCACCACCCGCGGAGACGACCGGACCGGCGTTCAGCGCCTGCTCGCCGTTGCCGATCGGCAGCGGCACGAAGATCGCGGGCAGGCCGACGGCCGACACCTCGGCGACGGTCATCGCGCCCGAACGGCAGAGCACGGCGTCCGCGGCGGCGTACGCCAGGTCCATGCGCTCCAGGTACGGCACCGGCACGTACGCCGGGCGGCCCGGAACCTGCTGCACGGCAACGGAGTTCTTCGGGCCGTACGCGTGCAGCACACCGACGCCGGCGCGGGCGAACTCGGCGGCCACGGGCGCCACGGCCTCGTTGATCGACCGCGCGCCCTGCGAGCCGCCGAACACCAGCAGCACCGGCGCGTGCGGGTCCAGACCGAAGAAGCGGCGGGCCTCGTCACGCAACGCGGCGCGGTTCAGCGTCGTGATCGACTGGCGCAGCGGGATGCCGATGATCTGCGCGTCGGTCAGGCCGGAGTCCGGCACGGCCGCCGCGACGTGGTCGGCGAACTTGGCGCCGACCTTGTTCGCGAGACCGGCCTTGGCGTTCGCCTCGTGCACCACGATCGGAATGCGGCCACGCGCGGCCAGGTACGCGGGCAGCGCCACGTAACCACCGAAGCCGACGACGACGTCCGCGCCGACGCGCTCCAGCACCTCACGGGTCTGCTTCACGGCGCCGCGCACGTTCAGCGGCAGCTTCAGCAGGTCCAGGGTGGGCTTGCGCGGCATCGGCACCGGCGGGATCAGCTCCAGCGGGTACCCGCGGGCCGGGACGATCTTGCTCTCGAGGCCGCGCTCGGTGCCGAGCGCGATGACACGCGCGTCCGGCCGCAGTCGCATGACCGCGTCGGCCAGCGCCAGTGCCGGCTCGATGTGTCCGGCGGTGCCACCGCCGGCGACCACGACGCACGGACCACTGGGGGCAGGGTGCCCGGTCAAGACTTCTCCCAAGTTGTCGGCTGAAGATTCACATCAGTTCGATCGCCCGCGACCGCGGGTCGACCGGCCTTGCTCTGAACGGCCCTGCGTGCGCCGCGAGTCGCGGCGACGGTACTCCGAGGGCGGAGCGGACCTTCCCGCCATACGACGTTCATCCACGACCGGAAGTTGCTGTGTCCGCGAACGGCCCGGTGCGCGGGGAGGCGTGGACGGGCGGACCGGCTTGCGCTTGGCCGGCGCCCGGTAGGCCTCCGGAGCGGGCAGCCTGAGCAGCCCGCCGACACGGCCGGGACCGAGCGAACGCAGCGCCGACACGGCTTCGGGCTCGTGCCGGGCGCAGTTCGCGAGGATGCCGAACACCACCATGGTCGTCACGACCGAGGTGCCGCCGGAAGAGATCAACGGCAGCGTGAGACCCGTGACGGGCAGCAGCCGCACGACGTAGCCGATGTTGATCGCGGCCTGCGCGACCAGCCACACCGTCAGCGTCGCGGAGACGATCCGGATCCACGGGTCGGTGTTGCGCGACGCGATCCGCAGGCCGACCCACGCGAGCCCGCCGAACAGCACCAGCACCAGAGCGCACCCGACGAACCCGAGCTCCTCGCCGATGACGGCGAAGATGAAGTCCGACTCGACGTTGGGCAGGTACCGCCACTGCGAACTGCCCCGCGCGAGCCCCTTGCCGAACAGGCCTCCGTCGGCGAGCGCGAACATCGCCTGCCGGGCCTGGTGCCCGGCGCCCTCGGGATCGGCGTCGGGGTTGAGGAACGTCGTCACGCGCTGCAGCCGGTACGTGGCGCCGATCGCGAGCACGACGGCACCCGCCACCGCACCACCGGCGATCACGCCGAACAACCGCATCGGCGCGCCGACGAACCACAGCAGGCTGATCAGCACCACGCCGAGCGTGATCGTGCCGCCGAGGTCCGGCTGCAGCATCACCAGCGCGAACACCAGCATGGCCACCGGCACGACGGGCACCAGCAGGTGCCGGTACTGCGACAGCAACGCCCTCTTGGTGACCAGGACGTGCGCGCCCCACAACGCCAGCGCGAGCTTCACGGCCTCGATCGGCTGGAACGAGACGGGCCCGAGCGTGAACCACGAGCGCGCGCCACCGCGGACGTCGCCGAGCGGCGTCAGCACGAGGGCGAGCAGCAGCACGCCGATGCCCATCGCGGCCGTCGAGAAGTGCCGGAGCCGGCGCAACGGGAACCGCAGCATCACCCAGAACAGCACGGCGCCGATGCACACGTAGATCAGCTGCTTCTGGAACACGCTGTACGCGGACACACCGGACGCGACCTGTCCCGGCGCCGACGCCGACAGCACCATCACCAGGCCGAGCACGGTGAGCATGCCGAAGATCGCGAGCAACAGGTGGAAGTCGGCGAGCGGGCGGCTCAGCCACGAGGTCATGCCGGTGCGCAACGAGGCGACGCGGCCCGCGGGACGAACCTTCCGCTTGCTTCTCGGCTTGTCGGCGACGACGGTCACCAGATCATCGTCTCCTGTGTCAAGCGCTCGAACGGGGATTCCTGGGGCGTGTCGCCCCTTTCGAACCCTACCGGCCACCCGTAAGGCGCTTTACGGCATCCGTGAACGCCTGTCCGCGGTGCGCGTAGTCCGTGAACATGTCCATCGACGCGGCAGCAGGGGCGAGCAACACGGTGTCACCGGACTGCGCGAACTCCTGCGCGGCACGCACCACGGCCAGCATCGGGTCTTCGTCGTCCGCGAGGTCGAGCGCCACCACCGGCACGTCCGGAGCGTGCTTCGCGAGAGCCTCCGCGATCACCGCACGGTCGGCGCCGATCAGCACGGCACCACGCAGGCGATGGGCCTCGGTGCGCACCATGTCCTCGACCGACGCGCCCTTCAGAAGCCCACCGGCGATCCAGACAACGCTGTCGAACGCGCGCAACGACGCCACGGCCGCGTGCGGGTTCGTCGCCTTCGAGTCGTTGACGTACTTCACGTCGGCGGCGTCGACCGTGACGAGCACGGCGCGGTGCGCGGCCGGTTCGAACGCCTCCAGGCCTTCCCGCACGGCCTCGGACGGCACGCCGTAAGCACGCGCCAGAGCCGTGGCGGCCAGGGCGTCCGCGATGCCGGGAGGGCCCGCCGGACGGATCTTCGAGACCTCGATCAGCGCCTCGTCGTCGGCGAACGCGCGGTCGACCAGCCAGCCGTCGCGCACACCGAGCTGGCCCGCCAGCGGTTCTTCCAGCGTGAAGCCGACCTTGTCGCGCGCCGGGGAGTCTTCGAGCAGGTCGACGACGCGGTCGTCGTCGAGCCAGCCGATCGCCACGTCTCCGGTGAGGACCCCGGCCTTGGCCTGGGCGTAGGCGTCCATGCCGCCGTGCCAGTCGAGGTGGTCCTCGGCGAGGTTGAGCAGCGCGCCCGCCTGCGGACGCACCGACGGCGCCCAGTGCAGCTGGAAGCTCGACAGCTCCACGGCGAGCACCCGGCGGCCGGCGAGCAGCGCGTCCACGACCGGCAGGCCGACGTTGCCGCAGGCCACGGCGTCCGCGCCGGCGGCGTGCAGGATCGACTCCAGCATGCCGACCGTGGTGGTCTTGCCGTTCGTGCCGGTCACCGCGAGCCACACCGGCGGATCGGCCAGTTCGGTGCCCATCCGCCAGGCCAGCTCGACCTCGCCGATCACCTCGATGCCGGCGGAGGCGGCGGCCGCGAGCAGCGGGCTCGACGGCTGCCAGCCGGGGCTCGTGACGACGAGGGAGGTGCCGGCCGGGGGTTCCGCCAGGCCGGGCACCAGTTCCACGCCTTCGAGCAGGGTCTCCAGCGCCGCGAGTCGTTCCGGCGACGAGTCCGTCACCACGACCTCGGCACCCGCCGCGAGCAACGCCTCCGCGGCGGACCGGCCGGTCACTCCAGCACCGGCCACCAGCACCTTTGTTCCGGCCAGCTTGGTCATCGTCCTAGAACCCGCCCGTCAGCCACTCGCTGTAGAACACGCCGAGCCCGAACATGCAGCAGATGCCACCCATCAACCAGAAACGGATGATGACCGTGGTTTCCGCCCAGCCCGCCAGCTCGAAGTGGTGGTGGAACGGGGCCATGCGGAACAAACGCCGTCGCGAGGTGCGGAAGACCGCGACCTGCAACGCCACCGACAGGGCCTCGACCACGAACAGACCGCCGATGACGATCATCAGCAGCTCGGTGCGGGTCGCGATCGCGAGACCGGCGACGAGGCCACCGAGCGCGAGCGAACCGGTGTCACCCATGAAGATCTTGGCCGGAGCCGCGTTCCACCAGAGGAAGCCGATGCAGCCCGCCATCGCGGCCGCGGCGATCACGGCGAGGTCCAGCGGGTCGCGCACGTCGTAACACCCGGCCACGGCGTAGCTCGAGCAGTTGTAGCGGAACTGCCAGAACGAGATCACCACGTAGGTGCCGAACACCATCGCCGACGAGCCGCCGGCCAGGCCGTCGAGGCCGTCGGTCAGGTTCACGGCGTTCGACCACGCGGCGACCATGCCGTAGCAGAAGACGATGAACCCGATGGTGCCGAACGAGACCACGGTGATGTCGCGGACGAACGACAGGTTGACCGACGCGGGCGTCAGGCCGTCCTTGTTCGGGAACTGCAGCACGAGCACCGCGAACGTGATCGTCGCGATGAACTGGCCGACCAGCTTCGCCGTCTTGTTCAGGCCCAGGTTGCGGGCCTTGCGGATCTTGATGAAGTCGTCGAGGAAGCCGACGAGCCCGAGGGACGTCGTCAGCATGAGCACGAGCAGGCCGGACGCCGTCGGGGTCTGCCCCGAGGCGGAAGCCGACATCGAGTTCACGAGGTGTGTGCCGAGGTAACCGGCCCACATCGCGACCAGGATGGCGAGGCCACCCATGGTCGGCGTACCGCGCTTGGTCTTGTGGTGCTGCGGACCGTCCTCGCGGATCTCCTGGCCGAAGCCCTGCCGGGAGAAGACCTTGATCAGATAAGGCGTCAGCAGGATCGACACCGCGAGTGCGATCGCTGCCGCGATCAGGATGCTCTTCACTTGGTTCCTGCCTCCAGCAGGGCCTCGGCAATGCGCCACAGGCGATAGGCGTTGGATGCCTTGACCAGCACTACGTCACCGGGCCGGACTTCCCCCTGGAGCAACGCGACAGCCGCGTCTGCGTCCGGCACCCTGACGGATTCGTCTCCCCAAGATCCTTCCAGGTGCGCGCCCTGGTGCATCGCGCGGGCCGCCTCACCGACGACGACCAGCTTGCTGATGTCGAGACGCACCACCAGCCGGCCGATCTCGTCGTGCTCGCGCACCGCGTCGTCGCCCAGTTCCGCCATCGGGCCGAGGACGGCCCAGCTGCGCCGGGCGGGCGTGGTGGAGCGCGCGATCGACGCGAGCGCCTTGAGCGCCGCCCGCACCGAGTCGGGGTTCGCGTTGTAGGCGTCGTCGATGACCGTCACGCCGTCCGCGCGGTCGGTGATTACCATGCGGTGCGCGGAGACCCGTTCCGCCGCGCCGAGCCGTTGCGCGACCTCGGCGGGCGTGGCGCCCAGCTCCAGGGCGATGGCGGCGGCGACCAGCGCGTTGCCGACCTGGTGCGTGCCGTTGAGCGAGAGCTTGACGTGCGCGTCGCCCTGGGCGGTCTTCAGCGTGAAGCTCGCCCGGGCCTGCTCGTCCAGCTCGACGTCCTCGGCGCGGACGTCCGCGTTCTTGTTCTCGCCGACGAGGACGACCTTGGCCTTGGTGCGGCTCGCCATGCCCGCCACCAGTGGGTCGTCGGCGTTGAGGATCGCGACGCCGTCCTCAGGCAACGACTCGATCAGCTCGCCCTTGCCCTGGGCGATGCCCTCGCGGGAACCGAACTCACTGAGGTGCGCGGTGCCGACGTTGAGCACGGCGCCGAAGCGCGGCGGGGCGACCTCGCACAGGTTCGCGATGTGGCCGATGCCGCGCGCGGACAGCTCCAGCACCAGGAACCTGGTGTCCTCGGTCGACCTCAGCGCGGTCCACGGGTGGCCGAGCTCGTTGTTGAACGACTCCGGCGGCGCCACGACGTCACCGACCGGCCGCAACACCTGGGCGATGAGGTCCTTGGTGGACGTCTTGCCCGCCGAACCGGTGACGCCGACGATCGTGAGGTCCTTCAGGCGGTCGGTGACGTGGCGGGCGAGCTTGGCCAGTGCCTCGAGCACCGCCGCGCCCTCGCCGGTCTTGTCCCCGGCGAGCACGTAGGCGTTGGCGTGCCTGGTCTCCACCGGCGGTGCGATCACCGCGGGTGCGTCGACCTCGCGGCCCGCCAGCACGCCGGCCGCGCCCGACGCCACGGCCTCCGCGGCGAAGTCGTGGCCGTCCACGCGTTCGCCGGGCAGGGCCAGGAAGAGGCCCCCCTCGGTGATCTTGCGGGTGTCGAACTCGATGGTGCCCGTCACGACCGGACTGCCATCGGTCGCGTGCAGGCGTCCGCCGACGATCTCAGCGATCTCGGCGAGCGTGAGTGCGATCAACGGTGTGCCCTCCTGATCGCGGCGGTCAGCGTCTCGACGTCCGAGAACGGATGGACCACGCCGGCGATCTCCTGTCCCGTCTCGTGTCCCTTGCCCGCCACGACGACGACGTCACCCGGAAGTGCCAGCTCGACGGCCTTCTCGATCGCGAGCCTCCGGTCGCCGATCTCGAGCACCTCGCCCCGGTTCGCGGTGGCGAGCGCCCCTTCGAGCATGGCGGCCCGAATAGAGGACGCGTCTTCGCTCCTCGGGTTGTCATCGGTGATGATCAACACCTCGGCGCGTGCCGCGGCGGCCTCGCCCATCAGCGGGCGCTTCGCCCGGTCCCGGTCGCCACCGCAGCCGAGCACGATGATCACCCGGCCGTCGGTCTTGGCGCGCACCGCGTCGAGCGCGAGCGCGACGGCGGCGGGCTTGTGCGAGTAGTCGACGACGGCGGTGAAGTCCTGGCCCTCGTCGACGCGCTGCATGCGGCCGGGCACCTGGACGGTCTTCAGCCCCTCGGCGATGGCCTCGGCGCCGATGCCCTCGACGTGCAGGCAGGCGATGGCCAGCAGGGCGTTCGCGATGTTGAAGCTGCCCGCGAGCGGGAGGTGGATCCGGATGTCGCCGCCGGGGCCGTGCGCGGTGAAGCTCTGCTCACCGGTCGGCGACACCTCGACGTCGCTCGCGGTCCAGTCGGCGGGCTTGGTCATGGCGACGGTGATCGTGCCGGCCTTGACCAGCCTGTCGCCCCACTCGCCGTCGACGCAGACGATCTCCCTGCGCGCGCGGCCGTCGAACAGCTGCGCCTTGACCTGGAAGTACTCCTCCATGTCGGCGTGGAAGTCGAGGTGGTCCTGGCTCAGGTTCGTGAACGCGCCGATCTCGAACTCGGTGGCGGCGACGCGCCCCATGTGCAGCGCGTGGCTCGACACCTCCATCGCCACGTCGGTGACACCGCGCTCGGCCATCACCGCGAAGAGCGCTTGCAGGTCCGGCGCCTCCGGCGTGGTGTGGGAGCTGCCGAGCTGCTCGGTGCCGATGCGGGTGCCGACCGTGCCGATCAGGCCGGTCTGCCTCCCGGCGGCCCGGAGCACCGACTCGATCATGTACGTGGTGGTGGTCTTGCCGGACGTGCCGGTGACCCCCCACAACTTCACCTTCGTCGACGGCTGCCCGTAGACGTGCGCGGCGAGCAGCCCCACGACCTCACGGGGGCGCGGGTGGATCAGCACGGGCACGTCTTTGAGGGAGTCGCGCGCGGCTCCGGCCTCGTCCGTCAGCACGGCGACGGCACCGTTCGCGATCGCCGTGTCGGCGAAGTCGGCACCGTGGACGTGCGCACCGGGCAGTGCGGCGTAGAGGTCCCCTGCGATCACGTGCTGTGCACGCAGAGTCACCCCCGTCACCTGGACGTCGGCATGCGCCGGCCTGGTCAGGTGCACGTCGGCCACCGCGGCGAGAGCAGCCACGGAAGCAGGGCGAATGGCGTTGGGGCGGGGCGGGGCGGTCGCGACCTTGCCCTCGAGCTTGGCAGGCACGGGCAAGAGGCTACCGGCGTACGCGGAGTGGTCGAGCGGCGCGTTGGCGTTCGGGTGATGATCGGCGGTTCTGGGCCGTTCGGGTGGCCGTTCGCGCTGGTCCTCGCGGGCGAGCCCGTCCGGCCGAACAAGTTCCTGCCCGCTTCGTGACTTAGTGCCCTGTGGGCACCGGTGCGGCTGCGGTGAGGTAGGGAGCGGCAGGAGGCGGCGATGAGAACCAGCTCGGCGGTGGAACCCAGGAGATTCTCGTTCTGGGCACCGGATTTCAGTCGTTCCGTGACGGTCGGAGTGGACACCTCCGAATCCGCATATCACGCTTTCGAGTGGGCAGCGCGGCACGCGTGGTCACTCAGGACAGACCTCCAGGTGTACCTCGCGGACCCCGGCGACACGACGGTCCAGCGGGTCCTGGAGAGACTCCCCATGCTCACCGCCCACTTCCGCCCGAGCGGAGACGACCCGGTGGCCGCACTGGTGGGGGCGTCGGACTCCAGCGCGACCTTGGTCTTGGGGTGCAAAGGCGAACAGCACCGCGGCCTGGGGCTGGGATCCCTCGTCCTCCCGGTGTTGCGCCGCGCGCGGTGCGGAGTCGTGGTCGTGCGCGGCCGCCCGGAGGCGATCCGCGGTGAACACGGCTGGATCACCGCTGCCGTCGGCGGGTGCGAGGACCCGGTCGTGCTGCGGCGCGCGGTCGAGCTCTGCCGCACCCGCCGAGCGCGGCTGCGGTTGCTGCACCTGCACCTGCCGGCCCAGAACGACGCCTCCGTCCCCCGCGACGAGGCGGCGGTCCGGCGGGCAGTGCTGTTCCTGCGCACCACCGCTCCCGAACTGACGCCCGAGGTCCTCGTGGAGTCACGGCATCCGCACGAGGCGTTGGCGGCACTGGACTCCGACCTCGTGGTGGTCGGGAAGGGCGGGCAGCACGACGGCGTCGGGCTGATCACGCGAGCAGCGCTCTACCACTCGTCGTGTCCCGTGCTGGTGGCTCGGCCCGAACCTCTGCAGGACGACCGGGCGGCGCTCTAACAGTCCTTGCGCAGCACGGTTCCGGTGGTGCCCGCCAGGGCGATGTAGTTGACCGGTGCGCCCGTCTCGTTGGTGTGGATCGAGTCGAGGCGCACGGTCACCGGCCCGGTGCCCGTCCGGTTCGCGTTGACGAGCACCGTGCCGCACTCGAAGTCGCGCTGGTGCACGTTCTTCGCGATCTCGCGGTGGGCGCCGAGCGGGGCGCCGAGGTCCCAGTCGTACTCGGCGCGCCACTGCGACGGGTTGTCGTAGCGGTCGGTCTCCTCGATCTCGGAGATCGCCGCGTGCTCGCCCTTGGCCAGCAGGTAGCTCGCGAAGGCGTAGCGGAACGGCTGCTCGGCGCCGCTGTGGTGCGGCTGGACCCAGGTGATCTTGCCCTTGGCCTCGTTGGCGGTGATCTGCTCGACCTGCCGGCTCCAGCCCTGCGCGTACTCGGAGAGCAGGTCGCCGTCGCCGAAGGTCAGCCACCACTCGTCGAAGCCGCCGTCGAGGTGTTCGACGTAGCTGTCCCAGGCGCCGTCGTGCAGGCGGGCGTTGGACATGTTCGCGACGGTCTTCAGGCCCGCGTCCACGAACTTCTGCCGGGTGTTGGCGAACAGCGAGCGGTACGCCTCGCGCATCGACTCGTCGGTCGGGTACTGGGCCGGGCAGACGCCCTGGTGGTAGGTGTCGCAGGCGAACAGGGCGTTGTCCATCAGGACGCCGTCGAAGACCTTCGCCGAGGACGCGACCACGTTGTCGGCCCAGGCGTTCTGGTACGCCGGGTTGCCGACGTCCATCTGCCAGTGGCCCTCGTAGCCGGAGTACTCGAAGCGGTCGCCGGCGGAGTCGCGCAGGAACCACGACGGGTCGGCCTCGCAGTACCCGACGCCGGTGGGCAGGTCGGCGTCGTCGACACCCTTCGAACACGCGTAGCTGCGCGTCGACGAAAGATCTTTGTAGACGAAGACCTGAATCTTCGGGTTCGCTTTCTTGAGCTTGGCCGCAAGATCACTTTCCCAGGCGTTCAACACCACGTACGAACGTCGCTGCGCTTCGAGTTCGATCATTTTGTCGGACGTGGGCGTGCTGTTCATGTGCAGCCAGTACGACTTCACGGCCGACTCGTCCTCCGGAGTCTGAGCTGCGGGAGCGGGTGCGATCCCGAGCAGAAATGCCAAGATCGAATATACGGTGGCACGCACGACGGATCTCACCTCGTTCAACTCTCCGGTTTCGAAGAATTAAACGTGACGAATTGCGTCTCAACACGAAGAAGTTTTCACAGTCAAGATGACGGAATCACGCCTGGGCGCACCCCGGGCTCTTGCGAATCATCGGCGCACCACCGAGAATGCGCGCCCCTCAGAGCTGCAACTGGACGTACGGCGTCTGCTCGGCCGACATCGGCACCTGGAACCGCTGGGTCAGGAAGGTCGCGATGTCGTGGAACACCGGCGCCGCCGACTGGGCGCCGGACGGTGCGTCGAGCATGATGCCGACCACGTAGCGCGGGTTGTCGGCCGGGAGGATGCCGGCGAACGTGGTCCAGTACTGCGACTGGGAGTAGCACTTGCAGGCCTGGTCGATCTGCTGCGCCGTGCCGGTCTTGCCCGCGATCTGGTAGCCGGGCACGGCGGCGGGCTTGCCGGTGCCGTTCTGGTTCGCGTCGCGCGGGTCGGACTGCGTGACCGAGCGGAACATGTCGCGGACGGTCTTCGCGGTCTCCGGCGACACCACGCGGACGCCGTCGGGGCGCTGCTTCTCCGAGCGCGCGCCCGCCTCGCCGATCTCGGCGCGGACCAGTCGCGGCGGGATGCGCACGCCGTCGTTCGCGATGGCCTGGTACATGCCGGTCATCTGCAGCAACGTCATCGAGAGGCCCTGGCCGATCGGCAGGTTGCCGAAGGTCGAGCCGGACCACTGGTTGAGCGGCGGGACGACACCGGCCTCCTCGGCGGGGACGCCCGACTGGGTGCGCTTGCCCAGGCCGAACTTCTGCAGCATCTCGGCGTAGCGCTCCTGGCCGACCTCCTGGGCGGCCTCGAGCGTGCCCACGTTGGAGGACTTCGCGAACACGCCGGTGAACGACATCGGCACGGTGCCGTGGTTCCAGGCGTCCTTGATGATCCGGTCGGCGACCTTGATCGACCCCGGCACCTGCAGCACGTCGTCCGGCTTGAACAGGCCGTACTCGACGGCGGCCGCGGCCGTGACGATCTTGTTCACCGACCCGGGCTCGAAGCTCGACGACACCGCCGTGTTGCGCTTCTGGTCCTCGGAGGCCTTGCCGAAGTCGGTCGGGTCGTACGTCTTGTCGTTGGCCATCGCGACGATCTCGCCGGTGCGGCTGTCCAGCACGACCGCGGAGCCGTTCTTCGCGCCGAACTTCTTCGTGTAGTCGCTGATGATCTTCTGCACGGCGTACTGCGTGTCGATGTCGATCGTGAGCTCGAGGCTCTTGCCCGGCTGCGGCTTCACGAGCTCGCGCTCGGTGTTCGGGATGACGAGGGTGTCGTCACCCGACATCGTGTCGACCACGCGGCGGCCCGTCCGGCCGGCCAGCACGTTGTCCTGGGCGTTCTCCAGACCGAGGATGCCCTGGACGGTCGGCGGCTTCTCCTCCTGGCGCCAGTTCGCCGCGCCGATGATGTTCGACGCCAGGTCGCCGTTGGGGTAGATGCGCTTGGAGCGGTACTCCGAGCCGATCTCCGCCGGGTACTTCTCGACGATCTTCGCGGCCTTCGCCGGTTCGGACTCGCTGACCAGGACCTCGTAGGTGACGTCCTTGACCAGCTGCTGGTAGACGGTCTCCTCGTCGGTCTTCTCCCCGTTGACCTCGGGGCCCAGCGTCGACGAGATGAACTTCGCCATCTCGCGGGCGTGCTCGTCGTAGGTGCCGGGGTACTTCTTCGCGTCCTTCGCGTGGGCGTCGTCCCAGTTCTTACGCGCGCGCTGCGGAAGGATGTAGAGCGCGCGCACCTCGATCGAGAACGCGAGCTGGTTGCCGTTGCGGTCGAGGATCGACCCGCGCTCGGCGGGGATGTCGATGGGCGTGGTGCGCTGCTTCTGCGCCTGCAGCGAGAGCTCCTCCGCCTGCAGTCCCTGCACCTGCACGAGCTTGACGCCCGCGACCACCAGGGCACCGATCAGCAGGACGCGGCCGACGCCGATGCGCAACCTGCTGTTGCCACCCAGGCGTGCGGCCGGGCGGGGACCGCGCACCGACAACGGGCGGCGCGGCCCCCTCGTCTGCTGACCGGGCATCAGCCACCCGCCGGAGGCGTCTGACCGGCGGGAGGCTGACCTGCCGGAGGCGTCTGACCGGCGGGCGTCTCAGGGGACGGCGGTGGCGGCGGCGTCGACTTGGTCGGCGCGCTCGGCTTGCCGAACTCCTCGATCGAGCCGTCCGGGTTCTGCCGCAGCCGTGCCGGGTTCGACGGCTCGACGAGACCCATCTCCCCCGCCCGGCGCGCGAGGTCGGTCGGCGACTCGAGCAGCGCCACCTCCCGGCGCAGCTGCTCCATCTGCAACGTCAGCCTCTCGGCCTCCGCCCGCGCCTCCTGCAATCGGTACGTGTCGGCGGCGGCCTGGGTGGAGAAGTACATGATCCCGGCGACGCCCGCGCCCAGCACGAGCATCACCAGCACGACGAACGGCGCCTTCGACGCCACCTTCTGCTGGGAACTCGCGGCACCGCCGCGCAGGTTCGAGGCGCGCTGGGCCCGCCGGGCGTAGGCGCGTTCGGCTCCGGCGGAGCGCCGGCGAGCCTTGTCCTGCTGCTCGGCCTTGTCCTTCGAGGGGTCGCGGGGCGACGAGCCACCGACCCGTGCGGGTGCCGTCACCTCGGTGCTCCGATCCGCTCGGCCGCGCGCAGGCGCACCGGCGCCGCCCGCGGGTTGTCCTCGATCTCCTGCTCGTTCGCCAGCTCCGCGCCCCTGGTCAGCAGCTTGACCTCGGGCCCGTGGCCCGGCAGCTCGACCGGCAGGCCCGGCGGCGTCTTCGACTTCGCCAGCTCCGCGAGCGCCTGCTTCACCATCCGGTCCTCGAGGGACTGGTACGACTCCACGACGATGCGACCGCCGATGCCCAGCACGCCCAGAGCGGCCGGCAGCGCGAGCCGCAACGACTCCAGCTCGCCGTTGACCTCGATCCGCAACGCCTGGAACGTGCGCTTCGCCGGATGCCCGCCGGTGCGCCGCGACGCCGCGGGCACGGCCGCGTAGAGCAGCTCGACGAGCCGCCCGCTGTTCGTGAACGGCTCCTTCTCGCGCTCCCGCAGCACCGCGGAGGCGATCTTGCCCGCGAACCGCTCCTCGCCGTAGGTCGACAGGATCCGCGCGAGGTCGCCGTGCGAGTACGTGTTGAGCACGTCCGCCGCCGTCATGCCGGTGCCCTTGGACATCCGCATGTCGAGCGGGGCGTCCTTCGAGTACGCGAACCCGCGTTCCTCCTCGTCCAGCTGCAACGAGGACACGCCGAGGTCCATCAGGACACCGTCGACCTTCGAGAAGCCGAGGTCTTCCACGGCTTCGTCGATGTGGTCGTAGGTGACGTTGACGAGATGAACGCGGTCACCGTGGTGAGCGAGGCGCTTGCCCGCCATCTCGATGGCCTGCGGGTCGCGGTCGAGCCCGATGAGGGTGAGCTCGGGATGGGCGCTCAACAGCGCGTCGGAGTGGCCGCCCATGCCGAGGGTCGTGTCGACAACGATGGCAGGCTTGCCGGAGAGCGCTGGAGCGAAGAGTTCCAGGACGCGGTCCAGCAGCACCGGTACGTGCCGCGGCTGATCCATCGTCCCTCTGCTCCCCTGATGCGCGTTTCGGGTGACGTCAGGTCCCCGCCCGCCCGTCGAACCTGGCGCCGGGGAAGGTGCGCCAGGGCCGATACTCGAGCGGACCGAGGCCTCACGGCACCCGAATCGCGTTGAACATCCGGCCTGTTGCTCGGCTGACCGCCATCAGAAGACGCCCGGAATGACCTCCTCGCGAGCGGTGGCGTAGCCGTCCTCGTGCTCGTCGAGATAGGTCTGCCAGGCCGCCGCGTCCCAGATCTCCATCCTGGTGAACGCGCCGACGACCACGCACTCCTTGGTCAGCCCGGCATACCGGCGCAGTTCCGGTGCGATCAGGACGCGGCCCTGACCATCCGGACGCTGCTCGTCCGTTCCTGCGAACAGATAACGCTGATAGGCGCGTACGGCGTCGTTGGTGAACGGCGCCTCGGCGACCTTCTTCGCCATCTGCTCGAACTCAGCCCGGGGAAACACGTACAGGCAGTGGTCCTGGCCTTTGGTGACCATGAGACCTCCCGCCAGTTCGTCCCGGAACTTCGCAGGCAGTGTCAGCCGACCTTTGTCGTCCAGGCGCGGGTAGTGAGTGCCCAGGAACACGGCATCCACCTCCCTTGCCGGACGACGAGACCGGCAGTGGAGCCCCCGTCTGCCCCACCGGCCGCCACAGTACCCCACTTTTCACCACAGTCAACGTTGAAACAGGTGTTTACACAGCATGTCGAAACTCGTTTTCCCAGGTAGACGCCGTGGGGCAGCGTGGGGGGACGGTGGGGGAAGTGGTCATGCACCACCTTCGCGGGTGAGGGTTCAGGTCCGGATAAGCACTCGAACGGCCTAGAAATTTTGGCCAAAACATGGGGTTGGGAAGCATCGGTGGGGGAAGGTGGACTGAGGTGGAGCGAACCCGATTCAGCCCGCAGGTGGCAGGGCACTCACCAGGAGTCGGGGCGACGTGAGCGAAGGCAGACGAGCATGGGTGCCAGTGGGCGGCGAGCCGGGACCGTCGGCGCGGCCAGCTACCGTGATGACGAAACGGTCACGACCGTCTGAAGACCGTGAGCGCACACTGGTTCACACTTCGGGTAACGGCACTTAGCCGTGGTTTGACACACTGCGTGAAACGCTCACACGTCCGTGTTCCGGACACGGCTGCTGGAGGTTTAGTGACGCCGGGAAGCCCAAGCGCGAACAGTCACGCGCCGGTCGATCAGGTTCTGGGTGAGTTGCACGGCGCCGTCCAGCGGATCGCCGCGAACGTCGAGCGGGTGCTCGTCGGCAAACCCGACGTGGTCCGTCTGGCCCTCGTGACGCTGCTCGCCGAGGGGCACCTGCTGGTCGAGGACGTGCCGGGTGTCGGCAAGACCTCGCTGGCCAAAGCGCTGGCCCGTTCGATCGACTGCACGGTGAGCCGGGTGCAGTTCACGCCCGACCTGCTGCCGAGCGACATCACGGGCTCGTCGATCTACAACCGGCAGGAGAACGACTTCGAGTTCCGGCCGGGCCCGATCTTCGCGAACATCGTCGTCGGCGACGAGATCAACCGCGCCTCCCCCAAGACGCAGTCCGCGCTGCTGGAGTGCATGGAGGAGCACCAGGTCACGGTCGACGGCAACACGTACCCGCTGGGTTCGCCGTTCATGGTGATCGCGACGCAGAACCCGATCGAGATGGAGGGCACGTACGCCCTTCCGGAGGCGCAGCGCGACAGGTTCACCGCGCGCGTGTCGATCGGGTACCCGGACCCGCAGGCCGAACTCGCGATGGTCGACGAGCACGCGGGTCACAACCCGCTCGACGACCTGCGGCCCGTCTCGGACGCCGCGCAGATCCTGCGGCTGGTCGAGGCCGTGCGCCGGGTGCACCTGTCCCCCGAGGTCCGCAGGTACGCCGTCGAGCTCGTCTCGGCGACGCGCCGCCTGCCGGAGCTCCGGCTGGGTGCTTCTCCCCGGTCCACGCTGCACCTCGTGCGCGCCGCGCGGGCACAGGCGGCGCTGGCCGGCCGTGACTTCGTGGTGCCGGACGACATCCACGCGGTGTCGATCCCGGTGCTGGCCCACCGGCTCGTGCTGACCGCGGAGGCCCAGGCCGCCCGCCGGTCGCCCGCCGAGCTGATCAGGGCCCTGTTGCAGCGCGTGCCGGTGCCGACGGCGGCACTCGACCCGAGCGCGGCGTTCGTCCGGAGCATGAACAACAACAACGCAGGGACGCCACGCTAACGATGCGCACCGCACTCTCCGGTCTGACCACACGCGGAAGATGCTTGCTGGCCGCGGGGTTCGCCGCCGGAGTGTGCGCCGCAGTGCTGAACGAACGCGACCTGTTGCGGGTCGCCGCCTTCGTGATCGCGTTGCCGCTGCTGGCCGCGTGGCTCGCGACGAGGGCCCGGGTCGGCCTGCACGCCGCCCGGTACCTCGCGCCGAGTCGCGTGCCGGTGGGGGCCGCGTCCGAGGTGAAGCTCGACCTGCGCAGCACCGGCCGGCTGCCCACGGGCGGGCTGATGCTGGAGGACACCGTTCCGTACGCGCTGGGCGCGCGGCCGCGGTTCCTGGTGGAGCGGTTGCCCCGCAACACGCCGACCTCGCTGCGCTACCCGCTCAAGCCGGTCATGCGCGGCATCCAGCAGGTCGGGCCGCTGATGGCGCGGATCACCGACCCGTTCGGCCTCGCCGAGTTCGACCGCGAACTCGCGGGCCGGTCCCGGCTGGTCGTGGTGCCTCGCGTCGTGCGGCTGGCCGGTCTGCCCGGCGGGTCCGGCATGGGCGCGGGTGACGACGGCTCGGTGCGGCTGCGCGCCGGTCAGGGCGAGGACGACGCGGTCGTGCGGCCGTATCGGCAGGGCGACGACCTGCGGAAGGTCCACTGGCGGTCGACCGCTCGCCGTGACGAGCTGATGGTGCGCGTCGAGGAACGGCCGTGGCGCGGCGGCACGACGGTGCTGCTGGACCACCGGGTGCACGCGCACCGCGGCAGCGGGCCCACGGCGTCACTGGAGTGGGCCATCTCGTTCGCCGCGTCGATCTGCCTGCACCTGCACCACTTCGGCCACCAGGTGCGCCTGGTCTCCGAGGACGGGCGGGTGCTCGCGGGCGGGTCGTCCGACGGCGGGCACAGCGACCACGTGGTGCTGGACTCGCTCGCGGCGTTGCAGGGTTCGCACCGCCGTGAGCTCAGCGGCGGGATGGACCCCGGCGCCGGCCAGGAGGTCATCGCGGTGCTGGGCGGCCTGTCGCCCGCGTCGGCGGAGGAACTGGTCCGGTACCGGCCGCGCGGTACCCGCAGCCTGGCCGTGTTGCTGGACGTGAACGCGTGGGGCGGCGGCACCGACAGCGCCGCTCCCGAGCCCGAGGACGCCCGGCGGTTGCTGACCGGTGCGGGCTGGGGCGTGGCGATCGCGAAGCCGTCCGCGTCGATGCAGCAGGTGTGGCAGGAGTTGTGCGCCTCGGCGGGCACCCGGGGTTCGTCGTTCCGCTCGGAGGTGGGCTGAGATGGGGTCCCGTTCCACTTCCTCGAAGGGCACCGAGCCCGAGTGGTTCACCTCGGCGACGCCGTGGATCGCCGCGCTGGCCGTGCTCTGCGCGTCCACCGCGCTGTCCGGCGTCATCGAGGGCGACCTGTGGCTGGTGCGCATCGGCGTGGTGATCGTCGCGATCACCGTGACCGGCGCGTTCCTGCGGGCGACCCGGCTGACCCCGCCGCTGGTCGCGATCGCCCAGGTCGCCGTGCTGTTGTGCCTGCTCACGGCGTTGCACACGCGGTCGGGCATCTTCCTGTTCATCCCCGGCCCCGACGCGCTGGGAGAGCTCGGCGACGTGCTCGCGGACTCCGTGGCGCAGGTGCAGACCGGTGTTCCACCGGTGCACGCGTCACCGGCGATCCAGGCTCTCGTGGTGCTGGCGATCGGCTTGGTCGCGGTGCTGGTCGACACGCTGGCCGTCGCCGCGGCGGCCCCGGCGGCGTCCGGCCTGGTGCTGCTGTGCGTGTTCGCCGTCCCCGCGTCGCTGGCCGACGAGATGCTGCCGTTCTGGACGTTCATCCTGGGCGCGGCGGCGTTCGCGATGCTGCTCGCGGTCGACGGTCAGCACCGCCACGAGGCGTGGCGGGGCCGGCTCGGTTCCGGGTCGGCGAGCGGGTCCGGCGGGTCCGCGACCTCCGTGGCGGCGATCGCGATGGTGATCGCGCTGATCGTCGGCGCGGGCTTCACGCTCGTCGGCACGGTCGGCAGGTTGCCCGGCAGCGGTGGTGGCGGCGGTGGCAAGGGCGGCATCGGACTGAGCGAGATGACGTCGCTGCGCGGCATGCTCAACCGCGGCCGCAGCGCCGAGGTGTTCTACGTGCGGGGCATGACCGATCCGACGTACATGCGGGCGTCGACGCTCGCCCAGTACGTGCCGAACAAGGGCTGGGAGCGGGGCACCCCTCCTGGCGGCCAGCCCGCGCGCGGGGAGCTTCCGCCGCAGCCTGGCGACCGAGGTGAAGGCAAGATCACCCGGATCAACATCGAGCCGCGCGACTGGCGGAGCTTCTGGCTGCCGACCTACGGCTCCGTCCGCCGCATCGACACCCCGGACGACGACTACCAGTTCGACCCGAAGAAGGGCGTGATCTACACCCAGCGGGAGCGCGAGCCGGAGCCGTACGAGATCGACACGGTGATGGCGACGCCGACGAAGCAGGCGCTGCGGCTGGCACCGACCCAGGCGAACGCGGTCGATCGCGAGTACTACAAGTTCGACGGTGTCGAGCAGGGGGTCGTGGACGCCGCGAAGAAGGCCGTCGAGGGCGCCACCAACGACTTCGACAAGGCGGCCGCGCTCACGGCGTTCTTCAACAGCCCCACCAGCGGGTTCGAGTACAAGCTCCAGACCGGCGGCGACATCACGACGGACGCGCTGAGCGACTTCGTGCTCAGGAGCAAGGTCGGCTACTGCGAGCAGTACGCCTCCGCGATGGCCGTGATGGCGCGCGTGGTGGGCCTGCCGTCGCGCGTGGCGATCGGTTTCACCGCCGGCGTCCCGTCCGCGGACGGCTCCTACCGCGTGGTCAGCACCGAGGACGCGCACGCGTGGGTCGAGATCTTCTTCCCGAACTACGGCTGGATGACCTTCGACCCGACCCCGGTCAACGACGGCCGCGGCATCGTGCCGCCGTACCTGCGCGAGACCGCGCCGGGTCAGGAGGAGGTGCCGACGGCCGAGACGACCACGAACCCGGCGGCGCCGTCGCAGTCCGGTTCGGCCCAGGCGTCGGCCTCGCCCGACGGTGAGGACGGCGACCAGGGACTGCCGCAGGCCCAGGAGTCGGGCCCGCCTCCGTGGCACGTGTGGGCGCTGGGCGTCGTGCTGGTGCTGGCGGCGTTGTTGTCGGTTTTCCTGGTGCTGGCGCTGCTCGGAGTGGTCGGCGCGGGCCTGCTGGGCATGGCGTGGGCGCGCAAGCTGCTCATCCCGGCCGTGGCCGGGCTGTGGCTGATAGGCGCGGGACTCGCGGCCGCGATGTTGTCGTGGTGGCTCGGTGTGGTGCTGGTGCTCGCCGGGATCCTGTTCACGCCGCTGCTGATCCGTGCCGTGCGACGGCGCAACCACCTGCACGCGGTGACGGTGCTCGGCCCCGGATCGGCCACCGCGGCGTGGAGCGAGCTCATGGCGGAGTCGATCGACCGCGGCGCGCCCGTGCCGTCCGCCGAGACGATCCGGGTCGCCGCCCGCCGGCTTGCGCGCGAGCACAACCTGGACGACGCGGGCAAGAACGGCCTGCGGACGGTGATCGGGGCGATCGAGCGGTCCTGGTACAGCCCGCACCCTGCCGCCGACCCGTCGTTGCCGGGCGCGCTGGCGGCGGTGCGCCAGTCGTTGCGGCAGAACGCGCCGCTGTCGTGGAAGGCGAAGTTGTTCCCGAAGTCGGTGCTCAAGCCGTCGCCCGCGCCGGTGGCCGACGCTCCCGACCGCGAGCCCGTCGGGGTGTAGGTCCCGCACGACGACGATGGGCCCGCTCCCCTGCCGGGGGCGGGCCCATCGTCGTGAAGCTGCTCGGGCGGTTTACTGCTCTTCGTCGAAGCGACGGCGGAAGCGCTCTTCCATCCGTTCGGAGAACGAGCTGCGGCTGCGCGCTGGCTTGCCGTCCTCCTGCGTTCCCTCGGCGACCTGGTCACCACGACGCAGCGTCGTCAGGGTGATGAGCGCACCGAAGAACATGAGCAGGAAGCCGAAGACGCTCACCACGGGAATGCTGGCGATCGAGAGCTGCGGCAGCATCACTCCGGTGATGAGCGCGGCCACGCCGACCACGAACAACACGATGCCCTGCACGCGGCGTCGCTTGGACGGCCGCCGCAACTTGGCGCCCCGTACGGTAGATGCGAACTTCGGGTCCTCGGCGTAGAGCGCGCGCTCGATCTGGTCGAGCAGTCGCTGCTCGTGCTCGGAGAGTGGCATCGTTCCTCCTCCGGCACAGCGGTCGCGGGCGCCGGGTGTTTTCGGTTTCCGCCGAACCCGGCGGACGACCCACCCTGGGGACGTCACCCTCCAGGATACGATCCGCGCGCCCCGGCGACTACCCAGTCGGCCTTCTCATACGGTCTGTTCTGTCACCATCATCCTCCTGGGGCAGTGGTGAGGCCTTCGTGAGGCTCCTTCCAGCCCCTTGTGGCCTTGAGTTCACGTGTCGTTCGGCCCTGGTCCTCGCCCGGGAAATCCCCGCTTGCTCGGATCGGTCGCATGACCGAACTGATCGTGAACGGTGCCGCCGAGCAGGGCCTGACCGGCTGGCTCGTCGTCGCGGGCGCCCCCGTCGTGCTGCGGTACGACACGGGGCAGGGGTATCCGGGACCCGGTGATCCCGGTCCGGCGGAGCGTGGCGCGTCGTTCTTCGGTGGCGGCGACACGCCACTGAGCACTCTGCGACAGAACGTGACGTTGCCGCGCAAGTCGTCTCAGTTCGCCGTGTCCGCATGGCTCGGCGGCTACGCATCGCAGCAGGACGGCGCCCGACTGTCCGTGGAGTTCCTCGACGCCGGCGGCACCCCGCGCGGTCTCGTGGTGCTCGGCCCGGTGACGGCGGAGGAGCGGTCCGGCCGCACGGGCCTCGTCGAGCGGTCGGCGCGGGGCACCGTGCCACCGGGCAGCCGCACCGCCGTGGTGACGCTGCAACTGACCCGTTCCGGCGGCGGCACGTCGAACGACGGCTACGCGGACAACATCTCGTTCACGGTCGGAGGCCGCTGATGCTGAACCGACGTGATCTCCTCCGTGCCGCGGCCGCCGCCGGTGCTCTCGGCACCGTGTGGCCGCTCTCGGCCGGTCTGTCCCCCGCGCAGGCCCACGCGGCCGCTCTCGACCTGGGCGCGTCGTGGGACGCGGCGCCGTTCTGCCTGGGCGTCGGCTCCGGGGACCCGTTGCCGGACAGCGTGATCCTGTGGACGCGGCTGGCACCCGAGCCGCTGGCGTTCGAGCAGCCGTTGCCCGAGATCGTCGAGGTCGAGTGGGCCGTCGCGCTGGACCGCACGATGCGCTCGCGCGTGGCGTGCGGGAAGATCGCCGCGTCGAACCTGTTGGGGCACAGCGTGCACGTGCCCGTGCATGGACTTCGTCCCGGCCGCACCTACTACTACCAGTTCTCGGCTCTGGGCAAGCGTTCTCGTGTCGGCCGTACCCGCACCGCTCCGGTCGGCCCGGTGTCGAAGGTGCGTTTCGCGACGGCGAACTGCCAGGCGTTCCACGACGGCTTCTACGCCGCTCACCGCGGGATCGCGGCCGAGAACCTGGACTTCGTCGTGCACCTGGGCGACTACATCTACGAGCACGGCCAGGTCGGCGGCGCACACGTGCGTGATCACGAAGGCCCCGCTGTGCTGTCCCTTGCGGACTACCGGCGCCGCCACGCCTTGTACAAGGGCGATCCGTCCCTCCGCGACGCCCACGCCGCTCATCCCTTCTACCTCACCTGGGACGACCACGAGGTCGTCAACGACTACAGCGGCACCGAGGGCTCCGCACCGTTCGTGAAACGCCGTGCCGCCGCCTACCAGGCCTGGTACGAACACCTGCCGATCCGCTCTGGGAGCGCTCTCGAACCGCAGATCCACCGCCGCCGCGAGTGGGGGTCGTTGCTCGACCTGACCGTGCTGGACCTGCGCCAGTTCCGGTCCGCGCAGAACCTGCCGTCAGGCACGATCCTGGGCGCTTCGCAGAAGAAGTGGCTGCTGGACGGCATCTCCGGCGCCCGCGAGGCGTGGCAGGTGTGGATCAACTCGATCATGCTGTCGCAACTGGCCCGCCAGGGCGGCGGTTACTACTTCACCGACCAGTGGGACGGCTTCCTGGCCGAACGCCGCGAGGTGCTCGGGCACGTGGCGTCCTCCGGCCTGAAGGACCTCGTCGTGCTGACCGGCGACTGGCACTCGGCGTTCGTGGACGACATCCGCCCGGACTTCGACGACGTGTCGTCACCGGTGATCGGCACGGAGTTCACCGCGCACTCGGTCACGTCCGGGGCCTACTCGCCGGAGTGGAACGCGGTGAACGGACCGGTGATGGGGGCGGCGAACCCGCACCTGAAGTACTTCGAGGGCAACAGGTACGGGTACGACGTGTACGAGGTGACGCCCCAGCGGTTCACCACGCACATGAAGGTGATCGGGGACCGGCGGGACGCGGCGTCGCCGGTGTCGACGCTGACGACGTTCCACGTCGACCGGGGGAAGGCCGGGAGTTACGAGGACCCGGCGACCGCGGGCTCGCCTGCGCAGTACCGGCGGCCCTGACCGCCGTGCGGGCGGGGATCGCTCCCCGCCCGCACGTCGTCGGTCAGCTCGCGATCTTGTAGGCGTGGATGATCGTCACCTCGCCCGTGTTGCCCGCCGCGTCCGTGGTCTTGGCACGCAGTGAGGCGAACTTCGCGTTCTTCGGGTGGTGCACGACGGCCTTGTCGCCGGCGACCTGCACCTGCTTCCAGGTCGCGCCGTCGTCGAACGACACCTCGACGGTGACGCGCCTGACCTTCGGCGTGTTCTGGGCCTGCTCGACCTTCAGCGGGACCAGCTGCACGCGGCCGTGGGCGGTGTCCTTGTCGTCGAGCTTCGGCAGGAAGCGGACCACCGTGAGCGGGAGGTGCGTGATGTCCGCGGTGTGCTTGGCCTTGAAGGACCAGGCGCCGCTCACCTTCGACGACAGCTCCGTG
This sequence comes from Streptomyces sp. ID05-26A, assembly GCF_033794685.1. Taxonomy (NCBI): domain Bacteria; kingdom Bacillati; phylum Actinomycetota; class Actinomycetes; order Kitasatosporales; family Streptomycetaceae; genus Streptomyces; species Streptomyces sp. ID05-26A. The sequence continues at coordinate 392,338 of NZ_JARAYZ010000001.1, forward strand.
TCGCGGCTGTGTTCCATCTCGGCACGGTAAGCGCCTTCCGCCGCCGGGACGTCGAAGATCGCTCCGGGGCGGTCCGACTCGCCGAGCTTGGTGCCGTTGTGGAACAAGGCGGTCTTGGCGGTGCCCGTGTTCGCCCTGCCCTCGCCGCCGTTGCTGTCGGTGAGGAGCGGCACCCTGACCGCGATCTGGTCCTCGAGCCGCGCGAGGCCGAAGCCGGGCGCCGACGGGACGGACGGGCCGAAGACCGCCGCGCCGAACGTCTGCGAGTACTTCTTGCCGCCCTTGAAGGAACGTGCGGGCGTCTCGGTCGAGTACTCGTTGTTGTTGTCCGGGCCGACCCGGTCGTAGATCCAGCTCCACTTGCCGGTCGCGGTCGAGACCAGGTCGACGGCGCGGCCGCCCTCCGGCACCGGGGTGAACCAGCCGAAGCCACCACTGCCGTCGATCGGGTTGGGCATCACGGCGATCCCGTGCTTGCGACCCTCACCCGCGTTGCGGAAGCTCGACGTCATCTCGGCGAGTTCGTTCGCCCCGGCCGTCCGCTCGTAGCCGGTCGGCATGCGCTTTTCGCTGTACATCAAGCGATAGCTGACCGGCGTCTTCTCGTCGCGTGGCGTGCCCTGGAACTGTTCGGCGACCGTCACCAGAAAGCCGGACGCGTCCGGACCGATCTGAGCCGTCGCGATCTGGCCCGCCAGGCCGTCGAAGAACGCCCAGCCGATGCCGTAGCTCCTGCCCGCGACCGAAGCGGTGTAGCCGATCGTGCCGATCATGCCCTTGGCGGCGGCGTCCGGCGTCTTCAGCGCGACCGGTTTGGTGGTGCGCGCGTCGGCCGCGAACGACCCCTTGCCCGTCACCACGAACTTCGGCTGCACCTGGAGGTAGACCTTGAAGTCCTGGCTGACGATGGCGCTGTCCACCAGGTACTCGCCCTTGGGCAGGCGGACGTTCGTGCCCCGCCCCGGATACGCCTTGCCGGTCTTGGTGTTGACGAACACCGTGCTGTGGCCCTCGGCCGGGTTGCCGTCGGGTCCGAGCACCGAGAGTGCGGTGTCGTAGCTCTCGACCTCCCGGTTGACGCTGACGAGCGTGCGCAGTCCGTTCGACGCGACGACCGCACCGCTGTAGGCACCGTCCGGCGCGTTCGCCCTGGTGTCGGCCGTGATCGTGGCCTTCGCCTCGCCGCCGGCCGGAACGGTGACCTTCGCCGGGGACACGGCGAACAGACCAGCGGGCGCGGGCTTGCCGTCCGGTCCCTTGACGTCCACGCTCAGGTCGAGCGTGACGGGCTCCGCGCCGGGATTGCGGTAGGTGACCTCGCGGACGACCTTCTGGTCGTCGTCGTGCGGCCACTGCTGCAGCCCGAAGTTGATGTTCGCCGGGTCGGCGATCACCTGCTGCGCCAGCATCTTCGGTACGTCGACCCGCCCCGCGCCCTGGTCGAACGCCGTCAGCGACTGGTTCGCCTTCGCCGAAGCCATGACGGTCGCCTTGAGCCGCGACCCGGACCAGTCCGGGTGCTGCTGCTTGAGCAGCGCGACGACACCAGCGACGTGCGGCGTCGCCATCGACGTGCCGTCCATCGCGACGTGCCCCTGCGTACCGGCCTCGGCCGCCACGATGCCGACGCCGGGCGCGGTCACGTCCGGCTTCACCGCACCGTCCGCAGCCGGGCCTCGGCTGGAGAACGGCGCGATGCCGTCGTTGCGGTCCACCGCCCCGACGGTCAGCGCGGACTCGGCGCTACCGGGCGAGCCGATCGTCTCCGGACGCCCGGAGTTGCCCGCCGCGATGACGAACAACGCGCCGGTCTCCCTAGAGATCCGGTTGACGGCCTCCTCGATCGGGTCGATCTCCGGGGTGTCACCACCTCCCAGACTCATGTTGACGACGCTCGCGCCCTGGTCGGCCGCCCACTGCATGCCCGCGAGGATCGCCGAGTCCGGACACCCGCCCGGCTGGCACACCTTGCCGTCGAGGATCTCGGCGTCCGGCGCGACACCGCGGTACTGCTCGCCCTTGCTCGCGATCGTCGACGCGACGTGCGTGCCGTGCCCGACCTCGTCGGTGTTGTCCGGCGAGTCGGTGAAGTTCTTCTCGGCGACCTGCTTGCCCTGCAGGTCCGGGTGCTTCTCGTCGACGCCCGTGTCGAGCACGGCGACCTTCACGCCCTTGCCCGTGACACCGGCCTGCCACGCCTGCGGCGCACCGATCTGCCTGGTGCTGCGGTCGAGCGACACCTTGCGGACGCCGTCGAGCCACACCTTCTCCACCGCACCACCGCGCAGCGACTCCCAGGCGCTGCCCGACTTCTCGACGGAGCCCGTCACCAGACCGGCCACGGTTCCCTTGGCCGCCAAGGCGTTGATGCCGCCCGATCGTGCGCCCGCCGCCGGCCGCACGATCACGGGAATGGTGCTGCGCCGCGCATCGTCGTAGCCGAACTCGGCCAGCGACGTCACGTCGAACAACCGCAGGTCGAGCTTCCCGTTGTCCACCAACGCGATCGCGTCCGCGGGCACCACGTGCCGATGCCCGTCCCGCGTGAAGGTGCGCACCGGCAACCTGTCCCGCCCCGGTCCCGGCACGAACCGCACGACGCGGTCGCCCGCCAGTTCCACCCGGTCACCGGTGATCAGCGTGACGCTGCGATCACCCTGCCCGGCCCGCTGCTCGTCCGCGTGCGCGACGGCCGCCGTCCCCGTGATCGTTCCCGCGGTGACGAGACCAGCCGACAACGCGAGCGCGGTGAACCCCCGACGGGCACCTCGCTGTCCTGCTCTCACTGCGTACCTCCAGTGCTCGATGAGGTGTTGCGTCAGTGACCGTAGGGACACCGAGCGTCACCACACCTCCCTCTGGAGGCCGGAGCTGCGGGTGCGGATGTCATCCCGCAGAGGTACCCGCACTGGCCGATCGGCTGGTTGACACACCGCCGCCGGACCGGCGCACCTCCTTTCGGGATTGAGTCGTGACCGGGTTCTCGTGCACACTTCGTCCTGCCGTCGTCTGGGGGCGGCGCGGGGGCTTTGGGGGAAGGTCGCTCTACTCATGCGTGTTTCGTTGCGTGCTGCCATCTCGGTGGCGCTGCTCGTCGGTTTCTACGTCCTCGCCTTCGGGTTGATCGGTGGCCTGCTCGCGCTGGAGACCTACGCCCTGATCGAGCGCCCGTTCGTCGGCGCGAAGCTGGCACTGTTCGTCGTGCCGGTGGTGTACGCACTGGTCAAGGGTCTGATCTCACTGGAGCGCCGCACACAGGACGAGGTGCCCGGCATCCTCGTCACGCCCGCGGAGCAACCCGCGCTCTGGGACCTCGTCCGCCGCCTGGCAGCCGACGTCGGCACCCGCCCGCCGGACGAGATCCGGATCCTCGCCGCGGTGAACGCCGGAGTCGCCGAGGACACCCGATTCCTCGGGCTGCGCGTCCTCGAACGCAGGATGTTCATCGGCGCACCTCTGCTCACCTCCTTGACCGAGAAGCAACTCATCGCCGTGCTCGCCCACGAACTCGGGCACTACGCCAACAGGGACACACGCCTCGCGGGCGTCGTGGTCTCCGGACGCGAGGCGATGCTGCGCGCCGGTTCCCACATGAACACCGAGCGCTGGCTCCAGCGCATGATCACGAAGCTGTTCCGCGGTTACGCCAAGCTGTACCTCCGTGTCTCCCAGGCGATCAGCCGCCGCCAGGAGTTCGCCGCGGACCGCGTCGCCGCCACGCTCGCCGGCTCGTCCGCCGCCGCGTCCGCGTGGCGCGAACTGCCGGTGATCGACGCCGCGTGGAACCTCTTCACCAACCGTCATCTGACCGTCGCGTGGGAACTCGGCTACCTGCCCACGACGTTCTTCGACGGCTTCGCCCGCCTGCGCACCTCCCCCGAACTCCACGAGGAACTGGAGGAGATCCGCCAGCACCCGCACGACCCGGACCGCGGCCCGTACGACTCGCACCCGCCGTTGCAGGACCGCATCACCGCGATCGAGGCCCTGGGCCTCGAACCCGAGCAGGGCTGGGGCGACCGCCCGGCACTGGAACTGCTCACCGACCCGATGCCGCTGCTCGACGCCGCCGTGCTCACCACGCTCGTGTCCGACGCCTCCGCGAAGGAACGCGTCGACTGGGCCACGCTCGGCCACATCGGCGCACGGGCCCGCGTGGTCCGAGGCACCGAACGACTGCTGCAGGCCTCAGCCACGGCGATGAACCAGCCGCCGTCACTGACGACCGTGCTCGACGCACTGGACGCGGGCCACCTCATGGGCCTCGGCACTCACACACCCGGCAACCGCGAGGCAGGCGCCCGAGCCCGCCGCGAGATGGCCCGCGGCGAGGTGCTGCCCGAACTGTCCGCGTTGGTGGCACTGGCGTTCTCCGACGCGGGCCTCGCCCGCTGGGAACTGGACTGGCTGGGACGAACCACGTTCGTCACCTCCTCTCACGACTTCGACATGGCCGAACACCTGGACGCCGCGGTCGCCGACCACGGCAACACCGAGGGCCTGCGCACCGCGCTCGCCACCGCCGGTGTGGCCCCCGACTACCGCCCCGCGCACTGAGCGTTCAGGAGAAACCCCGTGGTGCTCTCACTTCTGTTCAAGCCCAAGGAACTCATCACCGTCATCCGCCTCATGCGCGAGGCGAAGCGGCTGGGCGTCGAGATCGACGAACTCCCGACCGACGTGGTCGCCTCCTTCGTCCTGCCGAAGACCCACCCGGAGCGCTACGGCCTCGTCCCCGACGCCGAGGTGACGACCACCTCGCCGTTGGAGGACCTGGCCCTCGCCGCCGTGAAGGACGACGTCCGAGCCGGCAACTGGGAGAACGCCGCCGACCTCGTCACCGCGACGCACGGCGACTGGGACCGCCGCCAGCGCGTGGTCTCGGCCCTGGCCGGCCTCGCCGCCAAGGACGACGCCTGGATGGACGCGTGGCAGTCCGCCCGCCCAGGCGACCCGCACTGGATCGTCGTGCACGCGATGTCGCTGGTCGCCCTCGCCTGGGACATCCGCGGCAGCGCCACCTCGTCCCAGACCACCCGCGAGCAGTTCGAGGGCTTCCACCGCGTCCTGTTCGAGGCCCGCGAGGCCGCCGCCGTCGCCGCCGCCGTGGTGCCGGACGACCCGACGCCGTGGAACACGATGCTCACGCTCGCCCGCGGCCTGCAGGTGGACCACGACGAGTTCCGCGCGATCTGGGCGGAACTGGTGGCGCGCGATCCCCTGCACCACAACGGACATGCGCAGGCACTGCAGTACTGGTGCCGCAAGTGGCACGGGTCGGACGAGCTGGCCCTGGCGTTCGCGGTCGAGGCGGCCTCGAAGTCGCCCAAGCTGCTCGGGTTGCCGCTGCAGGCTGCTTATGAGGCCGAGGGCACCTCCCCTGACGTGTGGACTTCGCCTGAGGTGGTGTCGGCGTTGGACGCTTTGCTGGCTCGGCTGGCGGATGAGGGTGCTGACACTTATGCGCTCCGGAATGATCGTGGGTATGCGATCTACGCTTTGCTTGAGCTGCAACGGTTCGAGGAAGCTGTGGGGCAGTTCCGGGCTTTGGGGGCGTTGGCGGATGCGGGGCCTTGGGACTACTTCGCGGAGCCTCGGTTGAAGTTCTTGGGGATGCGGGGGATCGCGGTCAAGGCTGTGGCCAAGGGCAAGGGGGTCAAGGCTCCGGTTCGGTAGGCGGCGGCCTTTCGGTTCGGTTGGTGTGGGGGTCGGTCAGCCCGCTTGGTGCGGTGTGGTTGCTGGGGGTGGGGGAAGTCGCGGGTTGTGGCCTGGGTTGCGGCTGCGGCGGGTTGCGGGGTTGCGGACTGCGTGCTGCGGCGGGATTGCGGACTGCTGCCCGGGTTGCGGGTTGCGGGTTGCGGGTTGCGGCGGGGTTGCGGACTGCGGCGGGGTTGCGGACCGCGGCGGGGTTGCGGACCGCGGGCTGTGCCGGGATTGCTGGGGTGAAGGCCGAGGCAGGGTTGCCGGGGCGGCCGCGAGCCTGGGTTGGACGGCACAGCCGGTGCGGAGTCGGGTGACTGCCCTGGGTTCCGCGGCAGCGTTGGAATCCGAGGCCGCACGAGGCCCGGCTGCGGCACCGGGTTCAGGTGTCGCGCGTTGAGGTGGTGTGCCGGCCCGGCGGTTGTCAGTGCAGGCGACGCTGTGCCGCGCGCTGAAGTGATGTGCCGGGCCGGCGGGTGTCAGTACAGGCGACGCTGTGCCGCGCGCTGAGGTGGCGTGCCGGGCCGGCCGTTGTCAGTGCGGGCGACGCTGTGCCGCGCGCTGAGGCGGTGTGCCGGGCCAGCGGCTTTGAGTGCGGGCGACGCTGTCGCTTGGTGGGTGGTCGGTCAGCCGATCGGTAGTGGGGTTCGGGCTTGTGGGACGGATGGCGGGCGGCGGTCCATCACGGCCAGCTCCAGTTGGCGGGCCGGGGAGTCGCCCAGGAGTTTGCGGGCCAGGGTGGTGCCCTTGCGCGGGGCCATGGCCAGTTCGGCTCTGAGGGCCTGGATGCCCACGTAGTGCGACACCTCGTCGAGGATGGCCTTGGTGTCCGGGATCGAGCGGGTTCGGCGGATCGCGTCCACCGCCGCTCTTTCCAGCGGGGCCACGTGGAAGCCTCTGCGCAGGGCTGGTTTGGGGAGGCGGTCCGTTCGTTCCAGGCGCAGGACTGCGTGGCCCCAGGCTTGGGAGTTGCGCGGGGTGAGGACGTGGATGGCGTCCGCTGTGGGCAGGACCGATCTCATGCCGTGCAGGTAGAGGGCGTCGAAGGCGGTGAGCATCGCGCCCTCGCCCGCGTAGAGGAGGGCGGCCTGCACCAGCTGCTCTCGGGACGGGCCCGCTCTGGACAGCAGGAAGATGCTCGGGAAGAGGCGCTGCCAGGGGCCGCCTGGGCGAGCGCGCTGGTCGATCAGGGACGGGGACAGTCCTATGTGGAGCAGGGCTGCCACTGGGGCCACTCGGTGGAGGAAGAGGGTGCCCAGGGCTTCCAGGTCGATGGGGTGGCGCATGGGTTCATGGTGCGCCCGGTGGGGGTGGGGGGATCCGGGTGAGCGGGAAGTTGTGGACAACTTCCGGGTTGTGGACAGGTTGCGATCACTCGGGCTTCGGATCGAAGTCCGCTGTCCTTTCGGGACTGTCGCGCAGCAGTGAGGCGGGGCGGACGGCCAACGAGCCGAAGCGGGAACGGGCCTGGTCGGCGGCTTGTTCGGCTTCGCGCCAGCCTCGTTCCGGGGCGTCGAAGATCAGTTGTTGGGCGGAGTCGGCGTTGTCAAGACCCTCTATTCGGACGCCGATCAGGCGGACGGCGCCGGGTGGGGTCTGGGTGTCGAGGAGTTCGGCGGCGACTCGGTAGACCTCCTGGGTCACGTCGGTCGCCACCGGCAGGGTGCGGGAGCGGGTGATCGTCGTGAAGTCGGAGAAGCGGACTTTGATCGACACCGTCCGGCCGTGCAGACCCTTGGCGCGCAACGAACCCGCCGAGCGTTCCGAGAGGCGGAGCAGTTCCCGGCGCAGCAGGGAGCGGTCGGTCACGTCGACCTCGAAGGTCTCCTCGGCGCCGATCGACTTCTCCCGTGACACCGGCACGACCGCGCGGTCGTCCACGCCGGCGGCCAGGGCGTACAGGTGTTCCGCCAGAGCCACGCCGATCTTGCGGCGCAGGCGCGGGAGAGGCATCGCGGCCACGTCGGCGACGGTCTCCAGACCCAGTTCCTCCAGGCGTGCGGCGGTTTTCGCGCCCACGCCCCACAACGCCGAGACGGGCAACGGGTGCAGGAACTCGAGAGACGCGGAGGCAGGCACGACCATCATGCCGTCGGGCTTGCACATGCCCGAGGCGAGCTTCGCGAGGAACTTCGTCGACGCGACACCCACGGAACAGGACACGCCGTGGTCGGCGAACACGCGGGACCTGATCAGCTCGCCCACGCCGCCCGGTGTCAGACCGAGCCGGCGCAGCGCACCACCCACGTCGAGGAAGGCCTCGTCCAGCGAAAGGGGCTCCACCAGCGGCGTGATGTCACGGAAGATCGCCATGACCCCGCGCGAGACCTCCTGGTAGAGATCGAACTGGGGAGGCAGGTACACCGCATGAGGCGCCAGCCGGCGAGCATGCGCCGTGGGCATCGCGGAACGCACACCGTATTCACGCGCGAGGTAGTTGGCAGAGCACACGACGCCACGCCCACTGACGCCGCCGACCACGACCGGCACGGACTCGAGTTCAGGGCGTTCGCGGATTTCCACCGACGCGTAGAAGGCGTCCATGTCGACGTGCAGCATCCGGCAGCCCGTGTCGTCAGGCCAGGCGCCATCGCGCGCACGGAACCGGTCAACCAGGCCGCGTGGCAGGTTCGCACTGCGACCCATGAACACCCCTCTCGAACGTCCGTTCGAAGCAAATCCTACAGTTTGTACACACGTGCCGCGTTCTCCGACGCAACGAGCCGTGCGATCCGATGCGCGTCCTCCTCCACGAACGCGTCCCGTCGCAACCCATCAGCCAAGAAGTCCGACAACGCCTGCCTGAACAGCAGCGCGCCGAGGTAGTACAACTCGGGCAAAGCGAAGGCGTCAGAGGAGAACAAGAACTTCCCGTAAGGCACGATCTCCAGCGCCTCGGCGAACACCCGCGACGCCTGATGCCCCAGCCCGTGGGTGGCCAGCCCGAGATCGCAGAACACGTGCGGGAACACCTGCGCGAGATACCCGGCCTGCCGGTGGAACGGGTAGTTGTGCAACAGCAGCACCGGCACACCCAGCCCGGCGGTGGCCCGCAGGAACGGCGTCAGCAACGACGGATCGCACCGGTGCAGGTCGATGTCCGAGTCGCCGTAGCCGACGTGGAACTGCAACGGCAGTCCGGCGTCCAACGCCTCCCACGCCAGCCAGGTGATCACCACCGGATCCTCCAGCCGCCTCGACGACCAGGCTGCGACCGCCCGCTCCACGTCCGCGTCCGCAGGCCGCACGCCCGGAAGCCCCAGCCCGATCCGATAGGCCGCAACGGACTTCGCCCCCAGGGCCGAGGTGGAGGCGAGCCGCGACCGGACCGCATCCAGGAACTCCGACGGCGCGACCTCCCGCAACGACTCCGCCAGCACCTCCAGCCGCACGATCTCGTGCGCGACACCTCCGCCCAGCCCGGCCAGCTCAGCCGCCGACAACAGCCGATCAGGCTGGAACCCGCCGTCCACCAGGAACGTGTGGATCCCGGACGCCATCAGGAACGTCCGCGACACCTCGGCGATGTGCAGCGAGTTCCGCCGTTCGAGGTACTCGTCGGCGGACGCGTGCCGAGGCAGGTCCAGCAGCGGCGCACACCACCGCCGCACCGCGAACCCCACGGCGGAGTCGAAGAACGACCCGCCCAGCGGAGAGACCTCGTCGGCCTCCAGCAACAGCGACTCGAACTCCGGACGGGTGCTGTCGGTGCGCAGCACCCCGTGGCAGTGGTGATCCACCAGCCCGAGTTCGGCGACGAACGGCAAGATGCCCATAACCTTAGGATCGTGGACTCTGCGGAACGGGACCAGCGGTTCGAGCGGGCGACGGAGCTCTTCGACGGGCTCAACGCGCGGGACGTGAGCGTCGTGGCGCTCACCTGGGTCGACAACAGCGGCATCACCCGCACCAAGTCCGTCCCCCTGCGCAGACTGGCCCACGCCGCGGCGCAGGGCGTCGGCGCGTCACCGGTGTTCGACGTCTTCCTGTTCGACGACTGGATCATCCAGGGCCGGTTCGCCGGCGGTCCGGTCGGCGACCTGCGCCTGCACCCCGACCTCGAGCGCGTCACCGTGCTCGCGGGCCAGCCGGGCTGGGCCTGGGCTCCGGCCGACCGCCACTACCAGAGCGGCGTCCCCTACCCGATGGACCAGCGCCTGCAGGCCCGCAAGGCCGTCCAGAACCTCGCGGCCGCAGGCCTCACCGCCCAGGCCGGCTTCGAGATCGAGTGGTGCGTCGGCAAGACCGGCACCGAGGACTGGGTCCCGGCGACCAGCGGCTCCGCGTACGGCCACGCCCGTCAGGTCGAGCTGTCCGACTACTGCGTCGACCTCCTCAACGCCCTGGACCAGCAGAACGTCGAGGTCCTCCAGTTCCACCCCGAGTACGCCGCCGGCCAGTTCGAGGTCTCCACCGCACCAGAAGATCCGCTCTCGGCAGCGGACACCGCCGTGCTCGTCAAGGAGACGATCCGTGCCGTCACGATCCGGCACGGCATGCGCCCGTCGTTCTCCCCCAAGGTCGTGAACGGCGGCGTCGGCAACGGCGGCCACCTGCACCTCAGTCTCTGGCGAGACGGAACGAACCTCTTCGACGGCTTCCAGGACGAGGCGAAGCGGTTCAGCGCTGGCGTCCTCACCCACCTCCGCGCGATGTGCGCGATCGGCTGTCCCTCTCTCGCGAGCTACCTCAGGCTCGTGCCGAACACGTGGGCGGCACCGTTCGTGGCGTGGGGAGAGGAGAACCGCGAAACGGCGCTGCGCCTCATCAAGGACAACCTCGAGATCAAGTGCTTCGACCTGACCGCGAACCCGTACCTCGTCGTCGCGGGCGTGATCGCGGCCGGCCTGGACGGCATCAGGACCGAGACCGAGCTACCCGAGGGCCTCAACGTCGACCCGGCGCTGCTCAGCGACGTCCAGCGCCTGCCCACCTCACTCAGGGAGGCCGTCGACGAGTTCGAGAAGGACGCCGTGCTGACCGAGGCGTTCGGCAAGGAGCTGGCCGGCACGATCGCCGACGTGCGGCGCGGCGAGATGGAGCGGTACAAGGACGCGAGTCCGCAGGGCATCGCCAACGTCACTCGCTGGCGGCACTGAGCTCCTTGCGCAGCCGCGAGAGCGCCCGGTGCTGGGCCACCCGCACCGCACCGGGCGTCGATCCGACCGCCTCGGCCGTCTCCTCCGCCGACAACCCCACCATCACGCGCAACACGACGATCTCGCGCTGCTTCTCGGGCAGCACGCGCAGCAGCGTCGCCATCTGGTTCGAGAGCTCCCCCTGCATCGCCCGCTGCTCGGGCCCCGCGGCGGTGTCCATCGACTCCGGCAAATCGGGCACGGCCTCGGCCTTGTTGCGCGAGAAGCTGCGGAACGAGTCCGCCACCTTGTGCGCCGCGATCCCGTAGACGAACGCCAGGAACGGACGCCCCTGGTCGCGGTACGACGGCAACGAGGTCAGCACCGCCAGGCACACGTCCTGCGCAACATCGTCCGCCGACGCGAACGATCCGACGCGCGCACGGCAGTACCTCACGATCAACGGCCGGATGGTGCCCAGCAGCCGTTCGATGGCGGCGCGATCACCGGCGACAGCGCGCGCGACGTGCTCGTCCGCGCTCTGCGGGCGGCTCGAGTAGTAGGAGGGCGCCGGAGGGTCGACAGGCTCCTTGTCGCCACCGGCGGTCCGCTCGACCAACGCGTCCAGGGTCCCCCTCGACGCGGAAACCGGCCCACCGACGGATGAGCCCTGTACGGCTTCCGCGGGCACCTTGCGGTGCAGGCCGGGTGTGAACTCCACGCAGATCACCGTTCCTCTTCTGGACGCCGGCGCACCGCGAGACGCGCCCGCCGGATCCGTCCTTCGACCGCGCGCGGGGTGAGTCGCATCAACTCACCGATCTCCGCATGCGAATAGCCCTGGTCATGAAGGAAGAGCAACCGCTTGCCGTCCTCGCTCAGCGTCGCGAACGCAGCGTTCGCCGCCGCCTGCTCGATGACCGCGTCCTCGGGCGTCGCCTCGGTCACGACGTGTTCGAGCGAGGCGACGCTTTCCACCAGCCGGACGTCCTGCCAGCCGTGCGCACGCGTCTGCCAGCGCCGGTACACGTTCGGGAACGCGAGCACGCACGCGTTGACGAAGTACTCGTCCAACGGCAGTCCGTGCTCCACAGACCACTCCCGGCCGAGCAGACCCCGGTCCCGGAAGTAGACGAACCCCTCGTACACCGCGTCGCTCGCCAACTCCTCGGCCTCCTGCGGCGGGATGTCCTGCCTGTGCAGGTACCGGCCCTGCTGCCCGCAGCGCGAGAACATGGCACCGGACCGCACCAGCTTCGTAACGATCGTGAGTCCGTGCCCGAGAAGCTGACGGTGGAACTGGTCCCAGCGTGGCCCGGTAAGCCCTGACTCACGGAAGTGCTGCACCAGCACTCCGTCGACGCGCAGCCGCTCGGCGGCAAACGCTGAGTCCGAACTTCCCATGCCCCTTGGTCCCTATGTCGGCGTCTTCCTGCCCTCTAGGTATGTCGTTTGGGTGCGTTCTCCCCACGCACTCGCCACGACTCGTAACAAACGCAAACGAATGTCACCCGATCGGGACAGCCAATGACGCGATTTCCTTGCGAAGACGACCGAGCGCGCGGTGCTGAGCAACACGCACCGCACCCGGTGTGGACCCCACGGCGTCCGCGGTCTCCTCCGCGGACAGACCCACCACGACGCGCAGCACGAGGATCTCGCGCTGCTTGTCCGGCAGGACGTGCAGCAGCCGCCCCAGCGTGCCGTTCAACTCGTCCTGGAGGACGAACTCCTCCGGCCCGACCCCCCGCACTTCCTGATCCGGCACCTCGGCGACCGGCTCCGCACGGTTACGAGCCAGGGCCCGGTGCGCGTCGGCGACTTTGTGCGCGGCGATGCCGTAGACGAACGCGAGGAACGGCCTTCCTTGCTCCCGATAGTTCGGGAGAGCCGTCAGCACGGCCAGGCAGACCTCCTGCGCGACGTCGTCCGCAGTTGTCGCGGAACGCCCCACACGCGCGCGACAGTACTTCACCACCAGCGGTCGCAGGTAGCGAAGTAGCTGGTCAGTGGCCCTGCGCTCGCCCCGCACGGCCAGACTGACCAGTTCTGCGGATAACGCTGAACTCTCCATCCGAAGCGTCCCCTCGTTGACGTCCCGTGGAGGAGACGTGCGACGCGTCACTCCTTATGCGGAAAGTAGGGAGAAACTTCAAACGTCACCCGTTTGCAGCAACGAGTAGCGGTTGGTAATAGGCGTGGAGCGACCACTCCACGTAACCGAAACCGGCGCGTTCCACCAATGCGGTGATTTCATGACGAGTAATCGCCCAATACCGTGTCTTGCCCACGACAACGCGCCACGAGTCGTTTTCGTGCAGCCGGAACATCTCCAGTTCGTACTGATCGCCGTCCCAATGCCAGAGCTGGAACCACACGACACGACCCGGCCCCACGGACGGAGGGGTCGACAACGGCCGTTCGGCGCGGATCGCGTCGTAGTCGCGCGTCGAGAGCACGAGCCGGCCACCGGGTCGCAGCACCCGCCGCATCTCCCGCAACGCCACCAGCACGTCCTGGGCGGTCAGCAGGTGCGGCAGCGCGTTGTCCGCGGCCAGTACGACGTCGAACGAGGCATCGGCGAACGGCAGCGAACGCATGTCCGCGGCGAACGCGGGCACAGTGACGCCACGCGCAGAGGCCTCCGCAACGGCCCGAGAAGCCGCCTTGGGGCTCAGATCGGTACCGACGACCTCATAGCCGCGCAGAGCCAGACCGATCGCCTGCGTGCCGATGCCACACGCACAGTCGAGAACGCGCGCGCCCGCCGGGATGAACTCCGCGAGCTGCGACGCCTGCCGGGCCATCGACGCGTCCCAGTCCGGGAACATGAGGTCGTACGTCCCGGACAGGTCGTCGTAGAAGGCACCGGTCAAATCAGCTCCTCGACCCCCACGGACGTGCGCAGCTTGGCCAGCGCACGGTGCTGAGCCACCCGCACGGCACCGGGCGTCGACCCGATCGCCTCGGCCGTCTCCTCCGCCGTCAGGCCGACCACCACGCGCAGCAGCAGGATCTCGCGCTGCTTGTCCGGCAGCACCCGCAGCAACTGCCCCAGCCGCACCGAGAGCGAGCCGAGCAGCGCGTTCTCCTCGGGGTCGACCGTCGTCGACGGACCGTCCGGAACCTCGGCGACGGGCTCGGACCGGTTGCGCGCCGAGACCCGGTGCGCGTCCGCGACCTTGTGCGCGGCGATGCCGTAGACGAACGCCAGGAAGGGTCTTCCCTGCTCACGGTAGGTGGGCAGCGCTGTGAGCACCGCCAGGCAGACCTCCTGCGCCACGTCGTCAGCCGACGCGTACGCCCTTTCGTTGCGACCGACGCGCGCACGGCAGTACCGCGCCACGAGTGGTCGCACGGAGGCCAGCAGCCGTTCGACGGCTTGCCGGTCACCCGCCACGGCCTCGTTGACCAATGAGGCCAGCAGGTCGGAACTCTCCATCGCGTTGGTTCCCTACGTCGGCAGCGGAGCCATTATCTTTCGCCGCCGCGTCGTTTGGGACCACTCATCAGGGTCATAAATCTCCCCGATGTACAGCGTTTCAGCCGGTTCGGCGGGCGAGCACGTGCAGCCGGGCTGCGACGTCTCGGAGCGGGGAACGCGTTGCGGCGGCCAGTTCCAGCTCGGCGAGTGCGTCGGCGGCACCCGGATTCGCGTCCAGCACCACACCGGGCACGAGATCTGAAACTACACCGTGACCTTGCAGGATCTCGACTGACAGACCTGCGTCCAGCACGAGTTTCTCGAGCCCGGCCACGTCGAACCGGCGCTGCAGCGGGTCACGGGTGCCCGCGAGCTGCCCCGCGTCGTCGTCCAGCAACCGCCGCGCGTCCACGATCCGGCCGGCGATCGCGCGGTGCAGGATCGCCGCGAAACGGTTCGCGACCAGCACCGACACCGCACCACCGGGTGCGACCGCGGCGGCCAGCGAGGCGAGTGCGGCCGGTGCGTCGTCGACGACCTCCAGCACGCCGTGCGCCAGCACCAGATCGGCCTCACCAGCGGGAACACCCAGCGAGTCCGTGTCGCCCTGGACCGCGTTGATCGTCACACCGGCTTCGCGCGCACGGGTGTGCAACGTGGCGAGTGCGTTCGGTGAGGGCTCCACGACCGTGACCACGCATCCTGCCGCGGCCAGGGGCACGGCCCAGACACCGCTGCCACCGCCGACGTCGAGCACGCGGGGCTGTTCTCCACCCCTGCGCTCGCGTGCGGCGGACAATTCCGCGTCGAGCAGCCTCTGTACGGCGTCCGGTCGCATGGCCAACAGACTAGGAGACCCTAGAGTAGGTCTGTGCATACGGTGTCCGTGCTCAGCCTCAAGGGAGGCGTCGGCAAGACGACGGTGGTGCTCGGCCTGGCCTCTGCCGCCCTCCGCCGTGGTGTCCGCACTCTGGTGATCGATCTCGATCCGCAGTGCAACGCCACGTCGACGCTGGAGCCCGAGGAGTCCAAGGCGACCATCTACGACGTCCTGCAAGACCCGTCCGAGGAGAACGTCGAGCAGGCGATCCGCCCGAGCAGGTGGGGCGATGGCATCGACGTGCTGTCCGGCTCCGAGGACGCCGAGCTGCTCAACCACCCGGATCCGAACGAGTCCCGGCTGCACCGCCTGAAAGACGCCCTGCGCACGTTGCGGGACATGTACGACGAGTTCCCCTACCAGCTCGTCCTGCTCGACTGCCCGCCGTCGCTGGGCCAGCTGACCCGCTCGGCGCTGGTGGCGGCCGACCGCGCGCTGCTGGTCACCGAACCGACGATGTTCGCGGTGGCGGGCGTGCAGCGGGCGTTCGAGGCGGTGCAGAACGAGCGGGAGAGCAACAACGCCGATCTGCAGCCGCTGGGTGTCGTCGTGAACCGCGTGCGGCCGCGCTCGCACGAACACCAGTTCCGCATCGAGGAGCTGCGCGACATCTTCGGGCCGTTGGTCATGCCGGTGGCGTTGCCGGACCGTCTGGCCGTGCAGCAGGCACAGGGCGCGTGCATGCCCATCCACGAGTGGGGTACTCCAGGAGCGCGTGAAGTGGCGCTGGCGTTCAACCTCCTGCTGGCGCGCATCCAGCGCATCTCGCGGAGCCGGCGCCGGGCCGTGCACCACGACTTCGACGACGACGAGATCCAGGAAGCGGTGGATGCCTGAAGGGGACACGGTCTTCCTGGCCGGTCATCGCATGCACGACGCGCTGGCCGGGAAGACGCTGCGACGCGGCGAACTGCGTCATCCCCGGCTGGCCGCACTGGACCTGACCGGCCTGGACGTGCTCGGTGTGCGGACGTACGGCAAGCACATGTTCACCCACTTCTCCGACGGCAACAGCCTGCGCAGCCACTTCCGCATGGACGGCTCGTGGCACCTGTACCGGCCCGGTGAGAAGTGGCGCCGTCCCGCGCACCAGGCCCGTGCGGTGTTCGAGGTGGACGATCGGCAGGCCATCGGATTCGCGTTGCACGACCTGGAGTTCGTGCCCACCTCCGAAGAAGATCGACTCATCTCGCACCTCGGACCTGATCTTCTGGCGGCCGAGTTCGACACCGCTGAGGCCGTTCGGCGGTTGACCGCCGACCCTTCCCGGCCGGTCGGTCTCGCATTGTTGGACCAGCGCGTGATGGCCGGTGTCGGCAATCTCTACCGCGCGGAAGTTTGTTTCCTGTTGCGGGTTCTGCCGACGGCCCCGGTGTCCGCCGTGGACCCCTCACGTGCGGTCGCGTTGTCGCGGAAACTCTTGCAGGCCAACCAGTGGCGGCCGGAACAGAGCACCACCGGCGACCTGCGCGTGCAGCACTACGTTTTCGAGCGGACCGGCAAACCCTGTTTGCGCTGTCGCACAAGGGTCCGATCGGACGAGATCGACGGCAGATTTGTGTACTTCTGCCCAAAATGCCAAAAGGTTGAACCGAAGCGCTCTCCCGGCCGTGTCCCCCATTATGGCGGTCAATCTGGATGCGTTGCGTCCCGGCTACACCGACGACCCGTACGCGGTGCTGAAGAGCCTGCGCGACGCGGGCCCGGTGCACCGGGTTGAGACCTTCGGCGTGCCCATGTGGCTCGTGACCCGCTATCCCGACGTGCGCGCCGCGTTGGACAACCCGCTGCTGTCCTCGCACGGCTCCGCGCTCACCGAACCCCTGCGCGGCCATCCGCACTTCGCGTCGTGGTGGTTCGGCGACCTGTCCGAGCACATGATGAACAGCGACGAACCCGATCACACCCGCCTGCGCCGCGCGGTGTCGAGCCAGCTCACGCCCCGCCGCATCGCCGCGCTGCGCCCCCGGATCGAGCAGGTCGCGGCACGGCTCGCCGACGACTTCGCCGACTCCGGCGGCTGCGACCTCATCGCGGACTTCGCGGCGCCGCTGCCGATCACCGTGATCATGGAACTGCTCGGCGTCCCCGCCGTCGACCAGGAGAACTTCCGCTACTGGGCCGACGTGGTCACCGGACTGGCCGACGGTGACGCGGCCTCGGCCCGTGAGGAGACATCCGGGTACCTGCGTGACCTGGTGACGCACAAGCGCACGTCCGGTGACGACGACCTGATCGGCGGCCTGGCCCGCGCGACGGGTGAGGCCGCGCTGTCCGACAGCGAACTGGCGTCGCTGGCGTTCCTCCTGCTCGTGGCCGGCTACACGACGGCCGTCGACCTCGTGGGCAACGGCGCGCTGGCGCTGCTGCGCCACCCCGAGCAACTCGAACTGCTGCAACGCTCGTCGTCACTGCTGCCCGGCGCCATCGAGGAGTTCCTGCGGTTCGACGGCCCGACCTCGCACCTGCTGCGGTTCGCCACACGGCCGTTGACGATCGGCGGTGTGCAGATCCCGGCGGGCGACGTCGTGCTGCTGTCGCTCGCCTCGGCCGAGCACGACGGCAACCGGTACCCGCGGGCCGACCAGCTCAACATCGAGCGGGCGGACCGCCAGCACCTCGCGTTCGGGCACGGCATCCACTTCTGCCTGGGCGCGCCGCTGGCCCGGCTGGAGGGCGAGGTGGCGTTCCGGACGCTGCTGGAACGGTGCGCCGGGCTGGCGCTGGACACGTCGCAGCCGTTGGGGTGGCGGGTCTCGCTGGGCAGCCGCGGGTTGCGGACGTTGCCGGTGACGTTCCGGACCAAGCCCCGGATGCCGCTGGACGAGCAAGCCACCATCAAGGTGCCCAAGCCCATGTGACGACGGCTACCCTGAGCTGGCGTTATAGGGTGAGCACGTGGTGTACAAGCAGGTGGTTCGCAGGGCGTTGTTCGGGATGCACGGCGGCGACGCGGAGCGGGTCCACGAGACCACGCTCGACGTCATGGCCCGGTTGAGCCCGCTGGCGAGGTTCGCCCGCAACCAGAACAACCCGCGCACGGTGTTCGGTGTCCGCTTCCCGAACCCGGTCGGTCTCGCGGCGGGTCTCGACAAGGACGGGCGCGCGCTGCCCGCGTGGGGCGCGCTGGGGTTCGGGTTCGTCGAGGTCGGCACCGTCACGTGGCACGCGCAGCCGGGCAACCCGAAGCCGCGGCTGTTCCGCCTGCGCGAGGACGAGGCGATCATCAACCGGATGGGCTTCAACAACGCGGGTGCGCAAGCGCTTGCCGCGAAGCTCGACCGGACGTCGCTGCGAGCGCCCCTCGGCATCAGCCTCGGCAAGTCCAAGATCACGCCGGTCGAGGACGCCGTGCAGGACTACCTGAACTCGCTGAAGGCCCTCCAGGACCACGGCGACTACTACGCGATCAACGTGAGCTCGCCGAACACCCCCGGCCTGCGCAGCCTGCAGGACAAGGGCGCGCTGACCGAGCTCGTCGCGACGCTGACCGCGGCCACGGACAAGCCGATGCTGGTCAAGATCGCCCCGGACCTGACCGAGGACGCCATCGCCGAGGTCATCCAGGTGTGCGTGGACAACGGCATCAAGGGCCTCATCGCCACGAACACCACCCTCGGCCGTGAGGGCCTCACGAGCGCTCACAAGGGCGAGACCGGCGGCCTCAGCGGCAGGCCGCTCACCCAGCGCGCGAACGACGTGGTCCGGTTCATCACGAAGAACAGCGACCTGCCGGTCATCGGTGTCGGCGGCATCGCGACCGCGGACGACGCCAAGCGCATGATCGACGCCGGCGCGAGCCTCGTGCAGATCTACACCGGGTTCATCTACGAGGGTCCCGGGCTCGTGTCGAGGATCAACCGCGCCCTGAGGTGAGCGGTCAGCCGTTGTGGCGAGCGGCCCGGAGCCAGCGCATCACGGGGTGCAGGATCACGACGAGCAGCGATCCCCACACCATGCCGCCCATCTCCAGGTCGCCGATCTCGATGGTCAGGTCGCCGACGCCGGCCACCAGTGCCGCGCCGCCGACCATCGCGTTCGCCGGGTTCGCCAGGTCGACGCCGCGGTCCATCCAGATCCGGACGCCGACCAGCACGATCAGGCCGTAGAGGACCAGCGTGCAGCCGCCGAGCACGCCCGGCGGGATGGTGCCGAACAGCGCGATGGCCTTCGGGGAGAACGCGAGCAGTGTGGCGAACACACCGGCGAAGGCGAACGCCGCCGTCGTGTAGACGCGGGTCACGGCCATCACGCCGATGTTCTCGGAGTACGTCGTCGTGCCGGCACCGCCACCAAGGCCCGACAAGGCGGTCGACAGGCCGTTCGCGATGATCGCGTCGCCGGCGCTGCCGTCGAGGTTGCGGCCGGTCAGCGCCGCGACCGCCTTCACGTGCCCGACGACCTCGGCCACCAGCACGATCACGACGGGCAGCATCAGCAGCACGACCGACGGCCGCAGTTCGGGCTGGTAGAGCTTGGGCAGGCCGACCCACGCGGCGTCGCGCAGCGCGGCGATCCGCTCGGACGACACGGCGCCGAACGCCAGGCCGCCCATCCAGATCGCCACGAAGCCGATCAGGATCGAGAACCGGAACACCAGGCCGCGGCCCAGCACGCCGGCCAGCAGGATCACCAGGGTCGTCAGGCCGGCGACCAGGGGTTGCTCGCCGAAGTTCGAGGTGGCCTGATGCGAGAGGTTCAGGCCGATGATGATCACGACGGCACCGGTGACGACCGGCGGCATGACCGACTCCAGCAGGCGCACGCCGAGCGCCTTGACCGCGATGCCGACGACGATCACCAGCAGGCCCGCGGCGACGACCCCGCCGAGCTGGGCCGCGATGCCCTGCTCGCGCGCGGCCACCAGCGGGGCCACGAAGGCGAAGGAGGAGCCGAGGTAACTCGGCACGCGGTTCTTGGTGATGACGAGGAAGAGCAGCGTGCCCAGGCCGGAGAACAGCAGCGTGGTGGCGACGGGCAGGCCGGTGGCGGTGGGAACGATCACCGTCGCGCCGAACATCGCGACGAGGTGCTGCACTCCGAAACCGATGGTGAGCGGCCAGCTCACCCGTTCCTGGGGTGCGACGGTTTCACTGTCGGTGATCCGACCGTCCCCGTGCACGGTCCACAACGCCAATGCACTGCCTCCCGGCAATTCAGCCGGACTTCCCGCAGACCGGCCCCGGAATCCTGCCACGCCATGTAGCGGCTACGGCTAGATAACAGTCCGATAATCACACGATTGCAGCAAGGATCTCCAGAGAGACTCGCCGAATAGCCGCACGCAACTACGGAGAGTTACTTTCAGTACGCTGAATAGCCTGAGACATCACGCATCGCGGACGCCAGGCCGGCCATGTGGTCGGTGGCGTCGTCCAGCACCTCGCCCGGGTTCTGGAACTGCGTGCTCGCCGCCAGGGCCTTGCCCGCCTCGGCCACCAGCGCACAGTAGCGGTCCACGCCGTCCGCCAGCTGGATCCGGAGCACCCTCACGGCCTCGACCAGTGACGCGCGCTCCAGGTGCGGTGCGGTGTCGCGGGCGCGTTCCACGGCCTGCAGCTGTGCCGACACCGCGCGGATGGCCGTGGAGGCCTCCTGGGCGGTCTGACGGGCGTGCTGGACGGACTCGGTCGGCATCGACGTGAGCGCGGGCGAGTCGAGCTGCACGAGCAGCTGCGTCATCGCGTCCTCGGCGCCGTGGAGCTTCTCCATCGGAACGCGCGCGGACGAGATGTGCGTGGGCAACGGCGGCCGGGGCGGCGGTGGTGGCGACAAGGCCAGCCGCTGCCGAGCGGCTCCCAGTTCCTTCAGCTTGAACCCGCTGCGCACGGCGAGGACGGCGGGCACCGCCGCGCCGACCGCGCCGGTGACGGCGGCCCACGTGCCGAGCACCCCGGTGAAGCCCAGCACCGCAAGGGTGCCGAGCATCGTGATGACGATCAGCCAGAACGTCAGCACGGCATTGGTGCGCTTGCGCTTGCGCTCGAGCTTCGCGAGCGGGTCGTTCCACTTCTGGATGCGGTAGCGCGCCTGCTCGGCCAGCGGGTGGCCCTGGAGCGACGCACCCAACTCGTTGACGACCTTGCGGACGATCTCGTTGTTGGGACGGTTTCTCCAGGGCTCCATGATCACCTGCTGACTCCTCCTGCTCCCCCTGCCTCAGAACCTCAGTTCTGGGCGGGAGGAACCTGCTGCTGCGTGGTCTTCTGCTCTGACTGGACGCGCTGCGCGATCTCGGCCTGGATCTGCGCGGCCGCGCTGTTGCCCGCGGTGACCTGCTGCGGGGTGTTCGCCTGACCGCCGTGCATCGAGGCGCGGATCTGCTCCAGGCGCGACGAGCCGGCGAGCTGGGTGGTCGAGGCCTGGACCTCCATCATCCGGCCCTGAACCGAGTTCTGGGCGAGCTCGGCGGACCCGAGGGCGGTCGAGTAGCGCTTCTCGATCTTGTCGCGAACCTCTTCCAGCGACGGCACGTTGCCCGGCGCGGCGAGTTCGCTCATCTGGTTCAGCGATGCGGAGACCTGCTCCTGCATCTTGGCCTGCTCGAGCTGGCTGAGGAGCTTGGTGCGCTCGGCCAGCTTCTGCTGCAGCATCATCGCGTTGCGCTCGACCGCCTGCTTGGCCTGTGCGGCGGCCTGCAGCGACTGGTCGTGCAGCGTCTTGAGGTCCTCGATGCCCTGCTCGGCGGTGACGAGCTGGGTCGCGAAACTCTGCGCGGCGTTCTCGAACTGGGTCGCCTTCGCCTCGTCGCCCTTCGCGCGCGCCTCGTCAGCGAGCACGAGCGCCTGACGCGCGGAGGCCTGCAGCTTCTCCACGTCGCCCAGCTGGCGGTTCAGCTTCATCTCCAGCTGGCGCTGGTTGCCGATGACGGCCGCAGCCTGCTGCGAGAGGGCCTGATGCTGCCGCTGCGCCTCCTCGATGGCCTGCTGGATCTGCACCTTCGGGTCAGCGTGCTCGTCGATCTTCGACGAGAACGACGCCATCAGGTACTTCCAGAACTTCACGAACGGACTGGCCATCTCCTACGCCTGCCTTCTCGGTGCCGGTGTTGGATCCATCGTCTCAATTGTGCGTCGGCGTATCCACCGACACGGGGAGATATCCGGGAACACCCTGACCCACCCCGGGACTTAGGAGTACACGCCTGACGACGTGCCAATCCTGCCCGCACCCGCGTCCGGAGACGCGGTGACCCAGCGTGCCGATGCCAAGCCGTTGCCTGCCGTCCCGCGCGCTGCCGTCGTTGTCAGTTGAACGTTCGAACACGCAAACTTGTTGCAGACCGTCACGTGGCGGGGGCCACAGCTGGGTGGTGTTCACCCGAATGCAGGCGGCCCCGCACGCCAGAGGGCATGCGGGGCCGGGATGACATGGGATCAAGCCGCAACAACGGCCTTCGGGGTCTCGCCGATCTTGCTCGTGAGCCTGTGACTGAGCATGGGCTGCAGGCGCAGGTCGGACAGGTCGTCCGAGAGCGTGGACGGCAGCACTCGGCCACCTTCCAGCTTCCCGCGGTCCGAACGTCCGTTCGGGACGGTGTCGGGCACCGTGTCCGGCGTCTGCTGGACGGCGCCGATGTCGGAGGCGACGTGGTGCAGCAACTCGGACAGCGGCAGCTCCAAAGCGTCACAAATGGCCGCGAGGAGCTCGCTGGACGCCTCTTTGCGGCCGCGCTCCACCTCGGACAGGTACCCCAGGCTCACGCGGGCGGTCCGAGAGACCTCGCGCAGCGTGCGGCGTTGGTTGGTGCGGGCATGGCGAAGTCGATCACCGATCGCCTCGCGTAGCAGCACGGTCATCGCGCGCCTCCTTCCGGCCGGCCGTGTCCCTACGTTACCGATCGACACCGACAACGGGCACTGACTTCCGAACACGTCCGCCAAGGGCGAACGAACGCGGAGTCATCATTTGTTCCCGCCTCCGGTGGCCAGCAGCTGCTCCGAGAGCAGGACCAGGGCTTTTTCCACGGCAGCCCAACGGACCGCTAAGCGGTCACCACTCACCGTGATTGTCCGCACTGTGGACACTCCAGGTCCGCTCAAGCCGATGTGGACCGTCCCCGGAGGAACTCCGTCCTGCGGATCGGGCCCGGCGACCCCGGTGAGCCCGATCCCCCAGTCCGATTCGCACCTTTTCCGGGCACCTTCGGCCAGTTGGATCGCGACGTCGGGGTGCACGGCACCGTGCTCGTCGAGCAACTGCTGGTCCACACCCGCGAGCTCGTGCTTGAGCTCGGTGGCGTAGACGATCAACCCACCGCGGACCACAGCACTCGCCCCCGGTGTGTCGACGATCGTCGCGCACAGCAGACCCGCGGTCAGCGACTCGGCCGTGGCGACGGTCTGATTCCTCGCTTTGAGCAGCTCGACGACGTTGGTCATGCGACGGCGCGACCTGCCCTTGCCTTCATCTTGAACGCGTGGATCACGTAGTCGATTCCCGTGACGATCGTCAGCACGAGCGCGACGGCCATGATCACCCACGCGATGAGCCCCAGCACGTCGTTCTGCGGGAGCACGAAGAGCCCGATCGCGATGACCTGCGCCAGCGTCTTGGCCTTGCCGCCGCGGCTGGCGGGGATGACGCCGTAGCGGATCACCCAGAACCGCAGCAGCGTGATGCCGATCTCGCGGACGGCGATGGTGATCGTTATCCACCACGGCAACACGTCGAGCATGCTCAGGCCGACCAGCGCGGACCCGGTCAGCGCCTTGTCCGCGATCGGGTCGGCGATCTTGCCGAAATCGGTGATGAGCCCGTGCTTGCGCGCGAGCGTGCCGTCGATGTGGTCGGTGAAGCTCGCGACGGCGAAGATCCCGAACGCGATGAGGCGCCACGTCGTGTCGAAGCCGCCCGCTTCGAAGAGGGAGAACAGGAAGACCGGAACGAGCGCCAGCCGCGCCATCGTGAGGATGTTCGCGACGTTGAGCAGCGGGACCTTCCGGGCTTCCGTCATGTCGGGATTACCTCGACGATCAGGTCCACGCCCTCGGAGTCGACCACGCGGCAGCGCACGAAGTCACCGCGCTGGAGCCCTTCGGCCTCGAGCACGATGCACTCGCCGTCGACCTCGGGGGCCTGGTGCTCGGCGCGGCCGACGCAGTCGTTCTCGTCGTCCTCCTCGGTCTCGATCAGCACGACGACCTCGGTGCCGACCCGGTCCTCGGCGCGCTGGCTCGTGAGCTCCTCGACGAGGTTGCCGATCCGCTGCACGCGCTCCGCGATGACGTCCGCGTCGAGCTTGCCGTCGAGCTCCTCGGCCTCGGTGCCGTCCTCGTCGGAGTAGCCGAAGATGCCGACGGCGTCGAGCCGCGCCTCGTTCAGGAACCGCTCGAGCTCCTGCACGTCCGCCTCGGTCTCGCCGGGGAAGCCGACGATGAAGTTGCTGCGGATGCCGGCCTCGGGCGCGTGCTCGCGGATCTGCCACACGAGCTTGAGGAAGCTGTCGGTGTCGCCGAACCGGCGCATGCGCCGCAGCACGTTCTCACTGGAGTGCTGGAACGACATGTCGAAGTAGTTCGCGACCTTGTCGGTCTTCGCGATGGCGGCCACGAGGCTCGGCTTGGTCTCGGCCGGCTGCAGGTAGCTGACCCTGACCCGCTCGACGCCGGGGATGGACGCGAGCCGCGGCAGCAGCTGCTCCAGCGCACCCTGCTCGCGCGGCAGGTCCTTGCCGTAGCTCGTGGAGTTCTCGCTGACGAGGAACAGCTCCTTGACGCCGTTCTCGGCGAGCCACATGGCCTCGGAGACGATCTCGTCCGGGTGCCGCGACACGAAGGCGCCGCGGAAGCTGGGAATCGCGCAGAAGCTGCACCGGCGGTCACAGCCGGACGCGATCTTGAGCGGCGCCACGGGGGCGTCGTCCAAGCGCTTGCGCTGGACCTTCGTCGGCCCCCACCCGTGCCCGGGCACCTGGACGGCTTGAGCAGCCTCCTGGCGCTTGACCGGCGTGATCGGCAGCAGCGTGCGGCGGTCCACCGGCACGTGCGACTCGACGGGCTTGCCGTGCAACACGTCCTGCAGCCGCTCGGCCAGATCGTTGTACTGGTCGAACCCGAGGACCGCGGCCGCCTCGGGAAGGCTGTCCGCGAGCTCCTTGCCGTACCGCTCCGCCATGCACCCGACCGCGACGACCTTGGCGCCGGTGTCGGACGCGGCGAGCAGGGTGTCGACCGAGTCCTTCTTCGCCTGCTCGACGAAGCCGCACGTGTTGACGACGACGACGTCAGCGCCCTCGTCCACCAGCTCCCAGCCGCCCTCACCGAGGCGTCCGGCGAGCTCTTCGGAGTCGACCTCGTTGCGGGCGCAGCCCAGGGTCAGCAGCGACACGCGTCGCGGAGTGGTGGGAGAAGACACGACGCTCAGAGTAACCGCCCCAGGTACGAGCGCTTGAACTCAGTACTTGCGAACGACCTCGACAAGGCGCCACATGTCGCTCGACGGGTTGCCCGCGCCCAACGCTCTGGCCCTCTCGGCCGCCTTGTCGATCCCCTCGGCGAGCAAGGCGAAGTCGAGCACGCCCTTCGAGTAACCGGGCAGATGCTTGCGCAGCTTCTCGGCAGCGGCCTTGGGGCTGGAGATGCCCGCGGTGCACTCCGCGAAGTGGAGGATCAGCCACACCTCGAAACACGGGTTCGACACCGCCAGCGAAATCCCCGTCGCCTCGGCTTCGGCGACAGCCTCGACGATGTCGAAGTCGTCGACGTCCACGACGCACCAGTACTCGTCGAACCCGCCGCGATCGTGCTCACGCATCTTCGCCGCGTGCCTCACGAGCTGAGCAGGAGAGCCGACCTTGACCAGCGTTTTCACAGTTACAGGCTTGGAGAGCCGCTTCAAACCGTCCAGGTAGGCCTGTTCGGTCTGCCCGCAGCACACCACGAGCACGCGACTGGCCGAGACTCGCGAAGGTGTGCGGCGACGGTGCGACGAATTCTCACGCCGCGCCATCGACACCTCGAAGGAGTGCGGTCACGAAAGTTTCAGCCTGCACGTCGGGAACGGCGCCATAGCTGCCGCCGAGGTACCGGCGCTCGAGGTTCTCGCCTTCCTTCCGCGGCTTGAAGTCGGTCAGCGGGTACAGATCAGACGCACCCTCGGAGTTCTTGTCGACGAACCAGACGTCTTCGCGCGTGAGTACCTCGTCGCCGAGCACAGGGCTGAGGAGGCTTGCGTCGTGGGTGGTGAACACGAGTTGGGCACCGGCCGCGTTGACCTCGGCGTTGCGGAACAGACCCACCAGGGCCGCGGTGAGACGCGGGTGGAGGCTCGCGTCGATCTCGTCGATCGCCAGCACACCTCCGCGTTGCAGCATCTGCAGCACTGTGGGTAGCAGCATCAGCCACGAGAGTGTTCCGGCCGATTCCTCGCCGATGTCGAACGTGCGGTTCCGAGGGCCGTGAGTGAGTCGAACGCGATCCCGGTTCCGGTTCGCATCGTCGAGAATCGCGCGAACGTGCTCGGAGGACACCTTCCATCCACGCGCCATCGCAGCGATCTCGCGATCGGACAGAGGACTCGCGTCGTACTTGATGCCGGTGATACCGAGATCAGCGATCTTGAGCAGGTTCACCAGCTGATCCGTCAACTCGTCGGAGGACTCGAGGAAACGCCCGATCGCGGCGTGACTGAACGGGGCACGAATCTCACTCCGAACGACGAACTTGTTGGCGAACCACCGCTGAACAGGCGAAACGGCCTCCAGTCCAGACTGGGCCGCAAGGCTGAGGAATAGCGCGTTCGGCCTGAGAAGCGCCTTGAGCAGTTCACCCTTGGCACTGCCTTCAGCGACCGTGGTGCCGAGCTTGATCTTGGCGCCGGATCGTTCGAACAGCACTCGCTTCCGCTTCTCCGGGTAGCTGTAAAGCCACTCCTCCCGGATGCGCTGATCGTCCGCCTCGAAGCCGTAGGTGTACCGGACGCCGGCTTCGATCAGTTCGACCACGTAAACGGACGGCCGGTCAGGCGAATCGTCGAGCTTGAACGGCTGCCTCGGCACGCCGCCGTCCGGTGTCCAGACCGCGAACGAGTCGCGCACAGCGTCAGCCATGAAACGCAGCCCGTCGAGGAGGTTCGACTTCCCGGATGCGTTCGCTCCGTAGATCGCCGCCACCGGCAGGACATCGCGATCCCTCGAGTAGGCGGGCATCAGGAGCAGTTCGTGCTCGTCGCGGAACGAGCGGTGGTTCGCCAGCCGAAAGCTTCGTAGCACCGCCTAAACTCCTTCCAGCGGGTTTTAAGGCAACTTATCTGCAAGTAAACCGCATGAAACGGACTGAAGCTCACCCATACGGCGGATTTCACGGTGACGACCACCGCACGTCACCCGGCCGGGGGCGCCGCTCATACTTGACGGTTGTGACCAGTGGGGTAGTCGTGCGGCGCGCCCGCACCAGCGATGTGCGCGCCATGAAGGCGTTGATCGACGGATACGCGGGCAAGGTTCTGCTGGCAAAACCCATGGTCACGCTGTACGAGGCGGTGCAGGAGTTCTGGGTGGCCGAGGAGGACGGCGAGCTGCTCGGCTGCGGCGCCCTGCACGTCATGTGGGAGGACCTGGCCGAGATCCGCAGCGTGGCGGTGTCCCCGGTGGCGCTGGGCAAGGGCGTGGGCCACCGGATCGTGGCGCAGCTCATCGCGACCGCCAGGGAGCTGCAGCTCGCTCGGATCTTCTGCCTCACGTTCGAGACGCGCTTCTTCACCAAGCACGGCTTCGTCGAGATCGAGGGCACGCCGGTGAGTCCCGAGGTCTACGAGGAGATCATGCGGTCGGTCGACGAGGGTGTGGCCGAGTTCCTCGACCTCAGCTACGTGAAGCCGAACACGCTCGGGAACAGCCGGATGCTCCTGGAGTTGTAACTCTTCGAGTAATCACTCGAATAGTCTTGACTCAACTAACGCGGCAAGGCCAGTATCTGTGCCGTGTCCGAATCGCTCACCGTCGACGAGCTCGCCGCCCGGATCGGCCTGCCCAGCAGCACCATTCGCATGTACCAGACGAAGGGTGTGCTGCACGCGCCGAGACGGCAGGGGCGCGTGGCGTACTACGACGCCTCGCACGTCGAGCGGTTGACGTTGGTGCAGCGGTTGCAGCAGCGGGGGTTCTCGCTGCCCGCGATCGCGGAACTGATCTCGGCACGGGAGAAGGGCGAGTCGGTCGCCGCGGTGCTCGGCTTCAGCGAGGCCGAGGGGCCCGACGACTGGGTTCGGATCAAGGTGCGCGACATCAAGCACCTGATTCCGACCGGAGACGTCCAACCGCGACTCCTCCTCCGGGCTATGCGGTTGGGCTTGGTGCGGTGGAAGTACGGCTGGCCGCACACGCGTCGCTGGGCACTCGAAGCGGGCGGCAGGCTTGCCGGCCTCAGGGTGCCCAGCGATGACGTCATGGACAGCTTCACGCGCCTGCGCACGGCCACCGACGCGGTGGCGGCGGACTTCGTGCGGTTGTTCGAACGGCAGTTCTGGCCCGAGCTGGCCCGCAAGGCCGGGGACGAGAACCAACTGGAGAACGTGCGGGCGTTGCTCGTCGAGCTGACGTACACGGCGGAGACCGCGGTGGTGGGGACGCTGCGGGAGTCGATCCGGGACGCGGCGGAGGAGTTCGCGTCGCGGCACGGGTTGCTGCCCAGCGCCGACTACCAGCCCGCGTGGGCCGAGCAGCCGTTGCCGCCGATCGCCGAGAACCTCATGGATCCGGCGGGGGACCTGCCGAGCGAGCAGGAGATCGAGAGTTTCCTGCGCAGAGGGGACGAGGATGAACCTGGTCGCTGATCCCGCCTGGCACGCCCAAGTTCGAGACGAAGGCCTCGTCGTTTACGCGGGTGCGGATCTCGCGTACCTGATTCCAGACCTGCCCAGGGCGGTGGCCGTGGCGCTGGCCGGCCTGTTCGAGCCGGTGTTGAGGGGAGTGGCTCGAACGGTCGACGAGAGCCGGTTGGGGGAACCGGTTCGCCAGTACCTGGCCCAGCTGAGGACCCTGGGCGCTCTCCGCCCGGCCGGGTTGCCGACCGGTGACGCGCACAAGCCGATGGGGGTCGGCACGCGCGTCGTCGGGAAGGCACCCGCCGGGCTGGCAGAGCTGTTGCCGCACAACGAGAATCCGGACCTCCTGCTCGTCGTGCGGACGACCGGCACGCTGGTCGACCTCGTCGAGGTGGCACGCGAGACGAAGGTCCCGCACCTGTTGCTGGACCTCGCGTACCACCACACCGCCGCCGTCGGGCCCTTCGTGGTGCCCGGTGCCGGCGCGTGCCTGGCGTGCCTCGCGGTGCGGGCGGGGCGGCGGTGGGGGGATCCGCCGCCTCCTCCGCACCCCGGGGCGCTCGACCACGAGTTCCCGATCTCCCTTGCCATGCAGGCGATCCAGAACATCCGCAAGGGCTCGCTGGCCCTGCTGGACACGGTCGTGACCGTCGACCTCGACGAGTTCACGACGACGCGCGAGAGCGTGCTGCCCGCGGCTGACTGCGAAATCTGCCCGACGGTCGAGTTCGGGCGCGTGTCACTTCCTTGGGGGAACCATGAACGCGACGGCAGTACGGTTACCTGACCAGTTCTCACCCGGTGCGGCCGCCGCCAACGCCGCCACGCCCACCTGTTGCTGTTGTTGTTGCTGCTGTGCGGTTTCCTCGGTCGGTGCGGCCGTGCACATCCCGGTGGCCCTGCGCCGGGACACCCAGGACCTGCCCGAACCACGCGGTGCGCTGGTCCTTCCCTCCGCGATCTTCCCGTTGCTGGTCCTCGTGCTGCCCTTCGTCACGATGGGCGCGGTCTTCGACCTCCACTGGGGCTGGTGGGCCGGCGCCCTGAGCGCCGCGCTGGGCTGGGCGGTCGCGTCGGGGTTCATCGCCCGGTCACCGAAGCCGTGGATGAGCCTGGTCCGGCTGCTCGGCTGGATGGTGTTGTGGTGCGTCGAGCCGATCTTCGTGGTGCTGGGACTGGGTCCGATCGCCGGCCTCGACCCCGTGGTCGCGGTGGTCGTCGGCGTGCTCTACGTCGGCGGAGCGCTGTGGTTCGGGCACTGGATCTTCCGGTACCACCGGAGCAAGCGGTGAGGACGGTCGCGGAGGCGCTCGCCGAGCGCGCGGTCGGCTGGCGGCAGGGAGTGGTGTCCCAGCTGCATCCCGTGCCGCACAGTCTGTCCGATGTGGACGTCGAGGGCTGGGCCGCGGTGCCGGAGCCGTTCGCCGCCGGCGGTACTTCCGGCGGCACCAGCAAGATCGCCGCGATCGCCGAGGCCCTGGAACGTCACGCCGCCGCACGAGCACCGCTGGAGATCGCCACCGACGGCGAGTGCTGGCCGTTGGAGCACTTCAGCCTGCACACGGTCGAGCAGCGAGTGGCGCCGAACTACCGCTACCGCAAGGGATATGTCGACACCCGGTACACACGGGCGTGGACGTTGCCCGGCAACGAACCGATCCGCGTGCCGGCAGGGCTCGTGGGCCTCGACGCCTCGTACGGCCTGCCCTCGACCTCATCGGGGCTCGCCGCCGGTCCGTCGACGACCAGCGCGTTGCTGAGGGCCACCCAGGAACTCGTCGAACGCGACGCGTTCACCACGACGTGGCTGCATTCCGTCGCACCGCAGAAGTTCGCCGCCGATCTGCCCCGCGGTGTCCAGGCGTTCGACCTCACGCCCGCCTACAGCCCGCACCCGGTGGTCGCCGTCGCGGGCTCGCTGCCGATCGCCGGCAGACCGCGGCCCACGCTCGGGCTCGCGTGCCGGGCGACCACGGCCGAGGCCGTGCGGAAGGCCTACGAGGAGTGGGTCCAGGGCACGGTGTTCATCGAGGTGTGGCTGGCGCGCAACGGAGACGAGCCCGTCGACGACGTCACCGACTTCGACCGGCACGCCGTCTACTACGCCACGCACCCGGACGAGTGGGACGCGCTGCCGTGGTTCACGGGCTTCGAGACGGACCCGCCGCCCGACGCCGAATCCCTTGGCACAACGGCGGAACTGACCGAACTCGTGCACGCCCTCGACCGCGCCGACGTCCGGCTCGCCTACCGCGAGCTCACCACGCCGGAACTGTCGGCCGTCGGACTGCACTGCGTCCGCGTCCTGTCCCCCGACCTCGCGCCGCTGCACTCGGACCACCGCTGGCCGCACCTGGCAGGTCGCGCCCGCGACGTCACCTGGCGCTACCCGCACGCCTCACCGGGCGTGTTCCCCAATCCCGCACCGCATCCGCTGGGGTGAAGCAGATGTTCGACGACTTCTGGGCCGCGAGCCGGTACTCGACGCTGCACCAGCGCAGGCTCGGCGACCGGTTGCGCGACTTCCGGCCGCAACCCGCGTTGATCGACCCGCTGGAACTGCCCACGACCCCGCTGCCGCTCCCCCGCCCGCACGACCGCCTGCAGAAGCTGTTCCAGGCACGCAGGAGCACCCGGGAGTTCTCGGACGAACCACTGACGGACCGGCAACTGGGCGCGGTGCTGGGCGCCCTGTCCGACAACAGTTTTCCGTCAGCGGGCGGCCTCGACCCGTTGCGCTGCTACGTGTTCGTGCGCGGCCGCGCCCTCCGCTACGACATCCGCCGCCACGCGGTGCAGGACATCGGCCCGGCGCCGGCGGACCTCGCGGAGATCCTCGGCACGCCGGACGTGCCCCCGCTGACGATCATCCTGGTGTTAACGGACAAAGACTCGTTCGAGAAGTACGGCGAACGCGCTGGCCGCTTCGGCTTGATCGAAGCAGGAGCCGCCGCGCAGAACGTCTGCCTCCGTTTGGCGGAGCAGAAACTCGGCGGCTATCTGCTCGGTGGAGTAGCGGACCACGAAATGCTCCACTGCCTGGGGTTGCCGCGTGACCTTCGCGTGGCCACTGCGATCGCCTGCGGTCACATGATTGCCTGACGTTCACCAGATCGTGTCTACCGAGGACAGTCGACCACCCGCTACAACTGGCGAGACCCTGCTCACACCCCGAGGAGCTCGCCATGTCGAAGACCCTGCGCTCGGCATTCGTGGGTGCCGCCGCCTCGATCGCCCTGATCTTCACGGGCACCCCGGCTCAGGCCGTGGACATCGTCGCGGTCACCGACGACTACCTCTACACGAAGACCATCGGCCAGTTCACAACATTGCGCGCACAACAGCCCTACGCGGGCCAGCTCGACTGGTCGTCCGACGGTTGTTCGTACTCGCCGGACAACCCCTTCGGCTTCAAGTTCCTGCCGACCTGCCACCGGCACGACTTCGGCTACCGCAACTACAAGCGGCAGGGCCGGTGGAACGAGACGAACCGCCTGCGCATCGACAACAACTTCAAGTCCGACATGTACAAGCAGTGCGGCTCGAACTGGGCCTGCAAGCGCACCGCCGACCTGTACTACGCGGCCGTTCGCGAGTTCGGCAACAGCGCGAGCTCCACGGCCACCAGCATCCAGAACGCCGGCCTGAAGTAGGTCACTCGTCGTCGTCGGCGGGGCCGCCTCCACGCATCAGGTAGACCACGTTCTCGAGCTCGTCCGGCTTGATCAGCACCTCACGTGCCTTCGAGCCCTCGGACGGCCCGACGACGCCACGGGTCTCCAGCAGGTCCATGAGGCGACCCGCCTTCGCGAACCCGACGCGCAGCTTGCGCTGCAGCATCGACGTCGAGCCGAACTGCGACGTCACGATCAGCTCGGTCGCCTGCACGAGCAGCTCCAGGTCGTCGCCGATGTCGGCGTCGATCTCCTTCTTCTCGCCGGCCTTCTGCGCCGTGACGCCGTCGGTGTACTCCGGCTGCGCCTGGTTCTTGGTGAACTCGACGATCGACGAGATCTCCTCGTCGCCCACGAACGCGCCCTGGATGCGCACCGGCTTCGAGGCGCCCATCGGCAGGTACAGGGCGTCGCCCATGCCGATCAGCTTCTCGGCGCCGGGCTGGTCCAGGATGACCCGCGAGTCGGTCAGCGACGAGGTCGCGAACGCCAGGCGCGACGGCACGTTCGTCTTGATCAGGCCGGTGACGACGTCGACGGACGGGCGCTGCGTCGCCAGCACGAGGTGGATGCCCGCCGCACGGGCCTTCTGCGTGATGCGGACGATCGCGTCCTCCACGTCACGGGGCGCGGTCATCATCAGGTCGGCGAGCTCGTCGACGATCGCCATGATGTACGGGTACGGCCGGTAGACGCGCTCGGAGCCAGGCGGCGCGGTGATCTCGCCGGACTTCACCTTGCGGTTGAAGTCGTCGACGTGCCGCACCCGGTTGACCTGCATGTCCTGGTAGCGCTGCTCCATCTCCTCGACGAGCCACGCCAGCGCCGCCGCGGCCTTCTTCGGCTGCGTGATGATCGGCGTGATCAGGTGCGGGATGCCCTCGTACGGCGTCAGCTCGACCATCTTCGGGTCGATGAGGATCATCCGGACCTCGTCGGGCGTCGCGCGCGCCAGCAGCGAGACCAGCATCGAGTTCACGAACGACGACTTGCCGGAGCCCGTGGAACCGGCCACGAGCAGGTGCGGCATCTTCGTCAGGTTCGCGGTGACCATGTGGCCCTCGATGTCCTTGCCGAGGCCGATCACCATCGGGTGCGTGTCCTTGACCGTGGACGACGCGCGCAGCACGTCGCCCAGCCGCACCATCTCGCGGTCGCTGTTGGGGACCTCGATGCCGACCGCGGACTTGCCGGGGATCGGGGCCAGCAGGCGGACGTTGTCCGTCGCCACGGCGTACGCGATGTTCTTGGTCAGCGCGGTGATCTTCTCGACCTTCACGCCGGGGCCGAGCTCGACCTCGTAGCGCGTGACCGTCGGACCGCGGGTGAAGCCGGTGACCTGGGCGTCGATCGAGAACTGGTCCAGCACACCGGAGATCGCCTCGATCATGAGGTCGTTCGCCTTGCTGCGGGTCTTCGGCGCGTCGCCGTCCTTGAGCACGTCCGGCGGCGGCAGCTGGTACTCGCCCTCGACCGCGCGCACGGCCATCGCCGGCGCGGCGGCGGCCTTCTTCTCCTTGGCGGGCTTCGCGGGCACGGGCTCCGCGGGCTCCTCCAGGGGGAGCTCGGCCTGCTCGTCCTCCACGGGTTCGACGGCCTGACGGCGGCGGGACGGGCGGCGCAGGCGAACCGGCTTCGGTTCCTCGGCGGGCTCTTCCTCGTCGGACGGTGCCTCGGCCTTGGTCCCGGGGTGCAGCAACGAGCGGATGCGTTCGGGCGCCTGGCGAATCGGCGTGTGCGTCACGACCAGCAGGCCGTACCCGAAGATCAGGAACAGCAACGGACCGGCGACCCACGGCGTCAGGCCCTGCGCCAGGAACCCGCCGGCCAGGTAACCGAGGGCTCCACCGGCGCTGCGGCGTTCGAGCGGGTCCATCGGCAGGCCGCCGATGAGGTGGAACATGCCGAGCACGCCGATCATCATCAGCACCGAACCGATGATCAGCCGCGGCCGCGCGTCGGGCTTCGGGTCGCTGCGCATCAGCGTGATGCCGATGCCGAGCAGCACGACCGGCACGATCACCGCCGGGAACCCGACGGAACTGCGGACGGCGACGTCGACCCACTGGCCGACCGGTCCGCCGGCCTGCCACCACACGCCCGCGCCCGTGATGACCGCGAGTGCGATCAGCAGGAGGCCGAGGCCGTCACGACGGTGTTCGGGATCGAGGTCCTTGGTACGGCTGACGGTGCGCACGAGACTGCCGACGCCACGGCCCAACGCACCCCACACGGCACTGATGGCACCGCCGCTCTTGCGTGGAGCGGGCTTTCTGGACGCGGTGGATCGCGCCCGCGGCTTGGCTGGTGCTTTGCCGCGTGACGTGGTCTTTCTCGAAGTCCCTGTGCGCCCGGCCATGTGTATAAGGTAGTCCCTTGCGTCTCACCAGCCACGTTTGCAACCGGGACGCGTGCGAATCCTCATGGTTCACCGGATCTGGCACGGTGTCGTTCCGACACGCCGTACGCTGCCCCGCGTGTCCACACCGCTCTTCTGGCGCGTGCTCATGGTGGTCGACCGTGGCCTGATCGCGCTGACCGGCAAGCTCGAGGTATCGGGTGACATCCCGCCGGAGCTGCTCGGCAAGCCGTTGTTGCTGGCCTCCAACCACATCGGCAACCTCGACCCGATGGTGCTGATCGCGGCCTGCCGCAAGATCGGCGTCAACCCGCGCTTCATGCTCGCGGGCGGCCTGCTCGACGCCCCGATCATGGGACCGGCGCTGAAGGCGTGCGGTCACCTGCGCGTCGACCGGCGGTCGGCGAACGTCGGTGAGGCGATGCACCGCGCCGTCGAGGCGTTGCGCCAGGGCGGCGACCCGATCGCCGTCTACCCCGAGGGCAAGATCAGCCTGGACCCCGGCATGTGGCCGGAGCGTGGCAAGACCGGCGTCGCCCGCATGGCGCTGGGCGGCGGCATCCCGGTGATCCCGATCAGCCAGTGGGGCGCGCACGAGGCCGTGTACTGGGGCAACCTGCACGTCTCCGGCTGGAGGGACGCCCTGCCCTACCTGACGTCGTGGCTGCGCGCGGTCCGCAAGCGACCGACGTTCAAGGTCCACTTCGGCAAGCCGGTGGAGCTGTCCGACCTCAAGGCCGAGACCATGGGCGACGCCCGGCGCGCGCACGAGCGGATCATGGTCGCGATCACCGAGGGCCTGGTGCCGTTGCGCCTCGACGAGCCGGACCTGCCGCGCTTCCACGACCCGACGCGCCCGACGACCGGTGTCTCGCCCTGGCGGCCCGCCTGATCGAGTAGCCGATCACGGTGATCAGCATGAGCATCGGCATCGGATTGCCCTGCCACAGGCTGATCACGAAGTCGATCACCGGGATCACCAGCGCCGCGACGAACGTGAACGCGCTCGCCGTGGGCAGCTTGACCTTCGGGTCGGCCCACGGTGTGCGCCCCCACGGCTTCGCGACGCTGAGCCACGCCTGGAACGCGATGGCGCTGATCATGAGTGCCGTCCCGACGGGCATCCACACGGTGACATGCCCGTTCACGGCCTCCTGGAGGTTGCCGCTCAGGATGAAGATGCCGATGTAGAGCTGGCTGATCGTGATCACGAACTTCGCGAGCACCCACCAGTGCTTGAAATAGCCCCACGGTGTCGTGGCGCTGAGCATGAAACCGGTGAACGCGCTGGTGTTGGCCATGATCGCCAACACACCGTGGTCGAGGAAACGCGCCATTTCGAAGGCCTTGAGGTCGCCCGTCCTCATGCCGTAGAGGACCAGGGCGAGCAGAGCGACGGCCTGACTGAGCCAGCCGACCGACGTCACGACGTGCAGCCACACCACCAGGGTCCGAGCGCGTTTCTGCATGACGTGTAGCTTGCCTACGCATCAGCGTCGGCACATCAGGGATCACCCCTAGGCGAGCTCGTGGAGCCTCGCGTGGATCTCCGGCGTGAGCGGGTGGTCGTAGTCCTCGTAGATCGTCAACGCTTCCAGCAGGTGCGTGCGCGCCACATCGGGTTGCCCGGCGCTCGTCTCCCCCAGGCCGTGCAACGCCTCCGCGAGGCTCTTGCGGTCGCCGAGCACCCGCAGGAACTCGATCGCGTGCCGGAACGAGTCGCGCGCCTCGGCCCCGTTGCCCAGCTTCGACTGCGCCCAGCCGATGCTGACCAGCGCCATCGCCTTGCCGTGCACCGCGTCGTGCGAGTCCATCAGCTCGAACGCCGTGCGCGCGGACGCCAGCGACGCGTCGAACTGCCCCGCCGAACGCAGGATGTCGCTCAGGAACAGCCTCGTACCGCCCTCGCCGAACCACGAGCCGACCTCGGCGTGCCCGCGCAGTGCCTGACCGAACCTGTCGACGGCGAGGTCGAACTGGCGAAGGCCGCCGTACGCCATGCCCAGACCCGTGAGGCTCCACGCGGCACCGGCGAGATCACCGATCTCGCGGCGGATGGCGAGCGCGCGGTCGAAGAGTTCGAGGGCGTCGGCGAAGCGCTGGCCGCGGAACGCCGAAAGGCCCTGGCCGTGCACCGCCCACGCGCGGGCGATCTGGTTGCCGTCCCGGGTCGCGGTGCGCTCGGCGACGCGGTACGTGCGCGTCCACTCGTCCAGCGCGCTCGACACGATGAAGTAGTTCCACAGCGCCACCGGGATCTGCCACGCCGTCGGCGAGTGGTGTTCCTCGGCGAGCCGCGCCACCGCCAGCAGGTTCGAGGATTCCGTGCGGCACCAGGTGAAGGCCTCGTCGTGCGAGGCGAAGTCCTGAGTGGACAGTGGCGGCAGCAGGAACGCCGGGTGGTCCGGCGGCGCGATGACGGTGCCCGCGGCGTTCGCGGTGTCGAAGTACCAGCCCAGCAGGCGCTTCACGGCCTCGGCGCACCCCTCCGAGGACTCCTCGGTGGCGCTGAGTTCCGTGGCGTACAGGCGAAGCAGGTCGTGCAACCGGAACCGGCCGCGCGCGACCTCCTCGAGCATGTGCCCGCCCGCCAGCACGTCGAGCAACGTCCGCGCCCGCGACACCGGCACGCCCACGAGCGCCGCCACGGCGTTCAGGCTGATCTCGGCGCCGGGGTGCAGGCCGATCAGCCGGAACGTCCTCGCGGCGTCGGGTTTCAGGGCGAGGTACGACCACGAGAACGCGGCGCGCACGGCCGTGTCCTCGTCGTCGCCCGTGGCCAGCACGTTCAACCTGTCGCGCTCGTCGGCGAGATCGCTCGCGAGATCGGCCAGCGTCAGGTGGGGCCGCGTCACGACGCGTTCGGCCGCGATCCGCACGGCCAGCGGGAGGTGCCCGCACAGTTCGACGAGCTTCGCGGCGGCGGCGGGTTCGGCGGCGACCCGGTCCGGGCCCACCGCGGACGTCAGCAACGCCAGGCCCTCGTCGCGCGTGAGGATCGACAACGTCAGCGAGTGCGCGCCGTCGCGGGCGACGAGCCCTCCCAGGTGGTTGCGGGACGTCACGAGCACCATCGACGTCGAGCGGCCCGGCAGCAGCGGACGGACCTGCTCGGCCAGCCGCGCGTTGTCGAGCAGCACCAGAACCCGTTTGCCCGCCAGCACACTGCGGTACAGCGCGGACTTCGCCGGCAGGTCCTCCGGGATGCGTTCGGACGGCACGCCGAGACTCTGCAGCAGCTGGTGCAGGGCGGTGCCGGGCTGCACGGGCGGTGCCGACGCGTCGAACCCGCGCAGGTCGACGTGCAGCTGCCCGTCCGGGAACCGCGCGGCCACCTGGTGCGCGAACCTCACGGCCAGCGCCGTCTTGCCGACACCACCGGTGCCGGTGATCGCGACGAGCACCGGTGCGTGGTCGTGCGGAACGACCTCGGCGAGCTTCGCCAGTTCCTTCTCGCGGCCGGTGAAGTCGCGGACCTGGTGCGGCAGCTGGACGGGCACGAGCACGGGCGCCGCCGGTTCTGGCTGCGGGTCGTGCCGGCCGACGAGCAGTTGTTCGTGCAGCCGGCGCAGTTCGGGGCCGGGCTCGATGCCGAGCTCCTCGATCAGCAGCCGGCGCAGGTCCGTGTAGACGGCGAGCGCCTCGGCCTGCCTGCCACCGCGGTACAACGCGGACATCAGCAGGCCGTGCAGCCTCTCGCGCAACGGGTGCGCGCTCACCAGCGTCGTCAGCTCCGCCGCCACTTCGGCCTCGTGGCCGAGCGTCAACCTCAACGCCGCACGCTGCTCCACAGCCGTGAGCCTCAGTTCGGCCAGACGCGCGCGCTCCACCGCCGCGAACGGCCCCGGCACGCCGTCGAGGGCAATCCCCCGCCACAGCCCCAGCGCCGCGTCGAACGCGGTGACGGCCTCCGCGGGTTCGTCGCGCAGCCGCCCGGCCTCGTCCAGGTGCGCGCGGAACACCGCGGCGTCCGAACTGCCGGATGGGAGCCTCAGCAAGTATCCAGCGTCCGTGGAGAGCAGCACGGAACTCGGCGCCCGCGACGCCCTGCCCGGCTCGAACAGCCTGCGCAGCCCGGCGACGTAGGTGTGGATGCCGTTGTCCGCGCTGGCAGGTGGATCATCGCCCCACACGGCGTCGATGAGTTCACTGCGCGACACGACGTGGTTTGCGCGCAACGCGAGCACCGCGAGCACAGCCCTCTGCCGCGGGGGACCGAGCGTGAGTTCCTCGCCGTCCACCGTGGCCGCGAGCGCGCCCAGCAAGCTGACGCGCAACTCGTTCTGCACCGGCACTCTCACTTCGTCGCTGTCCGCGTTCACCTAGCAACCTACCGTCAGTTTTCGTCCAGAAGCCATCCAGAAGGTGTGCAGAGACCTTCTCCACACTTCACTCAGGTGGATTGGGTCGAAATGAGGGGCGGGGTATGAACGCGGCCGAGGTCTTCGACACGCTCGGGCTGGAATACCAACGCGCTTGGTCGCACCAGCCCGCACTGCACGGCACTCTCGCCTGGTTCGCCGCGACGCAGCCCTCGGGCTCGCGCGTGCTCGACATCGGTTGCGGCACGGGCGTTCCCGTCGCACGCACCCTCGCCAAGGCGGGCATGAAGGTCACCGGTCTCGACGTCTCCCCGGTCATGGTGGACCTCGCGGCGACGCAGGTCCCCGACGCCACGTTCCACAAGATCGACATCCGCGACTTCGAGTCACCCCCTGGTTCGTGGGACGTGATCTGCGCGGTCTTCTCACTGCTGCAGATGACGCAGGCCGAGATCATCCGGACCCTCGGCCAGATCTCGACCTGGCTGCGCCCCGGCGGTCACTTCTTCCTCGCCACCGTCGCCGTCGACGTGGAGCAGGTCACCCTGCCGTGGATGGGCCAGGAGATCGAGGTGTCGTCGTTCTCCGAGGAGAACTTCGAGGCGCACCTGGGCTCGGTCGGTCTGCGCGTCGTGCGCCGGAGCAGGCCGGTCTTCACCCCGTCCTACCCCGGCGCCATGCCGGAGGAGTCGCTGCACCTGGTGTGCCAGCGCCCCTAGGCCGTACCGCCCTAGTGCTGCTCGGCCAGCGCGCGCCCGATGAAGTGCGCGGACAGCAGCGCGAAGATGTACGCCTGCAGCACCTGCACCAGCGCCTCCAGGAAGAACAACGCGATCGCGAGCGCGAACCCCAGCACCGACACCGGCTTGAGGTAGATCGGCGCGTTGAACAACAGGAACTCGCTGCCGAGCGTGAACACCAGGATCAGCAGGTGCCCGGCGAACATCGCCGCGAACACCCGGATCGCGAGGTTCACCGGGTCGAAGAAGAACTTGAGGATGACCTCGGTCGGGATGAGCAGACCCCACAGGACGGGCTTCGGCACGCCCGGGATGACGAACTGGTTGCGCAGGTAGCCCTTGAGGCCGAACTTGCGGATGCCCACGTAGTGGTAGAGCGGGAAGATGACCAGCAGCGCGACGGCCGCCGGGAACCCGCT
Source organism: Streptomyces sp. ID05-26A (assembly GCF_033794685.1). NCBI lineage: Bacteria > Bacillati > Actinomycetota > Actinomycetes > Kitasatosporales > Streptomycetaceae > Streptomyces > Streptomyces sp. ID05-26A. The sequence goes on from NZ_JARAYZ010000001.1 coordinate 432,698, forward strand.
GTGCGTGAACGTCGGGAACTGGACGAACGGAATCAACCCGTAGACGTTGTTCACCAGCACGAAGCAGAAGATGCTGACGATCAACGGCACGTACGGCGCGAATTCCTTCGCGCCGATCTGCTCCCGCGCGATGGTGTTGCGGCCGAAGTCGTAGATCGATTCGGCGGCGAACTGCCAGCGGGTGGGAATGATCTTCATGCTCCTGGTCATGACCAGGAAGAAGGTCAGGATGATCACCACCGACAGGACCAGCAGGGCCTGCGGTTTGGTCACCGAGAAGTCGAACGGCAGGCCGAACGGCTCGTGCCACGTGAACATCGGTGGAAGAAGAATGTCGTCTTTGCCCGGTGGGCTGAAAACGTCATTACCGGCCATTGGGCGAACCCCCTCGTCCATGGTCTGGGTACAAACCTTATCGGACGAGGGGGTCGCAGATCACAGCAGGATCACGAAGTGGCCCGTATTCACACTGACGTGTCAGACCGGAATGACCGTGGGAACGATCATCGGCCGGCGCCGGTAGGTCTCCGCGACCCACCGGCCGACCACGCGCCGCACGGCCTGGGCGACCCGGTGCATGTCCGTGATGCCCTCGGCCTCGGTGCGCGCCAGCTCCATCTCGACCAGGGGCACCACGGCCTCCAGCGCCTTCGGGTCGTCGGAGAAGCCGCGGCCTGAGATCGTCGGCGCCGTGACGGCGCGGCCGGAGGTCCGGTCGATGGCGACCGAGATCGAGATGAAGCCGCCCTCGCCGAGCACCAGGCGGTCGGACAGCGTCGACTCGCCGACGTCGCCGACGGACAGGCCGTCGACGTACACGTGGCCGACGACGACGCGGCCGGAGACCGCTGCCTTGCCGTCGACCAGGTCCACGACGACACCGTCCTCGGCGATCACGACGTGGTCCTCGGCGACACCGGTGGCGACCGCGAGGGCCGCGTTCGCACGCAGATGCCTCCACTCGCCGTGCACGGGCATCACGTTCGACGGCCGCACGGCGTTGTAGAGGAACAGGAGCTCGCCGGCCGGGGAGTGGCCCGAGACGTGCACCTTGGCGTTGCCCTGGTGCACGACGGTGGCGCCGAGCTTGGCGAGGCCGTTGACGACGTTGAAGACCGCGTTCTCGTTGCCGGGGATCAGCGACGACGCGAGGATGACCGTGTCGCCCTCGCGGATCGAGATCTGGCGGTGCTCACCGCGGGCCATGCGGGACAGCGCGGAGAGCGGCTCGCCCTGCGAACCGGTGGAGACGAAGATGACCTCGTCCTCCTCCATCCGCATCGCGACGTCGAGGTCGACGAACAGGCCGTCCGGCACGTTCAGGAAGCCCAGGTCGGACGCGATGCCCATGTTGCGGACCATCGAGCGGCCGACGAACGCGATCTTGCGCTTGTACTGCACCGCGACGTCGAGGACCTGCTGCACGCGGTGCACGTGCGAGGCGAAGCACGCGACGATGACGCGCTGGTCGGCCTTGCGGATCACGTTCTCGAGCACGGGGCCGATCTCGCGCTCGGGCACCACGAAGCCGGGCACCTCGGCGTTGGTCGAGTCGACCAGGAAGAGGTCCACGCCCTCGTCGCCCAGGCGCGAGAAGCCCGCCAGGTCGGTCAGGCGGCCGTCGAGCGGCAACTGGTCGAGCTTGATGTCACCGGTGTGCAGCACCAGGCCCGCGGACGTGCGGATGGCCACGGCCAGCGCGTCCGGGATCGAGTGGTTGACGGCGAAGAACTCCAGCTCGAACGGACCGTACGAGCGGCGCTCCCCCTCCTTCACCTCCACCAGGCGCGGGGTCTGGCGGTGTTCGCGGCACTTGGCGGCGAGCAGCGCCAGCGTGAAGCGGGAGCCCACGACCGGCAGGTCGGGGCGCAGCTTCAGCAGGAACGGGACCGCGCCGATGTGGTCCTCGTGGCCGTGCGTCAGGACGATGGCCTCGATGTCGTCGAGCCGGTCCTCGATGGCGCGGAAGTCGGGCAGGATCAGGTCCACGCCGGGCTGATCGTCTTCGGGGAACAGAACGCCGCAGTCGACCACGAGCAGCCGGCCGGCGTGCTCGAAGACGGTCATGTTGCGGCCGATCTCGCCAATTCCGCCGAGAGCGACGACGCGGAGGCCGCCTTCCGGCAGCGGGGGCGGCAGTTCGGTCGATTGGGTCACGCGTTGACTCCCAGTTCGGCCGCGATGGCCTCGATGTCCTCGGCTGCGGCGGGCACCAGCGGCAGGCGTGGGTCACCCACGTCCAGTCCGCGCAGGCGCAGCGCAGCCTTCGTGTACGTCACGCCGGGAACCCGGCGGAAAGGTCGCAGCAGCGGCAGCAGCGACTCGTGGATTTCCTTCGCCCGGGCCACGTCCCCGGCTTCATACGCATCAATGAGATCCCGCAGGCGGTCCGCCGCGAGGTGACCGATGACGCTCACGAACCCGACCGCGCCGACCGACAGCCACGGCAGGTTCAGCGGGTCGTCGCCCGAGTAGTAGGCGAGATCGGTCGAGGCGATCACGCGGCTGCCCGCGTGCAGGTCGCCCTTGGCGTCCTTCACGGCCAGGATCCGCGGGTGTTCCGCCAGGCGCAGGATCGTGTCGACCTCGATCGGCACGACCGCGCGCGGCGGGATGTCGTAGAGCATCACCGGCAGCTCGGAGGCATCGGCGATGGCGGTGAAGTGGGCCAGCAGGCCTTCCTGCGGCGGCCGCGAGTAGTACGGCGTCACGACGAGCACACCGTGTGCGCCGGCCTTCGACGCCTGCTCCACCAGGTGGATGCTGTGCGCGGTGTCGTACGTGCCCGCTCCGGCGACCACGGTCGCGCGGTCCCCCACGGCCTCGACGACGGCCGTGATCAGCGCGGCCTTCTCCCGGTCGGTCGTCGTGGGGCTCTCGCCGGTCGTGCCGTTCACGACCAGGCCGTCGTTGCCCAGGTCCACCAGGTGGTTCGCCAGTTCCTGCGCCTTGGGGAGATCGATCTCGCCGCGCGAGTCGAACGGCGTGACCATGGCGGTGAGAACGCGGCCGAACGGGCGGTTCGGTCCTGCGTACGAGCTTCCTGGCATGCGCAGAAACTACCCGAGTTCACACACTTCGGTTCAACGACCGCACCCGTTGCACGGCGTCGGCGTCACCGCTGTATTCGACCCGGGCCTCGTCGCGCCCGAACGCCAGCATCACCAGCTCGGACACCTCACCGGTGATCACCACTCCGTTCGCGCCCTGCTTCGCGACGATGTGCTCGCCATCAGGCCGTACGAACGTCACGCCCACAGGCGACGACTTGTACGACGTGCGCGCGATGAGCGGCAGCAGCTTCCACAGCGTCGCCTCGCGTCGGGCGTCGTACGGCCGTGGCTCCCAGCCGGCCTGTGCGCGCCGCACGTCCTCGTGGTGCACGAAGTACTCGCCGGTGTTCATCAGCTTGTCGACCGGCTGGATCCAGAACGGCGGCGTGCGCACCAGGTCGAGGAGCTCGCTCCACGCCTTGTGCGTGTAGTCCGCCTGGACCTTCTCGGTCCACTTCGTGAAGACGGGCAGCAGGATGCCGGGCGCGGTGTCGGGACGGCGCTCGCGGATCGCGAGGTGCGCGGCCAGGTCCTTGGTCGACCAGGTACCGCACAACGTGGGCGCGTCAGGGCCGACCTCGGTCATGAGGTCGACCAGGGCCTTGCGTTCGTCGCGAGCGAGACTCACGTCCGGTCGTCCTCCCGATGAGCAACATCTACCGTCAACACGAACCTACTACGCGTGGTCGGGACGTTCGTGAACCTGTGGGAGATGTTGACCGAGGCCCAGCGGGCCCGGTTCCAGGCAGCCGGACGACCGAGGCACTACCCGGCCGGCACGGTGATCATGTGCGAGGGCGACCCCGGCGGCTGGGCGCTGGTGGTGACGAGCGGGCACGTGAAGGTCGTCGCGGTGACCCCCGGCGGTTACGACGCGGTGCTGGCGGTGCGCGGCCCAGGTGACGTGCTCGGCGAGATGGCCGTGATGGACGGCTCGCGGCGGTCCGCGTCGGTGATCGCGATCGACGAGGTGGCGGCGTTGTGGTTGTCCGCCAAGGCATTTCTCGGTGTCGTGGACGACGAACCCGCCGTGTCCGCCGCTCTCGTCCGCATCATCACCGCCCGGCTGCGCTACGCGAACAACCGCCGCAGCGAGTTCGCCGACAGCACCTCGGCCCAGCGACTGGCCGTGCTGATCGCCGAACTCGCCACGAGCTACGGGGTGCCGCAGGAGAACGGCACGCTCATCACGTTGCGCCTGAGCCAGCAGGACCTCGCGGGCCTGGCCGCCACCTCGCGGGAGGCGGTGGCCAGGGCTCTGCGGGCGTTGCGCGACTCAGGCCTCGTCACGACCGGCAGACGCCGTCTGCTGGTGCGGGACGTCGACGCGCTGCGGACTCAGTTCGGGCAACCCTGACGGCCGCTGTCGACCGAGTAGGTCCGGCCGCCCCACTTGATGTAGCCCGTCGCGAGCACGCAGACGTTCGAGGTACCGGTGACGGTCGCGGGTCCGGCGAACTGCGACCAGTTGCCGGGGCCATCGCTGTCGTAGGCGGTGTAGGTGCAGCCCAGCTGGCCTTCTCCGCTGGTCTGGGTGCACTTGAAGATCTCGACGGCCGTCTCCGCGGGCTTGTTCGCGGCAGCGCCGATGTGGTGGAAGCACGCGGTGTTCGAGCCACCGCTGAAGTCGATCCTGAGTTCGCCGACGCCGCCGACGCTCTTCTTGAAGGTGCCGCCGTTGCCCGAGCACGTGGCCGCCGCGCTGAAGTCGGACGCCTGTGCCGGTGCCACGACGGCCAGCATCATCGCCAGCGCGCCGAGCACCGTGAATGCCTTACGCATGAGAACCCCCTCTTTGCGTGTTCACAACGCCACAGAGAGTCACACCGAACGCAGCCGCCGTTCTGCGTCAGATGACACATAGCCGGGAACGTGCACCCAACCGCGCACACTCGACTCCTTCACGTGCACGTCGACGGGGACGTACCGCTCCAGCTCGATGCCTGGGTACCCGTTGCGCACGACGTCGTCGTAGAAGGTGTTCGACACGATGGCGGCCACCGGGCACGAGTCCGGCGCGCCGGCGAGCGCTCCGCGCACCGGCGGGGACTCCAGCAGACGCGCCAGCAGCACCTTGGCGTAGCCGGTGGCCCCGTAGCGGTCGATGTGCACGGAGCCCGCGTGCAGCGCCACCCGCACCCGCAGCGGCGACCGCGCGTACCTGTTGTGGTGCTTCAACTGCGCGGACAGCCGGTCCAGCAGCGGATACGCGAGGCGGTGGACCGGGAACCGCTGCGGGACGACGACCACCATGCCGTCGCCCCGGTCGCTCGTGCGGCACGCCCGCCACGGGACGCCGCTGTCCTCGAACGCCGTTCGCAGCGATTCGAAGAGCGTCGCCCGTGCCCGCACGAACTGCTCGGAGTCCCACTGTCCCGACGACGCGACGTCCACCGCCAGCAAGCCGCAGTGACGGATCCGCGCCGGCTTCCACGCGCCCAGGACGTTCCGAAGCACCTGCACCACCCCTCGCTGAGACACGCAGGAGTGGTTGCTCCGGTTGCCGCCGAAGTCAGGCCTCGTTCGGCTTGTAGCAGGCGGTGAAGCCGGTCGGCTTGGACGAGTTGTCGGAGAGCAGCTTGACCACCTGGTCGCGCTTGAGGTTCTCCGGGTAGCCCGGCCACTCCGGTTCCTGCCCGTTGACGTGCAGTTCGTCGAGCCAGTAGCCGGACTGACCGGAGACCTTGGACATCTCCAGGTCGCAGCCCTTCACCCGGACGACGACCTCGATGATCTTCTCCGAGGACTTGACCGTGCGCTTGCCGATCTTGCGGGACTTCTTCTCCTTCTCGGTGCTGGGCTCACCGGGGTTGCTGAAACCGGCGGCCTTGAGCTCGGTGACGAACTTGTCCTCGTTGCTCGTGCACGCCGACAGGGCGGCCGTGCTGCCGAGGACCAGCAAGGCGGAGATGATCCGTCGCTTCACGTTCAGTTGTCCTTCTTCGCGCTGATGGTGCCGTCGAGTTTGCTGCCGTCCTTGGTGCCGGCGAGGCACCAGATCTTGCGTTCCGCGTTGCCGCCCTTGTCCTTGGCCCACGCGCTCTCGCTCGGGACCAGGGTCGTGACCTTGAGCTTCGACCCGTCCTTGATCCACTCGGAGTTCAGCGTCAGCTCACACCGGGCCACGCCGAGGCTCTTCAGCGCGTCGACGCCCGGATACGCGGTGTCGGGCAGGTTCGAGGCGATCGGCAGGGTGTCGATCACGTCGAACACCTCGAAGTCGTGCGGCTTGTCGCACTCCTCCTTGGTGTCCGAGTTGAGCAGCTTGGTGGGCGCGACCTCGCCGAGGCCGCAGGTGTTCTCGTACAGGCCGAAGACCGGGATCTCGGCGCCCTCGCCGTAGGTCAGCGCACTGCTGCCGCTGCTGCCGCCGGGTGCCGTGAACGCCTTGTGCGCGAAGATGCCGCCGGTGAACGCCGCCGCGGCGATGACCACGGCACCGACCAGCGCGATGACGCGGTTGCGCTTCTTCTTCGCCGGGTCGGCGGCCGGAGCCTGCTGGTACTGCTGGGTCTGCGCGGGCGCGATCCCGGTGGGCGGCGTCGGCTGGTTGCCGATGCTGGAGAGCATCGCGCGGGCCTGCGGGCCGGACAGCCGGGCGTTCGGGTCGGCGATCAGCAGACCGGTGATGACGGCGCCGAGAACACCCGTCGCACGGGTCAGGCGCGGGGTCTCGCTCATGATCGCGTGCAGCGTCGAGGCCGTGGAGGAGCGCTCGAACGGGCTCCAGCCCTCGACCGCGTAGCAGAGGGTCGCGCCCAGTGCCCACAGGTCGGACGCGGGACCGGCCTCGTGACCGTGGATGCGTTCCGGCGACATGTAGGCGGGCGAACCGATGAGGCTGCCGCTCGTCGTCAGGCGCGGGTCGTCCATGCCCTGGGCGATGCCGAAGTCGGTGAGCTTGACCTTGCCGTCCGGGCGGATCATCAGGTTGCCGGGCTTGACGTCGCGGTGCACGATCCCGGCCTGGTGCGCGGCCTCCAGCGCAGACAACGACTGCAGCGCGATCGACACGACCTGGTTCGGCGGCATCGGGCCGTGCGCGCTGATCAGCGTCGACAGCGTGGCCGCCTCGACCAGCTCCATGACGATGTACGTCGTGCCGTTCTCGTTGATCGCGTCGAACACCGTGACGACGGCGGGATCGTTGAGCTTGCCCGCGGTGCGCGCCTCACGCAGGGCGCGCTCTTCGAGCACACGGCGTTCCTCGTGCGCGATGCCGTCCGGCAGGTGGAGTTCCTTGATCGCGACGAAGCGTCCGATGTGACGGTCCTGGGCGCGCCAGACGATGCCCATGCCGCCGCGGCCGAGTTCCGCCACCAGGGCGTACCTGCCGGCGATGACGCGCGGTTCGACTGCCTGTCCGTGCAACGTGCGCTCCTACAACCTCGGAACCGGGGGCGTTGACGGTACTTGAGACCCGCCAACTGGAGGATCGGTTCCTAAGCTTCCGGCGCTACAACCAGTTCGTGACCTGCGGCACGCAAGGCGAGCACCGCGCGCCCCAGATCCTTGTGCTTCACCAACAGGTGGTCCGTGTCGTAAGTGGACAACGCGAACAGGGAGACGCCGGCCGCCGCCAGTTCGCCTGCCAGAGCAGCCATGATGCCGGTGAGCGTGAACTCCAGCGGACCGCGCACGGTCAGCAGCCGCCAGCCCTTCTCCACCGTGTCACCGTCCACTGCGAACGACGCGGGCGCGATGATCGACAGCTCGGCCGGGGTCCTGGTCACGGAGACCAGGACGTCGGTGAGGTCGAGCAGCCCGCTGGGGACCGGTGCGTCCGGTGCCAGGCGCGTGACCGCGTATTCGCCGGGCCGGACGTCCACGATGAGCCGCTTCATGGTGTCAGCCTTCAACCACCAGTGGGCTGGAGGCAACTTCTGTGCCGTCCGGGAGTGTCGAGACGACGAAGTCCGCGAACGCGTTGGGCGCCGCCTTCGTCAATTCGCGCAGGCAGGCGACGGCGAGCTCGCGCAGTTCGACGTTGATGTGCTCGGTCGCGCGCATCGCGATGAAGTGGCGCCACGAGCGGTAGTTGCCCGTCACGACGATCTCGGTGCCCGTGGCGTTGGGCAGCACGGACCGTGCGATCTGCCGTGCGCGCCGCCCGTTGACGGTCTTCTCCAGGCTGTGCACCAGGTCCTCGTACGCCTTGAGGCTCGCCTCGGTCGCGGCGACGAACCGCGCGTGCAGCTCCGGGTCCCGCGCGATCAGGTCCGGTTCCACGACGTCGGTCGGGTCGGTGCGCTGGGAGAGCTGCGAGTACGAGAAGTGCCGGTGCCGGATCAGCTCGTGGGTGAGCGAGCGCGACAGCTCGGTCAGGTAGAGCGACGCGCTGCCGTGCTCGAACGCGGCGAGGTGGCCGACGTCGAGCAGGTGGTGCAGGAACGTCGCGTTGGTGTTCGTCATGGGGTTCGAGCGGTCCCACGACTGGTAGCAGGCCCGGCCGGCGAACTCGACGAGCGCCGCGCCGCCGTCCGCGTCGGTCGTCCACGGCACGTCGTCCGGTGGGATGAACTCGGTTTTCGCCACCAAGCGCACTCTCGGCATGGTGCCGACACTAGCCCTGACGTCAGGCGGTGGTTGCACGATGTCGGATGTGACGTCATAGTGGTGTCATGGATCTGTCGCCGTACATCGCGTCACTGCGCGAGGACCTGGCGACGGCCGCATCTGCGGGGGACGAGAACACCCGTCGAACGGCCGCCGCGTTGTCCGCAGCGCTCGAGCCAGCCGCGCGACTGGCAATCATGAACGCACTGTCCGACCTGGCCGCGGAGGTCACCGCCTCCCTGGACGGCCAGGTCGTGGACGTTCGCCTGTCCGGTCGTGACGTCCAGGTGGTCGTCACGGGATCGGCCGAACCGGAGCCGGAGCCCGCCCCGCGTCACGAGGTGCCGAACTTCGGCATGGGTGACGCCACGGGTGACATCAGCCGCATCACCCTGCGCATGATCAACGAGCTCAAGTCGAAGGCCGAGGCCGCCGCGTCGGCCCAGGGCGTGTCGCTGAACTCGTTCATCCAGCAGGCCGTGGGCGGCGCGGTGCACGGCAAGCACAAGCATCAGCACAAGGGGTGGAGCGGAAACGCCGGCTCGGGCTCGCGCGTCCGCGGATGGGTGCAGGGGTGAGCGGGATGACCGAACCGACTTCAGAACCGACGTCCGAGCCGACGCCGGAACCCTCGGGCGTGGTGCGCCAGCAGAGCTTCGAGTTCGCGGGCGTCGCCGAGATCGACATCTCACTGCTCAGCGGGCGTGTGCAGGTGCAGCTCGTCGACGCGCCGGGCGTGCACGTCGAGGTGCGGCACGACCCGAACGCCGGCAACTCGTGGACCGAGGGCCTGTCCAGCGTGCTGAGCTGGGTCAGCGGCCAGTTCGGCCCCGACAAGACCACTCCCCCGGTGGGTCCGGAGGAGGCCGTGCGCGACGCACGCGTCGAACTGCTGGGCAACCGCTTGCGCATCGAGTCGTCCAAGGCGCTGCCGTTGCGTGCCGTGCCTCTGTCCGTGGTGGTGACGGCTCCCGTGGGGTCGCACGTGGCGTCACGGACCGGTGCGGCCGATGTCATCGTCACGGGCGGTGCGGGTCGTCTGGACCTGAACACCGGCACGGGCAGCATTTCCGCGGACCGCGCGACCGGCGAGGCCAAGGTGAACTCGGGCGCCGGCACCGTCCGGCTGGGCACGATGCTCTCGACGCTCAAGGCCAAGACGGGCGGCGGTGACGTCGAGGTGATGAGCGTCGGCGGCACGTCCACGCTGATCACCGGAACCGGTGACGTGTGGCTGGGCGCCGTGCAGGGCAACGTCCAGGTCCGCACCGGCAGCGGCGACCTGACCGTGGCCGACGCGGCGTCGGGCGAGATCCAGCTCGGCACCGGCTCGGGCCACATCCGCGTCGGCATCCGCCAGGGCGCGCTCGCGCGCATCGACCTGGTGTCGACGTCCGGCACCGCCCGCAGCGACTTCGACGTCTCGTCCGAGCCGCTGGGTGACGCCGTCCTGTCGGTCACGGGCCGCACGGGCAGCGGCAACGCACTGGTGACCGCCGCTTCGAACTGACCGGGGGGTCGGAGGAAAGACGTCCCCGGTCAGGGCTCCTGGAACGGTTTGGAGCCACCGGGGACGTCGTCCGGGAAGATCGGGCAGCGGATCTCACCGGTCAGGAACTTCCGGACGAAGCTCGAGAAGTTCCCGGCGTAGGACCACTTCTCCCGCATGTCCGTGATCAGCACGGTCCACTCGTCCGGCTCGCCCCGGGTGAACCACAGGCAGTGCTCGCCGTTGACCGTCATGCCCCAGGGCAGCAGGCCGGGAGAGTCCGGGTGCGCGCGCAGGCCCGGTTGCCGGCGCAGCGCACGCAGCATCTTGGGTGCTGTTGACATCCAGTTCATGAAACCGGCACGTGCTGTTGGGTGCAGGATGCGAACGTAACCACCGACGATCAGTGGTGGGTAGGCCTCGGCGAGATGCACGAAGTCGCTGGGCAGCGCTGTGCCGACGCGGGCTTTGAGCGCGTCCCAGTCAACCGGGTCCGGACGCCTCTCGGGCGCTCCCAGCAGATCGATCCACTCGTCAGGCGGCACCGTTCACCTCCGTGACCCTCAAGCATCGCCTGTGGCACTAGGGGTTCGGTTGTACCGCAGTCCGGCGGCGACCAGTGAGACGACGGCGTCGAACGCGTCCTGAATGTGAGGATTCCCCCACTCCCGGGCGTGAGCCGGGTGGTGGAACACCTGCGTCGCGTCCCACACCGCCTGTGCCGACTTCCCGACGTCGTCCGTCACGAACTCGCCGGTGTCCACCCCCGCCTGGACGATGCGCGCGATCTGCCCCACCAGGTGCTGGATGTGGTGCTCGACGACGCCGCTGCTCTCGCCGACGAGGGTCTTGTACGTCGTGAACAGCTCCAGGTCGTCGGTGTGCGAGCTCCGCTTCTTGTCGAAGAGCCTCTGCAGCCACTCCCGCAGCACCTCGGAGGCGGGCAGCCCCTCGCCGAACGCCGGCTCCATCTCCCGGTGGATCGCGTCGAGCCAGCGCGTGGTCACCGCCTCCCGCAGGGCGGCCTTGGTCGCGAAGTGGCGGTAGACGCTGCCGTGGCTGACCCCGAGCGCCTTGGCGACGTCGACCACCGTCGCCTTGGCCGGGCCGTACCTGCGCAGCACCTCTTCGGTCGCCACGAGGATCGCCTCCGCGGTCAGCGCCTCCGCCACTTCGCTCACCTCTCGCTGTCCAGCATCGCCATCTGCTCGGCCGCGTAGCGCGTGCCCGCAGCGGCTCCGACGGGAACGACGGCCTCGATCTCCCGCAGTTCCCGTTCGGTGAACGTCACGCCGACGGCACCGATCGCCTCCTCAAGCCTCGCACGTTTGGTCGTGCCGACCAGAGGCACCACGTCCTCGCCGCGCGCGGCGACCCAGGCGATCGCGAGCTGCGCGACCGTGACGCCCTTGGACCGCGCGATCTCGTCGAGCTTCTCGACGAGATCCTGGTTGCGGGCCAGGTTGTCGCCCTGGAACCGGGGCGCGTGACCACGCCAGTCGCCCGCGTCGAGGGTGAGCGGCTTCGAGGAGATCAGGCCGCGCGACAGCACGCCGTACGCGGTGATGCCGATGCCCAGCTCACGGGTGGTCCGCAGGATCTCCCGCTCGACACCGCGCTCCAGCAGGCCGTACTCGATCTGCAGGTCCGCGATGGGGTGCACGGCGTGCGCGCGGCGGATCGTCTCGGCGCCGACCTCACTCAGGCCGATGTGCCGGACGCGGCCCTTGTCGATCTGCTCGGCGATGGCGCCGATGGTGTCCTCGATCGGCACGCTCGGGTCGAGCCGCGCCGGCCGGTAGACGTCGACGTGGTCGGTGCCGAGTCGCTGCAACGAGTACGCGAGGAAGTTGGCCACCGCGACCGGGCGGGTGTCGAACCCGATGAAGGCCCCGTCGGCGTCCCTCATGCCGCCGAACTTGACGCTGAGCTGCACCTCGTCACGACGGCCCTGGATCGCCTCGGCGACCAGCAGCTCGTTGTGGCCCTGGCCGTAGAAGTCACCGGTGTCGAGCAGCGTGACGCCCGCGTCGAGGGCGGCTCGCACGGTCGCGATGCTCTCGTCCCGGTCGGCCGGGCCGTAGGCGTTGGACATGCCCATGCAGCCCAGACCGAGGGCGGACACGACCGGGCCGGTGGCTCCGAGCTGACGCTTCTGCATTTCGAACCCCTTCGTCTCTTCGGTGAGTTCCAGCCTGCCCGATGGACTGACAGATTTCAATATCTGTCAGTCCATAGTTGTCCGCCCGATTGACAAAATAGTTTTGAACGTTCAAAGTATTTTTTGCGATGAGAGACGTGATCTATCTGGACCGGATGGAGCAGGCCGAGACCCTGCTCAAGCCGCAGCGCGTGGAGGTGCTGCGGCAGCTCGCCGCGCCGCGCTCGTGCACCGAGGTCGCCGAGGTGCTCGACCAGACGCCGCAACGCGTGCACTACCACGTCAAACAGCTGGTCAAGGCCGGTCTCGCCGCCCAGGTCTCCGAGCGCAGGGTGCGCGGCGTCCAGGAGGGCCTCTACCAGGCCGTCGCGCGGTCGTACTGGCTGTCGCCGCGCCTGGTCGGCCGGATCGGGTCGCGTGACGAACTGGCATTGGGGCACCTCGTGGACCTCGCCGAACAGATCCAGGCCGACGTGGCCGCGCTCGACAGGTCGAGCGAACTGCCGTCCGTCGGAGTGTCCGGAGAGATCCGGGTGCGACCGGAGGAACGCCAGGAGTTCCTGGCCGAGCTGCAGACGACGTTGCAGGACCTCTTCACCAGATACGGCGGCGCGGAAGGGGATGCGTTCCGCATCGCGCTCGCCTGCTACCCCAAGGGAGAAGACCGATGAGCACCGGAATCGTCCGAGTACGCACCTCCGCCGACCCCGCCACCGCCTACCGCGCGCTGACGACGGCCGACGACCTGCGCGTGTGGCTGGCCGAACACGCCGACGTGGACCTCGAGCACGGCGTGTACGAGTTCTGGGGGCGCTACACGCCCGACGGGGAGCGCGGCCGGCAGAAGCTGCTGGAGGTGACGCCTTCCGCGGTGCGCTTCTCGTGGCTGCTGAAGGGCACCGAGTACACGCTCGAACTCGGCGTGGAAGAGCGTGACGGCCAAACGGTGATCGTGGCGTCGCAGTCCCCGTTCCCGGAATGGGGCGCGGGCGTCGAGGACGAGGGCGGGGCGGGCGTCATCCAGACTTTCTGGTCGCTGGCTCTCGCGAACCTGGTCGAACACGTCGAGGGCCGGCCGGTGTTCGCGCTCTGCGACTTCTCGACGCCGGAGCAGCGGATCGACGTCGACATCGCGGCACCTCCCGCGGCCATCATCAACGCGCTGACCGACACCGAGGTGTTCGCGCGGTACTTCGGGGCGCGGTGCTCGATCGAGCCGCACGTCGGCGGCCGGTGGGCCATGGGGAGCTTCGAGGACGAGCCGAACCCGGCGAAGATCATCGCCCTCGACGAGGAGCACTTCGCGATCGAGTTCGCGGACGGGATGGTGTCGTCCTGGGAGCTCAAGGGATCCGAGGGCAAGACGCGGCTGACGTTCGTGCAGAGCGGCTTCGACCCGGCCGACCCGCCCTACGGCTCGTGGATGGGCTGGCTGTCCGGGTTCGCGGACATGCGCCGCATGCTGGAACTGCCGGACTGGCGTCCGCTGTGGCACTCGTACGAGGCTCCCGGCCTGCCGGACGGAGTCCTCGTTCTCGAATGATCGGGCGCAAAACAGGCGGGTGAGAGCCAGATCATTCGGTTCTCACCCGTTTGCGCCTGGCTTTCATCGGTTGGCGCTCGATAACTTCGGGGTCGTGCTCGAGTCAGCGCGACTCACCGTCGCCGCAGTGTTGATCGCCTTCTCCGTGACCGCGGCGGTCCTGTTCAACTACTAGAACCAGGCCATGACCACGGCCGGTGAGGCAGCGAGGAAGCTGAACCTCACGAACCGGCCCACCATGCCCGTGGCGACGAACATCGTCGTGGACATGCCCGCGAGCCCGGCGAGCACGCTCGTCGCCATGAACGGCGGCAGCCCGACCAGCGCGCTCACCCCGTGCGTGCCGGCCATCCAGTTCGGGTGCGCCCGGCACTTCGCGTGGATCCACTCGCCCCAGCGGTGCATGCGCATGCCCGGCCCGAACCAGCGCGCGAGCTTCGACGGCTTGTCGCTCGGCTTGCGGTGGAAGAACTTCGGCAGGTGGATGTCGCCGCGCGCGGCGTAGAAGTACAGCAACTTGCCCAGCACCTGGCCGACCGCCACCGAAAGGCCGACGATCCAGAACGATGTGTCCGGCCAGCGCGCACACAGTCCCAGCACGAACATCTCGATGCTGATCAGGGGGACTATCGCTGAGCCGAGCGCGACCCCGAAGGTGAGGGCGACCAAGGCGAGCACCCGGCCGAGGCTACACACATCTCACTGGGCGAGTCGGACCTCGAGCGCCCCGGACACCCGGACCTCGCGCAACGGACGCCCGCCCGCGTCCAACGTGCGCACCGTGCCGTCCCCCGTCCAGCCCAGTCGCTCGTAGAAGTTCCTGGATGCCTTGTCCGCCTCCGGCACCCACGCGATCCCCCGCGTCGCACCGGTTTCCGCGAGCCGTTTCACGGCCTCCGCGACGAGCCGCGTGCCGTGCCCGCGCCGGCCCCACCGCGGTTCGACGAGAACACTCAGGAGCGCGGTGGTGGCCGCGTCCTCCGGCAACGTCCCGTCCGCCCTGGCCACCTCGTCGTCGGGCGCCTTGCTCGCCACGACGAACCCGACCGTCCACTCCCCCTCCGTCGCCTTCAGCACCGCACCACCCCGGACGGCGTGCGACCAGGCGTCGTCGGTGTCGAGCGCGTCGAGGACCTCCGGCGGCAGGAGTTCGGCGTAGGCGAGCCGCCACGTCTCCCGATGGATGCGGATGATCTCCGAAAGGTCAGCAGCGGTGGCGGTCTGGACGCCGGCGTCGGCCATAAACGCAGCTTATCGACGCCGTCTCACAGGATTGTCAGGGGTGCGTGGCACCATCGGCGACGTGCAGAGGATGAGTGCGGACGTGGCCCGTCGAATCGCGCTGGGAGCCCAGGGCTTCACCGACCTGAGGCCGTCCGCGGCCACCCGAAGGCACCTGCAACGCGTGCTGTCCCGCGTGCAGTTGCTGCAGATCGACTCGGTGAACGTGGCCGTGCGCGCGCACTACATGCCGCTGTTCTCCCGCCTGGGCTCGTACTCGGCCACCCTGCTGGACGAGGCGGCCTGGACGCACTCCCCGCGCAAGCCCCGCATGCTCGTCGAGACGTGGGCGCACGAGGCGTCCCTGGTGCCCGTCGGCGACTGGCCGCTGTTCCACTCGGGCGCGAAGAAGCGCGGCTGGTGGCAGAACTACCAGACGATCCTCGAACGCTCCCCGCAACTGGTGGACGACGTGCTGGCCGCCGTCAAGGAACTGGGCCCGATCGGCGCCGGAGCCCTGGAGAAGGCCCTCATGGGCGACAGGGGCCGCGCGAAGGGCCCGTGGTGGGACTGGTCGGAGGTCAAGCGCATCTGCGAGGTGCTCTTCGGCGTCGGCGTCCTGACCACGGGCACCCGCCGCTCGTTCGAACGCCTCTACGACCTGACCGAGCGCGTCATCCCGGCCGACGTCCTGGCCCAGCAGTGGACCCCCGACACAGGCGCCCGCGAGCTGGTCCTGCGCTCCGCCGTGGCCCTGGGCGTGGCGACCGAACCCGACCTGCGCGACTACTACCGCCTCGATCCCCGCCGCTCGCAGGCCGCCGTCGCCTCCCTGGTCGAGGACGGCGTGCTCGAACCGGTGGCGGTCGAGGGCTGGAAGGCCGTCGGCTACCGCCACGTCGACGCCCGCGCCCCGCGCCGGGTCATCGGGCGCGCGTTGCTGTGCCCGTTCGATCCGCTGATCTGGGAGCGGGCGCGGACCGAGCGCATCTTCGGCTTCCGGTACCGCATCGAGATCTACGTTCCGGAGCCCCGGCGGGTGCACGGGTACTACGTGTTCCCGTTCCTGCTGGACGGGGAGTTGGTGGCCCGCGTGGACATCAAGGCCGACCGTGCGGCCGGGGTGCTGCGGGTGCAGTCGGCGTGGGCCGAGGCTGGGGTGGAGCGGGGTCGCGTGGCTTCGGAGCTAGCCGCGGAGTTGCGGCACATGGCCGACTGGCTGGGGCTGGAGGACGTGCTGGTGGTGCAGAAGGGGGATCTGGCGGCGGAGCTGATCGCGGCCGTGATCAACGGCTGAGCGGAGCAGCGGTTGGCACGCAAGGAAAACAGGCACGGGCGTGGCGGCTCGTCCTGCTGATCGCGGTGATCTTCGTGTCAGGATTAGGCGCGCTGTAGCTGGTGCCGATGGGCCTGTCGTTCGGGTGGCACTCGTGAAGCCTGTCACCCGCTGAGCGCTCGGACATGAACCTTCCGCGAGCGACGGAAGCAGAAACCCCAGGTCGGCGACCTGGGGTTTCGATCAGGCGTGCAGCTCGATCGCCTTGCGCATCGTCTCGCGCGCCCGCCCGCGGTCCCCCGCGACGTCGTACGCGTAGGCCAGCCGGAACCACGCCCGCCAGTCCTCGGGCGAGGCTTCGACCTCGGCCCGCCGCTCCTCGAACCACGAGTCCGCGGCGTCCCGGTCCACCCGGCCGGACGGCCGGCGCGGCAGGTGCGAGACGTCCGGCAGCAGCCCGTCCGCGTCCAGCTCGCGGGCCATCTTCTCGGTCTCCCAGCCGAAACGCAGGTTGGAGTACACGAGCCAGACCCCGAGCAACGGCAGGATCAGCACGCCGACGCCCAGCAGCACACCCACGACCTCGCCGGTCTGCAGCAACGCCACAGCCCGGCCGGCCAGCAGGACGAAGTAGACCGCGAGAGCCGCGATCAGCACTCCGACGGTGATGCGGACCTTCACAGGTCGAGGTACTTGTCGAGGCCGACGGCCAGGCCGGGGCGCGACACGATCTCCCGCACACCCAGCACGACGCCGGGCATGAAGGACGTGCGGTGCAACGAGTCCTGACGGATCGTCAGCGTCTCGCTCTCGCCACCGAACACGACCTCCTGGTGCGCGATCATCCCGGAGATCCGCAGCGAGTGAACGCGCACGCCGTCGACGACAGCACCGCGCGCGCCCGGCTCCTCCTGCGTGGTCGCGTCGGGCATCGGGTCCATGCCCTCCCGCGCCGCCGCGATCAGCCGAGCCGTGTGCGCCGCCGTGCCCGAAGGCGCGTCGGCCTTGCGCGGGTGGTGCAGCTCGATGATCTCCGCCGACTCGTAGTAGCGGGCGGCGATCTCCGAGAAACGCATCAGCAGCACGGCACCGATGCCGAAGTTCGGCGCGACGAGCACGCCGACGTCGGAGCGGTCCGCGAGCAGTGCCGCGACGTCGTCCAGCTTCGGCTGGTCGAACCCGGAAGTGCCTACGACGCAATGAATCCCGGCAGCAATGCAGAACTCCAGGTTCCCCATCACGACGTCGGGGTGCGTGAAGTCGACGACGACCTGGACGCCGGCGTCGACGAGCGTGGACAACGGGTCGTCGGCGTCGATGGCCGCCACGACCTCCATGTCCTTGGCGGCCTCGACCGCGCGCACCACCTCGGAACCCATGCGGCCCCGCGCGCCGAGAACTCCGACGCGAATCATGCAATCACCTCGTGTACCTGGTCCGGCAGATCGTCGGCGTGATCGTAAGGGCCCACCACCGCCGCGGCGACGGGCCTGCGCAGCAGCTCACGTGCGAGGAGCGCCACTTCGTCGGCGGAGACGGCGTCGATGCGCGCCAGCGTCGCCTCCACGCTCAGGTGGTCGCCGTAGTTCAGTTCGGACTTGCCGATGCGCGACATCCGGGAGCTGGTGTCCTCCAGCCCCAGCACGAGGGCGCCACGCAGCTGGCCCTTGCCGCGCG
Source organism: Streptomyces sp. ID05-26A (assembly GCF_033794685.1). Classification (NCBI taxonomy): domain Bacteria; kingdom Bacillati; phylum Actinomycetota; class Actinomycetes; order Kitasatosporales; family Streptomycetaceae; genus Streptomyces; species Streptomyces sp. ID05-26A. Next base: position 450,674 of record NZ_JARAYZ010000001.1, read on the forward strand.
CCACTTCCGCGTCCGACAGGCCGTCGCGGGCGACGTCCACGAGCACCTCGCGGATGACTCCGGCGGTCTCGCCGAGGCGGTCCGGCTGGCAGCCCGCGTAGACGGCGAACGTGCCGGTGTCCGCGTACAGGCCGACGGACGAGTACACCTGGTACGCCAGGCCTCGCCGTTCGCGCACTTCCTGGAACAGCCGGGAGCTCATGCCGCCGCCGATGGCCGCGTTCAGCACGTTCAACGCGAAGCGCCGCTCGTCGTGGCGGTCGAGACCGCGCATGCCGAGCATCAGGTGCGCCTGCTCGGTGTCGTCGGTGTGCAGCACCAGCTTGCGGGCGTCGGCGATGCGCGCGCGGCCGGCGCGGGGCACGACCGCGCTGCCCTCCCGCGACAGCCGGTCGCCGATGGCCTTGCGCACCAGGCGCATCACGTGCGCGTGCTCGATGTTGCCCGCGACGGCGAACACCATGCGCGGCAACGTGTAGCGCTTCTTGTAGAACGAGTAGAGGTTGTCCCTCTCCATGTCCTGAATGGACTTCTCGGTGCCCAGAACCGGACGCCCCAACGCATGCCCGCCGAACAACGCCTCGGTGAACGCGTCGTGCAGCAGGTCCTCGGGGTCGTCGTCGCGCATCGCGATCTCCTCGAGCACGACACCGCGTTCGGTCTCGAAGTCACGCGGACCGCAGACGGCCTCGAACACCACGTCCGCCACGAGGTCCACCGCGAGCGGCAGGTCCTCGTCCAGGACGTGCGCGTAGTAGCAGGTGTGCTCCTTCGCGGTGAACGCGTTCAGCTCGCCGCCGACCGCGTCGATCTCCTCCGCGATGGCCGCCGCCGTGCGCCGCGACGTTCCCTTGAACAGCAGGTGTTCCAGGTAGTGCGCGGCACCCGCGACCTCGGGCCGTTCGTCACGGGACCCGACCTGCACCCACAGCCCGACCGAGGCGGACCGCACGCCCGGGATGCGCTCGGTGATGACCCGCAGACCCGAGGGCAGCATGCTGCGCCGCACCTCGGACCCCGCGGACATCTCCAGCACGCGCGTGCTGCCGGGCTTCTGGAGGTGCCCCAACGTGGTGGTACGCGGACGGCCGCGGGTGGATGCACCCGCGGCCGTCACGTTGTTGTCAGTCGCACTCACTGCGCGGGAGCCGCCTCAGCAGCAGCGTCCTCGGCGACGGGAGCCTCAGCCGGCTTCGCCGCGTCTTCTTCGGACACGACGATCAGGCTGATCTTGCCGCGCTGGTCGATGTCGGCGATCTCGACGCGGAGCTTGTCCCCGACCGAGACGACGTCCTCGACCTTCGCGATGCGCTTGCCGTTGCCCAGCTTCGAGATGTGGACGAGGCCGTCCTTGCCGGGCAGCAGCGAGACGAACGCGCCGAACGCGGCCGTCTTCACCACGGTGCCCAGGAAGCGCTCGCCGACCTTCGGCAGCTGCGGGTTCGCGATCGCGTTGATCATGCCGATCGCGGCCTCGGCCGAGGGGCCGTCCGCCGCACCGACGTAGATCGTGCCGTCGTCCTCGATGGAGATGTCGGCACCGGTCTGCTCGGTGATCGAGTTGATCATCTTGCCCTTCGGGCCGATGACCTCGCCGATCTTGTCGGTCGGGATCTTGACCGACGTCACGCGCGGAGCGAAGGCGCTCATCTCGTCCGGGTCGGAGATGGCCTCGGCCATGACCTCGAGGATCGTGTAGCGCGCGTCGCGGGCCTGGCCCAGCGCCGCCGCCAGCACCTCGGACGGGATGCCGTCGAGCTTCGTGTCGAGCTGCAGCGCCGTCACGAACTCCTTGGTGCCCGCGACCTTGAAGTCCATGTCGCCGAACGCGTCCTCGGCACCGAGGATGTCGGTCAGCGCCACGTAGCGGGTCTCACCGTCGACCTCGTCGGAGACGAGACCCATCGCGATGCCGGAAACCGGCGCCTTCAGCGGGACACCCGCGTTGAGCAGCGACAGGGTCGACGCGCAGACGGAGCCCATGGACGTCGAGCCGTTGGAGCTCAGCGCCTCGGACACCTGGCGGATCGCGTAGGGGAACTCCTCGCGCTTGGGCAGCACGGGCATGATCGCCCGCTCGGCCAGCGCGCCGTGGCCGATCTCGCGGCGCTTCGGCGAGCCCACGCGGCCGGTCTCACCGGTCGAGTAGGGCGGGAAGTTGTAGTGGTGCAGGTAGCGCTTGTGCGTCTCGGGCGCGAGCGAGTCGATCTGCTGTTCCATGCGCAGCATGTTCAGCGTGGTGACACCCAGGATCTGGGTCTCGCCGCGCTCGAACAGCGCCGAACCGTGCGTCCTCGGGATCACGGCCACCTCGGCGCCGAGGTCACGGATGTCCGTGAGACCGCGGCCGTCGATGCGGACCTTGTCGCGCAGGATGCGCTGGCGCACGAGCTTCTTGGTCAGCGAGCGGAACGCGGCGCCGACCTCCTTCTCGCGACCCTCGAACTGCTCGGCCAGCTTCTCGAGCGTGGCGGCCTTGACCTCGTCGAGCTTGGACTCGCGCTCGGCCTTGCCCGCGATGGTCAGCGCCTGCGCGAGCTCACCCGCGGCGGACGCCTCGACGGCCTCGAACGCGTCGGCCTGGTAGGCCGGGTACGTCGGGTACTCGCCGGTGGCCTTCGCGGCGACCTGGGCGAGCTGCGCCTGGGCCTCGCAGAGGACCTTGATGAACGGCTTGGCGGCCTCGAGGCCCGCGGCCACGACCTCTTCGGTCGGGGCGGTGGCACCCTCGGCGATCATGTCGATCACGTTGTCGGTGGCCTCGGCCTCGACCATCATGATCGCGACGTCGCCGGAGTCGACCACGCGGCCCGCGACGACCATGTCGAACACGGCCTTCTCGAGCTGCTCGTAGGTCGGGAACGCTACCCACTGGCCCTCGATCAGAGCGACGCGGACGCCACCGATCGGGCCGGAGAACGGCAGACCCGCGAGCTGCGTCGACGCGGACGCGGCGTTGATCGCCACGACGTCGTACAGGTCCTTCGGGTTGAGGCTCATCACCGTGATGACGACCTGGATCTCGTTGCGCAGACCGTCCACGAAGGACGGGCGCAGCGGACGGTCGATCAGGCGGCAGGTGAGGATGGCGTCCGTGCTCGGACGGCCCTCACGCCGGAAGAACGAGCCGGGGATGCGGCCCGCGGCGTACATGCGCTCCTCGACGTCCACCGTGAGGGGGAAGAAGTCGAAGTGCTCCTTGGGGTGCTTCGACGCCGTCGTGGCGCTCAGAAGCATGGTCTCGTCGTCCAGGTACGCCACCACGCTGCCGGCGGCCTGACGCGCGAGGCGCCCGGTCTCGAAGCGGATGGAGCGCGAGCCGAACTTGCCGTTGTCGATAACGGCAGTCGCCTCGTGGACCTCGATGTCCGTCATTTACTTGTTACTCCTCGTCTTTTGGACACCGCTCACGCGTTCTGACGAGGCCGGTCTTCGATCGAAGTCCCCTGGGGCACTGCCAGCATTCACTTGGCAACCAGGAGGCCACTACCGAGGACCGGCGCGGAAACTGCTTCGCGCGACGCGGGTCCTGTTTTTCTTCCTCTTTGCAACCAGGGATCTGTATACACCTGGTTGTGCGCCGAGGGGGAGTGACCGGCCGGTCACTCCCCCTCGGCAGAAATCACCTGCGCAGACCGAGGCGCTGGATCAGCGCGCGGTAGCGGTTGATGTCCACCTTGGTCAGGTAGTTCAGCAGACGGCGGCGACGGCCGACCATCAGCAGGAGACCACGGCGGGAGTGGTGGTCGTGCTTGTGCTGCTTGAGGTGCTCGGTGAGGTCGGCGATGCGCTTGCTCAGCAGAGCGACCTGCGCCTCGGTCGAGCCCGTGTCCGAGTCGTGCAGACCGTACTCACCGAGGATGGACTTCTTCTGATCCGTGGACAGTGCCACTAGGTACTTCTCCTACTTGTTCAGGTCCGTGCGGCCCCACGCCCGCCGAATTGCTGGCCGGGGGTAGCCGGTACTGGCCGCCACGGACCGCAGCCAGACCCAACTGCGAAGGCTATCAGGCACTGTGCTCAGCGGCGCGCTGACGTGCGCAACCCCACCCGATCCACGGGCGGCGGAAGTCGTCGGCGCTGCTCACGAGCCACCGTGAGGTGCGTGTCCCATTGTGGTGCGCACCCGTCGACCGTGCCAACCGATTTAACCGGAGGTGAATTCCCGGTCGCGGAAATTCACCTGCTGGCGGCCCGGATGGCCCGGCGGAACAGCTCCGCGATCGCCGGGAAGTCCTCGTGCAGCAGGTCGGCGGCCTGCTGCAGTTCGACGCGGTCCGCGACCCTGCGCAGCACCGGGTACGCGACGCTCTCGTCGCCGTTGACCGGCAGCGAGTCGCGGGACACCGTCGGCTTGGACTCGCGCACGTCGTCGAGCGCGCGTTGCAACGCCTCCGGCGCCCCGGTCGCCACGTCCGGCGTGAGGATCTTGCGTTCCAGCATGATCATGCGGGCGAGCACGGACGGGTTGCCGATCTTGGCGCGGCGGCCGCTCATCACCTGGCTGAGCATCGGCGCGCTGATCCCGAGCACGTCCGCGAGCTGCGCCTGGGACACGTTGAAGGCCACGACCAACCGGCGCACCCGGTCACCCAGAGGCTCCCCGTACCACTCCCGTTGCAGGGCGAGGTTGCGCTGAACGATCTTGTGGTCCTCCACCTTGGCCTCTCCGATAGCCCACACCCTGAACCCGCATCCTGCCAGCACAGCTGCTGTCAGATGCCCACTTCGACCTATCTGACGGTCACGACTCGGTCAGCAGTTCCCTCGTTCGGTCTACATCTCGATGCATTTGTTCGAGCAGGGCCTCGACGGAGTCGTACTTCTCCATCTCGCGCAGCCGCTCGACGAAGTCCACGGCGACGCGCTGCCCGTAGTAGTCCTCGTCGACGTCGAGCACGAACGCCTCGACGCGGCGCTCCCGGCCGGAGAACGTCGGGTTGGTCCCCACGCTGACCGCGGCCTTGAGCGTCTTGCCCTTGGCGTCGGTGAACCAGCAGGCGTAGATGCCGTCGGCCGGCACCGCGGCGAACTTGGGCGTGGACAGGTTCGCGGTCGGGAACCCGAGGTCCTTGCCGCGCCCGTCGCCCTTGACGACGATCCCCTCGAGCCGGTGCGGCTTGCCCAGCGCCTCGGCCGCCGCCCGCACGTCCCCCGCGTCGATGCACGCGCGGACGTAGGTCGACGAGAACGTCACTTCCTCGGCGGACACCAGATCAGCCCCCTCTGTCACGAATCCGAACCGCTGCCCCAGCTGGCGCAGCATCGCGACGTTACCGGCCGCCTTGAACCCGAAGCTGAAGTTCTCACCCACTACGACAGCAGCGGCGTGCAGCTTCTCGACCAGCACCTCGTGGACGAACTGGTCCGCGGGCATCCGGCTGGTCTCGAGGGTGAACGGCACCACCACGAAGTGGTCGATGCCGAGCGCCTCGACCAGCTCGGCACGCCGCCGCAACGTGGTGAGCTGCGCGGGGTGGCTGCCGGGCCGCACGACCTCGGACGGGTGGGGGTCGAAGGTCATCAGCACGCTCGGCAGACCGCGCTGCTCAGCGAGTTCGACGGCACGCCCGATGAGGGCCTGGTGGCCTTTGTGGACACCGTCGAACACACCGATGGTCACCACGCAGCGGCCCCAGCCGCCGGGGAGGTGGTCAAGTCCGCGCCAGCGTTGCACGGTGATCAGCCTACGACGGCGGCCGGGGCTGCTGCTCGCCTGCCTCGAAGCTGTGCGAGCAACCCCTAGTCGATCTTGAAGTTCACGAAGTAGTCGAGGTCGTCGCGGACCTCGTGACCCGCCAGCCTCGCGAACGCTCCCAGCCTCTCCCCCTCGACCGGATAACCACCGATCCTGAGGTCACGGTCCTTGACCACGGAGAGCAAACGCGCCACTTCGGCGTCCTTGGTCCCCGTCAGCTTCTGGTTCAACACGATGAACTCGTCCTGCTTGGAAAAGCCCTCCAGGTACCAGGACATCACGGTTCCACCGTTCGTTCGTTGTCCGCTGGCTTGAGCTGTCTTCCGTCGTTGGGGTCGAACTCGCCTTGGTGCTTGCCCTTCTTGTTGTACTTCTCCACAGTGCCGTTCTCGTAGTCCCACTCGTAGATGTTGCCGTCGTCGTCCTTCCAGCGTTCCCGCAGCTTGCCGCCGCCCTTGACGGTCGTCTTCTTCTTGGAGGGCTTGATGTCGGGGAAGGCGGGCAACTTCTTGTTCGGCGGCGGGTACTGCCGCTGACCTGCGCCGGGCCGGGGGTTCTTCTGCTTCTTGGCGAACCCGAACATGTCCGCGAGGCCGCTCAGGACCTCGTCCGGCACGAGTTTGCCGACTCCCTTGCCGAACATGCCGAACGGGAGAACGCCGACTCCGAGCATGACGCACGCGAAAGTGGACCCGCCTGAGCAGTCCTCCGCGTCACTCAGCGTCGTCAACCCGTAGAGGAACGAGCCCACCTCCCCGAAGCCGGCCCCCAAACAGCTCCAGACGTCGTCGCACACCCCCTCGTGCAGCGTCGTCCCGGGCGGGATCGAACCCTGCAACAGTTCGTGCGCGCACATCAGCGCGACGTCCGGCGGCAGGCTCGGGTCGACGCGGTAGCACTTCGAGAGCAGCTCCGCCTCCGGCGAGGTGTCCGAGTTGGCCGGCTCCTCGGTGAGCCGCAACGGCGACTGCAGCGACCCGGACACGTTCTGCACGATCGGGCCGTTCTGCTCGATCATCCCCGCGTACAGGGCGGCGTACGAGGAGTTCACGTCGCCCACCGGGTTCGCGTAGTCGCCGGCCAGGTGCGACTTGATCTGCGGCGCCGAGGACACCGGCGGGGTGCGGTCGCCACCGAACGACGGCTGCGTCAGGGCCTCCGGCACCGGCAACGGGTTGCGGCGGCCGTAGTCCTGAGCCTGCTGCCGGGCGTTGATGGACGGGTCGGCCTGTTGCTGGTTCCGCTGCTGGTTGCTGTTCTTGTTGTTGTTCTTGTTCCTGTTGTTGCCCGGGTCCTTGCCATTGCCCGGGTCGCCGCCACCGCCTGGCTCGTCGCCGCTTCCCGTGCCGGAGCCGATGTTGCCATCGCCGAACCACCCCGCGCAGATCCAGAAGTAGACAAGGCAGAACCCACCGCCGCCGTCGTCGTCGCCGCACGGATTGCCGCCGGCGAAGGCGTGGCAGGGGTTGTGGCCGGTCGGGTCGACGTAGTTCACCGGCGAGCCGAGGCCGTAGGCGTAGCGGTTGGCCATGCCGGACGGCGACGGGGAGAGCGTCCACGAGTCACGCGACTGGAACCCGCCGCTGCCCGGGTTGTACCAGCGTGCGGCCATGTTGACCGAGCCTGTCGCCTGGTCGGTCCACTCGCCCTGGAAGCCGACCGAACGCTTCGCACCCGAGGTGACGACACCGAACGGGTCGTAGGCGGTGGAGTCCGCCAGCGACGTCATGGCACCGGCCGGGTCGAGGCTGCCGACGACGTCTCCGTGGTTGTCGGACACGGCGAGCTTCTTGTCGCTGCCCTGACCGACGGCCAGCAGCGCGCCGGCGGCGTCGCGACCGTAGACGGAGGTGCCGTCCGACACGACCGCACCGGACATGCCGTTGTACTGGAACGACTTGTCGTTGCGCTTGGCCACGCGGTCGAGCGAGTCGTAGGAGTACGTCTGCGAACCCTGACGCACCATGCGGTCGAAGGCGTCGAACGCGGCTGTGGTCCCGGCACGCGACGTCACACCGCCACGCGCGTTGTGGGAGACGACGGCCCCGTTCTCCGTGCGGAGGCGGTTGCGTTCGTCGTAGGTGGATTGTGCGTCGCCGACACGCGTGCGGTTGCCCGCCGCGTCCCAGCCGTACGCGACCGTGCCGGCCGGCGAGGTCCACGACTTCAGACGGCCTGAGTGGTCGTAGTCGTACGTCTGCTGTCCGGCGGAGGCCGTACCGGTCGACGTCTTGGTCGCCACCCTGCTCGCGCGGTCGTAGGTGTAGGCGATCGAGGCGGCTCCGGCGACCGTGTCCTTCGACAGTCGGGCTCCGTCGTCGTACTCGAAGGTCCGCGTGCGGCCGTTGCCCATGTTCAGCGACTTCAGCAGGCCGGCGGTGTCGTAGCCGAAGGTCTGCGTCAGACCGGTCACGCCGTCCTGCACGGACTGGGTGCGTCCGCTCAGGTAGGTGTACCGGGAGGTGCCGGACGCGTCGGTGCGGCTGGTCAGGTTGCCGTCGTCGTCGTACTCGCGGGACCCGGTGCCACCCGGCCCGGAGGACGTCAGCGGCAGACCGCGGTCGTTGTAGGTGAACGTGTCCGTGCCGTCCACGCCGGACGAGGCGACCAGGCGTCCCAGCACGTCGTAGTCGTAGCCGCGGTCGGCGGTGGCGGCCTCCGCGCCCGAGCCGGTCTCCTTCTTCAGACGGCCCATCGCGTCGAACGTGCGGGTGCGGACGACGCCACCCGGCGCCCGTTCCGCCACTGGGTCACCGGCCGCGTTGTAGGACGTGGTCCACGTGCGGTCGGCCAGAGCGGGGTGTTCGGCGGTGGAGGCCTCGATCGTGGACTCCGGCAGGCCGAACGTGTTGTAGGTGTAGGCGGTGCGGTTGCCGCGGCCGTCGACGAGCCGCGTGCGGTTGCCCGCCGAGTCGTAGCCGAAGGACGTGGTGATGGACTCGGTGTCGGAGACCGGCTCCACCTGGCCGGTCGTGCGGTTCAGCGCGTCGTGGGAGTAGGTGCTCTTGCGGCCCAGCGGGTCGGTGGCGGTGGTGAGGTTGCCGGCGGCGTCGTGGACGAACGTCGAACGGCTGACCAGCGCGCCGGTCACGCCCAGCTGACGGATCGACTCGACCCGGCCCGCCTGGTCGTACCCGGTGAACGTGGCGCGGCCCGCGCCGTCGGCCACCTTGATCCGGCGGCCGGCGAGGTCGTAACCGAGGGAGCTCACGACACCGGCCGCGTCGGTGCTGCGGACGAGCGAGCCGACCACGTCGTACTCGAGCTTCGACTCGTTGCCGAGCGGGGACCTGACCTTCTCCAGCCGGTTGGCGGCGTTGTAGGAGTACGTGGTCGTCAGGGTCTTCGCGGGCGAGCGTTCCAGCACGGTGCTCGTGGCGAGACGGCCGAACACGTCGTAGGTCGACTCGGTCCGCGCGTTGTTCTCGTCCACGGTGGACAGCAGTTCGCCCGCCCTGGTGAAGGTCCGCGCGACACTGCCCGCCGGGTCGGTGGTCTTCACCACGCGGCCCAGCTGGTCGTACTCGAACGTCGTCGAGCCACCCCGCGAGTCCACGGCTTCGAGCACGTTGCTCATGGCGTCGTAGCGCGCGGTCGAGAAGCCCTCGATCGACTGCGACGCGCCGGGTGGCGTGTAGGAGGGCTGGTAGGACTTGACCGTCCGGCCGAGTCTGTCCACTTCGGACCGATGCACGACACCGTTGGCGTCCTGCGCCTGCTGCGACTCGCCGAAGGCGTTGTAGCCGACCCTCGTCACGGGCCGGACGTTCGCGGGGCTGTTCTCGGCGGTCACGACGGAGACGGTGGGCGAGGTCGTGCTGACCAGGCGGCCCGCAGCGTCGTAGGCCAGGTCGGTCGTGAACGCGGCGGCGTTCGCGCCCTGCTCGTTGCCGCGCGGTGGCACCACCTTGCGCACGAGGCCGCGCTGGTCGTACTCCCACGTGGTGCGCAGCTTGCCCGTTCCCAGGCTCACCTGCTCCGACGTGCGCCGCCCGAAGGCGTCGTAGCCGTAGTCGACGATCTCCGCCGTCCCGGTCTGCAACTCCCCCGCGTTGGAGGAGTTGCCGCTGCGGACGACCTGGGTGATGCTGCCGTTCAGGTCGTAGGCGAAGGCGGTGCGCCTGTTCAGACCGGTGGGGTCGTCGGTGCTGGTGAGCGTGCGGCCGACGGCGTCGTAGGTGTACTTGGTGACGAGGTTGCCCGGCGCACGGCGTTCGACGAGGTTGCCGGCGCCGTCGTAGAAGTTCGTCTCCAGGTCGAGTTTCGGCGGCGCGCCGGTCCCCGTGTGCACGCCCAGCAACTTGCGCGACTGGATCAGGTCGTCGCCGTAGTACTCGCGCACCTCGGTGCGGTTCATGGCGTCCGTGCTGCGGATGAGCCGGCCTGCACGGTCGTAGCTGTTGCGCTGCACCACGAGGTAGCCGTTCGGCAGTGCCGGCGCGCCCTCCGGGTCACCGTTCCAGCCGCGCAGACGCACCTCGGAGACGGCATTGCGGGCCGTGTAGGCGAACTCGGTGCGAACACCGTTGCCGTTGACGACGAACGCGGTGTTGCCGAAGGAGTCGTACCCCAGCGAGGTCTCGCCGCCCTCGGCGTCCACCACCCGTTCCGGACGACCGCGCGTGTCGTGGTGCGTGAACGTCTCGCGGGTCGGGTCACCACCGGTGAGGTCGGCACGTGACACCTGCGTCCGGTTGCCGTCGGCGTCGAACACGACGGACGTCTGCACGGTGTGGGTCTTGCCGGTGATCACGTTCGAGACACCGGGAGACGTGACGCGCACGACCCGCGACAGTTCGTCGTACTGGTAGGTCGTCTGCAGCCCGTTCGGATAGGCGTCCGAGATGCTCTTGCTCGTGATCCGGCGGCCCAGACCGTCGTAGGTCGAGAGCTGCCGCAGACCGGCAGGCGAACGGACCTCGGCCACGTCACCGTTGCGGTAGTACAGGTACGTCGTGGTGGCGCCCTTCGGGTCGCGGCTCGTCTTCACCAGACCGGAGGGCTCGTTGCCACCGCCGACGGCCGCGGAGTTGCCGTCGGTGTAGGTGTGTTTGACGGACGCGCTGTCCGCCGTCACCTGCTCCAGCAGCCGGCCCTTCTGGTCGTACGAGTACTTCGTCAGATAGGTGTTGTCGGTGGCGTTGGCCGACCGACCATCACGGTGCTCGAGAACCTTGTCGTTGCGCGGGTCGGTCAGGTCGGACGTGTTGAGGTAGTAGGTGTAGTAGGCGAACTGGCAGTCGCTGTCGCGGCGGCACGTCTTGCGGGACTTCACGTTGCCGCGGTCGTCGTGCGCCAGGACGACCTGGTTGCCGACCTCGTCGGTGATCGTCGTCTGGAACCCGGCCTCGTCGTAGGTGAAGTTGCGCACGCCCTGGAACTCGACGTTCACGAAGCCGCCGCCGCCGGATACCGGGACATCGCAGAAACTTCCGTCGGGCTGCGGCGCGCAGGAGGGGTCGCCGGGTGCGGGTGCGGGAGTTCCCGGTGGACGGTCCTCCCTGCGGGTGTCCATGCCCAGCGGCGAGAGGTAACGCAGGATGCGGCCGCGCAACGGGTCGAAGTCGTAGAAGTGGTGGCGGTCGCCGGGATCGGTGACCCTGACCGTGCGCACCGGGTTCTGCTCGTTGCCGGTGAACGCGGGCGCGCCGAAGCGCCACGAGCCGCCGTTGCGGTCGATCTGCTCGCTGACCCGGTCCCGGACCGTGTCGTAGCGGACCTCGCTCGCGACCCTGCCGCTCGGCAGGGTCACCCCGGTGATCTGGGCACTCGGCATCTTCGCCGCCTGCACGTGGGCCTTGACCTCGTTGAGTCCCAACGGGTGCGCGTAGACCGCGGCCTCGTCGATCTCGCCCTGGAAGAACCACCTGGGCGTTCCCCACGCGGGGCCGGAGCTGTTGCCGGCGCCGAGCTGGCCGTGTTTCAGCGTCGCCGTCTGCACGTCGCCGGCGATGTCACCGATCCTGACGCCGTCGACGAAGAGGACCTGCGAGTTGACGTCCGCGCTGAGCACGACGTGGTGCCAGTTGCCGTCGTTGACCGCGCCCGGCGTCGTGATCGGTTCGGGCTGGGTGGCGGCGGTGGTGGCGAACCTGGCGCGCAACTTGCCGTCCGTGCCCACGTACATGCCGTTGAACCCGGCGTTCTCGGTGAACGGCTTGTCCTGGAAGGCCGCCAGCGGACCGGACTTCGTGGTCTTGAACCACAGTTCGACCGCCAGGCTGCGGTTCTTGCGGATGGCGTTGTCCGGCAAGGTGATCCGCGACTTCGTGCCGTCGAAGGACACCGCGCTGTCCGGTGAGCCCTGGGCCACGCCGGTCGCGCCGCGGGTGACGTCGACGTAGGTGGCCGCGTCGGCGCCCAGGTTGAGGCCGATCTGGCTGTGCGCCTTGGCCGAGCCGTCGGTCTCGCCCAGCGTCCAGTAGGACTCGGGCCTGGTGTCGAGGACCGTGCTGCGGTAGTGCGAACCCCAGCCGTAGGAGTAGCCGGTGCAGTTGCCCTTCGGGTCGCACACCTTCTCCAGCCTGCGCCCGCGGTCGGCCAGGTCGGTGGAGCCGGAGTAGGTGTAGGACCACTTCAGGTCGGTGCCGTCGACGGTCGCCTTGACCTCGGTGACGACGTCGCCGGTCCAGGTGAAGGACAGGGTGCGGCCGGACGCGGGGCTGCCCGCCGTCCTGAGCTTGCCGGTGACGCCGTCGTAGGTGAACTCGATCGTGCGGCCGGTGTTGTCGCCGATCTTCGACAACCTGCCGTCGGGGCGGAAGAAGTACCCGGTCGAGTTCTTGTCGACGAGGGTCCAGCCGCTCTCGTTGCGGAAGAACGTGGCGTAGCGGCCGGGCGGGGACGAGAACGTGCCGGCACCGTTGTGGCCGAAGCGGACCTGCTGGCCGTCGGGGTAGGTGACCACGGCGTTGCCGGAGCCGTCGGTGTCCTCGACGACGCTCATGTCGAACTGGGTGCTCCAGCCCGCGCCGAACGTCAGGTTCCGGCGGGGGTCGAGGCTGTTGTAGGTGCGGGCGACGCCGAGCGAGGGCCCGACACCGCCGACCGACAGATCGAGCGCACTGGTGCGGTAGTTGCCGACCTGCGCGTCCACCTCACCGGTGCTGCCGCTGTAGGGCGCGTTGCCGAGGTGCGAGGTGATCTCCGGCTGCGGCACGGCGGTGAGCAGGGTGCTGCCCTGCACCGGCTGGCTCTCCGCACCACCGGCGTCCTTGACGAACGCGTTCCACAGGTAGGTCTTGCTCCACTTCAACGCGCCTGCCGGCACCGTCCACGACTGGTTCGCGCTGTAGCCGGAGTCGGTGCAGGACTGGGCGTTGTCCTTGTCGCAGACCTTGAACCGGTACTGCAGGCCGGCGCCACCGTTGTCGATGTCGACGCCGTTGGCCCACAACGTCGGGCGCAGGGTCGGCGCCGAGTACCCGTTGGGCGGGTACTGCTCCTGCAACGCGGGCGGCACGTTCTGCATCTCGAGCCCCAGCACCGCTGGCGGGATCTGCTCGTCGACGAAGTACGCGTGTCCCTTGCGGTGCATGGAGAACTCGAACGTGTACTCACCCCAGTCGGCGGGTGGGAGGATCTTCGCCTCCAGCGAGACGGTCTGCCCGCGGCCGACATCACCAGACAGCACGGCGGAGTCGTTGACCTGCACCATGGGCGCGCCGCTGGCGGCGAACTGCCGATACGACAGCACGTACTCGCCGGGCGTCCACGTGGTGGCGCCCTTGTTCGTCACGCTGATGCCGATCGTGCCGGGAGCGCCGCCCTTGAGCAGCGCGGGCTTCGGCACCGGGCGGTCGAAGCGGTACTCGGCGTCGTACGGCGTGTGCGTGATCGACAACTTGGGCTTGTTCGCCGTCGCGTGCCCGTAGAACTTCTTCCAGCCGTAGACGTCGGTCTCGGAGGCCCGGACGGTGAGGCCGAAGTTGGCCTGCGCGCCCGTGACCCAGCGTTGCACCAGGTCGCGGCCGGCCGCGCCGAGGTCGATCGCCGCGGTCGACTGCGGGCAGTTGGACCGCGAGCTGCCCGGCGCGATGTGGCCGTAGGCGAACGACGAGCTCGCGAGCTCACCGCCGAAGGACGGGCCGGGGTAGGAGTACCTGGAGGCGAACCCGTCCCAGCCCTGCGTGACCGGGTGCACCGACACCGGCCGCGCCCCGCACGAGTACGACCACTCGTTGGTGATGCCGAGGGTGGCACCGAAGATCTTGTGGTTGCGCAGGTCGTTCTCGACGCCGGGGAACTGGAGGTAGGTCGCGGCGTTGATCCGCACGCCGTTGTCGACCACCGTGCCGGCCCTGAGCTGCGCGCCGTCCGAGTAGCTGGTGTTCGACGAGTTGCCGACGCGCTGCACGTACATGGTGTGGCCGGACTCCGGAGTGGTCACCGTCGGGTCGACCACGACCGGGTACTTGCGCGCCGGGTCCTTCAACCACGCGTCGTCGAGCGTCACGCGCAACGTCTGCCCGACCAGGTCGTACCGCACGCCCTGCGACTGCACACCACCGGCGGGGCCGTCGTGCGCGTCCACCATGAACCCCGCCGGCACGACGGCGACGACCTTGCCGTCCCTGCTCAGCTCCAGGTTGCCGTTGCTGATCCGCGGCGTGAGTCCCTTGAGGTGCAACGGGAAGTCGAACGTGCGCGGCGTGTCCGCCGAGTGCAGGACGATGGACTCCTTGACCGTGCCGGCGCTGACGTCGAACCTGAGGTCGACCCGCGGCTGGACGGCGGGATAGGTCACGGAGGAGCCGCTCACCCGACCGGCGGACGCGGCGGAACCTTGGAGGGAGAAGCCGAACTCGCGTTCGCCGTCGAGGGCGTAGCGGACGAGCGGCGCGGAGTTCGCCGTGGCGGCGAGCCGGATGTCGACGCTGTCCGAGGCGTTGCGCCAGCCGTTGCCCGCGGCGACCAGGTTCGAGTCGACGGGTGCCCAACTGCCGTCGGGCTTGCGGTGGTTGACCGGCTCCTGGCTGACCTCGGTGGTCTCGGTGCCGTCGGCGTTGGCGAACGTGCGGCTCGTCCCGGTGCGCCGGTCGGTCAGCTCCTTGCTGGTGGCGGCGTCGAAACCGCGGACGTCGGCACGCGGCTTCTCGACGACCTCGGCGGGGTTGTCCTTCGCCGACGGTCTGTCCTGGCCCTTGACGGGCTGGTACTTCGCCTTCAGCGACTGGGGATCTGCCTTGTTCGCGGCGGTTCCGCCGTCCGCGGCGGCCGCCTCGCCCCAGTGCTGGCCGGGTCCCGAAGCGGGTCCCATCGCGTTGATGGTGCGCTGCAACGCTTCCGGGAAGACCTCGGCGAGCGCCGGGCCGGCGACCGAGAGCACCATCACACCGGCGATGCCGACCAGGGCGGCACGTCGACCGCGCCGAAGTCCAGACCGTTTTTCAGGCACGCCAAAGAACCGTCGTTCAGCCACGTTGAAATCCCCCCAGAATTCCACCCAGTGCGCCCAGCCCGGCACCTGCCGGTGCGAGCTCGACGCAGCGGTCAGCATGGGACTCGGGGCAAGCGAACGCAAGACCCCTTGCGGTGAACGGGGTGCACGCAGCATGCTTCCAGCGCTGTGCACGGGCCGTTGGCAAGGCACCGGCGGCGCCACAACTTCACAAAACTTCCTGGGGGAACATGATGCGGCCTTCGCTGTCGCGAAGAAGAAGCACGTCCATCGCCGTGGCCGTAGCCGTTGTGCTCGGCACCGCGGTGGTGCCGAACACGGCCACAGTTGCACAAGCGGCCGACGACTACCTGACGTGCAACTCCGAGGCGCTCGTCTTCTCCGTCTACCCCAACGGCACGCTCTGGCTCTACCCGCACCAGGAGCCGGAAACCGGTGCCCCGCAGTGGTCCCAGTGGACCGAGATCGGCTCCGGCTGGGATTCCAGGGCGTTCGGCGGCCGCGACCGCCGGGTCTACGACGTGAAGCCGGACGGAACGCTCTGGCGCTTCCGGCTGGACCCGAACACCGGCTGGGAGGACGGGGGCGCGGGGCGCCAGATCGCCACCGGCTGGCAGGACCACGCCGACCCGAACTTCAAGAACCGCGTCACCGTCGACTCGCTCGGGCACTTCTACCTGGTGGACAAGCAGGGCAACCTGCACTGGCGCAGCTACGACGAGCCGAACAACACCTGGAATTCCACGATCCTCGACACGGGCTGGGATCAGTACGACCTCATCGCGGCAGCGGGCAACGGCGTGATCTACGCCCGCAAGCCGGGTGCCGCCGGTGAGCTGCACCGCTACCGCTACCACGCGCCGTCGCAGCGCTGGCTCCAGTACGCGAAGCCGGTCGGCTTCGGCTGGCAGATGTTCAACCGCGTGTTCTCCCCCGGCGGCGACGTGCTGTACGGCGTCAGGCCCGACACGGGCCAGTTGCTCTGGTACCGCTACAACGAAACGGCCAACACCTGGCAGGGCGACCCGGTCACCCAGCTGGGCAGGGAGGTCGGCAGCGGCTGGCACGACGACCTGTCGGTGTTCGCGTCGAGCGACAACTGCTCCCGCGTCACCGAGCCGAACCCGGACCGCCCGGTCGTCCCGCGGAACCGCCTGGCCGCCGCGGCGCTCACCAAGACGTCCAACGGACACCTGCAGTACGCCTACGTCGCGGACGACGGCAGGCTCGTCCACGCCGAGGTTCAGGACATCTACAACGTGGGACCCAACGGGTTCCAGGCGTTCCCCGGCCACACGAACTTCACCGGCGTCCCGTCCGTCGTGGACAACCAGAACGGTTCTCTGCGGATCGCCGCGCACACCGAGGACTCGGAAGCCCGCGGTGCTTTGCAGGCACAGCCGGGAAGTCCGTTCGGCAACATCGTCAGCCTCGCCGGCTGGATGCAGTCACCACCACAACTCGTGCGCACCGCCAACGGCCTCGTCTCGTACGTGGCCGTGGACAAGGACGGCTTCCTCTGGACGCGGTCGCAGAAGACCCCGAACGGCCGCCTGCTCCCGTGGCTGCAGGTGAAGGGCCAGTCGTTCCAGACCGGCGCACCCCGTCCCACCGGCCAGATCTCCGCGGTGAACACCGGCAACACCATCAAGGTCGTCGCGCTGCGCACCGACGGCACCTACGGCACCGCGGCGATCTCGCCGACCACGGAAACCGTTGTGTGGCAGAACAACGGCGGCACGGGTAACACCGGACCCACCACCGCGGTCGCGCTGGACGGCGACGTCCTGCAGCTGTTCGCCCGGCGCTCCGACGGCAAGATCTACACCCACAGTTCGGCGGCGAACGGCACCTGGACGCCGATCCTCGGTGATCTCACGCCCGGCGGTGTCAAGGCGGCAGGCCCGCCCGCCGCCGTCCTGGCGCCCAGCGGCACGCTGGAGGTGACCGTCCGCGGCGACGACGGCTTCGTCTACCGCACCGGCCAGAAGGTTCCGGCCGCGACGGCGTGGTGGGACTGGCACGAGATCACCGGGTACGCCGACGAGACCGACGTCGACCCGAGCATGTCCCGCGCCAAGGGCCTCACCCAGGACACCTGGGTCATCGCGTTCCGCACGGCGCAGGGCGTCCCCAAGCTGCGCCGGTTCGAACCGACGCCGGCCGGTCAGACCGCGGCGGCCCGTTCCGCGGCCGGCGACGGCAAGGGCTCGTTCATCGACGTTCCGCTGAGCCGCTAGTTGTCTCGGAGGGTGCCCGGCTGGTCCGGGCACCCCTGTCGTCCGCGATCGTCAACTTCACGCACCTGGGGGAAATCATGCGACTGATGCTGTCGCGCAAAAGATCACTGCCTGCGGCCATGGCCGTCCTCGCTGTCGCGGGTGTGCTGTCCGCGACACCGGCGCTGACGGACACGGCGAGCCCCGCCGCGGCCGCCGGTGAGTTCACCTGCAACTCCGGCGCGGCGTTGTGGGAGGTGCAGGGCAACGGGGGGTTGTCGAGGTTCGAGCACCTCGAGCCGGAGACCGGCATCGACTCGTGGGGCCCCGTCCAGCCGATCGGACAGGGCTGGCCGGCGGCCACGTGGGCCGCTCCGGACGGCTGGATGTACTTCGTGCGGCCGGAGGACGGTTCCCTCAACCGCCAGCGCTGGAACGGAGTCGCCTGGGAGGGCACCAGCAGACAGATCAACAGCAACATGGGCTACTGGGCCGACAACCCCGGCAAGCTCACGATCGACAAGACCGGCGCGTTCTACCTCGTCGACCAGAACGGCGAGCTCCGCCGCCGCACGTTCGACGCGACCACCGGGGCGTTGGACGAGGTGGTCATCGACGGCGGCTGGGGCGGCTACGACAAGATCTTCTCCGCCGGCGACGGCGTGCTCTACGCCGCCGACAAGGGAATTCTGCGGCGCTTCCGCTATCACGCCGGATCGCAGCGCTGGTTGCAGCACAACGTGATCGTCAACCCCCGCAGCGGCGGCCTTCCCCTTGCCTTCCTCTGGACCCGCACCGCCACGTCGCCGGGCGCCGACATCATCTACGGCATCGAGAACACCAAGCTCGTGTGGTACCGCTACAACGAGTCCACCGGCCTGCTGTCGCAGGGAACCCAGACCGGCACCTGGCTGGGCAACAGCAAGACGATCTCGGCCGCACCCGACTCGTGCCGGCTCGTCACCGAACCCAACCCCGACCGGCCGAACCTGAACCCGCCCGACCGCCTCGCGAAGGCGGCGCTGCTCAAGACCTCGAACGACCGCCTCCAGTACGCCTACGTCGACACCGAGGGCAAGGCGGTGCACGGCGAGTTCCACGACATCACCAACCCCGCGCCGGCCGGGTTCTCGACGCTGCCCGACCCCGCCGGCTTCACCGGAACCCCCGCGATCGGCGAGAACGCCGGCGGGTCGCTGCGACTGTGGGCGCAGGGCGTCGACGCCGACGTCCGCGGGTTCGGCAGGGCCGCCGGAGGCGTGAGCTGGGACTCCGCCGTCAACCGCTTCGGCCGCATGGCCACCCCGCCCCAGGCGGTGCGCACCGCCGACAACCGGGTCGCCTACTACGCGCTCGACTCGAACGGCCACGTCTGGACGAAGTACCAGACCCAGGCGGACGGCACGCTGTACGCGTGGCGGCAGTTCACCAGCGGTCCCGCGATGAGCTTCACCAGGAACTTCACCACCGTGGCCGTCGGCAACACGGTCCACCTGATCGCGCTGCGCACCGCCGGTGACTACTGCAAGATCACCATCGTGCCCGGCTCGGTCACCCCGTGGACGTGCGGCGGCGCCTCCGCGACGAGCGCTCCGGCCGTGGTTCCCATGCCGGACGGCACGCTTCAGCTCTTCGCGCGCCGCACCGACGGCAAGATCTACACCAGCCGCACCTCCGCGAGCGGCGACATCAACGGCGCCTGGACCCCCGCGGCCCCCGGCGACCTGCCGAACGGCGTCCAGGCGGTCGGCGACCCGGCCGCGCTGACGGCACCGGACGGCAAGATCCAGCTGGTCGTGCGCGGCACGGACGGCTTCACCTACCGCACCGGCCAGCAGGCCTCCGCCAGCACGGCGTGGTGGCCGTGGACGGAGATCACGAACTACGAGCACGAGACCGCGGTCGACCCGACCGTGACGACCGTCGCCGGCACCTGGGTGATCGCGTTCCGCACCCCGTCCGGCGTCCCGAAGCTGCTGCGGTGGCAGGCGAACGCGGCCGCACGCACGGCGAGCGCCTCCACCGCGGGCGAGTTCGTCGAGGTGCCGAGCAAGCGCTGAGCCCCCGCTCGGCACAGGGCCGCGGCGTGGACCTCTTCAGGTCCGCGCCGCGGCTTTCTCGTCAGCCTGCCGGGCTCAGGACCACCACGGGCTTGCACGCGGTGCCCTCGTCCTTGGCCAGCGCGATGACGTGGCCGTCCGGCCCGAACACGCCGTAGGTCCCCTCGATCCCACCGGCGCGCAACCGCTGCCCGTGCGACAGCGCCGACGCCTCGTTCGGGTCGATCTCCCGGCGCGGGAACGCCGTCGCGACCGCGGAGTCCAGGTCGAGCGACAGGCCGGGCGTCTCCTCCAACTGCTCCAGGGTCTTCGCGACGCGGAGGTCGAACGGACCGACCCTCGTGCGCCGCAACGCGCCCAGGTGCCCGCCGACGCCCAGCGCGGCACCGAGGTCACGGGCCAGCGCGCGCACGTACGTGCCGGAGGAGCACTCGACCATCACGTCGAGCAGCACGGTCTTGTCCTCACGGCGCGAGAACAACACGTCGAACCGGTGCACGGTCACGGGCCGTGCGGGGATCTCGACCTCTTCGCCGGCGCGCACGCGGGCGTAAGCGCGCTTGCCGTCGATCTTCACGGCGGAGACGGACGACGGCACCTGCTGGATGGGGCCGGTCAGCTTCGCGATCTCGGCGGCGATCGCGTCGTCCGCGACACCGGAGGCGTCCTCAGTGGACAGCACCTCGCCCTCGGCGTCGTCCGTGGTGGTGGACGCGCCGAGCACGATCGTCGCGAGGTAGGCCTTGCTGTCGAGGGCCAGGTGGCCGAGGAGCTTCGTCGCTCGTTCGATGCCGAGCACGAGCACGCCGGTCGCCATCGGGTCGAGCGTGCCGGCGTGGCCGACCTTGCGGGTGCCGAGGATCCTGCGCACACGCGCCACCACGTCGTGCGAGGTCATGCCGTCCGGCTTGTCGACGACGACCAGGCCCGGTGCAACAGAGGGTTTCACGGCGATAGAGCTTAAGCGACGTGCAGAGCGTCCCAGCGACGACGCCGGATCTGCACCGGCACGGTCTCCCCGCGCTCCTCCGCCTCGAACACCGCGGCACGCGCGCGCCGCCACCAGACGAGCATCCTCCAGCTGCCCAGGGCCAGCACGAGCACGCAGAAGCTGAACGCCACCCGGAACGCCGTGGCGGGCTCCAGAAGGCCCTCCACGAGGTCCAGCAGCACCCCGACGCCCAGCGCGGTCATGGTCACCGCGAGGAAGCCTCCGACGTTGACCAGGCCACTGGCCGTGGACTGCCGGTGCGACGGGTTGTAGTCACGCGCGAGAGCGAACGCCACGCCCGAGATCGGCCCACCGACGGTGAGCACCAGGAACACCACGGCGATGACCGGCCCCGGCACGTGCCCGCCCGGCCAGAGCAGCAGCACGCCCCACCCCGTGAACGCGAACGCCAGGAACCCGACGGAGATCGGCATGCGCCACTCGGGGTTGCGCGAGAACAGCCCGCCGATGATCGGGCTCGCCACGATCGCGCCGATCACGAGCAGGCCGAGCGTGGAGGACGCGGCGCGCGGCGACATCCCCTGCGCCTGCACGAGGTACGGGTACCCCCACAGCAGACCGATGACGGCAGGCGTCGACATGGTGCTGAAGTGCGCCCAGAACCCGAGCCTGGTGCCGGGCACGCTCCACGCCTGCCGCACCTTCGGCCAGATCCTCCTGAACGGCACGACCTCCGGCTTCGGTGCGACGAACCCCTCCGGCACGTCACGCACCCGCAGGAACGCCACGACCGAGTAGAGCGCCGTGACACCGCCCGCGATGAGGAACGCCCAGGTCCACCCGATCGAGCCGAGCATGAGCGTCAGCGGCACCGTGGCGACGAGGTTGCCGACACCGCCGATCGCGGCCGTGACGGCGACGACGAGCGAGTACTGGCGCGGTGGGAAGTGCGTCGCGACGAGGCGGATCACGCTGATGAACGTCATCGCGTCACCCATGCCGAGCACGGCGCGTGCGGCGAGCCCGAGGCCGTAGGAGTCGGCGATGGCGAAGAGCACCTGGCCGGTGCCCATGAGCAGGGCGGCGACCGTGAGCACGCGGCGCGGCCCGTAGCGGTCGACGAGCAGACCCGTGGGGATCTGCATCAGGGCGTAGACGCCGATCTGCAGCACGGTGAACACACCGAGCTGGGCGGGTCCGAGCCCGAATCGTTCGCTCGCCTCCAGTCCGGCCACACCGAGCGTGGTGCGGTGGAAGAGCGCGGCGAAGTAGACGAAGACGGCGGTGGTCCAGATCAGCCACGAGGTTCGGGTGGCGCGATCGACCGACGGCAAGGCGGCACTCTCCCAGGTCAGAAGCAGGGCGGATATTAGTTACATCGCACTAAGCAACCTTCTTGGTAACGGTTTCATGCCGTGAGGTCGCCCACAGCGCCCGTTCAGGGAGTCGCTCAGTGGCCCTGCTCACAGACCTACCGGACCGCGCCCTCGACCGCCCACTCCCCCGACCGCGTCCGCCACACCACGGCGAGCAGCCGCAGCACCATGAACGCCGACAGGCCCGTCCAGATGCCCGCGAGCCCCCAGCCGAACGCCAGCGAGGCCCACACGAGCGGCAGGAACCCGATCACCGCCGACCCGAGCGTCGCCGTGCGCATGAACTTCACGTCACCGGCGCCGAGCAGCACCCCGTCCAGGGCGAACACCACACCCGCGATCGGTTGCAGCGCGACGAAGAACCACCACGCGTTCGGGATCTCGGCCAGCACACCGGCGTCCGTCGTGAACGCCCGCGGCAACACGGTGACCAGCGCCGCGAACACCA
Organism: Streptomyces sp. ID05-26A; assembly: GCF_033794685.1. NCBI lineage: Bacteria > Bacillati > Actinomycetota > Actinomycetes > Kitasatosporales > Streptomycetaceae > Streptomyces > Streptomyces sp. ID05-26A. The sequence goes on from NZ_JARAYZ010000001.1 coordinate 472,827, forward strand.
GCCCCAGCCCGATGCCGAACACCAGCCCGTACCGCGTGATCTGCCAGGCGAGCTTCTCCGCCTGCCGTCGTTTCGACGCCCCCAGGGCCGCGCCGACGAGTGACTGCGCCGCGATGGCAAGCGAGTCGAGCACAAGTGCGAGGAACGTCCACAGCTGCAACACGACCTGATGCGCGCCCAACGCCCCGACGGACGTCCGCGCCGCCACAGAGGCCGCGCTGATGAAGCACGCCTGGAACGCGAGGCTCCGCAACACCAGATCGCGCCCCATGCCGAGCTGCGCGCGCATGGCGGTCCACTGCGGCTTCAACGACACGTGCTCCGCGAACAGGGCCTTGAAGAACAGCCCGGCCGACAGCACCTGCGCCACGACATTCGCGATGGCCGAGCCCTCGAGCCCCCAGCCCGCGCCGTAGACCAGCGCAGGACACAGCACCGCGCTGATGCCGTTGCCGATCAGGATGTACTTCAGGGGCCGCTTCGTGTCCTGAACACCGCGCATCCACCCGTTGCCGGCCATCGTGACGAGGATGAACGGCGCACCGAACAGCGCGATGCGCACCCACTCCACCGCCGCGTCCGCCACGGCACCAGGCCCGGCGAGCAGTTCCGCCAGCGGCCGCGCGAACAGCTGCCCCAGCAACACCACGAGCACACCGGCGGCCAACGCCAGCCACGTCGCCTGAACGCCCTCCTCGACGGCCTCCTGACGACGCCCTGCCCCGTGCAACCGAGCCGTGCGGGCCGTCGTGCCGTACGAGAGGAACGTCAGCTGCGTCGACACCTGCGTGAGCAGCACACCGCCGAGAGCGAGCCCGGCGAGCGGTAACGCCCCCAGGTGCCCCACGACCGCCGTGTCCACGAGCACGTACAACGGCTCGGCCGCCAGCACCCCCAGGGCGGGCACCGCCAGCCCGATGACCCGCCGAGCGGGAACCCGATCCTCCACCCGATGAACCTAAGCTTTGCGAAGCTCTTTCGTCCGGTGACGGCGGCCACTCACGACCGTTGGGGCAAGCCGAAGACCTGCTCGCGCGCCACGGCCAGCGCCGAGTGCAACGCGCCGGACCGGACCGGGTTCGCGGTGATCTGCGCTAGGTGCACGGGCGTCCGCGGCACGACGAGCTTCAACAGCTCCTGCGCCACGAGATCGCACAACGTGTCGCCGCCCGCGTGCGCCACCCCACCGGACAGCAACACCAGTTCGGGGTCGAGCACGCACACGACGTTCGCCAGCCCGAGCGCTATCCGGTGCGCCAGCACCGTCAGGAACGCCCTGCCCTCGGTCCCGGCGTTCAGCGCGTGCGCCACGGCCTCCAGCCCGGACGACTCGTTGATGCCGTGCTCGGCCGCGAGAGCCACGATCGCCTCGCTGTCGACCTGGTCGCCGTAGCGCCCGCCGGGCACCTGCATCGAGTCGATCTCACCCGCACCGCCCGTGACGCCGCGCAGCAGCACGCCGTTGATCACGACCGCCGAGCCGATCTCGTCCGCGGGCCAGAACAGCACGAAGTTGCGCACCCCGACCGCACGGCCGGAGCTCATCTCCTCCAGCGCGGCGAGGTTGATGTCGTTCTCGATCGACACCGACGTCCCGAGCAGGTCCCGCAACGTCGACGGCAGGTCGACGTCGACGAGACCCGGCAGGTGCGGCGCGAACCCGAGGTGCCCGGTGGCCGGTTCGACCGCACCCGGCGTGCCGACGACGACGTGCGACAGCGAGTCGAGCTTCAGCCCGGCCAGCGCCGCCGCCTTCTGCACCGTCTCCCGGAACGCCTGGAGCGTGTTGTCCTTGGGCATCGGCGCGCTGTGCTCGGCCAGCAACGACCCGGTGATGTCCGCGATGGCCACGTCGATCAGTTCCGGCGTCAACGCCACCGCGGCCACGTACCCGACACCGCCGTTGACGGCCCACATCTGCGCCCGAGGCCCGCGCCCGCCACCACGCAACCCGGTGCGGACGACCATGCCGTCCTCTTCGAGCCGCGCCAGCAACTGAGCGGTGGCGGGCTTCGAGAGCCCGATCACCTCTTCCAGTTCGGCCCGCGTCATCGCCCCGCTGCGCAGCAACGTCTCGATCGCGGCCCGGTCGTTGATCTCCCGCAGCAGCCGCGGGCTCCCTGTCCGTGTCATGACCCCACCCGCTCCAACGCGCCCTTCAGCGCGGCGACGACCTGCTCCGAGGTCCCGTCGAACGTGAACCCGGCCGCCAGCCGGTGTCCACCACCCCCGAGGACCTGCGCCACCTCACGAACGTCGACCCGGCTCACAGCCCGCAGCGACACGGACCAGAACCCCGGCCTGAGCTCCTTCACCACGGCCGCGACCTCGGCCTCGGAAGTCGAGCGCACCACGTCGATGACGCTCTCCACCTCTTCACTACGAACCTCTTGAGCGTCCTCGAGGCTCACCACCGCATGAGCAAGCCCCAGCCCGTGCGCAGCCTTTTGGTCAAGCTCAGCCTTGGCTAGAACACGCGACAACATGCCGAGGTATGCAAACGGATGCGCGTCCATCAACGGCCGCGTAACCGCATACGCGTCCACTCCGGTCTCCAACAACCGAGCAGCAGTCTGGTGAGCCTCCGGCCCGGCCTTTCTGAAGCCCCCGGTGTCGGTGACGAGTCCGGCGTAAATGCATCGCGCGATCGGCTCGTCGATCTCGACGTTCATCTCGTCGAGCAACTTGAGCGCAATGAGCGCCGTGGCTTCCGCGTGCTCGTCAATGCAGTGCAACGTCCCGTACCGCGTGTTCGACACGTGGTGGTCCACGACGATGACGGGTCCACGGCAGGCGGCGACACGCCCCTTGAGCGGCCCCAGCCGTTCCAGGCTGCCCGTGTCCATGACGACCAGCAACTCCGGTGCCTCAGGCACCTCGTCGCGATGAACGAGCAGCCCGGCCGTGTCCAACGCCCTGAGCGACTCGGGTACGGCCTCGGGCTCACCGAAGGCCACGCGCACCGCCACCCCACGCCGATGCAGCGCGAGCCCCACCGCCAACGCACTCCCGAGCGTGTCAGCGTCGGGGTTGATGTGACTCAGCAAGGTCACATCACGGGCGTCGGCCAGCAAACGCGCGGCCTCGGCAATGGTGGTGCTCAGGTCGTCTGCCACAGGGAGACGTTAGCCGCTCATTGACTCAAAGTGCTCTGCGGCACCCTCGGACAAGACAGTTTCCATCCAATTCCAGCGCCACTGTGCCAAGTGGACCACAGCAGAAACCCAGAGGGCGGACACGGTGAACGTGTCCGCCCTCTGGTCGTGCGAAGAAAAGTCCGACGAGGACTCAGTCCTCGTCCTCGGCCTCGCGAGGCGCCTTGTACGGGTCGGCCTCGCCGGCGGGAGTGGCTCCCGCCGACCGACGCAGCACCTCGGCGTCGGAGGCCTGGGCCTTGGCCAGCAGCTCTTCCATCTTCCGAGCCTCGTCCGGCACGGTGTCCGTCATGAACGTCAGCGTGGGCGTGAACCTGACCCCGGTCTGTGCTCCGACCATGGATCGCAGCACCCCCTTGGCCTTCTCCAGAGCCGCTGCGGCCCCGGCGTAGTCGGGTTCGACGTCCAGACGCTCGCCCAGGACGGTGTAGTAAACGGTCGCGTCGTGCAGGTCCCCGGTCACCCTGGTGTCGGTGATCGTGACCCGGGCCAGCCGCGGGTCCTTGACCTCGTGCTCCAAAGCCGAAGCGACGATCTGCGAGATCCGCTTGGCGAGCTTGCGGGCACGTGCCGTGTCGGCCACGAGCCTCCCCTTCCTAGTCGTCCTCCGGCCCGACGAAACGAGTCCGGGCGGAGAGCAGTTCGAGTTCGGGCCGTCCCGCGACCAGCCTTTCACAGCCGGCGAGAACGTCCCTGACGTGCTCCAGGTCGGCGGCGACCGCCGCGACCCCGATCAAGCTGCGCCGATGCAGGTCCAGATGACCGGCCTCGGAGACAGCGACCTCGAAGCGCTTGCGCAGTTCGGCCACGAGGGGCCGCACCACCGAACGCTTCTCCTTCAACGAGTGGACGTCGCCCAAAAGCACGTCCAATTCCAGAGCACCCACGTACATGGGCGAGATCCTCCAGAAGAAAAGGGTGCGGAGCCACCGGTTAAACGGCTCCGCACCCCTCACCTACCGACTAGGCGCGCGGCTTCTCGCGCATCTCGAAGGTCTCGATGATGTCTTCCAGCTTGAGGTCGCTGTAGTTGCCGAGCGTGAGACCACACTCGAAACCTTCGCGGACCTCGGTGGCGTCGTCCTTGAACCGCTTGAGCGAGCTGATCGGGAGGTTCTCCGCGATCACCTTGCCGTCACGGAGCAGGCGAGCCCTGGCGTTGCGACGGATCTCGCCCGACAGGACCATGCAACCCGCGATCGTGCCGACCTTGGAGGACTTGAAGACGTCGCGAACCTCGGCGCGGCCGAGCTGGACCTCTTCGTACTCCGGCTTGAGGAGACCCTTGAGTGCCGCCTCGATCTCGTCGATCGCCTGGTAGATGACCGTGTAGTAACGGACGTCCACACCCTCGCGGTTCGCGAGCTCGGTCGCCTTGCCCTCGGCCCGGACGTTGAAGCCCAGGACGATGGCGTTACCGGCCACGGCGAGGTTGATGTCGCCTTCGGTGATGCCACCGACACCGCGGTGGATCACGCGCAGCTCGACGTCGTCGCCGACCTCGATCTTCATGAGCGCGTCCTCGAGGGCCTCGACGGTACCCGAGTTGTCACCCTTGATGATCAAGGTGAGAGCGCTGGTTTCCTTGAGCGCTGCGTCCAGGTCTTCCAGGCTGACGCGCTTGCGCTTCGCCGCGTTGGCGGCGTTGCGGGTGCGGGCCTGACGACGCTCGGCGATCTGGCGGGCCACCCGGTCCTCGTCGACGACGAGGAACGAGTCACCGGCGCGCGGCACCGAGGTCAGACCGATGACCTGCACCGGACGCGACGGGGTCGCGACGGTGACGTCATCGCCGTGCTCGTCGACCATGCGGCGCACGCGACCGTACGCGTCACCCGCGACGATCGAGGAGCCGACGCGGAGCGATCCGCGCTGGACGAGCACCGTGGCGACCGGGCCGCGACCGCGGTCGAGGTGCGCCTCGATCGCGACACCCTGGGCCTCCATGTCCGGGTTGGCCCGGAGGTCCAGCGAAGCGTCGGCGGTGAGCAGGATCGCGTCGAGCAGGCTGTCGATGTTGATGCCCTGCTTCGCCGAGATGTCGACGAACATCGTGTCGCCGCCGTACTCCTCTGCGACGAGGCCGTACTCCGTCAGCTGCTGACGGATCTTGGAGGGGTTCGCACCCTCCTTGTCGATCTTGTTGACCGCGACCACGATCGGCGCCTGAGCGGCCTGCGCGTGGTTGATCGCTTCCACGGTCTGCGGCATCACGCCGTCGTCGGCGGCGACGACGATGACCGCGATGTCGGTCGCGTTCGCACCACGAGCACGCATGGCGGTGAACGCCTCGTGACCCGGGGTGTCGATGAAGGTGATGAGCCGCGGGTTGCCCTCGAGCTCGGTCTGCACCTGGTACGCACCGATGTGCTGGGTGATGCCACCCGCTTCGCCCTCGGCCACCTTCGCCTTGCGGATGGTGTCGAGCAGGCGGGTCTTACCGTGGTCGACGTGACCCATGACGGTCACGACCGGCGGGCGAACCTGCAGGTCGTCCTCGTCACCGGCGTCCTCGCCGTAGGTGATGTCGAACGTCTCGAGCAGCTCGCGGTCCTCCTCCTCGGGGGACACGACCTGCACGACGTAGTTCATCTCGGTGCCGAGCAGCTCCAAGATCTCGTCGGACACCGACTGGGTCGCCGTGACCATCTCGCCCAGGTGGAAGAGCACCTGCACGAGCGACGCCGGGTTGGCGTTGATCTTGTCGGCGAAGTCGGTCAGCGAGGCACCGCGCGGAAGGCGGATCGTCTCGCCACTGCCCTTGGGCAGGCGGACGCCACCGACCGAAGGCGCCTGCATGTTGTCCATGTACTCCTGGCGCTTCTGGCGCTTGGACTTGCGTCCACGACGCGCAGGACCACCCGGACGACCGAAGGCACCAGCGGTACCGCCGCGACCAGCGCCGCCGCCACCACCGGGACGACCGCGGAAACCGCCGCCACCGGCAGGGGCACCGCCACCTGCGCCGCCGCCACCACCGGGACGGAAGCCACCGCCGCCGCCACCGCCGCCACCGGGACGGAAGCCACCGCCGCCGCCACCGCCACCGCCGGGACGGAAGCCGCCACCGCCGCCACCGCCACCGCCGCCGGGACCTCCGCGGAAGCCGCCGCCACCGCCGCCGCCCCCACCGGGACGACCGCCGCCACCGCCGCCCCCACCGGGACGGCCACCGCCGCCACCGCCGGGACCAGGACGATTACCGGCCGGACGGTTGCCCGGCATCATGCCGGGGTTCGGCCGCGGGGGCATGTTGCCCGGGTTCGGACGGGGACCGCCCTGACCGGGGCCACCGGGACGAGGACCACCCTGACCGGGGCCGGGACGACCGCCACCCTGCGCTGCCGCAGGACGCGGGCCACCCTGACCCGGAGCGCCACTGGGGCGCGGGTTCGCCGGACGCGGGTCGCCGGGCTTCGGGCCGCCTGCGGGGCGGTCGCCGCCCTGCTCGGGCCGCGGGCCGGGACGGGGTCCGGGGCGCGCCGACGGAGCGTTGCCGCCACCGACGCCGAAGGGGTTGTTGCCAGGACGCGGGGCGCGCGGGCCTGCGGGCTTGGGAGCCTGCGTGCGCGGCGGCACCACGGACTGGGACTGCTGACCACCGGCGGCCGCGGCGGGTGCCTGCGGCTGCTGGGGCTGTTGAGGCTGCTGCTGCGGAGCCGGGCGCGGGCCGGGACGCGGTCCGCCACCCGGCTTGGTGCCGGGAGCCGGAGCGGCCTTGGGCTCAGCCGGAGCCGACGCGGCGGGTGCCGGTGCGGCGGCCGGAGCCTGGGGCTGGGCAGCGGGTGCCGGTGCGGGCGCCGCGGGGGCTGCCGGAGCCTGCGCGGCAGGAGCTGCCGGGGCGGGCTTCGGAGCCGGCGGGCGCGGGGCGGCCGGACGGGGTCCGGGCATGCCCTTGGGCGCAGCGGGCTTGTCGGCCGCAGGCTTCGACTCCGCCGGGGCGGCGGGCGCTGCTGCGGCAGCGGGTGCGGGTGCCTTGGGCTTCGGAGCGGACGGCTTGGGAGCCGGCTTCGAAGACTTGGCTTCGTAGGCGTCACGGAGCCGCCGGGCCACGGGGGCCTCGACGGTGGACGACGCGGACTTCACGTACTCGCCCTGTTCGGCGAGCTTGTTCAGAACTTCCTTGCTCGTAACACCAAGCTCTTTTGCGAGCTCGTGCACGCGGGCCTTGCCTGCCACTGCTCTCCTAGGTCGTGAGGCCGGCGGGCAAGTCCCATCGACCTCGTATTAACGTCGCGCGTTCATGTCTTCAGCTTCACGGCTGACTCATGACGGGTCGACCTGCTTCCTCGATGCGTGTTGGCCATGGGGCTGTCCCGCGGCCAGTTTCTCGTGCTGCTCCACGTGCTCGCGCAGCGGAGCGACGTCGAGTGCTCCCTGGACCTTGAGGGCCCGTGGGAACGCCCGTCGCCGCTCGGCGTTGCGGAGACATTCGAGATCGAAATGCAACCAAGCACCTCGACCAGGAAGCCGCCGATGGACGTCCGGAACCACCGAACCGTCCACCGCGACCACTCGCAGCAGCTCAGAGGGCAACGTCCGCGTGCGGCATCCAATACACGTACGAACAGGGCCGATGTGCTGGGAAGCCGCTCCCGACGTTGAACCGTTGATAATTCTATCCCCTGGAGCTCATTCAGCCGAACCGGAGGTGACCGCACCGGCGGCCGGAGCCTCCGCATCGCTGCGGATGTCGATGCGCCAGCCCGTCAGACGGGCGGCCAGGCGGGCGTTCTGCCCCTCCTTGCCGATCGCCAGCGAGAGCTGGAAGTCCGGCACCACGACACGGGCCGTCTTGGCACGCTCGTCGACCACCTTCACCGACACGACCTTCGCTGGTGACAACGCATTCCCGACGAAAGTGGCCGGGTCGTCGGAGTGGTCGATGATGTCGATCTTCTCGCCACCGAGCTCGTGCATGACGTTGCGCACACGGGCACCCATGGGGCCGATGCAGGCGCCCTTGGCGTTCACTCCGGCAACCGTTGATTTCACCGCGATCTTCGAACGGTGACCTGCCTCACGTGCCACCGCGGGGATCTCCACGGTGCCGTCCGCGATCTCCGGGACCTCGAGGGCGAACAGCCGCCGCACGAGGTTCGGGTGGGTGCGCGAAAGAGCGATCTGCGGGCCCTTGGCGCCGCGCGACACGCTCACGACGTAGCACTTGACGCGCTCGCCGTGGTTGTACTGCTCGCCCGGCACCTGCTCGGCCGGCGGCAGCACGCCCTCGGTGTCGCCGATCTGGACGACGACCATGCCGCGGGCGTTCGCGCGGGCGTCGCGCTGGACGACACCCGCGATGATCTCGCCCTCCTTGGTGGCGAACTCGCCGAAGGTGCGCTCGTGCTCGGCGTCGCGCAGGCGCTGCAGGATGACCTGCCGCGCCGTGGTGGCCGCGATGCGGCCGAAGCCCTCAGGAGTGTCGTCCCACTCCTCCTGGACCGCACCGTCCGGCCCCAGGTCCTGCGCGATCACGCGCACGACACCGGTCTTGCGGTCGATTTCCACGCGCGAGTGCGCCGCGTGCCCTTCGGTGTGCTTGTAGGCGGTCAGCAGTGCTGACTCGATCGCCTCCAGGACCGTCTCGAAGGGGATGTCCTTTTCACGTTCGATCGCCCTCAGGGCGGCGATGTCGACGTTCACCTCGGCTCCTCCTTCGGTGCTTTCCGAGTGAGCCGAGCCAGTTCCTCGACCGGCGGCTGCTTGAACTCGATCTCCATGACCGCGCGTTCGATGTGGCGGTACTCCACGCGTCGCAGCTCGTCCTTGTGCAGCAGCTCGACACCGGTCTCGTCGCACTCGCCGACCCGGCCGAACCACTCGGCCTGGTCGGGCTGCTTGATCTTCACGAGACGCAGGTGAGCGCGCTTCCAGTGGCGCGGGCGCGTCAGGGGGCGGTCGACACCCGGCGAGGTGACCTCGAGGGTGTACGGCCCGTTGATGATGTGATCGTGCTCGTCGAGAGCGGCGGAGACCACGCGGCTCGCCTCGGCGACCTCGTCGAGCCCGATGCCGTCCTCACCGTCCACGACGACCTTGACCAGACGGCGGCGCCCAGCCTGGTTCACGTCGAGCGCGTCGAGGTCGAAGCCGGCGGCTTCGAGAGCTTCCCGCACGACGGGTGCTAGCTGCGCGGAAAGCTCTCCGCGCGGCGGGCTGGACACGTGGTGTCTCCTTCAGTTCGAACGCATGAAAACCCCGGCCGACGCTGTTTCCGGCGGCCGTGGACGTTCAGACTATCTCGTTCGCCCGGCTCCCACCGACCCGCACGGCTGCTGGCACCATGGGTCGCGTGATCTCCGAATCGGTCAGCCGCCGCCGTGTGCTGCTCGCGGTGGCCGCCGCACCGCTCGCCGTCGCGTGCACCGCAGAACCGCCGCCGCCACCGCCCCCGGACCCGCTGTCGGCCCTCGCCGCGCAGGCCCGTGCGGACGTCAAGCTGGCCCAGGCGCTGACGACGGTGCCGGCGGCCGCCGAGATCGCGAAGGCCCGGGAGACGCACGCCTCGCTGCTGCAGGCGGAGGTCGACCGCGAACGCCCGCCGCTGTCGTCCACGGCGCCGCCCGCACCCACCTCGCCTCCCACCCCGCCGGACCCGCTGGCCGCACTGCGCACCGCGCTCGACGAGTCGGTCCGCGAGGCCTCGGCGGTCGTCGCCTCGCTGCCCGCCCACCGCGCCGGCCTGGTCGGCTCGGTGGCCGCCGGCTGCGCCTCGCTGCGGGAGGTGCTCGCATGAGCGTCGACTCCGTCCAGACCGCGCTCGGCACCGAGCACGCGGCGCTCTGGACCTACGGCATGGTGTCGGCGTTCCTGAACGACCAGGCCGCCGCCGTCGCGGAGGGCGCGAACCTGCACCGCGCGCGCAGGGACACGACCGAACGCTGGCTGCGCGACCGCAGCGCGACTCCGAACCCGCCCGCGGCGGCCTACCTGCCGCCGGCGCCGGTGTCGGACGGGCCTTCCGCGCTCGCCGCGCTCGTGGCCGTCGAGCAGGACACCTGTGCCGCGTGGCGCGGGGTGCTGGAGCGGACCGACGACTCCGCGCTGCGGACGTCGGCGCTGGAGGCGCTGACGACGGCCGCGGTGCGGGCGACGCGGTGGCGCAAGGCGGCCGGGTCGAACCCGGCATCGATCGCGATGCCGGGTGTCGCCTCGGGCTAGGCCCTGTCCTGCCAGTCTCGTCGGGCGACAGCGGCGGCCGAGGGCCCGCGTCTCTCCCCTGACGAACTCGCAGGACAGCACCTAGTGACGCGTCACTGGTCCGCGAACGAGGTCGCGAGCCTGATCGCGTCGTTGGAGACCTTCTTCATCTCCTTGTTGTGCGCGAGCGCGTCCGGACCCTTGGTCGGCGAGTCGGACTCCACGATCACGACCAGCTGGTCGCGCTGCTCGGAGGCGTACCCGCCGTTGGCCAGCGTGACCAGCGGCGGCACGCTGATGGCCTTGTCCAGCACCAGGTCCTTGACGTTGCCGGTGCCGTCCTTCTGGGTCAGCTCCCGCAGTTGCCGCGCCTCGTCCGCCGTCTTCATCTTCACGACGGACACCGACGAGTACACGGTGCGGCCGTCCGGCAACTTGGCCGTGTAGAAGGCACGCGTCAGCTGGATGCACGGCGTGGTCTTGAAGAACGCCTGCGTCTGGCTCGTCGCGTGGGCCGCGCAGTCGCTGTCCTTCACCGGTTCCGGCAACTCCGGGACGGTGACGAACTCGAACTCCCCCGCGGTCTTCTGCGGTGGTGCGACCGGCTGGTCGACCGGGTCCGACGGCTGCAACACCCACCACACGAACCCGGACATCACCGCGACGCCGACGAGCGCCAGCGCCTTGCCCACCCACGTCGTCTTGCGCTGGGGCGGAGGCGGTGGCGGGGGCAGGTGCCCCTGACGGTTGTCCATGATCGACTGGAGCTTCACGAGCTCGTCGGCCGGGTACAACGGCGCGGTGTCGGTGGGCCTCGGTGGGAAGCGAGGCAGGTTCTGGGTCACCTCTTCAGGTGACTGGCGTGGTTCCGACACAAGGACCCACGGTAACGGACGGCAGTCATGCGAGCGCTTCGAGCACCCGGTCAACGTCCTCGATCGTGTTGTACATGTGACATGCATACCGTGTGCGACCTGCACGAACCGAGGACACGACCCCCTGAACGGGTGGCGTTGTGACCGAGACGATCGCCGAGCCGGTGGACGGCAGGCCCAGACCGGCCAGGAGGCGATCCGTCAGATTCACGCAGTGCGCGCGTACGGCTTCGAGGTCCAAAGAGGCCACCCACGGGAGCGCGACCGCCGCGCCGACATGGGAGAACCACGTCGGCGAGAGGTCGAACCGCCGTGCGTCCGAACGGAGCACAAGCTCGGTGCCGTAGTTCTCGCCGGTGCTGTACCAGTTGGCCGCCAACGGCTTTATGAACTCCATCCGGTCCGGCCGCACCGCCATCCAGGCCGCGCCACGCGGTGCCATCAGCCACTTGTAGGCCACGCCGACGACGAAATCGGCCCACGCCAACGACAACGGCCGCCAACCGGCTGCCTGCGACACGTCGAGCAGCACCGGTTTCCCGCTCGCCTGGAGCGCGTCGAGGTCCGCGATCGCCCCGTCCGCCGACTGGACCACGCTCAGCGCGACGAGGTCGGCTTCCTCCACTGTGGACACGATCCGGTGGCCGGCCGCGACGAACGGCAGCGTGACGCTCGTGAAGTCGCCGGGGTCGGTGTAGACCTTCGAGCCGGCCGGCAGCGACTGCGCGACCAGCGACACGAACTGCGAAACCGTTGCACCGCAGGCGACCGAGGTCGCGGGCACGCCGACCAGTCGTCCGAACGCCTCGCGCGAGGTCTCCACGACCTCGTTGAACGTGGACGACGTGTCCTGGCCGCGCCGCCACCGTTCGTGAGACGCCATCACCGCGTCGGCGACGTGCCGCGGCGGCACACCGATGGACGCCGTGTTCAGGTAACCGGGCTCGACGTCGAAAACCGCTCCGAAGGCCTCACGCATGCGCGAGCTGCTTGTCGCGCTTGCGGCGTGCGTAGACCTGCTTCTTCACCCGTGCGATCACGGCCCCATCCTGCCCGACGACATCCGTGTCGAACCAGATCAAGGCCTTCTCGCCGTCCCTGGTCTGGCCCAGGACCTCGGCGACGTGCTCGTCGGTGAGCCGGAACTCGGCGTACACCGTGCCGCGGCCGGGCGCGACGAACTCGATCTCACCGGCCCGGTCCCACACGACGTGCTCGCCCTTGAGCTGGTTGAACAGCAGCAGCACCCAGAACGGGTCGGTCATCGCGAAGAGCGACCCGCCGAAGTGGGTCCCGAAGAAGTTGCGGTTCCACGGACGCAGGCGCATCCGCACCCGCGCGTACCGGTAGTCCGGCGAGATCTCGACGACGCGGATGCCGGCGAACAGGAACGGCGGCCACAGGTTCATCCCGAAGCGCAGGCGGCTTGCCTTCATAAAAAACAGTGTTACACAACGTCCGCCAGACTGTCCGCAACTTCTTCCGGCGAAGGCGTGTGACGTATCTCCCGAGCTATCTGACCAGCGGCTTCGCGGTAGGACGCGTCCACGAGCAGCTGCCGCACGCAGTCCGCGATCGGACCGGCGCTGAACGCGGCCGGGCGCAGCGCCGCACCGGCCGCGACGAGCGCGGCCGCGTTGCCGGGCTGGTCCGCCCCCTGCGGCAGCACGACCTGGGGCACCCCGGCGGCGAGCGCGCCCAGCATCGTGCCGCTGCCGCCGTGGTGCACGGCGACGTCCGCGTACCGGAGCACCTCCGCCTGGGGCAGCCACGGGTGCACCGTCACGTTCGGCGGCACGTGGTCCAGCTCGACGTGCGGCGCGGCCACGACCACCTGCGCCTCGGGGATCTTGCCGAGCCCCACGACCGCCTCGGCGAGCAGTTCGCGCGTGCCGAACGCGGTGCCGAGCGTGAGGTAGATCAGCTTCCCGGCGGTGCGCACCGGCACGTCGCCGGGCGGCGAGAACGGCACCGGCCGCAACGGGATCCGGTCCTCCCGCAGGAAGTCCGGGTCCTGCAACGAGGGCGGGCAGATGTCGAGGTGCCGCCCGCCGGTGGGCCGGACGAGGCCGATGCCCTCGCGGAACATCCGCCCGAACCCGTGCCACAGCGCGGGAAACCCGCGGCGCCGGGCCTCGGACACGACCTCGGGCACGGCCCACTCGCCGATCACCAGGTCCGGCAGCAGGCGTTCCAGCTCCTGCGCGATGTCCTCGGCGTAGATCTCCCCGAACACGAGTCCCGGGCGGAACGGCCGCAACCCGAGCTTCCCGAGCACCGGGTGCATGTCCTCGCCGACCGCGAAGTGCACCTCGTGCCCGGCTTTGCGCAGGGCCGACGCCAGCGGGATCAACGGGTACGTGTGGCCGACGGTGGCCATGCTGGCGAAGAGCACGCGCATGCTCGTGACGATACTGAGTCCTCATGGGAACCAACCGCGAGAAGATGATCAACGGCGAGCCCTATCTGCCGGCGGACCCCGAGCTGGACGCCGACCGGCGCCGCGGCTGGCGCGAGATGGCCAGGTTCAACGCGCACGACCCGGAAGACCTCGACGGGATGTACGACATCCTCAAGGGGTTCGTGGCGGAGATCGGCGAGAACTCGACGTTCATGCAGCGCCTGCAGATCGAGTACGGCTACAACACCCTCGTCGGCGCGAACAGCTTCATGAACTACGGCGGCGTCATCCTCGACTGCGGCCCGGTGACCATCGGCGATCACGTGATGATGGGTCCGAACGTGCAGCTGCTGACGGCGCTGCACCCCATCGAGGACCACGACGCGCGCATCGCGGGCTGGGAGACGACGGCGCCGATCGTCATCGGGGACAAGGTGTGGTTCGGCGGCGGCGTGATCGTGTGCCCCGGTGTCACGATCGGCAACAACACGGTCGTCGGCGCGGGCAGTGTCGTGACGCGTGATCTGCCTGCTCACGTGCTCGCGGTCGGCAACCCCGCACGGGTGGTTCGTAAGATCTGAGGTCATGCGCAGCGAGGAGATCCAGATCCGCACCGGTGCCGACGAGGTCGTGCACGACCTCACGCGTGAGTGTCAGCGGTTCCTCGAAGACGAGAACGGCGACGGCCTGCTGCACGTGTGGGTGCCGCACGCGACCGCGGGTGTCGCCATCATCGAGACGGGCGCGGGCAGTGACGACGACCTGCTGACCGCCTTGGAGCGCATCCTCCCCCGCGACGTGAAGTGGCGGCACCGGCACGGCACCCCCGGTCACGGACGTGACCACGTGATGCCCGCGCTGGTACCGCCTTACGCGACAATCCCTGTTCTAGGCGGTGTGCTGACGCTCGGCACTTGGCAGTCCATCTGCCTCGTCGACACCAACGTCGACAACCCCGTCCGCACGGTCCGTCTGAGTTTTCTTGCCGGCTAGTTCTGTTTTCTTCACGGCAAGCAGCACGAGCCCGATGAGTGCGATACCGCCGAACACCCACCACTCGGTGCTGATGGCGTTGTCGTACATGAGGCTGCGCAGGCCTTCCGCGGAGAACCTGAACGGCGTCCACGACCAGAGGACCGCCTTGTAGGCGGGGTTGAGCAACTCCGGGACCTGGCCCGCGACGGCCGGTGCCATCAGGTAGAGGATGCCGAGGACGCCCATCGCGCGGATGCCGAGGTGCTGGAACAGCCCGGCCTGCAGGAGCGCGAACGACGCGGCGACGGCGAGCATGAACGCGAGCGCCTGCGCGTTGAGCGTGACGCCCCACCACGCCAGCAGTCCCGCGGTCGAGCCGGTGACGAGGACGGCCGTGGTCAGCGCCGACAGCCACCGTCCGCGGGTGCCCTTCAGGACCACGAACAGCAGTCCGGCGATCATCCCGCCGACCCACAGCAGCGCGCTCGCGGCGAGCGGCGCGGTCCGTTCGGCGGCGGTGGGCGTGGCGGCCTCGACCTCGACGGGCAACCCGGCTCCCTGCGCGACGCCGGTCAGCACCTGCTGGGCGACCTGCGTGCCGGACGGGTTGATCGCGGGGTTCAGCCGGATCGTCGCCTGACCGGGCACGATCTCCAGCACTCCGTAGACCTCTTTGTCCCGCAACAGGTTCCGGGCCTCGTCGGCCTGCACGACCCTGATGTCGACCTCGGGCGAGTCGGCTCTCGCGACACGTTCCGCTATCGGTGGAGGCGCCACCACGGCGAGCGGGACGTCGTGGGGGTGCACAGTCGCCTGCACGCCGAACGTCAGCAGGCCCAGAAGAAACGCCACCACAGCACCTGCGACGGCGGTGACCAGCACGGTGCGCATCATCGATCCCCTTAGTTCATCATGCGTTGAATTTAACGAGCACGCTACGCCGCGTCCGTCCCGAAAGTCAACGCGTGATGAATTAAGCCTCTGTCAGACCCACCAGGTACCGTTCCCCCGTGACTTACCCAGGTGGCGGCGGACAGGGCGGCTGGAACGACCAGCAGGGCTGGGGCCAGCAGCAACAGGGTGACCACCAGAGCGGTGGCTACCAGACCGGCGGCTACCCGCAGACCGGTGGCTTCCCGCAGCAGGGCGGCTGGACCGACCAGCAGCAGGGCGGCTTCCCGCAGCAGGGTTACGGCGGGTACGGCGGCCTCGGCGTGTACGGCGGCTTCGACAGCGAACCGCCGAAGAAGAGCAACAAGACGCTCTGGCTCGTGCTCGGCACCGTCGTCCTGGTGCTGCTCGTCGGCGGCGGCCTCACCTGGTTCCTGCTCTCGCGCTCGGGCGGCACGACCGCGGAGCCCGGACCGTCCAGCACGGCCAGTTCGTCCTCGCAGCCGGCCGACGGCCCCTGCCCGAAGAGCGACGGCCAGCAGTGCGTGGAGACGGCGCTCGGCTTCAACTACGTGGTCCCGAAGAACTGGGACATCATCGCGGACGCCAAGATCCCGGTGGAGGGCATCGCCGGCATCTCGCTGTCCGGCGTCACCAGCTACGGCGACTACACCTGCGAGGGCAAGTCGTTCACCAAGGGCACCAACGGCGGCACGCTGCTCCCCAAGAGCGAGATCAACACGGCGGCCACCGACTTCACCAAGGCTCTCGCCACGCAGTACTACTCCTCGGGCGGCGACCCGAAGGTCACGACGACCCAGCCGAAGCCGGTGAAGATCCAGCACACCCAGAAGGACGGCACGAAGGTCACGATCGAGGGCGTGCAGGTCGACGCCACCGTCACGCAGACCGGCAACAAGTGCCTGGCGAGCAAGGGCATGGTGAAGGTCGTCGTGCTCAACGGCAGCAACAAGCTGCACGTGCTGGCCGTGAACGGCGACCTGGAGGGTGGCGGAGGCGGCTCCACCCCGCCATTGCCCAAGGAGTCGGACCTGCAGAAGATGGTCGACTCGCTGGTGCCGACCTCGTAACGTTCAGATCCCTTGTCCTGCGAGGGATTCCCGAAAAGCCGAACGCCCGGCCGCACAGTGCGGCCGGGCGTTTCAGTTGGTTCGGACGTCAGCTGGTGACGACCTGCACCAGGTGGTCGACGGCCTCCGCGACCGGCACCTCGACGCGCTCGCCGGAGCGGCGGTCCTTGACCTCGACGGTGCCGTCCTTCAGGCCGCGGCCGATCACGAGGATCGTCGGGATGCCGACGAGCTCGGCGTCCGCGAACTTCACGCCGGGGCTCGCCTTGCGGTCGTCCAGCAGGACCTTGAGGCCCTTGGCGCTGAGCTGCTTCGCGAAGTCCTCACCGGCGTTCAGCAGCGTCTCGTCCTTGCCGGCGACCACGACGTGGACGTCGGCGGGAGCGACGTTGCGGGGCCAGATCAGGCCGCGGTCGTCGTGCGACTGCTCCGCGATGACCGCGACGAGCCGTGAGACCCCGACGCCGTACGAGCCCATGGTGATGCGGACGGGCTTGGAGTCCGGGCCGAGGGCGTCGAGCGAGAACGCGTCCGCGTACTTGCGGCCGAGCTGGAAGATGTGGCCGATCTCGATGCCGCGTGCCGCGGTCAGCACGCCCTTGCCGTCCGGGGACGCGTCGCCCTCGCGGACCTCGGCGACGTCGATGACGCCGTCGGGGGTGAAGTCGCGGCCCGCGACCAGGTCGACGACGTGGTGGTCGGCCTTGTCGGCGCCGGTGACCCACGCGGTGCCCGTGACGACGCGGGGGTCGGCGAGGAAGCGGATGCCGTTGGCCTGGATGGCGCCCGGACCGATGTACCCCTTGACCAGGAACGAGTTCTTGGCGAAGTCGGCCGCTTCCAGCATCGCGACCTCAGCGGGTTCGAGGGCTGCCTCGAGGCGCTTGAAGTCGACCTCGCGGTCGCCGGGGACGGCGATCGCGAGCAGTTCCCAGTCCTTGCCGGGGTGCTTGACCTTGACCAGGACGTTCTTCAGCGTGTCCGCCGCGGTGAACTTGCGGTCGGTGTTCGCGTTCAGGAAGTCGACCAGCGTCTCGATGGTCGGCGTGCTGGGCGTGTGGTGCACCTGCGCGGCGGGCTTGTCGTCGATCGGCTGCGCGGCGGGCGCGGGGGTAGCGACGGCCTCGACGTTCGCCGCGTAGCCCGACTCGGTGCTGCGCACGAACGTGTCCTCGCCCGTCTCGGCGACGGCGAGGAACTCCTCGGACGCCGAACCGCCCATCGCGCCGGACGTGGCGGAGACGATCACGTACTCCAGGCCGAGCCGGTCGAAGATGCGGATGTAGGCGTCGCGATGGTTCTTGTACGACTCGCTGAGGCCCTCGTCGGTGAGGTCGAAGGAGTACGAGTCCTTCATCAGGAACTCGCGGCCGCGCAGGATGCCCGCACGGGGACGCGCCTCGTCGCGGTACTTGGTCTGGATCTGGTACAGCGTGACGGGGTAGTCCTTGTAGGAGCTGTACTCACCCTTCACGGTGAGGGTGAACATCTCCTCGTGCGTGGGGCCGAGGAGGTAGTCGGCGCCCTTGCGGTCCTTGAGGCGGAACAGGTTGGGGCCGTACTCCTCCCACCGGTTCGTCGCCTCGTAGGGCTCCTTGGGCAGCAGCGCGGGGAACTGGATCTCCTGCGCGCCGAAGGCGTCCATCTCCTCGCGGACGACGGCCTCGATGTTGCGCAGGACCTTGAGGCCCAGCGGCAGCCAGGTGTACCCGCCCGGCGCGACGCGGCGGACGTAGCCGGCGCGCACCAGCAGCTTGTGGCTGGGCACTTCGGCGTCCGCCGGATCCTCGCGAAGGGTGCGCAGGAACAGCGACGACATCCTGGTGATCACGGTGGGTACTCCTCGTTCACGGGCAGTTGAAGCAGCGTACTGGTTGGACGTTCCGCGAAATCGCGCGCGGTGCTTTGCGTGGGCTCTGACCTGCGGCGACCGGAATTGTCAGACCCCCTGAGTAGCGTCCTTCCCATGCCGCTGACCATTGACATGATCACTCTCGACACGGGCGACGCGCGCAAGCTCGCGGAGTTCTGGACGGCCGCTCTGGGCACCACGATCCAGAACGACTGGGGTGAGTTCCTCGTGCTCGCGCCGACCACCGAGTCCAGCGTCGTGCTCGGCATCCAGCAGGTGCCGGACGCGACACCGGGCAAGAACAGAGTCCACTTCGACTCGCACGTGCCGGACCGCCTGGCCGAGGTCGCCCGCCTCGTCGCGCTCGGTGCCACGGAGGTCGGGGTGCACAGCGTTCCCGGCCTCGTGTGGTCCGTGCTCGCCGACCCGGACGGCAACCAGTTCTGCGTCGGCCAGCCGGGCGAGGAGCTCTAAAGCTCGACGGGCTTCCCGTAGTCGATCCAGGTCCGCGCCACCTCGAACCCGGCGCGCTCGTACACGCCGAGCGCACTGGTCGCGTTGGCCGTGTCCACGGAGAGTCCCGCGCGGTGGTAGCCCTTCGCCCTGCCCTGAGTCAGCGTCCAGCTCAGCAGGGCGGAGGCCACGCCACGGCCGCGGTGCTCTTCCAGGGTGCCCACGTCCCCGATCCACAGTTCGCGGACGCCGGTGAGCTCCTCGACGACCGGGTAGTGCCGTGCGAGCACGAACCCGACCACGGAGTCGTTCGAGAGCGCGAGGAAGGAGGACTCGGGGACGAACCTCGGGCTGTCGGTGAAGGACGCCGCCCACTCCTGCGGGCTGCGCTCGACCGACCCCCAGTGCTGGGCGAACGCCACGTTGGCGACGTTGCGGACCTCTTCGTCGCGAGCGGCGGAGAACGGCACGATCTCGTAGCCGGACGGGATCGGCGCCTGGGCGAGTGACTCGCCCAGTGCCACCTCCAGTTCGTGAAAGTGGCGGTCGGCGGTGAAGCCGAGCCTCTCCGCCAGCGCGACGTGTCCACCGGACCGGCTCTCGATCATGGTGCACACGGAGAGCGGCATGTCCGGATGCCGTGCGACGTGGAGATCCCGTGCGAGCGAGGCAAGACGTGGCAGGAGCCGCAGTCCGATACCCGCACGCCGGAACTCGGGGTGCACCATGCCGTCGAGCCGGACCCGGTGCGTGCCAACAGGATTGTCGCGCAACGCGACGAGCCCGTAGGCCACCAGCGTTCCGCCGGCGAGCACGGCCAGCGATCCGCCGGGCAGGTCGGCCTCGCCGAACGACCGGGCGAAGTCCTCTTCGGACAACAGCTCGCCGGTGTCGTCGACCGCCTCGGCCGCGTTGTACAGCGCGGCCACCACAGGGATGTCCGCTGTCGTGAGCGGGCGCCACACGAGTTCCACGCCAACCGAAGCTACGGAAGGGAGGCACCTCCAACAACCGAATATCGCGTTGCCCGCGACGCACCGCCTGGGCCATCCTGCGAGCGATGACGACACCAAAGATCGCACCGCTGTACGAGGACGTGACGTTCCACGGCCCGTTGTCCGAGGAACGAGCAGCCCGCCTCATCCGCTCGTTGCTGCCGCTGGACGACGGCTACGTGATCGACCTGGGCTGCGGCTGGGCCGAGTTCCTGCTGCGCACCCTGGAAGCCGCCCCCACCGCCACGGGCACGGGAGTGGACCGCAACGCCGTGGACATAGCCCGCGCCCAGGCGAACGCGGACACCCGAGGCCTCACCGCCCGAGTCAGCCTCCAGGTGGCCGACGTGACCGAGTGGCAGCCGGACCGGCAAGCCGACGCCGTGATCGTCAACGGCGCCAGCCAGGTGTTCGGCGGAGACCCGTTGCACCACACGGTCAACGCACTCACCGCGGCCAGAAGCCTGCTCCGCCCCGGCGGCAGACTCCTGCTGGGCGAGGGCTTCTGGGAACGCGAACCCACCGAGGCCCACCTGGCAGCGATGCCGGTCCCCCGCGACCAGTACAGCTCGCTGGCCGACCTGGTGGACCTGGCCCTGACCCACGGCTACCGCCCGCTAGCGGTGGAACAGGCGAGCCTCGACGAGTGGGACGTCTTCGAGAACGGCCACGGCCTGGCCTGGGAACGCTGGCTGCGCGCCAACCCGGACTCCGAACACGCCGAGGAGATCAGGGCGAAGGCAGACCGCCAGCGCACCTACCGGCTACGCGGCTGGCGAGGCACGATGGGCCTCGCCTACCTGACCCTGCAGGCACCGTAAGCGGTCGAGGCGGCGAGCCGAGGCTTGAGCGCGCTGGGGAACGAACCTGGCCGGGCCGGCGCGCTCACCTGACGCTCATGTCCGGCAAGCCAGGGTTCATGTGCGGCCTGTACGGGGAGGCGTGCGGTTCCGTTGTGCGGCAGCACCATCGAGCCGCCAACGCCTTGCACGCCCACGGGCCGATCCGGCCGGCACCGCCAGCGGTACCGGACACGACACGCATCGCGTCCGCCTCGGCGATGACACGGTGCTCGGCGCCCGTCAGCGCGGGCCGGGGCCACCTCACGGCACCCGCCAGCGCGAGCAGGCTTTCCCACCAGCCCCGTTCAGCGCGGAGCCGGACCGCTCCGGCAGCGCCCGCCGGCGCGGGCCAGACCTCACCACGGCACCCGCCAGCACGAGCCCGCGCCGCACCACATCCGCCGATGCGAGCAGGCCTTCCCGCCATCGTCCGCCGATGTGAGCCAGCTCCAACAACACCGCCGGTGCGTGCAGCCACCCCCACAGCACCCGCCAACACGAGCCCGCCTCCTCGCAGCACCCGCCAACGCGAGCCCGCCTCCCCGCAGCGCCCACCAACGCGAGCCCGCGCCTCACCACAGCACCCACCAACGCGAGCCCGCGCCTCACCACAGCACCCACCAACGCGAGCCCGCGCCTCACCACAGCACCCACCAACGCGAGCAGACCTCCCCGCCAGCACCCTCGACGTCCCCAGACTCGTCCGGCCACCGAGCGACCCCGCGCACCCGGTCGAGCGCGTCCCCCGACCCCAGGAACACCCCGCAGGTCCAGCGGTTTCCCCCCGCTGCCCTACCCTTTGCACCGTGCTGGTGCTGCTCCCCCCGTCGGAGACCAAGGCGATCGGCGGCGAGGGTGCGCCGCTCGACCTCGACGCCCTGTCGTTCCCCGAGCTCAACCCCGTGCGCGACAAGCTGGTGTCCGCGCTGGCCGATCTCGCGCGGGACGTCCCGGCGAGTCTCAAGGCCCTCGACATCTCCGAGCGCCAGGTCGACGAGGTGCACCGCAACGCCTCGCTGCGCACGTCGGAGACCACGCCCGCGCTGCTGCGCTACACCGGCGTGCTCTACGACAACCTCGACTTCCCGTCGCTCCGCAAGGCCGAGAAGGAACGGGCCTACGAGCGGCTCGCGGTCTCGTCCGCGCTGTTCGGGGTGCTCAAGGGTGGTGACGCCGTGCCCGCGTACCGGTTGTCCGGCGGCAGCGCGCTCCCGTCGCACGGCAGCCTGCGCACGGTGTGGAAGCCCGCGCTGGAGCCGGTGCTGAAGGACGCCGACGAGTTCGTCGTCGACCTGCGGTCCGGCGCGTACTCGAGCCTCGCCAGGATCCCGCACGCCGTCGTCGTCCGGGTGGTCACCAGCGAGGGCAAGGTCGTCAGCCACTTCAACAAGGCGCACAAGGGCCTGCTCGCCCGCGCCATCACGAAGTCCGCTGCCGAGCCCGCGGACCTGAAAGGCCTGGTCAGGCTTGCGCAGAAGGCCGGGTTGAAGATCGTGCCGACGGGCGAGAGGACTGCGGACCTGATCACCGGTTAAATCGGTTGCGGGCGCGAGAGCCCGCAGTGCAAGCTTCTCCCCGAAGCGTGACAACGGAGCTGGATCGAGGAGGTGCGAGATGTCAGAGCCTGTCTTTGGGCGCGGCGCCGCATTCGCGACCCGTCCAGCCGTCCTTCGCGCCTGATCAGCACCGTTTGATCGCAGAGCGCCAGTAGGGCGGTCACCCTTCATCTCGCTGGGAGACCCCACCGTGCGCGAGCACGATCTTTTCGAACGTTACGAATCTGCTTTCGACGGCGCCGACGACACCATGCGGCGCAAGGGAAAGCGCACCAACCGCAAGGCCGACGACGCGGAACCCACGCGTCGCGGCCGCATGACCGAAGAAGAGAAGCTGCGAGTCGCGCGAGTGCGCGAGGACCAGCTCAGCACGGCGGACACTCCCGAGGACGGCGACCGCTGGTCCACGTGGGGTGACGCCGAGCAGGGTCCGAAACCGCATCCGAGCTGGCTCATCACGGAACTGGCCGCGGTCGACCGCGAGCTGGGCATCGTGAAGACCGGCAAGGAGGCGGACGTCTTCCTGCTGGAACGCGCGATGGGCGACCGGGCTTGCCTGCTCGCCGCGAAGCGCTACCGCAGCAACGACCACCGGATGTTCCACCGCGACGCGGGGTACCTCGAGGGTCGTCGCATGAAGAAGTCCCGTGAGACGCGGGCGATCGCGAACCGCACCGCGTTCGGGCGCAACCTGATCGCGGAACAGTGGACCGTCGCCGAGTTCGCGGCTCTCACGAAGCTGTGGCAGATCGGCGCACCCGTGCCGTACCCGGTGCAGCGCAGCGGTACCGAGCTGCTGCTCGAGTTCATCGGGGACGCTGACGGCAACGCGGCACCGCGGCTCGCGCAGACCCGTCCCGACGAGGACGAGCTGCTCGACCTGTGGCGCCAGCTGGTCGCGACGCTCATGACGCTCGCCGAGGCGGGCATCACGCACGGCGACCTCTCGGCGTACAACCTGATGGTCCACGACGGCAGGCTGATCATGATCGACCTGCCGCAGGTGGTCGACCTCGTCGCCAACCCGCGCGGCGTGGAGTTCCTGGACCGCGACGTCCGCAACATCTGCGGCTGGTTCGCCTCGCGCGGCCTGCCGGCGGAGATCGGCGACCCGTCCGCGCTGGTGGCAACGCTGCTGGACGTGGCGGGTATGGCGTGACCCACCTTGCGCGCCGGGCCGTGTCCAACGACACTGCCGGGCGCGCAAGGTCTCGCCATTGATCAGCTAGACTGTGCTGTACACCGATGAAGGCTTGACGGCCGTTGACCGGTGTTTCCACCCACTCATCAGCGGCGTGACCATCACGCCGGGCCCGTCCTTGTGATCGGCACCGCGGTAGCACGCGGGGCAGCCTCGAGACGTGCCATGTCCCGGAGGTTTGTTTTGCCATCAATGTCCGAAGGTCGTTCCGAGCACGCACAAAGCCGCAGGTCACCGCGGCGCCGCTCGGGTCGCCAGGGCAACTCCTCGCGTCCGCAGCAGCGGGTCGAGGAACCGATCGTCGCCGAGCACTTCGAGAGCACGTTGCCGGAAGGCCCGCTGCCCTCGTTCGCTGAGCTCGGCTTGGCTGACGCACTCGTCAAGTCGCTCGCAGCCAACGACATCACCGAGCCGTTCCCCATCCAGGCGGCCACCCTTCCCGACGCGATGTCGGGCAAGGACATCCTCGGCCGCGGCCAGACCGGCTCCGGCAAGACGCTGGCGTTCGGCCTCGCGATGCTGACGCGCCTCGCGTCCGGCCGCTCGATGCCGCACAAGCCGCGCGGCCTGATCCTCGTTCCGACCCGCGAGCTCGCGATGCAGGTGGAGACGGCGCTCATGCCGCACGCCCGCGCGCTGGGCCTGTGGTGCCGCGTCGTCGTCGGCGGCACGTCGTTCCCGCGCCAGATCGAACACCTGCGCCGCGGCGTCGACCTGCTGATCGCCACGCCGGGCCGGCTGTCCGACCACGTCCGCCAGGGCACGTGCGACCTCGGCTCCGTCGAGATCACCGCGCTGGACGAGGCCGACCAGATGGCGGACATGGGCTTCATGCCCCAGGTCCGCGCGATCCTCGACCTCACCCCGCAGGACGGGCAGCGCCTGCTGTTCTCCGCGACGCTCGACGGCGACGTGGACAAGCTGGTCCGCCAGTACCTGCACTCCCCGGTGACGCACTCGGTGGCCCCGTCCACCGCGAGCGTCACGACCATGGAGCACCACCTGCTGTTCGTGTCCGCAGAGGACAAGCAGAACGTGGTGACCGAGGTGGCCGCGCGCGAGGGCCGCACGATCATGTTCGTGCGCACCAAGCACCACGTCGACCGTCTCGCCAAGAAGCTCCGCTCGGTCGGTGTCGCCGCCGGCGCACTGCACGGCGGCAAGGCGCAGAGCGCGCGCACTCGCGTGCTCGGTGAGTTCCGCGAGGGCACCACGCCCGTCCTGATCGCGACGGACGTGGCGGCCCGGGGCATCCACGTCGACGACGTGTCCCTGGTCGTCCACGTGGACCCGCCGGCCGACCCGAAGGACTACCTGCACCGCGCCGGCCGCACGGCTCGCGCAGGCCAGTCCGGCACGGTCGTCACGCTGGTCACGCACGACCAGCGCCGCGCCGTCCAGGGCATGGCCCAGCGCGCGGGCATCCGTCCGGAGAGCACGAAGGTGCGCCCCGGCGACGACGACCTGGTCCGCATCACCGGTGCTCGCACGCCTTCGGGCGAGCCGATCATCGAGCGCGAGAAGCCGGCCCGTCGCAGTGGCGGCAGCGGCGGACGTCGCTTCGGTGCTCCGGCTGCCGGTGGCGGTCGCGGTGAGTACCGCGGTGGCTCCGGTCGTCGCACCGAGGGCGGCGGCGAGTTCCGCGGCGGTCCGCGCCGTTCGGAGCGCACCGAGGGTGGCCGTGGTTTCGGTCGCCCCGAGCGCAGCAGCGCGGGTCGTCCGCGCCGGGCGCCGCAGCACTGAGCTCGATCTGATCAACGGTTGAGGCCGCTTCCCTTCGGGGAGGCGGCCTTTGCCGTGTTCGGGGTCGCAGCCTCCACGGTGCGTGCGTGGTGAGTGTCCGCAGATCGGCAGTCGGAGGGTTGGCACGCGTGGACCATCACGGTCGACGTCGTGCAGAAGTGCTGGAACGACAACCGTCAGCGACAGGTCCGCATATGTGTTCATCAAGATCCATAAGCGTAAATCATTGCCCATACGCGGATGAGAGGCTATGGTCGCATTGTGAGCAGCCGCCATGGGGATGAAACCCCATACACGATTTTCGTCCCGCATGGACACGACAAGGTTCGACTAATCGGCCCAGGAGGAGTCGAAGTGATCGTGCAGTTCCGAGCCGTGTCGACCGAGACTGCCGACGCACCGCTTTTCACCACCGAGGTACGAGATCGAATCAATCGGTGGCGTCAGTACGACCCCGCCTCACCGGCACCCGACCTGGCCGAACGGCTGGTGCGGGAGTTCGGCTACGAGGTACAGCAGCCGCCGAAGTCAGGGGCCGAACTGCGATTCATCTTCGCCAAGCCCGGCAAGGGGGCCGCGACGCTCTGGATGAACACCACAGGCATCCACAGCATCGCGGCGCCTCAGACCGAGTTCGCGGCCAGATTGCAAGGCGCACAGAAGAAGGAAGACAACCGCGTCGTCTTTCTGTTTGACAGCGAAGACTTCGACTTCGACCTCATCGCGACCCGTTTCGCTGAGTGGGCGTCGAAGGAAATCTACTGACACAGCAACGAATCCCGGTCCACAACGGATTGGGATTCGTTGCTGTGTCAGGACGCGTTGCTGACGATGAACGGGGCACGAGGGTTCGACACGGTGCCGACAACGATGCGTCTCGTGGCCGGCTTGTCGGCGAGTTTGTTCAAGCGCTCGTTGGTCCTTCACCGCGTAGCCCACTGAGTTCGCGATGAGCGCCTGCGCCGTGTCGGCGTCGAGCACGCGTGTGTACGGTGCCCCATGGGGCGGAACTGGTACTTGCTGTGGAGCGGGAGCGCCGTCTCCGCGCTGGGAGACGGCATCTTCCTGGCGGCACTGCCGTTGCTCGCCACCACGCTCACCCAGGACCCGAAGCTCATCGCCGGTGTCAGCTTCTTCGGCACGCTGCCCTGGCTGCTGGTCTCGCTCTCGGCCGGAGCGGCGGCGGACCGGTACGACGGGCGGCGCCTCCTCCTCGCAGCGCTGTGGGTCCAATGTGCGCTGATGGCCGTCCTTGCCCTGTTCCACAACGCGCCCATCGCTTTCCTGTACGGCATGGCGTTCCTCGTCGGCACCGCCGAGACCGTGCCGAGAGCGGTCGGGCAGCCGCTCATCAAGGCCACTGTGGAGAATCATCTGCTGGAGCGGGCCAACGGCAGGCTGTTCGCGTCGCAGGCGGTCGCGCTGCAGTTCCTGGGGCCTCCGCTCGGCGGACTGCTGTTCGCCATGGCGGTTCCGGCGCCGTTCTGGGTCAACGCGCTGACGTTCGCCATCGCGGCGGCGCTGGTCACCAGGATGCGCACCAGCCACGAACGACCACCCGTCAGGCCGAAGGCCAGAGAAGGCCTGCGGTGGCTGATGAACCACAAGGCGCTCAGAACGATCACTGTCGTGTCGGCGACCACGAACCTGTGCATCGCGATGACCATGGCGACGCTGGTGTTGTTCGCGCAGCAACGGCTGGGGCTGACGAACGCGGGGTTCGGGGTCTTCCTGGCCACGCTCGCCTTCGGTGGCGTGGCGGGTGGACTGCTCGCCGAACGGTTGATCCGGTATCGCCACACGGTCGTGACCACCGTGGTGCTCATTCCCTTGATGTGGCTGGGAATTGCCACGGTCGCCCATGACCTCGAGACGGTCGCGGTGTTCGCGGTGGTGAGTTCGTTCTGCACGGCCGTGTGGGGTGTGGCGACCGCGAGCTTCCGGCAACGCACCGTGCCCACCGAACTGCTCGGGCGCGTCAGCAGCGCGCAGACGCTGATCACCTGGGGTGTTCAGCCGGTCGGCGCGCTGCTGGGTGGACTCACCGCGGACTACTTCGGGCTGCTGGCTCCCTGGTACGTGGCGATAACCTTGCGAACCGTCGTGGGGGTGCTCAGTCTGAGATCGCTGCAGCGAACTGCGCTGAGTACAGCCGGTGGTACGCGCCTTCCCTAGCCAGCAGCCCGTCGTGCGTGCCCTGTTCGACGATGCGTCCGGCCTCCATCACGAGGATCAGGTCGGCGTCGCGGATCGTGGACAGCCGGTGGGCGATGACGAACGACGTGCGCGACGACCGCAGGGCTGCCATGGCGTGCTGCACCGACGATTCCGTGCGGGTGTCGACGGAACTGGTGGCCTCGTCGAGGATCAGCAGCGTCGGGTCGGACAGGAACGCGCGGGCGATGGTGAGCAACTGCTTCTCGCCCGCCGAGACGTTCGAGCCCTCCTCGTCGATGACGGTGTCGTAGCCGTCGGGCAGGCATCGCACGAAACGGTCCACATAGGTCGCCTCGGCCGCGGCGAGGATCTCCTCCTCTGTGGCGCCTGGCTTGCCGTAGGCGATGTTGTCGCGGATCGTGCCGCCGAACAGCCAGGTTTCCTGCAGCACCATGCTGGCCTGTGCGCGCAGGTCCTCGCGGCGCAACGAGGTGATGTCGACGTCGTCGAGGGTGATGCGGCCGCCGTTGAGTTCGTAGAACCGCATGATGAGGTTGACGAGGGTCGTCTTGCCGGCGCCGGTCGGGCCGACGATGGCGATCATCTGGCCGGGTTCCGCGACCAGCGACAGGTTCTCGATCAACGGCTTGTCGGGCTCGTAGGAGAACGAGACGTTCTGGAACTCGACCTTGCCGCAGCGCCACGGGGGTGCGACTGCGCCGGCCGGGTCCGGGAGCTGTTCGGGGGCGTCGAGCAGTTCGAACACCCGCTCCGCCGACGCCACGCCGGACTGCAGCAGGTTCGACAGGGACGCGGCCTGGGTGAGCGGCTGGGTGAACTGGCGCGAGTACTGGATGAACGCCGTCACCTCGCCCAGGGTCATGCCGCCGGACGTGATGCGCAGACCGCCGATCACCGCGATGGCGACGTAGCTCAGGTTCGACAGGAACATCATCGACGGCATGATCAGGCCGGACACGAACTGCGCGCCGGCCGCCGCCTCGTAGAGTTGCGAGTTGCGGCGGCGGAACTCCGCCTCGGACTCCTGCTGCCGCCCGAACGCGGTCACGAGCTGGTGGCCGCTGAACGCCTCCTCGATGTGCGCGTTCAGCTCGCCGGTGTGCTTCCACTGCGCCACGAACTGCTTCTGCGCGCGCTTGCCGATCGCGCCCGTCAGCGCCACCGAGAGCGGGATGACCAGCATCATCACCCCCGCCAGCAGTGGCGAGATCACGAACATCATCACCGTCACGCCGACGAGGCTCAGGACAGCGGTCAGCAGCTGGCTCATCGTCTGCTGCAACGTCGTCGAGATGTTGTCGATGTCGTTGGTGACGCGGGAGAGCAGCTCACCGCGGGGCTGGCCGTCGAAGTACTTGAGCGGCAACCGGTGCAGCTTCTCCTCGACGCTCTCGCGCAGCCGGTAGACCACGCGCTGCACGACGCCGTTCAGCAGCCGCCCCTGCAGCCAGCTGAACAGCGAGGACAGCACGTAGAGGCCCAGCGCGAACGAGAGCACCGAGGCGAGAGCGCCGAAGTCGATGCCCGGGCCGCGCAGGCCGTTGAAGATGATGTCGGTGGCGTCGCCGAGGATCTTCGGTCCGAGGACGGTGAACGCGATACCGAGCACGCCGAGTCCGACGACGGCGACGAACGTGACGCGTTCGGGTTTCATCAGACCCGCCACGCGGCGGGCCGAGGTGCCGAAGTTCGCGGCCTTGCTCACGGGCGCCTGCATGGCGAACCGTCCGGCGGGGCCGCCCATCGGCCGCGGCTGCTCACGGGTGGTGGTCATGACGCCTCCTCCGGCGTGAGCTGCGAGTGGACGATCTCCAGGTAGGTGGGGCAGCTGTCCATCAGCTCGCGGTGCGTGCCCCTGCCGACGATCTCGCCGTTCTCCAGCACGAGGATCTGGTCGGCCTGGGCCACTGTGGACACCCGCTGCGCCACGACGATCACGGCGGCGTCGCGCGTGTACGGCTTCAGTGCCGCGCGCAACGCCGCGTCCGTCGCGAGATCGAGTGCGGAGAACGAGTCGTCGAACAGGTACACGTCCGGCCTGCGCACGAGGGCACGTGCGATGGAGAGCCGCTGCCGCTGGCCGCCGGAGAGGTTGGTGCCTCCCTGCGTGATCTTGGCGTCGAGACCGCCCATCGCCGTGACGAAGTCCCGTGACTGCGCGATGTCCAGCGCCGTCCACATCCGCTCGTCGGTGGCGTCGGGCGCGCCGTGGCTCAGGTTCGACCGGACGGTGCCGGTGAACAGGTACGACACCTGCGGTACGAGCCCGATCCGCGACCGCAACGCCCCGGGGTCCTGCGCCCGCACGTCGACGCCGCCGACCCGCACCTCCCCCGCCGTCACGTCGATCAGCCGCGGGATGAGGCTCATCAACGTCGTCTTGCCGGATCCGGTGCTGCCGATGATCGCGGTGGTCCGCCCCGCGCCCACGGTGAACGACGTGTTCCTGAGCACCGGCGCGTCGGCACCGGGATAGCGGAACTCCGCGCTGTGGAAGGAGACCTGACCGATCCCGGCGGGCGCGGGCACAGGTTCGGCAGGAGCGTGCACCGACGGTTCGGTGTTGATGACCTCCATGATCCGTCCGGCGCTGACGGAGGCGCGCGGCACCATCGTGGAGACGAACGACGCCATCATCACCGACATCAGGATCTGCAGGAGGTAGGCGAGGAACGCGGTCAGCGCGCCCACCTGCATCTCCCCGTCCGCCACCCGGTGCGCCCCGAACCACAGGACCGCGACGCTGGAGACGTTGAAGATCAGCATGACCGTCGGGAAGATCATCGCCTGCAACCGGCCCGCCCTCAGCGCGATGTCGGTGAGCTGCGCGTTGGCGTCGGCGAAGCGCTCGGTCTCGGACTTCTCCCGCACGAACGCCCGCACCACGCGCACGCCGGTGAGCTGTTCGCGCAGCACCCGGTTCACGTGGTCGATCCGCTCCTGCTGGCGGCGGAACAACGGCACCATCCGCACGGTGATCATGCCGATCGCGATCGCCAGGACCGGCACGCAGACCAGCAGCAGCCACGACAGCCCGACGTCCTCGCGCAGCGCCATGACCACACCGGCGACGGACATGATCGGCGCCGCGACGAACATCGTCGTCAGCATGACCACGAGCACCTGCACCTGCTGCACGTCGTTCGTCGTGCGGGTGATCAGCGACGGAGCCCCGAACCGCGCGACCTCCTGCGCGGAGAACGAGCCGACCCGGTGGAACACGCCCGACCGCACGTCCCTCCCGAACGCCATGGCGGTGCGCGTGCCGTACCAGACGGCCACGATCGAACAGGCGATCTGCAGCACCGAGACGACGAGCATCCAGACGCCCTGGTCCACGATGTACGACGTGTCACCGCGCGCGACACCGTTGTCGATGATGTCGGCGTTGAGGCTCGGCAGGTACAGCGAGGCGATCGTGCCGACGAGCTGCAACGCGACGACGATGCCGAGCTCCCGGCGGTACGGCTGCAGGTAGGTGGTCAGCAGGCGGGTGAGCACCCGGTCCCCGCCGGGCGGCGAGGCTGTCCGCTGAGTCGGCACGAAAGCTCCTGTGGGTCGAGGTGGAACACGAAAAACCACCGTCCAGACCGAAGCCTGAACGGTGGCTCGTGAAGCCGCAGAACGAGGTTACTTCTTGGCGGCCGCCTTGAACGTCCATTGGGCGGCGCTTCCGGAACACGACGCCGCGGTCACCTTTCCGGACGCGTCCCGATAACACTTCGTGTTGTACTGCATGTCCGAAATCGTCTTGTTCGGGTTGATCGACCATTGCTGGTTCGGGCCGCCGTCACACTTCTTCAGCAGCACCTTCCCGGACGACAGCGTCGTGCACTGCTGGGGCGACCCCTGCTCCATGAACGCGCCGTGGAACTTGAACTTCTGCTTCTCGGAGCCGTTGCAGGTGGCCGTCGTGAGCTGCGCGCCGGACGCGCCGCCCTGCAGGCACTTGCCGGTCGAGACGTTCTTGTACTCGCCGTTGGTGGTCTTGGGCTTCGCGCCGCCGTAGCACTCGCCGGTCGAGGTGTTGAAGATCGGCGTCGGGTCCACCTGCAGGTTCGACGGCGGGTTGAGGATGGTCTCCTCCATCACCGGCTTGCCGTCGTCGTGGTAGTTCGTCAGCGCGTCCTCGCAGTCGATCGCGTTCATGGCGTTGCCGCCCTTGCCGCCGATCCACGCGTCGAAGTGCCACAGCTTCGGGCCGCCGTTGGGGCCGTTGCCGTTCCAGTCCTGCTCACAGGAGGAACAGGAGTCCTCCATGACGAAGTACTTCTTGACCCGCGGGAAATAGATCTTCGTGCCCGGCTTGGCCTCTTTGCTGGACGTCGCGAACGTGATCGGGTCGGACCACGTGCCCTTTCCGCCGGCCGTGTCGTGCAGGCCCGGGTAGGCGATGTCACCACCGGGCGGCGTGTTGTCGTACCAGCCGTAGAAGGTCCAGAAGACCTGTTGGGACGCCGCGTTCGCCGGGGTCGAAACGACCAAACCGGACATCGCGAGCACAATGCCTGCCACCAAAGACAGGACGCGTTTCATGCGAGCCTCCGCAAACCGGTGGACTTGGCGGCGTGAATGCAGAGTCCACCGGCTGCGCGGCTTTTGTAAAGAAACTTATCTAACTATTTGCGGAGGCAATGTCGGCGACCGCGCCCACCACGATGATCGCCGGAGGACGAATCTCGTGGGCCTTCACGTCCGCGCCCAGCGAGTCCAAAGTGGACCGCAGTACGCGCTGAGCTGCCGTGCTGCCCTCCTGGACGACGGCGACGGGGGTGGAACCGGGACGGCCTTCCATCAACGCCGTGGCGAACGCACCGGCCCGTTCCACCGCCATCATCAGCACGACGGTGCCGCGCAGGCGTGCGATCGCCGACCAGTCGACGAGAGAGCGCGGGTCGTCCGGTGCGACGTGACCGGAGACGACGACGACCTCGTGCGCTACGCCTCGGTGCGTCACGGGGACACCAGCCAATGCGGGCACACCGAACGCCGACGTCACGCCCGGCACCACGGTCACGGGGATCCCGGCCTCGGCGCACGCCAGCAGCTCCTCGAAGCCGCGCCCGAAGACGTACGGGTCGCCGCCCTTGAGCCGGACGACGAACTTCCCCTCCTTGGCGCGGTCGATCAGCGTCTGGTTGATGAACTCCTGCGTCGCCGCCCGGCCGTAGGGGATCTTCGCCGCGTCCACGACCTCGACGTGCGCGGGCAGCTCCTCCAGCAGCTCGCGCGGGGCGAGCCGGTCCGCGACGACCACGTCCGCGTGCGCCAGCAAGCGCTTGCCCTGCACCGTGATCAGCTCGGGGTCACCGGGTCCGCCACCGACCAGCGCGACACCGACGGGCGGTGCGGCCTGGTCCGCGATGCGGCCGTCGCGCAACGCCGCCACGAGCCCGTCCCGCACCGAGGCCGACCGGCGGTGCTCACCACCGGCCAGCACACCGATCAGCATGCCGTCGTGCATCCCGCTGGCCGGCGTGACAGCCGTGCCTTCGACGGCGATGTCCGCGCGCACGCAGAACACACGCTGCGAGAGCGCCTCTTCGCTGATCTGCGCGTTCACCTCGACGTCGGACGTGCACGCCAGCACGTACCAGGCACCCTCGACGTCACCGGCCTCGAACAGCCTCTCGTGCCACGTCAGCTCCCCCGCGTCGACCATGCCCTGGACGGAGGGGGTGACGGATGGCGACACGAGCTCGACGACGGCGCCGGACGCGATCAGGCGAGGAAGACGGCGCTGCGCGACCGTGCCTCCGCCGACCACGAGGACGCGCCGGCCCCGGAGGTCGAGGCCGGCCAGGTAGTGCTGTTCAAAGGGCATGCGTAGAAGCATCCACACCGGACCCGCCGTGTCCAGCCGAAGGGAACATGGTCACACGGCCAGCAGCTCGAAAGAGGTGGCGAGCACCCCTCCGAAGCGCTTTCCCGCGGCCTCGGCCATCGAACGGAGGAACGTCGCCGGGTCGGCCATGTCGCCGCTCAACGCTTCCAAGTAGGCCTTGTGCGCGCGCAGAGAGACCACGGAGGCATAGAACGAGTCGGTGATGTCCACTGCGTGCGTCGCCAACGGCGAGGACGCCGCCGCCACGTACTTCACACCTTCCCACTTCTCCAGCCCGAGCTCCGGGAAGATCCACCGGTTGCCCGCGTCCCGGACCGCGTCGACCGCAGCGCGTCCGACGGCGATGTGGTCG
The DNA here is from genome assembly GCF_033794685.1 of Streptomyces sp. ID05-26A. Taxonomy (NCBI): domain Bacteria; kingdom Bacillati; phylum Actinomycetota; class Actinomycetes; order Kitasatosporales; family Streptomycetaceae; genus Streptomyces; species Streptomyces sp. ID05-26A. The sequence goes on from NZ_JARAYZ010000001.1 coordinate 506,375, forward strand.
GCCATGTTCAGGCCGCCACCGGGCCAGGTCTCGCGGTAGTTGCCGGTGATCACGAACTCCGGCCGGTGCCGGCGGATGGCCGCCGCGATGTCGCGGCGCAACGGAAGTCCGTACTCGATGGTGCCGTCCGGGTGATCCAGGAACTCGACCTCGGTCACGCCGACGGCCACGCACGACGCAATCTGCTCCGCGACCCGCAACGGCCCGCAGACAGTCGGCTCCAACGTATCGATGCCGTTCTCACCGCGGCACGCGAGCAGGTACGTGATGTTCTTGCCTTGGGCGGTCCAACGCGCGATGGCGCCCGCACCGCCGTACTCCATGTCATCGGGGTGAGCGACGACGACCAGCGCGCTCGACCAGTCTTCCGGCACAGGTTCCAGATCAGCCATGCGTGCAGGGTGCGCGCCGGAGCACGCACCCTGCAACAGGCTTACAGCTGAGCGGTGATCACGGAGTGGTAGGTCGCGATGCGGCCGTACACGCCGGGGTAGCCGGCGCCGGCACAGCCACGGCCCCACGAGGTGTCACCGATGAGCTTGCCGCCGTACACCAGCGGGCCACCGGAGTCGCCCTGGCAGGTGTCGGTGCCGCCCTGCGGGAAGCCCGCGCACACCATCGAGCTGTTGCTGTACTGCGGGTAAGCGGTCCGGCAGGTCGCGTCCGAGGTCAGCGGCACGTTCGCCTTGAGCAGGTAGCGCGAGGCGGAACCACCCGAAGAGGTGGTGCCCCAGCCGAGGATCAGCGCCGAGTTGCCCGCCGCGTACAGCGCGGTGTCGGACGGCGTGGCCAGCGGCAGGGTGGCCGAGTTGATGTTGCGGTCGAGCGTCAGCACGGCCACGTCGTAGCCGGACGTCGCGGAGCGGTAGCTCGGGTGCACCCAGATCCGGGTGACGCTCGCGACCGTGCCCGCGGTGCTCTGCTTGTCGTCACGTCCGTGCACGACACGCGTGCTGGAGGCCGAACGACCGGACACGCAGTGGGCGGCCGTGACGACCTTGTTGGCCTTCACCAGCGTTCCACCGCAGAACTGCGATCCGGACGTGGACGCCAGGTAGACGACCCACGGGTAGGTCGCGGTGCTCGCCCGCGTACCACCGACGATCATCGGCGACACGTCGCCCGCGTTGGCCGCGGGGGCGACGAAGAAGATGCTTGCGAGAGCTGACACAACGACGGACACGATCAGGCGATGCAGGGTTTTCGCCATGTTGCCAGTCCTTCCCAATGACGCTGTGTGTGCAGGGGGTGAAGCACGGCACACACAGCGTCAAGGGCGGGGATTCGGCGGCGTAACCGCCATTAGTCGGACATGTCCGACTTCACTTTTGACTCAGCCGATGCCACGCGCCGTGAAAGCGGCCTGGACGGTGGCGGCGTCAGCGTCGCCGTAGAGCTTCTTCGCCGCCGCGACGGTCGCCTTGGCCGCCGCCGCGAAGTTCGTCGACGGCGAGTAGGAGAACTGCGCCTCCAGCACGATCTTCGCCGACTTGTCGCGACCGAACTTCTGGTAGAGGTCCCACAACGCCCGCGACCAGATCTGGCCGTCGAAGTGGACCTCGCCCTTGCGGTCGGCGTACTTCAGGTCGGTGTCGGTGCGACGCAGGCAGTGCGGCGTCTCGGTCGTGTACGCCGTGGCGTCCCAGTCCATGATGCACGCCAACGGGACCGTGGCCGTGTCCTTGGCGTCCGCGGAGGACATGATCAACGCCCACCAGTCGCCGAAGCCCTCGCCGATCGAGCCGCCCTCGACCGTGGAACCGAAGCCGGGCACCTGGGCGTCCTGGATCGCGTGGCCGAGTTCGTGCCACACCACCTCGACGTCCTCGGCGTCGTCCACCCCGCCCGTGCCGAACGTGATCTGGTCCTTGTTCGGGTCGTAGAACGAGTTGTCCTCGGTCAGGCCGAGCGTGGTGATCTTCTGCGCCTCGTTGTTCACGTTCTTGAACCCGAGGCTCTGGATGTACTTCTGCGCCTCCGTCACGCCCCAGTAGGCGTTGACCTGCTCGAAGAGGTCGTTGGCGCGCGTGTACTCGAACTTGTTGTTCTTGTTGTACGCGAGCTTGCTCTTGGCACCGGTCAGCTGGGCGTAGTTGCCCTTGAGGTAGCCGGAGCCGTCCAGGTTGGACAGCGTGACCGTCTTGTACGCGGACGCGGGGACGGCCGAATCGGCGTCGTTGTCGTCCTTGAGGTTCTGGTTCTGCTGCGACGACACGGGGTTCGGGCTGAACACCTTGCCGGTGCCGTCCGCGTGCTTGACCAGGCTCTCGGTCTTCACGACCGCGCCGGACTCCGCGTGCACCAGCGTGCGCTCGGATCCCTTGCCGCTGTCGGAGATCACCTCGTAGACGAGGCCGGTGCCCGGCAGCACCTTGAGGTTCGCGCCTTCGGGAGCCGCGACCCTGGTCTTGGCGTCCTCGGTGGAGATGGCCGGCGTGACGTCGACGGAACCGACCGAAAGGCGGCCGTCGTCCACGGTCTTCTCGCCGGTCGCCTTGTCCACGTGCTCGACGTAGTACGCGCCCAGCACCGGTTTTCCGTCGTAGGTCTGTTCGTACCAGGTGTGCGTGGCGGTCAACGAGTCGCGAACGGTCAGCAGCCGCAAGCCTTCCTTGGGCGCGGCGGCCTGGGCGGTGATCGTCAGCAGGGACAGTGCGACGCCGGCGGTGCAGGCGACAGCGACGAGACGACGGGCTCTCATGCCGGTCTCCAGTGCTTTCGGGCCCGGGCAGGGTGGGCCGTGTGCGTGGCGACGCTAATCAAGAAAACTTCAGCGGAGACCCTACGAAAGAAGGAAAAACGTCAGTGTTCCCAGACTCCGGGAACAACAATTACGTCGGCTTCGACCGGATTGTCCAGCGTTGGTCCGGTTCCGAAAGCGACGAACGCGACGGCCGCACCCCGAGCGGCCAAATCGCACGCGCCCTCGTGGCGAACTTCGGTGCCGGAACGCAGAAGCGGGCTCACCACGGTGATCGCCTCGGGCGTGCCGACCACGAACGCCGCGCGCCGGATCTCCGCCTCCGCACGGGGCGTGCGCTGCTCGGCCGCACCCGGACCGAGCCCGACGAGAGCGAGCCGGCCGCGCGGCAACACCCGCGCCGCGGCCACGGTCACGTTGTCCCGCTTGAACTTCTCGGCCGCCAGCTCGATCGGCCCGCCGTGCCCGATGCTCCGCGCGCCCCGCAACGCCGCCGCCTCCGCGACGCTCGCGGTACCCATCGAGTTGCGCACCACCGAACTCGGGTTCGGCACCCCGATCTCGGCGAGCTCCTCGGTCGGGAACGTCAGCAGCTCGGCCGTGTCGCCGTGCCAGAAACCCCAGTCCTCCACGGCGTCCACGATGCCGGGTTCGTCCGCCTTGGCGTCCGCCGTCGCGAACGCCTTGATGGCCCGCAGATCCAGACCACCCTGAGTGTCCAACTCGGACAGTGCGGCACCGACGCTCGTGGCCGACGCACCGCGCGTCGAGCCCACTCCGACGACGAGCGTGCGCGGCACGATCCGCAGCACGTGCTCCTTCGCCGCCGCGGCCCGGTCGTCGATGACGATCACCCACGTCGCGTCCTCGCCGCCCGCCACCACGTTGGGCGGCAACGCGGGCAGCGGGAAGTTCAGCGGGTTGCGCAGCACGACCTTCTCGCCGGCCTCGATGGCGGCGGTGCAGGTCGCGACGTCACCGTCCGCCGTGGCGTCGAGCTGCTCGACCAGCTCGTCCAGCATCGAGTCGACCATCGGCCCGCTCGTCACGACGGCCGTGCGGTTGAGCAGGTCCGCGACGTGGTGGGTGAACACGTCCGCGTCACCGGCCAGCGCGACGACGAAGTGCTCGTCCACGCACACCACGGCGGGGTCGGATCGCCTGTCCCGCAACAGGGGCGCGACCAGCCGGACCGCGGACCCCGCGTCCAGGAAGAGCACGACGGCGCCGAGACGGGGCCAGAGGTTGCGGACGGCGGGCAGGACCTGGCCGTCGGGGACGACGGCGTCGGCACCGAGCAGGCCGGCGAGGTCGGCGGCGTCACCGCGCTGGGCGGGGCCGGCGAAGACTCCGATCACTTCTTGTTTCCCCACAACAGGGTCACCGGGACGGCCGGGGCGAATCCCGAGTCCAGCAGGCGCGAGGCGGTCCAGTGCACGCCCTCCACCTCGTACCCCGCGGCCACCAGCGCGTCCCGGGCGGGCACGATCTCGTCGACCCGTTCCGTCGCGACGACGACACGACGGGCCGACGCCGCCGCACTCGCCCTGACCGCGCCGATCTCACCCCGGCCGACGAACACCGCGTCCGGACGCGGCAACGAGGGCGCGTCCAGCTCGGACTCCTCGACGCGGACGTCGACACCGTGCGCGGACGCGTTCGCGATGATCCGCACGCACTGCACGGGATCCGGCTCGACCGCGATCACCGCGGCACCCAGCCGGGCGCACTCCACGCCGACCGCGCCGGAACCCGCGAGCACGTCCCACACCAGCACGCCGGGGCGCGGGGCGAGGCGGGCCAGCACGAACGCGCGCACCTCGGCGCCGAGCACGTGGGTGCGGCTCGCGAAGGCGTCGTCCGGGAGGGCCCAGCCGTCGCTGGAACGGAGGAACTCGTTGTCCGCCAGGCACAACACGGCGTCCGGCGCGGTCCAGCGGCGTGTCACCGCGTCCCGCGGGTCGACCGCGACCAGCTCGCCGGAGTCCTGCACCGTCAGCGTGCGGCGCCAGCCCGCGAGGCCCGCGCCGATCTCGGCGGGGCCGATGCCCTCGGCCAGCCTGACGATCACGGCGGAGTGGGCGCGGCACACGTTCAGCGCGGGGCGCAGGCCGTCCGCGGCGTCGACGACCTCGACCGGACGACCCGCTGCCACCAGCAGCTTCTCGAGGGACATCAGTTAGCGGACCGCTTGGGCTTGCGGACCGGCTTCTTGCGAGCGGAGGTCGAGGCGTTGACCGTCGGAGGCTTCGGCATCTCCGCCGCCACCACCGTCAGCTTCGGCTTCGGAGCGGGCTCCTCGGCGGGCTTGCGCACCGACTGCTGTATTTCCTCCACCGCCGTCCACGCCGGGTTCGGCTCGGCCACGGGAGCGGTGGGGACGGACGGCGCGGGGATGGGCTCGTCCGGGCGCGCCGGGATCGGCTCGTCCACGCGCGTCGCGATGCGCGAGGCGGCACGGCGCGACCACTTCGTCGGGCGGGCGGCGCGCAACGGCTCGTCGACCGACGTCGTCGCCGAGGTCGACACCCGGCGCGTGGGCGCCTTCACGGCCGCACCGACGAGGAACAGCGTCGGGCGGTACAGCTTGTGCTTCTTCACGACCGACTCCAGCTCACCGACCGTGGTGTGCACGACCAGTTCGTCGGCCTGGCTCACCTTGTACGCGACGACGACCGGCGTGGCCTCGGAGTACCCGCCCTGCAGCAGCTTCTCCACGAACTGGCCGGTGCGCGCGCCCGAGACCGTGGCGGCCATCGTGGTCTGCAGCGCGGCGAACTCCTGGACCAGCTCGCTGCTCTCCGGCGAGATCAGCACCGTGGACGACGCCTCGGTCTGCGTGAGCTCGCGGCCGATCTTGGCGGCCGCGGCGGCGACGACGGACACGCCGGGCACGACCTCGACCTCGAGGCCGAGGCGCACGCAAAGGTCGTGCTGCTCCTGGACGCCACCACCCGTCGCGGCGTCACCGGAGTGCAGGCGCACCACGACCTGGCGCGACGCGGCGGCGCGGCGGTACAGGTCCGTGATCTCCTCCGGCGTGACGCGCGAGAAGTCGACCAGTTCGGCGTCGGCACGGGCGTGTTCGCGCACGCACTCGACGTCCACCGCTGTGGGCGCCCAGATGACGACGTCGGCTTCGGCGATGCGGCGCGCGCCTCGGAGAGTGATGAGGTCGGCGGCACCGGGACCGGCGCCGACGAAGGTGACCCGACCGGTCGTCGTCACGACAGCTCCACAGGGGGTTTCGGGGGAGAGAGACTTAGGCGAAGACCGTACCGTCTGCCACTCCGGCCACGAACGGGTGGCAGGCCCGCACGAATCGGGCTACCGCCTCCGGATCACCGGCCGGGTGCGTGTGGAGGTACGAGGCGTGCACGCCGCCCACCACGAACCCTTCGGCGACAGGCCGTGAGTCGACGCCGCGCCAGTGCCACGCGGGCGGGGTCGAGTGCGGTGTGGACAGCTGGGTCCGGTGGAACTCGTGGCCGGTCACACGGCTGCCGGGCGGGTGCAGCGGGGAACTCGCGGACGCCACCGCGTCCCGGTAGCCCAGGGTCAGCTTCGGGGTCATGAACCCCTCGGCGTCGAGCACGCCGCACATCGGGTGCCCGTCGAGCGACCGCGCGAGGTACAGCAACCCTCCGCACTCGGCGTGGACCGGCGCACCCGAACGAGCGAACCGAACCACTGCTTCGCGCAACTTCGTGTTGCCCGACAGCGCTTCCGCGTGCTGCTCGGGAAATCCGCCCGGGAGGACGAGCCCCGCGGTGCCCTCCGGAAGGTCCTCGTCGTTCAGCGGATCGAGGACGGCCACCGCCGCGCCCGCCGCTTTCAGCACCTCGACGTGCTCGGCGTAGCCGAACGTGAAAGCCGCTCCGCCGGCGACCGCGATCACCGGTTCGTCCTCGATGCGTTCGACCTGCGGTTCCCACGCGGCGACGGCCATCGCGGGCACCGACCGGGCCAGCCTGCGGACCGCGTCGAGGTCGACGTGCTTGGCCACGGCGGCGGCGATCGCGTCCACCGCGGCCACGGCCTCCGACCCGTGCTCCGCGGCCGTCACGAGCCCCAAGTGCCGTGAGGGCAAGGAGAACTGCGGGTCGCGCGGCAGCACGCCGAGCACGTCGAGACCGACCTCGTCGCACGCCGACCGCAGCACCTGCTCGTGCCGTTCGGACCCGACCTGGTTGAGGATCACACCACCGAGCCGGACCGTGGGGTCGTAGCCGCGGAACCCGTGCAGCAGCGCGGCGAGCGACCGGCTCTGCCCGCGTGCGTCCACGACGAACAGCACGGGCGCGTTGATCAGCTTGGCGACGTGCGCGGTCGAGCCGATGCCGGCGGTGTCGATGCGGCCGTCGAACAGCCCCATCACGCCCTCGACGACGGCGATGTCACAGCCCTTGGAGCCGTGCGCGAAGAGCCCCGGGACGCGGTGCTCGCCGACCATGACCGGGTCGAGGTTGCGGCCGGGGCGGTTCGTGGCGAGCGAGTGGTAGCCGGGGTCGATGTAGTCGGGGCCGACCTTGAACGGCGCGACCCGCGACCCGGCGCGGCGCAACGCGGCCATCAGGCCCGTCGCGACGGTGGTCTTGCCGCTGCCCGAGGCGGGGGCGGCGACGACCAGCCTGTTCACCATCCCGGGCCCCGCAGACCCGGGCTGGTGACCGCGTCCGCCGACCCGTACACCACTCCGGTCCTCAGACCCGGGCCGGTGGCCATCAGCCGCTTCACCACTCGATCCCCCGCTGGCCCTTCTGACCGGCGTCCATCGGGTGCTTGACCTTGGTCATCTCCACCACGAGGTCGGCGGCGTCGATCAACTTCTGCGGCGCGTACCGCCCGGTGATCACGACGTGCTGGTGGCCGGGCCGGTTCGCGAGCGTGTCCACCACCTCGTCGACGTCGATCCAGCCCCAGTGCAGCGGGTACGTGAACTCGTCGAGCACGTAGAAGCCGTGGCGTTCGGACCGGATGCGGCGTGCGATCTCCGCCCAGCCCTCCTGCGCGGCCGAGGCGTGGTCGTCCTCGGTGCCCTGCTTGCGGGTCCAGGACCAGCCCTCGCCCATCTTGTGCCACTCGACGGCGCCGCCCTCGCCGGTCTCGTCGTGCAGCCGGCCGAGCGCCTTGAAGGCCGACTCCTCGCCGACCTTCCACTTGGCGGACTTCACGAACTGGAACACGCCGATGTCCCAGCCCTGGTTCCAGCCGCGCAGCGCCATGCCGAACGCCGACGTCGACTTCCCCTTCATCTCACCGGTGTGCAGCATCAGCAACGGCCGGTTGCGGCGCTGGCGGGTCGTCAGGCCGTCCTTCGGCACCTCGGTGGGTTGTCCTTGAGGCACAACGATCTCCTTACGCGGCCCGGACGACGCCGGCGAGGTGGTCGGCGGACAACTGATCGAGCCGGACGCACGTGCCCTGCAGCGCTTCGGCGATCTTCTGGGCGAGGCCGAGGCGGACGTGGCCCTGTTCGCAGTCCACGACCACGACAGCGGTCTGCTCCAAGAGGCCCGCGGCCTTCAGCGCGTCCTTGGTCGGGTCGCCGCCGAGGCCGGACGACGTCGCGCGGCCGTCCGTCAGCAGCACCACCAAGGGCCGCTTCCGCGGGTCGCGCATCCGTTCGATCTCGAGGACGCGGTGGGCCTTGAGCAGGCCGTCCGCGAGCGGGGTGCGGCCGCCGGTGCGCATCTTCTTCAGGCGCGTGGCCGCCGCGTCGACGGACGTGGTCGGGGGCAGGGCCACCTCCGCGGTCTGGCCGCGGAACGTCACCACGCCGACCTTGTCCCGGCGCTGGTAGGCGTCGCGCAGCAACGAGATCACCGCGCCGCTGACCGCCGACATCCGCTTCTGCGCCGCCATCGAGCCGGAGGCGTCGACGACGAACAGGACGAGGTTCGACTCCTTGCCCTCCCGGACGGCCTTGCGCAGGTCGGCGGCGGTGAGCAGCAGTCCGGGACCGCTGCGGCCCCGCGCCGCCTGGTGTGGCGCGGCGTTCGTCAGGGTGTCGACCAGGTGCAGCCCGTTGCCGTCCACTTTGGACGAACGGACGATCCGGCCGGTGCGGGCACGGGCCCGCGAACGCTTGCCGGGCGCGCCCTCGCCGACTCCGGGGACCTCCAGCAACCGCGCCTTGAACGCGGGCGAGGGCTCCGGTGCCGGACGGTCCTGGGGCGCGTTCCCGTTGCCCTTCGGGCCGTCCTGCGGTTCGGGCAGCTCACCACCGCCGGGGCCGTCGTCGTCCGGGCCTTCGTCGGGGTCGGAAGCGTGCTCGGCCGCCTGCTTCATCGCGTCCTCGAGCTGCTGCTCCTCGATGCCGGGCTCGTCGAACGGGTCGCGGCGGCGCCGGTGCGGCAGAGCGAGCCTGACCGCGGTCTCGACGTCGGTCTCCTCGACCTCCGAAGCGCCTCGCCACGCCGCGTGGGCGGTGGCGGCACGGGCGACGACGAGGTCCGCGCGCATGCCGTCGACCTCGAAAGCCGCGCAGACGGCGGCGATCCGGCGCAGCTCACCGTCCGGAAGGGACACTCCCGGCAGCTTCGAACGTGCCTCGGTGATCTGCTGCTTGAGCTCGGCGTCCGCACCGGCCCACTTCGCCGCGAACGTCACGGGGTCGGCCTCGTAGGCGAGCCGGCGCCGGATGACCTCGGTGCGCACACCGACGTCCCGCGCGGCCTTCACCGCCACGGTCAGCCCGAACCGGTCGAGCAGCTGCGGCCGCAGCTCGCCCTCCTCCGGGTTCATGGTGCCGACCAGCAGGAACTGGGACGGGTGCGAGATCGAGACGCCCTCGCGCTCGACGTGCGCGCGGCCCATGGCGGCGGCGTCGAGCAGAAGGTCGACGAGGTGGTCGTGCAGCAGGTTGACCTCGTCGACGTACAGCACGCCCCGGTGAGCCGCGGCCAGCAGACCGGGCTGGAACGCCCGCACGCCCTCGGTCAGCGCCTTCTCCAGGTCGAGCGACCCGACCAGCCGGTCCTCGGTGGCGCCGACGGGCAGCTCCACGAGCCGGGCCGGTCGCCGGTCGACGCCCTCGTGCGGCGCGTCGGGGCAGTCGGTGGTGCCGGGCACGCAGCCGAACCGGCACCCGGCCGAGACGTCGAGTTCCGGCAGCAGCGCGGCGAGGGCACGCACGATGGTCGACTTCGCGGTCCCCTTCTCGCCGCGGACGAGAACGCCGCCGATGCCGGGGTGCACGGCGTTCAGCAGCAGGGCCAGCCGGAGGTCGTCGTGTCCGACGACAGCCGAAAAGGGGAACATGCTCGGCGATGTCCTTTCCTCGGGTGTCCACGCCCGTGGTGAGGTGAAGAGGGGGACGAGTTCCTGACTCCCGACACGCGGTCGGTCACAGTCGCGGGACGGCGCCGGAGTCACACCGGCTTCCTCGCACTCCCCTCACAGCCCCGGCATCGTCGCACTTCGCACGGCCGGGTCCAACAGCCACGTCGTCCTAGATCAGGCTGAGGAACTCCTCCCAGGCCGCCCGGACCTCGTCCGCCGTCCACTCCAGCGCGGGCTCCGCGATCGTGACCTCGGTCTTCGCGAGCGTCCCGGCGCGCCAGAACCCGCCGAGGAACTTCCCGCTCACCTCCTTGAGGTGTGCGGGATCACCGGGCAGGTGCAGCGCGAACTGGTGGGTGTGCGGTTCGGGCAGGTCCATGGCGGCGGCCACGACCTTGGCGTGCTCGACGTACGCGCCGAGCCTCGGCAGCACGGTGTCCAGGCCGTGCAGCGCGGACAGCGCCGCGGGCCACTGCTGGAACAGCATGCCGCCGTACCGGTGCCGCCAGACACGTGCCTGGTCGACGAAGTCCTGGCTGCCCGCGAGCGCCGCTCCGGAGATGCCCTCCAGCGACTTGTAGAACGACACGTAGACCGAGTCGAACAGGCCGGCGATCTCGGCCAGCGGCTTGCCCAGGCCGTGCGTGCTCTCCCACAGCCGCGCGCCGTCGAGGTGCACGACCGCGTCCCGTTCGCGGGCGAGATCGACCATCGAGGTCAGCTCGTCCCAGGTCGGGAGCACGAACCCGGCCTCGCGGTCCGGCACCTCCAGCAGCAGCGTGCCGAACGGTTCGGGGCACGAGCCGATGTCGGCGTCGCGCACCTTGATCGGCCGCAGACCGGACAGCACGGTCAGCGCGTCGTCCTCGTGGTGCAGCGGGTGCGCCTGCGGGTGCATCGCGACGATCGGGTTGTGCGTGCGGTCGGCCCAGCACTTCAGCGCGATCTGCTGCGCCATGGTCCCGGTCGGCACGAACAGCGCGGCCTCGGTGCCCAGCAACTCCGCCACCCGCGTCTCCAGCGCCCCCACCGGGCCGCCGTCGCCGTAGCGGTCGGGGTCGACGTCCGGCACCGGGCCGAGCGTCTCCAGCAGCGTCTTCTTGCGGACTCCGGAAAGCTGACGGTTCAACACCCCAGCATCAAACCTCAGGTCAGCGGCTCACGGCCACCGACTTCGGCGCGCGGAACGACAGCAGGTTCAGCCACTCCGGCTTCGGGCCGACGAGGTGCAGCGACGGTTCGTGCTCGGCCACCGTCCGCAACGTCACAGCGGCTTCCAACCGGGCCAGCCCGGCGCCGAGGCAGAAGTGGCGCCCGTACCCGAACGCGAGATGCCGGGAATCGGTTTCCTTACCGCTCAACAACAACACGAGCTCCGCACCGGCAGGCACGCGCACACCGGACAACACCACGTCACGCGCGGTCAGCCGCCGCCACGTGACGACGGGCGTCTCGGTCCGCAGCACGTCCTCGACGAACGACTCGGCCACGCCCGGCTCAGGTAGTCGCGCCCACAGCGAACGGTCCTGCAACGCGCGGCGCAGCGCCGTGGACAGGAGCTGGGTCGTCGTCTCCTGGCCCGCGATCAGCAGGAAGTAGCAGAGCCCGGCGGAGTCCTCGGCGGACACTCCGGCATCGGCCAGCGCGCAGAACAGCTCACCGTCCCGCGCGTGGTAGCGCTTGATCAGCCACTGGTGGAAGTCGCCGACGTCGTCGACCAGTTCCAGCTGCCGTTCGCGGGTGATGTCGCCCCAGAAGAACTCCAGCGAACCGGTGCTCCACCGCTTCAACGTGGGGATGTCGACGTTCTGGAGTTCGAGCAACTCCGTCAGCACGATCGCCGGCAGGTCCCAGGCCAGGTCCCGCACGAGATCCGCGCCACCCAGCCGTTCCAAAACCAGCGACCGGATGCGAGGCTCCGCTGCGGCGACACGCGCCGGCGTGAAGAACGACGCCACGAGTCGCCGCAGGTCGGCGTGCGACGAGGACCCGTTGTTCGCGAGCGTCGGCGGCAGCGAGAAGCGGGCGCGGACCAGCGACCGCAACGCCGCCGGCGCCACCGGTGTCACGGCGGTCAGCGCGTTGTCGGGCAGGTACGTGACCGGATCGGCCAGCACGGCACGCACGTCGTCGTAGTCGGACACCACCCAGCGTCCGCCGATGAACTGCACCGGCGAGGTGAGTTCGGCGCGCGTGAAGGTGAACAGGTCCACGAGCGGCACGCTAGCGGGCGGATGGGAGACTCGGCCGGTGACCGTGAGCACAACTGAGGCGATTTCCAGTGACGGTGAGCCGACGCTCGACTGGATCGACGTCCGTTCTGAAGCGCGCGCCAAGGCCGGTCTGACCCGGCGGCTGCGGCCGCGCACGGCGGCCTCGACGGACCTCGACCTCGCGAGCAACGACTACCTCGGGCTCGCCAAGGACAAGCGGGTCGCGGGTGCCGCGGCCGCCGCCACGCTGAAGTGGGGCGCGGGATCCACGGGATCACGCCTGGTCACGGGCTCGACGGAGCTGCACGCGGAGCTGGAGTTCGAGCTCGCGAACTTCTGCGGCTCGCAGTCGGCACTGGTGTTCAGCAGCGGGTACATGGCGAACCTCGCCGCGGTCACGGCGCTGTCCGGCCCCGGCACGGCGATCGTCGCCGACCAGCACATCCACGCGTCCCTGATCGACGGCACGCGCCTGTCGAAGGCGGACGTCGTCGTCGCGGACCACTGCGACGTCGGCAAGGTCCGCCACGCGCTCGAGACCCGCGGCAAGCGGCGCGCGATCGTCGTCACGGACTCGGTGTTCAGCGTCGACGGCGACATCGCCCCGCTCAACGAACTGCACGAGGCCTGCCGCGCGACCGGCGCAGCGCTGGTCGTGGACGACGCGCACGGACTCGGCGTCGTCGGACCCGGTGGCCGGGGCGCGGTCGCCGAGGCGGGCATCATCAAGGCGCCGGACGTGATCACCACGCTGACGCTGAGCAAGTCGCTGGGCGCGCAGGGCGGTGCCGTGCTCGGCCCGAGCCGGGTGATCAGGCACCTGATCGACACCGCGCGTCCGTTCATCTTCGACACCGGCCTCGCGCCGAGCAGCGCGGCGGCGGCCCTGGCGGCGATCAAGATCCTGCGCGAGGAGCCGGACCGTCCCGAGCGCGCGCTGACGGTGGCGCACGACCTGAGCAACCGCCTGAAGGAGGCCGGTTTCCAGGTCAGCACCCCGACCGCCGCGGTCGTGAGCGTGCGCGCGCCCAGCCCGGAGCAGGCGTTCCAGTGGGCCGAGACCTGCCGCACGAGCGGTGTGGTCGTCGGCTGCTTCCGGCCGCCGTCGGTGCCGGACCAGATCAGCAGGCTGCGGCTCACCGCGCGCGCCGATCTGACCGAGGCCGACATCGAGCGCGCGGTGCGCGTGATCAGCGAGAGCGCCGCATCCGCAGGTGTGGGATCCCGTCGTCCATGAACTCGTCCCCCTCGGCGACGAACCCGAACGACGCGTAGAAGTCGGCGACGTACGTCTGCGCGTCGAGCACTGACGGCGTGGTGCCGATGTCCACGAGCGCGGCCTGCATCAGGCGACGGCTGTAGCCACGGCCGCGGGCCATGCGCGCGGTGGCGACGCGGCCGACGCGGAACGTGCCGTCCGGTTCCTCGAGCAACCGCAGGTACGCGAGCGGATCGTGCGATCCCTCGGCCTCCAGCCAGAAGTGCCGTGTGCCCTGCTCGAGATCTCGGCCGTCCGCGTCCGCGTAGACGCAGTTCTGCTCGACGACGAAGACTTCCTGGCGCAGTCGCAGGATCGCGTAGAGCTGGGCGGGGCTCAGGTCGAGCCCCCACTGCCGGCGGAGGGTGGCGGGAAACTGTGTGGTTCGCACCTGGTCGTGGATATCAGAAGCCCAGCGTCTGCCGGTAGTTCGCGAGCCGGGTGTAGACACCGGGTTCATCCGGCCGAGCACAGCCGCGGCCGAACGACACGACGCCCGCGAGCCTGCCGCGCACCACGAGCGGACCGCCCGAGTCGCCTGTGCAGGCGTCCCGGCCACCGCGTCCGGCGCACAGCATCGCGCCCGGCCGGTAGTCCGGTTCCTTCAGCAGGCACTCGGAGTCGGTCAGGATCGGCACCGTCACCTTGCGCAGCGACAGGGCGGGCGGGGTGTTCTCGGCGGTACGGCCCCAGCCGAGCACGACACCGTCGTCACCGACCTCGCCGAGCGCGATCGTCCGGTACGGCACCTGCCGGTCCAGCGTCAGGACCGCCACGTCGTCGCCCTTGGTGACCTCGACGTAGTCGGGGTGGCGCCACACGCCCGCGACGGCCGCCTCGACGCCCTCGCCCTTCTGCCGCAGGTCGGTGCGGCCGGCGACCACGCGCAACTGCTCGGCGGGACGCTGGTTCTTGCCGAGCACGCCCTTGATCGTCACGCAGTGCGCGGCCGTCATGACCTTGTCCGGCGCGACGAGCGCGCCGCCGCAGATCAGCTGACCGTCCGTGGTGGTGATCGCCACAACCCACGGGGTGTCCGCCACCCGCGCGGGTGTCCCCCCAACGATCGCATCGGCGGACGTCCCGCCGCTGACCAGGGCGATCACCGCCACCAGCACGGCAAAACGCTTACCCCTCACGGACCACTCCTCGTTGCGCCAGGTGGACGATCGGTCACCAACGGTAGCGATCGCGCTAGGACGGCGTCAAAACCGGAGATTCTCGTGTTAGTGTCCCGTCAGACCGGAGATTTTGCGGTCTGAGACTTAGATCACGGGGGTATGTACGGTGTTGTTCGACTTCGGCCAGGTTCCGGCCTTCCTCATCGCGTGCGCGGTCGTCATCGTGACCCCCGGCGTGGACGCGTTCCTGCTCCTGCGCACGTCACTGCGGTCCGGCACCCGCGCCGGACTCCTCGCGCTGGGCGGCATCCACACGGCCGCGGCGGTCCAGGTCGCCCTGGTCATCTCGGGCCTCGGGGTGGTGCTCGCGCAGTACCCGATGGCACTCACGGCGTTGCGTTGGATCGGTGCCGGCTACCTGCTCTACCTGGCGATTTCCATCACGCGCGGGCTCATCAGGCGCTCCGGCGGCGAGCCGGAGGAGGTCATGAGCGCGCGGCCGTTCCGGCAGGGCTTCCTGACCAACATCACGAACCCGAAGATGATCCTGTTCTCGCTGGCGTTCCTGCCGCAGTTCATCGGATCGGGTGAACCGGCACCTCAGCTCACGATGCTCGCGGCCGTGTTCCTCGGACTCGCGGCGGTCTGGGAGCTGATGATCGTGCTGGCGGCGTCCCGCGTGGCCGGGAAGCTCAAGCGGCCGGGCGTGACGACGGCGCTGGACGCGGTGTGCGCGGCCGTCTTCCTGACGATGTCCGTCGGCCTGGTGCTCTGACCGAGGTACGTCGCGACCCGCGTGTAGACGCCCGGCATGTTCGGACGTGCGCAGCCCGTGCCCCACGACACGATGCCCGCCAACCGTCCGTCGACGACGAACGGACCGCCGGAGTCGTCGGTGCACGCGTCGATCTCACCGCCGGGATAGCCCGCGCAGAACATGGCCCCGGCGTCGAACTGCGGGTACGTCGCGGCGCACTGCCCGTCCGGCACGATCGGGATGTACGCCTTGTGCAGCAACGGACTCTTGTTCGTGTCGTGCTCGGTCTGCCACCCCCAGCCGTACACGACACCGACGCTGCCGCCCATGTACGCGGTGGGCGCGGCGATCGGCAACGGCCGGTACGGCATCGGCTCGGTGAGCGTCAGCACGGCGATGTCCTTGCCGCTGGACGGCGTCGTGTAGCCGTCGACCAGGCGGAAGGCCGCCACCAGAGAGGTGGATCCGCCATCGGTGCGCAGGTCGAGCCGGCCGCCGACGGCGCTGATCGAACCGGGCATGCGGCCGTGGACGCAGTGCGCCGCCGTGGCCACCTCCCGCGGCCCGAGGAGCGCTCCGCCGCAGAACTGGTCACCCTGGGGTGTCGTCAGGGCGACCATCCACGGCGCCTCGTCCGCGTCGTCCACCACGACGCCGCCGACGATCCTGGGTTCGGCGTGAGCCGGGGTCACCGTGCTCACGAGCAGAGCCAGAACCGCCGCCAGCAGTCGCATGGTTCCCATCAGTACGCAGAGGCCTACGGGTCGACAACCGCAGGCGACGAAGCATCCACGACCGAGTGAAGTTCCTTGGCGTAGCGGGAGATCCGGACGTACACGCCCGGCTTGTTCCTGCGCGCGCAGCCCTCGCCCCAGGACGTGACGCCGACGAGCTTGCCGTCCGCCACGATCGGGCCGCCCGAGTCGCCCTGGCAGGTGTCGACCTTGCCGCCCTCGAAACCCGCGCAGAACATGTCCGCCCTGACGAACTGCGGGTAGGTGTCGACGCAGAACGCGTCCGGCAGCACCGGCACGGTGGCCTGCAGGAGGAAGCGGGACGTCTTGCCGTTCTCGGAGGTCCGCCCCCAGCCGAGCGCGCGCAGCTCCGTGCCGGGCTCGTACAACGCCCGATCGGACGGTTCGGCGAGCGGCAGCGGCGAGTACGGCAGCGCCTTCCTGAGGGTCAGCACCGCCACGTCCTCGCCCTCGTCGGCCGAGGTGTACTGCTTGTGGATCCAGATGCCGGTGACCGCGGCGACCACCCCGGCCTCGCGGTCGAGCTTGTCCTCACGACCGGCGACGACCTGCACGTCCCTGGGCGAGCGGCCGAGAGCGCAGTGGGCGGCGGTGAGCACCTTCGCGGGCGCGACGATCGTACCGCCGCAGAACTGGGTGCCGCGGTCGTCGAGGAGGTAGACGGCCCACGGGTTGGCCTCGATGGACGCCCGCTCGCCGCCGACGACCTGCACGTCGGCGGCAGCGGTGCCCGTTGAGGCGAGCAATGCGGTGAGGACCAGCACCAGGAGTCGTCTCATGACTCCAGATGGTAGCTACTCCGCTGGACCGTTCGGAGCAACCTTGCTCCACATCCGTCCCGCCGCGCCCATGACCGTCTCGCCGATGTCGTTGATCGTCTTGATCAGCGGGTCGGCGGAGTTGCTCATGGACTCCTTGTACGAGCGGGCGGCACCCTTGATGTCGTCGGTGAGGTTCGACGTCGGTTTGTCGTCCTCCCGGCGCGCGTACGTGCCCGTCAGGATCTCGCGGTACTCCTCGCTCGCCGACCAGCGCTGCAGTTCGGCGGCGCGCACCACGACGAGCGGGTGCGTGCGGGTCTCGGTGTGCAGGAGCTTGAGGATGCTGTCGCGGATGTCCTCGACCTCCTCGTACTCCTTGGCCTGGGCGAGGAACGACGCGATGTCGACCTGCCCGCCGAGGTCGCCCGCGAGCGCGAGGTGCGTGCGCAGCGCGGCCTGCGGGTCCTGGCAGGCCAGCAGGCCCGCCCGGTCACAGGAGAGCTCGGTCTTGCGCTGCCACTCGCGCAACGCCGCGATGACCGCGCGCATGGCGATCGCACCGGCCGGCACCCAGGCGAACGACGTCGTGAGGTCGACCAGCCTGCGCAGCAGCGTGTTGTAGAGCGCGTGGCCCGACATCGCGTGGCCCATCTCGTGACCGATCAGGAAGCGCAGCGACTCGTTGTCGAGCAGGTCGACCGAACCGGTGCTGATCACGATGAACGGCTTGTCGATGCCGTAGGTGTAGCCGTACGCCTGTGCGTTGCGCTCGACGAAGAGCTCGGGCACCTCGGCGAGGTCGAACGCCGCCGCCACCTCGTTGCGGATGCGGTCGAGCTGCGGGTACTGCTTGGGACCCACCCGGACGGACGACGCCACCTGAAGCAGGCGCTCACCCCGTTCGGTGAAGGCTCCGGCGACCGCCTTGAGGATCGGTGCCACGGCGGGCACCGCCCTCAGCACCGCGAGGGCGCCTCGGTCGGCAGGATGCTCATAGGCGCGTGGGCTGATCCCCGGGAACCGCACCCTCGATGACTGCTCAATATCCCCCGTCACGTCATCCAGGTTAGACACGATCCGGACAAGGCTGCACGGAATCGGCGTCAGACCGTTGCAAACTTGCGCGGTGAGCAGCGACGAAGACACCACGGTTCTGCCCTTGCGCGGCGGGGCCTCAGCGACCCTGGTCCGCCGCCGCGCGGTCGCCAACGACCGCGGCGCGATCCTCTACGTGCACGGATTCGCGGACTACTTCTTCCAGGAGCACGTGGCCGAGCACTACACCGCCCAGGGCTACGACTTCTACGCCGTCGACCTGCGCGGATACGGCCGGTCGCTGCGGGATGGCGAGCTGCCGAACTACACGACCGACATGACGGTGTACTTCGAGGAGATCGACGCCGCGATCGCCGTCGTTCGTGAAGAACACTCGCGTGTGGTCCTCATGGGTCACTCGACCGGTGGCCTCACGACGTCGCTGTGGGCACACGAGCGGCGTGCCAACGACCTGATCGACGCTTTGGTGCTCAACAGCCCGTGGCTCGACGTCGTCGAACCACCGTTGATGCGGCAGGTCGTGAAGCTGATCGGCGGTCTCGCGCCGAAGGTGAAGATCCGCGCGAACCTCGGTGAGGCGTACGGAGCGGCGATCCACAACTCGCGCAACGGCGAGTGGGACTTCGACCTCAAGTGGAAGCCGCTCGCCGGCTTCCCGGTGCTCGCCGGGTGGATCCGGGCGGTGCTCGTCGCGCAGGAGAAGGTCCACAAGGGACTCGACGTGCCGGTGCCGGTGCTGGTGCTGCACTCCGACAGGAGCGAGCTGAACGCTCGCGAGTGGAGCGAGGCCGTCTCGAAGGCGGACGCCGTGCTCGACGTCGAGGGCATGCGCAAGTGGGGCCCGAAGCTCGGCACGTCGGTCAAGGTCGTGGAGATCAAGGGCGGCATGCACGACCTGTTCCTGTCGCCTGCGCCAGTGCGTGCGGCGGCCCTCGCCGAGGTCGACGAGTTCCTGAAAACGGCTTGACCTCGTTGTAGGTCGAGGTTCGAGACTGGTCGTCATGAACATCGACTTCAACGCCTGGTACGCGCTCGAAAGCGCGATGCAGGACGAGAAAAGCCGTCGCGTGAGCCGGGCGACGTTGAAGCGTGTCGCCCGGTTCGCCCACCCCCAGCGGCGAGCCGTGTACTTCCTGCTGGCCATCAGCTCGGTCGCGGCCGTGCTGGCCGTCGCCTCTCCGGTGCTGGCCGGACGCGTCGTCGACACCATCATCGGCGGCCGTGACTACGGACTGGTTGTGTGGCTCGCACTGGCGATCGCCGGCGTGGCGGTGCTGGAGGCCGGGTTCTCGCTGGTCGAGCGGTGGCAGTCGTCGCGGGTCGGCGAGGACCTGATCCTGCGGCTGCGGCAGGCAGTCTTCGACCACGTGCAGCGGATGCCGATCGCGTTCTTCACCCGCACGCGCACCGGTGCGCTGGTGTCGCGGCTGAACAACGACGTGATCGCCGCGCAGCGGGCGTTCTCCGAGACGATCTCCGGCGTGGTCACGAACGTGATCGCCCTGGCGCTGACCCTGATCGTGATGCTGACGCTGTCGTGGCAGGTCACGGTGCTCGCGATGGTGTTGCTGCCGATCTTCCTGCTGCCCGCGCGGCGGATGGGCAAGCGTTTGGCGTCCATGCACCGCGAGGCCGCGAACCTCGACTCGGCGATGACGACCCAGATGACCGAGCGGTTCTCCGCGCCGGGCGCGACGTTGATCAAGCTGTTCGGCCGGCCTTCCATCGAGAGCGCGGAGTTCGGCTCTCGTGCGAAGCGTGTGCGGGACATCGGCGTGCGGACGGCCGTGGCGCAGTGGCTGTTCCTCGTCGCCTTGACGCTCGTGTCGTCGTTGGCGCTGGCGCTGGTCTACGGGCTGGGCGGGTACTTCGTGTTCGCCGGACAGATGGCGCCGGGCACGATCGTGACCTTGGCGCTGCTGCTGACGCGGCTGTACGCGCCGTTGACGGCGTTGGCCGGCGCACGGGTGGACGTGATGACGGCACTGGTGTCGTTCGAGCGGGTCTTCGAGGTGCTGGACCTGCCGCCGTTGATCAAGGAAAAGGCCTCTCCCGTCGCCGTGCCGGACGGCCCGGTGGAGGTCGAGTTCGCGGACGTGAAGTTCGCCTACCCGTCCGCGGACAAGGTCTCACTGGCGTCGCTGGAGGAGGTGGCGTCGCTCGACACCCGTGGCGGTGAGGAGATCCTCGGCGGGATCTCGTTCGTCGCCGCACCGGGTTCGCTGATCGCACTGGTCGGCGCGTCGGGTGCGGGCAAGTCCACGATCGCCTCCCTGCTGCCCCGCCTGTACGACGCGGACTCCGGCTCCGTACGACTGTCCGGTGTGGACGTCCGCGACCTGTCGTTCGACTCGATCCGCGAGACCGTGGGCATGGTGACGCAGGACGGGCACCTGTTCCACGAGTCGATCGGCGCGAACCTCCGTCTCGCCGCTCCCACGGCCACCGACGAGGAGATCTGGGACGCGCTGACCCGCGCCCGCCTCGCGGACCTGGTGGCGTCGCTGCCGGACCAGCTGGACACCGTCGTGGGCGAACGCGGCTACCGCCTCTCGGGCGGCGAACGGCAACGACTCACGATCGCGCGGCTGCTGCTGGCCAAGCCCCGCGTGGTGATCCTGGACGAGGCGACCGCTCACCTGGACTCGCGCTCGGAGGCCGCCGTGCAGGAAGCGCTGGTCGAGGCACTGGCGGGCCGCACGTCACTGGTCATCGCACACCGGCTCTCGACCATCCGGGCGGCGGACCAGATCCTCGTCGTGGACAGCGGTCAGATCGTCGAGCGTGGTACGCATGAAACGTTGCTGGCCAGGGAAGGCCACTACGCGAAGCTGTACCGCACTCAGTTCAGTGAAGAGCCGATCGGAGCACCTTGACCATCCCCTCGCCCGACAACCTCTACCCGTTGCCGGACTACGCGCGCACGGTGCTTTTGAAGCCGTTGGTGAAGAATCCGCAGATCGAGATCGGCGAGTACACCTACTACGACGACCCGCACCACGCCACGGAGTTCGAGCAGCGCAACGTGCTCTACAACTTCGGCGCCGAAAAGCTGGTCATCGGCCGTTACTGCGCGCTGGCCGAGGGCGTGCGGTTCATCATGTCCGGCGCCAACCACAGCATGGCGGGCGTGTCGACGTTCCCGTTCACGATCTTCGGCGGCGTCTGGGGCGAGAAGACGCTCGACATCGCCCTCGGCGCGCCCTCCCGTGGCGACACGGTGGTGGGCAACGACGTCTGGATCGGCTACAACTCCCTGATCATGCCGGGCGTGCGGATCGGCAACGGCGCGATCATCGCCGCCGGCTCCGTCGTCGTGTCGGACGTTCCCGCGTACGGCATCGTCGGCGGCAACCCGGCGAAGCTCCTGAAGACCCGCTACAGCGACGAAGACGTCGCACTGCTGGAGCGCATCGCCTGGTGGGACTGGCCGGTGGAGAAGGTGACAGAGCACGTCCGCACGATCATGGCGGGCACCCCCGCCGAACTGGCCGAGGTCGCGCCGTGAAGGCATTGCTGATCACCGGCCCGGTCGGCGTGGGCAAGACGACGGTCGCCGAGGAGGTCGGTTCGCGCCTCGCCGAGGCCGAGGTCCCGCACGCGGTGATCGACCTCGACTGGCTGTCGTCGTGCTGGCCCGCGCCCGCCGACGACCCGTTCCACTTCGAGCTGCAACTGCGGAACCTGCGAGCCGTGGTGCGCAACTACGCCGACGCGGGTGTGCACCGCATCGTGCTCGCGGGCGTCGTGGAGAGCCAGGCCGACCGCGAGCGGTACGCCGAGGTCGTCGGCGCGAAGCTGAACGTGTGCCGGTTGAAGGCGGACCTGTCCGTCGTGCACGAGCGGCTCGTGCGGCGGCACCACGCCGAGGCCGACCTGCGGTGGCACCTCAACCGGGCCGAGGAGCTGGAGATGCTCTTCGCGGCTTCGTGGATCGAGGACTTCGTGGTGTCCGCCGACCAGCCGGTGGCCGAGGTGGCGCAGGACGTGATCTCGTGGTGGCTGGCGGCGGAACGGCTGCCGAACGAACCTGTGGCGTCCGAGTGAACGTCAGCTGACTCGCGCACCGAGGGTCTCGTACGAGCGAAGGATCAACGCCTTGGACGCGTCCTCGTCCAAGGCACTGTCCTCTAGTGCGCGTACGACTCTTTCGTAGCCCTCGATTGCATCATCCGCCTCGATGAAGAGACTGGAGTTCTCGGTCTCGACCCACACCAATGGCCGGTACCTGCTGAACGTCAGCCGGGTGAACGGCCCGGCCGCCCCGGCATGCGCGCCCCGGGCCGCAGGCACGATCCGAATCCTGACGTTCGGACGGTTCGCCATGAACATCAGGTGCAGCAGCTGACCCGCATGTGTTTCAGCGCCACCGACAGGAAGGAGCAGCGCCAATTCGTGGATGATGAAGGTGCAGGCCATGCCGTGCTGGAGGAACGTCTGCATCGCTAGCCGCGCCTGCACGCGCTCCTCCCGTTCATCTGTCGAATCGGCATCCAGCACCTCGCGCATGTAGTCGGCCGTCTGCAGGAAGAGCGGCACCAGGTGCGTGTGCCAGCACGTCATCGTCGTAGCCACCTCCAGGTGCTCTACGACCGTGCGGCAACCGACGGGCGAGCACGCGCCGTGCTGCTGCCACCACCCCCGAACGTTCTTTTCGCAGTAAAGCGAGAGCAGGCGCGCAGCCTCGTCGGCCTTCACCCGGCAGACGCCCAGCAACAGTGCGACTTCGACTTGGCTGGCACCGCCTTTGCCGTTCACGAGGTTCGAGATCTTGCCTTCGTCCCAGTCCAGGACTTCGGCGGCGTGACGCGATGTCAGGCCTGCAGAAGCAAGTGCATCTCTCAGCACCGCACCGAATTCGCGCCCACGCGCGGTCGAGACCTTCGTCGGCATGCTTCCCCTCCGATCTCAGCGCACCCCGGCCACCGCTTGACGGAACAGCAACAGTCCTTGCATCGCGGTGTTCGTTTCTTCGCAATCCAGCGCCGACGTGACCACCACCGCAGCTCTGGCCAGCACCGCGACCTGCGAACGAGTCAGGTTCACGACTACCGGGACCATGTCCTCGGCACACGCCATGGTCAGCTCCTCTCGCCCCCAACCTTACTGCAATATCCGAAAGGTAGCAGACTCGACGCGAGCTGACCTTGCTGCCTTACGACTAAGGTCAACGCAGAGCCATCGGACCAAGGGAGTCGACCTATGACGAACGCCGGCCCGTGGACGAGCGTCTCGATGCCGTATGTGAGCGGCCGGCGCGGTGACGCATGGGGCGCCGAAGCTGCCGCGCACGGTGGCACCGGCACCCAGAAGTTGCTCGGCGTGGAAGAAGTGCCCGCCACGGCGGCCATCGCCGACATGCTCAACCTGGCCGCAGGCGATGCGGTGATCGCGAGACGCCGTCTGATGCTCTTCGACGACCACCCCGTCGAGATCACCGACTCGTACTACCCCGCAGCCATCGCCCGCGGTACCCGGCTGGCGGGGGCTCGTAAGATCCCCGGTGGCGCGGTCGCCCTCCTGGCCGACCTGGGTCATCAGCCACGGCACGTCCGCGAGGACGTCAGCGCACGGTTGGCCACCCAGGACGAACAAGCTGTGCTGCGACTCGGCATCCAGTCCTGCGTGTTGCTGCTCGCGCGCACGCTGTTCACGGAGAAAGATCTCCCTGTCGAAGCCAGCGTCATGACGATGACAGCGGACGGGCGGCGGTTGCGCTACGAGCTGACGCCATGATCTCCACGACGAATTGCCAACGAGGAGCCGGTTTTGCCCCGCGCGCGTGACCTTCGACCCAGGCACCAGCAGATCGCGGCAGATCTGCGCGATCTCATCATGCGTGGCGATCTGGGCCCGGGCACGCAACTGCCCTCCACCTCTCAGCTCGTCGCGCAGTACGGCGCCGCGAACGCGACTATCCAGCACGCGCTGAAATCCCTGAAGGACGAGGGTTTCCTCGACAGTCGTGTCGGCAAGGGCGTCTACGTGCGTGACCGGCAGCCACTCGTGGTCGAAGCCACCTCCTACATCGCACCCGCACCCGGTCGGTTCCGCTATCAACTGGTCGCCGTCACGACCGCGGCACCACCGGCGGACGTCGCTGACGGATTGCGGCTCGGTCCAGGCGCGACAGCGGTCGTGCGCACGAGGATCCTCTTTCACGACGACCAGCCAGTGGAGTTGTCAGCGTCGTACTACCCCACCGACATCGCCGCCGGCAGCAGACTCGCGAAGCCCGCGAAGATCCCCGGCGGCGCCCCGAAGGAACTCGCGGAGCTCGGCTTCCCGCAGAGGACCTTCGTCGATCGCATCTCGGCGCGTCCTCCTACCGTGGAGGAAGCCGAGTCTCTCGACCTTCCTGACGGAACGCCGGTGATCCGGCAGCTTCGTGTCGTCCACAGCGACGACGAGCGACCCGTCGAAGCGTCCGTGCTCATCAAGGGCGCGCACCTCTACGAGCTTCTGTACCGCCAGACTGTGGCGTCCGAGTGAACGTCTTGAGCCGCCGCCGCTGACCGCGCGATCATGGGCACATGGAGTACGACCGCTACTGCGACCTGACCATGCGGGGCGGCACGACCAGCGGAGTCGTGTACCCCCTCGCGGTCGCCTCGCTGGCCCGCCACTACGAGTTCAAGCAGATCGGTGGCGCGTCCGCCGGGGCGATCGCCGCGGGGTTCACGGCCGCGGCCGAACGCGGGCGGGCGACCGGTGGGTTCGAGAAGCTGGCCGGGCTGATCACGTGGTTCACGTCCGGTTCCGGTGCCGAGCGGTGGCGGATGGCGCAGCTGTTCCAGCCCGCCGAGAAGACGCGGGCGCTGTACCGGATCGTGGTGGCGTCCATGCAGAAGCGTGAGACGACCGGGCGCAGTGCGGTCACGTGCCTGTTCTTCGCGTTGCTCGGGGCGGTCGGTTTGCGGGCCAAGGCCGTACTGGCGCTGATGGCGTTGCTGTGGCTGGGTGGGCCCGTGCTGTACTCGGCGTGGCTCGCGCCGTCGGCCTATCCGGGTTGGCTCGCGGTGACCGTCGCCGTGGTGGCGCTGGCCTGTCTTGTCACGGTGTTGTGGCCGTTGCGGTCGAGTTTGTCCTGGCCTGTCTGGGTGTTCGCGGCGGTGCCGCTGGTGCTCGGGCTGGCGTTCTCCCGGCACTACGCGACCGCGGCGATCGTGCTCCTGGTGTGGCTGGTGCTGTCGCTGGCGGCCGTCAGCGCGCTGATCGTCACGTACGGGTACGCGATGCAGCGGTTCCTGAAGTTCAACGCCCGATCCATCCACTTCGGACTCGTGCCGGGCACGGGCGACTTCACGCCGTCGTGGCTCGACCGGCTGGCCGGCGTGCCGAAGTCGACGGGGGTGCCGCCGCTCGCCGACTGGATCGCCGACCAGCTCGACGACATCGCGGGTACGTCCGACGCCCTGACGTTCGGCGATCTCGGTGACATCAACCTCGTGCTGATGACGACCGACGTGTCCGAGGGGCGGCCGTACCGGTTGCCGTTCAAGGAGGAGTGGCAGTACTGCGACGAGTGTCTGAACTACGTGCTGCCGCAGCGGGTCGTCGAGCAGTTGAACGGACCCGAGACCGCCCTGAAGTGTCCGCTGCACGAGCACATGCCGCTGCGCACGTTGCCGCCGAAGGACCATCTGCCGGTCGTGCTCGCCGTGCGGATGTCGTTGTCGTTCCCCGGTCTGTTCGCCGCCGTGCCGCTGTGCCGGGACGGGCGCGTGCACTGGTTCTCCGATGGCGGCATCACCAGCAACTTCCCGATCCACTTCTTCGACGCGCTGCTGCCGCGCTGGCCCACGTTCGGCCTCACCATCCAGCCCTACCCGAACGGCGACAGGAACGACGTGTGGCTGCCCGAGCAGGACGCGTCGGCCTCCGGTACGCCGTACACCACGCTGGACTCCGTGCCGCGGTTCCTGGTGTCCATCCTGAACACCTTCCTGGACTGGCGCGACACCATGCAGTCGGCGTTGCCCGGGTATCGCGGCCGGATCGCGCACGTGCGGCAGTCCGAGGACGAGGGCGGTTCGAACCTGTTCATGCCGCCGGCCACGATCGAGCGGCTGGCGTTGCGCGGGCAGAAGGCCGGTGACCTGCTGCGCGAGCGGTTCCAGCAGCAGCACAACACCGACCGCTACCGCTGGATCCGGCTGCGCATGGCGTTGCGCGAGTACCAGGAGCTCGGGGTGCAGGCCGCCGACCGGGACGCGTTGTACGACGAGGTGCTGGCGCGGTTCGAGATCCCCGCCGAGCTGCACGAGTGGTTCCGCACTCCCCCGGCCGACGGTGATCCGTTCCGGGAGGAGATCGAGGTCGCGCTGGACCACGTCGGACGGCTGAAGGACGACGGGCCGTTCGACGGGGTGCCGCCGGTGGATCCCGATTTGCGGCTGACGCCACCCGAGTAGGCGCGCTAACCTGGTCCCGTGACGCGATTTAGCCACCCCCGACCCGCGTGGGTGGCGCGCGCCTGAAATTCCCGTTGGTCGGGGGACTCCGCACCCCACACCGACCAGCAGAACGGGAATCCCCATGTACCGCACCGAAGAACTCGTGCGCGCCCTGAACGTCCGCGATCTCACCGATCCCGCGCAGGGCCCGCACGCGCTGCAGCTCCTGATCGCCGATCTCACCGCCGTGCTGGACGATCCGCAGGAGGTCCGCCACCACCCGCTCGTCCCGATCGAGCACAACTACGAACACCTCGGCTACCCCAGGGACGCCATCACCCGCGAGGCCCGCTACACCCGGTACGTCAGTGAGACGTGCATGCTGCGCAGCCACACCTCGGCGATGATCCCGCCCGCGCTCGCACACGCCACCCCGGACGTGACGCTGGTCTGTCCCGGCCTCGTCTACCGCCGCGACACGGTCGACCGCCTGCACACCGGCACCCCGCACCAGCTCGACGTCTGGCGGATCAGCACCCGGGAGGAGTCACTCGACGACCTCATCCACCGGGTCGTCACGACACTGCTACCCGGTAAGCGTTATCGCACAACGGATGCCGAGCACCCGTACACGACGCACGGCAAACAGATCGACGTCGAGCACGACGGCGAGTGGGTCGAGATCGGCGAGTGCGGACGGGCCGCGCGGCACGTTGTCAAACACCACCCGCACGGCCTCGCGATGGGTCTCGGACTGGACCGGATCCTCATGCTGCGCAAGGGAATCCCGGACATCCGGCTGCTGCGGAACGCCGACGAGCGCATCGCGGCGCAGATGCTGGACCTCACCGAGTACCGCCCGATCTCCCGGCACCCGGCCGCGATACGGGACATCTCGATCATGGCGAGCAGCGACGAGGACGTCGAGACGCTCGGAGACCGCATCCGCGAACTCGTGCCCGAGGACGTGGTCGAGGAGATCGAGATTCTGAGCGAAACTCCTGCGGAAGACCTGCCCGAGCACGTCCAACGACGCCTGGAAGCCCAGCCCGGTCAGAAGAACGTGCTCCTCCGCGTGACGATGAGGGCGCCGGAACGCACCCTCACCGACCGCGAGACCAACGAGATCAGGGACAGGCTGCTTCAGCTCTTGCGGCCGACCGCGCCGTAGATGCCCACGTGGGCGTCGTCGAAGGAGTCCGGGCGCCAGTCGTTGACCGCGACGACGCCCGGCTCCAGCATCTCCATGCCGTCGAAGAACCTGGTCACTTCGGCGTGCGTGCGCATCGTGAGCTTGTTGTCCGAGTTGCTGTAGATCTGGGCGACCTGGCGCGCCTCGGCGAGCTCCTGCTCGGACAGGGTGTCCCAGGTGGCGTGGGTGATCGCCAGGTACGAGCCGGCGGGCAGCTCGGCCATGTACTGGGCGATGGCCTCGTACGGGCTGTCGGTGTCCGGGACGAAGTGCAGCGCGGCGATGACCAGCACGCCGACCGGCCGGGAGAAGTCGAGCGTCTCGCGGGCGCCGGTGAGGACCGCGGAGGTCGCGCGCAGGTCGGCGAGGATCGCGTTCGCGTTGGGGTTGTCGGCGAGCAGTGCGTTGCTGTGCGAGACGGCGACCGGCTCGAAGTCCACGTAGACCACGCGCGCGTCCGGGTTGTCGTGCTGGGCGATCTCGTGGACGTTGCCCACGGTCGGGATGCCGGAGCCCAGGTCGAGGAACTGGTCGACGCCCTGCGTCATGAGGTGGCGGACGACCCGGCGCAGGAACGAGCGGTTCGCCTGCGCGCTCTGGGCGACGCCGGGGAAGATCTGTTCCACCTGCTTGGCTGCGGCACGGTCGGCTTCGAAGTTGTGCGAGCCGCCCAGGTAGTAGTCGTACATCCGCGCCACGCTCGGGCGCGTGACGTCGACCGTGGACGGGACCCACTTCAGCTCTTCCATCACGTGCGCATCCTCCGTCGTCGCCGCACGGGTGTCCACCGCCACACAACCGAACCAGGACGGTTTCGGTCACGTGTGAGGAACCATGCACTCCAGCACCGCTGAACGCCACGCGAGGTTCCGCCTTCTCAGGGAACGCTCCCCGGTGCACTTCGACGCCGATATCGGTGGGTGGTGCATCACCCGTTACGACGACGTACTCACAGTGCTCGGCATCGATTCCGGTGGTCCACAGCCCCTACCCAAACGGGTGATCGCGCACGCCGTGAAGCTCGCCAGACCCGTGATCACCCTGAGCACGCTCGAAATGCTCGACGCCGACGACGCCACGTTCGCGCAGTCGGTCGCGGCCACGGCGGCCGAGGCGTTCACGCTCGCGCACGGCGTCGAGACGTTCGCTGCCCTCGAGACCACGCACGCGTTCCTCACCAACGCCCTGCGCGCGCTCCAAGACCATCCCGCTCAGGCCGAGCTGCTCAGGAACGACCCGGCACTCGCCGGGGACGCCGTCGAGGAGCTCCTCCGCTACGACACCCCGATCCCCATCGCTCCCGCTCGCCGGACGCCGGACGCGCTCGTGCTGAGCGGGCGTACGGTCGAGGCAGGTGAGGTGCTCGTGCCGTTCGTCGCGGCGGCCAACCGGTGCTCGGTGAAATTTCCCGGCGGCGACCGCCTCGACCTGCGACGCAAGCCCGTGGGAGTGCTGTCCTCGTGCCCCACGAGCACCGCTCTCGCCCGCGTGACCGGCGAGATCGCGCTGGTCAGACGCCTTCGGGCCGCTGCTCGCTGACAGCGAACACGTCAGGGGAACACCGGCAGACTCCAGTTGGTTGAGCGGTACAGACTCAACTTTGGAGGATGACGAGATGGGCGAAACCCTGGCCCTGCCGGTACTGCCGCTGGACGACGTCGTGGTGCTGCCCGGCATGGTCGTGCCGATCCGCATCTCCGGCGAGGACGCGAGCTCCGAGGCGCGTGCGGCGGTAGACGCGGCCACGACCGCGGCGAATCATCAAGTGCTGCTCGTCCCGAGGCTGGACGGGAAGTACGCGGCCGTGGGCACGCTGGCCGAGATCGAGCAGGTTGGCCGCCTGCCCGGTGGCGAACGCGCTGCCGTCGTGCGCGGCACCAAGCGCGTGCGCATCGGCACGGGCACCACGGGTCCGGGCGCGGCCCTGTGGGTCAACGCGACGATCGCGGACGACTCCGTGATCACCGACCGCACGCGGGAGCTCGCGAAGCAGTACCGCGCGCTGGTGACGAACATCCTGCAGACGCGCGGCGCGTGGCAGATGGTCGACTCGGTGCAGCAGATCAGCGACCCGTCGGCGCTGGCCGACCTCGCGGGTTACGCCTCCTACCTCGACGAGAAGCAGAAGATCTGGCTGCTGGAGACGAGCGACGTCACCACGCGGCTGGAGAAGCTCGTGGAGTGGGGCCAGGCGCACCTGACCGAGCTCGACGTCAACGAGACGATCGCGAAGGACGTCAAGGAAGGCGTCGAGAAGCAGCAGCGGGAGTTCCTGCTGCGCCAGCAGATGGCCGCGATCCGCAAGGAACTGGCCGAGCTCGACGGCAAGCCCGCGACCGAGCAGGACGACTACCGCGCCCGCGTGGAGGCGGCGGACCTGCCGGAGAAGGTCGCGAAGGCAGCCCTGGCCGAGGTCGACAAGCTGGAGCGCACCTCCGAGCAGTCGCCCGAGGTGGGCTGGATCCGGACGTGGCTCGACACCGTCCTCGAGATTCCGTGGAACGAGCGGACCGAGGACTCCTACGACATCAAGGCGGCGCGCGAGGTCCTCGACGCCGACCACGCGGGCCTCGACGACGTGAAGCAGCGCATCACGGAGTACCTGGCCGTGCGCAAGCGCCGTGCCGACCGCGGCATGGGCGTGGTGGGCGGGCGTCGTTCCGGCGCCGTGCTCGCGCTGACGGGCCCTCCCGGCGTCGGCAAGACGTCGCTCGGTGAGTCCGTGGCACGGGCGATGGGCCGCAAGTTCGTCCGCGTCGCCCTCGGCGGTGTGCGCGACGAGGCCGAGATCCGCGGTCACCGCCGCACGTACGTCGGCGCGCTGCCGGGCCGGATCGTCCGCGCGATCAGCGAGGCCGGGTCGATGAACCCGGTCGTGCTGCTCGACGAGATCGACAAGGTCGGCTCGGACTACCGCGGCGACCCCACGGCGGCGTTGCTCGAGGTGCTGGACCCGGCGCAGAACCACACGTTCCGCGACCACTACCTGGAGGTCGAGCTCGACCTGTCGGACGTGGTGTTCCTCGCGACCGCGAACGTGCTCGACACGATCCCGGCGCCGTTGCTCGACCGCATGGAACTCGTGCAGCTCGACGGCTACACCGAGGACGAGAAGGTCACCATCGCCGGCGGGCACCTGCTGCCCCGCCAGATCGAACGCGCCGGCCTCACCCCTGAGGACATCACGTTCGACAAGCCCGCACTGCACCAGCTCGCGAGCGAGTACACGCGGGAAGCCGGTGTGCGGCAACTGGAACGGGCCCTCGCGCGGATCCTGCGCAAGGCGACCGCGAAGGTGGCGCTGGGCGAGGCGGAGTTCCCGATCACGGTCGACCAGCCGTCGCTGAAGTCCTACATCGGCAGCCCGAAGAACACGCCCGAATCGGCGGAACGCACGTCGGTCCCCGGCGTGGCAACGGGTCTGGCCGTCACGGGTGTCGGCGGTGACGTGCTGTTCATCGAGGCCTCGCTGGCCCCGAAGGACACCGGCGCGTCCGGCGTCACGCTGACCGGCCAGCTGGGCGACGTGATGAAGGAGTCCGCGCAGATCGCGTTGTCGTACCTGCGTTCGCACGACGAGAAGGCCGCGGCGCTGGCCGACCGGGGAGTGCACATCCACGTCCCGGCGGGCGCGGTGCCGAAGGACGGACCGTCCGCGGGTGTCACGATGACGACGGCGCTGGCATCACTGCTCTCGGGCCGCCCGGTGCGTTCCGACGTGGCGATGACCGGCGAGATCTCGTTGACCGGCCGCGTGTTGCCGATCGGTGGCGTGAAGCAGAAGCTGCTCGCCGCTCACCGTGCGGGCATCACGACCGTGCTGCTGCCACAGCGCAACGAGCCGGACCTGGACGACGTGCCGGAGTCGGTGCGTGAGCAGCTGACGGTGCACTTCGTCTCGGACGTGGCCCAGGTGCTGGAGCACGCGCTCTCGAAGGAGGCCGTCGCAACCGTTGCGGCGTAACGGACACAGACCCCTCGTGGGGGCAGTAGCGGCGACTGCTGCCCCCACGAGGCTTTTCGCTGTCTAGAGGCCGACGTCGATGACGAGCCGGTTCGGGCTCGTCAGCGTGAAGACCCGGTGCCACGAGTAGGGATTGGTGTACCCGACGGCAACCCCGAGCGTGGCCTCGAAGTCGCACGTGAGCGCGACGCCGCGGACGTGGCTCAGGCCGGGAGTCGCGAAGTTCTGCGACCCCGTGTACGTCAGGTTCCCGTTGTCGTCGTGCGCCGCCGCACCGATCAGCGTGACCGACAGGATCTCGTTGATCCCAGGCCCCGCAACGGTGATCGGGTTGCCGGAAGCGCACTGCGACACGCTGGTGACCTCACTGACCCGGTGCTCCGTCGGCAGTCCGGTCAGGTCCAGCACCACGCGGCTGAACCCGACGTTCTGCCCGGTCCGGATGTTCGACAGCGTGGGAGTGCTCTGCGCCGATGCGACCGGCACGAACGTGAACACGGCCAGCGCCGCCGTGAGCACCGCGACAAGACGTTTGTTCATCTTCGGCCCCCTCTCAGGGCTCGCTTGATGTCTACAAGACGTGTGACCCAAGCCACAGTTGCGTCAGCTGTTGTCGATGTCGATCACGACCCGGCTCGGGTTGTCCAGGAACGAGACCGCGTACGACCGCCCCGTGCCCGAGTACCCGATGCCGAAGCCCAGGTGCGCCTCGAAGCCACACGTGTTCGTGACACTCCGGACCTTCCCGAGCCCAGGCGTCTCGAACGAGCGCGGCCCGGGATACGTGTACGCGTTCGCGGGCTGCATGGTGACCTCGAGGAACTCGTCACCCGTGGCCGAGATCGGCTTGCCGGACCCGCAGTTGTACAGCTCGGCGGTGACACCTTCCGTCACGGTCGGCCGCGGCCCGCTGAACTCGAACACCACCCGGTCGAACCCGGCGTGCACCCCGGTCCGGATGTCCGTCAGCTCGCTCACCTCGGCCGCCGAAGCGGCCGGCACGACACCCACCGCCATCCCCACGGCGACGAGCGCGACAGCAGTTCGCTTCATCTCTCCCCCTCTTCCCCGAAAGATGCCCGCGCAGTACACGCGCGATCGCACTCCGGGGTTGCCCGCTAGCCCAGGAAGTCCTCCAGCGGCACCGGCGTCAGCCCGTCCTGCTTCGCCCGGTTCAGGAAGGCCGTGAAGTCCTCGACGAACGTCGTCCGGAAGTGCATCAACACGATGTCCCCTGGATTGAGCCGATCCCCCTGCTGGAACTGCACCCGCCCGTCGTTGACCGCGGCAGTCCAGTTGACCAGCGCCTTGAACCCACAGCTGGCGGCAGCGTGCCGAGTGGTCGAGTCGTAGTTCCCGAACGGCGGCCGGAACAACGTGGGCCGCTTCCCGTACTCGGAAGCCAGGAAGTCCGCGTTGCCGCAGATCTCGTTCTTCTGGAACTCCAACCCCTTCCCCATCAGGTTGGGATGGTTCGTCGTGTGGCTGTGCACGGTCACCGGCAACTGCTTGAAGTAGTCCTTGTGCCCCTCGGCGTACTTCGTGTTCAGGAAGACCGACGGCCACACCCCGGCCGAGATCATCAGCTCCCGAGCCTTGGGGTGCTGCACAGCCCCGTCATCGATGGTGATGAACACGTACGGCTTGTCAGTCGGGATCCGCGTGAGAACGGGCACCATCCCGTCGACGACAGCGGGCGCCTTGGCCTGCACCGTCCCATATGGATAGGGCGGCTCGAACATCCGCGAGGGTCGCGGCACCGCGGTGGTGGTGCTCACCGGCCCGGCAGAGGTGGTGAGCACGGGCCCACCGGGTTGCGACTCGGCCGCGTCCGCACACGACACCACACCCGCAACCAGCAAAAACGCAGCAAGAAGCCGCAATCTGGACATCAAAATCCCCCTCTACGCGAAAGACGTCGCGCAGGCCCCCATGGTTGCACGGGACTAGGGTCGAGGTGATCACAAAAGGAGGACCTCATGAGCCTCGAGCGCCCAGTCGCTCCCGACCCCTACCAGCTGCTCCCGCAGGTAGGCACCTTCACCGTCACCTCAACGGACGTGCAGGACGGCGAACAGCTCCCCGACGCCCAGGTCTTCGAGGGCGGCAACACCTCCCCGCACCTGGCCTGGCAGGGCTTCCCGGAGGACACCCGCAGCTTCGTGGTGACCTGCTACGACCCGGACGCCCCCACCCCCTCGGGCTTCTGGCACTGGGTGGCCGTGAACCTCCCGGCAACCACCACAGAACTGCCCACAGGTGCAGGAGCGTCAGACGACACGCTCCCCGGCGACGCCTTCCACGTCCGCTCCGACTACAGCACCCGTGCCTTCGGCGGAGCGGCACCACCCAAGGGCGACCACCCGCACCGCTACTACTTCGTGGTGCACGCGGTAGACGTGGACAAGCTGGACGTGGACGAGAACGCATCCCCAGCGGTGGTCAGCTTCAACCTGGCCTTCCACACCCTCGCAAGGGCCATCATCACCCCGACCTACCAGCACTAGCCTGGTAGAACGCAACGCCGAAGGCGAGCCGTCCTCAGCAGGCGGTCCAGGCGGTGGGGTCCCATCACGAGTCGCGCCATAGCTCTTGCTGCATGCCTGGAGGGGTGTCAACTCGACGCGCTTTTTGTCGAGTTGACACCCCTCCAGGCATGTGGCCCGCTCTTGGCTCGGCTCGTGATGGGACCCCACCGCCAACGCAACCCTCAAAGCAACAGGCAGCCGCCCAACGCAACAGGCGTGCCATCAACCTGCTCGTGGCGCGGGCCCCCTGATCAGATTGCCGGGGGTCTGGGGGCAGCGCCCCCAGGGGAAGCACGCAAAGCGACCAGGCCGCCCGCAAGGTGACCACCCGCCCGGTCGCGGATCGCAAAGCAACCACCCAACGAAGCCGCACCCCCACGTAAGCCCCCCGTAACCCCACGAGGGGAACACCCCTCCCCCCAAAATGGTTGGATCCACACGTGAGGCACTTCGACCTGGTCATCATCGGCACCGGCTCCGGCAACAGCATCCCGACCGAAGCCACGGCAGGCTGGCAGATCGCCATCCTGGAAAAGGGCACCTTCGGCGGCACCTGCCTGAACGTCGGCTGCATCCCGACAAAAATGTTCGTCCACACCGCTGACCAGGCCGCAGCCCCAGCGAACGCCAAGAAACTAGGCGTGGACGCACACACCGACACGGTCCACTGGCCAGAAATCCGAGACCGGATCTTCAACCGGATCGACCCGATCGCCGAAGGCGGCCGCAACTGGCGCGCCAACGAGAACGCGAACGTGACGGTCTACGAGGGCACGGCCCACTTCATCGACGCCCACACGATCGACACGGGCACCGGCGAACAGATCACCGCCGACCGCGTCGTCATCGCCGCAGGCAGCCGCCCCACCATCCCGGCCATCGCGGACCTGGACACCACGGGCTTCCACACCAGCGACACGATCATGCGCCTCGACGAACTCCCCGAGAGCCTGATCATCGTCGGCAGCGGCTTCATCGCCTCCGAGTTCGCGCACGTCTTCAGCAGCTTCGGCGTCAAGGTCACGATGATCGCCCGCTCGAACCTCCTCCTCCGCCACGAGGACCTGGAGATCGCGGAACGCTTCACGAACATCGCGAAGGACAAGTGGGACGTCAAGCTCAACCGCAAGACCACCCGCGCCGAGAAGACAGCGACCGGCGTGAAGCTCCACCTCGAAGGCCCGAACGGCGAAGAAACCGTTGAGGCGCAACAGCTCCTCATCGCCGTCGGCAGGCAGCCGAACAGCGACCTCCTCCAGGTCGGCAACGCCGGGCTCGACCAGCACGAGGACGGCCGCGTCAAGGTCGACGAGTACCAGCGCACGAGCCAGCCGCACATCTTCGCCCTGGGCGACATCAGCTCGGACTACCAGCTCAAGCACGTCGCGAACCACGAGGCCAAGGTCGTCCAGCACAACCTGGTGAACCCGGACGACCAGATCCAGAGCGACCACCGTTTCGTCCCGGCCGCCGTCTTCTCCAGCCCGCAGATCGCGAGCGTCGGCCTGACCGAGGAGGAGGCGAAGGCCAAGGGCATCCGCTACGTCACCTCCAGCCAGGCCTACGCGTCCATCGCGTACGGCTGGGCGATGGAGGACACGACCGGCTTCGCGAAGCTGATCGCGGACCCGGCCACCGGCCAGTTGCTCGGCGCGCACATCATCGGCCCGCAGGCGTCGACGGTGATCCAGCCGTTGATCCAGGCGATGAGCTTCGGACTGGACGCGAAGTCCATGGCACGTGGGCAGTACTGGATCCATCCGGCGATGCCCGAACTGGTCGAAAACGCCCTTCTGAACCTGCCGCTGGACTGAAGGCCTTAAACGACAGGGACTTCCGCCGCTGCCGGAAACCGGCGGCAGCCACCACGATGCAGCGATGACAGACAGAGTCCTGGTCGCTTACACGTCGAAAATCGCCGCCACAGACGAGATAGCCGAGATCATCGGCACCGAACTCGCGGGCTGCGGGCTGAGAGTCACCGTGCTCTCGGTCGCCGCGGCCGAATCGCTGCACGGGTTCGGTGCCGTGATCATGGGTGACGCGGCGACGCGTGACGCCCACAGGTTCGTGAAGCGGCACCGGGTTTCCCTCAAGTACACACCGATGTGGCTGTTCCACCGCGGCACGCCTCCTGTGCCGAACGACGTCACGCGCATGGTCCGCAGGCTCAGTGCCGTCGGCCCGATCAGCTTCGGCGGCGCGGCACCGGACTGGGACCGCGCCAAGGCCTGGGCCCGGTACCTCGCCGACCAGCTCACCGTGCTGCACCGAGGTTTCGTCTCGAACTGAGAACGTCAGGCCTGCTGGATTCGCACGGTGTTGCCGGAGGGGTCGCGGAACACGCAGTCACGCGCACCCCAGGGCTGTGAGGTCGGCTCCTGCACGACGTCCGCTCCGCCCGCCTGCAGCTTGTCGAACACTCCGTCGAGATCCGGTGTGGCCAGGTTGATGAACGCGTACGAGCCGCTGTCGATCATCTCGGCGATAGCGGTGCGCTGCGAGTCGGTGAGCCCGTCCGCCATGGCAGGCGGCTCCAGCACCACAGCGGACCCCGAACCGACCGGGGCGACGGTGATCCAGCGCATCGTGCCCTGGCCGACGTCGGCCCGGACCTCCCAGCCGAGCAGGTCGCGGTAGAACACGAGCGAGGCGTCGGGGTCGGTGGCCGGGAGGAACGTGGCGTGAATGCTGATGTCCATGCCGACAACGCTAGGACCAGCGCGAACGCACCGCTTCTCGATTCCTGACCAGCTGGCCGGCGTGCACCGGCCGCCTGGCTGGGCGTACCGGCTAGACGTACCGCGGACGCCCGGCGACCATGCCGAGCACGGTCAGCGCGACCAGCAGCACCAGCTGCAGCGTCAACGACACCGTCCACGTCCCGGTGGCCTCACGCAGCACCCCGAACGCGAACGGCCCGGAAGCCGCGATCAGGTAGCCGAGGCTCTGCGCCATGGCCGACAACCGGGCGGTGTCCGAAGTGGACTTGGTGCGCAACGACATCACCAGCAGCGCCAGCGGGAACATGCCCATGCCGAACCCGATCAGCACGACCCACAGCCCGGGGGCGGCGGCGGGCGCCACCAGCATGCCCAGGATCCCGGCGAACGACAGCACACCCAGCGCCAGCACCATCGGCGCCTGGCTGGAGAACCGGGCGGCGATCGGTGGCACGAACAGGCTCACCGGAACGCTCAGCAGCATCGAGACCGCGAGCAGCATGCCGGCGGTGTTCCGGTCGACGCCGGAGTCGACGAGCATCGCGGGCAGCCAGCCCATGACGGTGTAGGCGAACAACGACTGCAACCCGAAGAACACGGTGATGACCCACGCGAGCGGACTGCGCAGCAGCGAGCGCTGCGCAGCGGGAGCGACCGACCGCACCACGGAGGCCGCCGAACCGTGCCGAGCGGCAGCGGCCCACACGACGACAGCCCCCAGCGACAGCAACGCCCACGCGCCGACAGCCAGCCGCCACGAGCCGAGCCAGTCCTCCAGCCGCGGGGTCAGCGCGGCGGCCAGCGCGGCACCGGCGGACAGCGTGCCCGTGTACACACCGGTGATCAGGCCGACCTTCGTGGGGAAGGAAGCCTTCACCACCACCGGGATCAGCACGTTGGACACCGCGATGCCCGCACACGCGATGAAGGTGCCGCCCAGCACGACCCACGGACCGTCGATCACGCGCAGCACGAGGCCGAGCGTGAGCACCCCCAGTGAAAGTCCGATCGCACGGGCCATGCCGAGGCGGCGACCCAGCCA
The DNA here is from genome assembly GCF_033794685.1 of Streptomyces sp. ID05-26A. Lineage (NCBI taxonomy): Bacteria > Bacillati > Actinomycetota > Actinomycetes > Kitasatosporales > Streptomycetaceae > Streptomyces > Streptomyces sp. ID05-26A. The sequence goes on from NZ_JARAYZ010000001.1 coordinate 544,126, forward strand.
GGGGGCCGCGAACGCCGCGAAGCCGAAGCAAAGCGCCGGAACGGCCGTCAGCGCACTGGTCCAAGCGGCCGAAACCCCAAGGGCGGCGCGGACATCACCGAGCACCGAGGCCAGACTGGTCACCGCAGGACGGAGATTCGCGGCAGCGAGGGCGACCCCGATCGCGAGCAACGCGGACCCGACCAGCGGAACGTGACGATTCAGGACGACCGTCACCCTGCGACCTCGATCGGTGGCAGTCTGTGCGGCAAGAGTCGTCTGCTTCATCGTCACGCGCTTCACTATCGCAGACGTAGGATGTTCGGATGAAAGGATGACGCTGTGCCGTTGGCCACTACCCGACGGGCGGGTCTCGTCGACCAGGTGATCGAGCAGATGCGCGGCGCGATCACGACTGGTGAATGGCCCGTCGGGCAGCGCATCCCGCCCGAGCCCGAGCTGGTCACAGCGCTCGGGGTGGGGCGGAACACGGTCCGCGAGGCCGTGCGCGCGCTCTCCCACGCCGGACTTCTGGAGGTGCGGCAGGGCGACGGCACGTTCGTCCGCGCGACCAGCGAGATCTCCGGCGCGGTCCGCCGCATGTGCGGGACCGAGCTGAAGGAGGTGCTCCAGGTCCGCCGCACCCTCGAGATGGAGGGCGCGCGCCTGGCCGCGAAGCACCGCACGGACGCCGAACTGGCGCGCCTCACCGAGCTGCTGCAGAAGCGCGACGCGGCGATGGAGGGCGAGCAGTGGACCGAGGTGATCGAGCACGACACCGCGTTCCACGTGCTGCTCGTGCAGTGCTCGCACAACACGCTTCTAGCCGAGCTCTACCAGGGCTTGACCGAGGCGGTCAAAGCTTCGGTGGCGGCCTCTGTCGACACCAGCCAGCCTGGTCAGGACCAGGTGTCGCACACCGGGCTGCTGCACGCGGTCCGGGACGGTGACCAGGAGAAGGCGGCGATCGAGGCGGGCGGTTTCTTCGAGGAGCTGATCGAGAAGTTCTGCTGATAGCGCTGAACCGCGGACAAAGGCTGTCCGCATGAGCTCATAGCGTGGGGGCCATGGAGATCACGCCGTTCCGCATCGAGATCCCGCAGACCGACGTCGACGACCTCCGCTCGCGTCTGGCCGGCACGCGCTGGCCGGAGGAGGACCTGCCCGGTGTCGGCTGGTCCTACGGCATCCCGCTGAGCTACCTGCGCCCGCTGGCCGAGTACTGGCGCGACGGGTTCGACTGGCGCGCGCAGGAGGAGCGGCTCAACTCCTACCCGCAGTTCACGACGGAGGTCAGCGGGCAGCGCATCCACTTCCTGCACGTCCGCTCGCAGAACCCGGACGCGACGCCGTTGCTGCTGATCCACGGCTGGCCGGGTTCGTTCGTCGAGTTCCTCAACGTCATCGAGCCGCTGTCCCAGGACTTCCACCTCGTCATCCCGTCGATCCCCGGCTTCGGCTTCTCCGGTCCGGTGAAAAAGCCCGGCTGGAACGTCCTGCGCGTCTCGTGGGCGTTCGCGAAGCTGATGGAGGGCCTGGGCTACGACCGCTACGGCACCCAGGGCGGCGACTGGGGTTCCGGCATCGCGCAGGAGATCGGCCGGGTGTTCCCCGAGCAGGTCATCGGCGTGCACGTGAACATGCTGCAGACCTTCCGGCCGCAGGGCGTCAACGACCTGAGCGACGAGGAACTGCGCGCGCTGGAATCACTCGACCACTACCAGAAGGAACTCTCCGGCTACATGCACCTGCAGCGCAGTCGGCCGCGCACGCTCTCCTACGCGCTGACGGACAGCGCGGTCGGGCAGCTCGCGTGGATCGCGGAGAAGTTCCACGACTGGACGGACAACGAGGGCGCGCCCGAGGACGCGGTGGACCGCGACCAGATGCTGACCAACGTCTCGATCTACTGGTTCACCGGCACAGCGGGCTCCTCGGCGGCCCTGTACAAGGAGCAGTCGGCGAACTGGGGCAACCAGCAGCCCTCGACCGTGCCGACCGGCGTCGCGGTCTTCCCGCACGACCTCAGCCTGCCGGTGCGATCGCTGGCGGAGAAGATGATCCCGTCGATCGTGCACTGGACGGAGTTCGACCGCGGCGGTCACTTCGCCGCGATGGAGGAGCCGGACCTGTTGGTCCAAGACATCAGGAAGTTCTTCGGATCACTGTGAGCACAACACTCTCGAACCGCACCCTCAACCGGACCCTGCTCGCGCGGCAACTGCTGCTGGAGCGGACGTCCATGCCGATCGTGGAGGCCGTCGAACACCTCGGCGGCCTGCAGGCCCAGGCACCGATCCCGCCGTACCTCGCGCTGTGGACGCGGCTCAAGCCGTACAAGGTCGACGCGTTGAGCAAGCTCATCATCGACCGCTCACTGGTGCGGATGACGTTGTGGCGCGGCACGTTGCACCTGATCTCGGCGAACGACGTCTACTTGATGCGCACGGCTTTGCAGCCGGAGCTCAACAAGTGGGCGAAGATCGTGATGCCGCCCGCCACGCGGGTCGAGATCGACCTCGACAAGCTGGCGCGCATCACGCGCGAGTACATCGACGCCGAACCGCGCACGGTCGCGGAGATCGGCGCGCACCTGGAGGAGCACTTCCCCGAGGCCAAGGCGCGGGAGATGTCGACGCAGGCGCAGATGCTGGTGCCGATGATCCAGGTGCCGCCGCGCGGGATCTGGGGCGTGGGCGGGGTTCCGCAGAACGTCGCGATGGCCACGTGGCTCGGGCGCGAACTGCCACCGCAGGCCGCCGTGCCGGAGCTGATCAAGCGCTATCTGCGGGCGTTCGGACCGGCGACGTTGGCGGACATGCAGGCCTGGTCCCGGTTGATCGGGTTGAAGGCGCACGCGGCGGATCTCGACCTCGTGGAGTACAAGAACGAGGACGGCAAGGTGCTGCTGGACGTGCCGGACGGCGTGATCGTGTCCGAGGACGTGCCGGCGCCCGCGCGGTTGTTGCCCGCGTTCGACAACGTGCTGCTGGGGCACGCGGATCGCCAGCGGATCATGAGCGAGGACGCGCGGTCGAGGTGGGGCGCGGTGCGCAACGGCGTGTTCCCGCCGACGTTCCTCGTGGACGGGTTCCTGCGCGGCACCTGGAACGTGGTGGAGAACAAGGACGCGGCGACGTTGACGATCGAGCCGTACTCCAAGACCACGAAGAAGGACATGGCCGGCGTCATCCGCGAGGCCAAGGCGGTGCTGAAGGTGATGTCCCCGAAGAAGCCGCACGTCATCATTGCCCCTTAGGGCGGTATTTCCTGCCCCCGAGGGTGTCTGACGGCCATGTCCGCGGCAGGCCCTCGCGGGACAGGCTCGGGGCATGGTCTCCGCACGCCGGGAAGCCGAGGGCACGGAGGCTCTCGCGGACGGCAGGCGTCAGGCTGTCCGCGTTTCCGGGAGCCCGCACGCCCTGCTCGCGTTGCAACGCAACGCGGGCAACGCCGCCGTGGGCGCGCTCATGGCGGCCAAGCAGAAGCAGCCGGACGAGAGCGCGATCGACGCGGCGTTGAAGGAGGTCCGCCGCGACGAGCCGGAGATCGACGTCGTCGAGAAGGGCCTGAAGGCCGCGCAGACGGCCGGGGTGCCGGTCACGCTGGAGGGCCCGAAACCACCGGCGTCCGCGCTCGCCGTGACGACGACGGGATTCGGCCCGAACGCGGTCGCGCCCAAGAAGCCCACGCCTCCCGCGAAACCGGTGCCCGCGCAGTCCAAGCTGGGCAAGGCGGGCGCCCGCCCCGCCACGAAGGCCGGTGGCTCGTCGGCGAAACCCGGTGCGGCACCGGCGGTTCCGGCCGTCGCCGCGGCCGATCCGGCGTTCGTGCAGGTGACCGAGAAGGTCAAGGGCTTCGCGGCGGCCAAGAAGGCGCACCCGCCCGCCTCGGCGAAGGCCAAGGAGGCGCAGGACGCCGCGCAGGCGCCGGCCGACGACCTGGCGGGCCAGGCGAAGGTGTCCAAGGTCGACACGATGGACGCCCAGCAGGCGGGGTCGTTCGACAAGCAGGCGTTCATCGCGGCGGTGAAGACCGCGATCGAGGCCAAGTCGCCGAAGACGTTGCAGGAGGCCACGGCGCCGCAGGGCAAGGCGGACGGTGTCGGCGCCGAGGTGAAGGGCATGGTCTCGCAGGGCAAGGACGGCCAGGCCAAGGACGTCGAGACTGCCACCGACGCTCCGCCGGACCAGTCGAAGGCCGTGCCGAAGCCGGTCACCCCGATGGCGCCGGAGAACCCCGGCACGGCACCACCGATCCCGGCCGCCGGTGCCGTCCCGAAGCCCGCGCCCCCCGCGCAGACCGATCTGAGCGCGGGCAAGAACCAGGTCGCGCAGGAACAGGGCGACGTCACCGACGAGCAGTTGCAGCACTCGAACGAACCGCAGTTCCAGCAGGCCCTGGACGCCAAGCAGACCGCCGCCGCGCACGCCGACACCGCACCCGGCCAGTTCCGTGCCCAGGAGCAGCAGGTGCTCGGCCAGGCCAAGGCCGACGCGGGTGCCGTGACCTCCGCGGGCGTCGCCGGCATGCAGGGCGCGAAGGGCGCGGCGCTGGCGAGCCTGGTGGCGGACAAGGGGAAGACGAAGACCAAGGACGAGGCGAAGCGCGCCGACGTGACGACGCGCGTGCAGAGCATCTTCACGGCCACCGAGACCGCCGTGAAGAAGATCCTCGAGGGCATCGACCCGAAGGTCGAGGAGGCGTTCACCAAGGGCGAGGCACAGGCGAAGCAGGCGTTCGAGTCGTTCGTCGCGGCCAAGGTCGGCGCCTACAAGCAGGACCGCTACAGCGGCTGGCTCGGCGGGTTCCGCTGGGCCAAGGACAAGCTGCTCGGCATGCCGGACAAGGTGAACGAGTTCTACACCGCCGGCCGCGAGGTCTACCTCAAGCAGATGGACGGCGTGATCTCGCGCGTCGCCGACATCGTGGGCGGCGACCTCTCCCTCGCCAAGCAACGGATCGCGTCCGGCAAGGCCGAGATAGCCGCGTTCGTGAAGACCCTCTCCCCCGACCTGCAGAAGGTCGGAGCCGAGGCGTCCGCCGAGATCGACGACAAGTTCTCGCAGCTGGAGAGCGACGTCACCGACAAGCAGAACGCCGTCGTCGACACCCTCGCCAGCAAGTACGTCGAGGCACGCCAAGGCCTCGACGAACGCATCGAGGCGCTGCAGGCCGAGAACAAGGGCTTCGTCGACGCGGCGATCGACGCCGTCAAGGGCGTGATCAACACGATCCGCGAACTCGCCGGAATGCTGCGCGACGTCCTGTCCCGCGCCGCCGGGGTGGTCGGCGACATCATCAAGAAGCCCGTCGAGTTCCTCGGCAACCTGGTCGCCGGCGTGAAGGGCGGCATCCTCAAGTTCAAGGACAACATCCTCGACCACCTGCGCAAAGGCCTGATGGGCTGGCTCTTCGGCGCGTTGGCCGAAGCGGGCATCGAACTCCCCGAGAAGTTCGACGTGCGCGGCATCATCAAACTACTGGCGTCGATCTTCGGCCTGACCTGGTCGAACATCCGCAACCGCCTGGTTCGCCAAATCGGCGAGAAAGCCATGGCAGCAGCCGAAAAGGGCGTAGAGATCTTCCAGGTCCTCACGTCCCAGGGCGTCTCGGGCCTGTGGCAGATGCTGCTGGACAAGCTCGGCGACATCAAGGAGACGATCCTCGCCCAGGTCAAGGACTTCGTGATCACGAAGATCATCACCGCGGGCATCACCTGGCTCATCGGCCTGCTCAACCCGGCCGCCGCGTTCATCAAGGCCTGCAAGCTCATCTACGACGTCGTGATGTTCTTCGTGAACAACGGCAGCCGCATCATGAAGTTCGTCAACACCGTGATCGACTCCGTCGCCGACATCGTGCGCGGCAACGTCAGCGGCGTCGTCAACAAGATCAACGACGTGCTCGGCCAGATGGTCCCGCTCATCATCGGCTTCCTCGCGAGCGCCATCGGGCTCGGCGGCATCGGCGCGAAGATCCGGTCGATCATCGAGACGCTGCAGAAGCCGGTGAACAAGGCGCTGGACTGGGTGATCAAGAAGGGGCTGGCGCTGGCGGGGCCGATCATCCGCGGTGTCAAGGGCGTCGGCGCCAAGATCAAGGCGAAGGTGCTCGGTGGCGACGACAGCCCGGAGGGGAAGCAGAAGCGCCTGGAAGCCGGCGTTCGCGGTGGCGTCTCGGTGGCCAACCGGTTCGCCGGCAAGAAGGTCGGCGACCGCGTGCTCAAGCCGTTGCTCGGCGCGGTGCGGATCCGGTACGGGCTCGCGACCCTCGAGCCGGTGAAGCAGGGCGCCCACTGGGCGGTGCAGGGCACGGTCAGCCGGATGGCCGAGAAGTCCGACGCCCTGGTCGTCGACTCGGAGGACCTGGACACGCTCAAGATCAGGCGCGATGCCACCAAGGAGGAACGAGAGAACGCGCACAAGGCGGTCACCGCGCTGGGACCGCCCGGCACGAGGCCGGAGATCGAGAGGGAGCTCGGGCAGGTCGACGCCGACTACGCCCAGAAGTCCAGCCGGGTCGACGCGATCGTGCACGCCAAGCAGGCCGCGCAGGGCGAGACGGAGGACCTCGGCCAGTGGTTCCTCACCGCGACCGCCCGCTACGACGATATCCGCGTGAAGGCGCTCAAAGCCGTCCCGCCCGCGTCCCCGCAGCAGGTGGAGGCGGACAAGCTGTTCAAGGACGCCAGAGCCGCTCTGGAGAAGGCGGACCAGGAGATGGCCAAGCCCGAGATCCAGGCAGGGCTGGTCATCCCGGCACAGGCACCGGAGCCCACGCCGATCGAGCGGATCCGCACCGCGCGAGCAGCGCTGCAGGCCGCCGTCGACGCGGCACCGACTCGGGTCACCGACGAGGCTCAGCTCGCGATCGTGCGAGGGTTGATCCAGCCGACCAGCTCCCTCACCAGGGCCGTCGGTGAGGCAGCGAACGAGATCAAGGCGGAGAACCAGGTGCGGACGCAGGTCGCGGCCGTCGACAACGTCTACAACGAGACGACCAACTACGGCACCGAAGGCGACCGGACCACGGAAGGCGCCGCCGACATCGAGATCAGGACCGGCCGGCCGGTCGCGGGCCGGTGGCACGGCGAGAAGTGCCGTGACTACGCGACCAACCTCGACACCATTATCGCTAACCTGAGCTTGCAGAAGGCGAACCTGCCCAAGCGGGTCCACCGCACGATCGACCAGGCGGTCAGCCGCGCGGAGCTACGCCGGGACAAGCTGCGGGCAGCGTGGGTGCGCTGGGACGCCCATCGAAGCAGGAACCCTGGATTCGGAGTGCGGACACCATGAGCGCGAACGACCTGAACACCAGATTCACCGAGGCGACGGAGTCCGGCGACCCGGAACGGATCGCCGCGGCATTGCACGAGCTCAGGGAAGTCTTCCCGCGAGCGCCGATCCAAGCGCCCCACCCGGACGTGCTGGACGCGTTCGCCGGCGGTGCTCCTGGTTCCGTGGTCATGGACTACGTCTGGGTGCTGGGCAACTATCGGCCGTTCGCGCCGCCGGTGGACGCGACCGAGATCCTGCGCTGGTGGGCGGAGGCTGTGGTCCGTCACCCCGACGGAGCGTCCGCCTTGCAGATCACCCTCTACCTCCGCCACGACAGCCTGCCGGCCGGTGCCGATGTGGGTGACGTCATCGCCTATCTCGCCGAACGAGGCGTGCGGTCGGGCAAGGAGGAGCAGGGCGCCGAATACCTCGCCCGCTACTTCCTCGATCATTCGCAAACTTACGCCCGCGCGGTCGCGACCCTCACGCTGTGGGTGGGCAAACCCGTGCTCGGCGACGTCCTGCGCCAGGTGACCCCGTACGTGCGTCCGGAAGACCGCGCCGGACTCGGGCTCTAGAGCGTCGGTCAGGTACTCACTGATCGACCGGTGCTCCAGCCTTGCCCCGAGCCGACGTGGCTGGCTACCCACCCCTGGCCCCGCCCACGTGGTCCGCCGTGTTGCCGGACCGCACGCGGGCCCCTCACGTTCGCTCCATCGAGGACGGCGAACTCGGCTCCGCCGAAGGAGAAACGGCCGGTGCCGACGCAATGGCAGTGCAGGTCCGGCGACCGCGGGGTGCCCCGATCTTTCAACATCAGTGGACCACGGACCTGATCACGTCCAGGGTCGCCGTGATAGCCGGCCTCCGGGAAGCCTGCGTCCGCCACACCGCGTACAACCGCCGCGTCGGCGTAGGCCGCAACGGCACCGCCACAACCCCGTCCGGCACCTCCTCCCGACCGAGCCGCGGGATCAACGCCACCCCGATCCCCTTGGCCAGCAACGCCATCTGCGTCCGATACTCGCTGATCCGGTACGCCACAACAGGTTCGATGCCCGCCCCGTGGAACGTCCGCTCCAGCCAGTCGAAGCAGATCGACCCCTCCGTCTGACAGATCCACCGCTCGCCGGCCAGGTCGACGGGCTCAAGGAACTCCCTGCGCGCCAAAGGATTCGCGACCGGGACCAGCACCTCGGCCACGTCGTCGCCGATGAACGCGCGCGACAGCGACTCCGGCACCGGCAACGGGGTGTTGGCCCAGTCGTGCACGATCGCCATGTCCAGCTCCCCGCGCGCGACGGCCTCGGTCGCGTAGGGCGGGTCGATCTCCGTGAGTCGCACGTCCAGGGCGGGGTGCTGCGAGCCCAGCGCCACCAGGACATCGGGCAGCAGGCCTCGGGACGCCGTGGCGAACGCGCCGATGCAGAGGCGGCCGATGGCGGCGCCGCGCTGTTCCTCCAGCGCCACCTCTGCCTCTTCTACGAGCTTCAGCACCTGGCTTGCGGTTTCGGCGAGCAGGCGAGCGGCGTCGGTTAGGCGGACGCCTCGGCCGTTGCGTTCCAGCAGCGTGGTGCGGGTCTCGCGTTCTAGTTTGGCGATCTGCTGCGAGACTGCGGACGGCGTGTAGCCGAGCACGTCCGCGGCGGCGCCTACCGTGCCGTGCACGGCGATGGCGTGCAGCGCCTTCAGCCTTCCCAAGTCGAGCATGTAGTGATGCTAAACCCATCACCTAAGTAATCGGAACTGGTGCTAAATAGTTAGCGCGCGCAAGCTTGGGGCATGAGTCCCCGTCACGTGCTGCTCGCCGTTCTCGTCGCCGCCATCTGGGGCTTCAACTTCGTCGTGCTCAAGGTCGGTCTGGACGAGTTCCCGCCGATCCTGTTCTCCGCACTGCGGTTCCTCGCGGCGGCGGTGCCCGCGGTGTTCTTCGTCGGACGGCCGTCGGTGGCGTGGCGCTGGGTCATCGCGGTCGGGCTGGTGCTCGGCGTCGCGAAGTTCAGCTTCCTGTTCATCGGGCTCAAGGCCGGCATGCCCGCGGGTCTGGGGTCGCTGGTGCTGCAGAGCCAGGTGATCTTCACGACGCTGTTCGCCGCGGTCGTGCTGCGTGAGCGGCCCAGGCCCGTGCAGGTCACCGGCATCGCGTTGGCGGTCGCGGGCATCGGCGTGATCGCGTGGGACTACGGGCTGAGCTCGCCGTTGCTCGGGTTCGCCCTGCTGGTTGCGGCGGCAGCGTGCTGGGGTGTGTCGAACGTGCTGATGCGGTACGCACGGCCTGCGGACATGGTGCGCTTCATGGTGTGGGTGAGCGCCGTGGCGGTGCTTCCGCTCTTCGCGTTGTCCGCGCTCACGGAGGACATGAGCGCGCTCGGCCGCCTCGACTGGGGCGGTGTCGGCGCGGTCGGGTACGTCGCGTGGATCTCGACGCTGCTCGGGTTCGGCATCTGGGGATTCCTGCTGCGCCAGTACGAGTCGTCGGTCGTGGCGCCGTTCTCGTTGCTCGTGCCGGTGTTCGGGATGTTCTCGGCCTGGGCGTTCCTCGGCGAGGAGATGAGCACGCTCCAACTCGCGGCCGGCGGGCTGGTGCTCGCCGGACTCGCTATCCCTCAGTTGCTGGGGCGCCGGGCGGTACGAACGGAAGTCCTGCCGGAGCCCCTCGTTCCAGCAGGTCGATGACGGCCAACGTGTCGAGGTGATCGGCGACCAGGTCGCCCAGCAGGTCCAACTGGGCCTCGCGGGCGGTCTGGAAGCTCACGTCCGCCACGGGTTCGAAGTCACGGCCCGCGCACTCGGCCGCCCAGCGCAGGAACTTCCGCCGGAACGCGTCGTTCTCCAGCAGGCCGTGCCAGTGCGTGCCGAGCACGCGGTCGGTCTGCGCGCCCTCCTCGCCGACCAGCGGCCGTTCCCCGCTCCGCACGACCTGGCCGTGGTGGATCTCGTAGCCGGTGACGGGTTCGTCCCACGCGACATCTGATGGCGTGGCCAGGGTCTTGCGCGTCTGGAAGCGAATGTCGACGTCGAGCAGGCCGAGCCCGTCGACCGTGCCGTGGCCCGACTCCACGTCGTCCTCGATGTGCTTCGACAGCATCTGGAACCCGCCGCAGATGCCGAGCACCGGACCGTCGAAGCGCTGGATCGCTTGCGCCAGGCCGGTTTCCCGCAACCAGGCGAGGTCGGAGACGGTGGCCTTGGAGCCCGGCAGCACGACCAGGTCCGCGTCGGCCAGCCGCGAAGGCTCCGTCACGAACCGCACCGAGACGCCCGGCTCGCAGGCCAGCGCCTCGACGTCGGTGGCGTTCGAGATGCGCGGCAACCGGATCACGGCGACCCGCAGCCAGTCCCGCACGGGCGGTCGTGGCCTGCCCACCACGCCGTCCGCGTTGTAGGACAACGAATCCTCGGCGTCGAGCCAGAGTTCCTCGCGCCACGGCAGCACTCCGAGCACCGGCCGCCCGGTCAACGCCCTGAGCTGGCGCAGCCCCGGTTCGAGCAACCTGGCGTCACCGCGGAACTTGTTGACGACGAAGCCGGAGATCAACGCCTGGTCCGCCGCGTCCAGCACCGCGACCGTGCCGAAGAGGTGCGCGAACACACCACCGCGGTCGATGTCGCCGACCACGAGCACCGGCAGGTTCGCGCGCGTCGCGAGCCCCATGTTCGCGATGTCGTTGGCGCGCAGGTTGATCTCGGCCGGCGAGCCCGCGCCCTCGCAGATCACCACCTCGTGATCGGCCCGCAACGAGTCCAAAGTAGAGAGAACGGTGCCGAGCAGCTGCTGCTTGCGTTCGCGGTAACTCAGCGCGGAGACCTCACCCACCGCCTGACCGAGCACGACCACCTGGGACGTGCGGTCACTGCCGGGCTTGAGCAGCACCGGGTTGAACCGGACGCTCGGCTCCTTGAACGCGGCCCGTGCCTGGAACGCCTGAGCCCGCCCGATCTCCCCGCCGTCGAGTGTGACGAACGAGTTGTTGGACATGTTCTGCGCCTTGAACGGCACGACGTCGACGCCCTGGCGTGCCAGAAAGCGGCACAGACCGGCCACCAGGACGCTCTTGCCCGCGTCCGAGGTCGTCCCACAGATCAACATCGCGCCCCGCATGGACGCCAATGCTGCCATCATCACCCCCATGGTCTCCGTCGTGCTCATGCACAGCCCGTTCCTCGGCCCGTCGAGCATGCGACCGCTCGCCGACGAACTGGCCTCCGACGGGGTGGCCGTCCTGCTGGTCGACCTGCAGATGACCATCAACGAGGCCCCGGTGCACCAGCGCCTGATCGGCGCGTTCGCCGACGCCCTGGAGGACTCCGGCGTCACCGGACCGCTCGTGCTGGTCGGCCACAGCGGCGCGGGCCCGTTGCTGCCGGGCTTCGCCGACGCCCTCGAACTCGACGTGGCCGGCCTGGTGTTCCTCGACTCGGACCTGCCGACGCCGGGCAAGGCGTGGCGCGAAACCGTCGACCCGGCCCTCGTGAGCCAGGTCAAGGCATCGGTGCGGGACGGCAAGCTGCCGCGCTGGGACCGCTGGTTCGACTCCGACCCGCTGCGGCTCGTGCCGGCGGGGCTGCGCGAGGAGATGCGCGACGAGGCACCCGAGGTGCCGTGGGACTTCCTGAAGGAGCAGCGCCCGAGCGTCGAGTGGTCCGGGCCTGCCGGGTACGTGCTGCTGTCGCCGGTCTACGAGGCCGCGGCCGCGCGAGCCGAGGAACTGGGCTGGCCGGTCGAGCGCGTCGAGTCGCACCACCTGGCGGCCGCGACGTCACCCTCGGCGGTCGCGGCCGCGCTGAAGACGGTGGTCAGCACACTGTGAGGATCTCCGAGCCGGTCTCGGTCACGACGATCGTGTGCTCGAACTGAGCGGTCCAGCTCTTGTCCTTCGTGGTGACGGTCCAGCCGTCGTCCCACATCTCGCCCTCGTAATTCCCGAGCGTGATCATCGGCTCGATCGTGAACGTCATGCCGGGCTCCAGCACCGTCTTCACCGACGGCTCGTCGTAGTGCAGGACCACGAGGCCGCTGTGGAACGTGCGGCCGATGCCGTGGCCGGTGAAGTCGCGCACCACGCCATAGCCGAACCGGTTCGCGTACGCCTCGATGACACGGCCGACGACGTTGAGCTCGCGGCCGGGCTTCACGGCCTTGATGGACCGCATCGTGGCCTCGTGCGTGCGCTCGACGAGGAGCTTGACCTCCTCGGAGACGGTGCCCGCGAAGAAGGTCGCGTTCGTGTCGCCGTGCACGCCGCCGATGAACGCCGTCACGTCGATGTTCACGATGTCGCCGTCCTCGACGACGGTGCTGTCCGGGATGCCGTGGCAGATGACCTCGTTGAGCGAGGTGCAGCACGACTTCGGGAAGCCGCGGTAGCCCAGCGTCGACGGGTACGCGCCGTTGTCGCACAGGAACTCGTGCGCCACCGCGTCGATCTCGTCCGTCGTCACGCCGGGCACGACGACCTTGCCGGCCTCCTGCAGCGCCTGGGCGGCGAGGCGGCCGGCGATCCGCATGGCTTCGATGATCTCCGGCGTCTGCACCCACGGGTCGGTCCCGCGCGTCGGCGCGGGCTTGCCGACGTACTCGGGACGCACGATGCGCGAGGGCACCTGCCGCCTTGGAGATTGCACACCGGGTTGCAGCGTCGCACGAACAGCCATGCCCTCCAGATTAGCCGCCTACGCGCGCACCACCTGGAACCTGGTCCTCCGCCCGCGGCTCCGGCACCCGAGGGACGGGCAACAGGATGCCCGCCCGGATCAGGCGTTCACGCGTGGTCAGTTCTCTGGTCTTGCTCATCACGGCACCGCCTTGAGGAACCTCGCCGCCACCTCCACGGCCGGAGTCGAAGTTTCTCCGCTGAGCACCAGCGTCGCGAACGCGAGATCGCCGCGGTAGCCCATGAACCACCCGTGTGAGTGCACGCCGTCACCGAACTGTGCGGTGCCAGTCTTGCCCCTCACGTCTCCGTACGGCTTGAGTTGCGGTGCAGTGCCGGACTCGACGACCTCGCGCATCATCGCGCGCACCGGCTCGAGCGACGCCGCGGGCGGCGCGACAGGCTGTTTGTCCGCTTTGGTCTCCTTGCCGCGCACCAGCTGCGGCACCGGCATCGAGCCCTTCGCGATGGACGCCGAGACGAGTGCCATGCCGAACGGCGACGCCAGCACCTTGCCCTGACCGAACGCGTCCTCGGCCCGTTCCACGACGTCGGTCGCGGGCGGGACGGACCCGGTGATCGTGGTGAGCCCCGCGACGTCGAAGTCGACGCCGAGGCCCAGCGACAGCGCGGCGTCCGGCAGCAGGTTCGCCGGCATGTCGACGGCGAGCTGCGCGAACGTCGTGTTGCACGAGAACGCGAACGCCGAGTGCAGCGGGATCGTGCCCTTGTCGAACTCGTTGGAATTCGGCACGATCCGCCGGCCGTCGATGGTGGTCTTGCCGGGGCACGGCAGCGGGGTGTCGGCGGTGACCTTGCCGGACTGGATCGCGGCCAGCGCCGACACGGCCTTCATGGTGGAACCCGGCGGGAAGCGGCCGGTCAGCGCCAGCGCACCCTGGGCGTCGGCGGGGTCGTTCTGCGCGACGGCGAGGATGTCGCCGGTCGACGGCTGGATGGCGACCAGGATCGTGGGCTGCGTCAAGGGCTCCACGGCGTCCTCGGCGGCGGCCTGGATCGCGCGCGACAACGCGATGTTCACGGCCTTGGCGGGCTCGGGCGCCTTCGAGTGCAGTTCCTCGACCTCGGTGCCCTGTGCGTCGACCGTGCTAACGCGGAAGCCCGCGTTGCCCGCGATGTCGTTCTCCATGAGCTTGCGCACCGCCGGCAGCACCTGGGTGCCGAAGTTGCGGCTCGGTGCCAGTAGCGACGTCTGCGAGCTGAACCGCACGCCGGGCAGTTCGTAGATCTTCGGCTTCACGGACTGGTAGTCCGCGTCCCGCAGCGCCGCCACCTGGTAGGCCTGGCCCTCCGGGGTCTTGCCCACGCCGTCGGTGATCGTCTGCTGGGTGATGGCCTTGTCGAGCGGGCCCAGCGCGTCCGCGAGAGCCTTGCTGACGGCTCCGACGTCACCGGCCTCCTTCCCGACGAGCAGGACCGACACGACGCGTTCGGGGGCGAGCAACGGCGTGCCGTCGCGGTCGAGCACGGGCGCCGGGTCCGGGGTGAGCTCGGTGAGCTTCACGGTCTGCTGCGGCGTGAGCTTGGGGTGCGCCACCGACGGCGCCCAATGCACCTTCCACGTGTCGCCTTCCTGGCGCACGTCGAACTTGGTCGGGTACGTCCAGTGGCGGTTCTTGCCGAGGTTCCAGTCGAACGTGACGGACGCTTCGGACGCCAGCTCGCCGTTCTTGCGGATCTGGTCGACCTTGGTGCTCAGACTCTCGGGCTTGAGCGCTCCGCGGAACTTCTCGAGTGTCTCCTTGGCGTCGTTCGGGTTGTCGGTCATCCCGGCGGCACCCTGCACGTCACCGGACGCGAGCTTCGCCAGGAAGTCGTTGGTGATCTCCGGCGGCCCGGGCTCCGACTCGAACAGCCCACAGCCGCTCACCGTCACCAGCACTACCGTGATCGTTGCGAGAAGGCGCACTCGCGCGAGTATGCCCGGTCAGAAGAGCACAGTGGCGTATTGCCCGACTTGTTCGAATCCGATTCGGCGGTAGGCGGCCTGCGCCACCTGGTTGTAGCCGTTGACGTAGAGGCTGGCCGTGCGGTTGAGCACCCTGGTCAGCCGGTCGGCGACCGCCGCCGTGCCTGCCGTGCCGATGCCCTCGCCGCGGCGGTCCGGGCGGACCCAGACCCCCTGGATCTGGCCGACCTTGCTCGACATCGCGCCAATCTCGGCCTTGAAGACGACCTCGCCGTGCTCGAACCTAGCGAACGCCCTGCCTGCGGCGATCAGCTCGGACACCCGCGCCCGGTAGCCCGCGCCGCCGTCCTCGGCGCACGGGTCGATGCCGACCTCCTCGATGAACATCGAGATGGCGGCGGGGAGGTAGCGGCCCAGCTCGCTCGGGCGGACCTGGCGGACCATCGGGTC
Source organism: Streptomyces sp. ID05-26A (assembly GCF_033794685.1). Taxonomy (NCBI): domain Bacteria; kingdom Bacillati; phylum Actinomycetota; class Actinomycetes; order Kitasatosporales; family Streptomycetaceae; genus Streptomyces; species Streptomyces sp. ID05-26A. Next base: position 559,422 of record NZ_JARAYZ010000001.1, read on the forward strand.
CGGGGTGACCTTCGGCGCCGTCGAGATGGCCATCAACGGCTGGTCACCGCGCACCTCGCGGGCGGGCCCCCAGTCGGGCCGGAGCTCGTCCCACAGCGTCAGGACCTGCTCGGCGGGACCGACGAGGCTGGAGCACATCCGGCCCCGGCGGCGGGCGCGGTCGGCGAACATCCGCATGGCCGCCGCGCTGCCCTTGAGCGGGATGAGGTTGGGGCCGGAGAAGCAGAGACCTTCGACCTTGCCCCTGATCGGCTTGGAGTCGGAGCCCCACATCTCGCCGCCCAGGCGCCACGGGTCCAGGCCGGCGACCTCGACCCGTGCCGCGACCATGCACGACGCCACGGGGTCGTGGTCGAACACCCCGCGCACGTCGATCAGGTCGCGCTCGTCGAGAACACGCGCTCCGGCAAGCCTCAGCACGTCACCTAGCGTGCCAGATGGACCGTGTGGATGACATCAGCCAACAGTGCGCTGTGCCTGGACACACGGTGAGGGCCCGTCTCAGTTCGCAGCCCGGGGTGTGGGGTGCCCCCACCGAACACAGAAGGGACGAGGTGTGCCTGCGCTTTCTGCAGGCACACCTCGTCCCTCGGCCCGCAAGACGGGCCCTCAGTCGTTCGTGTGGATCTAGCCGACGGTGACGGCCGGAGTGCCGCCTTCGACGGGCTCCATCTCCTCGGCGAGGCGCATGGCCTCCTCGATGAGGGTCTCCACGATCGCGTGCTCGGGCACGGTCTTGATGACCTTGCCCTTCACGAAGATCTGGCCCTTGCCGTTGCCGGACGCGACACCCAGGTCGGCCTCGCGAGCCTCACCGGGGCCGTTCACGACGCAGCCCATGACGGCGACGCGCAGCGGCACCTCCATGCCCTCCAGACCCGCCGTGACCTGCTCGGCGAGCGTGTACACGTCGACCTGGGCGCGGCCGCACGACGGGCAGGAGACGATCTCCAGCTTGCGCGGGCGCAGGTTGAGCGACTGGAGGATCTGGTGGCCGACCTTGATCTCCTCGACCGGCGGGGCGGACAGCGACACCCGGATGGTGTCGCCGATGCCCTGGCGCAGCAGCGCGCCGAACGCGACGGCCGACTTGATGGTGCCCTGGAAGGCGGGGCCGGCCTCCGTGACGCCCAGGTGCAGCGGGTAGTCGCACTGCTCGGCCAGCAGTTCGTACGCGCGCACCATGACGACGGGGTCGTTGTGCTTGACGGAGATCTTGATGTCGTGGAAGTCGTGCTCCGCGAAGAGCGAGGCCTCCCACATCGCCGACTCGGCCAGCGCCTCGGGCGTGGCCTTGCCGTACTTGGCGAGCAGGCGCGGGTCGAGCGAACCGGCGTTGACGCCGATCCGGATCGGGGTGCCGTGGTCCTTGGCGGCGGCCGCGATCTGCTTCACCTGGTCGTCGAACTTGCGGATGTTGCCCGGGTTCACCCGGACCGCGGCACAACCAGCCTCGATGGCGGCGAAGACGTACTTCGGCTGGAAGTGGATGTCGGCGATCACGGGGATCTGGGACTTCCGGGCGATCGCCGGCAGCGCGTCCGCGTCGTCCTGCGAGGGGCAGGCGACGCGCACGATGTCGCAGCCGGACGCGGTGAGCTCCGCGATCTGCTGCAACGTCGCGTTGACGTCCGACGTGAGAGTCGTCGTCATCGACTGGACGGAGACGGGGAACTCGCTGCCGACACCGACGTTGCCGACCATCAGCTGCCTGGTCTTGCGTCGTTCGGACAGCACCGGCGGCGGCAGTGCCGGCATTCCGAGCATCACGCCGTCACTCATGGGTTGTGCACCTTTCCGTGGATCACTCTTATTGCAACCTGATCGGGTTGACGATGTCGGCGGTCACGGTCAGCAGCGTGATGGCGCCGCCGATGAAGATGACCACGTAGGTGAGCGGCAACAGGCGCATGTAGTTGACCGGGGCGCCGGCGGGCTTCCCGCGCAGCTTCCTCACCCAGTCTCGCACCCGTTCGTAGAGGTTGACGGCGATGTGACCACCGTCAAGCGGCAGCAGGGGCAGGAGGTTGAACACACCGACGAAGAAGTTCAGGCCCGCGAGCATAAGGATGAAGAACGCCCACAGACCGCGTTCGGCGGCGTCACCACCCAGTCGTGACGCGCCCACCACCGAGATGGGCGTGTCGAGGTCTCGCTCTCCGCCACCGATGGCCTTGACCACGGCCGGGATGCGCTCCGGGAAGCGCATGAGGCCCTTCCAGGTGTTCACGAACATGTCGCCGGTGAACGCGATGGAGGCCGGGACCGCCGCGAGCGGGCTGTACTCGAAGTTCTGCTGCCAGGTGACGCCGATGGCGCCGACGTCCTTGACCTCGCGGCCGCCCTTGCCGTCGAGCACCTCGCGGGAGACCTGCGGCACGTTCACCGTGAGAGCGAGCTCCTTGCCGTCGCGCAGGACCTTGAACTCGGTCGGGCCGCTGAGCGCGCGGGTGATCTCGAGCATCTCGGACCACGTCTTGATCGGCTTGCCGCCGATGGACGTGACCTCGTCACCGGGCTGCAGGCCCGCGTCCTTGGCTGGGGCCGGGGCGCCGGGCTGGCACGGCGCGGTGAGGCCGACGGTGTGGTCCTGCACGCAGGGCGTGATCTCGGCGAGGACCGGCAGGTCCTTGTTGTTCGGCAGGCCGAGCGACATCGCGAGGAACAGCAGGATGAGGAAGCCGAGGATGAAGTGCGTGATCGAGCCGGCGGACAGCACGACGACGCGCTTCCACACCTTCTGGTTGTAGAAGGCGCGCTTGCGGTCGTCCGGGTGCACGTCCTCCAGCGCCGTCATGCCGGTGATCTCGCAGAAGCCGCCGGCCGGGATCGCCTTCAGGCCGTACTCGGTCTCGCCCTTGCGGAACGAGAAGAGCTTCGGGCCGAAACCGATGAAGTACCGGGTGACCTTCATGCCGTAGAACTTCGCCGTCAGCAGGTGCCCGAACTCGTGCAGCGCGATCGAGACCGCGATGCCGAACGCGAACAACAGCACCCCGAGGATGTTGATGAATGTGTTCACGGAAAGTTCAGTTCCTTCCAACCAGCTCGCGGGCACGTGCGCGTGCCCAGTCCTCGGCGGCCAGGACCTCCGCGACGTCCGCGGGGTCGTGATGCCATTCGTTCGCCTCGCCGAGAACCTGGCCGATGGTGTCCACGATCGACAGGAACGACGTGTGGCCGGCGACGAAGGAGGCGAGTGCCTCCTCGTTCGCGGCGTTGTAGATGGCAGGAAGGCAACCGCCAGCGGTGCCGGCCTGCCGCGCGAGCTCGACCGCCGGGAACGTGACGCTGTCCAGCGGTTCGAACGTCCACGAGGTGGCGGTGTCAAAGGTACAGGCGGCGGCCGCACCCGCGACGCGCTCGGGCCAGCCCAGCCCCAGTGAGATGGGCAGCCGCATGTCCGGGGGCGACGCCTGCGCGAGCGTCGAGCCGTCCGTGAACGTGACCATCGAGTGAATGATGGACTGAGGGTGCACCACGACGTCGACGCGGTCGTACGGGACCCCGAACAACAGGTGCGCCTCGATCAGCTCCAGGCCCTTGTTGACGAGGTTGGCCGAGTTGATGGTGACGACCTGTCCCATCGACCACGTCGGGTGCGCCATGGCCTGCTGCACGGTGACCGATTCGAGCTCTTTGCGGCTTTTGCCCCGAAATGGCCCGCCGGAGGCCGTGAGAACGAGTTTGTGCACCTCGTTCTCGGTGCCGCCGCGAAGGCACTGCGCGAGCGCCGAGTGCTCGGAGTCGACCGGCACGATCTGGTCGGGCTTCGCCGCCTTCAGCACGAGCGGCCCGCCCGCGATGAGCGACTCCTTGTTCGCGAGCGCGAGCGTCGCCCCCGTCTCGAGCACCTTGAGCGACGGCTCCAGCCCCCTGGACCCGTCCATGCCGTTGAGGACGACGTCCGCCGGACACGCCTCGATCAGGTCGACCATGCTGGTCAGCGTCCTGACACCGGGCACGTCGGCGCCGTTGGCCACCGCGACCGTCTTCACGTCGAACTCTGCTGCCTGCTGCGCGAGCAGGTCCAGCTGACGTCCACCCGCGCCGAGCCCGACGACCTGGAAGCGGTCGCGGTTGCGCCGGATGACGTCGAGCGCCTGGGTGCCGACCGAGCCGGTCGACCCCAGGATCAGGACAGTGCGTGGAGTACTCATCGCCCCTCATTGTTCCGGAGAGTGCCTGAGAGCCTCGGCACAGCCCGTTACTTTGATAACGGAGTGGTTTTGGAGGTGTGAAGTCGCCAGATCGGGGGCATTCCAGCGTCGTCAAGTCGTTGGAAGGAGACTCTCGGTGGGCATCCTCGGATGGATCGTGCTCGGCCTGTTGGCCGGAGCCATCGCCAAGGCGATCATGCCGGGCAAAGACCCGGGCGGAATCATCATCACGATGCTGATCGGCATCGTTGGCGCGATCCTGGGCGGTTTCATCGGATCTGCCGTCTTCGCAACCGATCTCGGCTCGTTCTTCGATCTGCGGACGTGGCTGCTGGCCATTCTCGGGTCGCTGGTGCTGCTGGGCATCTATCGACTGGTGACGGGCAGGCGTACGCACGCTTAGCCGTACACGACGTTGGAGGCCGTCCGGGTGTCACCCGGACGGCCTCTCGTCTGTCCGGGGTCAGTTCGCGATGCCCGCGTCCCGCGCCAGCAACGCCGCCTGCACCCGGTTCGTCAGCCCCAGCTTCGCCAGCAACCGCGACACGTACGTCTTCACCGTCGCCTCGGACATGTGCAGCTTCGCCCCGACATCGGCGTTCGACATGCCCTGCCCGAGCAGCGCGAGCACCTCGACCTCGCGGTCGGTCAGCCCCTCGACGGCCTTCTGCGCCTCCTGCCGCTTCGGCTGTCCGGAGGTCGCCACCATCCCCACCACACGTGACGTGACCATCGGCGACAGATACGCCTCGCCGTTGTGCACGGCACGCACGGCCCTCAGAAGCTCTTCGGGCGCGGAGTCCTTCAACAGGAAGCCGGCCGCACCGTCGGACAGCGCGCGCACGATGTTGTCGTCCTCGCCGAACGTGGTCAGCATCACGACCCGCACCGACGGTGCCACGACGCGGAGTTCCTTGGCGCACGCGAGACCGTCCATGCGCGGCATGCGGATGTCGAGCACCGCCACGTCCACCCGGCGCTCGCGGACGATCTGCAGCGCCTCGCGGCCGTCGCCGGCCTCCGCCACGAGCTCGATGTCGTCGGCGGTGCCGAGGATGGCCTTGATGCCCGCACGCATCAGCGGCTCGTCGTCGGCGATGAGCACCCGGATCATTGACCTGTCCTCTGCACGTGGATCTTCTTCTCGACCAGCTTGCCGTCTCGGAAGCAGAAACGCACCACTCGGGTGCCCTTCGCTAGGTACGACTGCTCGTCGGTGATGTGGTAGACGCAGCGCGCGCCCGGCGGTTCGGGGGCGGCCTGGGACTTGCGTTCACCGTCGGCCACCAGGGGTTCGTCGCCCGCCGGGAGCATCCGGAGCACGTCCGCCTCGGACTGGCCCTCCTGGATCCGGTCGAGGTTCTCCTGGGAGACGACCTCGGTCACCGGCTGGGCGCCGAGGTAGGTGAAGCCGCCGATGATGATCGCCAGGACCACGGACGCGCCCGCGATGGAGCCGATGCCCGCCCACTTGCGGATGCCGCGCGGCGATTCGGTCTCGTCCTGCTCGTCCTCGGGCTCGTCCGGGAGCGGTGTTTCCTCGTACGGCAGCACGGCGGCGATGCGGAAGCCACCGGACGGCAGTCCGCCCACGTGCAGGATGCCGCCGGCCACGCGCACGCGTTCGGTGAGACCGATCAAGCCCACGCCCGGTGTGCCGTTGGAAGAGCCGTTGCGTGACGGGTTGTTGCGCACCTCCACGACGAGGGCGTCCGGCTCGTACTTCACCGTCACCTGCACGGCGGCGCCTGGCGCGTGCTTCGCGGCGTTGGTCAGGCCCTCCTGAGCGACGCGATAGGCCGCGTGAGAGACACGGGACGGCAACGGATGCGCCTGCCCGCCACGCACCAAGCTGACCAGAACGCCTGCCTTGCGCGCGTCACTCACCAACGAGTCGATGGACTCCGCGGTCCGTGTCGCGGGGTCGTCGTCGGGACCGTCCTCGGCGCGCAGGACGCCGATGATCGCCCGTAGCTCCCCCATGCCGGTCAACGCCGCCGAGCGCAGCACCCCGATCGCCTCGCGTTGCTTGTCCCCCAGCGACGGGTCGAGGGCGAGGGCGCCGGCGTGCACGGAGATCAGCGAGAGCCGGTGGCCGAGGCTGTCGTGCATGTCCTGGGCGATGCGGCTGCGTTCGCGCAGCCGGACCTGCCGTGACAGCAACTTGTGCTCGCCGCGCATGCGCGCCTCGCGGTCCTGCATGGCCTGCACCAGCGCCTCGCGCTGCGCGAGGTAGCGCCCGACGAGGAACGGCAGCGCCACGCCCACGCCGAAGATCGTGACCAGGATCAGCATCCCGTAGACGGGTTCGATCTCGAGCGGGCGCTGGTCCCAGTCCCACACCAGCACCACCACGACGAACGTGATCGTGGTCGACGCGACCGCCTTGACCCACGACTCGATCCGGCGGCCGGCGGTGTAGCTCAGCACCACCATCATCGCGGGTCCGATGAACGGGATCGCCGCGCCGGCGATCATGGCCGTCGCCGGCAGCAGGTGCCGCAGCGGGAGCAGCACCACGTAGACGACGGCGATCGCCACCAGCGTCCAGCCGGACGCCTTCGTCTCGGCCCACGGACCCGGCCACACGTCCAGCAGGACCGCGGCGACCATCACGATCAGGTCGCCGACGAGCCGGACCACGGTCAGCTCCCGGAACCGGGCCAGGGTGTCGGCGCGGAACGCCTCGGCCCTGGTCCGCACAGCGGTAATCACGCTTTCAAGCTACGAGACGTCCCATGTCCGCGCGGCACGCTGGAGTATCGATTTCCCGCGACGAAAGTTGACGCCCGCATCAGATCCAGGTCGTTCGGAATCCCTTCGACGAGGTTCGAAGGACCCTCTGCGCCCATGATCGTCTCGGCATACTCCGCCTCCTGCACATCAATCTCAGGGGGAAACATGAGAAAAGCGTTGTGTGTGCTGTTCGCCGCCGCGTTCGCGCTGATGTCGTTGCTGGGGACGGCAGCCGCGAAGCCGGTCGAGATCAACCTGAGCGGCCCGGCGGAGGTGGGCGCGCCTGCACAGCCGGACGTGTCGGCCCAGGCGCTGTCGTGCGGCAGCGGCAACATGTGCGCGTGGCCGGTCGGTGACGGCAGCAGCAGCCGCTGCAGCTGGGGCACCGCCGACCCCGACTGGCAGGGCGGGGACGTCAGGTGCTCCTGGTCGGGCACCCGTCCGGTGCGGGCCGCCGAGAACGCCGGCGCCAGCACGGCCTACACCAGGGTCTGCCTGTACCCCGGCGCGAATTACTCCGGCAGCATCGCCTACTACATCCCGCGAGGCGTGGAGGCACCGAACTTCCCGAACGTGCTGATCCGCTCCCACAAGTGGGTCACCGGGAACACCTGCTGGTGACCAGCTGAGAGCCGAGGGTCGTCGGCAGCGTCCGAAGTGGACGCTGCCGGCGGCCCTCGGTCGCGTTCACCGACCGGCGGCCAGCACCCGCAGTCCCAGCGGGGTGATCAGGTGCCGGGCGAAGTTCTCCTCGCGTTCGGTGGCGATGAGGCCCGCCTCGCGCAGCACACCGGTGTGATGGCTGACCGTCGCCGGCGCCACGCCCACCAGCTTCGCCAGCCTGGTGGTGGTGCTCCCGCCGATCACCGACCGCAGGATCGACGCCCTGGTGGCACCGAGCAGCGCGGTCACCTGATCACCGCCCGCGCGCCCGCCGGCGAGGAGCCGGGACTCGGTCCGGATCGGGAACACCAGCACCGGGCACGACCGGGGTTCCGCCGGCGCGACCGGCTGTCGCACGGCGAAGTAGCAGGGGATCAACGTGAGGCCCCTGCCGCCGAGGTGCAGGTCGCGGTCGTGCGCGTGGTCGACGGACAGCACCGGCGGATGCCATCGGGTGGTGTCCCCGAGCGACCTGAGCAGCCCCTCCGGGCCGGAGTGCAGGTACTGGTGGATCCTGGCCGCCGCGTCGGTGCACAGGCCGTCCTCGATGATCGGCAGATGCGGCTCGATCACGCACCGGCGGTAGACGCGCAAGGCCTGGAGCAACGCGGCGGGAAGGTCGTCGGGCCAGCAACAGGCCGCGTGCGGTGCCTCGGCCATCACGGTGTGCAGCGCCATCCGCAGGTCCGGGTCGCGAGCGGCCTGGTCACGCACGTGCCGACGCCACGAACCGAGCGCCAGGTCGTCGTCCTTGTGTCGCAGGACCTGAGCGCTACCGACGATCTCCCACGTCAGGTCGGTCTCCAGTTTCAACCGGGTGTGCGCGATGTCCCAATCAGTGAAGTGAATGCGCAACTGCGGCACGTCTTCCCCCAAAGAGCTGCCGATGAACTCATGGGAGAAGTCGCTCGCACACAGACGGAGATACAGCCCTGGCGCGAAGTTAGGCCAGCTGTGCGATGGATCCCGACCTGCGCGCCCGCCAGGACGCGATGACCACACCGATGATCAGCAGCAACGCCGTCGCGGCCACCATCAACGTCGACAACGCCACGATCTCCGGCGAGATCCCCCGCTTCGAGGCCTGCGCGTAGACGAACACCGGCAGCGTCGTCGACCCGACACCGGTCAGGTACGACGAGATCACCACGTCGTCGAACGACAGCAGGAACGCGAACGCCGCACCAGCCGCCACCGCGGGCGCCACCAACGGCAGCGTCACGGTGCGGAACGCGACGAACGGCGACGCCCCGAGGTCGGCCGCGGCCTCCTCCAGCCGGACGTCCATTCCGGACACCCGCGACCGCACCACGACGACCACGAAGCTCAACGAGAACGCCACGTGCGCGAACAGCAAGGCCCCGAAACCCAACGGCACCCCGGCGAGCTTCACGAAGAACCCCAGCATCGCCACGCCCATGACGACCTCGGGCACCACCAAAGGCAACGACAGCAACACGGTCCAGAGCCCACGACCGGGAAACGCGCGCCGCAGCCCGAAAGCGGCCAACGTCCCGATGACCGTCGAGATCACGGCCGACGCCAACGCCAACTGCAACGTCAGCTGCAAAGACGCGAACACGCGCGAGTCGTCAGCGAGCTCCGCGTACCACTGCAACGAAAACCCGCTGATCCGCGACAACGACCGCGACGAGTTGAACGACGCGATGGCGAGCCACGCGATCGGTGCGTACAAGAACAGGAAGACCAGGCACACCACAGCGCCGAGCACCCACGGACGACGGTTCACAGCACGTCCTCCCCACGCCGTCCGCGCACCACGAGCACGAACACCACCAGCACGAGCAACAACACCGCCATCGCCGACCCCAGCGGCCAGTTGTTGCCCCCGCGGAACTGGTCGTCGATCACCGACCCGAACGTCGACTGTTCCACCCCGCCGAGCAGCTTCGGCGTCACGAAGTCACCCGCCGCGGGCACCAGCACCAGCAACGACCCGGCCAGCACGCCACTCATGACCCCCGGCAGCACCACGCGGAAGAACGTCGACACCCGCCCGTGCCCGAGGTCGTACGACGCCTCCACCAATCGCACGTCGAACCGTTCGCACGCCACGTACAGCGGCAACACCATGAACGGCAGGAACCCGTACGTCAGACCGAGCACGACAGCACCGTCGCTGAGCAGGAACCCTCCGTCGCGGTCGAGCCCGACCCACCCGAGCACGGTGTTCACGAGCCCCTCGCCGTCCAGCAGCGCCTTCCACGCGTAGATCCGCGCGAGGTAGCTCGACCAGAAAGGGATCAGCACCGCCGCGAGCAGCGCCGTCCGATAACGCCCGCCGTACCGCGCGATGAACCACGCCACCGGGAACCCGAGCAGCAGGCACGCGACGGTCGTGGCGCCCGCGTACAGCAGGGTCCGCCCGAAGATCGGCAGGAACGCCGGGTCCAGCGCCGTCCGGTAAGCCTGGACCGTCCACGGCAGCACGGCGCGGGCGATGCCGGTGTTCCGCGTGGCGAAGCTGAACTCGACGACCACGACGAGCGGTGCGATCAGGAAGAACCCCAGCCAGAGGCCGGTAGGGGCGAGGAGGGCGTTGGCCTTCAGCCAGCGTCGGAGCACGAATCGGCATCCTAGGTCCTGAACATCTGTGTACCGTTGTGAACATGAGTGTTCACCTGCTGCAGACGGCGACGTCCGTGCTGCTCAAGGACCCGACCGCGTCCCTGGGCGATGTGGCGCGGGCGGCGGGTGTCGGCAGGACCACACTCCACAAGCGCTTCCCGACCCGGACGGACCTGGTCCGCGCCGTCGCGAACGACGCGCTCGACCTGATCGACTCCGTGGCCTGCCAGGTGGACTTCGACCGCGACGACGCGCTCGAGGACCTGATGACGCGCCTGGTCGCGCTCGGCCCGCGGGTGGAGTTCCTGCTCCGCTTTCCCGGCCTCGAACGCGACGCGGAACTGAGGGCTCGCATCGAAGCGATGGACCAGCCCGTCCTCGACCTGATCACCCGGCTGCAGGGCACCAGGCTGCGCCGCGACCTGCCCGCGTGGTGGATCCTGCACACCCTCTACGCCGGGCTCTTCAACGCCTGGGAAGCGATCAGCTACGGCCGTCTCGCGCCGCTGGACGCTCCCCGGTTCGTGCTCACCACGGTGTTCGAGGGGGTAGCAAGTGCTGGAGCAACTGACCGGACATGAAGACCCGAATCCGATCTACGAACAGCTACGCGCGCACGGCCCGCTGACGCGTGACAACGGCATGTGGCTGACGACGAGCCACCCGCTGGCCAACAAGATCCTGCGCGACCGCCGGTTCGGCGTCAGGTACACCGACGGCACCTATCCGGGCAACGCCGGTCTGCTGCCCGAGTCGTTCCTGGAGACGGACCCGCCGGACCACACCAGGCTGCGCCGGATCGCCACGCCGGCGTTCAGCCCGAAGAAGATCGACGAGTACCGCACGCGCGTCGAGAAGGTCGCGGATTCGTTGCTGGACAAGGACGAGTTCGACCTGATCACGGACTTCGCGGCGCCGCTGCCGATCTCGGTGATCAGCGACCTGCTCGGCATCCCGGACGCCGACACCGCCGAGTTCGCGGACTACGGCGCGCTCGTCGCGGCCTCGTTCGACACGGGTGTCACCGCGGAGATGGCCAACGCCAACGACAAGGTGCTCGCGCTGTTCGACCGCCTCATCGCGGAACGCCGCAGGACACCCGGTTACGACGTGATCAGCTCACTGGTCGCCGCCGAGGCCGAGCAGCGGCTGACCCCGCAGGAAATGCTCGGCACGCTGGTGTTGCTGCTGGTCGCGGGCTTCGAGACCACGGTGAACCTGATCGGCAACGGCACCCGCGCCCTGCTCGACCACCCGTCGCAGTGGCAGCTCTTCAAGGCCAACCCGGAACTCGCGCCCGCGGTCGTCGAGGAGACGCTGCGGTGGGCGCCACCGGTGCAGCTGACCAGCCGGATCGCGCACGAGGATGTCGACGGGATCGGCCGCGACGAGATGGTCACGCTGCTGATCGCCGCCGCGAACCGCGACCCCGAGGTCTATCCGGAGGCGCACAAGTTCGACGTGATGCGCGTGCACAAGCCCGAGCACCTCGCGTTCTCCAGCGGCATCCACTACTGCCTGGGCGCGACGCTCGCACGGATGGAGGGCGCCGTGGCGTTCCGCGCGCTGGCCCGCCGGATGCCGGAACTGCGGCAGACGGGCCCGATCGAGTTCCGCGACTCGGTGGTGATCAGGGGAATGAGGTCGATGCCGGTCAGCCGGTCTTGACCTTCGTCCAGGCGTCCGCGTAGAGCGCTTCGGCGTCGCCGCCGAGGTCCTTGGTGAACGGGAGCTTCGCGAGCTGGTCGTCCGGCGGGTAGACCACCGGGTCGTTCAGCAGTTCCTTGTCGATCAACGGCTTCGCGGCGGCGTTGGGGCTGCCGTACCGGACGGCGTTGGACAGCGCCGCGCCCGCCTCCGCGCCGAGGACGAAGTCCATGAACCGGTGCGCGTTCGCGGCGTGCGGCGCGTCCTTCGGGATGACGAGCAGGTCCACGTAGGACAGTCCACCCTCGACGGGGATGGCGTACCCGATGTCGTCGTTGGCGGCGCGGGCCTGGAACGCGTCACCGGAGTACGACTGCGCCAGCCGCACCTGGCCGGACGTCAGCGGCTCGATCACGTCGGAGGTGATCTGGCCGAGCTTCTTCTTCAACGACAGCAGGAAGTTCGCGGCGTCGTCGATCTGCCTCGCGTCGGTGGTGTTCGGGTCGTGGCCGAGTTTCAGCAACCCGATCGCCATGCCGTCGCGGGCCTCGTCGAGGATCGAGCTGCGGCCCCGGGCATCCGGCAGGTCGAAGGCGTCGAACCCGGTGACGTCGCCGCCGATCTGCGACTTCGAGTACGCCAGACCCGTCGTGCCCCAGGCCCACGGCACCGAGAACCGGTTGCCGGGGTCGTACTCGGCCTCCGCGAACCGGGGCTCCAGGTTGCGCAGGTTCGGGATCGCGTCGTGGTCCAGCGGCTGGAGCAGACCGGAACGCAGGAAGCGGCGCAGGAAGTTGTCCGACGGCACCACGAGGTCGTAGCCGGCCTGACCGGACGCGATCTTGGCTTCCATCTCGTCGTTGGTCGAGAAGTTGTCGTACGTGACCTCGATGCCGCTGACGGACGAGAAGCCCGGCAACGTCTCGGGCGCGATGTAGTCGGTCCAGTTGTAGAAGTTGAGCTTCGGCTCGTCGGTCAGGTTCGCCGCCTTGGCCGCACTCGTACCCCCGGCGTTCTCCGGTGCCGGGCCGACCGCGCAGGCGGCGAGCGCGAAGAACGCCATCGAGCCCAGCATCGTGCGCCGGGTCACCCGTGGGCTGTCGACGTCCCACAGCCGGGCGATCCGGAGCTCACCCATCCGAGGACTCCAGCAGCACGGTGAACTCCGGGTCCCAGGCCACCCGCACGGACTGGCCGGGCGCGCCCGCGTCGTCGATGCGCTGGGCGTTCTGCACGAACGCCGTCAGCACGCCGCCGGGAGTGTCGACCACGAACTGCGTGGACACGCCCGTGTAGACGACGTCCTGCACCACACCGGCCAGCACGCACCACCCGGTGGGCGGCTCGGCGGACTCGTTGAACAGGTGCACCTTCTCCGGGCGCACGGTCGCGGCGACCTTGCGCCCGTGGGTGACGCTGCCGGAGAACTTGGCGCGCAGGTTCGTGGCACCGGGAGCCGTCAGCGAGACCAGTCCACCGTCCACACCGGACACCTCGGCGTCGAGGATGTTCGACGTGCCGATGAACCCGGCGACGAACCGGGTCGCGGGCCGTTCGTAGACGTCCTCCGGGTAGCCGACCTGCTCGATCCTGCCCACGTTCATCACGGCGATGCGGTGCGAGAGGACCAGCGCCTCTTCCTGGTCGTGCGTGACGTACAGGAACGTCGTGCCGACCTCGCGCTGGATGCGCATCAGCTCGATCTGCAGTTCCTTGCGCAGCTTGGCGTCGAGCGCGCCGAGCGGTTCGTCGAGCAGGAGGAGCCGCGGGCCGGCGGCGAGCGCACGGGCGATGGCCACGCGTTGCTGCTGACCGCCGGAGAGCTGGGTGGGCCTGCGCCGGGCGAACTGCGACAGCCGCACCAGTTCGAGGTGCTCGCCGACGCGCTTCTTCAGCTCGTCGCCGCGGATCTTCTTGCGCTTGAGGCCGTAGGCCACGTTGTCCCACACCGACATGTGCGGGAACAGCGCGTACGACTGGAAGACGGTGTTGACGTCCCGCCGGTACGGAGGGACGCCCACCATGTCGTTGCCGTCGAGCTCGATGCGGCCCTCGTCGGGGTCGACGAACCCGGCGATCATGCGCAGGACCGTGGTCTTGCCGCAGCCGGACGGGCCGAGCACCGAGAAGAACTCGCCCTCGTGGACGTCGAGCGAGACGCCGTCGACCGCCACCTGGTCGGAGAAGCGCTTGCGCACACCGCGGAGACCGATCTCGACGGGGGCGAACGTGTCCGGGGCGGAGGCCTCGGCGGGAGAGAAGCCGGTCAAGTCGAGGCGCCTTCACAGGGTCGGACGGGTGTGGCCGCGTCGAGCGTAGACCGGCACGACCTCGCCGGTAAGCCGTGCGCGCGCGACCTCACACATCCGTGCTCACTCACATGTGCGACGATGGCCTCGTAATCCGGATGAGCAGTGGAGGAAACCGTGGCTACGTCCTCGGAACTGGACAAGCGTCCTGCCGTCGACCCTCACGAGGAGCCGTCGCACGAGTGGGGCTGGCACGGCCAGCTGCCCAAGGGCACGCGCATCGCCGGCTGGCTCTCCGCGATCTTCTGCTTCCTGATGCTGATCGGCAACCACCACGGCCAGACCGAGAACATCTGGCTCGTGCTCTCCGGTGTCACGATCATCGCGCTGCTCGTGTGGGACGCCGCGCGCCGCAAGAAGCCCTGGCGTCGCTAGATCGCCTCGAGCACGATCTTGCCCTGGGTGCGGCCCGTCTCGCCCAGGGCATGTGCTTTTCCGGCCTCTTCCAGGGGGAACGTCGCGTCGACGTGCACCCTGAGCTCCCCCGACTCGACCAGCGCCGCGATCGCCTCCAGGCCCGCGCGGTCGGGTTCGACCAGGATCGGGCTGGTCCTGATGTCGTCGCGCATCGGCCTGTCCACTCCGGACGGCACGCCGACGAACAACCCGCCGGGCCGCACCGAGGCCGGTGACGCGCCGCCGACGAGGTCCACGAACACGTCGACGTCGTTCTTGTCGTAGTCGCCCCGGGTGTAGTCGATCACCTCGTCGGCGCCGATGTCCTTCAGGAACGCGTGCTTCGGCTCGCGAGCGGTGCCGATGACGTACGCGCCGTGAGCCTTCGCGATCTGCACCGCGAGGTGGCCGACACCGCCCGCCGCGGCCGTGATCAGCACCTTATGCCCTTTGCGCAGGTCAGCGGTGTCGATGAGGATCTGGTGGGCGGTGAGTGCGGCCAGCGGCAACGCGGCCGCCTCGACGTGGGTGAGGCTCTTCGGCTTCTTCGCGAAGTGGCGGGACGGCGCCGTGACGTACTCGGCGTACGCGCCCGCAGCGCGCGGGAACCAAGGCATGCCGTAGACCTCGTCGCCGGGCTTGAGGGTCGTGACGCCGAAGCCGACCTCCTCGACCACACCGGAGACGTCCCAGCCGTTGATGAACGGGAAGGTCTGCATCCCGGCCATGCCACCGCCGGCGCGGGTCTTCCAGTCGACGGGGTTGACGCCGGCCGCGTGCACCCTGACCAGGACCTCCGTCGGGAGGGGCGTGGGCTTGGGGACGTCGGTGAGGGTGAGGGGACCGCCGAACTCGTTCTGGATGATCGCTCGCATGCCCACTAGCTTGGGAGAGCAGGTCTCTTTTCGCAATTAGGCACTATCTTGTGCACTAGGTACCTGATAGAAACTATCTGTGATCAGGGACGTTTACCTCAAGATGTGTCCGTGTCGCGACCTGCTGGACATGGTCGCGTCCAAGTGGACGGCATTGGTGATCGGCGCACTTGAGGACGGGCCCCAGCGGTTCGGTGAGCTCAAGCGCCGGCTGGAGGGCGTTAGCCAGAAGATGCTCACACAGACGTTGCGCACGTTGGAACGCGATGGGCTCGTCACGCGCACGGTCTACCCCTCGGTGCCGTTGCGCGTCGAGTACGAACTGACCGAGCTCGGGCGCAGCGTCACGGGACCGCTGGCCGCGCTGCGGGTGTGGGCGCAGGCGAACTACGAGTCCGTGGCCGAGGCCCGTGAGACGTTCGACAGCGCCGAGCCGGTCGGGCTGGAGCCCGCGATCAGCCGGTGACGACCCAGCCGTACGACCACTCCGTGCGCTGCCCCTCGCACTTCGGGTCGAGCGAGTCGAAGTGGGCGTTCTCGAAGATGCAGCGGTAGAGCTGCATGGCCGGGACGTCGGCGGGTTTGTCGTTGAAGACGTAGCCGAGGTCCCAGAGCTTGTCCTGTCCCTCGCAGTCAGGCCACGGCGACGTCATGTGGTCACCTGAGCCCTTCACGCGGCACGCGACCAGCAGCTTGGTGCCCGGCTCCTCCTTCGCGAGCATCTTGCCGAGGCCTCCGGTCTGCTCGGCGGTGAAGCCCGCGGGAGGCCCCTTGCCCGGCACACCGCTGTAGTGGAACGGCGTGCCCTGCTTGACGTACCGGGTGATCGCGAGCGTCTGCCGCGGCGGTTTCGGCTGTGTCGTCTGCTGCGGGGGCGGGGCCTGGCTCTGGGACTTCGACGTGCTCGACGGCGCCGAGCTGGACGAGACCTGGCTGCTGCTCGGGGCGGCCGAACTGCTGCTCGTCACCGCGCTCGACGACGCCGGGGCCGTGGTGGTCGTCGTCGCACCGACGTTCTGCTGGGCGACCGCAACCCCTTGCCGCGCATCGGGTTGGAGGATGAACACAGCGGCGAGCGCGATCACCACGAGCGCGGCTGCGGCCCCGGCGAGCACACCGATCTTCTTGCGGGACTTGGGTTTGTCGTCGTTCCAGTCGTCGCGCGTGTGCGTCTGCGGCGTGACGTAGCTGGTGACCGGTTCGATGACGACGGTCTGCTCGGACGGTGTGAGCGGTTTGACCACCGCGGTGGCGCCGCTGAGCCGTTCCCTCAGTTGGGCCGCCGTGAGCCGGCGGGTGTCGTCCTGGGTCAGCAAAGCCATGATCGTGTCGGCGAGCGGGCCCCTGGTCCGCCGCAGGACCGGCTCCTCGTACATGATCGCGTGCATGGTGGCCGCGGTCGTGTCGCGCTGGAACGGGGATCGGCCCTCGACGGCGTGGAACATGGTGGCGCCCAACGCCCACAGGTCACTCGCCGGTGACGGAAGCTTCCCCGCGAACAGTTCTGGAGCCATGTAACCGGGTGAGCCCATGATGCCGCCGGTCGCCGTCAGCCCCGGATCGTCCATCGCGCGGGCGATGCCGAAGTCGGCGAGCTTCACGCGTCCGTCGGGCAGCACCATGATGTTGCTGGGCTTGACGTCCCGGTGCACGATGCCCGCCGCGTGCGCCGCCTCCAGCGCGTTGAGCGTCTGCAGGCCGATGTCCGCGACCTCGTCCTCGGTCAGGGACCTGCGCGTCATGACCTCGGAGAGCGTGGGCGCCTCGACGAGTTCCATGACGAGGTACGTCGCGCCGTGCTCGACGATGACGTCGTAGATGCCGACGACGTTCGGGGTGTTCAGGCGGCCTGCCGTGCGGGCTTCCCGCAGCACCCGCTCGGTCTCGGTGGTCCGCAGCTCCTTGAGCGCGACCTGCCGCCCGATGACCCTGTCCTCGGCGAGCCAGACGACCCCCATGCCGCCCCGGCCCAGCTCTCTGAGCATCGCGTATCGGCCCGCGACCAGCCTTTGTCTCGTCCCCCACGACGCCGCATGGTAGCCGCACGGTCGTGTCGGCTGGTTTCCTGTCCTGTTCTGTCCGCTGACAGTGCGTGCCGGTTTCGCTACCGTTCGAGATGGTCTAGACCGCTTCCCTGTCATCGCGTTGAAGGCGGTCCGCTCAAGCGCGTCCAGGCCGTGTACGTGCGCGGCGACCAGTCAGCGGACCGTTGTCCGCAGTTGCTCGGCCAGTTCCAGACGTTCGCCGACCAGATCGACAACTCGTTCGTCGAGGCGGCGTCACGCCTGGGCGGCGGCGTCCGGCACGTGCGGTTCGTGACGCAGCCCGACTGCCGCACGAAGGTGGACAACGTTGTCGTCCCGCAGTCGGCGATGTCGTCCCCCTCGGCTGTCGCAGACCAACTGGCCGCGCGCGGGTACAACCGCACCGATCGCAAATACCTGTTCTGGCACGACTCCGGTGGCTGCGGCGTGGCGTGGGGCGCGCCGGGCGACGACCGTCCCGGCGCCGACAACGGCTACAACTCCGGACCTTCTTACGCCGCAGTGGGAACGGGCTGCTGGACGTGGCAGGCAAGCGGCCACGAACGGCGGCATCCCGAACCCGCCCGGTGGCCTGGTGAACGTCTGCCCCGGAGCCCCCGAGAACCAGCTCGACTGCGGCGGTGACGACTACTTCCACACCAACCCCGCTTCGGGCTCCTACCTGGCGACGCACTGGAACGTGGCGCGCAGCCAGTTCCTTTCGTCGTCGGGTTCGGGTTCCGGCGCGATCGTGGGCATCGGCGGGAAGTGCGTCGACGTCAGCAACTCCGGCACCGCGGACGGCACCGTCATCCAGCTCTGGGGCTGCAACAGCACCGGCGCCCAGCAGTGGTCGCGCTCCGGAGACACGTTGCGCGCCCTGGGCAAGTGCATGGATGTCAACGGTTCCGGCGTCTCCGACGGCACGGTCGTGCAACTGTGGACGTGCAACGGCACCGGCGCGCAGGTGTGGTCGCGCGTCGGGAACACGTTGCGCAACCCGCAGTCCGGCAAGTGCCTGGACGCCGCCGGCAACTCCTCCGCCGACGGGACGAGACTGCACATCTGGACGTGCACCGGCGGCGCGAACCAGAACTGGCGGCTGTAGAAGTGTCGGCCCCCGCTTGTGTCTGAGTGGGGGCCTTTCTCACCTGTCGGGCGCTGTTGCAGGTATGCGCATACGACAGTTTGCTCACCTATACATCCCAGGTGAGAGGACTTCGCATCATGTCGGTCACGGACGAGCTGCTCGCCAACAACGCCGCGTACGCCGCCCAGTTCTCGGGTCCGCTCCCCCTGCCTCCTGCCAAGCACGTGGCCGTCGTGGCGTGCATGGACGCCCGCATCGACGTGTACCGCGTGCTGGGCCTTCAGGAGGGTGAGGCGCACGTCATCCGCAACGCCGGCGGCGTCGTGACCGAGGACGAGATCCGTTCGCTCGCGATCAGTCAGCGCCTGCTCGGCACGCGCGAGATCATCCTCATCCACCACACCGACTGCGGGATGCTGACGTTCACCGACGACGAGTTCAAGCGCTCGATCCAGGACGAGACCGGCGTGAAGCCCTCCTGGTCCGCTGAGGCGTTCGGCGACCTGGAGGAGGACGTGCGCCAGTCGATCGGCCGCATCACCGGCAACCCGTTCGTGCCGGTGAAGGACTCGGTGCGCGGCTTCGTGTTCGACGTGGCGACCGGAGTGCTGACCGAGGTGAAGTAGCCGCACGAGACACCCGCGACTCGAGGCCCCTCAGGCGTGCACGCGATGCTCGTCGCAGTAGACCACGTGCAGCCAGTTCCAATGCTGTCGATCCTCGGTGATCTCCGCACAGCAGTGCTCGCCGGGGTTCTCGTGCATGAACTGAGGGCCGTCCTCGACCAGCCGGCGGAACTCCTGCCCCTGGGAGTGGAACGCGGTCGCACTGCCCACCATGAACAGGGTGTCGCTCACGATCTCGCCGCGCAGCACGTCCCGGTTGTCCCGCCAGTGCAGCCGTTCGTAGTCGGGCTCCGACCCGAACCCTTGGCACGTAACGGTGTGCGGCCGCGCCTGCCGGAGCTTGGCACGCACTTCCTTCCACTTCGACAACCGGAAACCCAGACTGTGGTGCACCAGCACCAGGTCGAGGAACGGGCCGTCGCTCCAGACGCACTCCTCCGCGCCACTGTGCTTCAACGGCAAGTACACCAGCGTGCGCGGCGACCGCATCGCGAACTCCCACGCCATGGCGATCGTCCGTGCCGCGGCTTTGTCCACAGACGCCTCAACGCCTACGTACCCCTCGTACAACGGCGCGTGCTTCACAGGCTGAGCAGGCTGCACCACGCGGTACTCGTCCTTGCCCAGCCTCACCGTGCTGACGAGCGTGCGCCACCGTTCCCCGTCGATCTTCATCGGCGTGTGCTCACCCGATGCTCGGCGCAGTACACGACGTGCAGCCAGTTCCATTGCCGGTCCTTCGCCGTGACCTCGGCACAACAGTGCGTGCCGGGCGCCTCGTGCATGTGCCGTGGACAGTCCTCGACCAACTGCCGGAACGCCTGCCCACCGGCCTGGAACGCAGGCCTGTCACCAACGACGAACACCGTGCTCTCCACGATCTCGCCGCGCGGCAACTCCTGCTTCCACCGAGGCACCGCCCGTTCGCGCGGCATCCCTTGGCACACAACGGTGTGCGGCCGCACCTGCCGGAGCCGTGCGCGCACGTCCTTCCACTTCGACAGCCGGAACTGAAGGCTGTGGTGCAGAAGCACCAGGTCCAGCGCAGGTCCGTCGCTGCTCCGGCACGCGCAGTCGCTCTGCCGCAACGGCAGGTACACCATTGTGCGCGGCGACCGCATCGCGAACGCCCAAGCCATGCTGATGCTGAGCGCCGACGCCTTGTCCACGCACGCCTCGACGCCCATGTACCCCTCGTACAGCGGCGCGTGCTTCACCGGCTGAGCAGGCTGCACCACGCGGTACTCGTCCTTGCC
This sequence comes from Streptomyces sp. ID05-26A, assembly GCF_033794685.1. NCBI lineage: Bacteria > Bacillati > Actinomycetota > Actinomycetes > Kitasatosporales > Streptomycetaceae > Streptomyces > Streptomyces sp. ID05-26A. The sequence goes on from NZ_JARAYZ010000001.1 coordinate 579,793, forward strand.
CAGCCTCACCGTGCTGACGAGCGTGCGCCAGCGTTCCCCCTCGAGTTTCATCGCGGGGAACGCTAGAAGGTCACCGGCTGTTCAGGCGACTGATTTCAGCCCTCGGCGGCGAGCTGACCGCAGGCCGCCGCGATCTCCTGCCCACGCGTGTCCCGCACGGTGCACTCGACACCCTGCTCCCGCACCCGCCGCACGAACTCCCGCTCCACCGGCTTCGGCGAGGCATCCCACTTGGACCCAGGCGTCGGGTTCAGCGGGATCAGGTTCACGTGCACCAGCTGCCCGAGGTGCTTGCGCAACTTCTTGCCCAGCAGGTCCGCACGCCAGCCCTGGTCGTTGATGTCGCGGATCAACGCGTACTCGATGCTGACGCGCCGCCCGGTCTTGTCCGCGTACCCGCGCGCCGCCTCGAGCACCTCGGCGACGTTCCACTTCGTGTTGACCGGCACCAGCGTGTCGCGCAGTTCGTCATCCGGCGTGTGCAGCGACACCGCGAGCCTGACCTGCAGGTTCTCCTCGGTCAGCTTCTTGATCGCCGGCACCAGGCCGACCGTCGACACCGTCACGTGGCGCTGCGAGATGCCCAGGCCGTCCGGCGCGGGGTCGCAGATGCGGTGCACGGCCTCGAGGATCCGCTTGTAGTTCGCGAGCGGCTCGCCCATGCCCATGAAGACGATGTTCGACAGGCGGCCGGGACCGCCGGGCAGGTCGCCGTCGCGCATGGCGGCGGCACCGAGGCGCACCTGGTCCACGATCTCCGCGGTCGACAGGTTGCGCTGCAGGCCACCCTGGCCGGTCGCGCAGAACGGGCACGCCATGCCGCAGCCGGCCTGCGACGAGATGCACAGCGTCGCGCGGTCCGGGTAGCGCATGAGCACGGACTCGATGAGCGTGCCGTCGTGCGCGCGGAGCAGCGTCTTCGCCGTGGTGCCCTCGTCGGCCGTGACCTTGCGCACGACCGTGAACAACGGCGGCATCAGGTCGGCGACGAGCTTGTCACGGGTGTCCGCCGGGATGTCGGTCATCTCGGCCGGGTCGACGGTCAGGCGGCTGAAGTAGTGGTTCGACAGCTGCTTCGCCCGGAAGGGCTTCTCACCAAGGGCCGCAACGGCTTCCGCGCGTTGGGCGGGCGAGAGGTCGACCAGGTGGCGCGGCGGAAGGCCGCGCTTGGGCGCGTCGAAGACAAGGGGAAGCGAGGTCATAGCACATCTAGTGTCCCACGAACTTCACCAACACAAGACCGTTGCATCGCGATAGCTTCCGATATATCGTTAGCGACATGATGATGAAACCACACCACAGAGAGCACCACCACAGGCATCGCCGCGGTCCCTTCGGGGGCGGCGGCAGGGGCGGCCGCCAGAGGCGCGGCAACGTCCGGGCGGCGGTTCTGTCCTTGCTGGCAGAACGGCCGATGCACGGCTACGAGATCATTCAGGAGATCGCCAGGCGCACCGGCGGCGTGTGGAGCCCGAGCCCCGGCTCGGTCTACCCGACGCTGCAGATGCTCGCCGACGAGGGCCTCGTCTCCGCGGCAGAAGAAGGAGGCAAGAAGCTGTTCAACCTGACCGAGCACGGCAGGACGGAGCACCCGGCCCCGCCCTGGCGCGACATCGAGTTCCAGCTCGACCCGGTCGACGGCGAACTGCGCTCGGCAGTCCGCCTGCTCGGCGCCGCGATGGAGCAGATCTCCCACGCGGGCACGCCCGAGCAGAAGACCCGCACTGTCGAGCTCTACAACGAACTGCGGCGCAAGCTCTACGCCATCCTCGCCGAGGAGTGACCTACCACCGGTCGTGCACGTGCGGCCGGATCAGCTCGTCGTACACCTCGGCGACGGCCTTGCCGTCCACCGGTTCGAGCGCGGCCGCACCCGAGTTGCCCCGCGCCTGCTCGACGTTGCGAGCACCGGGAATCACCACCGTGACGCCGGACTGGTCCACGATCCACCGGAGCGCGAACTGCGCCATCGTGGCCCCCTCCGGCACCAGCGGCCGAAGCCGTTCAACGGCCTCCAGGCCCACCTCGTAAGGCACCCCGGAGAAGGTCTCGCCGACGTCGAAAGCCTCACCGTTGCGGTTGTAGTTGCGGTGATCATCGGCACCGAAAGTCGTTGCCCTGTCGTACTTCCCGGTCAGCAACCCGGACGCGAGCGGCACCCGCGCGATGATCGCGACCCCGGCCTCGGCAGCCTGGGGCAGCACCTCTTCGAGGGGCTTGAGCCGGAACGCGTTCAGGATGATCTGCACGCTGGCCACGTGCGGACGCCTGATGGCCTCCAGCGCCTCCTCGACCTTCTCCACCGACACGCCATAGGCAGCAATTCGTTGCTGCTCAACCATTTCATCCAAGGTGTCGTACACCTCGTCACGGCTGTAAACGGCAGTGGGCGGACAGTGCAGCTGCACGAGGTCCAACGTGTCGACACCGAGATTGCGGCGGCTCCGGTCGTTCCACGCGAGGAAGTTCTCCCGGCTGTACCCCTCCGCGACCTGCGCCGGCAGCCGCCGCCCCATCTTCGTGGCGACGAAGATCCCGTCGTCCTTGCGCTCCTTCAGGAACCGCCCGACCAACGTCTCGCTACGGCCGTCGCCGTACACGTCAGCGGTGTCGAAGAAGTCGACCCCCGTGTCGGCCGCGGCGTGCAGCAACGCGAGCGCGTCGCTCTCGTCCACCTCACCCCAGTCGGCGCCGAGCTGCCAGCAACCCAGCCCGACGACGCCGACCTGGCGGTTCAACCTGCCTGCGTTTCGCTTCTCCACGAATCGAGAGCCTAGTCGCGAATCACACGATCAGCCCTGTTGGCTTGCGCCGGACGTGCAGCCGGTAGCCGACCTGAAAGCTCAACCCGGCCACGGAGGCGATGGCACGTTCGGCGACTTTCTCCGAGAACTCGATGCGCAACACCGCCTCCAGGTCCTCACGTTTCTCGAAACGCCATTCCGCGGTGACCCGCCGAAGCGAAAACCCGTTGTCCGCGAAGAACTTCTCGACCGCAGCCGGGTCGTAACGCGGTTCGTCCGCACGCAACCACGGACCGTACGGATCCGCCGTACCGTCCAAATCGACGATCGCGAGTGCGCCGCCCTGCCTCAGCACGCGGTCCGCCTCGTGCAGTCCAGGTTCACATCCGGGACCGAAGAAATACGCCGTGCGGGCGTGCACGAGATCCGCGGAAGCGTCGTCGAGCGGCAGCCGTTGTGCGGGACCGGAAACGACGCGTGCATTCGACATGGAAGCAATTCGGTGCTTGGCGCGCACGACCAGCGGCGGGTGCGGTTCCACGCCTGTGACGGACTTCGCGGTCTTCGCGAACAGCGGCAGGTGGAAACCATCACCGCAGCCGACGTCCACGACATCCCGGCCGACAAACGGACATTCTTCGCTTAACGCCGCCCAAATCGCGCCGTTGACGTCCTGTGCGCGGTTCTCGACCTCGTAGACGTCAGGCCAGTGCCAGATGTTCGGGCTCGGCACGACATCTACCGGACGCACCGCGTTCAACGCCGCCCGCACGAATCCCCTCACAAAACCACTGTAGGGCCTCCATTTGCCTGTGACCGTTCGAATTCGTCCAATCACGGCGTAGCGTGTTGGCATCTCGTTCCTGCAGGAGGCGGCAGTGTCGATCGCTCCCAACACGCCCAAGCTCGCGCCGTTGTTGTCTGGAAGTCCGTGCTGGGTCGAGCGAAGCGTCGACGACCTCAAGGGCGCGATCGAGTTCTACACCGGCCTGTTCGGCTGGCACTACGCCGACGACGCCGGCTACACGGTGGCGATGGTCGACGGCATCCCCGTCGCCGGACTGCCCCAGGGCGACGCGGACGCATGGCGGTTGTACCTGGTCACACCGCATGCACGCGCTACCGCGGAGAAGGCTTTCCACCTCGGCGGGTCGGTGCTGCGCAACCCCGAGGACGCCGCCGACCACACGCAGAGCACCGTGATCGCCGACCCGACCGGTGCCGTCGTCGGGTTCCGGCACGTGCCGCCGGACTGGCGGTTCGGCATGGGAGGCCACGGTTCCTACGCCTGGGCCGAGTTGAACACCCGGGACGGTGCGGCGGCCGACGAGTTCTTCGGCGAGCTGTGCCACTACGACATCACGCAGATCGGCGACGGGCACCGGCTGGACTACGCGTCGTGGTCCGTCGAGGGCACCGAGGTGATCGGGCGGCAGAAGATGGGGCGCGAGTTCCCGTACGGAGAGCGCTCCCACTGGATGGTGTACTTCAACGCCGCGCCCGAGATCGGCATCGACTCGGTGGCGTACCGGGTGCTGGAGCTCGGCGGCCGGGTGACCGTCGAGCCCTACGACACCCCGTTCGGCCGCATCACCGTGGTCGAGGACCATGCGGGGATGGCGTTCTCGGTGATCGACCCGTCCCGCGTGATCGAGGCCGAGCCGCGCACCGAGGTGGACGACCCGTACGACGACTGACGCGAAGGCCGGGCTACTGCACGAAGAGGTGCAGCAACAGCCAGGAGGCGACAGCGGACGGGAGGAGCGAGTCCATCCGGTCCATCAGGCCGCCGTGGCCGGGCAGCAGCGTGCCCATGTCCTTGATGCCGAGGTCGCGCTTGATCAGCGACTCGACCAGGTCGCCCGCGGTGGCCGTGACGACGAGCACGGCACCGAAGAGCGCGCCCTGCCACCACTGGCCGTCGAGCAGCGTCGTCACCGTGATCGCGCCACCGACCGCACCGGCGGTCAACGAGCCGGCGAAGCCCTCCCAGGACTTCTTCGGGCTGATCGTCGGCGCCATCGGGTGCTTGCCGAGGAAGACGCCCGCCGCGTAGCCGCCGACGTCGGACAGCACGACACCGATGATGAACGCGAACGCGCGGCCCGCTCCGTCCTCCGGGACGACGAGCATGGCCGCGAACGCCGCGAACAACGGGATGTACGCGACGGTGAACACCGACGCGCTGAGGTCGCGCAGATAGCCGTCCGAACCGCCGCGGAACCGCCAGATCATGCACACCAGCACGGTGACCACGAACGCGGTCATCATGCCGGAGCGCTCCAGCGGCCACGACAGCCAGATGATCGCCTGGCCGCCGATCAGCGCGGGCCAGAGGGCGACGTTGATACCGCTCTTCTTGAAGGCGTTGGCGATCTCCCACGTCGACACCGCCGCGGCGGCCGCGACGATGCCGATGAAGGTCTGCCGGACGGTCAGCAACGACACGATGATCATCGCGCCGAGGCCGACACCGACCAGGATCGCCGCCCGCAGGTCGCGCCCCGCGCGCGACGGCTTCGACGTGGGCACGTCCGCGGGACCGCCTGCCACCTGTGCTCCCATCAAGACCTCCGCCCGGCCTGGGCAATCACGCCTGCGGCGTCTCGGCCGGGCGAACCATCAGTGGAACATCAGACTTCGAGAAGTTCGGCTTCCTTGTGCTTCACGAGCTCTTCGACCTGCGCGACGTAGCGGTGGGTCAGAGCCTCGAGCTCCTTCTCACCACGTGCGCCGTCGTCCTCGCCGACCTCGCCGTCCTTGACGAGCTTGTCGATCTCTTCCTTCGCCTTGCGACGGACGCCGCGCAGGGAGACCTTCGCGTCCTCGCCCTTCGACTTGGCGACCTTCACCATGTCCCGGCGGCGCTCCTCGGAGAGCTGCGGGATGACGATGCGGATGATCGAGCCGTCGTTGCTCGGGTTGACGCCCAGGTCGGAGTCCCGGATCGCCTTCTCGATGGCGTTCAGCTGGCCCGCGTCGTACGGCTTGACGACCGCCATGCGCGCCTCGGGCACCGTGATGCTGGCCATCTGGTTCAGCGGCGTCATCGAGCCGTAGTAGTCGATGTGGATGCGGTTGAACATCGAGGGAGTCGCACGACCGGTTCGGACGGAGGAAAGGTTCTCCTTCGCGACCGAAACCGCCTTTTCCATCTTCTCCTCGGCGTCGAGGAGGGTCTCGTCGATCACGACTGCTCCTTGCTCTGCGTGTTCGTGCCCAATTCCCGGTCCTGGAGAGATCCCACCAGGTCTAGAAGGCCGGACGGCCACCGGGGGTGCTGACCAGAGTGCCGATCTTCTCACCACGCACCGCGCGGGCGATGTTGCCCTCGGTGAGGAGGTTGAAGACGAGGATCGGCATGTTGTTGTCCATGCAGAGGCTGAACGCCGTCGCGTCGGCGACGTTGAGGCCGCGCTCCAGCACCTCGCGGTGGGTGATGTTGTCGAACATCAGCGCGTCCGGGTCGATCTTGGGGTCGGCCGTGTAGACGCCGTCGACGGCCTTGGCCATCAGGACGATCTCGCAGCCGATCTCCAGCGCGCGCTGGGCGGCCGTGGTGTCCGTGGAGAAGTACGGCAGACCGGCGCCACCGCCGAAGATGACGACGCGCTTCTTCTCAAGGTGGCGCATCGCGCGGCGCGGGATGTACGACTCGGCGACCTGCGTCATCTGGATGGAGGTCTGCACGCGCGTGTCGATGCCGTGCTCGCGCTCGAGGAAGTCCTGCAGCGCCAGGCAGTTCATGACCGTGCCGAGCATGCCCATGTAGTCGGCTCGCGAGCGGTCCATGCCGCGCTGCTGGAGCTCGGACCCGCGGAAGAAGTTGCCCCCACCGATCACGACGGCCACCTGCACGCCGGACTTGTGGACCGCCGCGATCTGCCGGGCGACTGTCTGGACGACGTCGGGGTCAACGCCGACGCCACCGCCGCCGAACATCTCGCCACCGAGCTTGAGCATCACCCGGCTGTAGCCGTGGCTACCTTCTTCGCTCACAGGTCCTCTCCTTTGGCCCCGGGGAACTACTTGTGACACGCCAAGGGCGGGGTCGCTGGTACCTGCAACCCCGCCCTCTTGCGAATCAGCTCTGGCCGACCTCGAACCGAGCGAAACGGGTAACCGTCACGCCGGCCTCGTCCAGAAGAGCCTTGACCGTCTTCTTGCTTTCCGTCACGGAAGCCTGCTCGGTGAGCACGACGTCCTTGAAGAAGCCGTTGACGCGACCCTCGACGATCTTGGGGAGCGCACCCTCGGGCTTGCCCTCCTCGCGAGCGGTCTCCTCGGCGATGCGGCGCTCGTTGGCGACCAGCTCCTCCGGGACCTCGTCACGGGTGACGTACTTCGGACGCATCGCGGCGATCTGCATCGCGGCGCCCTTGGCGGCCTCGGCGTTGTCACCGGTGTACTCGACGAGCACGCCCACGGCGGGCGGCAGGTCGGCAGCGCGCTTGTGCAGGTAGACCGAGACGGTGCCGTCGTAGTCGACGGCCTTGGCAAGCTCGAGCTTCTCGCCGATCTTGGCGGAGAACTCCTGGACCAGCGCGTCCACGGTCTTTCCGTCGACCTCGACGGCCTTGAGGGCCTCGACGTCGGCGACCTTGTTCGCCTTGGCGAGCGCGACGATGTCGTCGGCCAGGGCGATGAAGTCGGCGTTCTTCGCCACGAAGTCGGTCTCGCAGCGCAGCTCGACCATCGCGCCGTCCTTGACGGCGACGAGGCCGTTGGACGTGGTGCGCTCGGCGCGCTTGCCGACGTCCTTGGCGCCCTTGATGCGCAGGATCTCGACGGCCTTGTCGAAGTCGCCGTCCGCCTCGTCCAGCGCCTTCTTGCAGTCCATCATGCCGGCGGCGGTCAGCTCGCGGAGCTTCTTGACGTCCGCGGTGGTGTAGTTCGCCATCGTTTTCCTTCTGCGATGTACGCGCTTAGGTCACGAGGTGCCCGCTTGTGTGCGGGCACCTCGTGGGGGAGATCAGGACTGGACGGGCTGCTCGGCCGGAACCTCGGCCTCGGCCTCGGCCGGGGTCTCGGTCGCGACGGCGGCGTTGGTGGTCAGGAGCTCCTGCTCCCACTCCGCCAGCGGCTCGTCGGCGGCGGGCTGGGGCTTGTCCTGGCCGTCAGCGGCGTCGCGGCGACCACCGGAGCGCTGCATGAGACCGGCGGCGGCGGCCTCGGCCACGACCTTGGTCAGCAGAGCGGCGGAACGGATCGCGTCGTCGTTACCCGGAATCGGGTAGTCGACCTCGTCCGGGTCGCAGTTCGTGTCGAGGATCGCGACGATCGGGATGTTCAGCTTGCGAGCCTCACCGACCGCGATGTGCTCCTTCTTGGTGTCCACGATCCACACGGCGCTGGGCACCTTGGACATGTCGCGGATACCGCCGAGCGTGCGCTCCAGCTTGTCCTTCTCGCGGTTCATCATCAGGATTTCCTTCTTGGTGAAACCCTGGAAACCGCCGGTCTGCTCCATCGACTCGAGCTCCTTGAGGCGCTGAAGCCTCTTGTGGACCGTCGAGAAGTTGGTGAGCATGCCGCCCAGCCAGCGCTGGTTCACGTAGGGCATGCCGACGCGGAGCGCCTCGTTGGCGATGGCCTCCTGCGCCTGCTTCTTCGTGCCGATGAACAGAATCGACCCGCCGTGCGCGACCGTCTCCTTGACGAACTCGAAAGCCCGGTCGATGTAGGTCAGCGTCTGCTGCAGGTCGATGATGTAGATGCCGTTGCGCTCGGTGAAGATGTAGCGCTTCATCTTCGGGTTCCAGCGCCGAGTCTGATGCCCGAAGTGCACGCCGCTGTCGAGCAGCTGCCTCATGGTTACGACGGCCATGGCCGGTTCGCACCTCATCTGTAGGACGCGCCAGGTCTGGCCTTTGCGCGTCGATCCGGTTGTCGCCTCTGGCCGGTCCGGCCTTCAGCCCTGGTGCCTTCGCCTACGTCCGCACCCGCGAGGCATCTCTGCACCCTCGGGACCGTCGGACGTCGTGACTCGACGCAGCTGGGATCAGCCGGTCGGATCTGCGTTGGCACGCGAAGTCGCCCCGCGCACAGACGGGACGCGCCCAAAAGTCTACTCCCCACCCCCGACAAACTCCGAATCGCCCCCGTCTCGCAGGGCGTAGTTGTCCACAACCGGCGAGTAATCCACAGATCCCCGATACCCGCTGGTCCCCGGCGTGCCCCTGGCCCACCGTTGACCCATGCCCCTCCTCCCCACCGCCCTGCTGCTCACCACCCTCCTGGCCCCGCCGCCCGACCGCTTCGCCTGGCCGCTGCCCCCACCGCACCCGGTGGTGCGCGCCTTCGAGGCCCCGGCCACCCCGTTCGGCCCGGGCCACCGAGGAGCAGACCTCTCCTCACCGTCCGACACCCCGGTCCTGGCCGCGGCCGACGCCACCGTCGTCTTCGCAGGCGCGGTGGCAGCCAGAACCCTGGTGTCGCTCCAGCACCGCAACGGCCTGCGCACCACGTACGAACCGATCACCCCCACCGTCACAGCGGGCAGCGCGATCCGCCGGGGCGAGGTGATCGGCCACCTGCAGCCGGGCCACTGCCCGACCCCGTGCCTGCACTGGGGCGCCCGCCGCGGCCACGCCTACCTGGACCCGCTCCGCCTGGTCACCTCGGGCCGAGTCCGCCTGCTACCGCTACCCGCCGCCCCCACCTAGGGGCCGGCCACGAGCCCGCGCCGCGACGTTCCCTCGCACGGCGCTCCAACGGGCGCCTCCCGCCGCTCCCTCACCGCGGCCGGACAACGCGGCGCACCCCGATCCCGCCGCAGCGCGCCCGTCAGGCGCCGGGAGGCGGCCACCCCTCACCTCGCCGCCTCCCGGCCCACCTGCCCAAGCCGTCCGCCATGTCTCTCAGCCACCAGCCGCCACGTTCCCACCCCCGATCGGCGTGGCGGCGAGTTGCTCGCCCGCCGGCCACGGCGGCGACCAAGCGCTCAGGTCACCTCAGCGGCAGACCCATGTCAGCGGAAGGCGCGGGTCAGCGAGAGGACCCACGCCAGCGGAAGGCTCCGATCAACGGGAGACGCACACCATGCGGAGGGCTTAGGCCAGCGAGAGACCCAGGGCGGAAGGCCCCAGGTCCGCCGAACGTCAGGTCCACCGAACGTCAGGTCCGCCGAAGCTTTGGTCCGTCGAACGTCAGGCCCGTCAGAACGTCAGGCCCGTCGAACGTCAGATGTGGTGAACGTCAGATGTGGCGAACGTCAGGCCCGCAATCGACACCTTGTCGAATCGCCTGCCCTGCCCCGGCCCGCCTTCCGACTCGTTCCCGCTCCCTCTGCCAGCCTGCATCCGCCCAGCTGCACATCCCCTGGCTGTGGGCCACTCATCTACTCGCTCCAGCGGTAGCCGATCGCCCGAATCCCAGCCGCCGTGTCCGCCGTCTGCCCGTTTCTCAGCGCGGCTGGTCGCGTCCCCATCAGCTGCCGGGTCAGGCGCTCGCGGGTGTCCGCCCTGCGGGAATTGTGGTCGACGACCACATCGCGGTGGTTCCGCGCGGCTCGGCGTCGGTGCGGCACTCGGCGCGTTCGGTCGGCGCTCGCCCGAGTCGTGGTTCGGGCGTTCGGCGGAATGCCCGAGTGGGCACTCGGCGTGCTTGGACCGAGTCCAACTGCCACCCGTTCGAGTGAATTAAGCCCGACAACGGACAGAAAGGGGGTTTGAGGCCCTTTGTGAGGGTTGCGAAGCTTCCCGGTACGGGTGTTCGGCAGCCGGCTTGCTCGCCTGGCTGCTGGGGGTTCGAGGTGCGGTCAGGCCTCGGACTGCTCGTTGAGCTTCGTGCGCAGCCGCAGGACGGCTCGGGTGTGCAGCTGGCAGACCCTGGACTCGGTCACGCCGAGGACCTTGCCGATCTCGGCGAGGGTCAGGTTCTCGAAGTAGTAGAGGGTCACGACCACGCGGTCGCGTTCTGCGAGCTGGGCGATCGCGTCGGCCAGCTGACGGCGGCTGTCCTGGTCGACGAGGCTCGCCACCGGGTCTTCGGCGGCGTCGTCGGGCAGCGACTCCGCGAGGGAGGAGCCGCCCTTGTTCGGGGCGATCAGCTCGTCGAGTGCCACGACGCTGGTGAGCTGGAGCTGGCCGTAGAGCTCGCGGAGCTCGGCCAGGCCGATCTTGAGCTCTGCGGCGAGCTCGCGGTCGGTGGGCGTGCGCTGCAGCTTGGCGCCGAGGCGTTCGAGGGCTCGTTCGACGTCGCGGGCGCGGCTGCGGACCGAGCGAGGCACCCAGTCCTGAGAGCGCAGGTCGTCGAGGATCGCGCCGCGGATGCGCTGCATGGCGTAGGTCTCGAACTTGAGGCCGCGTTCCGGCTCGAACTTCTCGATCGCGTCGACCAGGCCGAAGATGCCGGACTGGATCAGGTCGGCCACGTCCACGTGCGCGGGCAGGCCCGTGCCGACGCGGCCGGCGACGTACTTCACCAGCGGCGCATAGTGCAGCACCAGGCGGTCGCGCTGGCTCTGGTCGCGGGACTCGCCGTAGCTGCGCCACAGGGCGACGATGCCGGCCTCGACGTCGTCACCGGACCGCACGTCCGCGCGCGTCACCGCAGTCGGAACGGCCGCCGGCGTCCCGTTGACATGCGTGTTGGCACCGGGCTCGGGGGTCGCCTCGGTGCGTGGCGCGCCGTTCTGACGGTGCCCGTTGCTCGCCTGCTTCGACACTGGTGCGGGCAGGACGGGTTCAGGGGGCACGGTCGCCGTACGCGATCCTCCCCCTGCGGCGTCAGGAACGGGGGTGGGTTCGGTCATGGATCGCCTTCAGCCGTTCGACAGTGACGTGTGTGTAAAGCTGAGTCGTTGCGAGCGTAGCGTGACCAAGCAGTTCTTGGACGGTGCGCAGGTCCGCTCCTCCTTCCAGCAAATGGGTCGCAGCGGAGTGGCGCAACCCGTGCGGCCCGATGTCCGGTGCATCCGGTACCACGGCGACCACCTCGTGCACCAGGGTGCGAACAGCACGCTGGTTCAGCCGGCCGCCACGGGCACCGAGGAACAGAGCCGGTGGCGAATCCGGTGCTACCAGGGCGTTTCGCCCCTCGTCCACCCACCGCCGCAGCGCACGCTCGGCCGGCACGCCGAATGGCGTGCTGCGCTCGCGTCCACCTTTGCCCAGAACTCGAATCACCCTTAGGGAGTAGTCCACGTCGCCGAGATCCAGACCACAGAGTTCGGCCACGCGGATACCTGTGGCGTACAGCAACTCCACCACGGCCTGATCACGCAGCGCAACCGGATCGCCTTGGGACGCGCCAGAGGATACGGCCCCCATCACGTCTTTCGCCTGGTCTTCCCGCAACACCGACGGCAGCGTCCGATGCGGCCGCGGAGCAGCCAGCCTCGGCCCCGGATCCGAGGCCAAATGCCCTGCTCTGTGCGCCCACGCGGTGAACGCGCGCGAAGCTGCGGCACGCCGCGCGAGTGTCGTCCGGCTCGCACCGGCAGTGCGTTGCGCGGCAAGCCAAGAGCGCAGATTCGTGAGGTCGATGCGCTCGACATCTGCGTTTCCCGGGATATTCCGAGCGACGTGTCCAAGCAATGCCACCGCATCACCGATATAAGCGCGCACCGTGTGCGGCGACAGATCACGCTCCAACATCAGGTGCCGTTCGTACTGCCGCAGCACGTCTTCGACGTTCGCCGGCAGATTTTCGCGCAGGCGAACGAGATCGACACGACGTGTCCGACCATGCGGCGGCGGGGACATAGGCCAAGACGCTGCGCCAGTCGGGGCGATTGGTCAAGTATCGCCACACCCTCGCGCCATTTGGGAGCGCTCTCATGATCAGCAAGACGGCAAGGCTTCAACTCCCTGTGACGAGCGGAGGGTCGTCGGCCCTCACAGATCACCTTTCGGAGTAGCGGCGACGGCCGCCACGACCGCCCGAACAGCCGCTGGAGCCGGCCCGCCCAGACATGCCCGAGCAACCGACCGACACGCCCCACGCGGCCGGAGCAGCAGCGCCGTGATGCCGTTTCGCTCGAACCGGTCACGTTCCCGGTACCGAAAGGGCAACGAACCAGCTGAGCACCGCCGAGCACCGGACTGGCGAAAAATCGACTTGATGACCACCGAAGTCCCAGGTCAACTCGACCGACTATCCACAGTGGACGAACTTCATCCCACCTCCAGCTTCTGCCAGCCCTGGTCCACTTGCAACGCGAGCCCGGCGAGTTCCAGTTCGGGCAACAACGCCCGCACCCGGTCCAACGGCACCCCGGACTCGACCGAGACGGCCTCGTCGCTGACACCGTTCCGCTTCCCCAGGGCCTCGTACACGCGCATGGCCTCCCCCTGGGGCGCACCCAGGTCGCTCTCCTTCTCGGCGGGCTGCGTGGCGAGGTCGTCACCGAACCGCCCGACCGACTCGACGATCTCGGCCACCGAACTCACCGACACGGCCTGCCCGTCCCGCAACAACTCATGACAGCCGACCGAGCTCACAGACGTGACAGGCCCCGGCACCACCATCAACGGCCGCCCCAAGGCGAGCGTGATCGCGGCCGTGTTCTTGGCCCCGCTGCGCCGCCCTGCCTCCACGACAACGGTGCCGCCGCTCAACGCGGCGATGAGCCGGTTGCGGGTGAGGAACCGGTGCCGCGCAGGCGTCACTCCGGGCGGGTACTCGCTGACGATCAGTCCTTCCCGCGCGACCCTGGCGAGCAATCCCTGGTGACCAGCGGGATAGGCGTTGTCCACGCCGCACGCGAGGACCGCGATCGTCACCCCACGGCCCCCGAGCGCACCGCGGTGAGCAGCACCGTCGATCCCGTACGCGGCCCCAGAGACAACGGTCACCCCGGCCGACGCCAACCCGAAGGCGAACTCGCCGGCAACGTGCTCGCCGTACCCGCTGGCAGCCCGGGACCCGACCACCGCCACAGCCTTGTCCACCACGTCGGCGAGAAAGTGCGGCCCACGCACCCACAGCGCAAGCGGCTCACCTCCACACCGCCGCGCAGCCACGTTCTCAAGACCGAGCAACGGCCAGCGCGGCCACTCGTCGTCCTCGGGAACGACGAGCCGCCCACCACGCCCAGCGATGAACTCGAGATCAGCGCGGGCACGCTCCTCAGCCCGCCGCGCGGACGTCTGACTGGCCACCGACGGCGAAACTTCGCCGGCCCGCACCATCTCCGCAGCCTCGACCGGCCCGACCTCGGCGACCAACGCCGCGAGCGCAGCCGGGTAGGGCTCCGCGACGCGCGAAAGGTAGGCCCGGGCCAGGCGAACGGCGTCAGCGGCGGACCTGGTCCGCGGCGCGGTCATCGGAACCACCACCAGGGCAGCCAGCGCTGCCAGGGCTCTGGGCGCCACGGGCTCGGTGGGCCGGCACCGGAGGCGTGCCTTCGGACTGTGCACCGCAGGTGGAGGAGTGCGGGTACGGCGGCGGAGAGGGAGGTTGCGGCGGGGATGAGAAGTGGGGTCACGGCTGGGCTCCTTTCGAGCAGTTCAGGCGGTTCGAGGGGCGGACGGAGTCCACCGGGATGCGGGGCGAGCGGGAGGGCGGGTGAGCCGCGGGGCGGGGGGCCGGATGAGCCGGGGGCGGGGTGAGCGCAAGGGCGGGTGAGCCCGGGGTGCGGGGCGAGCGGGAGGGGCGGGGTGGGGCGCCTGCGGGCGAAGCAAAGGTGCGGCCTGGGGCGCGGGGGCCGGGGCGGGGCTGTGGCGGCTACTGAGTGAGCGGCCAGGTGAGGAGAGCGGCCAGGTGAGGAGAGCGGGTCGGTGAGGAGAGCGGGTCGGTGGGGTGAGCGGGTCGCCCGCTGGGAAGGGACGGGCGACCCGCTCGGACCGGGCGCGAGTTGAGGCTCGGAGCTCGCGTCCGGTGGTTCGGGCGCCTGGGTTGGGACAGGCGCCCGAACGTTTAGGTGCGGTGGGTGCCGGGCGCGGAGCGGGAGTGGGGCTTCGCGCCCGGCGGTCTGTGGGCGGGCTGGTGCCGCGCTTTGGGGTTGTGAGTGGGGCTAGTGCCGCGCCGCGCTCGGGGTTTGTGGGTGGGGCTCGTGCCGCGCTTGGGGTTGTGGGTGGGTGAGCGGGCGCTCGCAGGGGGACGAGCGCCCGCTCGGCTGGGGCCGGGCGCGGAGTCGGGGCGTTGGTGCTCCGCGACCGGCTGCTTGGGGTGGGCTGGTCGCTCTGGTGGCGACAGGGGAGGGAGCGCTGGGGGTTCGCGGCTCGGGGTGGGGCTGTACGTACTGCTTAGGGGAGGCCTGGCCGCTGGTTAGTGGAGGCCTGACCGCTGGCGGTGGTGGGGGTGGTGGGGGTGGTGGTGGGTTGCTGGGTCAGGTGTGGGCTCTGCGTTCTCGGAACTGGAGGGCTGCGGCCACGTGGTCTTGGGTTGGGGTGTCTGCCTCGGCCAGGTCGGCGAGGGTCCAGGCGACCGCGAGAAAAGCGAAATAGCTGAACTGGCGGGCCACCTCCAAGAACAAGGCAGCCCCGCCTGGTGCGCGAACACCAAGACGGGGCCTCGACCTGGACAACGGAGGTCCAAGCCGTGCACTCATCGTGCCAGGAGCCCCGACCGGCGGTGACGCCGTGAGCCTCGAAGCCATCACGTGGGCGCTCAACCACGCCCCCATCCCCCGCGACCGACGCGACGCCTCGTCTCTGGCCGTCGTCCTGCTGGGCCTCGCGAACCACGCTGGCCCCGACGGCTGCAACGCCTTCCCGGCCGTGTCCACTTTGGTCCGCTACACCCGCCTGTCTGAGCGGTCCGTCCAGTACGCGCTGCGTGCCCTGGAGGAACTGGAGCTGATCAGCGCGTCCGACCCGACGATCGTGGCCGCGTACGTGAAGCGCTCCGACCGTCGCCCGCGCGGCTGGGACCTGGCAGTCCACAGGACTGATCAGCCTGTGGATAACCCCCAGGACGGGGTGCAGAGTCTGCGCCCCGCTGACCAGCACGGGGTGCAAACTCGGGTCCACGGGGTGCAAGCAGCGACGGCACGGGGTGCAAACACTGCACCCGAACCGTCCTTTAACCGTCCTAAGAACCATCCCGCGTCGAGCGCGCCCGGCGGGCGCTCGACGGTGCCGCCGGAGTGCGGGCAGTGCGACGCCCGGCCCGGTGATCCGATCAGCGCCCGCGTCATCTGGACGGACAACGACCGCACCCGCTCCACCTCGTGCCCGCGCTGCGCGCCGCAGAGGTCCGGGGGTGCCCGGTGAGCACCCCCATCCCCATCCCCGAACCGAGTGACGACGACGTGGAGCGCGCAGTGGCCGAGCTGGAGAAGTTCGTGGCAGGACACGCCCCGGCTGTGCGGTCGGCTGACGAACTGCCCGCCTCGAAGCGAGTGCGGGAGCTGCGCGCCGAGGTGGCCGAGTCGCACGCCCTGCTGGAGTTGCAGGCCGACACCGCTCCCCTGCTGGTCGACACCGACCGCGTACGCCGCAGCCGCAAGCGCTCCGCCGAGGCCGCCCGCCTGCACGAGCTGGCGCAGGACCCGACCGCCCGTGCCTGGCAGGCCGCCCGCATCCGCTCCACCCTCACCACCGTGGCGCTGACCGCGCTGGTTGGCGCGCTGGCCTGGTCCACCACGGGTGTGCACCACACGCTGACCCGCACCATGACCGAGCAGGGCGCGGCCTGGTGGGGAGCTTGGGCCGTGGAGCCGGTCATCTCGGCCGTGCTGCTGGTGATCGTCGGAGCGCGTGCCTTCCTGGCCACCCGTGGCCGGGCGCTGCACCACCGCCACCTGACCGTGGTCGAGTACGGCGCGCTGCTGGTGACGCTGACGTTGAACGTGTGGCCGTACCTGCCGGGGCAGGCCGACCGGTTCGACCCCATTCAGCTCCTGGCACACGCCATCGGCCCCTTGGTGGCGGTCGGCGCGGTGGCCGTGCTGCCCATCATCTGGTCCGCGTTCGCCGACCTCGACCACGGCACTGCGGCCTCCCCTACTCCGAGCCCTACTCCCCCGGAGTACAGGGAAAACACCCCCCGCCTGGAGGCCGAGGAGCAGGGGTCTACCGACCCTCGCGCCGCCGTCCTGGTGGACCGCGTCCGCCGAATGATCGCGGCCGGGGAGCTGCCCGCCAACCCGTCCGCGACTCGGCTCCGTGAGGTGCTGGAGTGCGGCACGGACACGGCCCGCGAGGTCCGGGACGCACTGCGCGGAGGTGCCGCGTGAGCGCCCCCTATTACAAGGACACGGAGACCGGCGGCGAGCTGATCCCGTTCCCGAACGTGGCCGCCGCCGACGAGACCCAGGCCCGCAACGAGAACACGGCGGTGGACGCCACCCCGCCCGTGCTGGACGGCGAACTGATCACCGAGGAGGAGTACCGGCGCTCGAAGGCGCGGCGGCTCGCTGACTCGGCGGTGTCGCGCCTGCCCGCGCAGTGGCAGACCCCCGAGTCAGCCCGTCAGGCTGGCGCGGAGCTGGCGGGTCAGGTGGCGCTCGTTCCGGTGCGGTACCCGGCCGCTGTTGGGCGTGGCCTGGCGGTGTCTGCCCGCGCCTGGTGGGCGTGGGTGCGGGTCTCCGACTTCTACGAGGCCTCGAAGGCGGCCGACCGGCTGGCCGACAAGTGGCAGGAGATCGCGGTGGTGCGCCGCCGTCGGGGTGTGATCTCCCTGGTGGCCAGCGGGGTGACCGGTCTTGGCGTGCTGATCGTGGAGCTGACCGCCGGTTCCCTGCCGCTGCTGCTCACGGGCGGCGCGCTGTCGGCGCTGCTGGCCGTGGCCGGACGGCGCAAGGACGGCGCTGGCGGGCGCACGACCCGCCTCGGTTCGCGCTCGCTGGCGTGGCTGATGAACGGGGACCACCTGGTGGTGGCATTCCGTGAGGCGAAGCTGATCGGCCGGGACGAGTCGTTGATGCTGGTCAAGGCTCCGCGCCACGACGGCACCGGTTGGGCGCTGACCATCGACTTGCCGCCGTCGCGCAAGGCGTCGGACGTGATCGGCAAGCGGGAAGCGCTGGCCTCCGCCCTCGCGGTGGACGAGGTGCGCCTTATCGTGGAGCGGGTGCGGGGCGATGCCGGCCACGCCGGGCGGCTGGCCCTGTGGGTGGGCGACGCGGACCCGTACGCGGCCGACCCGGTCCCGAGTCCGCTGGCCACGGCGTCGAGCTGGGACCTGTGGCGTCCGGTGCCGTTCGGCACGACGGCGCGCGGCGTTGCGGTGAACCTGCCGGTCGTGTGGACCTCGCTGCTGATCGGCGCGATTCCCCGCCAGGGCAAGACGTTCGTGGCACGCCTGCCGCTTACGGCCGCCGCACTGGACCCGCACGTGCGCGTGATCATCGCGGACGGCAAGGGCGGCAAGGACTTCCGGCCGTTCGAGCAGGTGGCCCACCGGTTCATCCGCGGTTCTCGGGAGTCCGACGCCAGGCGGCTGATCAGCGTGTTGGAGGAGTGCGCCGCCGACGTGGCCGACCGGTTCGACCGGCTGGCCGAGATGGACGACGAGCTGTGCCCCGAGTCCAAGGTGACGCCGGAGATCACCCGCGACCCGGCCCACGGGATGCCGCTGACCGTGATCGGCATTGACGAGGTGCAGAACTTCCTGGGCCTGGACGTGCCGCTGGACCTCGACAACCCCAAGGGCAAGAAGGTGGGGACGCGGATCTGCGAGTTGCTGACCTACATCGCAAAGACCGGCCCGGCCGCCGGGTACTCGCTGGTCCTGGCGACGCAGAAGCCCGATGCCCAGGTGATCCCGGACGGTCTGCGCGGCCAGCTCGGGACCCGGTTCGCGCTGAAGGTCATGACCTACCAGGCGTCGGAGACCATCCTCGGCGCTGGCACCTACCGAGCCGGGATGGATGCCTCCAAGCTGCTGACCAGCCACAAGGGCGTGGGGCTGCTGCTCGGTGCGGACGGCGAAACGGAGCTGTCCGCCGGGGACGCGGTGACGGTGCGGACCCACCTGCTCCACATCGCGGCCATTCGCGCGGCGTGCGAGCGCGGCCGGGCGCTGCGTGAACAGGCCGGGACCCTCACCGGTGACGCCGCCGGAGACCACGACCTGGCGGCACTGGACCCGGCCGCGACCGAACGCCTGGCCTCCGAGGTGACCGCGACCATCCCGCAGGCCGTGGACGCCGAACTGGTGCA
The DNA here is from genome assembly GCF_033794685.1 of Streptomyces sp. ID05-26A. Taxonomy (NCBI): domain Bacteria; kingdom Bacillati; phylum Actinomycetota; class Actinomycetes; order Kitasatosporales; family Streptomycetaceae; genus Streptomyces; species Streptomyces sp. ID05-26A. The sequence goes on from NZ_JARAYZ010000001.1 coordinate 598,589, forward strand.
CGAGCTGCCCGAGGTCCTGGCGCTCCTGGCCGACGTGATCGGCGACGAGTGCGGCCTGGTGCCCACTGGCGAGTTGGCCGCCCGCATCGGCTGGGAGACCAAGCCGTTCGGGGAGGCACTGCGCGCCGCCGGGGTGCCCTCGGCGGGCAAGCGCCGGATGCCGGGCCACGACAACCCCGTCAGCGTCGCCGACATCGAGGCCGTCAGGCAGGCGATCTCCAGCGCTTGAGGCCGGAACGGGGTCGGCACACACGACCGGCCCCAGTTCCAGCCGTTCCAGCCTCCACCGCCGGGCCACCAACCGCGCTGATCTGCACGAACGCAGAGCGTTCCGACCTAGAGCGCGGTCGGCCCGAGTCCCCTTCAGCACCCCGAATGAGCCCTGAACGGGGCTTTGTTCCAACCCCTCGGCACACCGCCGAGGCCGACAAACCCAGAGAGGAACCCGATGCCCACCATCAACAGCTCCCGCGAGTTCCGTCCCGGCCGCTGGCTCGCGCTTGTCGCCGCCGCGTGCTTCGCGGCCTACCTGTTCGGAGCAAACTCGGCAGCGCCCGCTGACCCGGCTCGCACGTCGTCTCCGGCGGCAAGCTGCGCGAACTGAACCCGCCACGACACGGGGCCGCCCTGGCGCAACGACAGGGCGGCCCCGTCATGTCTGCGGCCTTACCCTTCTGTCCTCATCTATGCGCCGACGCAGAGTCGGCGGGACGGAGGCGGAGGTGGACACCGGAGACGCGGCGACCTGGTTCGCGGCGGGGGTCGCGATCATCGCGGCAGTGGTCGCGATGAGCAACGCGAACTCCGCCAAGACGCAGGCCGGGGCAGCCCTCAAGCAAGCCTTCGAGGCGAAGAAGGCGCGAGAGGCCGCCGAAGCTCAGGTGGCCGAAGCACAGAAGGCCGCCACGGCTGCGGAGCAACAGGTCGAGATCATGCGACAGACTCTCGCCGCCGAGAACGCCGACCGCCACGAACGAAGTGGTCCTCAGTTCACCATCGCTGAAGGGCGACGACGAAGAGGGATGGGCAGAATCATCGGGGTCACGATGCTCTCTGGCCCAGCAGTCGTATGGGTGAGGCCAAGTTGGACGAACGACGACTCGGTGCACGAGACGGATGGCAATGATGTAGGCGCGCTCCAGTCAGGTGACTACGCGATCCAAAGGATGGTCACGAACCGCAGCTTTGACATCGAAGTCAGCCTTCCAAAGATCACGAAACCCGTCGAGATTGAGGTCTACCTCCACTGCACCGACGGCGCGGACGAGAACCGCATCTGGGAACGCACCTACTCAGTGACGTTGAACCCGCCTCCCAGCGTGAAGATCATTACCTAGCCGCCCGCATCAGAGGCCCCGTCCTCACAGCACCACTAGTTCGGGTGTCTGCATCGCCGCCTCCCGCAAGCTGCCGCTGTCTGGTCGTACTCTCACCAACTCAGACAAGCGCCGAGCGGGGACGGCGGGATGAGGAGCCCGTGTGGATGCAGGAAACTGGATCACGATCGCCGCTGCTTCTGTCGCTGCGGCGGTAGCCGCCTGGCAAGCGTATGAAGCTAGGAAGGCGCGTAAAGCCTCAAGAGACCAGGCTGACCGGGCGTTGGACGCTCTAGCGGAGAGCAAAAAACAGAGCGCGGCAGCCGAGAAGTCCGCGACATCGGCGATGCTGGCCCTTGGTACCGCAGAGCGAGCGGCAGATGCCGCAGAGGTTCAGGTACACCTAGCCCGTCGAGCGGTAGTCGCCGCTGAAGCACAGGCGTTTGAGGCCCGGAGGGCGAACGAAATCGCCCTCCTCAAGGACAGTGACCAGGACGAACGCGGTCAGCCAGCATCGGCAGATGTTGAGCCGACGGCACAGATGGAGGCGGAGGCCGCGGCACAGGCAGCTCAGGCCCGGCAGGTACGAGGGTCGCTGGCCAACATGGGCGGCCTCTCGCTCAAGGTGACGAACTACGGAGTCGAGACCGTTTTCGACCTTGAGCTCGAATCCATCGAAGCAATCGGCTTCCCCGATCTGCTGTGGAGAGCGAATCCCCGAACCATCCCGAGCAGGACCACGTGGGACACCCTCGAACCTCACAAGTCACGAACCTTCTACGTCGAGTTCACCGACGAGGAGGGCGTCGCGCACCGGGCACCCAGCAGGGAGTACCGCTTCACGATCAGCTACACCACGGCCAGTGGACGCTGGCGTCGGACTGGTAACGCGGAGCCGGTCCGCGTGGAGCAGGGCGATACGGAAAGCACGCGTGTCGCCGCTTCCGAGGCGAGCCGTAGGTTTCAGCTCCTTCGCGAACTCGCCAACCGGATCGCAGGCAACCACCAGATCAACATTGCGGCGTTGCCTGAGCAGCTGGGTGTGGACGATGACCTGGTCCAGGAAGACCTGCGTCGGTTGTACGAGGATCGCCACATCATCGCGCTGCCTGGAGATGACAGGATCGTGTCGGTACACGAGATCACCGCGATGGGACGGGACGCCTTGGAGCGGAGCGGCTACTGAGGTGCTCTGCTTGAGCATCTCGCGCCAGGACTGCGAAGCAGACCGCTAGCGCGGTCCCTTGCCCTTCGCCAGGCGCGGAGCTAGACGATCGGCGGGGTGGGGCAACACCATGAACTCGTGCACGACCTCGGCGAGCGCTCCGGCGAACTCCCACACGATCGCGTTGTCCCGGTCGGTGCGGATGCCAAGCGCGTCGTCCTCGTCCTTGCACCTGATCGAGTCCGTCCAGCCGCCGGGCCACTTGTGGAACCCGTCCAGGTAGTCCTGCTCCGGCTCCATCGGCAGGAACTTCCACCCGCCGTCCTTCAGGTCGAGCAGGTGTTGCAGGACCGGGTACATGGCGACGAGCCCAGAGCTGGGAACGATGAGGTTCACGACGCACGCCCCACGGGCGCAATGGAACCGTCCAGAGCGGCCAGGTCGGGGTCACTGGCCGCTCTGGACGGAGTCGGGTAGCGGGGTGCCTTGTCCGCGCCGCAGCGCTGGCGCAGCTCGGCCACGCTGATTCGGCCGGCCAGAGCCGCGCGGACGCGGTCGGCCTGGCGGCGGCGCAACGTCTCGCGGCGGACGTGGTGACCGAGCCAGCAGACCAGGCCAACGGCGACGGCCCCCAGCATCGTCACGATCGCAATTGCACCCATGTGCTCAGAGTCGACCGATCCCAGCAGCCGGTGCAGGGCATCACGCGGGGCAGATCGGGGCAGGCCGGGGCACGCAGCTCCATGACTCGCCGCATCAGCGCGGTTACGCTCGAATCGTGCCGGAGCCGAACCCCCTCCTCCGAGCGGTCCGCGAAGCCACCGCGTCCCGCCAGGTGACGGGTGCGCGCATGAGCCGCCGCGAGCTGGCCGAGGCCGCCTGCGCCTGGCTCTGGGAGACCACCCGCCAGCGCTTCCCGCTGGACGCGCACTACATCGCGAAGATCGAGCGCGGCGCAGTCGGGGTGCCCTCGGATCACTACCGGGCCGCGTTGCGTGCCGTGCTAGGCGTCGCGTCGGATGCCGACCTCGGCTTCAGCACGACCAACAAGACCTCGTCGGCACCGGCCGTCATCGTGTCGACTCCGGCGAGCGTGAGCACGGTCAAGGAGGTGCTGATGAGCGCGGCCGACGAGTCCGCCGAGTTCCTCGCGTGGGCCGAGTCCACGAACGTCGGTGAACTGACGATCGAGCAGATGCACTCCGAGGTGCGGCGCATCGCGCGCTCCTACCTCAAGATGCCCACGCTCCCTCTGTTCGCACGCACGAAAGCGTTGCGGGACAGGGCTTTCACGCTGCTGGCCGGACACCAGGCGCCGCAGATGTCGAGGGAGCTGTACGCGGCTGCTGGCTGGTCGCTCACCGTGCTCGCGTGGATGTCCGTGGACCTTGGCCGGCCAGACGCCGCCGAGGACCACGCCCGTACCGCGTGGCTGTGCGCCGAGCGTGCCGACTACAACCCGCTGCGCGCCTGGGTGCGGGCGACGCAGCACACCGCGTCGTTCTGGCAGGACGACTACCTGGCGGCAGCCGACTACGCGGCGGACGGGCTGCGCTACACCGCCACCGGCTCCGCCGAGCTGTACCTCTCCAGTGCCCTCGCGCTCGACCTCGCGCGGGCAGGTGACGCAGGTCCTGCGGCCGAGGCACTCCTACGCGCCCAGGACGCGGCGAACCGGCTCACCCGCGCCGATGACGAGCTGGCAGGGCCGTTCACGTGCTCTCTGGACCGCGCGGGATCGCTCTGGGCAGACACCCGGCTCTCCCTCGGCGAGGCAGACGAGGCCTTGGCCTACGCGGACCGGGCGGTGGCGGCGTTCGAGGAACAGCCCTCGCATCTGCGCAACCTCGGCTCCGAGCGCATGACCCGGCTCGTGCAGGTCAAGGCCCACCTCGTGCGCGGCGACATGGGCGGAGCCGAGCACACCCTTGGGCCGGTTCTGGAGACCGCGCCGCAGCTCCGCGTCCGGCCCTTGCTGCACCGCGTCGCCGAGGTCGACATGATCGCGGCGCAGACCGGCAACCCTCGGGACCCGATCACCCGCCGCGTGCGGGGCTCGATCGCCGAGTTCCAGCGTGACAGTGTGATCAAGGAGCTGTCCGCGTAGACCTGGGAGGCGTGCCGTGACCGAGCTGGAGCCCATGCGAGACCACTGGTGGTGGCGTCCAGGCTGGGAGGCCGGACGCTCCTTCTATACGTGGCACATCACGTTCGCGGACCAGCCCGAGGCGCACGCCCTCGTGGAGCATTACGCGCCCGTGCTCGCGCAGCTCCCCCAGCTCGACCCCGTGCCGGTGAAGTGGCTGCACCTCACGCTCCAGGGCATCGGCTTCACCGACGAGGTAAGCCGCGGTGACGTGGACCAGATCGTGGAGGCCGCACGCGCGAGGTGCGCAGCGTTGAAGCCGTTCACGCTCACCATCGGCCCTGCTCACGTCGACCCCGAGACCATCCAGATGCCTGGCCGGCCACTGGAGCCGGTGGCCGAACTCCGCCTTGCGATCCGTGCCGCGATTGGGGACGTGTGGGGCGTGAAGAACGTCCCGGAGCGAGAGGACGGGTTCCGGGCTCACGTCAGCCTCGGGTACTGCAACTCCGCTGGACCGGCCGAACCGGTCGCCGAGGCATTGAAGGCGCACGGAGAGCGCACGGCGAACGTGACCGTGTCCTCTGTGTCGTTGATCGACCTCAACCGGGACCGCAAGGCGTACGAGTGGACCGACGTGGCGACGGTTCGGTTGGGTTAGCCGAGGACGCGGTGGTAACACCAGGGCCAGGATCAGCGACCAATCCCCGAGACCACAGGACTGGCGGGGGTTGTGAGCATCCGTGATGATGACGCTTCGGTTTAGGCTTCGACGGGTGGTGAGGTAAATGGCATTTCCTAGCGCCCTGGCATCCATACTTACCGGCGCATCCCCTAGCCAGCTCGCCAACTGGCGGCAGCATCCCGCCCTCCTTGTCCCTGAGATTCAAACCTCTCCCAGGGCCTTGTACTCATTTCAGGACCTGGTGGCGCTTCGAACTTTCGTGCACCTGCGCAAAGAGGTACCCCTCCAGCGCATCCGAAAAGCGCTAGCCGGACTGCGTGAGCTGGACTTGACGGAACATCCGTCCCGCTATCAATTCACCACAGACGGCGAATCGGTGTTCCTAGTAGAAAATGGCGTAGCCGTTGACCTGGTACGCAAGGGGCAGATTGTAATAACGAGCCTTGAAAACGTCTACGGTCCTTTCATAAACCTTCAGGGCCACGAAGTCGTGGACTTTCAGCGGCCTCGCCCTCTTCTCCGCGTAGACGTTGCACGCCTTGGCGGCTGGCCCACCATAGACGGAACCCGAGTGGCGTTCGACTCGGTAGCGAGCCTGGTGGAAGGTGGCCTACCTCCCGAACGGGTGGCGAACTACTACCCCCGAGTGGGCCGGGAAGCCGCGCTTGACGCCCTGAGCCTCCAAGAGTCGATCAACCACGTCGGGGAGGCAGCGTGAAGTTCTTCCTGGACGAGAACGCCCCCATCACGATGCTGGGGCCACTGCGAGACCTCTTCTACGACCACGAGTTCCGCTCCGCAGAAAATGAAGGCACTACGGCAATGACGGACATTGCCCTGTTCGAGCTGCTGGGTTCCAGGAAGTTCGACGCCATCATCACGCGCGATCAGAACCAGCTCCGCGACGCTGACGAACGTGCAGCGCTAATCCACAACGGCCTTCACTGGATCGGCCTGGGCGGCGCATCGATCAAGGGCATACGCGGCATAGCGCTGGAAACCGCAGCCGTCATGGGCTCCATGCCCGAAATCGTGGAGCACATGCGGGAACTGGAATCCCCGTCCGCGTTCCACGTGAAGGGCCTCGGAGCGCAGCCAGGGCAGCGGTATCGCTTGAGTCCCATGCTTCTCCCGGACGGCTCGACCGGCCGGGCTCGCGCTGCGGCGGCCTGAGTAGCACTCCAGGCAGCGACTACAGCCCGATGCCGACCACCGCGTTGTCCGCCCACTGGTCCACGGTGCGCATGTAGTCGTAGGGGACCGGCGAGTTGGGGGCGTGGCCGGTGTGCTGGCTGATCGTCTTGGCGTCGTGCCCTGCCCGCCGCGCCTCGGTGGCCAGGCCCGCGCGGGCGGAGTGGCCGGTGAACCGCACGGTGACGCCCGCCCGCTCTCCTGCCGTGGTGATGATGGTCCCGACCGACTGGGCGGCCAGGCCGCCGAGGATGCGCCCGTGCCGGTTGATGCGCCGGAAGGCCGGACCCTCGGTGATGCTGGACGCGTCGAGCCACGCGCGCCAAGCCCTGACGGGACAGGTGCTCTCGTGCGAGCCGTACGGGACGGCCACGGTGCGCCCGCCGGTCTTGCCGGACCGGATGGTGATCACCAGGCCCTCCGCGGCTTCCACTACATCGGAGACGAGCAGGGCGGCCACCTCGGAGCGGCGGCCCGCGACGGAGAACGCGATCAGCACCACGGCGCGGTCCCGGACGCCGTTGAGGGTCTCGGGACACGCGGCGGAGATCGCGCGCAGGTGCTTGATCTCCATCGCCGGGGCCTTCCCACGGCCGCGCTTCTCCCCCGCCTCGGCGAGCCGACGCCGGTAGCCATTCAGTGCCGCCCTGGCGGCCTCTGTGGCGGCCTTGGGCGGCTCCGCGCCGTGCTGGCGGAGGCCGACGACAGCACCGGCCAGGCGGCGGTCCACGGTCGTCGGAGCGGCGTCCTGGCGCTCCAGCCACACGACGAAGCCGACGAGCGCCCCGGCGGTCGCGGAGTCCTCGGGGATGCCCAGCTCGGTGACGTACCGCGCCCAGACCTTCCAGTCACCCTCGTAGGCGCGCTGGGTGTTCGCGGGCCGCTGGGTGCGGACGTACTCCTGGGCCGCCGTGTCGAGCGCGGCGAGACGCTCCTCCGGGGTGGCGGGGAGGGCGTCAACGGGGGCGGCCTGGACCAGATCCTGACTCACGATATGGCAACTCGTCGACAACTGACCGAACATGATCAACAACCGTCTGAAGCGTGCTCGCGACGGAAGGTTTCTGCACGTACGTCTACGTCGCCATGCAGGACGTCCGACAGAAGGCGATGTCCCCACGGCCGGGCTGCGCCGACAGGCGGAGCCCGGAACGGCGCTGGCTTCATGCGCCAACAGGAGTCCGTCTTCCTCGACGCTCGGCTCGCCCAGGGCTTCTCTACCCTGCAGCAGCCGCGGGAGAAGACTTCCGGACCGGTCGCTCATATGAATCAGGGGCCAGCCAGGTGTTCTCGAAGTCCCTGCCTCGCCGTACCGATGACGGGGTCTACCGGGTCGACGGCCTCTGGCTCGCGTCGTGACAGATGAGTCATCGGGTTCTCCATCGCGTCCCGCCGCAGCGAGCTCTCCAGCCTCGACGTCGACGACGTCGTCGAGCAGCCAGAGGGACTGCTGGTCACCGTCCGGTTCGGTAAGACCGGCGCTCGCACCGTCGCGGTCGGCCCCGGCACCACCCCGCTGACCTGCCCGGTCACCGCGACCCAGGCCTGGATCGCCGCGGCGGAGCTGACCGAGGGGCCGCTGTTCCGGCGGATCACCCGCTGGGGCCAGCTGCTGCCCGACCGGCTCTCCGGCCGCGCGCTGGGCGAGATCGTCACGAAGACCGGGCAGCGTGCGCAGGTAGCGGTAAAGCTGACCGGGCACTCGATGCGCTCCGGGCTGGCCACCGAGGCCCGCCGCGCCGGCCACGACGCCAAGACCATCGCCGCCCAGGGCGGCTGGCGCCCGAACTCCAAAGAGCTGTAACGCTACATGCAGATCGTTGACCAGTGGAGCGACAACGCTCTCAACGGCATCGGCCTGTAGGGCCCCGGCCACGTGCGGCCGGGACATGGCTGCAGGCGCTGTTCGGCCTGGACCTCGGCTACTGGTCAGGCGTCTTCGTGTCACGCTCGGCAGGCGGGCCAAGGTAGCTGTCGGTCTCGTAGCGGTCGAGCACGCCGAACCCGCGGGCGAACCGCATCATCAGTCGGCGGGTCACCGCAGCCGGCTGCTCCGCGAGTTCGATGGTGCTGGCCATCGTGCCCGTCACGTAGCGGTCCTCGCTGAAGGTGTCGAGCTCCTCGGGATCGGTTCGATACTGCAGCCGCTCCGGCACCTCGTCCGCACGCCCCATCAAACCGGTCACGCCGACAGCGAACTGCCACTGCCCGGCATAGCCGAACTTGGCCCCGAGCGCGCCGGCCAGCTTGACCGTGCCGCGGACCAGGCCCAGCACGTGCCCGACTCGCACGGCCAAGAAGTCCTTGCCCACCAGCTTCATGTTGCTCGACATGGCGTTGGCGTACAGGGTGAGTGTGCCGTCGTCCCAGACCTCCAGGTCCGACGCGACGCGACGCCCCCGCTCTCCCGGCTCATGCTTCATCCGGCGGCCACGCAGGTTCGGCGAGCACCAGCCGACCCCTCTCGCCCGATGCTCGTTGTACTTCAGCAACCGGTGCCATGTCGTGTCCGCGTCGTCTGGCGCCGCTTCAAAGATCAGGGATCTAATCGCAGGGTCGATCAAGTGCTCGGTGAGCAGTTCCGGCGGGCTGGCGAGCGGCTTCGCCACCACATACAGGCGAGTATCACCGGACTTCTGGACCGGGTCCCGGGCGATCTCGTTGTCGATCAGTTCCTCGGCGAGGACCTGACGTGCGCGGCGTATGACGTGCAGGCGCTCGACTTCGGCATCGGAGAGCACGTGCTTCACCGAGTCGCCACGGCCGTGGTATTTGCCCTTGACCATGTGCGGCGCGAGCGGGCTGGGCGGCACTTCCACGGCCAGCACGCCCTGGTTCGCCCCGCCTGGAGCGCTGGGGTCGACGATGCGGTGGCACCGCACGAACAACGGCGGATCGCAGCGGTAGCGCACGATCTGCTCGATCTTCTCGGGGAGCCCGTCCAGCGGCTGCGGCTGCACGGAGAAGGTGCCTGCCTGCTTGTCCTCAACGATGCCGATCAGCAGCACGCCGCCGTCGTTGGCGAACGAGGCGAGGTCACGCGCCAACTCCTCCTTCTTCCCGGGGCTGAAGCCGACCTCCTGCTTGGCCTCAAGCCAATGGCCCTCGGCTAGCTCGCCGGCGTCGAGCAGAGCCTGGACGTCGGCAAGGGTGCGTGGTTGCCAGCGGGGCAGTTCAGGCCCCAGGTACAGCACGGTCGGTGCGGGCTCGATCATGCCGCCATCATCGAGCGTTCCGAGCCACGGCCGCCATCGCCGATCAGCCGCGCACACCCTGACCCGACGACCGACGTGCTGATCAACCCGAGAGGTAAGAATGAAGATCACTCGCATCGAAAGGACCGCATCCACCGATGAGCACCTACTGGTTGCGCACCCACGACGGCGTGCTCGTTCGCGCCGACTGGATCATGAACATCAGCCCTGTCCGGTCCCAGCGATCCAGCGCCGGGACCTACCAGGTCACCCTCACCACCGTCGTACCTGCCGGCGGCAGCGGACAGTTCGGAACCCACCTCGAACCGGTGTCGTACCCGTTCGCCTACCTCGACTCCCAGGCCGACGCTGATCTCCTGGCGTTCAACATCGTCGCCACGCTGGCCCAACCGCGCGACGACGCGGCGGTTCTGATCGTCGAGGACGGAGGACTGGACGTCGTCACGGCGGACGATTTCTATGCGTACGTGTCCGCAGTCGCGACCGCGGAGGGAACCCCGCTCAAACACTCCGAACCGCGGGTCAAGACCCGCTGGTCCTCGATCACTCCGCGCCGTAAGTCGTTGGCTAACAGGGACTCCGACGAGTCCTGACGGCCCCAAGGTCGACCTGGTCACTCGTGCGCCGCCTCGTCTGCGTCGACGTCGACATCGAACAGGGATGCCGCTACGACTGGCCGAGCAGCCACTGCCATCGTGTCTGGTTCCGATCGATCGCGGCCCTGGCTAGCCCGCCGATCACGGCGGGCAGTTCCTGCGGGTTTTCCCAGCCGTGGATGCGGGCGATCAGCCGCAGGGCGTGCTCGCCAAGCTGATGCACGGCCGCCTGGTCCCGGTCGCCGAGCCGCCGTCCACAGCCCAGGCACTCGTAGGAAACGGAGTCGCCCTGGACGAGCTCGCGTACCTGGCAGTCCCGGTCCAGCACCGGGACGACGTCGAGGATCGTGCGCCACGGTTCGCCGTCGCGCGTGGGGTTGCGCGCGGCGCGCAGGGCGACGGTGAGTTTTCCCTTGGCGTCGAAGTCCTCCGGGTCCAGCCAGGGACGCAGCAGGGCCGTCCACTCGCGCGTCACCCCGTTGCTGAGCATCTGCTCCGAGGGGTTGATCGTGCCGTCGGAGTTCCAGACCGGGGCGTCGGCACGGCCCCACACCCGGTAGCGCCACTCGCGTTCCCGCTGTTCGTCGGCGGTGAGCGAGAGTCCTGATGCCACGACGCGGATGATCCGCGCCCGCCTGCAGCGCAGGAAGACGTCCGGGAACCAGGCGTTGTCCGGGTCGGGGTGCAGCGCGCCCACGGGTTCTACTTCGTAGACGTCACCGGGAACCACCCGGCCGTCACGAGCGCAGTAGCGGCTGGCGAACCCGGCCGCGACGCCCTCGTCGGTGGTGAGGTAGGTCCAGGCGGGATCGTGCACGGCGTAGCGGGAGAAGTACCGGTAGGAGACACCGAGCTCGGCCGCGGACAACAGCACCGTGCCCACTGCCAGACCTGGCGCGCCTCCGTGGAAGTACGGGCCCCCGCCGGGGACCCGCCGACGAGCCCTCGCCGACTTTCCCAACACCGTCTCCTTCTCCGCCGAATGATCCTGCGGCCGGTGCTGATGGCGTTCAGCCGGCGGCGCCGGTGAATCGGCGCAGCTGATCCCACAGCAGGTCGTTGCGCCCCCAGACGGGGTCGACGATGTGCAGTTGCCAGGCATCGCCCAAGGCCTCGATCGCGGCTTCGGACAGGTCGTCGCCGTAGATGTCGTAGAGGTGGCCCAGGTCCGCCGGGCTGCCGAGCCAGGTGAACTCCTGGCCGTCGTCGACGGTGACGACTACCTGGCCGCCTTCTTGGCTGCCGGGCGGGAAGATGAGCGTGACCAGGTCGGTGTGCAGGGTCGCGCGCCGCAGCAGGTCCGCGGTGTGTTCGGTGCAGAACCCGTCCAGCGAGGCCCGTTGCGCGTGGCCGTCGACCAGGGGTTCGCCAGGCTGGGAGAAGGTGGTAAGCACGCCGGCCCGATTGACTGCGGCGAGCACCTCTACCAGCTCAGAGGTCTCCGGGTCGGGGCCTGGGGCGCCGTATCCCGGCTGATAGGTGATGGTGCCGTCGAGCCACTGCGCCATCAGCTCACCGAGCTGGCCGACAGTGGCCGGGCCCTTCCACAACAGGCGGTGCTCTTCGGCCCGGCCGTACTCGTCGACCTGCACGCGGTCCGTTCCTCTTCGCTCGAGTGTCCTATTGCGGTGGAGACTGCCCGATGTCATCGCAGGTCAGCGACTGGGTTGCACCGGCGTGAGCATCCCATCCGACCTACGCAGATATAGGCGGTGAAACAACAAGGCACCCCCTGGCGAAGTGCCTGAGGGTGCCTGATGTACACTACGAAGCGGATCTCTGTATGCATAGAGATCACGGCATCCTAGCTAACGTTTGTATCTGGCGATATCAAACTTAACCCCCAACGACGGGGGGCGTCAAGCCGAGTTGCCACCCGATCGGGCTGGCAGCGGTGACGTGCGACACGGGGTGCTGTCCTACGTTGAACAGGAGAAACACGTTTGAACAGCCCCAACATCAAGATCAGTGGCCTCGTCTGGCTCGACTACGTCCTGGCCGGTCCGCGTCGTGCGGTGAAGCTGGTCAAGGCGCACAAGAAGCGCTACCTCGATCCGGCCTCGATGGCCTGGTCCGGCTACGAGAAGTTGTTCGGCGCGATGCGCCAGTGCCTCAACTCGCCTGACCCGCAGGCGACGATGCAGGGCGCGGTCGCCTGGGCGGATGCCCGTCAGGACTGGCGCGGCCCGGTCTACCGCCAGGCGGCGGACGGGTTCCTCGCCCTGGTCGCGAAGCTGCCGGGACGCCGCCCGACCGGCGTCAAGGTTCAGCAGCCGCAGTGGATCGAGGGCGGGCTGACCGTCACGGTGCGCAACCTGCTGGGCATCCGCCTGAGTAACGGCAAGCTGTTGCTAGTGGCGCCGTACTGCAAGGAGCCGGAGCTCGACCAGGAGTCCGCAGACATCCTGCTGTACATCCTCGAGTCCGTCGTCGACCAGGCGCTGCCCGGCGCGACCCCGGTCCTGTGGGACCTGCGCCGCGGCAAGGCCTTCACCTTGCACGCCCGCGCGAACCGTCCCGAGCTGGACGTCGCGGTGCGCGGCCTGGTCGCGAAGTACCTCACCGAGTGGGATCTGGCCGCGTAGGCCACGACGCGGGGAGGAGACGCGCGCCGGCCTCGGCCGCGTTTCCTCCCCACACGCTGCCGCTGATCCGTCACCGGAGCCTGTGCCGCTGGTCAGCGGCCTGGTCCGTGTGCCCCTTCACCAGGACCGATGACGCCGTCCGCCTGCACGGCCCGGTGTTGTTGGTACTGCTGGCTACATTGCGAACACGTCCAGTAGCCGCGCCCTGATCCCAGGGCGCGTCACGCCCCTTTTGGAGAGTGTCGTTCGTGGATGTCTCTGTCGATCCCCGGTCCGAGTACCGCGCCGCACAGACACGACTCGATGAACTAGCTGGTCAGCTCGACGCCGCCGAGCCGGGTAGCTCCGCTCAGGTGGCCGCCTACAACGAGGTCTCCCGGGCGGTGAAGGAGCTCGCGCGGCTGCGCGGCGAACTGCCCGCCAAGCTGCGCGCACGCGACATCGCCCACCACGAGCCGCGCACGCGTTCCCTGGCGGCGGCGGGCGTGCTCGCCGGCGTCGGCGTCATCGCGGCCGTCGTCTTCGGTTCCACCAGCGCGGCGCTGCTGTTGCTGCTCGCGCCGCCGCTGGCCGGGTCGCTGCTGCTGGTGGTCCGGCCGGTGTCGTGGGGCACGGCCACGCCCGAGGACCACTACATGACCGCGCTGTTCGCGCTGGTCGCGACGCTCGGCTGCCTGGCCGTCGCCCTGCTCACCGCCTGGCTGCTGATCCTCGCGATCCCCGCGGCCGTCATGGCGACCGTGGGCTGGACCGACATGGTCGGCCTGATCTCCCTGCCCGCCACCACGAACTCCAGCACCGCCAAGGGGGCGCAGCGTGTCTGAGGACGTCGAGGAACTACAGAGCCAGATCGAGGAGCTCGTCGAGCGGCTGGACCGGCTCACCGGGCACGACTCCTGGATGAAGCTGTCCAGCGTCACCGACCGACTCGACGCACTGGAAGGCAGCGTCGAGCACCACTCCGTTCACGACCTCGCCGACGAGGTCGAGCGGCTGCGCCGCACCGTCACCGAGCTGACCGGCACCCCCGACGACCCCATCGTCTCGACCCGCAGCCTCGACGAACGCCTGCGCCTGCTCGAACGGCGCACCCGCATCACCGCCAAGACCAAGACCGCCGACCTGGACACCTGGCCCGCCAGCACCCAGAAACTGCTGCAGGCCATCCGAGACGGCGACACCTACCGCCCCTCACTGCTCGGCGATCACCAGCAGCGCGCCTACGACTTCCGCATCGCCGAACCGCAACGGCTCGACCAGCAACGCCAGCAGCACTTCAAGGCCAGCGCGGCGGCCGCGCACGCGATGGCCGCCGCAGGCGACGACGCCGCCGCGTGGGAACAGGCCCGGACCTCCTGGAACACGGCCGTCACCGCGATCCAGGACCTCGGCCCGCGACTCGACGAGGCTCAGGAGAGCTCCGCGGCCGAACGCGAGAAACTCGGCCTCGCGCTGTTCGCCCACAACGCCGCGGTCCCGATCGTCCTGGAGGGCGGGCGGTGCCGCACCGTACTGCAGACCATCATCCGCACCCGCCTCGCCGACGCGCTGCGCGACGACCTGCTGCTGCCCGGCTGGTTCGACCGCGTCCTGGGCCCCACCGCCCCGGCCGAGAACACCGAACTATGGCTCGACACCGCCGTTGACGTCATCCTCTACCGCCTGCAGCACGAGATCACCGACCCCGTGATCGCACTGGGAAGCCGCCCCAGTAGCCACGGCCAGCGGCAAACCCAGTTCGACCGGCTGAGCACCTCGTGCTCCTCACTCAGGACCTGACCCCATGCGCACGGCCGCCAAGCACCCAGGCGCGCTCGGCGGCCGTGCGGCTCAGGTCTTGAGGCCGGTGATGAGCCTGCGGGCGGCCGACTTGGTCAGCCGCTTGACCGCCGTCATCGCCCGCTCCCGCTCGCCGCGCGCCGCGATCTTCGTGCCCTTGATCGCGGCCGCGAACTCAGCGGCGAACCGCTCCTTGCTCGCCCCGGTGATCAGCGACTCCACGTACTTCAGCTGCGCCGGCGAGATCGGTTCGGTCTTGGACGCCGCCGCACGGGCACGCAGGGGCGCGTACATGCGATCGTTGTCGGCCTTGCGCTCAGCCTCGGCAGCAGGGCTGCGGTCAATGACGATGACCTGCTCGAACCAGTCCTGCGTGCTCAGCTCACCGGTGACGGCCTCCCACAGCGCGCCCGTGGTCAGCCGTTGCTCGTCGACATCCTCGGTCAGGCCGGGCCCGACGAACACGACGAAGCTGCCGCCGTCACGCACCACAGTGAATCCGGCCGGGACGGCGTGGTGAGTGATCCAGTTGTTCCCGCAACCGCAACGACTGTCGTGGTAGCGACCCCACTTGCCCGTCAACGCCTCGTAGACCAACCGGTCGCCGTAGTACTTCGGATCGCGCGTGAACCCTGACATTCCGCGATCCTCACACCCCGGATCAGCGCCTCCCGGCGATGACGAACGAGCGTCGGCCCACCATCGCCAAAGACCATCCGTTCGGGTGTCACGACCGCAGACGTGAGCAGCCGAGCGACTTATCGTGAGCCAGAGCCTTTATCCAGCGTTTTGTATCCGCGCCGCTTAGCCTGCCTGACATGGGTCGACCACCGCGCTGCTGCCCCAGAGCTGACCATGAACTCCATGGCGCGGTTAATCTTGCTGGCGCCCGCGTATCACAAAGATGGGCTGGCTGCCCACCCCTCGGGCGGTCAGGTCCAGGAGCTGACCGCCCGGCGCAGCAGCGACGCGCGCGTGAACAGCACTTGATCATTGCGCTGCCGCTATCAGCGTGCTCGGCCGCGATATGCGTCCGGTAGCGGATCATGTCCTCGTCTGGGTGGTCGCTGTCGGGTTGTGCGTCGTTGGTCTGGCTGTAGTCCCGGTGTCGTGTTAGGCGTCGGTGTGCCCGTGGCGTGGCGAGGCGCTCTCACACTGTTGTGCTCCCAGGTGCCGCCGTCGATGTTCACGAGGTCGGCAGCGCGTTGCGCCGCAGCGGCTTGCCGTGTTTGTCCGGCCTGTTGTCGCCATGCCGCGGTCTGGGCCAGGAGCCCGGCGAGGGCGACGAGCAGGGCGACAGCCGCCACGCTGGTGCTGGCGCGTTTGGACAGGATGCCTGCCTTGAGGAGTGCTCGGGCGGCGGTGCGGAGTTCGACGGCGGCCTGGGACCACTGGACGGGTTGGACCCGGTGGGGTGCAGTAGCAGCCCATTCGTAGGCGGCGGCGGCCTCGGTGAGGGCACCGGGTGTCGGTCTGTCGATCGTTGTCGCCACGGCGATGAGCATGTCAGCGGCGGCGTGGGTGATGCCGTCGCCACCTCCACCGGTCGAGGTGTCGCTCGCGTCGAGGAGTGCCGCTAGGTGGCTTCGAGCATTCTCGGTGGCCTGCGTCGCCCGCGCCAGCAGATCGTTCGCGTCGCGACGCGCCCCCGCAAGCTCGTCGTCGGGACCGGCCGCTGCGCTGGTGGCGGCCCAGCGGTTGGTGAGTTTGGGTGCGGACAGGTCGTGGGCGAGGCTGCCGCCGCCGTACCAGACCCGGCCGTCCGGCGAGGTGGTGCTCCAGTCCCCGGATGCCGCGACGCGGTAGCCGGTCAGGGAGCCGTGGTGGTCCCAGCGGGCTTCCACGGTCACCAGCAGCTCTCGTTGGAGGAGTTGGATGAACTCGGTCGCCGATGCCGCTTCGGCCGCGGCGGCGCGGACTGCCCGACGCAGGAAGTCGCGGCTGGTGCCGGGTCGGTGATTGCGGGCGGCCTTCTCGGTTTCGGCTCGGGTCGGGCGGATCGCCGCGGTCTTGTCGGCTGGGGAGGTGCGGGTGAGGCCGAGGCGGTTCTCGACGTCCAGGCACCATTGCCTCCAGCGGGGCCAGTCGCGGTAGGTGTCGGCGATGGTGCCGTCGCCCCGGACGAGGTTGACGGCGAGGTGGACGTGGTCGTTGCCGTCCTTGCTGGGGCCGTGATGGACCGCGACCCAGCGGCAGCCGGCGCGACCGTCGTCGGTCGGGCCGAAGCCCACGCGGTCGACGGCCTCCTCGACCAGTGCGCGCCACCGGGCGTCGCCGAGCTGTCCGTCCTGGCGGGGTAGGGACAGGGCGACGTGGTAGACGTGGCCGCCGTCGAGCTGGACGGCGTGCCCGGTCATGGGTGCGTCGATCTCCCGTGCCAGCCGGGCCAGCCACCCGCGTCGGCGTTCGGCGAACACACCGCCCGCCAGCCACTCGGGGTCCCAGGAGGCGATCAGGTGCGGGTTGGTGTGTTCGTTGCTCTTGCCGGGGCCGAACAGGTAGCGCAGCAGCCCGTAGGTGTCCTTGCCGTACTTGCCCTTGGCCGGTGCCTTGGCAATCACAGCGACTCCTCGCGCGAGGAGTCGGCCGGGTCGATCGCCTCCATCACCGTGCGGAGTTGGTCGAGCGTGACGGCGAGGTAGTCCAAGGCGGCGGGCAGCCCAGGTAGCGGATGGCCGGTGCTGTTGGCGACGGTGGCGATCTGGTTGAGGTTGGTGCTGATGCGGATAAGCCGGGTCTCGACGGTGTCGAGTCGTTCGGCCCACCACCGCTGCTGCCGCAGGCTCCACCCGGTGTCGGTGTCGCGCAACCCGGACTCGACCAGGTAGCGCGGCACCGACAGTCCCGCCACAGCGGCACGGACGATCAGGGCGGCGTAGGTGGTCTCGGTGGTGCGGACGTGGATGCTGACGGGCGAGCCGCCCCTCACGCGACGCTGCCGCCGCGCCTTCCGTTGCGTCATCAGTCCCCCCGACTGATCGGCGGGCGTGCCCCCTGCACGCCCGTTGGTGTCGGCCACGTCGTCGTGGCCGTGGTCTGGCATCCGGTTACCGGATGACTAACTTGCTGACCCGTCACCAGGCTGGCGCAGAAGTCCTTGCCAGTACTGGGTTTTTGCCCCGGTAACGCCCTGCGGAACTGGGTCCGTCGACGTCTGCGGCGTGCTTGAGTTCGCACCGGGAGCGGCGTCGGCAGGCGCGCGGAATACACCCGCCGACTCACCTTCCGGCAGCCGGCGGCCCGGCTCGGCACCGGTCCTGCGTGCCGCTGGCCGCCCTCGCCCCTGACGGATCGGTCGGACTCGGGGAAGGCGGCGGTCTCGTGCGCGCTCCCGACGGGCGCCGAGGGATCGCCATTCGGCTCATTGGGCTCAATCCGTTCACCCCCTGGTTGCTTGATCCGAATGAGCCGAATGAGGGTCGGCGGGCTCCAGCGACCACACCGATCCGCCCTTGTACCCGACGCGGGTGAACGTCACCCCTGCCTTCGATCGCGCCCGCTTGAGGGTCGACTCGGCGATCCCGTCCGCCCTAGCGGCAGTGAGGATGTCCCTGAACTTCGCCGAGCCGCCCTGCTCCACGAGGTAGCCCCGCAGCCACTCGGCGGCCTCGGTCCGCTCGGCCTGGGACTCCCCCTCGCTCGCCCTGGACTCGCGCAGGATGTCCTCCACCGAGCGCTGCGACTCGCCCAGGAACACGAACCGCCCCGTGCGGGCGACCCCCGCCGGGGTGGGGATCTCGGCCTCCTCGACCCGATAAGACAGCGACGGCAGGCGCCGACGCCCCAGGCTGTTCTTCACCTGGGTCACCACACCTCGGTCGTCGTCGACGGTGTCGTCGGGAGCGAACCCGAACACCGACCGCGGCACGTTCTTGAACGCCCCCGACCCGGTGATCAACGACGCGGCGTCGGCGTGCCCGCCCTTGCCGAAGTGCGCGATGCCCATCACCACCGCGCCCGTCCGGTCGGCGATCCCCGCGACCGGGTCCAGCACCTGCCGCACCTGCCGCTCCCGATGCGTGTCGATCCGCTCGGAGATCACCGACATCAGCGGATCGACCACGATCAGCGCCACCCGGTCGTGGACGATCGTCTGCTCCAGCAGGTCGTTGTCCACCGGCAGGGACAGTTGCACAACGCGGTCCAGTTCGGTCACCACGTCGAACCGCGCCACCTTGGTGAGGTCGGCTCCCGCTGCGATGAGCCGGGGCACCAGGGTGTGCTTCCAGGAGTCCTCCACCGCCACGTACAACACGGTGCGGACCTGCCCGTGGAAGGCACCGGGCAGCAGCCCGCGGGTGATCTGCGCGGCCATCCAGATCCCGAACGAGGACTTCCCGGTCCCCTCCCGACCGGCCGCCACCGTCAGCGATCCAGCCGGAATGCGGCCCTGTCCCTCGGGTTCCCACGCCCACGACACCGGCTCCGGCTCGATCTCGGAGGCCCACGTCAACCGAGCCCGGCGGCCGACGCCCGCGGGCGCGTCGGCCGCCGGGCCGGACGGCGCGGCCTGTGGGGCGGTGTGCCTGCTTGATGTGTCCGGTGACCGGGTCATCGCGCCCGCCTTCCGCCGTTGGAGGTGCGCCGCTCGATCCGGGTTCTGTGTGCGGTCGCACTGGTGCCCAGAAGGCTGGTCAGGCGCGCTTTCTGCTCGGTCGACAGCGGTGGGGCGCAGTCCACGAGCTTCTTGATGTAGTCCTCGAGGCCCGCGGTGGCGGGTGCCCAGACGGCGTCGCGGCACGTGCTCGTGCGGCGCGGATTCGGCGCGCGGCCGGGGTTTTCGTGGTGCGTCACTACCGCTCACCCGCCTGCCCGGTGACTCGGCGGGCGGCGGCGAAGGCGTCGAGATCGGGCAACGCGACACGGATCGCGCGCCCGAACCTGACGTAGGGCAGGTTGCCTTCCCGGATGGCCCGGCGCAGCGAGACCACGGAGAGGTTCAGGTACGCCGCCGCCTCGGTGATCTTGAGGTAAGCGGTCGGAATGGTGTTGTCGTCTGCCACGGTGTGGCCCTTCCAGCACAGGAAGGCCGACGACGGGCTGTGGGACTAAGGCGTTCCCCCCGGACGCTCACAGCTCGACGCGGCCCTCGCTGCAAGCGACAGCGAGGGACCGTCCCGTCCCGGCGCACGCGCGACACGAGGGCCTTGCATCACCAGGCGGCCTGGCGGCCGGACCACCTGGGGAGGTCTCTTCAGCACCGGCAGCCATCCCGCCGTACGCCGGGCGGTCGCCATGCCGGTGATCAGCCAGAGCAGAATCAGCAGCAACTCGGTGGGATACCGGCGCAGCGCGGTCAGGGACAGCAGGAGAAGCACGCGCACGATGCGCAGCGTGTCCTCCGCCAGTCTGTCCAGGGCCGCAAGCAGGTCCGGACGCGTGTACTGGAGGTTCCCCGCCGAGTGCCGGAACGCCGGTCGCTCGGCCGTGAGGATCGACTTCGGGTTGTGGAAGATCAGCTGGCCGAACTCGGTCCACGGCAGCCCGCCAGCGGGATGCAGCATCCGCTCCCGGTGACGATGCCTGCCCGCGATGCGGGCTCGCTCGCGGTCCCACTGCTCGACCTGCGCGAGGAAACCGTCCACCTGGCCCCTAGGCGTCTCGGCCAGCAGTGCCTCGCGGCGCTCCGCGCTCAACCCGGCACTGGCCTTGCGCCAGTACGCCGCTTTCCGGCGGATCTCATCCGCCGAGTAGCAGAAGCCGAGCTGCGCCGGACCCGCCAGCACCCTCGCCACATCACTCGCCGTCACATCGCGACCGACCACTACCCCCATACAGACCAGCGTAGATCACAAAAGAGCAGGAGGCGACCCACAAGATCCGTCACGGATTGTCACAGCGGGTCGCCTTCGGTGGGACATGACCACTGCACGACCATCGCGAGAAGCAGGCTTCCGGACCCTAGAACGCGGCACCAGGCGGGGGTCACCGAGCGCGCGAGCCCTTCCGGCCGGACGTCCCTTCGTCCCGCCACTTGATGGCGACCGTCTCCGGCCGGAAGGTCCGTGTGCCCCGCCCCACCAGATGAAGCCTGACGACCATAAGGGTGTCGATCACGGCACGGCGTTTCGCCGTGTTCATCGCCTCCCAGGCGTCGTCCACGTTGTCGGCCTGGACGAGGGGGCCGAGGATGTCCACCCGGCCGGCGTCAGCCAACTGGGCCTCGATCTCGGCGATCCGCGACCGCAGTCGGGCGGTGGCCGCCCGGAGTTGGGCCGGGGTGACCGTGTCGTCGTCGGCGAACTCGACCGCCACCTGCTCCAGCCGCGTCCGCTTCGCGTTGACCTCGTCGAGGAGTTCGCCGATGTTCGGCTTCTCGTAGTCCACCAGCAGCTCACGGGCATCAGGGCGCTTGAGCCGCTCCACGGCGACCATGCTCACGAACTCGTCCACCGGCGCCGCCATGCGATTGACGTGCTTGCCCGAGGTGCACCGGTAGACCGGCTTGCCATGGCTGGCCCCGCCGCCGTGGACCGTCAGTTCGCACCCCTTGACGCCGCACAGCGCGACCGCCGTCAGGAGCTGCTGCTCCGCCCTCGCACCGCTGTACCTGGAGGCGTCGTTCAGCAGGGCCTGCGCGGCACGGAAGGTCTCCTCGCTCACGATCTCCGGCCACAACGCCGGGCCGACCTCCTCCCCCCGATAACGGCGGATGCCCGCGTTACGCGGGTTGAGCAGCACAAGGCGGACCGTGTCGTGCGTCCACCTGGTCAGCGACCCCTGCGGCCCCTTCGGGCTGTCGAACTGCCGCGTCTGCCCGCTGAACAGGCCAGCCGCGTTCCAGTCCCGCCCAATCTGAGCCAGTGGTACGCCCGCCAACAGGTCGGCATACCCCTGCTTGATCGCCGCCGACTCCTCCGGGATCAACTCCATGCCGTTCAACTCGTACCCGAACGCCTTGCGGCCACCGACCCTGCGCCCCTGCTTCGCGGCCTGCTCCTGGGCGCGACGGTGCCGCTCACCCTTGACCTTGATCTCGCCGCGGGCCGCCGCCGCGAGGTGGTCGGCGACCTGCTGGCCGGTCGCGGTCGTCATGTCCAGGTCAGCGCCACGCGCGAACGCCATCACCATCCCGGCCTTCTCGCACTCCTCGTACAGCCAGACCTGGTCCCGACGATTCCGGAGGAACCGGTCCAGCATCCACGCGGTGACGACCCGCAACTCCCCGGCCTCGATGGCGTGCATCATCCGCACGAAATCGGGCCGGTCCCTCTTACCCGCCGCAGACAGGTCGTTGTCGACGAAGACGTGCCGCCGGTCCAGCGCCCACTTCCGCGCCTGGAACACCGCCAGCAGATCCTCAAAGTGCCGGTCTATCCCCAACTCATCGCCCTCGCGGTCCTCGGAGATCCTGAGGTAGACCCCGCCTTGGAGCTCGCCGCGCTCAGGCACCCCAACGAGCAGGTCGCGGTGGCGTTCTAGGAGTTGGCGGACGACGCCGCTGGAATCTCGGTGGCTTCGTGGTCTCACATCCGCTACATTACGTTTCAGGTGACCCGTAGGCAGCGGTCGGCCCCTCGGCCCGTCAGGGCGCCTACCGCCAGGGCTCGGTCCAGCAGGGTCGTTGTTGGTCTGGGGAGGGCGAACTCGCGGCGTAGGGCTGGGCCTGGGACCAGGGCGTTCGCCTGCCAGGTGTGGCCGTGGGACGACCAGCGGGTTGCGGCTCTTGTCCTGGCTTTGAGGACTCTGGCTCTTACCACCGCTGTTGGTTCTGGTGGGGTGGCGTCCGCGTTGGCCATGGCCGTCGTCGCCCTCATGCGGACCCTCAGGTCCACCCTGTCCAGGAGTGGGCCGGAGAGGCGGGACTGGTGGCGGCGGCGGACTGTGGCCGTGCAGATGCAGTCGGTTTCCTTCGGTGGGGCGCAGGGGCAGGGGTTGGTGGCGAGGATCAGCTGGAAGCGGGCTGGGTAGCGGGCTATGCCGTCTCGGCGGGGGATGCGGACCTCGCCCTCTTCCAGGGCTGTGCGGAGGGTGTCGATCGTCTTCTGGCCGAACTCGCAGGCCTCGTCGAGGAAGAGGACTCCCTTATGGGCTCTGGAGGCCGCGCCTGGTTTGGCCATGCCGCTGCCGCCGCCTATCAGGGCCGCTATCGACGTCGTGTGGTGCACGTTCACGAACGGCGGGCTGGCCACCAGGGGGTAGTCGGAGGACAGGACGCCTGCCACCGAGTGGACTGCCGTCACCGCGAGGGACTCCTGGCGGTTCAGGGGTGGGAGGAGGCCCGGGAGGCGTTCGGCCAGCATCGTCTTGCCGGTGCCCGGCGGGCCCGTCAGCAGGAGGTGGTGGGCTCCTGCTGCGGCCACCTCCAGAGCCCAGCGGGCCTCTGGCTGGCCCACCACGTCGGCCAGGTCCGGTACGGCCGGCAGTGGTGGGTCTGCCGGTTCGGGTGGCTCGTGCAGGGCCACTGCTTCGCCTCGGAGCCAGGCCAGGACCTCGGCGAGGGTCTGGGCTCCGTGCAGGGTGATGCCGTCGACCAGGGCTGCCTCGGGCAGGGCGTCCACCGGGACGATCGCGGTCGTGAGGCCTGCTCTGCGGGCTGCCAGCAGGGACGGCAGGACGCCTCGGACCGCGCGGACCCGGCCGTCCAGGGCCAGTTCGCCCAGCAGCACCGTGGTGGCCAGGCGCTCGCACGGGACCGAGCCGGCGGCGGCGAGGGTGGCGCAGGCGATCGCTACGTCGTAGCTGCTGCCGCCCTTGGGCAGGTTCGCCGGGGACAGGCCTAGGACGATGCGCTGCTTCGGCCACTCCTCCTCGCTGTTGCGGACGGCGGCCTTCACCCGCTCCTTCGACTCGTGCAACGACGCGTCGGGCAGGCCGAGGAGATGGGTGCGGGGCTGCCCCACCCCCACGTCGGCCTCGATCTCGACCGCCAGGCCGTCGACCCCGTAGAGCGCGACGGACCAGGCCTGCGCCAAGCCCATCTCAGGCTCCCCGCAGGTGCTGCAGGCACGGCTCGCCCGAGGGAGGCCAGGTGACCGAGATCAGGTCGACGCGGACGTTGCACCAGCCGACGCCGTGCGACGCCAGCCAGCGCAGGGCTGTGCGCCGCAGGCGCGAGAGCTTGCGTTGGTCGACCGCCTCGTCCGGGCGGCCCCAGACCGGGCCGGATCTGGTCTTGACCTCGCAGACGACCAGGCGGTCGCCCTCCACGGCCACGACGTCGAGCTCACCGTCGCGGCACGTCCAGTTCCGCGACAGGACGACCAGGCCCTGCCCCTCCAGGTACCTGCACGCCAGGTCCTCGCCCTGGCGGCCCTTCTCCTGCTGCCTGGTCTCGACCAGTGCCCGTTGCGCCACTGCTTTCGCCTCCCTGCGGGTCGTTGGTGTCGACCTTGCAGGGTGGGACGGGGTGAGCGACCGGGCCGCGGGGAATCTGTGGACAACTCAGCGGCTGTGGACAAGTCGGCCGTTGTGGATGTTGAGTCGGCGGAATTGTCGGTGGGATGTGCTAACGGCGCCGCCCTCGCGTTCCGGGGTCCGGGACGCGAGGGCGGTGCTGTGAAACCTCAGGAGGAGGGGAACGGCCCGCTTTCCGGCAGACGCAGGTCCGGCTTGTCCAGCTCCTCCACGTTCACGTCCTTGAACGTGATGACACGAACGTTCTTGACGAACCTCGCGGGGCGGTACATGTCCCACACCCACGCGTCCGACATGCGCACCTCGAAGTACACCTCGCCGTCGGCGTTGCGCACCTGCACGTCCACCGAGTTGGCCAGGTAGAAACGCCGTTCGGTCTCCACGACGAACGAGAACTGGCTGACTATGTCGCGGTACTCCTTGTACAGCGACAGTTCCATCTCGGTCTCGTACTTCTCGAGATCCTCTGCACTCATTACGCCTCCGCGCGGGTCATCTGCTCCGCGCCCTCCCTCGTCGCGAGCTCCCCGACGTCAGCCGGGGCTGCATCATTCTGGACCACGGCCGTCGCGGTCGTGGCGCGCGCCACCCTGTGCGGCGCGGCGAGACCGTGCTTGGCAGCCGCTGCTGCCACATTTACATACGACCAGCGATGCTCTGCACACGGGCCGTGCTCCATCAGCGCGGCCGTGTGATCGGGCGTGCAGTACCCCTTGTGCACGTTGAACCCGTACTCGGGATGACGATCATGCAGGTCCGCCATGATCCGGTCCCGCGTGACCTTGGCCAGCACCGATGCCGCCGCGACGCACGCCGCGGCCTGGTCCCCCTTGAGCACCGCCACGTTCGGCGCGGGCATCCCCGGCACCTTGAAACCGTCCGTGAGCACGTAACCGGGGTGCGTCGCCATCTGCGCCACCGCCCGCCGCATGCCCTCGATGTTCATGACGTGGATGCCCAGCCAGTCGATGTCGGCGGGCGAAACGACCACGACCGAGTGATCGAGCGCACGCTTGAGCACCAGGTCGTACATCCGATCGCGGGCCGCCGCCGTCATCAGCTTCGAGTCGTTCAGCCCTTCGAACCGCGAAGCATCACCCGGTCGAAGGACACACGCGGCGATCACCAACGGCCCGGCGCACGGTCCGCGCCCGGCCTCGTCGACGCCGGCGACGGGTCCGAGGCCCCGGCGCTCCAGAGTGCTCTGCAACGCCCAGTTCCCCGACGAGCCCCGCACCACCGCGCGGGGCGGCATCAGCATGGTCATCGGCGGAATCGGTCTCGCACTCGACGCCCGAGCAGCAGAAGCGGCCACGCCGCGACGATACCGAGCCCCAGCGGGACGTTCTGCTGCCATCCCGGTGCACCCATCGACACAGTCTGCGGGTCGTGGTCCGACACCCCGCCCCACCTCGACGGAGGCAGCACGATCACGCGCGCCTTGCCGATCACGTCGCTCACCGGCACGAGCCCGTTGAGCCCGCCCTGGCCCTGGCAGCGCGAGTCGCACGAGTGGTTGCGGTTGTCGCCGAGCACGAACAGCATCCCGTCCGGGATCTTGAGCTCCTCGAACGACTCCTGCTCGGCCGGCGTGCCCTCGTCGAAGTGCTTGTACGGCTCGTCGAGCGGCTTGCCGTCCACGGTCACGCGGTTCTGCTCGTCGCAGCACTTCACGGTCTGCCCGCCGACGGCGATCACGCGCTTGACGAAGTCCTCCTCGTTCGCCGACGGCAGCCCGATCAGCGACCCGAGCCACGACAGCCCCTGCGACACCGGGTTGCCCGGCTCGTCGGAGATGAAGTCGTTCTGCCACGACGGCGGCCCGCGGAAGACGATCACGTCGCCTGGCGCCGGGTCGGTGAAGCGGAAGGTGACCTTGTCGACGAGCACCCGGTCGCCGTAGCAGTCGGTGCACCCGTGCAGCGTCGTCTCCATCGACTCGGACGGGATCATGTAGACGCGGCCGAGGAAGATCTGGATGCCGATCGCGAGGCCGAAGGCGACCAGGATGAGTACGGGCAGTTCCTTCCAGAAGTTGCCCTTTTTCTTCTGCTTCTTACCGGGCTTGTCCGAAGCGTCCGAACTGGGCTCGTCACCGGGCGGGTTCTGCTCTGGAGCGTCGTCGACCACGAGATCAGCCTAGGGGCTGGGGGTTGTGATCCGACACAACACTCCACCGATCTTTCGGGAAAACGACGTACCGCGCCTTCCCGATGACGTTCTCGATCGGCACGGTGCCCGCTACGCCCCCGCCGCCCTGTTTGCGCGAGTCGGTGGAGTTCATCCGGTTGTCCCCCATCACGAACAACCGTCCATCCGGCACGCGGAACGGCGCGAACGGTTCGTGGTCCGCGGGCGAAGTCCCGGCCTGCCAATGCACATAGGGCTCGTCGAGTGGTTTGCCGTCCACAACGACACGGTGCTGCTCGTCGCAACACATCACTGTCTGACCGGGCAACGCGATCACGCGCTTCACGAAGTCGCGCTCGTTCGCGGGCGCGATGCCCAGCAGCGAACCGATGTTCTGCACGAAACCCGCGACGGGGTTGGTCGACCGGGGAGCGCGGAACTCGTTGTGGGTCCACGCCTCGGGGCCGCGGAACACGACCACCTCGCCCGGCTCGACGTCACCGAAGCGGTAGGTGATCTTGTCGACCAGCACTCGGTCGTTCTCGCAGCCGGTGCAGCCGTGCAGCGTACTTTCCATCGACGCCGAGGGGATCACGTAGACCCGCGCCACGAACGCCTGGATCAGCACCGTCAGCACGACGGCCGTCACGACGACGTAGAGAACATCTCTCCAAACAGGGGTACGCCCCCGCTCCGGTTCATCCGGTGCGGAGGCGTCCTCTGAGTCTTCTGGGCTCGAAGCCACCGATCAGGAGACCGGACGGGCCTCGCGCTTCTCCTTGATCTTGGCGGCCTTGCCGCGCAGCTCGCGCAGGTAGTACAGCTTGGCGCGACGGACGTCACCGCGGATGGCGACCTCGATCTCGGCGATGTTCGGGGAGTGCACCGGGAAGGTGCGCTCGACGCCGACGCCGAAGGAGACCTTGCGGACGGTGAAGGTCTCGCGGATGCCGCCACCCTGGCGACGGATCACGACGCCCTGGAACACCTGGACGCGCTCGCGCGAGCCCTCGATGACGCGGACGTGGACCTTCAGCGTGTCACCGGCGCGGAACGCCGGGATGTCGGTGCGCAGCGACTGGGCGTCGAGTGCGTCCAGGATGTTCATCGGTGTTCCTCACGTGTCTTGAACTCCCCAGAGCATGCTCCATGACAGTGCACGACATGATGGGGGTCGGCTTGTGTGCGCACGCCGATGTGCACCGGCTGCGGCAACTGTTCCAGTGTGCCAGACCAGGCACTCCGGAATGAAATCGGGCTACTCCCCACCCTCGCGCAGGTGCGTGAGCAGGGCACGGTCGTGCTTGTCGAACGCGTCCGCCGGCAACGATTCCAGCAGGTCGGGACGCCTTTCGAAGGTACGGGCGAGTGACTGGTCACGTCGCCAGCGGTCGATCAGCCTGTGGTTGCCGGAACGCAGGACGTCCGGCACCTCCAGGTCGCGCCACACGAGCGGCCGCGTGTAGCTCGGCCCTTCGAGCAGCCCGTCCTGGAACGAGTCCTCGGCGTGCGACTTCGGGTTCCCGAGCACGCCGGGCAGCAACCGCGCGACCGCTTCCACGATCGCGAGCACCGCCACCTCGCCACCGACCAGCACGTAGTCGCCGATCGACACCTCGTCGACGCGCACGCGCCGTCGAGCGTCATCGACCACACGCTGGTCAATGCCTTCGTAGCGACCGCACGCGAACACGAGGTGCGACTCTTCCGCGTACTCGTGCGCGACCGCCTGCGTGAACGGGCGCCCGGCCGGCGTCGGCACGATGAGACGCGTCTCGTCCGTGCACACGTCATCGAGGGCAGGACCCCAGATGTCGGCCTTCATGACCATGCCGGGCCCACCGCCGTACGGGCTGTCGTCGACAGCCTTGTGCACGTCCTGGGTCCAGTCACGGAGGTCGTGCACACCGACGCTGATCAGGCCCTTGTCGATCGCCTTGCCGAGCAACGCCGCGCGCAGCGGCGCGAGGTACTCGGGAAAGATCGTGACAACGTCAATCTGCATCGAGCAGGCCCTCTGGCGGGTCGATCACGACGCGACCGCCGCGAACGTCCACAGTGGGCACGATCTCGCGCACGAACGGAATCAGCGCCTCGCCCTTGTCACGGATGACGACGAGCAGCTCACCGCCGGGTCCGTGCAGGATCTCCTTGACCGTGCCGATCTTCGTCCCGTCGACGAGTTCGGCCGCGAGCCCTTCGAGCTCGTGGTCGTAGAACTCGTCCGGGTCGTCGATCGCCGGCAGGTCGTCGGTGCTGCCCAGCAACAGGGTGCCGCGCAACGACTCCGCGACGTCCCGCGTGAGAACTTCCTCGAAACGCACGAGCAGCCGCCCGGCATGAGGCCGGGCGGCTGACACGGTGAGGCTTCGGGACGTGCCGTCACGCAGCCTGGCCTGGAGCGTGGCTCCGAGCTTGAACCGCATTTCGGGTGAATCTGTGCGCACGTCAACGGAGAGTTCCCCGGTGATCCCGTGCGCCTTGGCCACTCGGCCGACGACGACGTCCATTTGCCCTTGAAGTTCGTTCTCAGCGGTCGGTGTCGACGACGTCGACCCGGACACCACGACCACCGATACCGGCCATCACGGTGCGCAGGGCCGTCGCGGTGCGACCGCCACGACCGATCACCTTGCCGAGGTCGTCCGGGTGGACGTGGACCTCGAGGGTGCGGCCGCGGCGGGTCGTGACGAGGTTCACCCGGACTTCGTCCGGGTGGTCGACGATGCCGCGAACGAGGTGTTCGAGGGCGTCAGCCAACAAACTCACGCCTCGTCCTTGGGCGCCTCGGCGTCAGCCTTGGGCGCGTCGTCGGCCTTCTTGGCCTTCTTCGCCTTGGGCGTGGTGGCCTCGGTCATCGGCTCCGAGTTCGCGGCGGCGAGCGCGGCGGCGAACAGCTCGGCCTTCGGAGTCTTCGGCTCCTTGACCTTCAGCGTGCCCTCGGCGCCCGGCAGGCCCTTGAACTTCTGCCAGTCACCGGTGATCTCCAGCAGGCGCTGGACCGACTCGGTCGGCTGCGCGCCGACACCCAGCCAGTACTGCGCGCGCTCGGAGTCGACCGCGATGAACGACGGCTCTTCCTTGGGGTGGTACTTGCCGATCGTCTCGATGGCCTTGCCGTCGCGACGGGTGCGCGCGTCGGCGACCACGATGCGGTAGTACGGCTGGCGGATCTTGCCGAGACGCTGAAGCTTGATCTTGACGGCCATGGGCCTGGTACTCCTCGAAAGCTCTGTGTTGATGGTTCGCACAGTCGCGGCCCGGGCAGAGGGGCCGACCACGACGGACAGCGCGCAATTGTGCCAGATGGGGACCGGTGGATCCGAATCGGGTCCTACGCGAACGGCGTCACGGTGCCGAGCGCTTCCCTCACCGCACGGGCGTGCGCGACCGCTCCCGGCGTGTCGCCGTGCACGCACAACGACTCCGCGGCCGTCTTGAGGACCGTGCCGTCGACCGCGACGAGCTCGCCTTCCAGCAGCCTTCGAGCCCGTTCGACGATCTGCGCGGTGTCGGTGAGCAGGGCGCCCGGCCTGCTGCGCGGGACGAGCGTGCCCTCGGGGGTGTAGCCGCGGTCGGCGAACGCCTCCTGGACCGGCCTCAGCCCGGCACGCGCCGCTGTGGCGAGCAGTTGGGAGCCGGGCAGGCCCAGGATCGGCAGGTCCTTGAACGCCTTGGTGCCGTTCACGACCGCTTCGGCCTGCTTCTCGTGGTGCACCGTCGCGTTGTAGAGCGCGCCGTGCGGCTTCACGTAGACGACCTCGGTGCCTGCTGCTCGTGCGCACGCGTCGAGAGCGCCGATCTGATAGAGCACCTCGTCCGCGAGTTCGACCGGGTCGGCGTCGATGAACCGGCGCCCGAACCCGGCGAGGTCGCGGTAGCTGACCTGGGCGCCGATCTTCACACCGTTCTTCGCCGCTTCCTCGCACACGCGACGCATCGTGGACGGATCACCGGCGTGGAAGCCGCATGCGACGTTCGCGCTGGTGATGACGCCGAGGAGCGCGGCGTCGTCGCCGAGCTTCCAGATGCCGAAGCCCTCGCCGAGGTCGCTGTTCAGGTCCATCAGATGACACCGGCCGACAGGAGCAGGAGGGACAGGCCGGGAAGGAAGTTGTTCAGCACGTGCGCCACCATGCTCGCCCCGAGGTTGCGGGTGATCAGCCGGGCCACGCCGATGGGGATCGCGATCACCAGGAGCAGCCACGTGCGCTGCGGTTCGAGGTGGCTGACCGCGAAGATCACCGTGGTCAGCACGAACGCCGCCCACCGGCTCCAGCCCTGCCGCTCGACCGCGCCCCAGAGCAGCCCGCGGAAGATGATCTCCTCGCAGATCGGGCCGATGAAGCTCATGTAGACGAACATCGTGATGGCCGCGGACAACGGCAGGTTCGCCTGGCTGAAGAGCTCGCCGATGGCGCTGGTGGCGTTCTCCTTGCCGACGAACTTCGCCCAGAAGTACGCCGCGAAGTAGGTGAAGAGCAGCCCGACGACACCGATCTTGAGACCGAAGACGACGTCCGCCTTGGTCAGGCGCAGTCTCAGGTCGACGACGGGACCGTTGCCGCGCACGTACGTGATCACGATGGCGAGCGCGGCGGCGAGCATGATCGGCACCAGTGAACCGACCAGCACGAGCGTGGTCGACGTCTCCAGGGTCGCGCCGAAGCTCGCGCCGACGGCCGTGATGAACACGGCGCTCAGGATGAAGACCGCCTCCACCAGGAGGAACGCGCCGAACCCCCAGCGCTGGCCGACCCGTTCCGGCTCCGGGTTGCGGCTGATGTCCCGCACGCTCTCGAGGAAGCCGCGCTTGGGCTTCAGGGCTTCCGGCTCGCTCACGCTCTGCAATTTAGTCACGCCGCGGCCACCAGCGGTGCAGCAGCAGGCAATGGCACTCTCATAGATCAGCCCACCTCGCGATCGACGCCGCCGGCCCCGGAATCCGAGGCTACTGTGCGGCATTGACGGAAACCGGGCCAAGCACCTGGCCAAAAGATGGTCAGATCGGGTCCCCGCCGAATGTCCCAACTCCTGTTGGTTGGATCGGCGTACAAACGCCGCTACTAAACCCCTGTGGCTAACGTCGTGGCATGGGGCCGGACTGGTACTGCGACGACGTCATCCCGGGCAACGTGCAGGTGGAGGTGCTCGCCCGCACCGCGAACACGCTCGCGTTCCGCCCGCCGATCCCCGGCTTCGGCACCGACCACGTCATCGTGATCCCGACCCGGCACGTGTCCTCGTTGCTGGAACTGGACGACGAACTGGCCGTGGAACTGCTGGCCTCGGTGAAGAAGGCGGCGGCGCACGTCGTCGAACTGCACGGCGGTTGCCAGGTGCTCACGACGCTGGGCGACGAGCAGCACAACAAGCACCTGCACTGGCACGTCGCGGCCGGCGCGGGCGTCGCGCGGTTCGTCGCCCGCTGATCACCGCCGCAGCGTCGTCTCCTCGGCCATGTGCGAGAGCTTGGCCGGGTTGCGCACCGCGTACAGGCCGCTGATCCGCCCGTCCTCCACCCGCACCGCGATCACGGTGTCGAGCTCGCCGCCGAACCGCACGACCAACGCCGGGCAGCCGTTGACCTGGGCCGGTTCCATCGACCAGCCGGTCACCTTCAGCAGGCCGCCGAGCAGCATCCGCGCGACCTTCGACGACCCCACGACGGGGCGTGGGACGGCCTGCTTCACGCCTCCACCGTCGCCGAGGAACACGACGTCCGGTGCGAGCAGGTCGAGCAGGGCCTGGAGGTCTCCGGTCTCGGTGGCGCGCTGGAAGGCGGCCAGGGCCTCGCGGGACGCCGCCTGGGTCACCACCTCGCGCGGGCGGCGGGCGGCCACGTGGGAACGGGCCCGGTGCGCGATCTGGCGGACGGCCGCCGGGTTCTTGTCGACGGCCGTGGCGATCTCGTCGTAGTCCACGTCGAAGACCTCGCGCAGGACGAAGACCGCGCGTTCGGTCGGGGTGAGGGTTTCGAGTACCAGCATCATCGCCATCGAGACGCTGTCTGCCAGTTCGACGTCCTCCGCCACGTCCGGAGTGGTCAGGAGCGGTTCGGGGAGCCAGGAGCCGACGTAGGACTCCTTGCGGCGGCCCAGGGTGCGCAGGCGGCCCAGTGCCTGGCGGGTGACGATGCGGACCAGGTAGGCGCGGTGGTTCTCGACGGTGGCGTGGTCGACGCCGACCCAGCGCAGCCAGGTCTCCTGCAGCACGTCCTCGGCGTCAGCGGCGGAGCCGAGCATCTCGTAGGCGATCGTGAAGAGCAGGTTGCGGTGGCTGACGAACGTGTCGGTCGCGGCGTCCATGGACACAAGACACCACCCGGCCGGGCTTTGTGACAGTGGGCCGGATCACAGTCACACGGAGCGCGGGTCCGGCATCTCGTGGTCGTCAAGCAAGTCCACGAGGGAGGAAAGACCATGGAACCGCGTTTCAACCTCTTCGGCACCGAGACCGGCAGCAAGCTCGCGAAGCGGTTCGCGGGGCTCGGGCAGGCTCTCCACCAGTCGCCGTTGCCCGCCATCACGTCGGAGCTCGTCAGCCTGCGGGCGAGCCAGCTCAACGGGTGCGGCTTCTGCCTCGACATGCACGTCAAGGAGGCCGTCGCGGCGGGTGAGGACCCGTTGCGGCTGCACCTGGTGGCCGGCTGGCGCGAGACCACGGTGTTCACCGAGGCCGAACGGGCCGCGCTGGCGTTCACCGAGGAGGGCACGGTGCTCACGCGGGACGGCGTGAGCGACGAGACCTGGGACAACGTGCGCAAGCACTTCGACGACGAGCAGGTCGCGGCGCTGGTCTGCCTGCTCGGGCTGATCAACGCCGCCAACCGGATGGCCGTCATCACGCACCAGAAGGGCGGCGACTACGAGGTCGGCGCGATGGCCGAGTTCAAGGCCTAGTGGATCCGGCCCCGGAGCATGACCATGCGCGGCGACCGGAGGACCTCCAGGTTCTCCCGCGGATCCTCGTCGTAGACGACGATGTCCGCGGCCGCGCCCTCGGTCAGCGACGGGAAGCCGAGCCACTCGCGGGCACTCCACGACGCGGCGCCGATGGCGTCGACCGCGCTCATCCCCACGCCGTGCAGGGCGACGATCTCGTCGACGATGCGGCCGTGCGCGATGCCTCCGCCCGCGTCGGTGCCCGCGTAGACGGGAACGCCCGCCTCGATCGCGGACGCGACCGTGGCGGAGACGCCGGCGTGCAGGTCACGCATGTGGTTCGCGTACTTCGGGTACTTGCTGGCCTTGTCCGCGATGCCGGGAAAGGTCTCGATGTTGATCAGCGTGGGCACCAGGGCGGTGCCGCGTGAGGCCATCAACGAGATCGTGTCGTCGGTCAGGCCGGTGCCGTGCTCGACGCAGTCGATGCCCGCGTTGATCAGGCCGGGCAACGCGTCCTCGCCGAACACATGGGCCGTGACCTTCGCACCCGCGTCATGGGCGACCTTGATGGCCTGGGCCAGCTCGTCGTCCGTCCACAGTGGAGCCAGGTCGCCCTCGGCGCGGTCGATCCAGTCGCCGACGAGCTTGACCCAGCCGTCGCCGTACGCGGCCTGCTCGGCGACCGCCGTGACGAGGTCGGTCTCGATCTCCACGCCGATGTGCGGGATGTAGCGCTTCGGCCGGGCGATGTGCCTGCCCGCGCGGATGATCCGCGGCAGGTCCAGGCGCTCCTGCAACGGCCTCGTGTCGATCGGCGAGCCGCAGTCGCGGATCAGCAACGTGCCCGCGTCGCGGTCGGTGATCGCCTGCTCGACGGCCTCGGGCAGCTCGACGCCGCCCTGCGGGCCCAGGCCGACGTGGCAGTGCGCGTCGACCAGGCCCGGGACCAGGAACCCGCCGTCGACGACGGTCTGCGCGCCCGGCACCGCCTTGGTGCGGACACGGCCGTTGACGACCCACAGGTCTCGCGGCTCGCCGTCCGGCAGGACGACGCCGCGCAGGTGCATGGTCACTTCTTCTTGTCGTCGCCGTCGAACTTGAACTTCGACGGGTCGAAGCCGGGGGGAAGCTCGTTCATGCCGCCACCGAGGGCGGAGAGGTCGGGCATCCCGCCGGGAGGCATTCCGGGCATGCCACCCGGCATGCCGCCGGGGAACATCCCGGGCGGGAAGCCGCCCTTGATCTTGGGGGGCGTCGGGCCGCGTCCGCCCTTGCCCTTCTTCCCCTTCTTGCCCTTGCGGGTCTTGCTGCCGCCACCGCCGCCGCCGAAGCCCATCCGGCCGGCCATCGACGCCATCATCTTGCGGGCCTCGAAGAAGCGGTTGACCAGGTCGTTGACGTCGCTGACCTTGACGCCCGAGCCGTTCGCGATGCGCAGGCGGCGCGAGCCGTTGATCATCTTGGGGTCGTCGCGCTCGGCCGGGGTCATGCCGCGGATGATCGCCTGGATGCGGTCGAGGTGCTTCTCGTCCAGCATGCCGAGCTGGTCCTTCATCTGCCCGGCGCCGGGCAGCATGCCGAGCAGGTTCGCGATGGGACCCATCTTGCGGATCGCGAGCATCTGCTCCAGGAAGTCCTCCAGCGTCAGCTGGCCGGTGTGCAGCTTCGCTGCGGCCTTCTCGGCCTGCTCCTGGTCGAAGTGCTGCTCGGCCTGCTCGATCAGGGTGAGGACGTCACCCATGCCGAGGATGCGCGACGCCATCCGGTCCGGGTGGAAGACGTCGAAGTCCTCGAGCTTCTCACCGTTGGACGCGAAGAGGATGGGCTGGCCGGTGACCTCGCGGACCGACAGCGCGGCACCACCGCGGGCGTCGCCGTCGAGCTTCGTGAGCACGACACCGGTGAAGCCGACGCCGTCGCGGAACGCCGTGGCCGTGTTGATCGCGTCCTGACCGACCATGGCGTCGACCACGAACAGGATCTCGTCCGGGTTGACCGCGGCCCGGATGTCGATGGCCTGCTGCATCATCTCCTCGTCGACGCCGAGCCGGCCGGCCGTGTCGACGAGGACGATGTCGTGCTGCTTGGCCTTGGCCTCCGCGATGCCGAGGCGCGAGACCTCGACGGGGTTGCCGACGCCGTTGCCGGGCTCGGGAGCGAAGACGGGCACGCCCGCGCGCTCACCGACGACCTGGAGCTGCGTCACCGCGTTCGGGCGCTGCAGGTCGGCGGCGACGAGCAGCGGAGTGTGACCCTGGCCCTTCAGCCACTTGGCCAGCTTGCCCGCGAGCGTCGTCTTACCGGCACCCTGCAGACCCGCCAGCATGATCACCGACGGGGGGTTCTTGGCGAGGTTCAGCCGCCGCGTCTCGCCACCGAGGACGTTGACGAGCTCCTCGTTGACGATCTTCACGACCTGCTGCGCCGGGTTCAGCGCCTGGTGGACCTCGGCGCCCTTGGCGCGCTCCTTCACCTTGGCGATGAAGTTGCGCACAACGGGCAGCGCGACGTCGGCCTCGAGCAGGGCGACCCTGATCTCGCGGGCGGTCGCGTCGATGTCGGCGTCGCTGAGACGGCCCTTGCCGCGAAGGCCCTGGAGAACCGTGGTCAGCCGGTCGGAAAGCGTGGAGAACACGCCTTCCAGACTAGCTAACCGGACGTTCACCCGATCCCGTGGCTCGCCAGCGCCTCCAACAGGACCGGTTCACGGCGTCCGACCGGAGCAGTGGTGATCCGCGCGAACCGCAGCCCGGCGGCGACCGCGGCACCGTCCGCGACCGGGTCGTCACCGACGTACAGGCACTCCGAGGGCTCGACTCCGAGGCGGACGCACGCCGCGTCGAAGGCCCGCGGGGACGGCTTCGAGACGCCGAGTTCGAAGGACAACAGGAAGGAGTCCACGGACAGCGACTCGCGGGCGAACACCCGCCGGATGTCCCAGGAGATGTTGCTCAGCACCCCGACCTTCAACGGCCGCGCCGCCTCCAGCGCGGCGGCGGTGTCGGAGTAGGGCAGCCAGAACGCCGGGTTGTGCAGCCGCTGGAACAGCTCGTCGTCGAACGGCAGCCCGGCGAGGCGGAACAGGATCCAGTGCGCCGACCGGTTCGCCAGCGCGGTGAGGTCGCGGGCGTCCCACACCGCGCGCTCGGCGGCGTTCATCCGCGCCACGAACGGCGCCGGCGCGCGCAGCACGGAGAGGTGCCGCTGCGACAGCCACTGGTAGGTCGGACGCCCGAAGAGGGTGCCCGCGAAGTCGAAGAGGACAGCCTTGATCACGACACCATGATGCGCAGACCACCCGAGGTCCTCGCACGGGTGAGGAGCGTCACGCCGCTGAATCCGAACGGCACCCAACCGGCCTCGAACTGGGAACGCATCGAATCACCGCGGCGAACGTGTCGCTCGAAAGCATGAGTGCGCACGACGCGCTTGCGGGCGATCTGGCCGTCGAGGGCCTGGGCCGCCGAGGCGTCCAGCCACAGGAAGTGGCGGGAGCGCCCCGACAGCAGACCGGCGAGCACCAGCATGAAGCGCGTGCCGGGCCGGGTGGACGGCTCGTGCACCACCAGCAGGCCCGTGCAGAACAGCGCTGCCCAGAAGACGCGCAGGCGGTGCGTGAGGTGCACGAACACGCGCCAGTACTTGTACGGCAGGCGCACGCGCGGCTCCAGCCACGCGCGCACCTGGTCGGAGTCGAGAACGGTGACCGGTTCGTCGGCGTCGAGCCGTGTGAGCAGCGTCGTCTTGCCCGCGCCGGGGATCCCGGCGAGGACGACGAGCGAGCGCGGCTTCACTCGGACGGTGGCGATCTGCGTGTTCAACACGGCGGTCATGTCCTAGAAGACGTTTCGGCCATCCCTCTCGTTCAGTTTGGTCCGATTTCGGGTGAAATGCACGGGGTTCTAGCGCCAGGCCACCGCGCGGTAGGTGCCGTCGGCGAAGGTCGCGACGCCGCTGACGTGCCCGACCTCGCTCAGACCGGTCACGGAGTGACGTGCGGCACCGGACAGCGCCGGCAGCACGGTCCGGGTGCCGCCCATGTCCCACGTGGCGGCCGAGGTGCCGACGGTGCCGGCGACGACCCAGGAGTTGTTGACCTCGGAGGCACGCGACGGTGCCGGTGCCAGCGTCTCCATCGAGCCGGTGAAGACGTCCCACCGGGTCGCCTGCGACGACAGCTCGCCGACTGCGGCCCCGTTGTCGTTGATGTCGAACGGCCGTGCGGTGGCACCCAGTTGCGTCTTGCCGTTGCGCAGCCACAGCACACCGTTGCCACCGGCGGTGCCGGTCGCCTCGCCGAGTTGGTTGGCACCGAGGAACACGCCCGCGTCGAGCACGGTGCGCACGCCCGAGGAGTTCCAGCGGACCACGTCGTTGCCACTGGTGCCGATGACCGTGTTGCTGGTGGTCACGTGCCGTGCGCTGCCCTCGCCCAGGATCGTGGCCTCACCCCACGAGGCCCACAGCACCGCCTGTGTGACGCCATTGATCGTGGCGGCTCCCGCGACCGTGCCGGAGTCGTTGACGTCGTAGGCGATGGAACTGGTCGCGCCCGGCACGGTCAGTTGCGTCAACTGGCCGGAGGAGCCCCACTTCACGGCCTGTGTCTGGCCCGCAGCGGTGATGGCGTACCCGGCGACCACGTAGTCGCGGTTGATGGCGGTCGCCCCGGAGTCGAATCCGAGGTCGGCGAGCTTCCTGATCTGTTCGAACCGGTCCCACCGCACCGCGTGCTGCGAGGTGCCGGAGCCGTAGGAGTTGCCGGCGACGGAGCCGGAGTCGTTGACGTCGACGGAAGCGCTGCGCAGATCACCCGGCAACGTGCCGAGGTCTTCGAGAGCGAGCGGAGCGGCTTGTGCGGTGCCCGGAACGAACAGGGCCGCGACGACGGCGGCCACCGTGGCGATTCTCAAGTTCTTCCTCCCCAGTCAGAACAACGAGATCTCGACCTTGCCCAGGTCTGCCGGAGCGTGTCCAGGAACCTGTCTCGTTGTCAGACAAGGGATTCGGCGGCGGTGCGGGTGCCCGGTACCTCCCCCGGCGCCGTCACCTCGCACCACCGCCTCTGCCAGTCCGGGAAGCCATCCACCCCTCGAGGACGCTTTCCGGACACCACGAACCCTGCCGTGTTTCCGGACCGCGCAGGAGCGTGAGCACCCGGAGAGGTTGTGCGTAGAGCTACTCAACCTCTACCTGGCCGCGTCGAGCACCGCCCGTTCGATCCGGCGCCGGTCGAGGTCGTCGCCCGCGATGCTGAACGAGTCGACGACCGTCGCGCCCAACGTGGACACGCGTGCCCACTGCACGTCGGCGCCGCACTGCTCCAGCGCTCCCGCGACGCGGTGCAGCAGCCCGATCCGGTCCGCGGCGCGCAGTTCCAGCACCACCGCTCCGGTCGCCTCGTCGTCGAACCACAGCACGCGAGCGGGCGGCGGGTCGAGCGGCGGGCCGCCGTAGTCGCGTTCCTTCGCGGCGAGCTTGTCGGCCAGCGGCAACGAACCCTCGATCGCGCGGGAGAGCTGTTCGCGCAGCAGTGAAGCGTCCGGCAGCGAGCCGAACCGCGGTGACACCGTGAACGCGTCCACCGTCGCACCGCCGTGCGAGCGCAACGTCGCCGCGTGGACCTCCAGCGAGTTCAGCGCGAGCACCCCGGCGGCCTTCGAGAGCATGCCCGGACGGTCCGGCGCGAGCACCGTCACGACCGCCGCGTGGTCCTGCTTCTCCAGCAGCACGTCCGGTTTCCCCGACGCCGCAACGCGTTCCGCCATCGCCACGTGCACGGGGTCGAGCGGTTCCGGCTTGGGCAACGCCTCCCCCGCCATCGCCGTGCGGCAGCGGGCGACCAGGTCGGCCAGCAGCGCGGCCTTCCAGTCCGTCCACACGCCCGGCCCGGTCGCGATGGAGTCCGACTCGGCCAGCGCGTACAGCAGTTCCAGCAGGACCGCGTCGCCGCCGAGCGTCTCGACGACCCGGTGCACGGTCGCCTCGTCCTCGACGTCGCGCCGGGTCGCGGTGTGCGGCAGCAGCAGGTGGTGGCGGACCATCGCGGCCAACGTCTCGACGTCCTGCGGCCACAGCCCGATCCGCTCGCCGATCTGGGTCGCCAGCGCGGCTCCCACCTCGGAGTGGTCCTGCTGGCGGCCCTTGCCGATGTCGTGGATCAACGCGCCCAGCAGCAGCAGGTCGGGCCGCGCCACCGTGGTCGCGAGCCGGGCCGCGTGCGCGACGGTCTGCACGAGATGCCGGTCGACCGTCCACATGTGCGCGGCGTCGCGGGGCGGCAGGTCCCGCACCGCGCCCCACTCGGGGAACAGCCGGCCCCACAAACCCGTGCGGTCCAACGCTTCCACGACGTCCACGAGCCCGTTACCGCTCCCCAGCAACGCCAGCAACTCCTCGCGGGCCTCCCTCGGCCACGGCTGGCGCAGCTCCGGCGCGGAGTCGGCGAGCCGGGTCAGCGTTCCGGCCGCGATCGGGTGCTTGCTGCGCGCCGCCGCCGTCGCGACACGCAACAACAACGCCGGGTCACGGCTGGGAATCGCGTCACGGGCGAGAGACACCTCAGACCCGTGCAGCACAACGCCTTCGTCCAACGGTCTGCGCGGGGGCTGGCCCCGGAGGAACGCACCGAGGCCCCGTTTCGGAGCGGCGGCACGAGCGGCGCGCATGGCCACGTCGAACGCGTAGACGACCGTGCGTGCGGCGGAAGAAAGCGAACGGGCGAGGGCGAACCGGTCCGCCAGCCCCAGGGCGGAGGCCACCTCGTCGCCGTCCTGCGCCCGCAGCACGTCACGAGGTTTCCGCGCCACCCGGCGGAGTTCGGTGCGCACGTCCAACAGCAACCGCCGTGCCTCACCGACGTCGGCGGACGGCCGGTCCACCAGCTGCGCGAGCGACAGCGCGTCCAGGATCGTGAGGTCTCGCAGTCCCCCGCGTCCGTGTTTGAGGTCGGGTTCGACGCGGTGCGCGATCTCGCCGCTGCGGGACCAGCGCTTCTGCGACGACTCGGCGATCTCGTCGAGCCGGTTGCGGACGTTGCCGCGCCACGCCTGCCGCGCGCCCTCCGCGAGCTTCTGCGTGACCTCGGGATCACCGGCGATGTGACGAACGTCCAGCAGTCCCAACGCCGTGCGCAGGTCACCCGCGGCGACCCGGAGCGCCTCCCCGACCGTGCGGACGGAGTGGTCGAGCCCGATGCCGGAGTTCCACAGCGGGTACCAGAGCTTCTCGGCGATCTCATCGATGTTCTTGACGCCGTTGTGCACGAGAACGAGGTCGAGGTCGGAGTAGGGCACGAGCTCCCGCCGCCCCAGCCCGCCGACCGCCACGAGCGCGATACCCGTTCCGGATATCCCCGCTCCCCCCGCGTGTTTGGTGAGCCAGAACTCGTGGAGGTCCACGAGTGCCTCGCGCAGCGGTTCGGCGGTCAAGCGACGACGACCTGGCACGAGCAGCCTTTCGCGTGCTCGCACCAGGTCGTCAGCCGTGACGACGGCCGTTTCGTTGTTCTCCACGGACCGTCTCCTATGCAGTTAAAGCGCGTCCGATCCACGTTCGCCCGTGCGCACACGAACGACTGTCTCGACCGGAGTCACCCAGACCTTCCCGTCGCCGATCTTGCCGGTGCGGGCGGCCTCGACCACCGCTTCCAGCACCTTGTCGACGGCGGCGTCGTCGATGACGACCTCGATCTTGATCTTGGGTACGAAGTCCACCGAGTACTCGGCGCCGCGGTAGACCTCGGTGTGGCCCTTCTGGCGGCCGTAGCCCTGCACCTCGCTGACGGTCATGCCCAGCACCCCGAGCTGTTCCAGGGAGCTCTTCACGTCGTCGAGCGTGAACGGCTTGATGATCGCGGTGACCAGCTTCATTTCTTGTTGCTCCCCTCGAGGACCGCGGTCGCACCAGCGGCCACGCTCGGCTTGCCGGTACCCCGTGCACTGGTGAGGCTGCCGTACTCGTACGCGCGCTCAGCGTGCTCGGACTCGTCGATGCTCGCGACCTCGGCCTCTTCCGAGGCGCGGAACCCGACGGTGAACTTCACCAGGTAACCGAGGGCGAGGCTCAGGACGAACGAGTAGCCGAGCACCGCGAACGCACCGACGGCCTGGCGCCACAGCTGGTCGAAGCCGCCGCCGTAGAACAGGCCGTTGACCTTGGCGGGCGCGGCGTCGCTGGCGAAGAAGCCGATCAGGATGGTGCCGGCGAGACCACCGACGAGGTGCACGCCGACGACGTCGAGCGAGTCGTCGAAGCCGAAGCGGTACTTGAGCGACACGGCCAGGGCGCAGAGGACACCGGTGATCGCGCCGATCGCGATGGCACCGATCGGGGTGACGGCGGAACAGGCGGGCGTGATGGCGACCAGACCGGCGATGACACCCGACGCGGCACCGAGCGTGGTGGCCTTGCCGTCGCGGATGCGCTCGATCAGCAGCCAGCCGAGCATCGCGGCGCAGGTGGCGACGATGGTGTTGACGAACGTGACGCCCGCAGTGCCGTTGGCGCCCAGGGCGGAACCGGCGTTGAACCCGAACCAGCCGAACCACAGCAGACCGGCGCCGAGCACGACCAGCGGCAGGCTGTGCGGCTTCATCGGCTCCTTGGGCCAGCCGACGCGCTTGCCGAGCACGATCGCGAGCGCGAGGCCCGCCGCACCGGCGTTGATGTGCACCGCCGTGCCGCCGGCGAAGTCGATCGCGAGGAGCTTGTTGGCGATCCAGCCGCCGGGGTCGATGACGTTGCCGGCCTCGTCCTTGCCGTCGAAGTCGAACACCCAGTGAGCGACCGGGAAGTAGACGATCGTGGCCCACAGACCGGCGAACAGCAGCCACGGGCCGAAGCGGGCGCGGTCGGCGATGGCACCGGAGATCAGCGCGACCGTGATGATCGCGAACATCGCCTGGAACGCGACGAACACCGTGCTCGGGATCTTGCCGAACAGCGAGTCCGCTGCCAGCAGCCCGTCCAGGCCGAAGTACTCGAACGGCTTGCCCAGCAGGCCTCCGCCGACGTCCGCGCCGAATGCCGTCGAGTACCCGAACAGCACCCACAGGACACCGACCACGGCCATCGCGCCCAGGCTCATCATCATCATGTTGAGCACGCTCTTCGAACGGACCATGCCTCCGTAGAAGAAGGCCAGGCCCGGCGTCATCAGCAGCACCAATGCGGCGCTGGTGAGCACCCAGGCGGTGTCCCCTGTATCCACTTCGACCTCCACTGCACGTCGGTTGCAGGGAGCATCGAGATGTCCTGTTTCACCGGGCGGCGTGGAACGTTTCGCGGAGGTGAACTGTGGGGCCGACGTTGTTACGTCCGCGTTTCGCGGTGTTCAACGCCCCGATTCGACCACCTCACGGGAGCCTTCTGATTACCGTGGGCTGATGCGCGCCTTCCTGATCGTGCTGATGGTCGTCCCCTGTTTGTTGCTCGCGGCACTCGGCGTGATCGGGTACAAGCTCCTGCACGCGTTCCCCGTTCAGCGGGGCGTGGAAACACCCGTCACCACACCACCGGAGCCCTCCCCTTACGAGCTGGCGGTCTCCAGCGCGGCAGAAGGCGGGTGGACCCTGCTGACGTCCTGGCGGCTGCAGGACGAGGGCGGTCCGGCCACGTGCGGAGAGGCCCACCGCCGCTACGCGTACCCGACGACGTTCGACGCGGGGCGCAGCGCCATGACCCTGAAGGCGACGCCGCAGTCCGGCCAGAAGCTCGTCCTGACCGCGGTGCGCGTCCGGTTCGTGAGCGCCGAGCCCCTCCCGCCCACGCCGCACCACCTGGCCCACTGCGCGGGTGACCACCAGCCCCCGGTGGTGCGCGCGGAGGGTCGCGCCGGCGAGGTCGTCGACGTCGGCGTGGCTCCGCGGGAGGTGGGTCCGGACGGCTTCCGCCAGGACTTCGCGGTCGAGGTGACCGGCACGCGGACGGCGACGTGGCAGGTCGAGGTGGACCTGACGATCGACGGGCTGGCGGTGACGAAGGTGCTCCCCAAGGCCTCCAGCGGACACCTGCTGGTCACCGCTCCCGTGCCGGCCGACGTCACCGGGCACGCGGTGTGGTGCGACCGAGCCTTCCGCGTCGGCGAGAGCTGCTAACCCGGCTTGCGCATCACCGCGCACCGGCCGAACCCGGTGACCGCGATGCGCACCAGTTCGAACCCGGCGGCCTCGGCCTCGGCGACCAGGTCCTCCGCCGGCCTGCCGAACGGCACGCCCCACCCCCGGTAGACCAGCCCGCGCAACCGGTACGCGCCCAGCCCCTCGCCCTCGGGCTCGGACTCCATCTCCTGCATGAACAGGTACCCGCCGGGTTCGAGCGCGGCCAAGACCATCGCGAGCGTGCCCGGCCTGCTGTCGCGCGGGAAGAACGGCTGCGCCCAGAACGCGGCGGAGAACGCGTCGCGTTCGGTGAAGTCGCGGGCGTCCTGGCAGCGGATGTCCACGCGGTCGGCGACGCCCAGCCGTTCGGCCGTCCGCCGGGCCTCCTCCGCCACCACCGGCAGCAGTTCGACGGCGGTCGCGCGGAGGTCCGGGTGCGACGACGCGAGGGAGAGCGTGGAGCCGGCGACGCCGCAGCCGACGTCCAGCCAGCGGCCGCGGCCGAGTGCGGCCGGGATCTCCTCCAGCTGGGTGAGCAGCAGGCCCATGACGGCGGCGCCCACCTCGCCCGCCCTGCCTCCCGCGGCACGGGCGATGGCCAGCGCGTCCTCTTCGGACAACGACGGGCCGCCGAGCTCCGGCACCGCGCGCAGCAGCACCAGCGCGTTGTCGAGGGAGTCGTCGAACCCGATGAACGCGTCGTCCGCGGTGAACTCCAGGAACGCCGGCGCGAGACGAGACGTC
Organism: Streptomyces sp. ID05-26A; assembly: GCF_033794685.1. Lineage (NCBI taxonomy): Bacteria > Bacillati > Actinomycetota > Actinomycetes > Kitasatosporales > Streptomycetaceae > Streptomyces > Streptomyces sp. ID05-26A. Next base: position 642,425 of record NZ_JARAYZ010000001.1, read on the forward strand.
TCGTCTCGCAGCTCGGTCACCCCGTGCGCGACCAGCACGTCCACCACGTCGCGGACCCGTTCGACGGGCAGGCCGGAGAACTCCGCGAGCGCCTCGAAGCTCCTGGGCTCGCGCAGGAACCGGAACCAGCCCTGCTCCCGCAGCCTCGTCACCAGAGCCAGCACCTGGGCTCCCGCGGACCAGGACGACAGGCTCGCCTCGGCGGTCATGGCGAGCTGGAAGCGTTCCACGGGCGTCATCTGCCCATGATCGCCGATTCCCCGCTCGACCGCCGCAGCACGATCAACGGTGTGGACGCGATCAGCAACGCCACCACCAGGCCCGACACGATCACGACGGCGAACCCGGGGGTCGGCAGCGGTCCCTTCGTCGCGACCAGCGTGAGCACGCCCAGCACCACGCCGAGCCCGGTCATCGCCACCAGCGGCACGCCCGTCTCCAGCACCACCACGCGGCGCAGCTGGCCGAGAGTCGTCCCGCTCGCCCGCAGCAACGCGAACGAGCGGCGCCGTTCGAGCACTCCTCCGGCCGCGCCGGCGGCCAGTCCGCAGCCCGCGACCACCACCACGACCACGACGGCGAAGTGGACGACGGACTCGACGTCGTCCCAGAGCCGTTGCTCGCGCAGCACGAACTCGCGGCGGGTGTTGATGATGGCGTTCGGGGCGGCGACGGCCTCGCGGGTGCGGATGCGCTCCTCGTCGGCCACCGTGCCGTCGCTGACGATCTGCCGGTCGCCGCCGTCGTACACGGTCACCACGCCCGGAGGCGTCGCGGTGCCGGACTGGTCGCCGTACGCGCTGACCAGGCCGCTCAGGTACGTCGCCGCGAAAGCCGCGAACACCAGTGCGCTCGCCGCCCGGAACGATGCCTTCGGGTCCTGCTCGATCCGGCGCGCGGCCAGCACGGTCGTGGCGTCGGAGGCCCGCGCCAGCAACCGTCCGACCTGCAGGCACACCCACGGCCCGACGACGGCGACACCGACGAGGGTCGCGATCGCGAACAGCGCCGTCAGCTCGTCGAAGCCGGCCGCTGACGTGTACGTGACCAGGAACAACCCGCCGATCCCGACCACCAGCGGCAGCACCCGCACGGCGGTCGGCGGCTTGGCCGCGGCGCGCCGGATGATCCCGAGCGGGCCGATGTCGAGGCGGTGCACCGACGCCACGGCGACGAGCACCGCGAGCAACGGCACCGAAGCCAGCACGATCAACGGCGCACGCACGTCATCGGCGTGGAACGGAAAACCTTCGTACGTAACGGAAGAAGCAAGCACGCGACGCAAGCCTTCGTAAGCGAGCCACCCCACGAACGTCCCCGCCAGCGCGGCGATCCCGGTCTCCGCGGCCGCGATCGACGCCGTCTGCAACCGGGTGGCGCCGACCAGACGCAGCGCTGCCAATCGACGTTCTCGTTGTGCCGCAGCGATCCTGGTCGCCATCGCCACGAACACCACCACGGGCACGAGCAGCACCAGGGCAGCGATCCCGAGGATGATCCGGGTGAACGCGAAGAACGCGTGATCGGGCTCGGCGGCGATGCCGGACGCCCGGAACATGCCGGGCACCTGCCCACCGACCACGGCGACGAGCTGCGCGGGATGGGCCAGCACGTCCACGGGGATCGTGCCGGTGACGACACCCGGATACCGGTCGTCGAGCTGATCGTCCGGAGTGGACTCGAACAACCGCTGCATCGCCGGTGACGCAACGACTTCACCGTCACGCGGCAACGGGAAGCCAGGTGAAGGCGATGAGGGACCGACGTCCGCGACGTGGATCCGCAGCATCTGCTCGCCGTGGAAGTAGTCGGTGACGGCGAGCCACTGCACAGAGCCGGACCCCGGCGTGTCCGCGCGGGTGTACTGCCACGCCGAACGGTTGGACCGGCCCTGCAACGCGCTTTGGGCCGTGAGGCAAAGCATCAGCACCGTCACACCGACGGCCACGCCGAAGGCCGTGAACGCGAACCGCGCCCACGCATCCCTGCCGCGAGGCCACCACAGACCAGCCATGGCGCAGCACTATACCCCCGGCGTATACACCGGGGGTATAGCGGACGACCTGCTGTTAGGCGACCGAGAACGGACCCGCCGGGATCCGCGGCTTCACGGACATGGCCGACGGTCCGGCCGGCGGCTCGACAGCGGCACACGAGGTGCCGTTGCGCGGGAGCTTCAGCGAGACCAGGTACTCGTTGTTGATCTTCAGCGTGCACTCGCTGCGGTCGTAGACGCCATGGCCCCAGCCTTCGTAGGTCACGAAGACGGTGGTGTCACGGGACTGACGGTGCGCGTTGACAGCCCACTCGTACGCCGTCGCCGGGTCGTGCTTGGCGTTGGTGAGCAGGATCTTCGGCGCGTTCTTGATCTTCAGCGTGCGCTGCGGGTTCGTGGCCTTCGGGAACCCGACACAGCCCATCATGGCGCCGTGGCCGAGCGAGGAACCCCGCGTGTTCGGCGCGATCCGGTACTCCGACTTCGTCAGCGACTGGTACTCGCCCCACGAGCTGACGCGGAGGTTGTAGTCGTTGCAGAAGATGCCGGGGAACGGGTTGTCGAACGTCTCCTCAGCGAACGCCGAGAACGCCGACTTCGGGGCCTGCGCGCCGTCGATGATCTGCTTGATCTGCTCGGCGAACCGCTGCCAACTCGGCCCGTAGGCCATGCTGACCACACCGCCACCGAGGTCCTCCGGCGTCATCTTGACCGTCGGGTCCCACGGCGCGGGCACCTCACCGCGTTCCGCCTTGGCCAGCAGGTCCTTCCAGATCTTGCGGAGGTCCTGGCCGGCGAACGGCGAGGTGGCCGTGCGGTCGTTCCACTTGATCCACTCGTTGAACGAGTCCTCGGCGGTGCGTGCCTCGGAGTCGAGGAACTGCTTGGTGCCGAGGCTGTGGTCCATGTTGGAGTCGATGATCATGGCGCGGATGTTCTTGCCGAACTTCTCCGCGTAGTGCTGACCCATGATCGTGCCGTACGAGATGCCGTAGTAGTTGATCTTCTTCTCGCCCAGCGCGCGCCGGATGGAGTCGATGTCCTGCGCCACCTCCGCGGTGGAGGCGTTGTCGAAGATCGCGCCGGACTGCTTGCGGCAGTCCTCGCGCAGCGCCTTGTTGAACACGACCAGCGCGTCGAACTCGGCCTTGGTCTTCGGATAGCTCGACGGCGTCTTCTGCAACAACTCCGCCGAGCACTTGATCGGCGCACTGCGCGCGACGCCACGCGGGTCGAACCCGATGACGTCGAACTTGTCGACGATCTCCTTGCTGAAGTACCGGTCGGCGCCGAACGAGAAGTCGACACCCGACCCGCCCGGCCCACCGGGGTTGATCACCATCGCGCCGATGCGCTGGGACGGGTCGTTCGCCTTGCGGCGCGACACGGCCAACTGGAACTTCTCACCCCTCGGCTTGGCGTAGTCGATCGGCAACTCGAGGAAGCCGCAGTCGACCGTCGGCATCTCTTCGCACGGCTTCCAGTCGATCGCGCCGACCTTGTACTCCGGCTGCCCTTCCGGAGCCGCGATCGCGACCTGACTCGCACCTAGAACCAATGCAGAACTCGCGAGCGCGGCACCGAAGACGCGCACCATCGGTTGCATGGAATTCCTCCCTGGATCCCCGAACTTCCGGGAGGAACGCTTCCACCGATCGTGTGACGCAGACAACCAACCTAGGTAGGGATCAGAATCAGACCGTGGTCGGACAACCACCGTCAGTTAGTCGTTTTGGCCCACATCGTCTGAAGGTGTGCTACGCCGTCACTCGTAAGGGCGCCGAGGATTCGGAGGCGCGCCATGCCGCCGTCCGGATAGATGTCGAGGCGGACGGCCGTCGCCTCGGTCGCCTCCACGACGAACCGGTGCCGCGTGTCGGGCTGCAGCCGGGTGCGCGGGAGCAGGTCGAACCACGTGTCCGGGTCCGTGCGCTCGTCGCAGCCGCGGACGGACGCCCAGCCCGGCGCGTTGCCCTTGAAGTGGCTGGTGTCGAGCTCGACGAGCTGCACGACACCGGGTGCGGCGAGCCGGAGCGACACCCAGTCGTTGCCGTCGTCACGGCGGCGCGCGGTCTCCCAGCCCTCCCCCATGACCGTGGCCTGACCAGGGGCGATGAGGTTGTTGGGTGAGCTGTAGAACATGTTGCTGCAGCCGGTGACGACCGCGCCGTTCTCCAGCGCGGCGAGGTCGACTCCACCCACGAGCAGACGCGGGTCCGCGAGCGGTTCACCGTGCACGCGCAGCCGAGCCACACCGCCGTCGGGGTCGATGGTCAGCCGTACGTGCGTGACGCGGCGTCCTTCGGTGACGTCGAAGAAGTGCTTCTCGTCGCCCTTCAACGCGGTGCGTTCGACCAGCGGGAACCACTCGGTGATCTCGTCGGCGTTCGGGTAGCCCTCGACCTGGGCGCCCTCGACCCAGCAGAACGGCGGGTAGTTGCCCTTGAAGAACGCCGTGTCGACGACGATCCCACGCACGACACCGGGCATGCCGAGCCTGACCACGGCCTGGTCGACACCCTCCTCACGCCTCCGCCGGGTCTCCCAGCCGTCGTAGACCTGGCCTTTGTGGCCGAAGGTGTAGGTCTGGTAGACCGGCTCGGCGGGCTTGATCAGGTTCTCCCGCTCGGCGAACAGCTCGTCGTTCGCCCACACCACACCACCACCGGCCGCGCGCGAGGCGAGGTCGGGAAGCCGGGTCCACTCGGTCATGCTTCTCCTCTTCTGAGCAGTCTTCCTTGCGTCGTGCTGATCTCCTTGCCACGCAACCACGTCTGCCGCACGACGCCATGCAGCGTGCGACCGTGGTACGGCGTGACCGGGTTGCGGTGGTGGAGCTTGTTCTTGTCCACCACGAAGGTCTCGTCCGGCGCGAAGACCACGAGGTCCGCGTCCTTGCCGGCCTCGATGGCGCCCTTGGTCCCCAGCCCCACCTGCCGCGCGGGATGCGTGGACATCCAGCGGACGACATCGGTCAGGTGGAAGCCGCGTTCGCGTGCACCCGTCCACACCGCCGGCAGACCCAACTGCAACGACGCGATGCCGCCCCACGCGGTCGCGAAGTCGCCTTCCTTCAGCTCCACCGTGCTCGGCGAGTGGTCGCTGACGACCAGGTCGATCACGCCGTCGCGCAGGCCCTGCCACAGCGCCTCGCGGTTCTCCGCCTCGCGGATCGGCGGGCAGCACTTGAACTCCGTCTGCCCGTCGTGGATCTCCTCGGCGGTGAACGTGAGGTAGTGCGGGCAGGTCTCGGCGGTGATCGGCAGGCTTTCGCGCTTGGCGGCCTCCAGGATCGCGAGCGCGTCGGACGACGAGAGGTGCAGGACGTGCGTCCGCGCGCCGGTCTTGCGGGTCAGCGCCACGACGTCGCTGATCGCCTTGTTCTCGGCTTCGCGCGGCCGTGAGGCAAGGAACCCCGGATAGTCCGGTTCGGACTCACGGACCGTGTGCGCGTCTTCGGCGTGCACGATCGTCAACGCATCGAGCGTCGCCAACTGCCTGAGCGCCGCTTCCAGTTCGTCAGGGGTGACGGCCGGGAACTCGTCCACCCCCGAGTGCAGCAAGAAGCACTTGAAGCCGAAGACGCCGGCCTCGTGCAACGGCTTCAGGTCGGCGAGGTTGCCGGGGACGATGCCGCCCCAGAACCCGACGTCCACCGAGACGGTCGCCGCCGCCTTGCGCTTGATCTCCAGCGCGGCCGCCTCGACCGTCGGCGGGATGCTGTTGAGCGGCATGTCGATGATCGTCGTGACGCCACCGGCGGCCGCGGCGCGCGTGGCGGTCTCGAAGCCCTCCCACTCGCTGCGACCCGGGTCGTTGACGTGCACGTGGGTGTCGACCAGGCCTGGCAGCAGCACCTCGTCGTCCGCGAGGTGCACGACGTTCGGCGAGTCGAGGAACGGCTCGACGGCGACGATCCTGCCGTCGGCGACGCCCACGTCGCACGCGATCTCACCCTGCGGGGTCACGACCCTGCGGGCGCGGAAGACCAGGTCCATGTCCCTCACTGTGACACCCAGTCGCGGGCGATGCGACCGCCGAGAACGCCGAGGAGCGAATCTGCCCGGGCCATGCACCGGCTGACGTCCGGTTCGACGTCCACCAGCGCGTAGGCGGCCTTCAACCCCAGGTCACCGGGTTCGACCGAGCACTGCCCCGCCACCGCGACCACCGGCACGTCACCCGAGGCCTTCACGACCCCGTACGGCGCCTTGCCGTGCCGGGTCTGCGCGTCGAGCGAGCCCTCGCCGGTGATCACCAGCGACGCGTCCGCGACGGCCTCGGCGAACCCGGCCAGTTCCAGCACCACCTCGATGCCCGGCCGGAACCGGGCGCCGAGCACCGCCAGTGCCGCGAAGCCGATCCCACCGGCCGCACCCGCGCCGGGCCGTGAGGCGTGCTCCGGCCCGACCCGGTCGGCGAAGGCCCTGAGCCGTGCCTCGAGAAGCTCCACCTGCTCGGGTGACGCGCCCTTCTGCGGCCCGTAGACCGCCGCCGCGCCGGACGGCCCGAGCAGCGGGTTGTCCACGTCCGAGGCCAGCACCAGGTCGACGCCCGCGAACGACGCCCCGCCGAGCGCCTCCAGCATCCCCGCGCCGCCGTCCGTGCACGCGCTGCCGCCCAGCCCGAGCACGATCGTCGTGCAGCCGACGTCCAGTGCGGCCTTCAGCAGCTCGCCGACGCCGTAGCTGGTGGCGTCGAGCGGCGCGGGCCGCTCCAGCAACGTGAGCCCAGCCGCCGAGGCCACCTCGACCACGGCGGTCGTGCCCTTGACCGCGAAGGACGCGGGCACCGACCGGCCGACCGGCCCGGTGACCCAGCGCCCCACCTTCAGGAACCCGGCGGCGACGGCGGCGTCGACGGTCCCGTCGCCGCCGTCCGCCACCGGGAGGCAGCGCACGTCCACGTCCGGGACCGCCTCCCGCAGGCCGCGCGCGACAGCGGCGGCGACCTGCGGGGCGGTGAGCGATCCCTTGAACTTGTCCGGCGCGACGATCACGCGTGTCACGGCAGCGGCTCGAATTCCTTCATCGCGGCGATCGACGTGCCGTTCGCGGTGTTGCCCTCGCGTTCGATCATGATCTCCACGAGGACGGGTCGGCTGGTCCTGTCCGCCTCCTTGCGCGCCCACTCCAGCGAGGTGCGGATCTCGCTCGGATCGGCGACCCGGATGCCGGAGCAGCCGTAGGCCTCCATGATCTTCACGTTGTCCGAGCCGCTCGTGTCGTAGTGGATGTCGACCTCGTACTTCATGTCGTAACCACCGTGGTCCTCGGCCATCCTGATCAGGCCGAGGTACTCGTTGTTCAGCATGATCAGCACGAACGGCACGTCGTACTGGGCGCCGACCGCGAGTTCCTCCACGAGGAACTGGAACGAGTAGTCGCCGACGACACCGACGACCTCGGCGTCCGGCCGGGCCTTCTTCACGCCGATCGCCGCCGGGATCTCCCAGCCGAGCGGGCCGGCCTGGCCGCAGACCTGGTAGTGCCGCGGCTTGTGCGCCTTCTGGTGCTGGCCGGACCAGATCTGGTAGAGCCCGATGGCCGTGACGAAGTAGGTGTCCGGGCCGTAGAACTCGTTGATCTCCTTGAAGACCCGCGGTGCCTTGACCGGCACGGTGTCGAAGTCTTCTCGCCTGAGCAGCGTCCTCTTCAGCTCCTGGCACCGCTCCACCCACTCGCCCGCCGCGCGCGGACCACGAGCCTTCGCCTTCTCGAGGAGGGCCTGCAGGAACACCTTGGTGTCCGCGACGATCCCGAGGTCGGGCCCGAAGACCTTGCCGATCTGCGTCGGCTCGACGTCGACGTGGATGAACTTGCGGTCACCGCGGTAGGTCGCGAGGTCACCGGTGTGCCGGTCGCCGAAGCGCGCACCCAGCGCCAGCACCAGGTCCGACTCCAGGAACGACGCGTTGCCGTAGCGCTGCGAGGTCTGGATGCCGGTCATTCCCGCGTAGAGCGGGTGGTCCTCGTCGAGCGCGCCCTTGCCCATCAGCGTGGCCTGAACGGGGATCTGCAGGAACTCAGCCAGGTCCAGCAGCTCGGCGGACGCCTCGCCGAGGATGACACCGCCACCCGCGAGCAGCAGTGGGCGTTCGGCGGCGAGCAGCATCTCCAGCGCGCGCTCGACCCGTGCGTCACTCGGTGCGATTTTCGGCACTGGCAACGGTTCGTCGATCGTGGAGTCCCACTCGATCTCCTGCTTCTGCACGTCGATCGGCAGGTCGATCAGGACCGGGCCGGGCCGGCCGGAGCGGGCGATCCGGAACGCCTCGCGGAAGATCCACGGCATCTGCGCGGCTTCCTTGACCTGCACCGCCCACTTCGTGACGGGGGCGGCGATCGAGACGATGTCGACGGCCTGGAACGCCTCCTGGTGCAGCTTGGAGACGGCGGCCTGGCCGGTGATGCACAGGATCGGCACGGAGTCGGCCTGCGCGGTGTAGAGGCCGGTGATCATGTTCGTGCCGGCCGGGCCCGAGGTGCCGATCGCGACGCCGACGTTGCCGGTCGTGCGCGACCAGCCGTCGGCCATGTGTGTGGCGCCTTCCTCGTGCCGCACGATGAGGTGCTCGATCGAACCGTCCTGCTCCATCGCCTTGTACAGCGGGAGGATCGCGGCGCCGGGGCAGCCGAACACGACGTCGATGCCCTCGGACTTGAGGACCTCGACGACCGCTTGCATGACTGGGATCTTCGGCATGTGTCAGGCCCTTCCCGCGAAGTTCTCGATGACCTTGAGCAGCGCGGAGTGGTCGAGCGACCCGTAACCCTGCGCGCGTGCCGCCGCGACCAGTGCGGCGATCTGGTTGGTGACCGGCAGCGCGACGTCGGCGGCGCGTGCCGCGTCCAGTGCGATGCCCATGTCCTTGTGGTGCAGGTCGATCCGGAAGCCGGGCTGGAACTCGCGCGCGATCATGGACTCGCGCTTCAGGTCGAGGATCCGGTTCGCGGCGAGACCGCCGGCGAGCACGTCGAGTCCCGCCTTCGGGTCGACGCCACTCGCTTCCAGCAGCACGATCGACTCCGCGACGAGGGCGTAGATGCCGCCGACCATCAACTGGTTCGCGGCCTTCACGACCTGGCCCGCGCCGTGCGGTCCGACGTGGACGATCGTCTTGCCGACGACCTCCAGGAACGGCCTGGCGGCGGCGAAGTCGGCCTCGTCACCGCCGACCATGATGCTCAGCGACGCCTGGACCGCGCCGGTCTGACCGCCGCTCACCGGCGCGTCGAGCACGCGGACGTGCGTCAGCTTCTTCGCGATCTCGATCGAGGTGGACGGGCGGATCGTGCTCATGTCGATCAGCAGCGTGCCGTCGTCGAACGCGACCTCGTCGATCACCGCCTCGACCTGCGGGTGGTTCGGCAGCATCGTGATGACGACCTCGGCGCCGCTCACGGCCTCCTGAGCACTCGAAGCCGCTTTGCCGCCGTCTGCTTCCAGCTTCTCCAGCGAAGCCGAGCTGAGGTCGAAGCCCGTCACGTCGTGCCCGGCGGCTACGAGGTGGGCCGCCATCGGGCTGCCCATGATGCCGAGTCCGATGAAACCGATGCGGGTCATGCTTGATCCCTCCAAGCGAAGGAGTGGGTGACGGGCTTGTACTCGGCGCCGACGAAGCCCGTGTAACCGTTGGCGCGGAGCTTCGCGAGATGCCCGAAGAGGTCGAGCTCGCCGGTGCCGGGCTCGCCTCGTCCGGGAGCGTCGGCGATCTGCACGTGACCGATGCGGTCGACGTGGTCGGCGAGGAGGTCGAGGTCGTCGCCGTTCGTGGCGAGGTGGTAGAGGTCCGCGAGCAGCTTCACGTTGCCGCGGTCGATCTCGTCCATGAGCTCGAACGCCTGGTGGGCGGTCTTGATCGGGTACTTCGGCGCGCCGCTCAGCGGTTCGATCACGAGCTGGGCGCCGATCTCCGCCGCGACGTCGGCGGCGAAGCGGTAGTTGGAGACGGTCTGCGCGGTGGTCTCGAAGTTGCCGTGCAGCGCGTTGAGGGTGCGGCAACCGAGGCGGGCCGCTATGGCCGCGGTGATCTCGACGTTCGTGCGGAACTCCGTCTCGCGGCCCGGCCAGCTCGCGAGGCCCCGGTCTCCCGCGGGCATGTCGCCCGCGTAGAAGTTCAGCCCGACGAGGCGCACCTGCGCGTCGACGACGGCGCCTTCGAACGCCTCGATCTCACGTGTCTCGGGTACGGCGTCCGCGAACGGCCACCAGATCTCGACCGCGTCGAACCCGGCGGCGCGTGCCGCGGCCGGACGCTCCAGCAACGGCAGCTCGGTGAAGAGCATGGACAGGTTTGCGTCGAACATCTTGGGCTGTTCCTTCCCACCCGAGGGAAATTCCACTCTGCGGAAGTTGGATTTCGTACTACGGAGACACTAGACATCTCGCGCGGGCCGGGTCAAGAATGTGGAAGTTCAATTCCGCGATGTAGAAACTTGGAGAGCCGTGGACAGCTTCAACAGCGCCCCGGAGGCCGAACTCCGCCCTCTGCTCACCGAGTGCCTCGCGGTACCCCGCTGGATCGACGCGGTGGTGGCGGGCAGGCCCTACGCGTCGGTGGATGCTCTCCTCGCGGCTTCTTCGGTTGCCGCACAAGGACTTTCCGACGAGGAGGTGCTCGGCGCCATCGCCGGGCACCCGCGCATCGGCGAACGACAGAAGACAGGTGGGGTGTCGGCGAGGTGGTCGCGGTCCGAACAGTCCGGCGTCGACAGCTCCCAGGCTGATCGCCTGGCGGAGGCCAACGCCGCGTACGAGGATCGGTTCGGGCACATCTACCTGGTGTGCGCGACCGGCCTGAGCGGTGCGGAAATGCTCGGCAACCTGTCCAGTCGCATGGACAACCCGCCAGATGTCGAGCTCCGCGTCGTCAACGACGAACTCGCGAAGATCGCCGCCTTGCGGCTGCAGAAGCTGATCGGGAGCTGATTTCATGGCCATCGTCCTGGGCCCCAACCAGTACGGAAAGGCGGAGAACCGCCTCGTCACCGTGTCGCGCAACGGTTCCGTGCACACGATCAAAGACCTGACCGTCAGCACCTCGCTGCGCGGAGACCTCTCCGACACGCACCTCACCGGCGACAACGCCAAGGTGCTCGCGACCGACACGCAGAAGAACACCGTCTACGCGTTCGCCAAGGAGGCGCCGGTCGGGGAGATCGAGGACTTCGCGCTGCGCCTCGGCCGGCACTACGTCGGTTCGCAGGAACCGATCACGGGCGCGCGCATCCTGATCGACGAGCACTCGTGGGACCGCATCGACGGCCACGACCACTCGTTCGTCCAGGGCTCGAACGAGAAGCGCACCACCGCCGTGACGATCGAGGGCTCACAGGCGTGGGTCGTGTCGGGCGTGCGCGACATGGTGGTGCTGAAGTCGACGGGGTCGGAGTTCCACGGTTACCCGAAGGACCCGTACACGACGTTGAAGGAGACGAACGACCGCATCCTGGCTACGTCGGTGACGGCCCGCTGGCGCTACATCGGCACGGACGTCGACTGGGCGAAGTCGTTCACCGAGATCCGGTCCGTGATGCTGAAGACGTTCGCGGACAAGCACTCTCTCTCGTTGCAGCAGACGCTGTACGCGATGGGCGAGGCCGTGCTGCAGTCACGTCCGGAGGTCGCCGAGGTACGGCTTTCCATGCCGAACAAGCACCACTTCCTCGTGGACCTCAGCGCGTTCGGCCTGGAGAACGACAACGAGGTCTTCTACGCGGCGGACCGTCCGTACGGGCTCATCGAGGGGTCGATCCTGCGGGACGACGCTCCGGACGCGGGCCTTGCCTGGAGTACTTTGCCAGCCTTCTGAACACCACCGGGTTGAGCAGCGTCGCCGGCGAGGCGACCATGTGCACGACCCGGACGAAGCGGCGGAACAGGTCGGGGTCGTGCACGATCCCGGCCTGCCACTTCTTCAGGTACCAGCCGAGCAGCCCGCCGCGCGTGGCCTCCACCCAGTTGCGGTCGGCGTTGCTGGACATCGCCCAGGACGCCTTCGCGGTCCGGGCGATCTTCCGCTGGAACCGCCGGCACCCCTGAGCGCTGAAGTCCTCGTGCCGCCGGAACAGCAGAGCCTCCATCGTCGCCACGGTGATCCCCTGCCCGTACACGGGGTTGAACGCGCACACCGCGTCTCCCACCGCGACCAGCCCACCCGGCCAGTTCGCCACGTCCTCGAAAGCGTTGCGACGACTGGCAGTGCGGGCGAACAGGTAGACGGGCGTCAGCGGTTCGGCGTCGGCGAGCATCTCGGAAATGGGCACCCGCAACGAGTCCAGGAACTCCTGGTAGCCGTCGAGGTCGCGCGGCGGATGATCACCCAAGGCTCCCTGCGCGGTGACCATCAGCCGGTCACCCTCCACGCGCATCGCCGCGACCCCTCGCGGCAGGTTCGGCGCGGACAGGCTTTCGGCGTACACCACGGGAAAGCCGGCCGGCGCTGTGTAGAGGCGGGTCGCGTACCCGGTACCGGAATCGACCACCTCGGGTTCCGGCGTCGTGATCCCCGCCTCGGCGAGCCAGGACGGCAGCTTCGACGACCTGCCGGACGCGTCGACGACCAGGTCCGCGTCGACCCGGCCGTCCCGCGTGAGCACACCGTCGACCACGCCGTCGCGGAACGACAGCCCGGTGACGTGCACGCCGTCCACGATCTCGGCACTGACCCGCCGCCGGATGCAGGTCTCCAGCAGCGGGCGGCTCAACGACAGCAGCGGCATGCCCAGGTGTGTCTTGGCGAGCCAGCCGAGCGGGTTGAGGATCTGCATGTCCCCGGCGTCGGCGAGCACCGCGCCCTCCGCCACGAGCTCGGCGCGCAGGCCGGGGAACAACTCCTCCAGGAGTTCGCCGCCCCGCACCAGCAGTCCGTGCGTGTGTCTTCCCTGCGGCACACCCGCGCGGTACTCGGGCTCGTTCGTCAACTCGTCACGTTCCAGGACCACGACTTCGTCGCACGTCTCGGTCAGCACCCGAGCGGCGAGCAAGCCGGCGATTCCCCCACCCATCACCACGGCCTTCATACGGCCATCTAACCAGCGCTGGGCTGAGAGTCAGTGGTTCTCGGTCGCCCGCAACGACATCTGCTGATCACGCCACGAGTGGAACAGGTCCGCCTCGGAGTACCAGTCGACGCCGGTCGGCCGTTCGCCGGAGACCATGAACTCGATCAGCAACTGCCGGTACAGGTCGAGCGGAACGCCTGTGCCGGGCGGGAAGTCCGTGTACTTCTCGTTGACGTACGGCGCTTCCGCGAAACCCCTCGGCCAGCCCATGAAGCGGTTGTCGACGTAGTACATGTAGCCCCACGCACCGCGCACGGCCAGCACGACGTTGTGGTCCGGTTCCCCGTCGCTGGTGAGATCGCGGCCGAAGTGGTCGAGCGACCCGTCGTTGCACTCGGGCCGGCCGAGCAGCCGGATCAGCGTGTCCACATCCGCATCACACGCGACGACCTGGTACTTGTGCTCCGCGGAGTCGAGGTCGGGTAACCCGGTCCAGAGGCCGGCTCGCATGGTCATGCGAGCCACCCTGCACCCAAATGCCGGGAACATTCGACAGCCATGGACAGAACCACACGAACGGGTGATGCCCCGATCAGCTCGATCGGGTTACGAGCCCGCGCAGTGCTGACTCGTCCAGCCCCGTCGCGGCCTGCACCTCCACCGGATCGAGAGCACCGCAGTCCACCGCGCGGAGAAAGAACGCGGAGAGTGCCTGGGCGGTCGCCGGCTCGTCCAGCACGCCTCCCGAAACGTGTTCCACGTAGGCCTTCAAACGCGCGGCGTCCGCGGCCAGACCTTCGCGGTAGAAACCGTAAACAGCCGCATATCGTGTCACCAGTTGTGCCGGGTGCAGGTCCCAGCCCTGGTAGAAACCGTGTTCCAGCGAACGTCGCGTCAGCCGGTAGTGGGTGTCCCAGCCGAACTGCTTCTGGTCGCCGACGGGAAGCACGTTGCTGGACCCGTCCGAGAGCCGCACACCCGTTCCGGCCGCGGACACCTGCATCACGTGCCGGGCGAAGTCGCACGCGCCGTGCGCCAGGTGCTGCTGCGCCGCGGACAGCCCGCAGTCCGCTGTGTAGTCGTAGGTGCCGAAGTGCAGACCGGTCACGCGTCCACGCCCCGCCGCGATGAACCGGGGGATCGCCAGGCGCCCCTCACCGTCCACAACGGACCGAGTGGTCTCGACCTGGATCTCGAACTTCAGATCCTTGCCGAAGAGGTCGAGCACCTCGCCGAAGACCTCAACCTGCTCGACCGAGGTCACCTTCGGGAAGGTGATCACGAATCCCGGCGGCACGTCACCCAGCGCCGTCAGGAAGATGTCCAGCGTGCGCAGTCCGCGTTCACGCAGTTCGGCCGTGTCGAAGGACTTGATGCGCAGCCCGAAAGACGGTGGCGCGGTGCCTTCGGCGACCCAGCGCGACAACAGGATCGCCGTGCTCTCGGCGTCCATGTCCTCGACGTCGTCCTCGGGCGCGCCGTAGCCGTCCTCGAAGTCGATCCTCAGGTCCTCGACCGGTTCCCTGCGCAGCTTGGCCTCGACGCGCTCCAGCACGCCTTCGGGCAGTTCCGGCAGCAGTTCCGGCTCGATCGACTCGAGGGCCTCGCGCCCCCAGTCGGCGATCGTGGACCCGATGATGCGCCCGGCGGGCACGTAGCACGTGTGCACGGGCTGACGACCCACCGGCCAACTGCGTTCCACAGTGGACAAACGCGCGGTGAGTCGCGCGACGTCGTCGGGAGACAGCGATGTCTCGTACATCAGATGCGCTCGTACGCCGGCAGCGTCAGGAAGTCCACGAAGTCCTCGGACAACGCGACCTGTTCGAACAGCTCGACGGCGGCCGCGACGTGCGGTCCTTCGAGCTCGCCCCCGACCCGCGCCAGCACGTCCCGCACGGCGTCGGCGGTGACCTGCGTGCCGTCGTCGAGCACGACCTTGTTGTTGATCCACTGCCAGATCTGCGACCTGCTGATCTCCGCGGTGGCCGCGTCCTCCATCAGGTTGTGGATCGCCGCAGCCCCGTTGCCCCCGAGCCAGGACGCGATGTAGCGCACGCCCACGTCGACAGCGGCCTCCAGCCCGGCCCGCGTGGCGGAACCACCCGCGGACTTGAAGTCCAGCAGCTGTTCGGCGGTGACGCTGACCTCCGGACGCTGCTTGTCGATCTGGTTGGGCCGGTCACCCAGCACCCCGTCGAAGATCTCACGGCAAATCGGCACGAGATCAGGATGCGCCACCCACGACCCGTCGAAACCATCGTTCGCCTCGCGCGTCTTGTCCTCACGAACCTTGCGCAACGCGTTCTCGGTGACCTCGGGATCACGCCGGTTCGGAATGAACGCCGCCATACCGCCCATGGCGAACGCCCCGCGCTTGTGACACGTCTTCACCAGAAGCTCGGTGTACGCGCGCATGAACGGCGCCGTCATCGTCACGCTGTTGCGGTCCGGCAGCACGTAGTCAGCACCCGCGTCACGGAAGTACTTGATGACGCTGAACAGGTAGTCCCACCTGCCCGCGTTGAGCCCCGACGCGTGGTCACGCAGTTCGTAGAGGATCTCCTCCATCTGGAACGCGGCCGGAATCGTCTCGATGAGCACCGTCGCCCGCACAGTGCCGTGCGGCACTCCCAACAACTTCTGCGCCGTGGTGAAAACGTCGTTCCACAGCCGTGCCTCGAGATGCGACTCCATCTTCGGCAGGTAGTAGTACGGCCGCCCAAGCTCAGCGTTGTGGAAGAAGTGCAACCCGAAGTCCACCAGCGCACCGACAGCGTTCTTCCCACCGAACTGCAGGTTCCGCTCGTCGAGATGCCACCCACGCGGCCGCACGACGATCGTCGGGTACGGCCCACCCTTGAGCGCGTACTCCTTGCCCTCGGGCGAGGTGAACGAGATGGTCCGCCGCTCCGCCTCGTACAGGTTCACCTGCCCCTGCACGACGTTGTCCCAGTGCGGCGTGTTCGCGTCCTCGAGGTCGGCAAGCCACACCTTCGCGCCGGAGTTCAGCGCGTTGATCGTCATCTTGCGCTCGGTGGGCCCGGTGATCTCCACGCGCCGATCCCTCAACGCCTCCGGCGCCGGAGCAACCGTCCACTCCCCGTCCCGCACGTCCTGAGTCTCGGGCAAGAACCCGAGGGGCCGGCGCTCCTTGCGAAGGGCGAGCAACTCGTCCCTGCGGGCGGCGTGCGCCTCATGCAGCTTCGCGACGAACTCAAGAGCCTCTTCGGTCAGGACCTGCACCAGAATCCACCTCTCTCGGTTTTGCTGTGTGGACTATAGTTTTTGCATTGCGGAACTGCAACGGGAGGAGCCGCACGTGTCCACAGGTGGCGTGCAGTCCCTGCAAAGGGCCTTCGACCTGCTAGAACGACTGGCAGACGCAGGCGGTGAAGCGTCGTTGTCCGAACTAGCGACAACGTCCGGCCTCCCCCTGCCCACGATCCACCGCCTGATCCGCACCCTTGTCACGCTGGGCTATGTGCGCCAGAACAGCAACCGCCGCTACACCCTCGGCTCACGCCTGATCCGCCTGGGCGAGACCGCCTCCCGCCAATACGGCACCTGGGCAAGACCACTGCTGTCGCAACTGGTCGACTCGGTGGAGGAAACGGCGAACCTGGCAGTCCTGGACGGCGACGAGGTCGTCTACGTGGCACAAGTACCGTCAAAGCACTCGATGCGCATGTTCACAGAGGTAGGCCGCCGCCTACTGCCCCACGGCACAGGCGTGGGCAAGGCGATGCTCTCGCAACTACCGCGCAACGACGTACGCGCACTCCTGGAACGCACGGGCCTGCCCGCCTACACGTCGAACACGATCACAGACGCCACAGAACTCCTGAACGAACTGGACGAGATCTCGGCCCGAGGCTTCGCACTGGACGAGTCAGAACAGGAACTGGGCGTCCGCTGCATCGCAGTCCCAGTAGTAGGCGGCCCAACCCTGGCAGCAGTCTCGGTGTCGGGCCCAGAGGGCAGACTCACGAAGGACGCGGTAACCCGCATCCTCCCGGAGGTACTGGCAGTGGCAAAACGACTGGCAGACCAAGCAGCAACAGCCTGATCGCAAGCGACGCCGAAGGCGAGCCGTCCGTCTTTCGTCTTTAGCAAGCGGTCCAGGCGGTGGGGTCCCATCACGAGTCGCGCCATAGCTCTTGCTGCATGCCTGGAGGGGTGTCAACTCGACGCGCTTTTTGTCGAGTTGACACCCCTCCAGGCATGTGGCCCGCTCTTGGTGCGACTCGTGATGGGACCCCACCGCCAACGCAACCTTCTAAGCAACGTGCAGCCGCCCAACGCAACAGGCGTGCCATCTACCCACGGGCGGCGCGGGCCCCCTGATCAGATTGCCGGGGGTCTGGGGGCAGCGCCCCCAGGGGAAGCACGCAACGCAAGGTCGCCGCCCGCAAGGTGACCACAGGACAAGGTCAGCGGACCGCAAAGGCGACCACCCGCAAGCTGACGCAGATCAGCCGAGCAGAGCGTCGACAAACGCCCCAGGCTCGAACGGAGCCAGATGGTCGGCACCTTCCCCGAGCCCGACCAGCTTGACCGGCACCCCGAGCTCACGCTGAACCTGAAAAACGATCCCACCCTTGGCAGTACCGTCCAACTTGGTCAGCACGATCCCGGTGATGTCCACCTGCTCAGCGAACACCCGAGCCTGGGTCAACCCGTTCTGCCCGGTGGTGGCGTCCAGAACCAGCAGGACCTCGTCCACCACAGCCTGCTTCTCCACCACGCGCTTGACCTTGCCAAGCTCGTCCATCAGGCCCTTCTTGGTGTGCAACCGCCCAGCCGTGTCGATCAACACGGTGTCGACACCGGTGTCGACACCGCGCTTCACAGACTCGAACGCCACCGAGGCGGGATCCCCACCCTCAGGCCCACGCACAGTCTCAGCGCCAACCCGCTTGCCCCAGGTCTCCAGCTGGTCGGCAGCAGCGGCACGGAACGTGTCAGCGGCCCCCAGCAGCACAGTGCGACCGTCAGCCACGAGAACGCGAGCGAGCTTGCCGGTGGTGGTGGTCTTCCCAACCCCGTTGACACCGACGACAAGCAGCACAGCCGGCTTGCCGGCGTGCGGCAGAGCCTTCAGGGACCGATCCATCCGAGGCCCGAGCGCATCAACCAGAACCGTCCGAACCAAAGCCTGAGCCTCAGCCTCGGTCCGAACCCCGGCCCCAGCGATCTTCGACCGCAAAGTAGCAACGATCTCGGTGGTCAACGCCGCCCCGAGATCAGCGATCAGCAGCGTGTCCTCGACGTCCTGCCACGAGTCCTCGTCCAGATCACCCGCACCGAGCAACCCCAGCAACGAGGACCCGAACGCGTTGCGCGACTTCGAGAGCTTCCCGCGCAACCGCTCCAACCGCCCCGCGGTCGGCTCGATCTCCTCGACCTCGGACGCCTCGACGGGCAGGTCGACCTCGACGAAGCCGCGCTTCACCGAGTCGCGCGGCACGGAGGCGTCGTCCCCGACCCCGGGCTGACCGTCCACCTCGGTCCGGTCAGCGACCGGATGCGGCACCACCGGGGTCACCTCGGCGACGGCGACCGCCTCTGCCACAGGCGCGTCGGGTGCCGCCGGGGTCAGCGAGATCCCCGACGACGCCTGGTATCCGCCAGGCCTCGGCGTCTCCTCCTTCTGGGTCAGGCTGATGCGACGGCGACGCGTCAGCACCACACCGGTCACCAGCGCGGCGATCAGCAAGACCGCCACGACGACGAGGATCAGGACAAGGGAGGACGTCGACACGGACTCATGGTTTCACAGACCCGCATGTGACCTGTCAACCATGTATTGCTCAATTAGGCGAAAATTTCACCAAAGCTCTTGCGTCCGGCTGCGGTGTGGAATAGACCACACGTCGTGAGGGTGATCGGACTGATTTCCGGCACGTCGATGGACGGCATCGACGTCGCCGTCGCCGACCTGTCGATCCACGGCGACGTCGTCGAACTCGTACCGGTGCAGTGCGCCGAGCACCCGTTCCCGAAGGACCTGCTGGAGAAACCGCGGGACCTCGCTGAAGTGTGCGCCTTCGACACGTCGCTCGGGCAGGCTTTCGGCGAAGTCGCCGCCGGGTACCTGCCGGCGGACCTGATCTCCTCGCTCGGGCAGACCGTGCACCACGAGGTGCAGGACAGCGACTGCCTCGGCACCCTGCAGCTCGGCCAGCCCGCCTGGATCGCCGAACGGACGGGCGTGCCGGTGATCGCCGACCTCCGCGTGAGGGACGTCGCCGCGGGAGGCCACGGAGCGCCGCTGGCCAGCACGCTCGACGCGTTGTGGCTCGCCGGCATGGACGAGAACGCGGTCGCCCTCAACATCGGCGGCATCGCGAACATCACGGTCGTCAGACCCGGCACACAGCCCATCGCGTACGACACGGGTCCGGGCAACGCGCTGATGGACGCCGTCGTGGAGGTCCTTTCGAACGGCGCACGGCGCCAGGACACCAACGGCGAGTTCGCGAGCCGGGGCGTCGTCAGGGAGGACGTCCTCAAGAAGCTCCTCGCCGACCCGTACTACTCCAAGCCGTGGCCGAAGTCGACGGGCAAGGAGCACTTCAACGCCGAGTACCTCCAGGGCTTCCCCACGGTCCAGGCCGAGGACATGCTCCGCACGCTCGCCGAGCTCACCGCCCGCACCATCGCGGACGCCTGCCGCGCGCACGACGCGAGCACCGTCGTCGCGTCCGGCGGCGGCATGCGCAACCCGGTGCTGGTCGAGGCGCTCGAAAGGGCGCTCGACCCCATCCCGTTGAAGATCAGCGACTCGCTGGGCCTGCCGCGCGACGGCAAGGAGGCCTACCTGGCCGCACTGCTCGGATTCCTGACGTGGCACGGTGTTCCGGGCAACACGCCGTCCGCTACCGGCGCGTCCGGCCCGCGGCTGCTCGGCAGCATCACGCCCGGCAGCGGACCGCTCAGAATGCCCGAGCCCGTCACCACCGCAGTGACCAAGCTGAATGTGGGGGACCCGAAGTGCGCGGACTAGATCTCGCGATCATCGTCCTGTTCCTCGTCGGAATGCCGTTGCTCGGCATGTGGATCGGCGGCAGGCAGAAGTCGGCCACCGACTACTTCGTCAGCGAGAAGCGCATCTCGTGGTGGGTCGTCTGTCTTTCGGTGGTCTCGGCGGAGACGTCGACGCTCACGGTGCTGAGCGTGCCGGTGATCGCGTACATGGCGACGCCCGCGCAGGGCGGCATGACGTACCTGACGCTGGCGCTCGGCTACATCGTCGGCCGCATCATCGTGAGCTTCGTGCTGCTGCCGCGCTACATCGCCGGTGACCTCGTGACGGCGTACGCGTTCCTGGGCAAGCGGTACGGCAACGGCATGCGCGCCACGGCGTCCGTGACGTTCCTCTTCACGCGCCTGCTCGCGGACGGCATCCGGCTCTTCGCCACGGCGATCCCGATCAAGCTCGTGCTCGCCCAGTACGGCATCAACGCCGGCTACTGGACGATCATCCTCGCGCTCGGCATCGCGATGGTCTTCTACAGCTTCTTCGGCGGCGTGCGCGCCGTCGTGTGGGTCGACGCCATCCAGATGCTCTGGTACGTCCTGGGCGGCGTGGTCGTCATCTGGTGGCTGTCCGGCCAGCTGCCGGACGGCTGGTTCTCCAAGGCCGTCGACGTCGACAAGTTCCAGGTCTTCGACTTCACCTCGTCACCGCTGACCGGCGCGTACCCGTTCATCGCCGCGTTCTTCGGCGGT
Organism: Streptomyces sp. ID05-26A; assembly: GCF_033794685.1. NCBI lineage: Bacteria > Bacillati > Actinomycetota > Actinomycetes > Kitasatosporales > Streptomycetaceae > Streptomyces > Streptomyces sp. ID05-26A. The sequence continues at coordinate 663,161 of NZ_JARAYZ010000001.1, forward strand.
GCGCTGCTGTCGATGGCCTCGCACGGCGCGGACCAGCTGATCGTGCAGCGGCTCATGTCGACGAAGGACGTGAAGTCCGCGCAGAAGGCGTTGATCGCCTCCGGCTTCGTCGTGTTCCTGCAGTTCGCGTTCTTCCTGTTCATCGGCGTGATGCTGTGGGCGTTCTACAACGGCGTCGACCCGGTGAAGGACCTGAAGCTCGGCAACAAGGACGAGCTCTTCGGCCACTTCATCGTCAACTCGCTGCCGTCGGGCCTGTCCGGCTTCGTGATCGCCGGCATCCTCGCCGCCGCGCTGTCGTCGTCGTTGGGCGCCTTGGCCTCCAGCACCGTCACGGACGTCTACGAACGCATCCGCAGGACCCCGATGACCGACCGGGAACGCCTGCGCCACGGCCGGATCTGGACCCTGGTCTGGGCGGGTCTGCTGATCGTCTGCGCGGGTCTGTTCGCCTCCTCGAACAAGACCACGGCGGATCCGATCGTGGTGCAGGCGCTCGGCATCGCCGGCTACACCTACGGCGCGCTGCTCGGGGCCTTCCTCCTCGGCCTCATCTTCAAGCGCGCCACGCAGGTGGACGCGATCGTCGCGTTCGTGTCGACGGTGCTGGTCGTCGGTTTCGTGATTCTCGGCGTCAAGTTCGCCGGCAGCACGCCGACGATCAACTTCGGGAAGGCGACGGCCGACCTGAAGTCGTTGACGGGGTGGTGGAACACGCCCCTGGGGGTGGCGGTCACCTTGCTCGTGGGTGGATTGCTGTCATTGCGACACTCAGGCGGTGTGGCGGTACGCGACGAGCTCGACGTGAAGGCGGAATCCTAGGCGGGCGAACATGTTCTGCGACGATTCGTTGCCCGCGTGGATCGACGCGGCGGCCTGCGGTCGCGCACCGTGCTCCGCCGCGAGTTTCCACAGCAGTTCGGTGACGAGGGCAGCGCCCACGCCCTGACCGCGGACGTCGGGTTCGACGGCCACGAAGTCGATGTAGTACTCCTCGGGCTGGGCTTTGCCCGCGGCGTAACCGATGACGCGTTGACCGTCCATCGCGACGACGACGGTGCGCGTCTTCGGATCGGAGTCGACGAGTTGTTTGCCGGACAGGTAGGTGCGCGGGAAACATCGCTCGTGCAGCACGGCGACGGCCTCGTGCACGTGTTCGTCGGTGGGCAGGACGCGCATCTCCCGCTCGCTGGGGCACTTCGCGTCCCTCAGCAGCAAAGTGCGCAGCTCCCCGTTGTCGAGTACGTGGATGGCACTCGCCTTGCCGGCGCTGAAGGCGTGCCTCTCGGCGAACGCCGCCAACCGCCGGTGGGCCGTGTGCCCGTAGAGCTCGAGGTCGGTGATGCCGGTGAGGAGCTCGGTGGCGCGGCGGAACATCGCGTCGGCGGTCTGGTCCCAGATGCGGCTGCCCGCGGGGTGGTTGACCGGTACGTCGACGAACGGTCCGTGCAGCCACGCACGGCCGAGCTCGGCGTCGACCTCCACGCTGAGCATGCCGGTGATGTTGTCGTCTGCGTCGACGGCCACCACCGTGCAGTCCGCCCAGGTGGGCTCGAACTCGCCGAGCTCGGCGCGGAGCTCTTCGACTGTCTCACCGAGGTACCCGATGTGATGCGCGTTGTCGGCCTGGAGCCGGACCAGCAGCGCCATCGTGGCGCCGAGGTCGCCAGGTTCGGCGAAACGGATGTCGTACATAGGAGGAATGGTCACTCGCACGGCCGTTCGAAGCGAGGGAGTTTTCGGCGGTCCCAGGTCACGGACGCGCGGCCCGGTAAAATGACGTGGATGTCGTCCGAAGAACTGGCCGTGCGGACCGCTCGGGCCGAGGCCAAGGCCCACGCCGGAGACTTCAGGTCGGCCGCCTCCGAGCTCAGCGCGCTCGTGAAGGAACACGTGGCGGTGGCGGGCTCGGACGATCCCCGGACCCTCAACGCCCGGCTGAGCCTGGCGCGCGTGCTCGGCACCGCGAAGCAGTTCAGCAAGGCCGTCGGCGTCTGCGAACCGCTGCTGCGCGACCAGGTCCGCGTCCTCGGTCCGGAGCACCCGGACGTCCTGGAGACCCGGCAATTGCTCGCCAACCTGCGGTACAGGACGGGCGACTCCGAGGGGGCCGCGGAAGAGTTGGAGCGGCTCCACGCGGTGCTGTCGCGAGTGCTGCTGCCCACCCACGACCGGATCACGAAGGTCAAGCGCGACATCGCGTTCCTCAAGCGCTCCCCCTGACGTGGGAGACATCACTCACATCGACGCACTGCGTGACGCTGGTATGCCACCTCACGAACACCGACGTCGCAGGCACGGCACCCAGATTCGGGCTTGCAGGGCAGGTGAGGGTGGGGGACTCTTCTACGGTGAGTGAGGAAACGATCCAACTCGATCTCAACGAATCCGGGGTGGCCGTCGACCTGCCCTTGCCGCCGAACATCCGGGACGGTGTCCAGGGAGTTCCGTATCGGCCGGTCGAATTCCGAGACGATGATCTTCCGTCAGCTCTGGAACGCGCTGCCGCCTGGTTGCGGCAGACCCAGGACTGGCTGGGCGAACCCGTGGACGTGATCGCAGTCCATCTCGACTACGACGACACCCACGGCAACCCTTACTACGACCTCAAGTTGCTCTGCAACGACGAGGACCTGGCGGGCGTGCCGAAGGTCATGCGAGAACACGAAGGGTCCGCTACCGACCAGTAGGTTCCCTAGGCTACCGTTCGGAAGCATGTCGGATCGCGTATATCCCCCGGTGATCGCCGCAGCGAAGCTCATGTTCAAGGTGCTTGATCTGCGGATCACCGTGGAGGGGGCGCACCACATCCCTCGTACCGGTGGAGCGGTCCTGGCGTCGAACCACGTCAGCTACCTCGACTTCATCTTCGCGGGGTACGGCGCACGTCCCTCGGGGCGCCTCACGCGGTTCATGGCGAAGCACGAGATCTTCGCCAACAAGATCGCAGGCCCGCTCATGCGCGGCATGCACCACATCCCCGTCGACCGGAGCGCGGGCCAGGCCTCCTACCAGCAGGCCCTGTCCGCGCTCCGCACCGGCGAGGTCGTCGGGATCTTCCCCGAGGCCACGATCAGCCGCTCGTTCACGGTCAAGGACATCAAGTCCGGCGCGAACCGCCTGGCGCACGAGGCCGGCGTTCCGATCGTCCCCGTCGCACTGTGGGGCACCCAGCGCCTGTGGACCAAGGGCCGGCCCAAGAACCTGACCCAGCGGCACGTCCCGATCACCATCCTCATCGGCGAGCCGTTCGAGCCCTCCGCCGGCGACTCCGGTGACGAGGTGCTGCGCAAGCGGATGCAGGACCTGCTCGACACTGCGCAGGCCTCCTACCCGAACGAGCCCGGCGCCTGGTGGGCGCCGGTGCACCTCGGCGGCACCGCGCCGACGCCAGAGCAGGCGGCCAGGTTGGACTCTCGCGGCGCCTGACCAGGCGATACAAGGTTTTCACAAGGGCGGTCCGGCAGAGTGGTCCGTGCGCACCTGAAGTGGTGAGGTTGAACTGGGGGATCTCACCCGTTCAGGGCGCCGAACCGCGTCCGCACGGTGAAATTGGGGGTCTCTCCTGCTGTTCCAGGAGGAGAGTCACCGCGCTGACGCGGTTCGAAGCAGAGGCCGCGGCCGGGGTTGGTTGAAGCCCCCCAGGCACCGCCCCGTCCGCCCTCTCAGGCCTCCGCGTCCGCCGGTTCCGGCGAAGATTCCTCCACAGGCGCCTGCACGGCCGCACGAGCGGGCTCGTCGCCAGTCGTGCGCAGCCGCTGCGAGATCACCTGCGAGATGCCGTCACCGCGCATCGAGACGCCGTACAGCGCGTCCGCGATCTCCATGGTCGGCTTCTGGTGCGTGATGATCAGCAGCTGCGAGCGGTCGCGCAGCTGCTGGAACAGGCCGATCAGCCGGTGCAGGTTCGTGTCGTCCAGCGCCGCCTCGACCTCGTCCATCACGTAGAACGGTGAGGGGCGGGCGCGGAAGATCGCGACCAGCATCGCGACGGCGGCCAGCGACTTCTCGCCACCGGAGAGCAGCGACAGGCGCTTGACCTTCTTGCCGGGCGGACGGGCCTCCAGCTCGATGCCGGTGGTCAGCATGTCGCCGGGCTCGGTCAGCACCAGACGGCCGTCGCCACCGGGGAACAGGACCTTGAAGACGATCTCGAACTCACGCGCCACGTCCTCGTAGGCCAGCGTGAAGACCTCGAGGATCTTGTCGTCGACCTCCTTCACGACGGTGAGCAGGTCGCGACGGGTGTCCTTGATGTCCTCGAGCTGCGTGGAGAGGAACTTGTAGCGCTCCTCCAGCGCGGCGAACTCCTCCAGCGCGAGCGGGTTCACCTTGCCCAGCAACGACATGTCGCGCTCGGCGCGCTTGGCGCGGCGGGACTGGGTGTCGCGGTCGTACGGCATCGGCTGCGGCTCGGAGACCTGTTCGCCGCGGTCCTTGGCGGCCTGGTACTCGGCCATCTCGGCGGCGGAGGCGGGCACCATGACGTCCGGGCCGTACTCGTTGACCAGGTCTTCCAGCCCGATGCCGAAGTCCTCGGCGATCTTGGTCTCCAGCTGCTCGATGCGCATGCGCTGCTCGGCGCGCAGGACCTCGTCGCGGTGCACGGCGTCGACGAGCTTCTCCAGCTCGCCGGACATCTCACGCACCAGGTTGCGCACCTGGGTCAGCAGGAGTTCGTGCTGCGAACGGCGTTCCTGGGCCTGGTCGCGTTCACGGGCCGCGCGGGACAGCGAGAGCTCGATGCGTTCCAACGCCTTCTCGCCGCCGTGGGCGACGGCCTTCGCGACCACGGCACCGCGCGCACGGTGAGCCGTCGCGCGGGCATGGCGTTCGCGGGCCTCACGCTCAGCGCGTGCGGCACGACGCAGGCCCTCTGCCTTGCCCTGTACGGCCCGTGCGCGCTCTTCCGCAGTGCGCTGCACCAGGCGTGCGTCCATCTCGCCCTGACGAGCCTGAGCCAGTTCCGCGGACAACGCGTCGCGCTGCTCGGTGTCCGGCTCGTCGTCCATGGTCTGCTCTTCTTCGGCCATCAGCAGCCGCTCTTCGAGTTCGCCCAGCTTCATCAGGGCTTCCTCGCGCGACCGCTCGACCTTGGCGCGCTGCTCGCTGATGCGGCTGACCTCGGCCTCCGCCGAGCGCACCGCCGCGACCATCCGGTTCAGCCGCTCACCGGAGCGGGCCTGGCGGACCTTGGCCTCCTGCACGGCCTCCTTGACCGCGTCGAGCACCTTGCGGCGGGACTGCTGCTCGGCGCGGGCACCCTCCAGCGCGGCCGTCGCGTGCTCCAGCGCCCGTTCCGCGGTCGCGAGCTGCTCCTGCGCCTCGTCGACGGCGGCCTGCACCTCGATCACGCTCTGGCCCTGCGCGCCCGAGCCGCCGATGGCCCAGTCCGTGCCGAAGAGGTCGCCTTCACGGGTCACCGCGCGGCCGTCGAGGCGGGCGGCGGAGTCCAGGTCTTCCACGACCGCAAGGCGATCGAGCGCGCGGGCCAACGCCGGACGCAACGCCTCGGGGGCGTGCACGACGTCGATGGCCCACCTCGCGCCGTGCGGCAGGTAGCCCCACTGCGAAGTGTCCACAGTGGACCCGTAGGAGCCGATCAGCACACCCGCGCGGCCGGCGTCCTTCTCCTTCAACAGCTTCAGGGCGGCGAGCGCGCCGTCACCGGACGACACCGCGACGGCGTCGGCGATCGGTCCGAGGGCCGCGGCGAGCGCGACCTCGTAGCCGGGTTCGACGGTCAGCAGCGCGGCGACGGACCCCAGCAGGCCCGGCACGTCCGACGCGAGCAGCGCGCCCGCACCGTCCTTGCGCGTGAGCCCCAGCGAGAGAGCGTCGACGCGAGCACGCCACGACGCGATGTCGCGTTCCGCGGTGCGTTCGGCCTTCACCAGCTCCTCGACGCGCTGACGTGCCGCGTCATTGGACTGCACGGCGTGGCGATGGCGTTCGTCGAGGTCGTTGTCGCCCTCGTCCTCGTAGCCGGTGACCGCCTGCGCCTCGGCCAGCTCGATCGACGCGAACTCGACGCGTTCGGAGGCCTCGACGACCGTGACGGAGAGGCGTTCGATCTCCTCGGCGGTCGCGTTCGTCTTGCTGCGCAACGCCTCCACCTGACCGGAGAGGCGCGCGAGGCCCTCCCGGCGGTCGGCGATCGCGCGGACGGCGGCGATGTGCGCCTTCTCCGCCTGCGAGACCATGCGTTCCAGCTCGGCACGCGTCTCCACGGCCTCCGCCAGCGCGATGCGGGCCTCGGTCACGCCCTCCTGGAGCTCCAGCTCCATCTCGGCGGTCTCCTCGGCCTCGCGGTCGAGGTCGTCGGGGTCACGGCCGCGGCTCGGCGCGTCCACGACGTCGGACAGGTGCCGCGCTCGCTCCGCGGCGAGGCGGACGGTGCCGCGGAGGCGTTCCTCCAAAGCGGACAACCGGTACCAGGTGTCCTGCGCGGCCTGCAGCTTCGGCGAGTCGGCCGCGACCCGTTCCTCCAGCTCGTTCTGCTGGTACTGGGCCGCCTGCAACGACTTCTCGACCTCGGCGCGGCGCACGCGGGCCTTCGCCTCGTCGTGCTCCTCCTGCTGGATGGTCTCGCGCTGCGTCACCAGGTCGTCGGCGAGCAGGCGGAGTTTGCTGTCCCGCAGCTCGGACTGGACGACCTGCGCGCGGCGGGCGATCTCGGCCTGCTTGCCCAGAGGCTTGAGCTGGCGGCGCAGTTCGGCGGTGAGGTCGGTGAGACGCGTCAGGTTCGCCTGCATCGCCTCGAGCTTGCGCAGCGCCTTTTCCTTGCGCTTGCGGTGCTTCAGGACGCCGGCGGCCTCTTCGATGAACGCGCGCCGTTCCTCCGGTTTGGACTCGAGGATCGCGGCGAGCTGGCCCTGACCGACGATCACGTGCATCTCGCGGCCGATGCCGGAGTCCGACAGCAGTTCCTGGATGTCCATCAGGCGGCACGAGTTGCCGTTGATCTCGTACTCGGTGCCGCCCTCGCGGAACATGCGGCGGGTGATCGACACCTCGGTGTACTCGATCGGCAGGATGCCGTCGGCGTTGTCGATCGTCAGCGTCACCTCGGCGCGGCCGAGCGGCGCGCGGCCGGACGTGCCGGCGAAGATGACGTCCTCCATCTTGCCGCCGCGCAGGTCCTTGGCGCCCTGCGTGCCCATCACCCAGCGCAGCGCGTCGAGCACGTTGGACTTGCCGGACCCGTTGGGGCCGACCACACAGGTGATGCCGGGCTCGAAGCGCAGCGTGGTAGCCGAGGCGAAGGACTTGAAGCCCTTCAGCGTCAGGCTCTTGAGATGCACGCCGGGCAGAGTACCCAAGCGCTTGCGGGTGATGCGGGACCCCGCCGTTGACCTGCGTTTCTAGGGACGGAGAGTAACCAACAGCCCGCTCTCGTCGGAGACCTCCAACCGTTCGATCTGGTCGACCCGGAACGACGTGGAACCGGGAATGCGCTCGTCAGGCGCGTGGTCGGAGCCCCACCAGCCGCCGACCTCCCGCTGCCCCTTGCGGTCGAACACGATGACCTTGCAGCGCGCACCGGGCTTGACCTCGCCGAGCTTGAACCACATCTCGGTGCCCCAGGACTTCGAGACCATCTCGGCCTGGCCGTTCACGCCGGTGGCCGCGTCCTTCGAGGTCCAGGTGGGCGGGAGCGACGGGGACGGCGTGCTCGGTGCCGCGACGGGGGGTGTCGGCGCCGGCTGCAGGAAGAAGAGGCCACCGGCGAGCGCGAGCAGCACGAGGACCGCCGCGCAGGCGATCAGCACGCGGCGCTGGTCGTGCCTCGGTGCCGGCGGGAGGGCCGGGATCTCGTCGAGGTTCTCGACGTCCTCCAGGGTCAGTCGGCCGAGCAGCCCCGGCAGCGGGGCCAGCCGCAGCATCTCGGCCTGACAGCAGTCGCAGTCGCCGAGATGACGTTCGAACTCGGCTCGTTCCTTGAGGTCGAGCGAGCCGAAGAGGTAGGCGCCGACGTCGACGGTGTGCTGGCAGCTCACGCCTCGGTCACCCCTCTCTCCTCCAGTGCGTCGCGCAGCGCCCGCAGTGCGTAGAAGCAGCGCGACTTGACCGTGCCCGGCGGGATGCCGAGCGTTCTGGCGGCCTCCGCGACGGTGCGGCGGCGGTAGTACAGCTCGATGACGACCGTCCGGTGCTCAGGCGTGAGCGCCCGCAGCGCCGACGCGATCTGCCACGTCTGCAGCACGTGTTCGACCTGGTCGCTGACCGGCGGGAGGTCCACCGGTTCGAGCGGCACCTCGGTCGCGCGTGCGTTGCGGCGGCGGTAGCCGGAGATCACCAGGTTCTTCGCGACCGTGTAGAGCCACGGTGCCGCGTCGTCCGGTTTCAGATCTTCGTGGTTCCGCCACGCGCGGAGCAGCGTCTCCTGCACGACGTCCTCCGCCTGCTGGTAGTCGCCGTCGACCAGCCGCAGCACGTAGTGCAGCAGCGGGCCTCTCCAGCGCTCGTACAGCTGGATGAGGACTTCTTCCGAGGAGTCCACGATCTCCTACTACGCCGTCTCCCTGAAAACGGTTCAGCGCTCGATGAACCCGGTCAGGTCGCCCCTCGCGTCCGACCACTGCTCACCGACCGAGTCGACGTGTCCGGGGGTGTCACCCGAACGGAGAGCTTTCAGCAGTTGTTCACACTTCTCGCGCGAACCCTCGGCAACCACCTCGACCCGTCCGTCCGGCCGGTTCGAAGCACTGCCCACCAGGCCCAGTTCTAGTGCACGGGCTCGCGTCCACCAGCGAAAACCAACGCCCTGAACCCGGCCCCGCACCCACGCGTTTAGTCGCACGTCCACCTCCGAATGGTTGCGTAGTCACGCCAGGTGATCGAAGACGCACGCTGGGGTTGTCACCCATTAGTGGTACGGTCCCGACCCGTGAGTGCCCGCAGCCTCTTACTCGGCCTGCTGATCGGTGCAACCGGTATCGGCGGTCTCGCCGTCACCGGCAACTCCCCTCTCGGCATCAACTTCACCAATGCCGCGCAGCAGGAGACCACCGACGCAGCGAACCAGTTCGGAACGGGAAACGCCGCCGCACCCAACAGCAACAGACAGCCCTCCGACGGCGGCAACGCCGACACCGGCGCCCCCGCGCCCCAGACGTCCTCCTCGGTGCCCGCCACCTCGACGACGTCCGAGACGCCCTCCTCCACGCCTTCGACGCCCGCGGCCCCGTCCACCACGACGCCGCCGCCCGAGGCCCCAAAGCCGCCGGCGCAGACGCAGCCGCCGACCGGCCAGACCCCCGAGCAGGCCGTGCTCGCGCTCGTCAACGACGCCCGTGCCGCCGCCGGGTGCAAGGCCCTCGTGATCGACGACCGCGTCACGACCGCCGCGCAGGCCCACAGCACGGACATGGCGAACAAGAAGTACTTCTCGCACACCTCGCAGGACGGCAGGACGTTCGACGTCCGCATGCGCGAGGCCGGCTACCCGAAGCCGGGCGGCGAGAACATCGCGATGGGGTACCCCAACGCCGCCGCCGTCGTGGACGGCTGGATGAAGTCGACCGGCCACCGCGAGAACATCGAGAACTGCAGCTTCACCACGATGGGCGTGGGACTCGACACCCGCGGCAACTACTGGACCCAGAACTTCGGCCGCTGACCGTTCTAACAGGGGAAACTTCGTGTACGAGAGCCCGGAACCGGACTCGCGCCCGCGCTTCTTCCGAGGTGCACCGCAGGTCGTCCTCGCCGCCTCAGGTGTCGTGCTGGCGACCGTTTTCGCCGCCGTCGCCTCCATGGCGGCAGGCTCGGACACCGCGTCCGAGTCCCCGGCGACACAACCGCCGCGCAGGGAGGCCGTGCGCGACGCCCTGAGCATCGTGCCGACGTCCTCGCCGTCGCCGACCGCCGAGACGACGTCGACGACCACCGAGACGACGACGCCCCCGACCACCACGACGACGAAGAAGCAGACGCGCGTCACGACCATCACGCGTCCGGACGGCACGACGACCACGGTCACGACCGACGACCCGCCGCCGGTGATCACCTCGTCGTCCACGACGACGACCACCAAGGTGACGACCACGACGGACTCGACGACGACCACCACCGCTGGGTCGAGCACGACCACAACGACGCCGCCCGCTTAGGGTTACGCCAGTCACCGCCTTGTGACGCACTGCTACACGAAGGTGTGGCACGACTGAGGCGTTGGTTCGTTTCCGCCGATAACTCGAACGCAAGTCCATCCGACCGGGTTTCCCCCGAGGAGCGATCGGTGTTCGAGAAAGATCATCCGCAGTCACCGGCCGAGGCCCCGAAGAAGCGCAAGGGCACGGCGGTGATGCTGGCCGCGGGCGGCGTGGTCGTGGCGACCCTGTTCGCCACCGTGGCGTCCATGCTCGCCGCGTCCGGCCGCGAGGCGGCTCCCGAACGCACGGCGGCCGACGTCGTGCAGACCGTCACGAGCGTCGCACCGGACGGCAGCACCAGCACCGTCGTCGTCACCGTGTCCTCCGGCGCGTCCCAGAAGGCGTCCGCGCCGGAGCGCAAGCAGGCCGCGAAGCCTCAGGACCAGCCCAAGCCGGGCACGCCGGACCAGCCGCAGCTGACCACCGCCCAGCCCCAGCCGACGCAGACCGAGACGCAGAGCACGCCACCCCCGCACACGGAGCCGCCGTCGTCGACGCCTCCGTCCTCGGAGCCGTCGGTCACGCCGCCGTCGTCCTCGTCGTCGACCACGCCCCCGCTGGACCCGAAGCCCTGACCAGCTGACCGGCGGTCACAGCTCGAACCGGTACCCCATGCCGGGCTCCGTCAGCAGGTGTCGGGGCCGCGCGGGCTCCGGTTCGAGCTTGCGCCGCAACTGGGCCAGGTACACCCGCAGGTAGTGCGTCTCCTTCTCGTACGCGGGACCCCACACGTCGCGCAGCAGCTGTTTCTGTGCGACGAGCTTCCCCGCGTTGCGTGCCAGCACCTCCAGCAGACCCCACTCGGTGGGCGTGAGGTGCACCTCGGCGCCGTCCCTGAGCACGCGCTTCGCCGCCAGGTCGACGGTGAACGAGCCGGTCTTCACGATCGGCTCGTCCTCGGGACCGGTCACGGCCGAGCGGCGGACGGCGGCGCGCAGGCGGGCCAGCAGTTCATCCATGCCGAATGGTTTCGTCACGTAGTCGTCGGCACCCGCGTCCAGGGCGTCTACCTTGTCGGACGAGTCGGTGCGGGCGGACAGGACGATGATCGGCAGGCTGGTCCAGCCGCGCAGGCCCGCGATGACGTCGGTGCCGTCCATGTCGGGCAGGCCCAAGTCCAGGACCACGACGTCCGGTTTGCCGTCGGCGGCGAGCCGCAACGCCGTGGCGCCGTCGAAGGCGGTGAGGACCTCGTACCCGCGGGCCGAGAGGTTGATCCGCAGGGCGCGCACGATCTGCGGCTCGTCGTCGACCACCAGTACTTTTGTCACGCGACCCTCTCCTCGGCGGGGAGTGAGATCACCACGGTGAGGCCGCCACCGGGTGTGTCCTCCATGGTGATCGTGCCTCCCATGGCCTCCGTGAAGCCCTTCGCCACGCTCAGACCGAGACCAACGCCACCCGGCGTGCGGTCGCCCAGGCGCTGGAACGGCGCGAAGACCTGCTCAGCGGTGCCGCTGGGCAGGCCGCGGCCGTGGTCCACGACGCGCAGCTCCACCTCGGTGCCGTGGGCGGAGGCGCGCAACGCCACGGCGCCGGCGTAGCGCAGGGCATTGCCGACGACGTTCGCGATCACGCGTTCGAGCAGGCCCACGTCGGCGCGCACGGGCGGCAGCGACTCCGGCACGTCGACCTCGACGTCTCCCGCCTGGCCGACCAACGCCCGCGCGACGGCCTCGTAGTAGCCGACCGCCCGGAACCGCGGTGCCACGGCACCGGTCGCGAGGCGGGACGAGTCGAGCAGGTTGTCGACGAGGCCGGTGAGCCGGTCCGCCGACTCCTCGACCGCCTCCAGCAGTTCGGCGGTGTCCTCGGCGGACAACGTGAGCTCCGGGTCGCGCAACGAGCCGACGGACGCCTTGATCGAGGTCAGCGGCGTGCGCAGGTCGTGGCCGACGGCGCTGAGAAGTGCGGTGCGCAGCTCGGTGCGGGAGGCCTGGCGCTGGGCTTCGAGGGTCTGCTCGGCCATGCGCTGCTGCCGCAGGGCGAGCAACGCCTGACCCGCGGCGGCCTCCAGGACCCTGCGGTCGGACGCGGGCAGCGAACGACCGCGGAGCGCGAGGTGCACCTCCGGAGTCACGGCGATGTCGACATCAGCGTCGTCGGGCTCCTCGCACGGACCGACGCCGACGCACGCAACGCGCTCCCACGAACCATCGACGCGTTCCAACAGCGCGACGGACGTGAGGCCGAAGTTCTCCTGCACCTTCTCCAACAACCGTACGAGCGGCTGCGGGTTCGTCAGCACCGTGCGCGCGTACGACGCGAGGAGCGTGGCCTCGGTGCGAGCGCGCGCCGCCTGGGTGGCACGACGAGCGGCATAGTCCACCACCAACGCCGTGGAGACGCCCACGATGATCATCGCGAAGAAGGTCAGCACGTTCTGCTGCGCGTCGATGGTGAACGTGTAGATGGGCTCGGTGAAGAAGAAGTTCAGCAGCAACGCGCTGATCAGCGCCGTGGCGATCGCGGGACCCAGGCCGCCGACGATCGCCACGACGAGCGTCACCAGCAGGTAGCCGATGACGTTCGTGGAGAAGTTCAGCCCGCTGCGCAACGACGCCCCCGCCGCCGTCACCAGCGCGGGCCCGGCCACCGCGAGGAACCAGCCCCACGCGAGCCTGCTCGGTTTCAACGGGCTGCCGGCGAACCGGGCGCGCCACCCGCTGGTCGTCGCCGGGTGCGTGACCATGTGGACGTCGATCGCGCCGGACTCCTGCACAACTGTGGAGCCGATGCCCGCCGAGAACACGCGCGCGAACCGCGAACGGCGCGAGGTGCCGACCACGAGCTGTGTGGCGTTGACGCCGCGTGAGAACTCCAGCAACGCCGATGGCACGTCGTCGCCCACAACGGTGTGGAACGTGGCACCGACGTCCTCGGCGAGCTTGCGGTACTTCTGCAGTGAGTGCGGATCGGCGCCCGCGAGGCCATCACCGCGCAGCACGTGCACGGCGAGAAGGTCGCCACCCGCGCGCGTGGCGATGCGACGCGCACGACGGATGAGCGTCTCGCTCTCCGCGCCACCGGTGATGGCGACGACGACTCGTTCGCGCGTCTCCCACGTGTCGGTGATCTGCTGTTCGGTGCGATAGCGCAGCAACGCCACATCGACCTGGTCAGCGACCCACAGCAGCGCGAGCTCCCGCAGCGCGGTCAGGTTTCCGACGCGGAAGTAGTTGCCGAGCGCGGCGTTGATCTTGTTCGCCGCGTAGACGTCGCCGTGGGCGAGCCGGCGGCGCAGCGCTTCCGGCGTGAGGTCGACGAGCTGAGTCTGGTCGGCCTTGCGCACGACCTCGTCCGGCACCGTTTCCTGCTGCGGTACGCCCGTTATGCGATGGACGACGTCGTTGAGAGATTCCAGGTGCTGAATGTTGACTGTGGTCAGCACATCAATCCCGGCTTCGAGGAGTTCCTCGACGTCTTGCCACCGCTTTGCATTACGGGATCCGGGAGCGTTCGTGTGCGCCAGTTCGTCGACGACGGCGACCTGCGGAGCGCGGGCCAGCACGGCGTCCACGTCCATCTCGGTCAGTTCGACGCCGCGGTGCGTGAAGTGCCTGCGCGTGACGATTTCCAGGCCTTCGACCAGTTCAGCGGTCTTCGCCCGGCCGTGGGTCTCGACAAATCCGATGACCACGTCTGTGCCGCGTTCCCGCCGGCGGTGCGCCTCGCTGAGCATGGCGAAGGTTTTGCCGACACCGGGAGCGGCGCCGAGGTGGATGCGGAGCTCGCCACGTCTGGGTTTCGGACTCACCAGACCAGTCTGCTCCCGGCCGAACATGGACCGTTCGGGGGTACGCGCTGGGCCACCCGGCGAAACGAGTGCGCCTTCCCACAGTTCTGACAGGAGATCTGTCTTGTTGAATCATGCTTCAGCCCGGCGCCCGTTCGAGTGAGCTTCAGCGCGCTTTTTACGCCGTTTACCAGCACATTTAAGTGTGTCGGACGCGCGCCGTGACACCCCGTGTCACCACAACGGCCGAATGGGTTATCGGCAGTTGGCGGATAGCGCGCGGAGCGTGAATGAGGGAAAGTGCCAGGGTTCGTGTCCGAATTCGGACAATCACATGCGCGCGGAGAAACGATGCCCACCACCGTCACCAACCACGAGGCACTTCAACTCGTGGTGGCCGTGCACCGGCTGGTGCGAAGTCTTCGACAGGCCGCTCCGGCCCGTCGTTTGCAACCCACCCAGTTATTGGTGCTGTCAGAACTGAGCGCCCACGGCCCGATGCGGATCGGCGAGATCGCGGTGCGCGCGCTGTGCTCACAGCCGACCGCCACAACCGTCGTGACCAGCTTGGAGTCCACCGGTCTCGTCCGTCGCGAGCCTGACGCCGCCGACGGCCGGGCCACGATAGTCGTGCTCACCGAAGTCGGCCGCGAGACGATCCTGTCGCTCGCTCACGGCGAAGCCGAACTATTGAGTGAAAGAATGTCCGAACTTTCGACGGAAGACAGAGAACACCTGCGCTCGGCCATGCCAGTTTTGCGGCACCTGGCCGACCCGCAGGAGAACAAGTAGGAGCGGGACCCCCCGACGGGTCCCGCTCCAGCATTACTTGCTTGGTGACACAGAAGTAGGTGGCACCGAGCTCGGAGTTGCGCTTCCAGAACTCGACGGTGGCGTGTCCGTCGTTGATGGCGATGATGAAGACGCCGATGACGGAGCGGTCACGGTCGGTTCCACTGTGTAACAACTGCCGTTTTGGTAGTCGATGACCGGACGCGGATAGCGGTTGGCCGGAAACACCGGATCCGGATCGCTGCCGTCAGCACGCCCGCAACTGTTGTACGACCGCGGCGCGTTGATCGGCTGACCGTCCTGGTCGTACAGCGTCACGTTCGTGAGCAGCTTGTTGTTCTCGTCGTAGACGTAGATGTTCTCGTACGTCTGCATGACGGGACCCGAGTACGAAGACCTCGACGCGTTGTAGCCGAGCTGCCCCGCCGTCACGTCGATCACCTGGAACAGCAGCCCCACCGCCAGCGCCGAGGCAGGCAGGCTGAACCACAGCCAGCGCCGGTCGGTCTTGGCGCGCGGCCCGGCGAACACCGACACCACGGCGACGGCGGCGATCGCGAGGAACCCGAGGAGGTCGCGACCGGCGAGCAGCACGGCACCGAGGCCGAGCAAGCCTGCCCGCACCAGCCACCAGGCCGGTTGCAACGACTTGAGGTAGGTGATCGCCCGCTCGGCAGGCGTGCCCGCCTCCGGCGTCAGCCACTGCTTGAGCCTGATCGTCTCCGGCAGGTTCATGATCTCCTGCTGGACGGGCCCCCGGTCGTTCACCAGCGCCAGGCTCAGCACGAGGATCACCGCGGGCAGGAGCAGCACCGCCGGCTCCCGCAACGCCGCTGCTCCCGCGAGCACCGTGATGCCGGTGGCCGCCACCAGCCCCCACGCCGCGGCACGAGGCCGGCTCAGCACCTGCTTCTTCGTCGTGACCGGCAACCGCTCGGTCCGCGACGGGTAACCGGCGGCCTGACGAAGCTCCTGCGCGTACTGCTCCGGAGTGCCGAGGCGCTGCTCGAGCGTCTCGTCCTCACCGAGTTCGGTGGACAGCTCGGCGACGTGCGCCTCGGTGTCCTCCATGATCTCGGCGACCTCGTTGGGCGGCAGGTCGTCGAGGGCGGCGCGCATCCCAGCCAGGTAGTGCTCGACACCGAGCGCTTGCGTGTTCATGCTGCGACCTCCTCGATCAGGCCGTCCAGCGTGCTGGCGAACGACCTCCACGTCTCCCTCGACTCAGCCAGGCGCGCCCGCCCGGTCTCGTTGATGCTGTAGTACTTGCGGTGCGGCCCCTCTTCGCTGGGCACGACGTACGAGGTCAGCATCCCCGCGTTGTAGAGCCGGCGCAGCGTGCCGTACACCGACGCGTCGCCCACGCCGTTCAACCCCCCGGCACGCAGCCTGCGCACCACGTCGTACCCGTACCCGTCGTCCTTGCGCAGAACTGCAAGAACGGCCAGGTCCAGCACTCCTTTGAGCAGCTGGCTCGTGTCCATGACCCCTCCGCCTCACACGAACTCCGTCTTTCAGGAGTCGTCGCTGTAGCGCTGTGAACAGTACTACGCACTGCGCAGTACTGTCTAATCCAGAAGTACGGCGGGATCTCACGGCAACGGCCTCCCAGGTCAGCAACCCGGGAGGCCGTCTCAACAGGCGCGCGTCAGCTCTTGCAGCCGGACGCACCGGTCGGTTCGCCGAACTTCACCGCCCCGAGCGTGATCTTGGTCTTGGGATCGGGCGTGCTGCCCGCCGCCTCCGACTGGCTCACCACGACCCAGTTCCGATCGACGAGCTGCTGCCTGCCCTGCCCCGTCGCGTCCTCGGACCAGAGCACGAAGAACCCCGCCGCCTGCAACGTGTCCTGCGCCTTCTGCAGATCGAGGCACACGACGTTCGGCACGGCCCCCTTGGTCGTGGGCTCGGCGCTCGCGGAGGTGTCGGTCGGCTTGCGCACCTTCAACAACACCTGCGTCCCGCTCGGCGCCTCGGCCTCCGCCTCGGGCAACTGGGAGACGACCACCCAGTTCAACGGCTCGAGGATCTCCCGCGTCTGCCCGGTCTCGTCCTCCTCCGCCACCCGATACCCCTGCGCCTTCAACAACTCCCGCGCGTCGGCGAGCCGCATCTCCACGACCTTCGGCATCTTCGGCCCGCTCTGACTGGAGGACGCGGGAGTGGTGGTCGTCGTTGCCCGCGGAGTGGGAGCCTCGGCGCCGGAACACCCGGCGAGGACGAGCACGAGCAGAGCGATGAAGATCTTCATTCGGTGGTCTCCTCGGGAGCGGCGGGCGGAATGCTGATCTCGGCGAGCACCTTGCGCAGACGGTCCACCTCAGCGGGCGCGGCATCGGCGACGACCTTCCGGCGCCAGCGCTGCAACCGGTACGCGAGGTCGACGGTGACGAAGTGGCAGAGCAGCGCGGCGACGAGCGCGCCGGCGAGCAGACCGGTGTAACCCCGGGCGCCCTCGACGAGTGCGCCTGCCGCACTGCCGGCCACGGCGGCGACGAACAGCACGTGCACCGCGGGCAGCCAGACGACGGACCTGCGCAACCACGCCCACCGGGACAGCGCGGCGAGTGCGCGGAGTTGGTCCACGGCCCACTCGACCTGGCCGAACACGAACTCGACCTGCTCGCGCTGCCGTTTCGTGAGCAACGGCTGATGGTCCTTCATGAACCGCTCGGCGTGCGCGAGGGCACCACGGACGGATGCGGGGTTCGGAGCGAGGCTCGTGTAGGGCCAGAAGTCGCCCTTGCGCCGATCCCTCAGCCACCTGTCTCCGGCGGTGATGGCGAACCCGACGATCACCGCCATCGCGAGGAGCTGCCAATGCCACGACACCAGGTTGCTGATGAAGAGAACGATGAAACCCATGGCCGCCACGAACAGCCCGACGGTGATGTTGGTCTTCTGGTCGTGCGCGAGCTGGGCCAGATGTTCGTCGCTCTTGTCGAGCCTGGCCCGGATCACGTTCACGGCCGCGACCGTCCCCAACGGAATCAGCAGGGGGAAGACCATCGCGAGGGCGAGCGCGGTCAGCCAGACCTGTCTCGATTCCACTCCCGGCACCAGCAGCTGGACCAGCGACCAGGGTGCGGCAAGGCCGAGCAGAGCCGCGACCGCCACCGGCCAGAGGCCGCGCGGACGTGCTGGATCGGGCCGTTGCGGCGCAGGAGGTTCCTCGGTGGCGACGCGCCCTTCGAGCAATCGGATCAGCTCAGCGCCCGCCACCTGCCACTCCCCGAAGGGAATGCGCCGGAACTGCTGGTTGCCGAGCTCGGCGACGTCGGGGAACCGCTTCTTCTTCAGCGCCCGCTCGGTCGGCAGGGTGGCCTTGTCCAGCAACACCGGGATGACGTGCAACCCCAGCTCCAGGGCTGTCCTGACCTCCCAGCGGACCCAGTCGCCCTTCTCGTTCCTGCGCTCCACGAGGTCGTCGAGCCACTCCTGGTGGACGAACACGAGCACGACCTCGCTGCCCCGCAACCACTCCCTCAACACGGTCGGGAAGTGATCGCCCCCGATCATCTCCGTGTCCGCGCGGATCTTCTCCGAGCCGAAGTGGGTGCGCAGCCGTTCGATGAACGCCTCGACCGCCAGGGCCGTGCCGCGCCTCCCGCTGAGGTGGTTCTTGCGGTAACAGACGAAGATGCCGCCACTCATCGGTTCTCCACCACCGTGACCTCGAATCCCAGCGCTCGCAGCATTCCCGTGAGCATCGCCCTGGTGTTCTCCGTGGCCCGCTTGCGCAGCTCGGACTCCTCGGCCGCCTTGGCGATCCGCTTCTCGGCGGCCAGGTAGAACTCCTGCTGGCTCTTGGTGTCGAGCACCGAGCCCAGCCGGTCGAGCAGGCCGCGCTTCTGGTCGAAGACGTAGCTGCGCTCGTTGTTCAGGTTCGGCTTGTCCAGCGCCGGCTCGGGGATCCGCACCTCGACGGTCCTCCGGTCCGGCGACATGACCAGCATCCCGTCGGCGAGGCCGTTGAAGTCGACGTAGGCGTTGACGGTGCCCGCGCCGACGAAGAGCGTCCGCTCGCCCGCGAGGAAGTCGGGCAGCCACGGCGCGTCCTTCTCGATGTCGATGACGACCTCGTAGTCACCGGTGGCGGCGTGGTACTGGCTGAGGTTGCGGAGTTCCTTGAGCACAGCGGGGTGACTGAGGTCGATGGTCTTCCTGGCGAACGGCGAGAGGTTCGGCAGCGCGCCCGCCAGCTGCAGCACGGCACCCACCACGAGGATCACCGCCACCGCGACCAGACCCGGCTTCAGCCACCGCATCCCTACCAAGCTCATGCCGCGCATTGTGCGTAGTCACCTGCTTCCCATTACATGACAAGGAATCGCCACATCGGTGCGCTCATGTGTCATGTCGCGCACCGCGGAGATCCCGGTACGGTCGCTCGACATGGGCGGCACCTTCCTCAACTACCGGCGGCACGACGAGCGCATCGCCTTCGTCCGAACGCTCTACGCGCTGCTCGTCGCCGAGTTCGGGAGCGGCACCGTGTTCCTCGACTCCGCCACGATCGGGCACGGCCGCCGCTACCCCAACCAGTTGCGCCGCCACCTCGACCGGTCCGACGTGGTCGTCGTCGTGGTGCACGACGGCTGGGCGAAGGAGCTCAGGACCGACGGCGCGGACTGGGTGCACAACGAGATCAGGTGGGCGCTCGCCGCGGGAAAGACGATCATCCCGTTGCTGCTGGACGGCGCGAAGATGCCCAGGGCGCACGAACTCCCGCGCACCATCCGGGAGTTCGCCAACTTCCAGGCCCACCGCACGATCGACGACCCCGAGCACGTCCGGCTGTGCGAGAAGATCGCCGGCGAACCGCGTCGCCGTGCCGCCGTCGGGCAGACACCGGCGCGTCCGTGGGCGGGACCGCTCGCCGCCCTGCTCGGCCTCGCCGCGTTCGCCACGCCGGTGCTGACGCTGTCGGCGAGCACCAGGGAGGCCGCCGCACAGATCTCCTTCGCCGCCACCGCACTCCTGGTCGTGGTGCTGTTCTCGGTCGGCGTGGTCTCGCTGGGCCGCAAGCAGATCAACTCCGCGGAACGGCTCGCGCAGGACCTCGACCCGACGACGTACAACCTGCTGGTGGCCGCGCCGGGAGGCATCCTGCTCACCGGGTTCACCGTGGCGATCGTCTTCAGCTCGCCGGTCGAACCGCAGCTGCGCCCGCTGCTCGTCCTCATCGCCGGCGGCGGGGCGATGTACGCGATCTTCCTCGTGCTGGAGCAGTACAAGACCGAGAAGTTCCGCGAGAACCACTGGCCCGTGCGACTGAAGGAACCGGTGAAGCCCGCCCCGGTGCGCCGCGAGCTCGAACGCCTGTTGCGCAGGCAGGTGGCCGGTGCCGACCCGGAACGGATCAGCTGGCACATCACCCATCTCGAGAACGCCGCCGACGTGCTCTCCCGGGACGCGAGCAGGGGCCGGTGGACCTGGCTCACCGCGGACCACGCGCTCCCCCTGCTGCTGGCCACGGCCTGGGCCGCGGCGGCGGTCGGACTGATGACGTCGGCCGCGCTGCCCGCGATGCGCCTGTGGGTGCCCGCGATCGTGCTCGCCGCCATCGTCGTGACCGTCGGACTCACCGTCGAGGCCGCGTACCGGCGGCAGGTGTGGGTGCGCCGGCACGTCGCCGACGAGGTCCACGCCCAGATCCAGCGCATCCAAGACTGATCACCGCAACCTTCGGTTGAGCACGACCACCGCGAGCCAGGTGAAGAGCACGGTCAGAGCGGCGAGACAGCCCAGGTCGAACAGCAACCCGCTCTTCGTGTGCTGCCACAGGTCGTCCTTCGGCGCGAGTGGCGAGATCGCGGTCAGGTCCACGGTGGACGCTGTGGCGGCGAGTCCCCACCTGGCCGGCAGGACCTTGGCCGCCTGCGCGGCGAAGCCGCCGTCCGCGAGGCTCGTGGTGACGCCGTTGAGCGCGACCTGCGCCACGACGACCAGCGAGGTGACGGTCACCGCGATCTTCAGGTCCTTGCAGCACGCGGAGATGAGCAGCCCCAGCGACATCGCGGCCACACACGTCGCCATGAGCCCGCACATCAGCTCCACAGCAGAAGGCATCGCCGTGACGGCGTGTTCGGGCGAGTTCCGCCACCACACGAACACCCAGGCGGCGATCGCACCCTGGGCCAGGGCGATGACCGCGAACACCAGCCACTTCGACAGCACCACGGCGGCGGTGACCGTGCCGGTGCGGTGCTCCCGGACGATCACGCGGTGCTCCTCGACCAGGTTGCTGTAGCTCAGCGCCTGACCGGTCAGCACGCACAGCGTGACCAGGATGCTCAACGCGGCCATCGACGCCTCCGCCGCCGGACCGGCGCGCAGCACGTCGTCCTTCGACACACCGGCCGCGATCACCGCGGCGATGGCCGCGATGACGAACGGCATCACACCCGCCACCCCGGAGAACGTCAGCACGACCTGCCGCGCCACCAGGATCGGCAGCTGGTGCAGGAACGCCCGGACCTTGCCCCGCTCCTTCTCCGGCGTTGGTTCGTCACGCGACGCCTTGGCCTCCCGCACCGCCTGCGCGGCCCGCGCGACCACCGCGCTCCCCCGGTAGTCCGCGATCAGCCGGTCGACCCGCTCCTTGTCCTCCTTGCCCTCCAACAACTTCATCAGGTCCGCGTAGGTGTCCACCTCCAACGTGCGCAGCACACCGTCCGGCGGTCCGCAGTACACCGGACTTCCCCCCGGCGCGAGGATCAGCACCTGGTCGGCGAGGTGCAGGTGCTCGGTCGCGTGCGTCACCAACGCGACCGTGCAGCCGCGGTTCGCGCACTCCGACAGCATCACCATGACGTCGCGGTCCATGCCCGGATCGAGCCCGGAGGTCGGTTCGTCGAGCATCAGCAACCGCGGGTTGCTCAGCATCTCCAGCGCGACGGACACACGTTTGCGCTGTCCGCCGGAGAGCTTGTTCACCGGTTTGCCGATGTGTTTGGTCAGCTGCAACTGATCGCACACGTCGCTCACCACGTCATCGCCCGAAGCGCGGTCGGACGGCCGGCGCAGCCGGTCGGCGAAGTGCAGCAGCGACTCCACGGTCAACGCCCGGTGCATGTCGTCGTCCTGCGGCACGAACCCGAGCCTGCTGCGCAACTGCTCGCGGTGCGTCCGGACGTCGAGCCCCTCGAAGAACAGGTCGCCTCCGGTGTCGAGTTCGCCGAGCAACGCGGAGAAGAGCGAACTCTTGCCTGCTCCCGACGGGCCCAGCACCGCGAGAACCGTGCGTTCGCGCTGCACCAGCGACATCGCGGTGAGTCTCGGCCTGCTGTTGGGATCGTGGACCGCGGACAGGTTGTGCACGACCAGGTCGCACTCACCGAGCGGCGTGACGATCAGTTCCCGCTCGTCCTTGCTGATCTGGAACCGGTGGTCGGCGATGTCGAAGACGGACAACGCGACGAGCACGGTGCGCCGGACCCGCTTGCCGCCCTGGAACGTGCCGTCGGAGTGACCGAGGTCCCGCAGCTCCCACCGGTCGCCCTTGCGCTCGACGACGGCGTGCTTCTCGGCGACCTGGTAGCCGTCGATGCGGACCTCGCAGTCCTCGTGACGGCCGATGACCGTCCGCGGCTGCAAGGGAAAACGCCGGACGTCCGGGCCCTGCGGTTCCGGGGTGGGCTGGGGCGGTGCGGGATCCGGCGACTCCGGGCGCACCCGTTCCGGGTCGAGCCACTCGGGCAGGCCGGGATCGAGCCTGTCGATCCCCGACAGCGCCGCGGAGCCCCGTGGATGCGCCCGCACCAGCGCGCGCAGGTACACCGCGATCTGCCGGTGGGTGAGCCGGTGGATCCGCCGGCACCGCGCCGCCGCGACGGTCAGGTGCCGCTCGACCCGGTCCTCGACCGCGGCGATCTCCGCGTCCAGCCGGTCGAGGTCGGCCTGGGCGGACCGCACGGCGAGGTCGGCCTCCGCGACCGACTTCAGGTGCTCCCGGCCACGCCGCATCCTGACCACCGCGAGGCCCCGGCGTTCCTCACCGGGCCGCCGCGCCGTCAGCGCCTCCTCGGACGGCAGCACCTCGGCGCGGGTGAGCCCGGACTCGGCCCGCGCCAGCCGTTCGACGACGTGCACGCGGAACGTGCGCAGCCGCACCAGCTCCTCACGATCCACTGTGGACAGCGCCTCGTGCTCGACGCGTTCCTTCTCGAACGCCTCGTGCGCACCGCGGATCAGCACCTCCCGGTGCGGGGTCGACCGCGCACCGGGGGTCGGGATGCCGAGCCTGCCGTCGCGCGTGCCGTGCCACCAGGCGCCGAACATCACTGCTCGAGGCAGGTCAAGGTCGCGACGACCTTGCGGTTCTGCGCGGCGGGGCCGGGCAGCAGCACGTCACCGGGGCCGAGGTCGGTCACGTGGCCCGGCCAGTCCGTGCCGACTCCCCTGGTCGTGATCGTGTCGGCGGGAATGCCCAGCTCCACCAGCACCGACTTCACCGCGGCCGCGCGCTGACCGGACAGTTCCACCCGGCCCGCGGGTGGGCCGACGCTCGCCGTGGTGCCCATGAGGTCGGCCCTCTGCTTCTTGGCGCGCATGGTGTCCGCGAGCCGCTGCAACGTGGTGCGCGCCCCGGCCGGGTCGCGGAACTCGGCGCTGTCCGGCTTGAACGAGATGTTGTCGGCCTCGCCGAGCTCGACCGTGCCGCACGTCTTCGGTTCCACGGGCTTCGGTGGCTGCACGACCGAGACGGTGGGCGACTCGACGGCGGCGGCCGCGGTCGACCCGTGCAGCACCTTCGCCGCGCAACCGCCCGAGGCCTCGACGACGGACTTCCAGACGTCGAACACGTTGTTCTGCCAGCGCGGGTCCAGTTCCGGCTGCGGCGGCGCGGTCAGGCCGAGCCCGACCAGCACCACGGACCGGCCCGACAGGTCGGGCAGCTGCTTCTCCTTCGAGAGGAACGTGGCGACCTCGGCGGGATCCGCCGTCAGGACGTCGTCCTCACCGAACCGCAGCGGCGCCACCGTCTGCAGGCCCGAATCCATCACCACGATCGTGCCGCCCGGCCCGACCTTCTGCGAGGCGATCGTCAACGCCCGCAGCACGTTCGCCTCCGGGGCCTGCGCGCGGATCTTGTCCCGGAACGCCACGGTCATCCGGTTCAGGTACTGCTGGACCTCCGCTGCGTCGGTGTCGGGGTTCTCCGCCGCGGCCGGCGGGTTCTCGGTGAAGACGTACTCCGGCTTGCCGTCGAGCCGCACGAGCGTGATCGGCTGGTGCGCCCGTGCCACGCCGGTCATCAGGTTGTTCACCGCCTCGGGCACCTCGGGCTTCGGCACGTTCGCCCGCGCGCCGACGACGAACGCCATCGGCTGGTCGTGGGACACCGTGCAGGGGACGAAGTTCGGGCTGGGGATGGCGGTCTCGGCGTCGCACGCGGCCAGTGACGGCACGAGCAGCGCGGCGGCGAGGGTGGCGAGCAGGCGGCGGTTCATGCGTGCCTTCCGGAGGATCCGTTGGTGGAGTAGTCGTAGGGCCGTCGGTCCTGGGCGAGGATCGCGTCGGTGACCGACGGGTCACGGGCTTTTCCCGCCAGCAGCACCCGCGTGTACTGCTTGAGCTCCTCGGCGAACGCGAGCCGACGGGCCCGCTGCGAGGCGAGGACCTTCGCGGCCGCGTCCCTCGCGCTGATCTGGGCCTGCCACGTCGTGCGCGCGGCGCCGTGCTGGAGCTCGGTCGCACGGACCTTCTTGCCCGCCTTGCGGTTCGCGACGATCGCGGCGAGGAACGCGCTGCGGCCCGGGTGATGGGTGAGGTAGGCGCCGAGGCCCGCCGCGAGGCCGCTTCCCAGGTACAGCGCGAGGAAGAGCGCCGCTCCGGCGAACGCGAACTGCGAGTTCTCCTGGCTCGCGGCGGGCGTCACGGCGTCGAGCGAGATCTGGACCTTCGCGGTGGCCGGGGGTGGTGCGATCAGCCGCACCCACGCGGCCAGCAGTCCCATCGCGGCCCAGACGACCAGGCAGGCGGCCGCCGACTTCCACCTCCCGTCCCTGATCCGCACGCCGGCGAGGTGCGCCAGGTAGATCACCAACGCGGTGAAGCCGACGACGAGCATCACCGTCACCGACTGACGTTGCCGGCCGAGGAGGTTCACGACCTGGATGAACGCGGCGACGTCGGCCGCCGTCGCGCAGACCAGGGCGATCAGGTGGAGGTAGAGCGACCGGGGACGGCCGCCGAGCAGCGGCTTGTCACCGTCGAGCGCGCTGACCGCGGCGGCCCGCGCCTCGTCGGTCTCGTCGAGTCGCTTGGTGTCCTGCTGCTTCGCCACGTCCAGCTCGTTCAGCCGGGTGTTCGCCGTGCCGAGCGGTGCCTCCGCGCGGGCCAGGTAGAGCGCGTGCTCGGCCTCGACGTCGGCCACCCACTTGTCCGCCCACGCGTTGATCAGATTGTCGAGCGGGTGCCCGACGGCCTCGTCGACCGAGTGCCGCAGGGCCTCGGCGTGCCGCTCGATCTCGGCGCGCGCGGCCGCCTCGTCCACCGAGGACGGCGTGAACATCAGCGACTCCGGCTCTTCCTGCTTGCTCACAGGTCCCGTCCTCCCTCGTCGTCCCACGGCAGATCGGGTTCGCGCGGCGGTGTCTCGCCCGCCTTCTCGGCGTGGTCGCGGTGCGCGCGGGCGAAGTGCTGCCAGTAGCTGGCGATGCGGCGCGAGCCGTGCGCCCGCACCATGTCCGCCCGCAGCTCGACGACCTCCTCCAGTCGTTCGATCTCCCGGTCGATCATCGAGACGAGCTGCACGGCCTCACCGAGGGCGCGTTGCGCCTCGAAGTAGCGCAGCTCCACGTCCCGGCGGCGGGCGAGGTGCGCGGCACGCCGACGGCTCACCGCGAACTCGGGCGGGTGGCGGTGGTCGGCCAGTCGCACCGGTCCGTCGAGGTCCGGTTCCTTGTCCGCCTCGGCGAGCTCCAGCTCCAGCCGAGCCAGCCGGTCGCGCAGCGCCTCGATCGGGCTCGCCGCGATGCTCCTGCGGTCGGTCAGCTCGATCAGGTCACACTCACCGTCGACCCGTTCCCGGCTCACCCGCTCGGTCCTGAGCTCGCGCAGCGCCTGCAACCAGCCCGTCCTGCCCGAAAGTCCGGCACGGCCGTCCCGGCGTCCGTGCCGGCCGTCGAGCAGCCGGTCGTACCAGCGGTAGAGGAGTGGTTTCGCGGGCGGCCGTGTCCAGTCTCGCAAAGTGAACCTCGATGACGTGAAGGAGAATGCGCCCACTCGGGTGTCCACTACGACCATCCAGGTGGTGCATGTCGAGAAATGGTCACTGAACGCGACTGGACATTCCAGTCACATCGTCTGTCAGGTTGGCACGGCAGCTGTCATGTTTCTGCCCCGTTTCGATCGTCGAAATGGAGGAGAATGCAGGTCGTGGACGATCTGGCGGCACTAGTGGCCGCAAACCTGCAGCGCCTTCGAAAGAACCTCGGTATGCGAAATCGTGACCTGGACACACGGCTCGATCCCGAGTTCTGCGAGCTGTTCGGCGCATCCGGCGACGAGGTCGAGGCATTGCGGCGAAAACTCACCGTCTACCTGGAGGAATTGGTCACGCGATTGCCCGCGGAACTCCAGATCGCCGCCCAGCAGGGCCTGAACATCGCGCCGAGCGCCGCGGACGTCAATCTCACCGACCGCATCGACGAGCTCGCGGTGACGCTCGTCTGCGACGCCCGCACCGCGCGCAGGCGGATCGACAAGGCGTTCGCCGCCCTCGCCGAGCACGCCGCGTCCGGGTCGGCCCTGCTGTCGGGAGCGGGCCACGGCGGCAACGGCTGGTACGTCGACTCGTTCGACGTGGTGCTGCGGCTCGACGAGGAGACACCGGTCGCTTACGAACGCAGGCGCATCCTCGTCACGGCCCAGACGCTCGACGAGATCGCCACCTCGATCGACGTGCCGCGGCACCCCGCCCAGGACGAGCGGATCGGGCTGCACACCGACATCTGGTTCGGCGGCCTGCTCGCGGGCCGGCTGCAGGAGTCGACCACGAACTTCCAGACGACGGTCCGATTGCCGAAACGTTTGCGCAAGCACGAGCGACACACGTTGGGACTGATACATCGGATCCCGCCGGGCCAGCGAATGGCACCGCGATACGTTTTCGTGCCGTATCGCAGTTGTCGCCACTTCAGAGTGGTGGTGCGATTCGCCGCGGACCGGCGGCCGAACAGGGTGTGGCGGCACGACGGTGTCCCGCACAGCGTTGTCGCGGACGGAGTTCCCTCGACACAACAACTGGCGCTCGATCTCGCGAATGAGACGAGTGCCGAGTTCGTCAACCTCATCGCCGGGCTTTCCTACGGAGTGCAGTGGGAATTCTCGTAGCACCTACGCAGGATGGAGGGACGGCACAACCGCGCGGAAGGGGTTTCCCGTTTCCTCTTCACGCGGAGAAACGAGGAACAGTCAGTTTCGCGGGCGCGGCTGGCACCGCGGGCAGGAATACGACGAACGGTTCATGAACGGTTCGCGGACGATCGCGGCGCCGCACCGTTTGCACGGCCGGTTCTCCTGGCCGTACGCGCTGAGTGACCGGTCGAAGTACCCGGACTGCCCGTTGATGTTGACGTAGAGGGCGTCGAACGACGTGCCGCCCTGCCCGAGCGCCTCACGCATCACGTCCGTGGCGTGGTCCAGCAGCTCGGCGGCCTTGACCTTGGTCAGCTTGTCCGTCATGCGGGTGCCGTGCAGCTTCGCGCGCCACAGGGCCTCGTCGGCGTAGATGTTGCCGATGCCGGACACGAGGGTCTGGTCCAGGAGCGCGCGCTTGATCTCGGTGTGACGCAGGCGCAACGCGCGCACGGCAGCATCAGGGGAGAACAAGGGGTCCATGGGGTCGCGCGCGATGTGGGCGACCGAATCGGGCACCAGCGTGCCGTCGACCTCGACCAGCTCGGCGAGCGCGAGGCCGCCGAAGGTGCGTTGGTCCACGAAACGGAGCTCTGGTCCGCCGTCGTCGAACCGGAAGCGGACGCGCAGATGCTTCTCGTCGGGGGCCGACGAGGGCTGGATGAGCATCTGGCCGCTCATGCCCAGGTGCGCGAGCATGGCGGCTTTGTCGGCCAGTTCCACCCAGAGGTACTTGCCGCGGCGCCTGGCGGCGGCCATGGGCTGGCCTGCCAGGCGCGCGCAGAAGTCCAAGGAACCCAGGTCGTGCCGGCGGATGGCTCGTGGGTGCAGCACCTCTACCGAGGAGATGACCCGGCCGGCGACGTGGGCTTCAAGGCCGAGGCGTACTACCTCGACCTCTGGGAGTTCGGGCACGTCAGGCTTCGGACTTGCCCTCGTCGACGGGCTGAGCCTCGATCACGGCGGCCTGCGGCTTGGTGGGCTTGAGCACCCACACACCCGCGCGGCTCGTGTCCCTGACCAGCACAAGTCCCTGGATGCCTCCGCTGCGGGAGGTGTTCACCGGCCCGCGGACGGTGCGGGTGCGGCGGTTCGTGCGGTTCCTGGTCGCATACATTGCGTGTCTCAGTCTTCCTCGGTTGGGGCGGTCCCTGGCGTCACCGAGGCGCCATTCTGTCCGTTTGCGGATCGGACCGACTCCTGCTCGGCCTTGACCCGTTCCGACAGAACATGATAAGCCGCTTCGGCGGCTTTCTGCTCGGCTTCCTTCTTGGTGCGCCCATCACCCTTGCCGTAAGGCTGGCCACCGACGAGCACCGTTGCGGTGAACTCCTTGCGGTGGTCCGGCCCCTGGTCGTCCACGCGGTACTCCGGGACGCCGAGGCTGGCTTGAGCGGTGAGCTCCTGCAGGCTTGTCTTCCAGTCCAGTCCAGCACCCAAAAGCGGAGCTTTGGCCAAGAGCGGATCGAACAGCCGATGAACGAACGTTCGTGCGGTATCGATACCGAACTGCAGGTACACCGCACCGATGACGGCCTCGAGACCGTCAGCGAGAATGCTCGCCTTGTCCCTGCCGCCGGTCAGCTCTTCGCCACGACCGAGCAACAGGTGTGCACCGAGCCCGCCCTCACTCAGGTTGCGCGCGACGCCGGCCAGCGCGTGCATGTTGACCACGCTGGCACGGAGCTTCGCGAGCTGACCTTCGGGAAGGTCGGGATGGGTGCGGTAGAGGTGGTCGGTGACGACCAGCCCGAGCACCGCGTCTCCCAGGAACTCGAGACGCTCGTTCGGCGGCAAGCCGCCGTTCTCGTACGCGTAAGACCTGTGGGTGAGCGACAGCACGAGCAGCTCGGCGTCCAGGTGGACGCCGAGCGCTTCGAGCAGGTCCGCGCGGTCCGCTTGCGGTGCGCGCGGCGGCTTTCCCCCCACTACGTCGCCGAGGAGATCAGGCCGGCTGAGCGACCTGGCGGCCAGCGTACTGACCACAGGCCGGGCAGGCGACGTGCTGCGGCTTCGGCTGGCGGCAAGCCTTGTTGGAGCACGCCACCAGGTGCACGGCAGACGTCTTCCACTGGGAACGGCGCGCACGGGTGTTCGAACGCGACATTTTCCGCTTCGGGACGGCCACGACTACTTCTCCTCGTTGTTGTCATCGCTGAACCGCTCTTGCAACGCGGCCCACCGAGGGTCAATCGTCTCATGCCCGTGGTCGGGCCCGAGCTCCGCCCACCTGCCACCACACTCGGAGCAAAGCCCCTTGCAGTCCGGCTCGCAAAGCGGCGCCTGCGGCAGCGCGAGAACGATGGCGTCCCGCACCACAGGCTCGAGGTCGATCAGATCGTTGACGATCCGGCTGACCTCGTGTTCATCAGTGGTCTCGTCCGTGGTGCTGTCCGGCCACGCGTAGAGCTCCGTGACGCGGACTTCAACCTCATCGGTGAGCGACTCGAGACACCTCGAGCACTCCCCTTCGACCTTCGCGGACGCTGTCCCCGACACGAGCAGACCCTCGACGACCGATTCGACCAGGAGGTCGAGTTCGACCTCTCCGCCCTCGGGCACCGCTATCACCCCGAGCAGCCCCACGCCTTCGCCGGGGACCGACCTCGTGAAGGGTCGGCTCAGACCGGCTCGACGGCCGATGTCCCTGGTGTCGATGACCCAGGGACCGGATGCTGTGGGACGCGTGGACGCGTGACGATGCTCAGTCATGATTTTCGGGTTTTGCTGACGGGGACCTACCACGTCCAGCCGGTCCAGGGTACGGGACGACGCCCCCGCGCGTGAAATCGGCAGGTGATCGCACCTGTCCGACGTAGCGCGAATCACACGTTCAGTCGTCCCCGGACCGTGCTGGTTCGTCAGGAACCGTAGTCGAACGGTGCCGCGGCGCCCGCGACGGCCGGCCCGCGCAGGTGCGAACGGCCCTTGCCGACCGACCTGAGCGTGTGCGCGAGGAGGTCCTCGAAGTCCGCGAGCTTGCCGTCCACGTACGCGTCGCACTCCGACCGCAGCCGGATGGACTCGCTCTGAGCGGTGTCGAGCAGACGGGCCGCCTCGGCGTGCGCCGCCCGGACGACCTCCTGCTCGTTGACGAGCCTGGCCTGCTCGGCGCGGCCGTCCTCGGTGGCGCGCTCGTAGTTGGCCCGGCCCGCCTGGATCATGCGCTCGGCCTCGGAGTGCGAGCGACCCACCAGGTCGTCGTACTCCTGGCGGCCGGCGGACACGGTCCGTTCGGCCTGGTCCTCCGCCTCGGCGATCATCCGCTCGGCACGGGCGCGCGCGTCGGACAGCATCGCCTCGGCCTCGGCCTGCGCCTCGGCGAGCATGCGGTCCGCGTCGGAACGCGCCTTGGACACGCCGGACTCGGCCTCGTGCTTGGCCTTGCCGACGAGCTCTTCCTTGTGGTCCAGCACGTCCTGCGCGTCGTCGAGCTCCGCGGGGATCGCGTCACGCACGTCGTCGAGCAGTTCGAGCACGTCGCCGCGTGGCACCACGCAGCCCGAGGTCATCGGAACTCCGCGCGCTTCCTCGACGATCGTGACGAGCTCGTCGAGTGCCTCGAACACCCGGTACACGTCTCACTCCCTAACCCCTGTGGCTCCCACCCGCAAGTGTGCCCTGCCGATCTCCCCGGCACCGGGACTTCGGCAGGGCGTGTCAGGATTTCCCCACATCGACCTGGGGGAACCGTGAAGATCACAATCAGGCGGGCCACCGCGGCCGACGTCCACCCGATCGTGACGATGCTGGCGGACGACCCGCTGGGCGCGAAGCGCGAACAGCCGGGCGACCCGGCGTACCTGAAGGCGTTCGAGGTGATCGACGCCGACCCGCACCAGTTCCTGGCCGTGGCCGACGCGGACGGCGAGGTCGTGGGCACGCTGCAGCTGACGTTCACGGCGGGCCTGTCCCGCCTGGGCGCGACCCGCGCGACCGTGGAGGCCGTGCGGGTGCGCTCCGACCAGCGCGGCAACGGCCTCGGCGAACACCTGGTCAGGTGGGCGATCGACGAGGCCCGCGCACGCGGCTGCGGCATGGTGCAGCTGACGACGGACGCGTCACGCGTGGACGCGCACCGGTTCTACGAGCGGCTCGGTTTCGCCGCGTCGCACGTGGGGATGAAGCTGACGCTCTAGCGCGTCTCGGCGAGGCGCTGCTGCAGCCGCTGCTCGATGGTCGCGGGCAGCAGCGTCGAGACGTCGCCACCGTACGTCGCGACCTCCTTGACCAGCGAGGACGCCAGGTAGGAGTACTGCGGGCTGGCCTGCATGAACAGCGTGTCGACACCGGTGAGCTGGTGGTTCATCTGCGCCATCTGCAGCTCGTAGTCGTAGTCGCTGACCGCGCGCAGGCCCTTCACGATGGCCTTGATGTTGTTCTCGCGGCAGTAGTCGACCAACAGCCCGTGCCACGAGTCCACACGCACGTTGTCCCACTGAGCGGTGACCTCGCGCAGCATCTCCTGACGCTCCTCAACGTCGAACAAGGTGCGCTTGTTCTTGTTGATGAGCACGGCGACGACAACCTCTTCGAAGAGGTGCGCGGCTCTCCCGATGATGTCCAGGTGACCGTTGGTTACCGGGTCGTAGGAGCCGGGGTACACGGCACGCGTCATGGGCGGACGTTAGCACCCGATCGGACGCCTCCAGGCGTGTCCGTGGTTCTCGTCACCCATCAGTACGCACCTGGGCCCAGTACACAGCCGTGTCCCCGTAACGCTTGGCACGCAACGATTCCACTTCCTCAGGCCAAGCTGGTTCGCCACTTCGCGAAGCACGTTCCACGATCAAGATGGCCTCGTCCGCAAGCCGCGGCACGATCCCCTTGAGCACCTTGGCGAGCTCGTCGTCCCCCACCGCGTAGGGCGGATCGGCGAACACAAGGTCGAACTTCTCCCCCTCGGCCGCCACGTACGCCTCAGCAGTCCGGTTGACCACCACGGTCCCGGCGAACCCAAGCTCTTTGGCGTTACCTTTGAGCACGTCAGCGGCCCGCTTGTCCGACTCGACGAACGTGGCGTGCCCAGCCCCCCGGCTCAACGCCTCGAACCCCAGCGCCCCCGACCCGGCGTACAGGTCCAGCACCTTGGCCCCGTCAAGATCAACCATGGCCTCGAGGGAACTGAACAACGCCTCCCGCACCCGCTCGGACGTGGGCCGCGTGCCCTTGGGCGGAACCTTGAGCCTGCGACCCCCCGCAGTCCCGGCAACAATTCGTGTCACCCGCTCATCGTCCCAGGTGCATCCTGTCGCCATGACCCGCCACCGAGACTCGGGCGCCTGCCTCTGCACCCTGGCCACCACCCCAGTCCTGGCGAAGTGCCCGTCCTGCGCAGCCCAGGCCGTAATAACGAGCGACCGCCTCATATGCCCAACGTGCGCGCACACCCGCCCTTACAACCGTGTGTGGTGCTGGGACGCCACCAGCTACGTGCCAGACCTCTGGCTGACAACCTCATGCGCAGGCCACACCCTCTGGGCCCTGAACACCGCACACCTGGACCTGCTGGAGTCCTACGTAACAGCAACGCTGCGCGAGGACCCACCCCATTCGTCAATCCGAAGGATGACGATCTTGGCAAAGCTGCCGACATGGCTGAAGTCGGCAAAGCACCGAGACGAGGTCCAACGAGCCATCCGCCGCCTACGCACAAAAGCCACGGCCTGATCCCGCGATGCCGAAGGCGAGCCGTACTTAGCAAGCGGTCCAGGCGGTGGGGTCCCATCACGAGTCGCGCCATAGCTCTTGCTGCATGCCTGAAGGGGTGTCAAGCGGACACGCTTTTCGTCCGCTTGACACCCCTTCAGGCATGTGGCCCGCTCTTGGTGTGACTCGTGATGGGACCCCACCGCCAAAGCAACCAAACTAAGCAACAGGCAGCCGCCCAACGCAACAGGCGTGCCATCTACCCGCTCGTGGCGTGGACCCCCTGATCAGATTGCCGGGGGTCTGGGGGCAGCGCCCCCAGGGGAAGCACGCAGCAGCGACCCGCCACTCGCAAGGTGACCACCCGCAAGGTCGCGGAACGCAAGGTGACCACCCGCCTGGTCGCGGATCGCAAGGCGACCACCCGCAAGGTCGCGGATCGCAAGCTCAACGATCAGGCAAGCGCCTGCCACCACCCGTCAACCTCCCCAGGCGAATCAACATCAACCCGCTCCCCAGGCCGAGGCACAGCCAGCTTCATCCCCCGAGCCTTGACCTCCCGCCACACCCGGTCGATCGGCTCCCCCCAAGGATGCAGCGCAAGGTTGAACGTCGCCCAATGCACAGGGATCAACAACCCACCCCCCAAATCCTCAAAGGCCCGAACCCCGTCCTCAGGCGTCATGTGGATGTCAGGCCAAGCATCCCCATAGGCCCCAACCTGCATCAACACAGCGTCAAAAGGCCCATGAGCAGCCCCGATCGCCTTGTACCCGGCGAAATACCCGGTATCCCCGCTGTAGAACACAGACCGAGTCCCACGAGCAATCACCCAGGACGCCCACAACGTGACGTTCCGCTGCACAGACCGCCCAGAAAAGTGTTGCGCCGCAGTACAAGTGAGCGTGAACCCGTCGACCGAATGCGACTCGTCCCAGTCCAACTCGACGATCCGCGAAGCAGGAACGTCCCACCGAGCCAGATGCGCCCCCAGCCCCAGCGGCACCACGAACACAGCCGAACTCGAAGCGGTCAACGCCTGCACAGTCGCCATGTCGAGGTGGTCGTAGTGGTCGTGCGAGACCACAACCGCACTCACTTCAGGCAAATCAGACAACTGATGCGGAACCGGGTGCAACCGCCGCGGGCCGACGTGAGCGGACGGCGACACGCGGTCGCTCCACACGGGATCCACCAGCACCGAGGCGCCGTCGATCGTGATCAACGCGGAAGCGTGCCCGTACCAGGTGATGTGCACACCTTCGGACACCGGCGCGGCGGGTCCGACCAGCGGCACCGCCACGGAGGGCTTGCGGTCCTCGCCGCCGAAGATGAAGTCGCGCACGGAGAACGACTCACCGTCCGGAACCGTGCGGACTTCCTTGTCGTTGTGGAACTTCCCGTCCCGGAAGCGCGGCGAACGCGACATGTGGACCGGGTCCGGCTTGCCGCCGAGTTGCCGCGGCACGTCCTTCAGCGCCCATGCCACCCCTGCCAGGCCGAGCAGGCCGGCCAACGCCTTCTTCATGATGCGATTCCCTCTCCCTGACCCCGTGACCGGTGCAACGCACGAAATCGTCGTGGAGTTCCAGGCCTCCCGCAGCGCGAAAAGGCC
This sequence comes from Streptomyces sp. ID05-26A, assembly GCF_033794685.1. Lineage (NCBI taxonomy): Bacteria > Bacillati > Actinomycetota > Actinomycetes > Kitasatosporales > Streptomycetaceae > Streptomyces > Streptomyces sp. ID05-26A. The sequence goes on from NZ_JARAYZ010000001.1 coordinate 697,476, forward strand.
CGGCCTCCGCAGAGACCGGGCCCTCGCGAACCGAAGAACTACTCCAGGACGATCAGCAGGTCGCCGCCTTCGACCTGCTGTGCGCCGCGCAACGCCAGGCGCTGCACGACACCGGCCTTGGGAGCGGTGATCGCGGCCTCCATCTTCATGGCCTCGATCGTCGCGACGGTCTGACCGGCGTCGACGCTGTCGCCTTCGGCCACCACCGCCGTCACCACGCCGGCGAACGGTGCCGCCACGTGGTTCTGGTTGCCGCGGTCGGCCTTCTCAGCGGCCGGGACGTCGGCGTCCACCGAACGGTCGCGGACCTGGATCGGGCGCAGCTGGCCGTTCAGGGTCGCCATCACCGTGCGGATGCCGCGCGCGTCGGCCTCGGAGATCGCCTCCAGGCCGATCAGCAGCCGGACACCCGGCTCCAGGTCGACGGAGTACTCCTCGCCCGGACGCAGGCCGTAGAAGAAGTCCTTGGAGCGCAACACCGACGTGTCGCCGTAGGCGTCGCGGTGCGCGCGGAACTCCTTGGTGGGCGCCGGGAACAGGAGCCTGTTCAGGGTCGCCCGGCGGTCGTCGGCGAGACCCGCCTCGTCCTGCGCGGAGAGCTCCTCCACCGGCTTCGGCGCGGGCCGTCCGGCCAGCGCCTTGCTGCGGAACGGCTCCGGCCAGCCACCGGGCGGGTCGCCCAGTTCGCCGTGCAGGAAGCCGATCACCGACGCCGGGATGTCGAACTTGCCGGGGTCCGCCTCGAAGTCCTTCGGTGCGACGCCCGCGCCCACGAGGTGCAGCGCGAGGTCACCGACGACCTTGGACGACGGCGTCACCTTCACGAGGTGGCCGAGCATGCGGTCGGCGGCCGCGTACATCGACTCGATCTCCTCGAACTTCTCGCCGAGGCCGAGAGCGACGGCCTGGGTGCGCAGGTTCGAGAGCTGACCACCGGGGATCTCGTGGTGGTAGACGCGGCCGGTCGGGCCGGGGATGCCGGACTCGAACGGCGCGTAGATCTTGCGCACCGACTCCCAGTACGGCTCCAGGTCGCAGACGTTCTGGAGGTTCAGGCCCGTCGAGTGCTCGGTGTGGTCGGTCAGCGCCACGATCGACGACAGCGGCGGCTGCGACGTCGTGCCCGCCATCGACGCGGTGGCGCCGTCGATCGCGTCCACGCCCGCCTGGATCGCCGCGAGGTACGTCGCGAGCTGGCCACCCGCCGTGTCGTGCGTGTGGAGGTGGACGGGGACGTCGAACTCCTTGCGCAGCGCGGTGATCAGGCGCGACGCGGCCGGAGCCCGCAGCAGGCCCGCCATGTCCTTGACGCACAGGACGTGCGCGCCGGCACCGACGATCTGCTCGGCCAGCTTGAGGTAGTAGTCGAGCGTGTACAGGCGTTCGTCCGGATTGGACAGATCGCTGGTGTAGCACAGGGCGACTTCCGCGACGGCGGTCCCGGTCTCGCGCACGGCCTCGATCGCCGGGCGCATCTGCTCGACGTCGTTCAGCGCGTCGAAGATCCGGAAGATGTCGATGCCGGTCTTCGTCGCCTCCTCCACGAACGCCTTGGTCACGGCCTCGGGGTACGGCGTGTAGCCGACCGTGTTGCGGCCACGCAGCAGCATCTGCAGGTTGATGTTCGGCACGGCCTCGCGCAGCGCGGCGAGCCGCTCCCACGGGTCCTCCGCGAGGAACCGCAGCGCCACGTCGTAGGTCGCGCCGCCCCAGCACTCCAGCGACAGCAGCTCGGGCGTCATGCGCGCGACGTGCGGCGCGACGGCGAGCAGGTCCTTGGTGCGCACTCGGGTGGCGAGCAGCGACTGGTGCGCGTCGCGGAACGTCGTGTCCGTGACACCGACGGCCTTGCTCTCCCGCATCCAGCGCGCGAAGCCCTCGGGGCCGAGTTCGACCAGCTTCTGCTTGGAACCGGGGGCCGGTTCGGCGTTGAGGTCGGCGACCGGCAGCTTCTCGCGCGGGTCGACCGCGGTCGGACGCGCGCCGTTCGGGTGGTTGACCGTGACGTCCGCGAGGTAGGTCAGCAGGCGAGTGCCGCGGTCGGCCGAGTGGCGCGCCGTCAGCAGATGCGGGCGCTTCTCGATGAACGACGTGGTGACGCGGCCCTCGTAGAAGTCCGGGTCGTCCAGGACCGCCTGGATGAACGGGATGTTCGTGGACACACCGCGGATGCGGAACTCGGCGATCGCACGACGTGCACGGGCGACCGCGAGAGAGAACGTACGGCCGCGGCACGTGAGCTTCACGAGCATCGAGTCGAAGTGCGGGCTGATGGCCATGCCGGAGCCGGCCGTGCCGCCGTCGAGGCGGATGCCGGAACCACCCGGCGAGCGGTAGGCGCTGATCGTGCCGGTGTCCGGGCGGAACCCGTTGGCCGGGTCCTCGGTGGTGATGCGGCACTGCAGGGCCGCGCCGCGCAGCTGGACGGTGTCCTGGGACAGGCCCAGGTCCTCCAGCGTCTCGCCGGACGCGATGCGCATCTGCGACTGCACCAGGTCGACGTCGGTCACCTCTTCCGTGACCGTGTGTTCGACCTGGATGCGCGGGTTCATCTCGATGAAGACGTAGTGGCCTTCGGGGTCGAGCAGGAACTCCACGGTGCCGGCGTTGCGGTAGCCGATGTGCCGTGCGAACTTCACGGCGTCGGCGCAGATGCGGTCGCGCAGCTCGGGGGCGAGGTTCGGCGCGGGCGCGATCTCGATGACCTTCTGGTGGCGCCGCTGCACGGAACAGTCGCGCTCGAAGAGGTGGATCACGTTGCCCTGGCCGTCGGCGAGGATCTGCACCTCGATGTGGCGCGGTTCGACCACGGCCTGCTCGAGGAACACCGTCGGGTCGCCGAACGCCGACTCCGCCTCGCGGGACGCCGCTTCGAGCGACTCACGCAGTGCGGCGGGCTCGTCGACCTTGCGCATGCCACGGCCACCACCACCGGCGACGGCCTTCACGAAGACTGGGAAGCGCATGGTCTTCGACGCTTCGACCAGCTCGTCGATGTCGGACGACGGCGGGCTCGACTCCAGCACCGGCAGGCCGGCCTCGCGGGCGGCGGCGATGGCGCGCGCCTTGTTGCCCGTCAGCTCCAGGACCTCGGCGACGGGGCCGACGAAGGTGAGACCGGCCTCACGGCAGGCCATCGCGAGCTCCGGGTTCTCGGACAGGAATCCGTAACCGGGGTAGATCGCGTCGGCGCCGGCCTTGCGGGCGGCCTTGATGATCTCGTCGACGGAAAGGTAGGCGCGGACGGGATGTCCGGGCTCGCCGATCTCGTACGACTCGTCGGCCTTCAGGCGGTGCAGCGAGTTTCGGTCCTCGTGAGGGAAGACGGCGACCGTTCCAGCGCCCAGTTCGTAGGCGGCTCGGAACGCGCGAATCGCGATCTCGCCGCGGTTGGCGACAAGAACCTTGCGGAACATCCGTGCCCTCCCGGTGTTACTCGGCGGTCATCAGTCGAGGCACGTTACCGTGCGACTCTTGCCAGTTGGGAGGACTGTCTCACGTGATGGGTGTCATCCTGATCGGTCTTGCTCACCCGATTCTCGCGTGATGAGAGGAAAGTGGATACCGACCACCCGGTCAGACTGCGGCCGGTAGTGGGTTTAACCAGATCGAGTGACGATCTTCGCGACTATCTCGGTAGGGTGAGCCATATGGCCGGGGCTGATGGAGCCGGGCAGCCTACTGCCCGCACACCGCATTTCGACGTTGTCCTCCGTGGTTACAACCAGCGACAGGTGAACGAACGAGTCACCCGGTTGGAGTTCGATCTCAAGAACTCGAATCGTGCCCGAGACGCGGCCGGCGCGCAGGTCGGAGAGCTCACCAAGCTCCTCAACGCCATGCGCGCGGACCTCGACAAGGCCAAGGTCCAACTCCAGAACCTGGCCAGCAGCCCGATCAGCGCGTCGAACGTCACCGAGCGCGTCCGCGTGATGATGAGCCTGGCCGAGGAAGAGATCGCGGACATCCGCAAGGACGCCCTCGACAAGGCCGCCGCGACGCGGGGTGAGGCCGAGAAGTGGGCGGCCGGCCAGCGCGAGGCCCACCAGCGCCTGCTCGCCGAGACCGAGGCGCGCCGCAAGCAGCTGGAGCTCAACTACCAGCAGCGCCACGCCGAGCTCGACCAGCAGACCGCCGGCCGCAGGTCCGAACTGGAGGCGGAGCACGCGTCGCTGCAGGCGAAACTCGCCGCCGAGCACGAGGCCCTGGTCGCCGACGTGCGCGCGAACGGTGAGCGGATCGCCGGCGACTTCGAGAAGAAGTCGGCGGACCTGGACGCCCACCGCGTCGAGCTCGACGCGAAGTACAAGGCGTACCACGACCAGCTGGACAAGGAGTACGACGGCCTGAAGGCGACGCTGACCGCCGAGCACCAGAAGGTGCTGGCGGACGCGAAGTCCGAGGCCGAGCAGATCGTCGCCGACGCGGAGGCCAAGCGGGCCGCAGCGCTGCAGAAGCTCACCGGTGAGCTCGAGGCCAAGCAGGCGGAGGCGGAGAAGGTCCTGTCCGACCTCGAGACCGAGACGCTGGCTCGCGCCGAGAAGACCACCTCCGACGCGTCCGCGCAGGCTGCCGCCCTGGTCAGCGCGGCAGAGGAGAAGGCGGCGACGACGCTGCGGGTGTCCGAGGACAAGGCCGCGGCCACCATCGCCGAGGCCGACCAGCGGGCCACGACCACCGTGCGCGACGCCGACGAGAAGGCCGTCAAGCTCGTCCGCGACGCGGAGGCACGCACGTCGGCGCTGGTGCGCGAGGCCGAGGAGAAGTCGGCCGCGTCCGTCGCCGCGTCGGACCAGCGCGCGGCCGCCGCGTCCGAGAAGGAGGCGTCGCTGCGTTCGGCGCACGACAACCTCGCGACGCAGTTCCACGCCGCGCAGGCAGCCGTGGACGCGGCGATGTCGGTGCTCAAGCCGCTGGAGGGGGACGGGCCAGCCGACGACGAACCCGCCTCGTCTGGTGGGTCTGCCGTGGAGCAGAAGACCGAGCAGCTGCCGAAGCCGCGGCAGAAGGACTGAGCTCTACCCGGGGAACGGCGGCAGGCTGCTCGTGGCCCAGCTCGTGTGGCAGCTGCCGTTCGCCGCGAAGTCGCTGGCGAACCCGATGAGCTCACGGCCGTCGAGCGACGCCACCCCGCTCGGGTGGTAGTTGGGGCAGCTCTCGTCCCGCGCGCCCGGCACCGGGACGGGCGCGGGGACCGCGTACCAGCCGTCCCTGCCGCCGTTCTCGGAGACGAAGACCGTCCGGCCGTTGCCGGGGTCGACCTTGCCGTCGGCGGACATCAGCATCTGTCCCATGAGGATCACGCGCCCCCGTGACGTGCCGTTGGGCGCGAGGGTGATCGACGGCGTGTGCGCGAAGTACTTGCCGTCCTTCGTCGTCGGCCTGGTGCCGTGCCACTTCGGGTCACCCCAGCCGACACCGTCGGCAGAACTGCGGTGGTAGGCCTCGCAGAAGTACTGGTCCGGCTGCGAGCAGATCTCGTACATCATGTAGAACTCGCCGGTCGGCAGCCTCTTGACCTGCGGCATCCCTGGCCGCAGCCAGCCGTCCGAGACAGCGACGACCTTCTCCTTGCCCGACCAGATGACGCCGTCACGCGACACCGACCGCCCGATGTACTGGCTGTGCTTCTCGTGCGTCTCGTCGGCGAAGTAGCAGTTCAGCCGCCCTCGGGCGTCAACGGACAGGTCCGGCTCCCACAGCCCGCCACCGGGCAGCGCCCGCGCGCACTCCGACAGGTGGTGCCACGTCTCGCCGGCGTCGTCGCTGCGCCAGATCCGCGCCTTGAGCCCTTCCTGCCGCGATCCCACCGACCCCGCCCACAACACGGTCCCGGCGGGCATCTCGCCGACCTGGCGCGGCAACTCGTAGAGGTGACCGCAGCAGGTCGCGTGGGCGCTCACCTCGTCGATGAACGTGCCGGCGGGCCGGAACTTCTTGCCGGCCCGGCCTGCGCGCAGGACGTTGACGGAGTGGAAGCCGTGCAGCGCCACGAGGATCGAACCGCGATGGGTGCCGTGTTCCAGGCGGATCGCGTGCGGGTAGCGGGACTCCTCGCCGGTGAGCAGGACCGGGTCCGCGAGGGCCGGGGCCGGGCTGGAGGCGAGGGTGAGAAGGGTGACGAGGGCAGTGAGGATCATGCGACGCACCGGTCGAACGTACCCAGACGTTTGGGCTCTACCGACCTGCCACGCGCACACCTTCAGGTGACGGAGGTGTGGAAGCCACGGGCGGTGGAGCCGCGGGTGCCGCCAGCTCCACCGGACACCGGAACCGGCTAGGTCTTCTCCAGGTACTCGGCCCGTTCCTCCGTCAACAGCGTCGCCACCATCGCAGCCAGCCCCGGATGCTCCACCAGGTCCGGATCGGCGTCCACGACCTGCTGAGCCGACGTGCGGGCGTCCGCGATGATGTCCTCGTCGCGCAGCAGCGACAGCATCTTCAGCCCCGACCGGCGGCCCGACTGGGCGGCACCCAGGATGTCGCCCTCGCGGCGCAGCTCCAGGTCGAGCTGGGCCAGCTCGAAGCCGTCCAGAGTGGACTCGACGGCGCGGAGGCGTTCCATCGTGGCCGTCATCTCCGGCATCTCGGTCACCAGCAGGCACAGGCCCGGTGCGCTGCCCCGGCCCACTCGGCCGCGGAGCTGGTGGAGCTGGGAGACGCCGAAGCGGTCCGCGTCCATGATGGCCATGACGGTGGCGTTCGGGACGTTGACGCCCACCTCGATGACCGTGGTGGCGACGAGGACGTGGACCTCGTTGGCCGAGAAGGCGCGCATCACCGCGTCCTTCTCGTCCGGGGGCATGCGGCCGTGCAGGATCTCGATGCGCAGGCCTCGCAACGGGCCCTGGGCGAGCATGGTGGCCACGTCGATCACGGACAGGGCCGGGCGCTTGTCCTCGTCGTCGGACTTCGCCGGTTCCTCGTCGCCGATGCGCGGGCAGACGAAGTACGCCTGGTGGCCCTTCGCCACCTCCTCGCGCACTCGGGCGAAGGCCCGGTCGAGCCACGTGGGCTTCTCGCGCACGGGCACCACCGAGGTCTTGATCGGGGAGCGGCCGCCCGGCAGTTCGCGCAGGGCCGAGACCTCCAGGTCGCCGTAGACCGTCATGGCGACGGTGCGCGGGATCGGGGTCGCCGTCATCACCAGGACGTGCGGGTTCTCCCGTTCGCCCCGCGCGCTCAACGCCGCTCGTTGTTCCACGCCGAAGCGGTGTTGTTCGTCCACGACGACCAGGCCGAGCGAGTGGAACTCCACCTTCTCCTGGATGATCGCGTGCGTGCCGACGACGATGCCCGCCTCGCCGGTCACGATGTCCAGCAACGCCTGACGGCGCTGGGCGGTGTTCATCGAGCCGGTCAGCAGCGTCACCCGCGTCGCGTCCTCGGCACCGCCGAGCTGGCCCGCCTGGGCCAGGTCGCCGAGCATCTCGGTCAGGGACCGGGCGTGTTGTGCCGCAAGGACTTCCGTGGGCGCGAGCATCGCGGACTGACGGCCCGCGTCGACGGCCTGGAGCATTGCTCGCAACGCGACCATGGTCTTGCCCGAGCCCACCTCTCCTTGCAGGAGGCGGTTCATCGGCACGGTCGACTCCAGGTCGGACGCGACCTGCTCGCCGACCTCCACCTGGCCCGCCGTCAGCGTGAACGGCAGCCTGGCGTCGAACGCGTCGAGGATGCCGCCGGACCGGCGGGCGCACGAGGGCGCGGGACGGGCCGTGGACGCCTTGCGGCGCTGGGCCAGCGCGAGCTGCACGGCCAGCGCCTCGTCCCACTTCAGGCGCAGCTGCGCCACCGAGATCTGCGCCCAGCTGTCCGGCCGGTGGATCGACCGCAGCGCGTCCTCCAGGCCGATCAGGCCCTGCTCCTCGCGGAAGTCGGCGGGCAGCGGGTCCTCCGGCACGCCGTCCCAGATCTCCAGCAGCTGCTTCACGCAGTTCGCGATGTTCCACGTGTTGATGTGCTGCGACGCCGGGTAGACGGGCAGGAACGCCTGCAGGAACGACGACCCGTCCTGCTCCGCGGTGAGGACCTCGAACGCCGGGTGGACCAGCTGCAGGTTCTGCCGGTAGCGGCCGACCTTGCCGGCGAACAGCGCGCGTGTGCCCGGCAGGAGCTCCTGCTCGGCCACGAACGCCGGCTTGCCGAAGAACACCAGGTGCAACTCGGACGTGCCGTCGGTGATCACGGCCTCGGTCATCTGGCCGCGGCGCGCCTTCATCTGGCGCTTCTGGCACTTGCGGACCTCGGCCTGCACCGTGACGTGCTCGTCGATTTCCAGCGAACGGATGTCTGTCAGCTTCCCGCGCTCGTCGTACCGGCGCGGGTAGTGGCGCAGCAGGTCACCGACCGTCGTGAGGCCGAGGCCGGTCTCCAGTGCGTCGGCGGTCTTCTTGCCGAGCAACGGCTGCAGCTTGTCGTCGAAGGAGATCATCGCGTCCCATTGAACTACTCGACACCGACAAAAATGACCGCGTCGGGCTGACCGCCCGGATAAGCGGTCACCTCGACCTCCGGATGGGTGACCCGCACGTGGTCCTCCAGCACGTCGGCCAGGCCCTCGGGCGCGTCGGCGCCCAGGATCACCGTGACCAGTTCTCCACCACCCGCCAGCATGCGGTCGACCAGCCGGCAGGACAGGTCCATCAACGACTCCGGCGCCGCAGGGCCCGGTTCGATCAGCACGACCTCGCCGTCCAGCATGCCCAGCAGGTCGCCGGGCTGGCAGCGGCCGACCCACGTCAGGGCTTCGTCCGCGGCGATCGCGAGTTCACCACGGCGCGTGGCGGCGGCAGCCTCGGCCATGGCGACAACGTCGTCACCGGCGCGCCGAGAGGAGTCGTGCACCGCCAACGCCGCGAGGGCCTGCACGGGCGAGAACGTCGGCACCACCACTACGTCCTGCCCAGCGGCCTGTGCGTACGCGACGGCTTCATCAAGTGCCTCACGGAGGTCCGGATCACCGGGCAGGACCGCGACGTGACGCGCGCGCGTCGACACGATGGCGGACAACAGGTCCGTGGGCGTCGCCGAAGAAGAAGCGAGGTCGAACACCGTGGCGCCTTCCGCACGGAACAGGTCCACGGCGCCGCTCACCACCACCACGATCGCCCGGTCGCGCACGAACCGAGAGGCCTGCGCGGCGATCTGATCGGCGAACCTCGCCACCGTGATGCGGTGCGGACGTCCAGCGCGCACACCCGACTCGATGGCCGCGCCGATGTCGTTGCAGTGCACGTGGACGGTCCACAGCGAGACGCCGTCCCCCACCACCGACACGCAGTCGCCCAGGCCGTTCAACGTGCCCCGCAGCTCGGCGACCAGCTCCTCCGAGGTGCCGTCGAGCAGGTACATGACCTCGTACTCGAACTCCGACGACCCGCTCTCACGCTCCGTCGTCAGCGACTCCGGGGTGCGCGGCAGCAAGGGCGCGTCCATCGGCGTCTCCACGCTCTGGCCGGTGATCACCGCCGCCAGTGTGTCCAACAACACAACGAGCCCACGCCCGCCCGCGTCGACCACCCCGGCCTTGGCCAGCACCGCGAGCTGACGGGGCGTATCGGCCAGGGCGACAGCCCCCGCGCGCGACGCCGCCATCACCACGTCGTCCAGTTCGTCCGATTCGCAGTCACGAGCGGCCTCGGACGCGGCGTGCAGCACCGAGAGCACGGTGCCGGGCACGGGCTTGGACACCGCGGCCGTGGCCAGCTCGTCCGCCCGGTGCAGGCCCTTGCGCAACGCCGTGCCGGTGACCAGCGAGACCTCCTGCACGGTCTCCGCCAGCCCCCTGAGCACCTGGGACAGGATCACGCCAGAGTTCCCGCGCGCCCCGGCCAGCGCACCGCGGGCGAGCGCCGACAGGGCGTCCCCCACCGTCGACATGGGCGAACGCAGCAGGGCGTCGAGCGCCGACTGCATCGTGTGCAGCAGGTTCGTACCTGTGTCACCATCCGGGACGGGGAAGACGTTGATCTGGTCGATCGACTCCCGATTGGCGTCCAACGACCGCACGCAGGCGTCTGCCCATCTGCGCACCGCGACCGCATCCATGACCTGCATGGCGGCGAGAGTATCCACCCGGTTTGGTCGCGGGTGAGCCCACCGGTTACCCTGACTGGGTTGCCGTGCCCGGTTGAGGCTTGTGCACGCTTGCGCGCCCACCGGGACGCGAGACCTACCGCTTGAGAAACCTGAAGGAGTGGCTGACGTGGCTGCCGTGTGCGACGTCTGTGCGAAGGGGCCGGGCTTCGGCCATTCGGTTTCGCACTCCCAGCGGAAGACGAACCGCCGCTGGAACCCGAACATCCAGTCTGTGCGCGCCAAGGTTTCGGCCTCGCAGCGCCAGCGGATCAACGTGTGCACGTCTTGCCTGAAGGCCGGCAAGGTCGTGCGCGGCTGATCACCGCCACAGTTCGTTTTTAGTGTGAGGAGAGCCCGGCTTCGGCCGGGCTCTTTTCGCGTTCCAGGGCACGGCGCACGAACACCAGACAGACGACGCCGACGAGCAACGCCCCGGTGCCGCCGATCGCGAACACCGCCCGCGGCCCCATGACGAGCAGCAACAACCCGGCCGCAGCCGTGCCGATCAAGTTCGCACCCGTCACCATCGATCCGACGGCGGCGAACGCACGCCCACGCATCTCCTCCGGCGTGCGCAACCGCACGATGGCGTTCATCGTCACGTTGTCCACGCCGTTCGACACGCCCCCGATGAACCACCCGATCACCGCCGCCGCGACGAACGGGAACGTCGCCGGGATGAGCACGGCGATGCCCGTGGTGATGCCGGTGATCGCCAACGCGTGGGCGAGCTGGGAGATCGACTTCAGCCGCGCCGCCAGCCGGTTGCCGACGATGATGCCGACCATCCAGCACGCCTGCATAGCGCCCAGCAGGAACTCGTTGCCGTGCAGCACGAACCGCACGAACGCGGGATCGGCCACGTTGATCACCACGGTCGCGCCGACGAAGCACGCCAGCCCGAGGATCGCCGCGAACAGCACGGAGTCCTGCCGCACGTGGCGGATACCGGCCATCGCGCTGGGCCGCGCCGCGTGTTCGCCAGACGGCCTGCGTTCGGACCGCACGAACGCAAGCAACGCCGCGTACGCGAGGAACGTGCAGCCGTCGATCAGCATCGCGGCCGGATGCCCGAAGAACCCGGCGAGCAGCGCTCCACCGGTGACACCGGCGATGTTGCCCACGCTGCGAGTCGTGCCGAGCAGGGCGTAGGCCCGCGTGGAGTTCTCCTCGCCCGCGATGTGCGGCACGAGTGCGGAGACGCAGGGCTGGGCGATCGCGCGGCCACAACCCGAGACGAACACCAACGCGACGACGAAGACCGGCTGCCCCATCAACGGCGCGATGGCCGCGATCGCGACGCCCTGGCACAGCAGGGCGACGATCAGCAGGCGTCGGTTGGGCAGGCGGTCGACGAGCATTCCGGCGAGCGGGGCGCCGAGCACGAACGGCAGCAGTTCGGCGACGAGGATCGCGGCGACCAGCAACGAACTGATCGGCGTCGCCCAGAACAGCAGGACCAGCAACGACAGGGCGTTGCCGAACTCGCTGACGGCCGCACCGGCGGCCGTCAGCGTCAGATCACGTCTTGACGGGGCAACTACGGGAGCTTCCAGTCGATCGGCTCCGCGCCCTGCTTCTCCAGCAGTTCGTTGGCACGGCTGAACGGCTTGGAACCGAAGAACCCGGAGTGCGCCGACAAAGGCGACGGGTGCGCGGATTCGATGGCGGGCAACGGTTCGAGCAACGGACGCAGGTTGCGCGCGTTGCGGCCCCACAGAATGGAGACCAGAGGTGCGTCACGGGCGGCGAGAGCCTTGATCGCCTGCTCGGTGACGGCCTCCCAGCCCTTGCCCTGGTGGGAGTTCGCCTTGCCGGGCTGCACGGTCAGCGCCCTGTTGAGCAACAGCACACCGCGTTCCGACCACGGCGTCAGATCACCGTTGGACGGAATCGGGTGGCCGAGGTCCTCGGCGTATTCCTTGTAGATGTTGATGAGCGACTTGGGAATGGGACGAACGTCCGGCGCGACCGAGAACGACAGACCGACCGCGTGGCCGGGCGTCGGATATGGGTCCTGGCCGACGATCAGCACCTTCACCTGGTGGAACGGCTGCTGGAAAGCACGCAGCACGTTCTCGCCCGCAGGAAGGTAGGTGCGACCGGCGGAAACCTCCGCGCGCAGGAACTCACCCATGGCGGCGATCTGGTCAGCAACGGGGGCGAGAGCTTCAGCCCAACCGGCTTCGACAACTTCAGTGAGGGGACGAGCCACGGCTGTGAACCCTATCTCACCTAGTGCCGCGTCAGTCGGCCTTTGCCCCGTATTCGATGTTCAGACGGTCGCATCGCGGTGCCGGCCCCGCGTCCCTGTACTGGTTGTACCGGGGCGCGGGGCCGGTGCCGCGAGGCGGCCTGCTGAGCGTCGAAGACGCGGCGACGGTCGGCTGACGCGGTACTAGTCAAGCCTACGGAGCTTCTCCCGGTACAAAGCGATGTTCTGAACGTATTTCTCCACGATGAATGCCCAGGCCTGTTCCGGCACAACGTGTCCGGCACGTTCTCGGGCGGGAACTCCCAGCACCATCGTGCGTTCGCGGACGTGTCCGTCGAACGAGACCACCGCGCCGGCGCCGACGATCGCGCCCTTTTCCACGATGGAACCGTTGAGCACCACCGAACCCGACGCGATGAGGCATTCGTCGGCGACGGTCGCGCCCTCGATGTGCACGTTGTGGCCGATGACGCAGGACGATCCGATGTGCACCGGGTGGACCTCGGTGCAGTGGACGACCGTGCCGTCCTGGATCGACGTGCGCTCGTCGATGACGATGCGCCCGTAGTCACCGCGCAGCACGGCTTGCGGCCACACCGAGGAGAACGCGCCGATGCGCACGTCGCCGATCACCGTCGCGTCCGGGTGCACGTACGCCTCCGGGTGGATCTGCGGCGTGTAGTCCCCCAGCGCATAGATGGCCATGCGCCTGAACCTACAACGACTTCCCGTAGCAGCGGCTCTCCGGGTGGTCCCGGTACACGCCGAAGTTGCCGATCCGCTCGTAGCCGCTGGAGGTGTACAGGCTGATCGCCTCCGGCTGGCGCAGTCCGGTCTCCAGCACCATCCGCTGAAGGCCGGCCTCTCGCGCCGTGGCTTCCAGGTGGGCGAGCACGAGCCGTGAGAGGCCTTTGCCGCGTGCGGAATCGATGACGTACATCCGCTTGATCTCGGCGGCGCCGGCCAGTTCGTCGTTCACGCGCCAGCCGCCGCACGCCACGGGCACCTCGTCCAGGTACCCGACGACGAAGTAGCCCAGCGGCGCGGCGAACTGCGCCGGGTCGACCGGCGTCACGTCGACGTCGCCGTAGCGCTCGACGTAGACCTGCTGGAGGTCCGCGATCATCTTGACCGAGTCTGGATGGTCATACGTGCGCGTGCATAGTTCCACGGTGTTGAAGTCTACGCGCGCCAGTGCTCCCAGCCAGGAGGTTTTTCGTAGACCCTGCCGTCGACCGTGACACCTTCGCCCGCGCGGACCGTGCCGATGGTCGTCCAGCCGGGCGGCACGGCCTTGGGTCCGGGGAACGTCGCCGCGAGGGCGTGGTCCTCGCCTCCGGTCAGGGCCCAGTGCCGCGCGTCTCCGCCGAGTGCCGACGCGACGTCGAGCAGGCGCGGGTGCAACGGCAGCAACTCGGTGCGGACGTCGATCGCGACGCCCGAGGAGTCCGCGATGTGACTCAGGTCCTGCAGCAGTCCGTCCGACACGTCGATCATCGACGTGGCGCCCGCCTCGGCGGCCCTGGGACCCTCCTCGTACGGCGGCTCCGGGGTGCGCTGGGCGTTCACGATGCCGACCGGCGAACGGAATCCGCGGCCGAGCACGGCGAGTCCCGCGGCGGCCCAGCCGAGCCTCCCGACGACCGCCACGACGTCCCCGACGAGCGCTCCGGACCTCGTGATCGGCTCGAGCCCGTTCATGTCTCCCATGGCGGTGATGGAGATCACGAGCGTGGCGGAGCTGACCATGTCGCCCCCGACGATGCCGGCCCCGGCCTTCGCCGCCTCGTCCCACAGTCCCGCCATGATCCCCTCCACGACGGACGCGGGGGTGTCCGCGGGGCACGCGAAACCGACGAGCAGAGCCGACGGCAGTGCTCCCATGGCGACGACGTCGGCGAGGTTCACGGCGGCCGCTTTTCGGCCCACCTGCTCGGGACTGGACCAGTCCAGTCTGAAGTGGACGCCCTCGACGAGCACGTCCATCGAGGCGACGACCCGTCCATCCGGGACGGCGACGACGGCCGCGTCGTCACCGGGACCGAGGATGGTCGTCTCCGGCTGCGCCCGACCGGTCGTCACCCGATGGATGAGATTGAACTCACCCACATCGGCGACCGTCTCCGCGTCGCGCGGCGGCTCCGGACGCAAAGTTGCCTCCCAATCTGAACAATCGGAACCCCAACTGGGGTACGTTGCGTGACACGTTCCTACCTCGACCCAACCTGTCGCGACGAAGGGGCACGCCGTGGTGCATGCATACATCCTCATCCAGACCGAGGTCGGCAAGGCCGCCGCAGTCGCCTCCGAGATCTCCGGGATCACCGGGGTAGCCACCGCAGAAGACGTCACCGGGCCTTACGACGTCATCGTGCGCGCCGAAGCGGAGACCGTCGACCAGCTCGGCCAGCTCGTGGTCGCGCGCATCCAGAACGTCGAAGGCATCACCCGCACCTTGACCTGCCCGGTGGTCCATCTCTAGCCAGCCCGTGTTGTCATAACCGGGTGACTCAGCAGGAATCCACGTCGGCGCTGTCCCGGCCGCTGCTCGCGGCGGTCGGACTCGCTGTCGTGCTCGCCATCGGTGTCGCCGGGCTCGGTCTGTGGCTGGGCACGGGAAACCAGTCCGAGGACGTACCCGGTCGCACGGGTCCCCTCGCGCTGGTCTCGATCGACGCTCCGTCGGCGGGCAGTCCGGAATGCGCTTCCCTGGTCGAGAAGCTCCCGCTGGGACTGCCGTCCGGCAAGGACATGCTGTCGCGCCGGGACCTCGCCTCGCCCGCTCCCCCCGCCACGGTCGCGTGGGGTGACGCCAAACACGATCCGGTGGTTCTGCGCTGCGGTCTGCCGCGACCGTCCGAACTGTCGGCGACCTCGCAGCTGCGCGTGATCTCCGACGTCCAGTGGCTCGAGCTGCCCGGTTCGGACAGCTCGACCTGGGTGATCGTGGACCGCGGCGTGTACGTGGCGCTGACGGTGCCCGCCGACGCGGGCACCGGACCGTTGCAGGACGTCTCGACGACGGTGCGCGACCTGCTGGCGAAGCAGCCGGTCAAGACGACCGCCTAACGAAGGCCTGAGCCCCGCGCGATCGCCGTCTCGATCAGCGTGGTCAGCAAGGTCTTGAAGTCGACGCCCGTCGCCTCCCACGCCTTGGGGTACATGGAGATCGGCGTGAAGCCGGGCATCGTGTTGAGCTCGTTGATGATCAGCTCGTGCTGCTCGGTGAGGAAGAAGTCCACCCTGGACAGACCCTGGCAGTCGAGCGCCCTGAAGGCGGTGACGGCCAGCTCGCGCAGCTGCGCGGTGATGTCGTCGTCGAGCTTCGCCGGGATGTCGGCCTCGTAGGAGTCGTTGACGTACTTGGCCTCGAAGTCGTACCAGTCGGCGCCCTCACCGACCGGGCGCAGCTCGGCGGGCAGCGAGGCCTCGACGCGGCCGTCCGGGAACTCCAGCACCGCGACCTCGATCTCGCGGGCGTTCTGCACACCGGCCTCGATGATGACCTTGGGATCGTGCCGGCGCGCCTCGAAGATGGCGGCGTCGAGGTCGTCCCAGTCGCTGACCTTCGAGATGCCGACGGACGACCCGGCGCGGGACGGCTTCACGAACACCGGCAGCCCGAGGTGCTCGCGCTCGTCGAGGGTCAGCGTGGTCGCGGCGCGGTCGAGGGCGACGAACCTGCCGACGCTGATGCCCTCGGCCTGCAGGATCTTCTTGGCGAACACCTTGTCCATCACGGCGGCCGACGCGAACACGCCGGGACCGACGTAGGGGACGCCGCCGAGTTCGAGCAGGCCCTGGATCGTGCCGTCCTCGCCCCACGCGCCGTGCAGCAGCGGGAAGACGACGTCGACGTCCTCGAGCGCCTGGCCCGGCTCCACCGCCGTGACGGTCCGGTTCCGCAGCGTCGGAAGCTTTCCGGCGCTCGACTCCAGCGCGGTCGGGTCCGTGCCGAGTGCCCACTGCCCCTGCGGCGTGATGCCGACCGGCACCACCTCGAACCGGTCCGCGTCGAGGTGCGGCAGGACGCTCTTGGCGGACTGGCAGGAGACCTCGTGCTCGGAGCTGCGGCCGCCGAAGACCACGGCCACCCTCGTCTTGCGCTGCGTCATGCGGGCGACCCTACCCGTTTGGGCGATTGTCCTTACCCGCCAGTTAGCCTCGGTCGCGTGCTGGAGATCAAACCGCTCGACCTGGGTGACGTGGCCCTGCTCGACGCCTACGCGGACGTGCGGATCGCGACCCTGGCGGGGACGGGACCGGGCCGGGAACGGATCGTCGAGTCGCTGCGGGAGACGAACCCGGACTTCAGCGAGGTGGTCCGGCTCGTCGCCCGGAGTGACGGCGAAGGCGTCGGCATCACCTCTGTGGGTCTGCTCGGTGGTGTGAACGCACGGCTGGCGGTCGGCCCGATCACCGTCCACCCGGAACACCTCAGGCAGGGCGTCGGCACCGCGCTGCTGGAGGCGTTGCTGCCGGAGCTGCGCGCTCGCGGCCGGGACACGTTCGAGAGCTGGGGCGTGGTCAAGGGCAGTGCGGGTGAGCACTGGGCGACGGCGCGCGGGTTCCACGTGGCCGCGTCCAGGGTGATCCAGACGCTCTCGATCGCCGGCGCCGTGCTGGAGCCGGTCGTCCCGACGGGGTACCGGATCGAACGGTGGATCGGCGCGACGCCGGACCACCTGCTCGTGTCGGTGGCCGAGACCCGGCAGTCGATCCACGACGCGCCCGCCACGACGTCCGCGGTGCGGGCACCGGAGTGGACGCCGGAGGTCGTGCGCGCCGAGGAGGCCGAGGCACGGGAGGCCGGCGTCGAGCAGCGCGTCGTCGTCGCGGTCGAGGAGGCCACCGGCCGGGTCGTGGCGCTGACCGACGTTCCGCTGCACCCCTCCGACACGACGCACTCCCGCTGGGGCAGCACGGTGGTCACGCCCTCCCACCGCGGCCATGGCCTCGGCCGGGTCATCAAGACGCACATGCTGCGCTGGCTGCGCACGGAACGGCCGGATCTGGAGCGCGTCGACACCGGGACGGACGCGGGCAACAGCCACATGATCCGCGTCAACGAGCAGCTGGGCTTCGTCGTCGACCGCGAGGTCGTCGTGGTCAGCCGTTCGTTCTGAGCAGGTCGGTGAGGACGGGCAGCGCGTTCACCAACTGCTCCCGCGAGCACGCGCTGTACCCGATGACGAGCCCGTGCAGCTTGGCCCGGTTCACGTAGTGCCGGGACAGGCCGTCGACCCGCAGTCCGCGTTCGAGCGCCTGCCTCGTCAGGTCGCGTTCCTGTTCGGCAGTGGGCAGCAGCACCACGACGTGGGCGCCCGCGTCGTCGCCGAGCACCTCGATGCCCGCGTCGGCGAACCTGTCGATGACGAGCGCACGCCGTTCGGACAGCTCCCGCCGGACCTTGCGCAGGTGGCGGCCGAGGTCGCCCATGCGTGCCAGCTCGACGACGACCCGCTGCCCCGCGGCCGCCGGGCTGGTGCCGGTCAGGTCGCGGTGTTCGAGGACGGTCGTGGCGATGTGCTCGGGCGCGACCATCCAGCCCGCGCCCAGGGTCGGTGTGAGGATCTTGCTCGTGGTGCCGAGGTGGACCACGACGTCCGGGGCGAGCGCGGCCAGTGACGGCAACGGCGCCACGTCGTAGCGGAGCTCACCGTCGTAGTCGTCCTCGATGACGAGCCAGCCGTCCCGTCGCGCGCGCTCGACCAGCGCGACCCGGCGACCGGCCGACATGCGACCGCCCAGCGGGTACTGGTGCGCCGGGGAGCAGTAGACCGCCTTGACTCCGGCGGGCACCGCCTCCGGGAGCAACCCCTCCGCGTCGACGAGCGCCTGCACGACCTTGAGGCCGTTGGCCTTGAAGACGCCGACCGCCCGCTGGTAGCCGGGTTCCTCGACGGCCACCACGTCGCCGCGCTCGAGCACCGCGACCGCGATCTCGGTCAGCACGGCGGTGGTGCCCCCGGTCGCCAGCACCGGGTCGGCGTTCACGGCCAGGCCTCGGTGACGCAGCAGGTGCTCGGCGATGGCCTCGCGGTACTCGGGCAGCCCCGCGCGTTCGGGACGGGACAGCGGAGGCGCGTCCGCCGCGGCCCGCCAGGCCCGGCGCCAGGCCGCCCGGTCCAGCCCGCTGGCCCACGGCGCGCCGGTGCCGAGGTCCACGAAATCAGTGATCACGGGCGTGACGGGCTTGCGCGAACGTTTGCGCAGCGGGCCAGGAGGCGTCGTGGTGACGTAGGTGCCGGAGCCGTGACGACCGGCGATCCACCCTTCCGCGTGCAACTGCTCGTAGGCGGCGGCAGTGACCGTGCGGGACACTCCCAGCGAGTCAGCCAACGCGCGCGTCGACGGCAGACGGTCGCCCGCACGCAGACGACCCTCCGACGCGGCGGAACGCAGGGCGTCGGCCAACTGGACGGCGAGTGGTTCGGCGGATTCGCGGTCCAGCGCCACGGGAAGCGCGGTCTCAGCCAAAGTGGCCTTCTCAAATCGATGGAAACTGGCGCTTCAATGATGCCACTTCGCAGCGCACAGTAAAACCATGACCTCTGACGTGCAGCTCTCCCCCACGCCCCGCAGCACCGTCGTCCGCGGCAAGAAGCGAGCCGTGGAAGACCGCCAGGTGCTCTACGACGTCCTCGACGCGGGCATGGTCTGCCACCTCGCCGTGGAGGTCGACGGGGCACCGTTCCTCATCCCCACCGCGTACGGGCGGGACGGCAACCGCATCTTCCTGCACGGCTCGACGGGCTCACGGTCCATCAGGAGCATGATCGAGGGCAAGCCGGTTTGCGTCGCGGTCACGCTCGTGGACGGCGTCGTCTACTCGCGCTCGGTGTTCCACCACTCGATGAACTACCGGTCCGCGATCATCCACGGCACCGCGAAGGTCGCCGAGGACTCCGAGCACGCACTGCGCACGATCGTCGAGCACGTCACGCCGGGCAGCTGGGACTACGCGCGCAGCCCGTCCAAGAAGGAGCTGGCGCAGACGGTCGCGCTGGAGATCGACCTGACCGAGGCGAGCGTGAAGGTGCGCGACGGCGGACCGGGCGAGGAGCCGTCGGACCTCGAAGCGAACCTCGTGTGGGCCGGGCACATGCCGCTCGTCCAGTCGTGGGGCGCACCTGTGCCGCACGAGACGGACAAGGCGATCCCGGCGCACGTGACCAGCCGCCGAGACGAGACGTCTCGTCTCGCGACAGGACAGGTCAGCGAACGGGGCCGTTGACCGGGTCGTAGCGGTACGGGGTCATGGCGCGTGTGCCGTGGCGGTAGACGTGGATCGACACCGCCGGATCCACGCCATCGTTGCGCACCTGGTGCACATAACCGGGCCCCCACACACGCGACTGACCGGCGTGCAGCGAGTGCACGACCTGGATCTTCGTGGTGACGACCTCGGTCAGCTGCCCGCTGACCACGGTGAACGCGCCGGAGGTGTGGTCGTGGTCGTGCAGCGACGCGGTCTGGCCGGGCAGCCAGCTCATCAGCCAGATCTCCTGGTCGTCGGTCTTGTCGACCAACGCCGAGAAGCGCTCCTCCATGTCGTACCGGAGCAGGTGCTTCCAGCGGTCGCGATCGGCGGACCACGACAGAGCCACCCGGACTGGGTGCAACAGGGCGGAGTTCTCAGGCAGAACGAGGCTGTTCTCGGGAACGGCGAACATCGGGAGAAAAGTCCTTACCAGGCGAATGCGCGAAAAGAGGACGCGGGACTATCGCCAGGTACAACAGCAACATGCGTTGAAGGACATGGAGCAGAGGGTCCCGGAACCGGGACCCTCCGTCAATCCAGTCCCAAGGCGTGGGACACGTCCGCGACCAGGTCTCGAGTGTCCTCACAGCCGGCCGAGAAACGCACCAGGCCCTCCGGCACCGGGTCGCCGAACTGCGCCCGCCGGTCCGCCGTCGAGTGCAGGCCGCCGAACGACGTCGCGGCCGACACCAGCTTCGAGCGCGACAGGAACTCGTTCACCGCGGCCACGTCCTGAAGTTCGAACGTCAGCACGCCGTTGAACCGCCGCATCTGCTGCGCCGCCACGAGGTACGCCGGGTCGTCCGACGCGCCGGGCCAGCGCAACCCGGCCACGCGGCCCTTGAGCAACGCGTAGATCGCCGCCGCGTTCTCGGCCTGCCGCGCGAGCCGCAGGTCCAGGGTTCCCAGGCCGCGCAGCGCGAGCCACGTCTCGAACGGGCCGGGGATCGCGCCGTTCAGCGTCCGCGCGTCGCGCACTCGTGCTGCCAGGCCGGCGTCCGCCAGTGTCACGTGTCCGAAAAGGACGTCGCTGTGCCCGGCGACCGCCTTGGTGTCCGAGGCGACCACGACGTCCGCGCCCAGCTCCAGCGGCCGTTGCCCCAGCGGCGTCGCGGTCGTGTTGTCCACGGCCAGCAACGCGCCCGCGGCGTGTGCCTGCGCGGCCAGCTCCGCGATGTCGCAGACGTCCAGGCCGGGGTTGGACGGCGTCTCCAGCAGGACGAGCCGGACGCCGTCGAAGGACGGGTACGGCCCGGCCGTCGGCACCTCGACCACGTTCACGTCCATTTCGGACACGAACCTGCGGGTCAGGAAGTAGCCGTCGGAGGGGACGACCAGAGTGTCCCCAGTGGACAGAACCGTTCGCAGCAACGTCGAGATCGCCGCCATCCCGGACGGGAAGACGACGCACTCGCCCCCTTCCAGGGACCCCAGGGCGTTCTCCAGGGCGCGCCACGTGGGGTTGCCCGCGCGGCCGTAGTAGTCCTGGCCGCCCAGGTGGTACGCCGACGCGAACACCGGCTGTGCGCCGAACGGGTCGCCCGGCGCTCCCTGAGTGGAGTGCACGACCCGCGTGCCGTCACCGAGTTCGGGGGTCACTGGCGCTCGTGCTTCCGGTCGCGGCCCAGCAGCGCGGCGCCGAGCTCGCGCACGCTCAGCCCGTCGTGGCAGACCTGGTGGATGCCTTCGGTGATCGGCATGTCGACACCGTGCGCGCCGGCCAGTTCGCGGATCGACGAGCAGGACTTCACGCCCTCGGCGACCTGTCCGTGCGCGGCTTCCTGCGCCTGCGCGAGGGTCTCACCGCGCCCGAGCCGTTCGCCGAAGGACCGGTTGCGCGACAACGGCGACGCGCACGTCGCCACCAGGTCGCCCAGCCCGGCGAGGCCCGCGAACGTCAGCGGGTCGGCACCCAGCGCCGCGCCCAGCCGCGCGGTCTCGGCCAGGCCGCGGGTGATGATCGACGCCATCGTGTTGTCGCCGTAGCCCATGCCCGCCGCCATGCCGCACGCCAGCGCGATGACGTTCTTGCACGCCCCGCCCAGCTCGCAGCCGACCACGTCGGTGTTGGTGTACGGGCGGAAGTACGAGTTCGAGCACGCGGCCTGCAGATCGACCGCCCGGTCGTGGTCCGTGCACGCGATGACCGTCGCCGTCGGCTGCTCGACGGCGATCTCCTTGGCCAGGTTCGGCCCGGACACCACGGCGACCTGCGACTCGTCGACGCCGGCGACCTCGCGGATCACCTCGCTCATGCGCTTCAACGTGCCGAGCTCGACGCCCTTGGACAGCGACACCAGGGTCGCGTCCGGCGGCAGCAGCTCCTTCCACGCCGAGAGGTTCACCCGCAACGTCTGCGACGGCACGGCCAGCACCACCGCGTCCGCCCCGTCCAGCGCCTTGGCCGGGTCGGAGGTGGACGACAGGTTGGCCGGCAACGAGATGCCGGGCAGGTAGCCGGAGTTCACGCGGGTCTCGGTGATCTCCGAGGCGACCTCCTGGCGCCGCGCCCACAGCACGACCTCGGGGCCGGAGTCCGCGATGACCTTCGCGAAGGCCGTGCCCCACGAACCGGAGCCGAGCACCGCAACACGTTCGATCGCCATGGTCAGGCCTTCCTCGGTCCGTAGAAGCCCTCGGGTGCCGTTTCCCCGCGCACCTCGGCCAGGTTGTCCTTGACCGCGCCCATCAGCAGGTCCGTCACCTCGCGCAGCAACGGGAGCGTCTCCTCCCTGCCGCGGTAGGCGGAGAGGTCGACCGGCTCACCGACGAAGTGCGTGATCGTCTTGCGCGGGAACGGCCGGAACTTCTTCTGGTAGTGGTTGTAGAGGTCGAGCGTGCCCCAGCGGGCGATCGGGATGACCGGGCCGTCGTGCTGCAGGGCGAGCCGGGCCACGCCCGTGCGGGAGTTCGCGGGCCAGCCGTCGGGGTCCTTGGTGATCGTCCCCTCCGGGTAGATCACCACGCACTTGCCGTCCGCCAGCGCCTCGTGCGCCGCGCGCAGGCTCTGCTGGGCGTCCGTGGTGCCCCGGTAGACCGGGATCTGCTTCGCGCCCTTCAGGATCGCGCCCATGATCGGCACGTTCCACAGGCTGTGCTTCCCGAGGAAGCGCGGCACCCGGTAGTTCTTGTGCACGAACATGGCGTCGTAGCACGGGTCGAGGTGCGAGATGTGGTTCATGACGAGCAGCGCGGCACCTTCGCGCGGGATGCGCTCCCCGTGCACCATCCGGTGCCTGCCCAGCACGAACGACATCGGGTAGACGATCGCGGCGGCGACCCCGACCCAAAAGCCGCCCTTCTCCCTTTTGGCCACGAGGCCTCTCCTCACCTGCGTAGATCTGCGCCCGACAGCACAGTAGTCGCCGAATCGTGGACTATGGCGAGGTGCGGGATGAAGTTGACCTCCTGGTTCCGGTGAAGACCCTGGACCGGGCCAAGACCAGGCTGACCAGCGCGACCGGCGGAGATCCGGTGTCACACGCGGCGCTGGCGCTCGCGCTCGCCCTCGACACGGTGAGCGCGGCCATGGCGACGCCGGGCGTGCGGCGCGTGGTCACCATCACATCCGATCCGGCCGTCGCGTCCGAAATGGCCGGACTGGGCGTCGAGTCGCTGCCGGAGCCTCCGCGACCCGGACTCAACGCGGCGCTCCAGCACGGCGCTCGCACCCTCCGGTCGGCCCGCGTCGGCGCTCTGCAGGCCGACCTGCCCGCACTCAGGTCCGACGAACTCCAGGCCGCGCTCGAAGCCGCACGCGGGCGGCGCGCGTTCGTCCCGGACCGTCAGGGCACCGGCACCACGCTGCTCCTCGCCACGCCGGGTGGAGAGCTCGACCCGCGGTTCGGCGTCGGATCGGCCGGGCACCACCGCGTTTCCGGTGCGGTCGCGCTCATCGGAGCGTGGCCGTCGCTGCGCTGTGACGTGGACACCGAAGAGGATCTGCGGCTCGCGCTGATGCTCGGCCTCGGCGCGCACACCGCGAACGCCTTGCCCGCCTGGACAACCTGAACAGTCGTCACACGTCTTCCGGGTCACTGGGGTGATCACGACTTGGGAGACTGATGCGAGCGCTCATCGCGCTGGCGGGTGTCACGGCCATCGCGGGCTGTGTCGCCGCCTATCCGATCGACCGGCCGTCCGACTACACGGCGGAGAGCAGGCTCAGCACCTGCCGGGTGGACCTGCCCCAGAGCTGGAAGGACCTGCTGGCCCGCGACCGGACGGAGGCGGGCCCGCACGAGAAGGTCACCGTCGTCGCGGCGAACGAGGACGCCGGCACCACGCTGGTGAAGACCACGCGGAACCGGACGACCGAACTCGTGCTGCACGACCACGGGAAACGCCAGCAGGTGATGGCGGTCCAGAACGACGGACAGCTCTTCGGCGTGGAGTTCGACGGCCGCTGGGTGACCTTCTCCACGACACCGAGCCCGGCCGACCACACCACCACGACCTACGCGTGGGACTCGCGCAACGACGGCGCGCCCATGAGGATCGGCGACAGCGGCGCCGTGGTGCACAACGGCAAAGCGGCCTGGTCGGACCGCGCGGGCGTGCACGTCTACGACCTGGCGAAGAAGAAGGACAGGGTCATCGGTCCCGGCGAGGAACCGGCCTTCCTCGGTGACTCGGTCATCTGGTTGCAGGACGGCCGGTTCCGCGCCGAGGGTGCGGTGCCCGAACAGCTGCGGAACGCGAAACCCGATGCCAGCGTGGCATCCGACGGCCGCACGGTGGTGTGGACGCAGGGCGAGAAGCTGCTCGGCTGGCGCGAGGGCTGGACCGAGACGCGGGAGCTGGCGGGCATCGAGTCCGCGCCGCTGACCGAGGGCATCGTGTTCCCGCGGGTCAGTGGCGACTTCGTGTCGTGGCAGTCGGAGTCCTCGTACGTCACGGACATCCGCAGCGGCGCGACCATGCACACCACCGAGGGCGGGTACTGGCTGGAGGTGCACGGCGGAGCGTTGACGCAGCAGGGCTGGCGGGTCGCGGCCACCGCGCCGCTGGCGAAGCTGTCGTCGCTCGACCGCTGCTGACGCGCGGGCATTTGACCGTTTCACGCCTGATCAGGCCGTGACGAACGCCACGAAAATGTTGGTTTGGGCAACGCAACAGGGAACCCCGGCACCTTTACATCCGTATCCCCCTGTGCCGACGACGTTCCCCCCGACGTCGTCCCCCGACGCGTTGCCCTGAGGTGTTTACTGCATGAGTTCCCTGACGCACGCCGACTACCTGGCGTTGCGCCGCTTTCCCGCTCTCGACGGCCTGCGCGCCATTGCCGCGGTGCTCGTCGTCTTCTTCCACTACGGCGGCCCTGACTGGCTCCAGGGCTGGGCCGGTGTCCAGATGTTCTTCGTCCTCAGCGGATTCCTGATCACCACGCTGATGCTGCGCGAGGAGCACCGGACCGGCCAGATCTCCCTCGGTGAGTTCTACCTGCGGCGGGCGTTCAGAATTCTCCCCGTCTACTTCGTGCTCCTGCTCGTGACGGTCGTGGCGTCCGCGTTCGCGGGCACGTTCCTGAGCAACGGCGTCGGCCCCGCGCTTCCGTACTTCCTCTCGTTCACCAACGAGTTCGCCGGCTCGAGCCCGTACGGACAGTCCTGGTCGCTGGGCATCGAGCAGAAGTTCTACCTGGTCTGGCCGCTGGTGGC
Organism: Streptomyces sp. ID05-26A; assembly: GCF_033794685.1. Classification (NCBI taxonomy): domain Bacteria; kingdom Bacillati; phylum Actinomycetota; class Actinomycetes; order Kitasatosporales; family Streptomycetaceae; genus Streptomyces; species Streptomyces sp. ID05-26A. The sequence goes on from NZ_JARAYZ010000001.1 coordinate 722,695, forward strand.
GATCGCGCTCGGCACCGTCGTGCTGCGCCGCCGCGCCGGTGCCGCCGCCCTCGGCATGCTGCTCGCGCTCGTGGTCGTGAACTTCACCTCGGCGCACAGCAACCCCGGCTGGCCGTTGCACTACTTCTCGATCCTGGCGGGCGTGCTGCTCGCGATCGCGCTGCACAGCCCGCGCGGATACGCCCTGCTGCGCCCGCTCACGAGCAGGCCCGCGCAGGTCGTCGTCGCGATCGGATTCGTCGCGGTGCACCTGAGCGTGAAGCCGATCGCCGGTTTCCTCGACGGGCTCAACGGGATTCCCGGCCACGTGCTGGTCATCCCGGTGTACGCGCTCGCGACGGCGGTGCTGCTCACGGCGATGATCGCGCCGGGACCGGCCACGACCTTCCTGTCGCTCAAGCCGATGCAGTTCGTCGGCGAGCGCTCGTACTCCCTTTATCTGGTGCAGACGATCGCCGCGACGATCATCGCGTTCTTCTGGCCCGCTCTGTCCGGTCTCGGCCAGTCCGTCGTGGTCACGGCACTGGGACTGGCGCTGGCGAGTGTTCTCTACGTGACCGTGGAGATCCCGATGATCAACCTCGGCCGGCGCGTGATCACCCGCCAGCGCGCGAAGGCCGCCGTCAAGGCAGGCGTGGCTCAGCAGGGTGCGCCGCAGGCTCCCACGCCGCAGTCCGAGTCGTCTCGGCTCGCGACCATCGGGCAGGCCCAGCCGTAGAACGGGTTCGGGGCGAGCGGCACGGGTTCCCGGTCGCTCTCCCTGGCCAGTTCCCTGGCGTGGTGCGCGGTCAGCGTCACGGGAGTGCCGCTCGCCTGCGCCTCGTACGCGCCCTTCTCCAGCTGCAGGATCTCGACGCCGCGCGAGATGTCCGCCACGAACACGGTGCCGCGGTGCCAGTACGGCGCCCACGACGTCGCGGTGTCCGGCCTCCAGTACCCGATCTGGATCGGCTTGGCGGGGTTGGAGATGTCGAGGAACCGGGTGCCCTGGTTGTACCAGGAGTAGGCCACGATCCTCTTCTGCACGTCGAAGTAGTGCGCGGAGCACGTGACGTTGCCGGGGATCGTGCCCTCCTGGTCGTCCGGGCTCCAGATGCCGACGGTCTTCATCTCCTTGGGCGTCTCGCCCCAGCCCTCACCGTTGTGCGTGCCCTGCAGCGACGAGATGACGAAACGCCCCTCGGTCTTGCAGGTGGGCGAGCCGAACGCCTCCTCGGTGTGCAGCAGGAGCGAGCCCGGCGGGTTCTCCCGCGTGGGCAACGGACCGTCGAGGAGCGTGCGGCCGATCGGGCGGAACGAGTTGTGCGTGAACGAGGTCGGCATGTCCGCCTTGGGCACGGTGCCGCCCGCGTACGGAACGGGATCCCACGCCTTGGCCTCGCGGTACTTGCCGGTCAACGGGTCGCGGTGCCAGCCCTGCGTGTAGTAGCCGCGGGTGCCGTCGTCGCCCGCCACCCACGCGATGCCCTGGGCGTCGACCTGGACGTCGTGCGTGATCTTCCCCTCGCCCGCCTTGCCGCGGACGTCGACGTCGTACGGCAGTTCCCTGGGCGTCTTCGGATCGCGGATGTCCGTGACGAAGATCCGCCCGGTCTTGGCGTCCGACCGGTCGAGCCCTGCGGTCCAGAGGAACTGGCAGTCGTTGACGCAAGTACTCGTGTGACCGGTGTTCTGCCTGTGAAAGCTGAGGATCTTGAGGTCAGCGGGGTCCACAGCGGACACGATGTAGTTGCCGGTCGGACGGTCGCCGGGCAGCGCGCGGCCGAACGAGTTGACCTCCCGCGCCAGGAACGCGAGCTTGCGCTTGGGGTCGACGTTGATGTCCTCGTTCTCCCAGAAGCGCTTCGTCGGGTCGTCGCCCGGCAGCGCCATCTCCTCCTTGGTGAGGTGGTCGAGGAGCTTCGGCTTGTCGAGATCGGTGACGTCGAACGTCTTGAGGCCGGTCTCCATGCTCACGAACGCCACGTCGCGCTTGCCGTACTGGGCGAACGCGATCGAGATGGCCCGTTCGGTACCGGGAAGCGAGGCTTTCAGGCGAACGTTCTTGGCCGCCGCCTGCAGTCGTGGTTTGTCCACCTGCGGAGTCCGTGGTTCGGCGGAAGCCGCCGAAGCCAGGCCAGCCGTGGTGAAGGCCAACAGGGTCGCCGCAGTCAATGTGGCAATAACCTTCATGCATCGACCCTGGCAGCGCGCCGAACGAGACGTGTAGGTCCGAACGTCTAGGGTTCTGGTCCGTGCAGGCGACCGTGTCAACGTTCAACAGCGATGGTTCCGCCACCGTCCTTCGTGATGACGGCGTTCTCGTCGACGTGAGTGCCGAGGCCGTCACGGCGGGTGGCTGGCGGATGCTGCGTCCGGGCCAGAGGGTGACCCTCGAACGTAGCCCCGACGGAGCCGTTACAGCTCTTCGCATGCCTGTTCTGTGACGAGGAGTTCACCAGACGGTCGTCCTGGTTAGGGGCGCTCACGGCGATAGTGCGACACAATGCGTGACGTGAGCAAGGACGACAACGACGGCAAGGCGACTCCGTCCCGACGCCGTTCGACGCGCAGCAAGGCAGAGGCCACTCCACGCAAGGCGACGCCGAAGAGGGAGCCGCGCGCGGCGACCAGGCGGGCTTCGACCGCGCGGGCGAAGGCCGAACCGGAGCAGCAGCCGGCCGCCGCACCCATGCGCGGTATGCCTGCGGCGCCTCCCGCCGTGACGCCGAGCGTCCTGCCCACCGACCTCCCGGACGACCGGTACTTCAACCGTGAACTGTCCTGGTTGGACTTCAACGCCCGCGTGCTCGCACTGGCCGAGGACTCCTCGCAGCCGCTGCTGGAGCGCGCGAAGTTCTCCGCGATCTTCGCGTCGAACCTGGACGAGTTCTACATGGTGCGGGTCGCCGGTCTGAAGCGGCGGGCGGAGACCGGTCTCTCGGTGCGCAGCGCGGACGGGCTCACGCCGCGCGAGCAGCTCGTCGCGATCTTCAAGCGCTCGCAGGAACTCGTGGAGCAGCACGCCCGCGCGTTCCTCGACCACATCAGGCCGGGCCTGGAAGAGCACCGGATCAGCATCGTGGCGTGGGGCGACCTCACGGACTACGACCGGTTGAGGCTCTCCAACTACTTCAGCGAGCAGGTGTTCCCGGTCCTCACGCCGCTCGCGGTCGACCCGGCGCACCCGTTCCCGTACATCTCGGGGCTGTCGCTGAACCTCGCGGTGACCGTGCGCGATCCCGAGGGTGGCGGCGAGCGGTTCGCCCGCGTGAAGGTGCCGGACAACGTGCCGCGGCTGGTTCGGGTGGAGGCGGACCGGTCGTCGTCGTCCGCGACCTTCCTGCCGCTGGAGGAACTCATCGCCGCGCACCTGGGCGAGCTGTTCACCGGCATGGAGGTCATCGAGTGCCACGCCTTCCGCGTGACGCGCAACGCGGACCTCGAGGTCGAGGAGGACCGCGACGAGGACCTGTTGCAGGCGCTGGAACGCGAGCTCGCGCGGCGCCGGTTCGGTCCGCCGGTGCGCCTGGAGGTCGCCGACGACATGACCGAGCACATGCTCGAACTGTTGTTGCGGGAGATGGACGTCGACCCGCACGACGTCGTGACCGTGCCCGGCCTGCTCGACCTGTCGTGCCTGTGGCAGCTCTACGGTATCGACCGCAAGACGTTGAAGGACCCGGCGTTCGTGCCGGCGACGCACCCCGCGTTCGGTGAGCGCGAGACGCCGAAGAGCGTGTTCGCGACCCTGCGCGAGGGCGACGTCCTCGTGCACCACCCGTACCACTCGTTCTCCACGTCGGTGCAGCGCTTCATCGAGCAGGCCGCGGCCGACCCGCACGTGCTCGCCATCAAGCAGACGCTGTACCGCACCTCGGGTGACTCCCCCATCGTGGACGCGCTGATCGACGCGGCCGAGGCGGGCAAGCAGGTCGTGGCGTTGGTGGAGCTCAAGGCGCGCTTCGACGAGCAGGCGAACATCAAGTGGGCGCGAGCGCTGGAGAAGGCGGGCGTGCACGTCGTCTACGGCCTGGTGGGCCTGAAGACGCACTGCAAGACGTCGCTCGTGGTGCGCCAGGAAGGCTCGACGATCCGCCGCTACTGCCACATCGGCACCGGCAACTACAACCCGAAGACCGCGCGGTTGTACGAGGACGTCGGCATCCTGACCGCCGAGCCGACGATCGGCGCGGACCTCACGGACCTCTTCAACGTGCTGACGGGGTACGCGCGCCAGGACGAGTACCGCTCTCTCCTCGTCGCTCCCTACGGCGTCCGCAAGGGCATCGTGGACCGGATCAACCTGGAGATCGAGCACGCCCAGGCGGGCAAGCCCTCCGGTGTGCGCATCAAGGTGAACTCGCTCGTGGACGAGCAGGTCATCGACGCGCTGTACCGGGCATCGCAGGCCGGCGTTCCCGTGGACGTGGTCGTGCGCGGCATCTGCGGCCTCAAGCCGGGCATCAAGGGACTGTCGGAGAACATCCAGGTGCGCTCGATCCTCGGCCGCTTCCTGGAACACTCGCGCGTCTTCCACTTCGTCGCCTGCGACGAGTACTGGATCGGCAGCGCGGACATGATGCACCGCAACCTGGACCGCCGCGTCGAGGTCGCCCTGCGCGTGGCCGACCCGCGCCTGACCAAGCAGCTGGGCGGCATGTTCGACTCCGCGCTCGACCCGCACACGCGCTGCTGGGTGCTGCGCTCTGACGGAGAATGGGACGCCTCGCCCGCGGACGGTTCGTCCGTGCGAGACCACCAACTGGAACTGCTGCACAAGCACGGAGCTCTTGGGTGATCAAAGCTGCTGGGGCGGTGCTCTGGCGCGAGGCCGACGGTGACGTCGAAGTCGCGATCGTGCACCGCCAGCGTTATGACGACTGGTCCCTGCCGAAAGGCAAACTCGACGACGGCGAGACGATTCCCGCCTGCGCGGTGCGGGAGATAGAGGAGGAGACGGGCTTCTCCTGCGTTCTCGGCCGCCATCTCCGGCAGGTGTCCTATTCGGTGAAGAGCGTGCCGAAGACGGTCGACTACTACGCCGCCCGGGCCGTTTCCGGGGAGTTCGTCCCGAACGAAGAGGTCGATCTGCTGCGGTGGCTGCCGATCGCCGAGGCGTCGGAACTGCTCACCTACGAACCGGACCAGGACGTGCTGGCCGAGTTCGCCCGCCTGCCCGCGGACCTGCTGCTCGTCCTGCTGGTGCGGCACGCCAAGGCCGGCAAGCGGTCGGAGTGGAACGGCGACGACGACCTCCGCCCGCTCTCCGACGCCGGCTGGCGTCAGGCAACGGCGTTGCGCGCGTTGTTGCCCCTGTGGGCACCGGTACGCGTGCACACGGCGCCCAGGGTGCGTTGTGTGGACACCGTGCGGGCCGTGGCCGAGGACCTGGCCGTGGAGATCGCCGAGGAGCCGCGCCTCTCGGAGGAGGGCTATTGGCCCGACCCGGACGCCGGTCTCGTGCGGCTGCTGGAGGTCGCCGCTCTGGAAGGCCGCGCCGTCATCTCGTCGCAGGGCGGTGTGATCCCGTCGGTCGTGCAGTCGCTGGCCGAGATGGGCGGGCTGCGCCTGGACGAGATCCCCTGCAAGAAGGGCAGCACGTGGGTGCTGGCCTTCACCAGGCCGTTCGGCACCTGGTCCACTTCGGACTCGCCTTCGCGCTGGCCAACGCTGGTGTCGGCGCACTACCTGGCCTCACCGCTGCCTCGCCCGTAGGGGTCCGCCGCAGACGTTTTCCACCGCCGTCTTCCCGCTCCGACGAAAGTTCGCCTGTGGCAACCAAGTCGGGCCGGAAGGCGGCGGTTTCGCTTGTCCCGGGGGCGAACGGACGCGTGCCGGCGTTATTTCTATTGGCGGGCAGAGGGGTTCGACGAGCCGTTCGGGAGGCTCGTCGGGCAATCGTGGCGGGCGGTTCCGGAAACCGAGCGAAGCTCGGGGAGAACGATTCTCGGGGCCCGGTCACGCCCGCTCGTCGCCCCGCTGAAGTCCCGCGCCGCGCTTTCTTGATAGCCCGGCGCACGCCCCCGCCGCCCAGGTCGCGCATTCCCAGCGCCCCAGCGAACTCTCTCGTCACGCCCACTGCCTCCCAGGCGTGCCAAGCACCTCAGCGACCCTCTCGCACGCCTTTCGTGCAGGCCAACGACCTTCTCCGGCACCTTTCCCCGGACACGCGGAAGGCCCCGGTGTGCGCACACCGGGGCCTTCCGCGTGGTTCTGAAGTGACGCAGCCTCCCTCAGGAGGCCCGTCTCACTTCTTCTTGGCAGCCGTCTTGCGAGCAGCCGGCTTCGCAGCCGCGGTCTTCGCGGCGGGCTTGGCAGCAGCAGTCGTCTTGGCAGCGGCCGGCTTGGCAGCGGCCGTGGCGCGCTTGGCCGGAGCCTTCGCAGCAGCCGTCTTGGTGGCGGCGGCCTTGGTGGCGGTCGCCTTCGCGGGCGCCTTGGCAGCAGCGGGCTTCGCGGCAGCCGTGGTGGTGCGACGGGTCGCGGGCGCCTTGGTGGCGGCCGCGGCCGTGCGGGTGCGCGTCGTGGTCGTCGCGCGGGTCGTCGCGGCCTTGGTCGCCGGAGCCTTGGCAGCCGCGGGCTTCGCGGCAGCAGCGGCGGCGGGCTTCGCGGCGGCCTTGGCGGCAACGGCCTTCGGCAGCTTCTTCGCACCGCTGATGACGTCCTTGAACGTCGAGCCGGGGCGGAACGCGGGCACGTTGGTCTTCTTGACCTTCACGGTCTCGCCGGTGCGCGGGTTGCGCGCGGTGCGAGCCGCACGAGCGCGCTTCTCGAAGACGCCGAAGCCCGTGATGTTGACCTTCTCGCCCTTGTTGACGCTGCGGACGATGACGTCCACGAGGCCGTCAACAGCAGCGCCGGCGGTCTTCTTGTCTCCAAGGCGCTCGGCGAGCGCCTCGATGAGCTGGGCCTTGTTCACCGTCAGTCCCTCCCAGGACGCTTACGGCCCATAAGCGTCTGGGCCGACTAGAACGCAACGGTAGGCCCAAATCGCGAGAAATACCAATCGCCACGCCAGATTTTTCGTTGTGGCGTGGCTAATTGCGCCCCTTCGAGGGACAGGAGGCGCCGGATTCGCCCCTCTCAAGGGGAGAATCCGGCCCCCTCTCAGACCGCCGGAAGCGGATCCGTTGTGGGCAGCCAAGTCTGGCGATTGCCCTCGAATGCGCTGATCTCGGGCTCGTGGCGCAGCGTCAAAGCGATGTCGTCGAGGCCCTCGAGAAGGCGCCAGCGGGTGTAGTCGTCGATCTCGAACGGGGCTACCAAGTCCTTGGCGCGAACGGTCTTGTCGGTGAGGTCGACGGTGACCGGCGTGCCGGGTTCGGACTCGAGCAACTTCCACAGCAGCTCGACATCGGACTGGCTGCACTGCGCCGCCACGAGTCCCTGCTTGCCCGAGTTGCCCCGGAAGATGTCCGCGAACCGGGACGAGATGACGACGCGGAAGCCGTAGTCCATCAACGCCCAGACGGCGTGCTCCCGAGAGGACCCGGTGCCGAAGTCGGGGCCCGCGACGAGGACGCTGGCCGCCTTGTAGGGCTCCTGGTTGAGGATGAAGTGCTCGTCGGAACGCCAGGCGGCGAAGAGCCCGTCCTCGAACCCGGTGCGGGTCACGCGCTTGAGGTAGACGGCCGGGATGATCTGGTCGGTGTCCACGTTGGACCTGCGCAGCGGCACACCGACGCCCGTGTGGGTGGTGAAGGCGTCCATGACTCAGACCTCCAGGTCTGCGGGGGCGGAGAGGGTGCCGCGCACGGCCGTGGCGGCGGCGACGAGCGGCGACACGAGGTGCGTCCGGCCGCCCTTGCCCTGCCTGCCCTCGAAGTTGCGGTTGGAGGTCGACGCGCTGCGCTCGCCGGGCGCGAGTTGATCCGGGTTCATGCCAAGGCACATCGAGCAGCCGGCCTGCCGCCACTCGGCGCCCGCGTCGAGGAAGACCTTGTCCAGACCCTCGTCCTCGGCCTGCTTGCGCACCCGCATCGAACCGGGGACGACCAGCATCCGTACTCCTGAAGCGACGTGCTTCCCCTTGATGACGTCCGCCGCGGCGCGCAGGTCCTCGATGCGCCCGTTGGTGCAGGAGCCGAGGAACACCGTGTCCACGCGGATGTCGCGCAGCGGCGTGCCGGCCTCGAGGCCCATGTACGTCAGCGCCTTCTCGGCGGCCACGCGCTCGTTCTCGTCCGCGATCTTCTCGGGGTCGGGGACGGTCGCGCTCAGAGGCAGACCCTGACCGGGGTTGGTTCCCCACGTGACGAACGGAGTGAGGTCCGCCGCGTCGATGTGCACTTCGGCGTCGAAAGTCGCGTCGTCGTCGGTGCGCAGCGTCTTCCAGTACTCGACGGCCGTGTCCCAGTCCGCGCCGGACGGTGCGTGCGGACGACCCTCGATGTAGTCAAAAGTCGTGGCGTCCGGTGCGATCATGCCGGCGCGGGCGCCCGCCTCGATCGACATGTTGCAGACCGTCATGCGCGCTTCCATCGACAGCGCCTCGATGGCGTCGCCGCGGTACTCGAGCACATACCCCTGCCCGCCACCGGTTCCGATCTTCGCGATGACGGCGAGGATGATGTCCTTCGCCGTGACGCCCTCGCCGAGCGCGCCGTTGACGTTGATGGCCATCGTCTTGAACGGGCGCAACGGCAACGTCTGCGTCGCCATCACGTGCTCCACCTCGGACGTGCCGATGCCGAACGCCAGCGCACCGAACGCACCATGGGTGCTCGTGTGACTGTCGCCGCACACCACCGTCATGCCCGGCTGCGTGAGGCCGAGCTGCGGGCCCACGACGTGGACGATGCCCTGCTCGAAGTCGCCCATCGGGTGCAGCCGCACCCCGAACTCCGCGCAGTTGCGCCGGAGCGTCTCGACCTGAGTGCGCGACACGAGATCCGCGATCGGCTTGTCGATGTCGACCGTCGGAACGTTGTGATCTTCAGTGGCGATCGTGAGATCGGCCCTGCGCAGCTTGCGGTTCGCAAGGCGGAGCCCGTCGAACGCCTGGGGGCTGGTGACTTCGTGCAGCAGGTGCAGGTCGATGTAGAGCAGGTCCGGCTCCGCACCACTTCCGTGGCGCACAACGTGTGCCTCCCACACCTTCTCCGCGAGCGTGCGGCTCATCGCGACATCTCCCACAGTATGGACGTGCCGACAGATCTGGACTTCTCACTGTCTGGGAAGTTAGTATCGGCTTGTGGGACAGCATAGCGGGATCGGCGTGCTGGACAAGGCAGTGGCCGTGTTGAACGCCGTAGCAAAAGATCCTTGTGGCTTGGCCGAGTTGTGCAACCGCACCGGCCTCCCCCGAGCAACCGCACACCGCCTGGCCGTAGGCCTGGAGGTGCACCGGCTCCTGCGCCGAGGCTCCGACGGCCGCTGGCGCCCGGGCGCAGCTCTGGCAGAACTGGCAGGCGGCGCAACGGACCCGTTGCTGGACGCCGCTTCCTCAGTCCTGCCACGCCTGCGCGACATCACAGGCGAAAGCGTGCAGCTCTACCGCCGAGACGGCATGCAACGAGTCTGCGTCTCCTCGGCAGAACCCCCCTCAGGCCTGAGGGACACAGTCCCCATCGGCGCAAGGCTCCCCATGACAGCGGGCTCAGGAGCCAAAGTCCTGGCGGCGTGGTCGGACCCAGGCACCCAAAGGGCAGTCCTGGCAGACGCCGTCTACGGCGAACGCACCCTCCTGGAAGTCCGCCGCCGAGGCTGGGCCCAAAGCGTCGCAGAACGAGAACCAGGCGTCGCCTCGGTCTCAGCCCCGGTAAGAGACTCCTCAGGCGCCGTAGTGGCAGCAGTCTCGGTAAGCGGCCCCATCGACCGCATGGGCCGCCGCCCAGGAGCCCGCTGGGCAGCAGACCTACTGGCAGCAGCCGAAGCCCTACAAAGCCGCCTCTAAAGCCCCACCCACCACGGCCGCCCTCCCCCAGGGGAGAGGCGGCCGTCGCTTTCCCTCCACACGCCGCCACGACACAGGAAGGAACGGGAAGCCTCGGGATTGCGGTAAGTCCACGAGCCGGGATACCGACCCAGCAAGAAGACGCTGCTGATGACGCGGAAGAAATACCGAAGTCGACCAATCGGAATCCCGGTGACCCGCATCACCCACAATCACCCCGACAAGCGAAGCGAAGTCCACACACATTCGCAAGCGAAGCGACGCGCTAACCAGACTCATCGGTCAACACACAGGCGGGGGTCCGGGGGCGGAGCCCGCCGGCCGGGGTCTGGGGGCTTGGCCCCCAGAGGACAAAGCGAAAGAGGCCTGTCAGCGTGTTCCGCTGACAGGCCTCTCCCACCTCTGTAGCCCCGAAGGGATTCGAACCCTCGCTACCGCCTTGAGAGGGCGGCGTCCTAGGCCGCTAGACGACGGGGCCCTAGAACTTCTTGCTGGCTTGAACCTTATCAGATCGCTCTGTCCGGTCCAAATCCGGCTATTCAGTTCATTTACTGCTAGGTCTGACTAAAAACTACCAGATCTTGCAGTTCTTGCTTTCAGCAGCTCCAGAAGCTTACCCGAGGGCAGTTCTTCCTTCGCAGCTGGGGTACCAGGACTCGAACCTAGACTAACTGAACCAGAATCAGTCGTGCTGCCAATTACACCATACCCCATTGGCTTTCACGATCGACTTCGTTGTCCCGCGGGAGTTCCGAGGTCCTCGTTGCTGCCGAGAGAAATACTAGACCACGCCCCCGCCAGAAGTGAAATCGGCCCCCACCTGAACGCATACACGCAGGTGGGGGCCGGTCTCCGGCACTGCTCAGGCGCTGGCGGTGGAGAGCTCGCACACGAGGAGCTCCGGCAGTTCCGCGAGTGTCGTGATGGACGACAGGCCCGCGGGAAGTGTGCCGCCGGTCGGGCCGATGCGGTTGATCCAGACTCCGTGCATTCCGGCGTCGCGGGCGCCGATGGCGTCGGCGTGCAGGCGGTCTCCCACGTGGACGGTGTCACCGGGCGGAACACCCAGGGCGAGGCACGCGGTGTGGAAGATCACGCGGTCCGGCTTGGCGCAGCCGACCTCGCCGGCGATCAGGACGGCGTCGAAGTACTCGGAGAGACCGAGCTGGGCGATCTTCACGCGCTGGTGGTGGCCCGACGCGTTGCTGATCGCGGCGATCGGGAGGCCGGTCGCGCGCAGCCAGTCGAGCATCGGGATCGCGTCCGGGAACAGGCACCAGCCGGCGGAGAGGACCTCCTGGCGGCCGACCTCGCGGCGGGTCGCCTCCTCCAGCGACAGCTCCTCACCGAGCGCGGCGAAGAAGGCCTGCGTGCGGATGTTGCGCATGTCCTGGTACAGCAGCTCGCCGGCGAGCTGGCGGGAGACGTGGTCGTCGGTGATCCTCTGCCACAACGACCAGGCGTCGGCGTTACCGACCATCGAGGCCAACGCGGCTCGCGAAGAAGTGCTGTAGTCGACAAGTGTGTCGTCGACGTCCAGGCACACAGCGCGGATCTCGCCGGTTCTCTTACGCGTGAAAGTCGGGGACGCAGTTGTCACTCCGGAAGGTTAGGTGCGCGGGGGCCTCGTCCGATTCGGCTAACGAGGTGATTCCTATAGGTCCTTGCACGATCAAGCGGACCTTGAGGCCCCGAACGAACCAGTGACACTCGTCCGAGCGCCGAATGCAATCGCCCGGACGAGTGCTGTCTGACGGTGCAACGATCTCTGCCCGAACGGGCGGTTCCGCGAGCGCGACACCCTAGCTCGCACAACGACATTCCGCACCAGTCGCAACCTTTTCGAGGCCTGGCCCACCAGACCGTCCACATTGGACGGATCCGAACGAGAGCCACGCCACTGCGAACTCCGCTTGACGCGGACGGCGATCACGAGCATGCTGAGTTTATTCAACACCGGTTGAAAAGAGGGGATCGACATGGAGAGGACAACCTGTCTCGTCGTCGGCGGCGGACCTGCCGGAATGGTGCTGGGACTGCTCCTGGCCCGCGGTGGTGTCGAGGTCACGGTGCTCGAGAAGCACGGCGACTTCCTGCGCGACTTCCGCGGCGACACGGTGCACGCGTCGACGCTCACGCTGCTCGACGAACTGGGGCTGGGGCCCGCGTTCGAGCAGGTGCCACACCAGGACGTCGACAAGATCGAGGCACTGCTCGACGGCGGCGCCAAGGCGACGATCGCCGACCTGTCCCGGCTGCCCGGCCCCAACAAGCGCATCGCGATGGTGCCGCAGTGGGACTTCCTCGACCTGCTGGCGGACGCGGGCAAGCTCGAACCGACGTTCACGCTGCGGATGAACACCGAGGTCACCGCGATCACGAAGAGCGGCAACAAGGTCACGGGCGTGAAGTACCGGGATCGCGTCGACGGGCACGAGGGCGAGTTCACCGCCGACCTCGTCGTCGCGGCGGACGGACGGAGCTCGATCCTGCGCGCGGCCGTGGAGCTCCCGGTCTACAGCTTCGGCGCCCCGATGGACGTGTGGTGGTTCCGGTTGCCGCGCAACGAGAGCGACTCGGTCAAGGGAGGCGCGGGCAGGTTCAGCGCGGGCAGCGCGCTCGTGCTCATTCCACGCGGCGAGTACTTCCAGTGCGCCTTCCTGATCCGCAAGGGGACGGACCAGGCGGTGCGCGCCGAGGGAGTCGAGAAGTTCCGCGAACGCGTCGTCACGCTCATCCCGTGGCTCGCGGACCGGGTGGGCCACATCACGGACCTCGACGACGTGAAGCTGCTCGACGTGAAGCTGGACCGGTTGCGCCAGTGGCACGTCGACGGGCTGCTGTGCATCGGTGACGCGGCGCACGCGATGTCACCGGTCGGCGGCGTGGGCATCAACCTGGCGGTCCAGGACGCGGTGGCGGCGGCGACGCTGCTGGCGAAGCCGTTGCGGGAGGGCCGGGTCACGGGCAGGACGCTCGCGAAGGTGCGGGGGCGCAGGCTCTTCCCGACCGTGGCGATCCAGACCGTGCAGCGGGTGATCCACCGGCTGTTCCTCGGCCGCAAGCTCAACAGCACCGAGACGGTCTCCAGCACGGGCGTGCCGTTGCCGCTCAAGATCGCCCAGAAGCTGCCGTTCCTGCAGGCCGTCCCGGCCTACGTGGTCGCCATCGGACCACGTCCGGAGCACGCGCCGGACTTCGCGCGCAGGGCTCCGCAGACCATCGCTAGGTCGTGACGAACGCCTCGGAGCTCTCCCCGAGCACCATCGCCACGGCGTGGGCCCGGTCACGGGCACCGAGCTTGCGCAGGATGGCCTTCACGTGGGTCTTCACGGTGTCGTTGCTGATGAAGAGCCGTTGGGCGATGCGGGCGTTGTCCATGCCCTTCGCCATCTCGGCCAGCACGTCGAACTCGCGCGCCGACAGCCGGCCGAGCGAGGCGGGTGGGGGCATTCGCGCCGGTAAGCGCGCCAGCGACCCCACCCGCGCGTCGATCGTGGCGGGGGCGCCCCGCACCGCGGCCGCGATCAGCGGCAACAACTCGGCCACCGGCGAGGTCTTCAGCAGGTAGGCCACCGCGCCGGCGTCCAGCGCCGCGCGGGCCCAGCTCGGACTGTCCGCATTGGACAACACCACGACGCGGGCGCCCGGCCGGTACTGCGCCGTGTCCCGCACGGTGCGCAGCGGTCCGGCGCCCGGCACGTCGAAGTCCGTGACGACCAGGTCCACCAGCGTGCCGCGCAGACTCCGCGCAGCCTCGGCCACGGTGTGGGCGATGCCCACAACGCGGAAGCAGTGCGTGCGGTGCAGCGAAAGCCGCAGCCCTTCGGTGATGAGCTGCGAACCGTCGACCAGCAGCACTCGGGTGGACGCCAGGTCCGTCATGACACCGGGAAGTTACTCGCGGGTACCCGGATGCGTAACCTGCCGGACGCCGGATTGCTCCGTACGGCTACCTATTTGCGACCGGATTGGTGAGCGTGCCAAGGCCGTCCACAGTCACGGAGACCGTCTGTCCGGCCGCCATCGGCCCGACGCCGGCCGGCGTACCGGTCAGGATCAGGTCGCCCGGCAGCAACGTCATGATTCCGGACACGTATTCGACGAGCGACGGAATGTCGTGCACCATCAACGAAGTACGTCCGTCTTGTTTGACTTCCCCGTCGACCTCGGTGACGACGCGGACGTCGGACGCGTCGAACTCGGTCTCGATGAACGGACCCAACGGGCAAAACGTGTCAAAACCCTTGGCACGCGTGAACTGCACGTCCTTCTTCTGCAGGTCGCGCGCGGTGACATCGTTGGCGATCGTGTAACCCATGATCACACTCGCGGCCCTGGCGCGCGGGACGTCGCGGCACGGCTGGCCGATGATGACCGCGACCTCACCCTCGAAGTCGACGCGCTCGGACACGGCCGGGAGTTTGATCTCCACGTTCGGACCGACGACCGACGTGTTGGGCTTGAAGAACAGCAACGGCTCCGCGGGGACCTCGTTGCCGAGTTCCTTCGCGTGGTCGGCGTAGTTCCGGCCCACACCGATGATCTTGGTGGGCAGGATGGGGGCGAGCAGCCGCACGTCCGCCAACGGCCACTTCCGGCCGGTGAACGTGGGCGTGCCGAAGGGGTGTTCGGCGATTTCCGCGGCCTCGTCGCCTTGAACGGCGACGAAGGCCACGCCAGCGGGATGAGCAATTCGGGCGATGCGCACATCGCCAGCTTACGAGGTCAGCCGGAGCGCATCGACTTGTGCACCAGCGCGTCGCACAGCGCCAGCCAGCTCGCCTCGACGATGTTCCCGTGCACGCCGACGGTCGTCCACTCGCGCTCACCGTCGGTCGATTCGACCAGCACGCGCGTCACCGCGTCCGTGCCGGGATGCTCCGTCAGGATGCGCACCTTGTAGTCGGCCAGCTCCACGGTGTCCAACCAGGACAGGTGGGGCAGCAACGCCTTGCGCAGCGCAGCGTCCAGCGCGTGCACGGGCCCGATGCCCTCGGCGGTCGCGATGACCCGCTCCCCCGCCACGTGCACCTTGACCGTGGCCTCGGACACGATCTCGCCGTCCGACCGGTGGTCGAGCACGACCCGGTAGGACTCCAGGGTGAACGGCGGAGTGTCCAGTTCGGACAGCTCCCCGCGCAGCAACAGCTCCAGCGAGGCGTCGGCGGCCTCGAACGACCAGCCCTTCGCCTCGAGTTCCTTCACGCGCGCCAAGGCCGTGCCGACCTCGGTCCCCCGGCCGGCCAGGTCGAGCCCGAACTCACGTCCCTTGAGTTCGATGCTCGCCCGACCGGCCATCTCGGTGACCAGCACCCGCATGTCGTTGCCGACGGTGTCCGGATCGATGTGGTTGTACAGCTCCGGATCCACCTTGATCGCGCTCGCGTGCAGACCCGCCTTGTGAGCGAATGCTGACGACCCGACATAAGCCTGGTGGGTGTCGGGTGCGATGTTCGCGATCTCGGCCAACGCATGGGAGACACGGGTGAGCTCGGCCAATGCCCCGGTCGGGAGCACCTCCATGCCGAGCTTGGTCACGAGGTTTCCCACGACGGCGAACAGGTCAGCGTTGCCTGCTCGCTCGCCATAACCGTTGGCGGTGCACTGAACGTGCGTCGCGCCCGCCTGAACGGCCGCAAGTGTGTTCGCCACAGCGCAGGACGTGTCGTCCTGGCAATGAATTCCTACGCGGAAGCCCGTCTTCTCGACGATCTCCGAGACAGTCTCCGCGAGACCGAGAGGCAGCTGCCCGCCGTTGGTGTCGCACAGCACGACGACGTCGGCGCCACCCTCCACAGCGGACTCCAGCACGCGAAGGCTGGTGTCCGGCGAGAAGGCGTACCCGTCGAAGAAGTGCTCGGCGTCGAGGAAGACCCGCCTCCCGTGTTCCTTGAGGAACCGGACGGTGTCGCGCACCATCTTGAGGTTCTCGTCGGCGTCCGTCCGCAACGCACGCTCGATGTGCCGCAGGTCCGACTTGGCCACCAACGTGATCACCGGCGCCTGCGACTCCAGCAACGCCCTGACCTGCGGATCGTCCTCGACCTTGACCCCGGCCTTGCGCGTCGCCCCGAACGCGACCAGCTTGGCGTTCTTCAACTCCAGGTCACCGGCCGCCGCCCGCGCGAAGAACTCCGTGTCCTTGGGCAGAGCGCCGGGCCAGCCGCCCTCGATGAACCCGACGCCGAGCCCGTCCAGCAACCTCGCGACCGCGAGCTTGTCCGTGACGGAGTACGAAATGCCCTCACGTTGTGCGCCATCGCGCAACGTCGTGTCGTAGACGTGGAATGCGTCGGTCGGGCCGGCCATCGGGGTTCATCTCCTCATCAGGGCAAACAAAAAGACCCCCCGCGGGATGCGAGAGGTCTGCGCGTCGGGTGCCAGGGGCGGCAACTACCCGACGCGCTCGTCAATAATGATGGCGGTGAACTGAGCCATGTCCGGGATGGTGCCACAGCTCAGTTCGGCGTACCAAGCCACGGGAGGAAATCTCCCACTATCTGGTCATGGGTTCACGCCTGTGACAGGAACTTCGCGAACGCCTCGATGGACGCCGCGTTGCGCGGCGACTCGACCAGCGCCGCGTACGGCAGCGAGAAGAACCGCTTGTTCTTCACCGCGGGCGAGTTGGCCAGCGGAGCGAAGCCCTCCAGGAACGCCTGCTTCTGCTCGGGCGTGTTCGCCTCCCCGTCGGCGTAGTCCACGATGAGCACCACGTCGGGGTTGCGCTGCACGACGGTCTCCCAGTTCACCGTGGTCCAGCTGTCGTTCAGGTCACCGAACACGTTGTCCCCGCCGGCCTTGGAGATCACGTCCTGCGGTGCCGCGTTCTTCCCGGACGTGAACGGCTGGTCCTGCCCGCTGTCGTACAGGAACACTTTCGGCCGGGGCTTGCCCGCCATCAACCGACCGGCGTCGGCGATCTGCTTCTGGTAACCGGCGACGAGCTCCTCGGCCTTGGCCTCCACCCGGAAGATCTTCCCGAGGTTGCGCAGGTCCGTGTACAACGCGTCCAGCGCGGGCATGATGCCGCGTTGCTTGCCGACGCCGTTGCGGCAGGCCTCGGTCAGCTGGTAGGTGCCGATCCCGAGCTCCTTCAGCGCGTCCGGAGTGAACCCGGTGCTCTCGCTGAACCCGTAGTTCCACCCGGCGAAGACCAGGTCTGCGTTGGCCCCCTGCACGACCTCCTTGGTGACCTTGTCGGACAGGTGCTTCGCGCTGTCGAAGTCGGCCTTCCACGGCGAGGTCCGCACGTCGACGGAGTCCTTGCCGCTGATGACGTAGCCCGCCATCCGGTCCTTCAGCCCCAGCGCGAACATCAGCTCGGTGATGCCGGTGTCGTTGGTGACCACTTTGGACGGTACGCGGTCGAACGTGACCTGCTGGCCGCAGTTCGTGATGGTCACCGGGTCGGTCGCGGAAGTGTCGGAGGCGACCGTCGCGCCGCAGCCGGAGACGAGCAGCAGGGTGGCTGTGACAAGTGCGGTTCTCAAGGGGTGACCTCCTGGTCGAACAGGAGCTGGGGAACTCCTGTGGTGGGATGCCGCACGACGTGGGCGGTGACGTGGAAGACCTTGGCGATGAGCTCGGGCACGAGAACCTCCTCGGGGGTGCCGGAGGCGACGACGCGTCCCTCGTCCAGCACGTAGAGGCGGTCGCAGAACGACGCGGCGAGGTTCAGGTCGTGCAGCACGGTCAGGACCGTGATGCCCAAACCGCGCGCCAAAGAGAGAACGTCGAGCTGATGGCGGATGTCGAGGTGGTTGGTCGGCTCGTCCAGCACCAGCACGCGCGGCTGCTGGGCGATGGCCCGCGCGATCAGCACCCGTTGGCGTTCACCACCGGACAGGCTGAGGAAGCTGCGGGAGGCGAGGTGCGAGACGTCCACTGTGGCCAGTGCCTCGGACACCACCCGTGCGTCGAGAGCGGGGTCGCGGTCGTGCGGCAGCCGGCCCATCTCGACGACCTCGGCGACCGTGAAGTCGAACTCGACCTGCGACTCCTGGGACAGGGCGGAGAGGTCGCGGGCGACGGAGCGTCGCTTGTGGACGTTCTGGCCGTCGAGCAGCACCGCGCCCGCGTCCGGCTTCAACGCGCGGTAGACGCAGCGCAACGTCGTGGACTTGCCGCTGCCGTTCGGCCCGACGATGCCGACCACCTCGCCGTCGGCGTGCAGCGAGATGTCCGTGATGATGCCGCGCACGGTGACCTGGTCGATCTCGACGCGCATCAGCGGCCTCCGAAGACGTAGGACCTGCGGCGCATCAGGAAGATGAAGCACGGCACGCCGAGCGCGGCCGTGATGACGCCGAGCGGCAGTTCCTCCGGTGCCGCGAGCATCCGCGCGGCCACGTCGACCCAGACCAGGAACGAGGCTCCGGCCAGCGGTGCCAGGGCGAGCACCTTGCGGTGGTCGGCGCCCACGACCATGCGCGTCAGGTGCGGCAGCATCAGCCCGACGAAACCGACGGCACCGCTGACGGCCACCAGCACGCCGGTCATGGCCGCGGTGACGATGAACAGGTGCGTGCGGAACCGGTTGACGGGCACGCCGAGGGTGGTCGCGGTCTCGTCGCCCATCGCCATGGCGTTGAGCTGCCGCGCCTTGGTCGCCAGGTAGACGATCCCCGCCAGGGTCACCACGGCGGCGACGGGCAGCGACTGCCAGTTCGCGCCGCCGAGACTGCCGAGCAACCAGAACATCGCCGCCCGCGCCGCCTCACCGCGCGGCGCCTGGAAGACCAGCAGCATCGCCACGGCGGAGAACCCGTACGCCAGCGCTGTTCCGGTCAGCACCAGACGCAACGGTGTGAGCCCCCGGCTCGTGCGCGCGGTGATGTAGACCAGAGCCGTGGCTCCGAGGCCGGTCAGGAACGCCCCCACGGACAGCGCGTAGACGCCGAACCCGGACAGCACACCGAGCGTCGCGACGGCCGTCGCGCCCACGCTCGCGCCCGACGAGATGCCGAGCACGTACGGGTCGGCCAGGGCGTTGCGGACCATCGCCTGGATCGCGACGCCGACCGCGCTCAGCCCGGCGCCCACGACGGCGGCGAGCAGGACGCGAGGAAGCCGGATGTCCCAGACGATGTGGTACTGCCCGGCGAGGTCGGCGGGGACGGTGCCGCCGGTCATCGCCTCCCACAGCAGGCCGGCGGTGACGTCGAACGGCACGGAGACGGGGCCGAGCGCGACGCCCGCCACGAGACTGACGACGAGCACGCCGACGAGCGCGCTGATCTTGGAGATCACTGGGTCCTTCCCGCAGTCCACGGCGGAGTTGGAACTTCTCGGTCACCGTGAGCGGGTGTTCGGGCTCGTCCCCTGCCAGGAGACCTACCGTTGCGGGTCAGCGCCGGACTTCGACCGGTCTTCCCCCACGCACGACTTCAGTGACCCTACCTGCGAAAACAGAAAGTTCGGAAATTCTCGGGGTGTGATGTCGATCCGGTACCCGGCCCGTTCGACCTGGGGATGCCGAACGAGAACCAGAACAGGGAGACACACCGTGAAGTACATGCTGATCATGCGCGCCACCGACGAGGCCTTCGCGAACATGGGCGAGTTCGACTTCGACAAGATGCTGGAGACGGTCGGCGCGTTCAACGAGGAACTGATCCGCGCCGGTGTGCTGCTCGCCGCCGAGGGCCTCTCCGACACGTCCGAGGGCGTCGTCGTCGACTACTCGCAGGAGCCCCCGGTCATCACGGACGGCCCGTACGGCGAGACCAAGGAGCTGTTCAACGGCTTCTACCTCCTCAACGTCGCCTCGATCCAGGAGGCGATCGAGTGGGCGAAGCGCATGCCGATGACCGGGCCCGGGTTCAAGACCGAGATCCGCCGCGTGCCGTCGATCGAGGAGTTCCCGCAGGACAACGAGTGGATCAAGAAGGAGCGCGCGTGGCGTGAGGCCAACGGCCAGCTCTGACCTCCGGCGCGGAGAAACGCCGAAGCCCGGCCGGAGAAGATCCGGCCGGGCTTCAAGACGTTCCGAGCGAAATCAGCCCGTGCGCACGTTGGACGACACGAGCGCCGCGAGCCTGTCACCGATCGCGTAGGTCTGCCCCGGCGACTGGTGGTCGCGCGTCGCCAGGTCGAACGCCACGGAGGCCTCGATCCGGCGGGCGGACTCGTGCTCACCGAGGTGGTCGAGCAGCAGCGCGACCGACAGCACGGCGGCCGTCGGGTCCGCGATGCCCTGGCCCGCGATGTCCGGCGCCGAACCGTGCACCGGCTCGAACATCGACGGGTTGCGACGCGTGACGTCCATGTTCCCCGACGCGGCCAGGCCGATGCCACCCGTGACGGCGGCGGCGAGGTCGGTCAGGATGTCGCCGAACAGGTTGTCGGTGACGATCACGTCGTAACGGCCCGGGTCGGTGACCATGTGAATGGTCGCCGCGTCCACGTGCTGGTAAGCCACGGTGACGTCCGGGTGCTGCAGCGAGACCTCCTCCACGACGCGCGACCACAACGAGCCGGCGTGCGTGAGGACGTTCGTCTTGTGCACCAAGGTCAGGTGCCGGCGCTGACGGTTCGCGGCACGCGCGAAGGCGTCCCGGACCACGCGCTCGACACCGAACGAGGTGTTCAGCGAGACCTCGGTGGCGATCTCGTGCGGCGTGTCCTTGCGGAGCAGGCCGCCGTTGCCCGCGTACGGGCCCTCGGTGCCCTCGCGCACCACCACCATGTCGATCTCCGGCGGGTCCGCGAGCGGGCTGCGGACACCGGGGTAGAGACGAGCCGGGCGGAGGTTCACGTGGTGGTCGAGTTCGAAGCGGAGCCTCAACAGCAGGCCACGCTCCAGGATTCCGCTCGGCACCGACGGGTCGCCGACCGCGCCGAGCAGGATCGCGTCGTGCTGGCGAAGCTCACCGAGCACCGACTCGGGCAACAACTCTCCCGTGGCGTGCCAGCGCGCCGCGCCGAGGTCGTAACGAGTGATCTCGGCCGCCGGAACGACCTCACCGAGGACCTTCAGGGCCTCAGCGATGACCTCGGGCCCGATCCCGTCTCCTGGGATCACTGCGAGCCGCATCCACACACCTCCCAGGTGTCAGTCCCCAATTGGTGGGACTACTTTCCTTCGCGAAAGGCTACCGGCATGTCGGCCGCTCGCCGCATGCCGGACACCCCATCGGGGTGTTATCTCCCGTACTGCGGGACACCCACACGGCCCATATCACGCTTTCGAGTGTCACTCGACCGCAGGAACGGGGTCGCGTCAAGGGGTGACGACAGGCAGTTCCGGGCCGTGACATGCCAAGAGGCCCGGTTCCAAACGAAGAACCGGGCCTCTCGTAAAACATCCGATCTAGTAGGAGCCCCGCCCACCGGACTTCACCAGGACGACCGACGCGCGGTCACCGTTGGCGTTGTGGTGGTTGAGCACCAGCAAACCGTCGGACTTGTCGGCCTTCAGCGAGGCCTCGTTCTTGTTGACGACGAGCGCGGTACCCGGCTTCGCGAGGTACGAGAGCGCCGCGTCGCCGCCGCCCTGCGCCCACAGACCCGGCTTGAGCGGGTCGTAGGACAGGTTGCGGTCGATGACGTCGACGAGCTTGTTCGCGTTGCCCGGCGCGGCGTAGTAGCCACCGACGCCCACGACGTACGAGAGGCGTGCCGTGTCCTTCGACGCGTCGATGCCCAGGGCGCTCAGCAGCACCGGCAGGACGACGACGTTGGTGTCCTGGACGTTCGCGTCGACGTCGCCGAACAGGCCGTTCACGCCCTGGATGTCGACGGTCTCGCCCGTCTTCAGGTCCACGGTGGACGCGACCAGCAGGTCGGTGTCGGTCAGGCGGGTCGCGAACACCTCGAAGTCCGCCGTGCCGTCACCGTTGGTGTCGATGTCGACGAACGGGATGGTGTTCTTGCCCAGGTTGTACCAGTTGCCCCAGGTCGCCACACCGAACGCGAGCAGCGCCTCCTCGGGCTTGCCCTGCGCCTTCGCGAGCGGGGCCGTGGAGGCCGCGCCGACGTAGCGGAGGTCGCCGCCCTTGGCGGTCTCGTTGAGCGCGCAGTTCTCGGTGACGTTGCGCTTGCAGTCGCGCAGCTTCGGCGACTGGGCCTGCAACTCGAGGACGCTGATCAGCGAGCGGTAGGCCTGCGAGCCGGTGCCCTGGTCGATGCCCTTGCCGGACACGTTCAGGACGGCCTGCTTGTCGTTGCCGCGGAACTTGAGGCTGGACGCGGTCTTGATGTCCGCGACCGGCTTCGGCGCCGAGTAGACCGACAGGCGCAGCGGCACCGTGGCGCCGGCGGTCGGCGTGAAGGTCACGCGACCGGAGGCGTCCGCGAGGAACTGGCGCGGCGTGTCGAGCTGGTTCGCCTCGACCGTCGAGTCGACGGTCTTGCGCAGCGCCTTCGGGTCGGTGATCTTCAGCGTCACCTTGACCTTCGCGATGCCGCGCGGGCTCAGCTTCACCTTGTCCTGCGAGAGCACGTAGCTCACGCCGGGGATCGTGGTGGCCGCGGTGTAGCCGACCTTGTACTCCACGGACTTCGTGGACTTGTTGACCAGCTTGATGGTCTTGGACTTCTCGACCGCCTTCGAGACCTCGACGACGCCGAAGTTCGCGCTGACGTAGCCGTTGTCCTCCTCGACGTAGGCGAGGACCTGGTTGTCGATCGCGGACTTGCCGTCCACGCGGCCGGTGCCGACCCGGTTGGGGGCGAAGGTCTTGCCGTTCTCCTTCACGTCCGCACCGGCGGTGTTCATGATCGAGGCCTTGACCTCTTCGAGCGTCCAGTCCGGGTGCGCCTGGCGGACCAGGGCGGCGATGCCGGCGACGTGCGGGGACGCCATCGACGTACCGGAGATCACCGAGCGGTCGTTGCCGGAACCGACGGCGGTCGACGAGATCGTGTCACCGGGGGCCGCGACGTCCGGCTTGATGGACTGACCACGGGTGCCACGGCTGGTGAACGCGCTCGGGGTGTCCGAAATGGACTGGTCGTACGTCGCCGTGGAGGTGCGCAGGTCACCCGCGAGGCGGACGACCAGCGTGCCCGCGTCGAGCGCCGGGCGGATCGCCGCGGTGGCCGTGCCGGTGAACTGGAACATCGGGATGCCCGCGTTGCCGGCGATGCCCGCCGCGAAGTTCTCCAGGGTGGACGACAGGAGCACGCCCTGGCCGCCCGCCGCCTGCACGTTGTTCGCGCGGGCGGCCGAACCACAACGGCGCGTGGCGTCGTTGTCGTCCCACTCCAGCCACACGAACTTGCCCGCGACGGCGGGGTCGGTGATCGGGAGACAGCCGTCGGCGTTGCCCGCCTGGGTCACCTTCGCGACCGGCAGTTCCTTGTTGTAGCCCAGGTAACCGGTGAAGTTCTGGCTGTACTGGCCGGGCTTCTGCCCCTGGCCCTTCACCTCGGCGCCGTCCCGCAGCACGTACGAGTCGCGCACGGACGCGACGGTCAGCGCCTCGGGCGTGTTGCCCGGCGAACCGCCGATGTCGTAGAGGTCGCCGCCGTTGCCCGCGGAGAAGACCGGCATGACGCCGACCTTGTACAGCTTCTTCACGAAGAGGCTGTCGGGGTCGTCCGGGGCGCCGTAGTCGGAGCCGAGCGACAGGTTGACCACGTCGAGGTGGTCGGAGAAGTCGCCGTCGCCGTCGGGGTCGAGCGACCAGTCGAGGGCCTGCGAGGTGACGTTGGTCGAGCCCGTGCAGCCGAAGACCTTCAGCGCGAAGATCTGGGCCTTCGGCGCGGTGCCGGGGCCGATCTTCATCGCGTTGAGCTTCGCCGCGTCCAGCTTGGTGTAGTCGCCCTTGAACGTGCTGCCGTCGGCGTTCTCACCGAAACCGGCCGTGGTGCCCGCGACGTGCGAGCCGTGGCCGTCGCAGTCGATGGGGTTGGCGTCCGGCTTCGGCGTGTTGATCGCCGGGTCGGTGCTCTCCCCGTCGTAGTCCTCACCGACGAAGTCGTAACCACCGACGACCTTCGAGGTCGGGAAGTTCGGGTCGCTCTTGGTCGGGTCGACGGCCTTGAACGCCTCGACCGTGCCGGGGCCACCGAAGTTCGCGTGCGTGTAGTCGACACCGGTGTCGATGATGCCGACGCGGATGTCGTCGCCGAGCTTGCCGTACTGCTGCCAGACGTTGAGCGTCCTGGTGAGCTGGACGGCGTTCGAGTTCTGGCGCTTCTTCGGCACGACCGGGTAGACGGCGAGGACGTCCTGGCGCTGGGCCAGTTCGCGGACCTTCTGCGCGTCGGCCTTCACGACGACGCCGGGGACGCCGTTGGAGGTCCGGTAGATCTCCTTGGTCTGCGTGTCAGCGCTCTTGAGCTGGCCGACGACCTGGTCCGCGGTGGCGGACACGTCGTTCTTGGCCTGCTTGGCGGCCTGCTTCGCGACCTCTTTGCCCTGGCTCTTCTTCTCGTCGAACGCGTCGACGGCCGGCTTGCGGTCGAGCGCGACGAACGCGGTGACCGAACCCGCGGCGTTCAGCCTGGGAGAAACCTTGAGGTGCAACGCTTTCGCGTCCAACCCCTGTGCACCCTTGACCGGCTGCGCGAGCGGTTCGCTCTGCGCCTGTGCCGTGACGGGTGCGATCAGCAGTGTGGTGATGGCAGAGAACACCACCAGACTCGATCGTCTCTTCACAACGTTGCCCCAACCGAGGTGTGTGCCTTCGACCCGAGTGGAAACAGTGCCGTGCCCTCACAGCACCGGGTCAACCTCGTGGGGACGCTAATCGCTGATCGTGTCTCTGCGACTGCCCCGAAAGTATGAATGTGGTCTACAGATAGTTGCCTGTTACGACTTCGTTGTGAACAACGACAGACACGGGAAGGGGACTTTGACCGTCCCCTTCCCGTTTGTCGTGACTATCCGAAGTCGACAGAGCGAACGGTGCGCGCGCCCACGGCGGCACCGATCGGGTCGAGCACCTGCGTGTCGACCGGGCGGTCGACGCGCAGCACCATGACGGCGTCGTCGCCGGTCTGGCTGATCTGCGCGGCCTCGATGTTCACACCGGCCTCGCCGAGCAGCGTGCCGACCGTGCCCATGACACCCGGACGGTCGGGGTACTCCAGCAGCAGCACGGTGCCTTCGGCGCGGAGGTCGAAGTTGCGGCCGTTGATGTTCACCAGCTTCTCGACCTGCGCGATGCCGCTGACGGTGCCGGCGACGCTGAACGTGCTGCCGTCCGCGTGCACGGACTTGACCGTGACGAGGCTGCGGTGGTTCGGGCTCTCGGGCTCCTTGACGAGTTCGACGCTCACGCCCAGGTCGGCCGCGAGGCTCGGCGCGTTGACGAACGTCACCTGTGACTCGACGACCTTGGAGAACACCCCGCGCAGCGCGGCGAGCGGCAGGATCGCGACGTCCTCATTGGACAGTTCGCCGCGGACCTCGACGGTGACGCTGGTCGGGGCCTTGGGCGACAGTGCACTGAGGACGGTGCCGAGCTTCTGGACCAGCGGCAGGTACGGGCGGACCTCCTCGCCGACCGCACCACCCTGGACGTTGACGGCGTCCGGCACGAACTCGCCGGCGAGCGCGAGGATGGTGCTCTTCGCGACGTCGGTGCCCGCGCGGTCCTGTGCCTCGGCCGTGGACGCGCCGAGGTGCGGCGTGACGACGATGCCCGGCACGTTGAACAGCGGGCTCTCGGTCGTGGGCTCGGTGGAGAAGACGTCGATGCCGGCGCCGCCGACCTGGCCTTCCTTCACGGCCTCGGCGAGGGCTTCCTCGTCGATGAGGCCACCGCGGGCCGCGTTGACGATGATGACGCCGCGCTTGGCCTTCGCCAGCTGCTCCGCGCCGATGAGACCCTTGGTCTCCGGCGTCTTCGGCAGGTGGATGGAGATCGCGTCGGCCTTTTCGAGCAGCTCTTCCAGCGTGACGAGCTCGATGCCGAGCTGGGCCGCGCGGGCCGCGCTGACGTACGGGTCGTAGGCGATGAGCTCGACACCGAACGCGGCGATGCGCTGCGCGAACAGCTGCCCGATCTTGCCAAGACCGACGACACCGACGGTCTTGCCGTTCAGCTCGACGCCGTTGAACTTGGAGCGCTTCCACTCGTGGTTCTGCAGCGTCTCGTGCGCGGCCGGGATCTGGCGCGCGACGCTGAGGAGAAGCGCGACGGCGTGCTCGGCGGCACTGACGATGTTGGACGTCGGCGCGTTGACGACCATCACGCCGTTCTGCGTGGCGGCCGGGACCTCGACGTTGTCCAGGCCGACACCCGCGCGGGCCACGACCTTGAGCTTGCGCGTCGCCGCGAAGACCTCGGCGTTCACCTGGGTGGCGGAACGGACCAGCAGCGCGTCCGCGTCGGCGACGGCTTCGAGAAGGGCCGCGCGGTCGGTGCCGTCTACGTGGCGCACTTCGACGCCGTCGCCGAGAGCGTCCAGAACGGACGGCGCGAGCTTCTCGGCGATGAGGACAACAGGTCGGCTCGTGTTGCTCACGGACATCGCTCCCAGGAAGGGTCGGATCGTGGGGCGCGGGCGTGGTCGGGGGCGGCTGGCCCGCGCCGACCGGAGCACCGCAATGTGTCCGGACTGTTAACGAGCATAGACAGGGGCCTTGCGTGGGTATTCCGCCGGGTGGCTCAGGTCACTGCCCGCGTCTTGGAGTATGGGACGGGAGGGGGTGGACGTGGCGTTCGCTCGTCAGGGTGATGCCCAGTGGCTGGGAAACGGTCGGGCCGGGGTGGAGGCGGGCCGAGCGAGTGGGGCGCTGCGTGCGTGCGGGTGGTCGCGTTCCAACGGGGTTGATCGCGTTCCAGTGCCTCAGAACGAGGCCGATCCTGTCTGTCTCACACTCGCGGCATCTCGTTGTCCGAGTCAGGCACATCTCGTGTGACTCATCGGCTCTCCCCGTCACCCGGAGACCGATGTGCGGCAACGTTGCCGGTGCGGAACGCTGACAGGTCGGCCCGCCCGAGCGCGGTCAGTTCCAGCAGTTCGAGGAGACGCAGTGACGAACGACCCGATCACGAAGGACGGACGCCGCAAGGTCCGCGAAGCCCTGATGGATCTCCACGAGGCGACAACGGCTGAAGGACCTGCGAGCAGCGCTGAGGTCGAGATCCTCAGCGGATTGATGACGACGCTGTCCTTCACCGGCATCGAGGTGGCCCGGCGTGTGCACAGGGGCGCGGACCTGAGTCCTCGCGCGGCGCAAGTGCTGGACGAGTTCTTGGAGCACATCGTGCGCGCGGGCACACTTTCGCAGGTGTTCCTGGGGCTCGTGAAAGGCGAGGAAGGCCCGCCAGCGACGTGACCTGTTCACCCGATCGGGCAGTGGACCGGATACTCCGGTTGGGCCAGTGTCGAGCGTGAAGGGGATACGCGCATTGCAAGTTCCTTGGGGGAACGATGAAAACAGTCGTTGCACTGATCTCTGCCGTGTTGTTCGTGCTGGTGCATCCCGCCTCGGGAGCGACCGCCCATCAGCAGGATCTTCGGATGCCACCGCCTGGAGACTGCGGTGACCGGGTCCAGGCCTATGCGAAGACCGGCCAGCCTGTCAACGCCTGGAACATCAGGGTCACCGGACCCGGGCTGACCGACATTCTGCCTGGTCGTGCGGGGCGGGTATACCTCGTGTTCCACGATGACGATGCTGACGAGACGCGGGACGTGTTCATCGACGACAGTCATCCGCTCAACGTCTTCGCCACCGTCAACGGTCAGCGGATCCAGATCGTCGTGAGTGCGACGGACATCAACACCCGCGTCACCTACTGCACGAAGACGATCACTTTCAACCACAATCCCTGAACTGCGCCGGGCAAGAGCGGTCAAGGATCTGCCCAGGTTGACATGGTGCCCATAGAGCCAGTCCCAGGCCGCGGTATCAACGGAACGAGTGCGGCTGGTGTCACCAGGGCTCGTCGAACTCCCCGTCCTTCGCGCCCAGCACGAACGCGTCCCACTCCGCCATCGTGAACGTGAGCACGGGCTCGAGTTGCTTGGAGTTGCGCATGGCGACGTACGTGGCGCCGTCGGTGTGCTCGATGAAGGCGATCTCGACGTGGCCGTCTTCCGGTTCGGGCTCGGGCGGGCGCTTCCACTCCGCGTTGCGGAGGTCGAGCTTGCCGCGCACGTGGGCCTTGTCGTCGTAGATCGGCGCGCTATCCGTCATGCGGAAGAAGTTAGCGGATGGATGCGAACGAATACGGAAAGGCCCGCGGAGCGTCACACACGCTCCACGGGCCTCCCTTGAGGAAAGACCTGAGGTGAAGGTCAGGCAGTCTCGGTGATCGGGCGGTCGACCCACGACATCATGTCGCGGAGCTTCTTGCCGGTGACCTCGATCGGGTGGTTCTCACCCTCCTGCTGCAGCTTCTTGTAGTTCGCGCGGCCGTTGTCGTCCTCGGCCACCCACTCGTTCGCGAAGGTGCCGTCCTGGATCTCGGTGAGGATCTTCTTCATCTCCTCCTTGACCGAGGCGGTGACGACGCGCGGGCCGCGGGTCAGGTCGCCGAACTCGGCCGTGTCGGAGATCGAGTAGCGCATGCGGGCGATGCCGCCCTCGTACATGAGGTCGACGATCAGCTTGAGCTCGTGCAGGCACTCGAAGTACGCGACCTCGGGGGCGTAACCGGCCTCGGTCAGCACCTCGAAGCCGGCCTGCACCAGCGCGGACGCGCCACCGCAGAGGACGGCCTGCTCGCCGAAGAGGTCGGTCTCGGTCTCTTCCTTGAACGTCGTCTTGATGACGCCGGCGCGCGTGCCGCCGATGCCCTTCGCGTAGGAGAGGGCGAGGGCCTGGGCGTTGCCCGACGCGTCCTGCTCGACCGCGATGAGCGCCGGGACACCCTTGCCGTCGACGAACTGGCGGCGGACCAGGTGGCCCGGGCCCTTCGGCGCGACCATGGCGACGTCCACACCGGACGGGACCGTGATGAGGCCGTAGCGGATGTTGAAGCCGTGGCCGAAGAAGATCGCGTCGCCCTCGTTGAGGTTCGCGGCGATCTCGTCGGCGTAGATGTGGCGCTGCGCGGTGTCCGGCGCGAGGATCATGATCACGTCGGCCCACGCGGAGACCTCGGCCGGCGTACCGACCTCAAGGCCGGCTTCCTCGGCCTTGTCGCGGGACTTCGAGCCCTCCTTCAGGCCGATGCGGACCTCGACGCCGGAGTCGCGCAGGGACAGCGCGTGGGCGTGGCCCTGGCTGCCGTAGCCGATCACGGCCACCTTGCGGCCCTGGATGATGCTCAGGTCGGCATCGTCGTCGTAGAAGATCTCAACGCTCACTGTATTTCCTTCTGTCAGTGTTTGTTTGCCGCTGCTCCGCAGACGGCGGCGAGGTCGTCGAGAAGCCTGTCATCCGGCCACCGCTTCGCACAGATCGGGCTTCGCCGAATCTGCACGAAGGGGCGACCGGACGACAGGCACGACCTCGCGTTTCTAACGAACCGCGGTGGCAGTGATGGAACGAGCGCCACGGCCGATGGCGACCATGCCGGACTGGACGATCTCGCGAAGCCCGTAGGGCTCCAGCATGCGCAGCAGGGCGTCGAGCTTCTCAGAGGTGCCCGTGGCCTCGATCGTGACGGCCTCGGGCGAGACGTCGACGACCTTCGCGCGGAAGAGCTGAACGGTTTCGAGGACCTGCGACCGCACCGTCGCGTCCGCACGAACCTTAATCAACACCAGCTGCCGCTGAACGGAAGCCGTCGGCTCCAGCTCCACGATCTTGATGACGTTGATGAGCTTGTTGAGCTGCTTGGTGACCTGCTCCAGCGGCAGCTCGTCGACCGACACCACGATCGTCATGCGCGAGATGTCGGGGTACTCCGTGCGGCCGACCGCGAGCGACTCGATGTTGAAGCCGCGGCGGGAGAACAGGCCGGCGACGCGTGCGAGCACACCGGGCTTGTCCTCGACCAAAACGCTCAGCGTGTGCCTGGTCATCACAGGTCCTCATCGAACAGGGGGCGGATGCCGCGGGCGGCCATGATCTCGGAGTTGCCGGTGCCCGCCGCGACCATGGGCCACACCTGGGCGTCCTTGCCGACGACGAAGTCGACCACGACCGGCCGGTCGTTGATCTCCAGCGCCTTCGCGATCACCTCGTCGACCTCCTCACGCGACTCGGCGCGCAGACCCGCGCAGCCGAGAGCTTCCGCCAGGAGCTTGAAGTCTGGGATGCGGTGCTTGTGCGTCCCCAGATCCGTGTTGGAGTACCGCTCGCCGTAGAACAGCGTCTGCCACTGGCGGACCATGCCCAGGTTGCCGTTGTTGATCACGGCGATCTTCACCGGCAGGCCCTCGATGGCGCAGGTGGCGAGCTCCTGGTTGGTCATCTGGAAGCAGCCGTCGCCGTCGATGGCCCACACCGTGGTGCCCGGCACACCGGCCTTGATGCCCATGGCCGCGGGAACGGCGAAGCCCATCGTGCCGAGGCCGCCGGAGTTGATCCACGTGCGCGGGTGCTCGTACTTCACGAACTGTGCGGCCCACATCTGGTGCTGGCCGACGCCCGCGGTGTAGATCGTGTCCGCCGGGGACAGCACGCCGATGCGCTCGATGACGTACTGCGGGGACAGCGTGCCGTCCTCGGGCCAGTCGTAGCCCAGCGGGAACGTCTCGCGCAGCGACTTGAGCGTCGTCCACCACGGCGAGAGGTCGACGGCCTTGGCCGTCTCGCGCTCGGTGCGGACGGCGTCGATCAACTCGGTGATGATCTCCTTGCAGTCGCCCACGATCGGGACGTCCGCGCGGCGGTTCTTGGAGATCTCGGCCGGGTCGATGTCGGCGTGGATGATCTGCGCGTCGGGAGCGAACGAGTTGAGCTGGCCGGTGACGCGGTCGTCGAACCGGGCGCCCAGCGCGATCAGCAGGTCCGAGCGCTGCATCGCCGCGACGGCCGCGACGGTGCCGTGCATGCCGGGCATGCCCAGGTGCTGGTCGTGCGAGTCGGGGAACGCGCCGCGCGCCATCAGCGTCGTGACGACCGGGATGCCGGTGTCCTCGGCCAGGCGCAGCAGCTCGGCGTTCGCGTCCGCCTTGATGACGCCGCCGCCCACGTAGAGGACGGGCTTGCGGGCGTTGACGATCAGCTTGGCGGCTTCGCGCACCTGCTTGCCGTGCGGCCGGGTCGTCGGCCGGTAACCGGGCAGGCGCATCTCGGGCGGCCACGAGAAGCTGGTCTGCTCCTGCAGCACGTCCTTCGGGATGTCGACGAGGACCGGGCCGGGTCGGCCGGTCGACGCGATGTGGAACGCCTCCGCGATCGCCCGCGGGATGTCCGCCGGGTCGGTCACGAGCACGTTGTGCTTGGTGATCGGCATCGTGATGCCGCAGATGTCCGCCTCCTGGAAGGCGTCCGTGCCGATCAGCGGCCGCGACTGCTGGCCGGTGATCGCGACGATGGGCACGGAGTCCATGTTCGCGTCCGCGATCGGGGTGACGAGGTTGGTCGCACCCGGACCCGAGGTCGCCATGCAGACCCCGACCTTGCCGGTGGCCTGCGCGTACCCGGTCGCCGCGTGTCCCGCGCCCTGCTCGTGGCGGACGAGGATGTGCCGGACCTTCGTGGAGTCCAGCAGCGGGTCGTACGCGGGAAGGATCGTCCCGCCCGGAATGCCGAACACCACTTCACACCCGACCGCCTCAAGCGAGCGGACGAGGGACTGAGCCCCGGTCACTCGAATCGGCGCGCCAGTGGGC
Source organism: Streptomyces sp. ID05-26A (assembly GCF_033794685.1). Taxonomy (NCBI): domain Bacteria; kingdom Bacillati; phylum Actinomycetota; class Actinomycetes; order Kitasatosporales; family Streptomycetaceae; genus Streptomyces; species Streptomyces sp. ID05-26A. The sequence goes on from NZ_JARAYZ010000001.1 coordinate 754,208, forward strand.
GGAGCCGGTTTGGGCCGCGGACCTGGACGTGGCGACGAGGGCTCGGAAGCCTGTCGCGATGGTGCGCTGGTCATTGGTTTGCCTCGTGGGTATCGGGGTCCGGACACGAAAAAACCCTCGACAACCCGAAGTTGGGTCGTGCGAGGGTCGCGCGTCGACGCAGGCTGTTCGGCTCAGGCGTCGACGCGCCTGAGAAGTACGAGAACGAGCGTGCGCTGCATGAAGCGGACGGTATCGCCTCGCGCAAGAGTGCGTCAACTCTGCGGGATGGAATTCCCGGATCGTGGACGTGGAACAATCGTCCGGGTGAAGAAGCTGGTCTTTCGCATCCCGGCAACAGCCCTGCTCGCGGCGGGTCTGATCGCCATCTGCGTCACCCCTGTGGCGTGGCTCGCACCGGGACTGCAAGCGCTCTACGTCTTTCCGCTCGGTTACGCGTACTGGGTGCTGCGCAACCGCACGACGGTCACCGAGGAGGAGATCGTCGCGCGTGGGGTGTTCGGCAAGACGACGCTCAAGTGGTCCGACGTGAAGTCGATCCGGCTGGTGCAGAAGGGCTGGCTGCGGGCCGTCAAGGAGGACGCGTCCGAGGTGACGCTGCCCGCCGTGCGGTTCATGCACCTGCCGGCGCTGTCGGTGGTCAGCGGTGGGCGCGTGCCCGACACGACGGTGCCCGAACCGGTCGAGGTCGAAGAGGTGGCCGAGGAGCCTGCCGAGGAGAAGACCGACGAGGTCGTAGAGTCGGAGAAGTGATCAAACGGGTTCCGCTGCTGAGCCTGCTGCTGTCCATCGCGGGCCTGCTGACCTCGGCTTACCTGACGTACACGCACTTCAACGCCGGCGCGCTGCTGTGCTCGGCGGACGCCGTCATCGACTGCGAGACCGTGACCACGAGCGAGCAGTCGGAGTTGCTGGGCATCCCCGTCGCGTTCCTCGGGCTGGCCTTCTTCGTGTTCCTGACCGTGATCTGCCTCCCGTTCGCGTGGCGGATCGACGCGCTCAAGTGGGTGCGTCTCGCGGCGGTCGGCGTCGGCGTGCTGATGGTGGTCTACCTGGTGGCGGCCGAGTTCCTCATCATCGGCAAGATCTGCCTGTGGTGCACCGTCGTGCACGTGATCACGCTCGCACTGGCCTGTCTGCTGGTCTCCGCGAGTCTGCGCACAAGTAACCTTTGAGGCACCGCTCCCAGACTGGTGGACGCCTCACCCCCGCGTCCCGCGCGCATTTTTCTTGAACTGAATCTGGAGGAGCAGTGCCTCAGCTCCGCTCTCGCACCACCACGCACGGTCGCAACGCAGCCGGAGCCCGCGCGCTCTGGCGCGCCACCGGCATGACGGACAGCGACTTCGGCAAGCCCATCATCGCGATCGCCAACTCCTACACGCAGTTCGTGCCGGGCCACGTGCACCTGCGCGATCTCGGGGACATCGTGGCCGAGGCGGTGCGCGAGGCGGGTGGCGTGGCACGCGAGTTCCACACCATCGCGGTCGACGACGGCATCGCCATGGGCCACAGCGGGATGCTCTACTCGCTGCCCAGCCGCGAGATCATCGCCGACTCCGTCGAGTACATGGTCAACGCGCACCAGGCCGACGCGATCGTCTGCATCTCCAACTGCGACAAGATCACGCCCGGCATGCTCAACGCGGCCATGCGCCTCAACATCCCCGTCGTGTTCGTGTCCGGCGGCCCGATGGAGGCCGGCAAGGCCGTCGTCGTCGAGGGTGTCGCCGTCGCGCCGACGGACCTGATCACCGCGATCTCCGCGTCCGCCTCCCCCGCCGTGAGCGACGACGGGCTCTCCGAGGTCGAGCGCTCCGCGTGCCCGACGTGCGGGTCCTGCTCCGGCATGTTCACCGCGAACTCCATGAACTGCCTCACCGAGGCGCTGGGGCTGTCGCTGCCGGGCAACGGCTCGACGCTGGCCACGCACGCCGCGCGCCGCGAGCTGTTCTCCGAGGCCGGCCGCGTCGTCGTGGAGCTGTGCAGGCGCTGGTACGGCGAGGACGACGAGTCGGCGCTGCCGCGGTCGATCGCGAACCGCAAGGCGTTCGAGAACGCGATGGCGCTCGACATGGCCATGGGCGGCTCGACGAACACCGTGCTGCACATCCTCGCCGCCGCGCAGGAGGGCGAGATCGACTTCACGCTGCAGGACATCGACGACCTGTCGCGCCGCGTGCCGTGCCTGTCCAAGGTGTCGCCGAACAGCGACTACCACATGGAGGACGTGCACCGGGCCGGCGGAATCCCCGCGCTGCTGGGCGAGCTCTACCGCGCGGGCCTGCTCCACGACGACGTCACGTCGGTGCACACGCCGACGATGGCGGAGTGGCTCGGCAAGTGGGACATCCGCGCCGAGAACCCGTCCGCCGAGGCGATCGAGCTGTTCCACGCCGCCCCCGGTGGCGTGCGCACGACCGAGGCGTTCTCGACGTCGAACCGCTGGTCCTCTTTGGACACCGACGCGGCCGGTGGCTGCATCCGCGACGACGAGCACGCCTACACCCGTGACGGCGGCCTGAACGTGCTGCGCGGCAACCTGGCCGAGCGCGGCGCGATCATCAAGTCCGCGGGCATCGACGAGGAGCTGTGGCACTTCGAGGGCCCGGCGCGCGTCGTCGAGTCCCAGGAGCAGGCCGTCTCGGCGATCCTGAACAAGGAGATCCAGGCGGGCGAGGTCCTGGTCGTGCGCTACGAGGGCCCGTCCGGCGGCCCCGGCATGCAGGAGATGCTGCACCCGACGGCGTTCCTCAAGGGCTCGGGCCTCGGCAAGAAGTGCGCGCTGATCACGGACGGCCGGTTCTCCGGCGGTTCGTCGGGCCTGTCGATCGGCCACATCTCGCCGGAGGCGGCGGGCGGCGGCACGATCGGCCTGGTCCAGAACGGTGACCGGATCCTGATCGACGTGCACGAGCGCAAGCTCGAACTGCTGGTGGACGCCGACGTGCTGGCCGAGCGCCGGGCGAAGATGGAGGCGTCGGAGCGGCCGTGGCAGCCGGTCGACCGGATCCGTCCGGTGACGGCGGCGCTGCGGGCGTACGCGCGGATGGCGACGGACGCGTCCACGGGTGCCGTGCGCAACCCGGATCTCTAAAGAACTGCCGCCAGAGCCATAGCGGCGCCGAACACGAGCCAGCCCGTCAGCGGTCCGCTGACGGGCTGCTCCGTCTTCTTGACCAGGACGCCGCCGACGATCAGGCCCGCGAGCAGGCCGAGCGGCGGGAGCAGGGACTTCGCGGTGAGGCCGAACGGGAACGCCACGAGGTAGACGATCGGGATCCCGACCACCAGCAGGGCGAACTGGAGCAACGCTCCCGTCAGGTTCTTCCGCATCCGTGAGTTCTTACCGGAAGACGAAGTACGTGACCGCGGCGCCGCCGATCCCGATCACCAGCGCGATGAACCCGGCTGCCAGAGGGTGGCGGAACCAGCTGCGGTTGTAGTCCAGCGCGGCCCGGCCGGGCCCGGCGAACAGCGCCGCGAACGCCATGCCCGCGAGTGCCAGCTCCAGCTCCACGCCGTTGGGGCCGAAGAAGCCGCCCTTGTACTGCAGCGCGATGACGTTGGCCATCACCGCGAGCAGGCCCGCCGCCGCGAGCGGCGTGAAGAGGCCCAGCACGAGCAGACCGCCGCCGGCGAGCTCGGTGATGCCGGTGACCCAGGCGAGGACCACGGACTCGCGGTAGCCCATCTTCTCGAGCGACTGGGCGAAGCCGTTGATGCCGGGGCCGCCGAAGAGCCCGAAGACCTTCTGCAGGCCGTGCAGCACGAAGATGCCGCCGAGCACCGCCCGCAGCCCGAGCAGACCGATGTCCGGGCCGGCGGTCCAGCCGAACTTCTTGCGCTCGTCCTCGAACGGGTCCTCGTCGCGGGAGTCCACAGTGGACGTGTCCAGCGGCGTGTAGGCCGTCGTGTCGAACGACTTCGTGGTCGAGTCGTACGGCGACAGAACGTCCGACCCGGCTCTGGTCGTGCCGTCGTCGAAGTGGTGCACTCCCCCTCCGCTGCTCGAGTAGAACGAGTCGTCGGAGAAAGCGCTCGAACTCGCCGAGCCTTTGTCGTGAGTAGCCACGCCCGCACGCTAGGGGGCCTCGTGCGGGCGCGCGAGAGCCGAACGGCAGCCCAGTTTCACCCGTTCAGACTAATAAGTCCCGTGGACCAGATTGCGGGGTTCCTCCCCGGCGGCGAACCGGGCGATCTCCGAGATGGCGATGGCGTACGCGCGACGTCCGCTGCCCGTGCACGACCCGGCCACGTGCGGGGTCAGGAACAGGCCCGGCGCGGTCCACAGTGGATGATCGGCCGGCAGTGGTTCGGGATCGGTCACGTCGAGGGCCGCGCGCAGCCGTCCGGAGGTCAGTTCGGCGAGCAACGCGTCGGTGTCCACGACCGGTCCGCGTGCCCCGTTGACCAAGATCGCGCCGTCCTTCATCGCTGCCAGGAACTTGGCGTCGACGAGGTGGTGGGTCTCCTCGGTCATGGGCGTGAAGACGACCACGGCGTCGAACTCCGGCAGCAGCTGCGGCAGCTCGTCCTGACCGTGCACGCCTTCCCGGGCGGTGCGACCGACGAGTGTGGCGGACGCGTTGAACGGTTCCAGACGCTTGCGCAGCTGCTCACCGAGATCACCGGCGCCGACGATCAAGACCTTCTTGTCCTGCAAGGTGTCCGTGGCGTGGAAGTCCCAGCGGCCCTCGACGCGTGCCTTCTCGAAGACGAAGAAGTCCCGGTAGATCGCGATCAACGCGCCGATGGCCCACTCCGCGGTGCTGCCGCCGTGCGCGCCCCGGCACGTGGAAAGCATCACACCGTCGGGCACCTTGCCGACGAAGTTCTCGGCGCCTGCGCTCAGGAGCTGCACCAGCTTGAGGTTCGGCAACTGCCCGAACACCTCGCGCGGGTCCGTGCCCGAGAGGAACCGCGGGATCAGGACCTCGGCGTGCGCGCCCTCCTCCGGCAACGGCTCCCCCGGCACGTAGCGAACCGGCCGGACACCGTCCACCTGAGACAGCGCTTGAACTCCGAAATCATCTGGCACGAGCACGGTGAGCGTCACAAGAGCAAAGTACGTCAGAATGTTCGTCATGCGGGAGCGCGACGTCATTGCGTGGGACGGCACGAAGATCCGGACGTGGCAGGTGCCCGGCGAGGGGACACCGGTGCTGCTGTGCCCCGGCGTGGGGTCCGGCCCCGAGTCGTGGCCTTCGCTGACCGAGCGCGAGGGCCTGCTCAGCTGGTACATGCGCGGCACGATGGGCTCCGACAGGCCGGTCGACGAGCGCAACATCTCGCTGGACGACCACGTGTCGGACGCGATCGCCGCGATGGACGACGCGGGGGTCGAGCGGTGCGTCGTCATGGGCTGGTCGATGGGCGTGACGATCGCGGCCGAGCTGGCGTTGCGTCATCCGGAACGGGTGGCGGGCCTGCTGCTCGTCGCGGGCGCACCGGGTGACTCGTTCGACGCCATGTTGCCGCTCGTCCCCCAGAACGTGCGCCGGTTCGTCGGGCTGACGGGCGCGAAGCTGTTGCAGCAGGCCGGTCCCGTGCTGGACAAGGTGCTGCACCACCTCCCGGTGACGGACGCGACGACGTTCCTGTTGCGGCACAGCGGCGTGATCAAGCCGTCGAGCGACCCGAAGGCCGTCACGCACGCGGTGAGCCGGTTCCTGCAGCACGACTGGCGCTGGTACTTCACGCTGGCGCTCGCACTGGGCGCGACGCCGCGGCAGGACCTGAGCCCGATCGTGTGCCCGGTCACACTGCTGGCCGGGCGGGACGACGTGCTGGCGACGACGGAGAGCATGTCCGGGCCGGTCGGTTCGCTGCCCCAGGCACGGCTGCGGCTGCTGCCGTGCAGCCACTACCTGCCGCTCGAGGCGCCCGAGGTGGTCAGCGCCGAACTCGACCTCCTGCTCGACCGGGTCAGCGCGGTCGACTTCGCCACGTCCGGGAGAAGTTGACTTCGGGTTCACGGTCGTCCACCTAACCTGGGGGACGTGGTTCGTTCCGTTGCGTTGCTGACCGCCGCCTGCCTGCTGGCAGGGGGCTGCGCGAGCTTTCCCGACGAGCCGGCGCCGACGCAGTGGAGCGTGCAACCACAGCTGACCCCGCAGGCAGGCCCGAAGCCCGAGCTGCCGGGTGAGTACCGCCCGACGCCGGGCGACCCCGGCCGCAACCCGGCGCCGCAGAGCGTGCCGCCGCCGCAGGGCTGCAAGGACTACCACCCGGCCGTCGTGGCCACGTGCCTCAACCCCGTCACAGGCGTCGCCCCGATCGGCGCGGACGCCAAGGGCGGAGTCGCGGCCTACGCGACCGAACGCGGTGGTCGCCTGCTCAAGGTCACCAAGGACGTCGACCCGGTCGTGGTCGCCCAGATCGAGGCCGACGCGTCGACCGACGGCGGACTGACGGGCCTGACGCTGTCGGCGACGTTCGCGGAGGACCAGCTCGCGTACGTCTACGTCACGACGGCGACGGACAACCGGGTGCTGCGCATCGCGCCCGGTGACACGCCCAAGCCGATCCTCACCGGCATCCCGAAGGGCCCGTCGGGCAACCGCGGTGTGCTGGCGAGCGACCGCAAGGGCGCGATCCTCGTCGCGACCGGTGACGCCGGGAACCCGGCGCTGGCCGCCGACCCGAACTCGCTGGCCGGCAAGGTGCTGCGGATCGACGGCTCCGGCCAGCCCGCCCAGGGCAACCCGACGGCCGGCAGCGCGGTCGTCTCGGCCGGGCTGCGCCTGCCCGGCGGCCTGTGCGTCTCCGCGGACAGCTCGAAGGTCTGGGTGACGGACTGGACCGCGAACGCCGACGTCGTCTACCGCGTCCAGCCGGGCAAGCTCGGCGAGGCCGCGTGGAGCTGGCCGGACAAGCCCGGTGTGATGGGCTGCGCGTCGTACTCGGACATGCTGATGCTGGCGACGTCCAAGACGCCCGGCCTGCAGTCGTTGTCGATGAACGCCGCCGGGGCCTTCACCGGCAAGCCCGAGCTCACGATGCAGGAGGACGGCTTCGGCCTGCTCGGGCCGGTGGAGATGCTGAACGAGTCGGCGTCGCTGGTCGGCACGGTCAACAAGGCCGGTGGTCAGCCCATCTCGTCGGACGACAGGGTCGTCATCGTCGTGCGTCCGGACCCCGCCGGTGGCTCCAAGGACTGAGGGCGAACCGCTCTCCTCCGTCGCGCCACCACCGGGCGTAGACCTCGCTCTCCTCGACCAGCTTCAGATACCCGGTCGCGACCTGCTCGCACAGGTCGTCGATCTCCTCGGCGACCGGCGCGTCCGTGCGCCAGGCCAGCACGACCTCGCGCACCAGCGGGTTCCCGGTGATCGGCAGGCGCGCGACGCCGGGCGGGGTGCTGCCGACCGGGTAGAGCGGGCAGACCGCCCCGGACTCCCTGATCAACGTGAGTGCGACGTGCGCCTCGCTGCTGAAGTGCGCGATCCGCTGCTCGAAGCCGCTCGCCGCGCACTCGCGGGCGAAGTGGGCGTTCATGCCGCTGTCGTCGGGCTCGGGCATGACCCACTTGTCGTGCGCCAGGGCTTCCAGTGCGATCTCGGGCTGTCGTGCGTGCGGGTGGTGCTCGGGCACACCGACGAACAGCGGTTCGCGGGTCAGCAGGCGATGGCCGGCGTTCGGCGGAAAGGTCAGCGGAGTTCCGGGGAATTGCCGCAGGACGGCGATGTCGAGTTCGCCGGTGGTGAGCAACGCGGTGAGCGTCGCCGTCTCCTTGACGGTGCGACTCGTGACGTTGTCCTTTAACGCGGCGACGAGTAGTCCGAAGTGATGAGCCGGAATTCCCGCGAGCCTGGTGGGAGCGCTGGCGCATTGCGTGTTACGGCGCGTTACGCGTTCCAGCGTGACGAGCTGAGTGAGCATCGACCGCGCCTCCTGCACGAAGTCCTGACCGGTCGGCGTGAGCTTGACGCCGTCGTTCGCGCGCAGGAACAGCGTGCCGCCCAGGTGGTCCTCGATGCGTTTGAGCTGCGTCGTCACCGCGGGCTGGGTCAGGTGGAGCCGGGCGGCGGCCTTGCGCAGGCTGCCGCAGTCGGCGATCGCCACGACCAGTTCGAGATGCCGCACTTCCAGACGCATGAGCCCGATGTTATCGCTCAATGTAATAGGTCGAACACCCTTCGCAGTCGATACGTTCGACCCTGTGATGGAATTGGCCGAGCGTCCGGTACGCACTGATGCGGTGCTGTTTTCGGATCGCGCTGTGAAGACGTTTCTGGAGGCCGCGTCCGCCGAATACTCGTTCATCACCGAGGACGAGCCGAGACCGTGTTTCGCGGTGTTGCTCGGCCGGTCCGCCGGCACCGAGGCGGTGGTGTCCGAGGTGGCGTTCGGCCGCAACGCGCGCCTGACGGACCCGTCGGCGCGGGAGGAGTTCGCGGCGACGATCGTGCCCCGGTTCGGCACGGCGTACGAGAACCCGGTGCGCGCGTGGTGGCTCGACCCCGCGGACCTGCTGACGATCACGCGGGCGGCGGACGCGCGGGACCTGGACGTGCTCGGCTCGATCCACCTGCACCCGGACTGGCACCGGCTGGGTCCTGAGTGCGAGCGGAACCGGCCGTTGAGCGACAGCCCGACGCCGATGGACGAGCACATGTTCCGCAACAGCGGATGGCCCGTGAACGTCGTCTGTTACCTCGAACGCCGCCATGGCGGTCTCTACTACTCGCTTGCCGCATGGGACGCGTCGTGCCTGCGCCTGCCGTTGAGGATGAATCACGCATGACAGAACAGATCTACGCGCTGTGGCACCGCATGGAGCAGGGCTGGGCTCAGGGCGACGGCACGGCGTTCGCGTCCGTCTTCGCCGAGGACGTCGACTTCGTGACCGTGCGCGGTGAGGAACTGTTCGGGCGCCGCGCGGTGGCGGTGGGCCACGGACAGCTCTTCGCCGGGCCGTACCGCGACACCAAGCTCACCGCGGAGATCAGCCTGATCAGGCCGCTGACCTCGGACGTCTCGGTCGTGCACGTCACGTCGTCGATCGCCCCGGCGGGCATCACCACCCACGCGCAGGCCGTCGTCGTGCGGCGGTCCGACGGCTGGGAGATCGCCGCGTTCCACAACATGATCCCGAAGGGACAGTCATGAGCAGGCCCAGGTTGCGGCACATCGCGTTCGTCGTGCAGGACGCCGAGGAGATGGCTGACTTCTACACGTCGCGGTTCGGGATGTCGTTGTTCCACACCGATCCCGACGGCAGCCACTTCGTCACCGACGGGTACATGAACCTGGCGTTGATCCAGCAGCGGCTCGACGGGGACGTGCCGGCCGGGTTCAACCACTTCGGGTTCCAGGTGGAGGACGTCGCGCCGTTCCTGGAGACGCTGGAGCCGCGGCCCGCGCTGAGGGGTGGGGACCGTCCGTTCGCCGAGTACCGGGCGATCGATCCCGAGGGCAACTGGTTCGACCTGTCGGCGCACGGTTTCCTGCCGCCAGGGGTCTGAGGTTTCAGGCTTGGTGGTCCTGGGCAACCTCGGTGTGGGGTACGTGCAAGAGGGGCGGGGACGGCTGTCGGGGCCTCCCCGCCCCTAGCTACGTCTACTGCGTGCCACTCCAGAAGATGGCGCGTGCGACCTGCGCGTACAGGCCCTTCGGGTGGTTGCGGAACATCGGCTCGGTGCCGAACAGCACGACCTTCGCGCCGTTCGCCGCCGTGCCCGACACGACCGCTGCCTGACCCGCTGCCGCGTCCTGCCCGCCCGTGCCGTTGTCACGTGCGTGCCAGTGGCCCGCGGCGATCACCGTGCTGCCGTAGCGCTGTTCGACCGTCACGCCGGTGCCGAGGTTCGTGAACCACTGCGGGGCGTAGACGAACGAGTGCGGCAGTGCGCCCGTGCCGATCGGACCGGTGCCGTTGACGACGTTCACCACGCCGTTGGCGTCCTCCCAGCCGGCCGTGGGCGTGGCCTGCAGGAGCTTGGCGTCGGTGTTGAACCTGCTGCCCGTCGCGCCGCGCGTGACCACTCCGCCGCGCTTCAGGAACTCGTCCAGCGCGGCCTTCGCGGTGGCGTTGAGCTGCGTGTAGTTCAGGCCCGCGCCCACGTACAGCGCGTCGATCCGCGACCAGTCGAAGCCCGCGTTCAGCACGGCCGTGGAGATCGTGCGGACGTCGAACCCGGACTCGCGCAGCACCTGCAGTTCGTCGGCGGAGACCGCGGCCGCGATCGTCTTGCGCTGCAACGCCTGGCCGCCGGGCCTGGCGGTGGAGAACCGCACGCCGTAGCGGTCGGCGACCTCCTTCGCGGCGGCCCTGTCCCTGGCCGGTACGACGATCGTGCCGTCGTCCTGGCGGCGCAGTTCGAGGCCGCGGCCGAGCAGGTCGTTGACCGCGCTGACGTCCTTCTGGTCGGTCAGCTTCAGAGCGAGGTCGGCGCCGGGTGCGGCATCGACGTCCCCGGTCGGTGCGGCGGCCACGACGGGCTTGCCGTCGAAGCGGAACTGGCCGCTCTTGTAGATGTCGACCGACGCGCCCCAGAGCAGGCGGTGGCTCCAGCCGGAGATGTCGTACATGACCGGTGCCTTGTCGGAGATGTCGCTGCCCTGCTCCAGCATCACGTTCGCGAGGCCGCGCTTGGGCTGGTGCATGTCCACGACGTACGACCCGGCCGGATAACGCTTGCCGCCCAGCGTGAACGGCTTCTCGGCGCGTTCGACCCGGACGTCGTGCCGGACGAGCTGGTCGACCAGCCGTGCGGTGGCGGGCGCGGAGCGTTCGTTCGTGATCACGTAGGCGCGCGGGAACTCCGTGCTGAAGCGGTCTTCCGGGCCGAAGCCGGGCACGAAGCCGTCCGGGATCTGCCGCTGCTTCTCGCCTGCCGCGCCACGGCGGAACATCTCCGTCTGGTTCGAGATCAGGCTTCTGCGGTTGTCGTCCACGTAGTCGAGCGTGGTCTTGATGGTGGCCTCGACGACGTCCGTGTTGATCTTCGACCGGCGCTGGAGCTCCTGGGCCGGCAGGGCGTCGTAGTCGGCCCGGTTGACGCGCATCGGGATCTCGATCGTGTACGAGACGGCACCGTGGTACATCGAGTACTGCGCGGTGTAGATCGGCGCCCAGCCGTCCCACTCGCCGACCGGGTAGTCGCGGAACGGGATCTCCGGCTTCGCCGCCTCGGGATGTCCGAGAGCCTGCACGGCCTTCTCCATCGCGAGGCCGCCCGCGTAACCGTGCTTGATGTACAGGTCGAAGTCGTAGTTCTGGCCGTGCGGCGGCGTGGTCGGCTCGATCAGCGTGTTCGCCACGTAACCGTGCTCGTCCAACATCATCAACGGCTGAGTGCGCTCCACGATGTCCTGCATGGCCCGGTTCTCGGGCTGGGAGTTCGTGACGAAGTCGCGGTTGAGGTCGAAGCCCGCGTTGTTCGCGCGCGTGCCGGCGACACGACCGTCCGGATTCGCCGTGAGGTTGAAGTAGACCCTGCTGCGCTGCAACAGTTTCCGGGTCTCCGCGTCGTCACTCGTGGCGAGGTGCTCGATGACCCGCAACGCGCCGTCGGTGCCCTCCCACTCGTCGCCGTGGATGTTGTTGTTGACCCAGATCGGTGCCTTGTAGAGCCCCGCCGGGACGTTGCGCCCCTCTTCGATGGTGGCGCGGAACCGTTCCTGGACCCTGGTCTCCGTCGCGCTCTCCGGCGCGGTCAGCGTGACCAGGTACAGGTCGCGGCCGAGTCCCGACTGGCCGACGACCTCGACGGAGATCCTGTTGCTCTTCTGCTGCAACGCGTTCAGCTTCGGCGCGAGCGAGTGGTACGGCGCGAGGCCGAGCTTGATGGACTTGTCGGCCGTGTTCTCCGGGTACGTCCGCAGCGTCGTCCGGCGCGGGTAACCCTGGTGCCTGTCGGCCTTGTTCTCCCCCTGAGCCACGACGGACAGGGCTTGGAAAGCGCTGTCCAGGGTGGCGACGTCGTTGCGCTCGGGCCCGTTGCCCGGTTCTCGGTCTGTGACCGGAGATGGTGGTGCAGTCGGTTGCGCCGTTCCGTTGACGGGAGCCGCTACCACCGCGGCGGCCGCAAGAAGAACAGCGAGCAGAGTTCTGCGCATACGGACTTTTCTCGCACAACGGCCCGCGTATCGACTAGAGCCGATAGGCGGGCCGTTGCATCCCCTCGGTCAAGACCTGTGCCGTCGAGAGTGGCACAGACAGTCGACGATCGGCGAGAGAAGTTCACCAACCGCCCGTCTTAAATGGGGCACAAATCACCGCTGACCAGCGCGTTCATTTCACTGAACGACGTACAACCACTCGAACGGACTAGCCGGACCCCAGACAGAGGAACGGCCGGCGGAACGGATCCTTGGCCATCGCCTCGGCCAGAGCCACCGCGGGCGCCGCCCCGGCGACCAACGCCCGGTGGTAGTCGGCCATCGCCGCCGCACTGGCCTCGTCACCGACCTTGCTGGCGGCGGCGACCACGGTCCGCGTGCCCCCGGCCAGCATCGCTCCGGCGAACCCCAGCGCCTCGTCACCGGGCCTGATCCGGTTCAGCGCCAGCTCGCACGCCGCGAGCACCACGTGCGCGGGAGGCTTCCGCAACCTGCCCAGTTCGTGCGCGAACAACGGCCCGTCGACCAGTTCGAGCCGGGAGAACAGCGCGTTCTCGGTCTCGTGCTCACCGTGGGCGGCGACGTGCACCAGGTCGGCCCCGTCGAGGTGCGCGAGGACCTCGGTGGCGGTGGCGACATCTCCGGACAGCATGGTGGCGTTGGCGTGGTAGGTCGCGAGCTTCTCGACCTCGGCGTGCCCGAAGAGCAGCCCGGGCCCCTGCACCACCAGCACCCGGTCGGTCCTCGGCTGACCGCCCTGAGCCGCGGCGATCCAGGCGGTAGCCGAGGGAGCGGTGGCGACCGGCCGTCCCTGCAGGCTCGGCAACACACCCCACGGCACCGCGTACAGCTCACCGGTCGGCACCATGACCAGCTCGCGATCGCCGATCAGGTGGGCGAGAGGCTTGATCAGCAACGCGTCGAGCCGGTCGGCCTGCCGGTGCGCCGATCCCCCGATGACCTGCACCAACGGCTGTGGCAGGTGGTCGGGCGCGAGGGCGTTGAGGTCGAAGTGGAGTTTCTGTGCGCTCTCCAGCGCATCGGCCGCGCCACCGAGCCGCACGAGGCTGACCCGACCGCCGGCGATCACGACCGCCGCCACCTTGCCGCCGGACACGACGTAGCTGACCATGGCCCGCTCACCGAGTTCCGCGATCACCTCGCCGACACCGGCGACGGGCCGGGGCCTGCCCCAGCGCTGCGAGTGCCAGCCGAGCCGGTTCGCCTCGCGCTGCGCCTTCACGAGCTTGCCGCGCAACTCCGCGGTCGGCTGCCCCGACAGGCCGTGGCGCAGGATCGCCCAGCTGAGGTTGCGCACCTCGGTGATCCGCTCGGCGACCTCGTTGTTGTCGGTCGCCTCCAACGGCTCATACCGATACGTCTGCGCCCGCGTGCGTTCCAGCCAAGCGAAGAGCCGCCGGGCGTTCGCGTCCTGGAGCGCGAGCGTGATCGCGAGCTCGCTCAACTCCCTGCCGTGCACGGCGGTGGCGGACACCAGCTCCAACCCACCGAGTTGGTCACGCACGCGACCCAGTTCGTCGAGCGCCTGACGGGCGTGCGTCAACGCGGCGCGCCGACTTCCCTTGGCCAGCGCCAGTTCCGCCAGCACGAGCCGGCGTTGCATGCGGTGGTCGAGCGGCGTGACCGCACGGGGCCCCGGCACCTTCTTCAACAGCACTTCGGCATCTGCCAGCCTGCCGCGCCGGATCTCCAGCCGGGTCGCGAGGAGCAGCGCCAGCCGCGACTCGTCCACGAGGTGGTTGGCCGCCAGCTCTTCGGACAGCGCCAATGCCTTCTGCACCAACGCGTTCGAGATCCGCCCGGTCCGCATGGCGTGCCGGCCGTGAGCCCACAGCTCGATCAGGCCGGCCATCATCCACCAGGTGCTGCCGCGGCGGACGAGCTTGCGTTCGGACCGCTTCGCCATGCGGCGCGCGAGGTCGAGCTGGCCGTCCAGCAGCGCGGCCGAGGCGCGGAACATCTCGACCTCGGCGATCTCCTGGCCGAACTTCTCCTTGCGCATGACCGGAAGTGCCTCGTCGAGGTGTTTGCCGGCCTCATCGGACAGCCCGATCATAAGCATGGCCTCGGCCTGGTCGAACTGCAGGCGGGCCAGCAGGGCAAGCCGATCATCGGCACGGAAGATCCGTTCCGCTTCCTCGTACCGCCTCAGCGCCTCAGCCAGCTCACCGCTCTGCTTGTGCACATTTCCCAGTGCGTGCACCAAGAACGGGTAGAAATGGAGAAGTTCGTGCTCACGAGCGAGGCGGATTCCGCGTTCGAGGTCGGCGATGGCCCGTTCGCTCCTGCGCACCGCAGCCAGCGCGAACCCGCGGTTCAGCAGGGTGGAGACCAACATCTGCACCAGTGCACGATTCTCACCGGTTGTGGTGAGGCCGACGTCTTCCCCGACCGACTCGATGAACCTGGTGAACCAGTCGACAGCCTTCTCTGGTTGACCCATGCGCATGACCATGAGGCCTTGGTTGTGGTCCACACCCGCGTTCAGCAGCGTCCTGATCGCGAGGTCCTCAATGGTCCCGATCTCGTGGCGAGCGAAGTCGAACGCCTCGACTGCGAGCTCCATGCCACTGGTCTCGCCTTGGCACAGTCCCAAGGTGTAGAAGATGCGAGCACGAATCGCCGCTCGTTCTGGGCTTGGGTCTACGCGCTCACTGCGCACGAGCGCACGCTTGAGGAGCCGGGTGGCCGAGGGAAAGCGGAACTTCGCCTGCTCCGCCCAACCTCTCTCGTACAACTCGCGCGCTCTCTCCAGGGAACGAGCGGGCATGTGATCATCACACCACACGTGTCCACGCAGCGCTGCCCGCCAACCAGGCACAGCGCCTGGCAGCGGGCAGAGCACGCTGAGTTACTAGCTGGCCTTGTTGTCCGGGTGGTTCGGGCAGTCGTGCGTGTGCTCGACGTCGCCGCCCGAGTCCATGGCGCCCTCAGTGATCCGCAACGGACGCCTGAAGGGGGCCCCGGGGCCGCCGCCACAGCACATCGGCGTGACTTCGGGGTCTTCCTTCTTGTCCGGCTTCGGCACCTCGGTCGGCGGCGCCGGGATCGGGTCCGGCTCGACGACCGGCGTGCCCTCGAGCACGGACTCCGCCTCCTGAACGACCTCGTTCTCGACCACTTCCAGGTTGTCGCGCTGCACAGCCATGAGGTTCCCCCCTCGTTTGGACTACTACTTCTCATCCCCCCAGATGAGCTGCACGGAGAGAGTGACACACACGGCTACACGCACACGTCTCAATTAGCTAACAGCCACTCGGAAGGCCTAAGATCACCAACGCTGACCTGCACTAACAGGTGACCCTTTGTGATTTTTGTGGCGAATGTGTATCTACCGGCAGCCGGCGTGCACGGCCGGCCGAATCGGCCCTAGATCACGGGCGTCGTCGTGAGCCCCGGAGGCAGGCGCAGCCAGGCCGTGGACTCGGCGTCCCACCCGGTCAGCATCGCCGGGCCGTGCGGTGTGGCGACCGGGACGTGTTGCGCGGTGAGGAGACCGGTGACGGTCAGGTGCACGGCGTCGAAGTCCTCGGCCACTCGCGGCCAGTCCACCCGGGTGCTCGCCGGGCGTGGGTAGCGGTTGACCAGGCGCTCGTAGTCGGCGGGTGATCCGATGGCGCACAGCCTGACGCCGGTCGGGTCGAAGGCGAGCGCGTGCAGTGGCCGGTCGCGGCCGAACTCCGCCCACTCACCCCACTGCCACATGCTCGTGCCGTCCGGCAGGAAGGACGAGGTCCACAGCGCTCCGGCCGGTTTGTCGTCCTGGGTGGGCCGGTCGATCAACGTGACCGCGGAAGGCACCGCACTCCGCGCGAACCGCGACTGGGGTGATCGCGGGGCGGTGGCGGACAGCGGGCCGGAGGACAGCCGTCTCATCACAGCGGCGGCGATGGCGTCGAGCTCGGGAACGCGCCGGGCGGTGAACGCGCGGCCGGAGTGCCGTTGGGACGCGGCGAAGGTGATGTGCCGGTAGAGGTCTTCGTCGGCAAGCCGGTCGAGGAGGACCTCGTCGCCGATGAACCCGCACAGTTCGAGGAGCACGGGGCTGCTGACCCCGTTGAAGACGTGGTCGGTCATGGAAGTCGCGGCGGCACAGGCGAAGCGGGAGCTGGACGCGGGTGAGGCGTCCAGCTCCCGACCCGTCAGCTGCAGCGTGCGAGCACGATCTCGCGCACGCGGGCGGCGTCGGCCTGGCCCTTGGTGGCCTTCATGACCGCGCCGACGATGGCGCCGGCCGCCTGGACCTTGCCGTCGCGGATCTTCTGCGCGACGTCGGGCTGGGCCGCGAGGGCCTCGTCGACCGCCTTCTCGAGGGCCGAGTCGTCCGAGACGACCTTGAGACCGCGCTTCTCGATGACGTCCTCGGGGGAGCCTTCGCCCTCCAGGACGCCGTTGACGACCTCGCGGGCGAGCTTGTTCGTCAGCGTGCCCGAGTTCACCAGCTCGATCACCTTCGCCACCTGGGCCGGGGTGATGGCGAGGTCGGTGAGCTCGACGCCCTTCGAGTTCGCCTGCTGCGCGAGGTACGACACCCACCAGGAGCGGGCCTCGTCCGGCTTCGCGCCCGCCTCGACGGTGGCGATGATGACGTCCAGCGCGTTGGCGTTGACCAGGTCGCGGAGGACCTCGTCGGTGAGGTTCCAGTCCTTCTGGATGCGCGCGCGGCGCTCCCAGGGGAGCTCCGGCAGGGTGCCGCGGAGCTCGTCGACCCACTCGCGCGACGGCGCGATCGGGACCAGGTCGGGCTCCGGGAAGTAGCGGTAGTCCTCCGCCGTCTCCTTCTTGCGGCCCGGTGACGTGCTGCCCGAGGACTCGTCGAAGTGACGGGTCTCCTGGATGACCTCGCCGCCGGACTCGAGCACCGCGGCCTGACGCGTCATCTCGAAGCGGACAGCGCGTTCGACGCTGCGCAGCGAGTTGACGTTCTTGGTCTCGGTGCGGGTGCCCAGAGCGCCGGTGGTCTTCGGGCTGAGCGACACGTTCGCGTCGCAGCGCAGCGAGCCCTGGTCCATCCGGACGTCGGACACGTCGAGCGCCTTGAGCAGGTCCCTCAGCGCCGTGACGTACGCACGGGCGACCTCGGGGGCGCGCTCCTTGGTGCCCGGGATCATCTTCGTGACGATCTCGATCAGCGGCACGCCGGCGCGGTTGTAGTCGAGCAGCGAGTGCTCGGCGCCGTGGATTCGACCGGTGGCACCGCCGACGTGCAGCGACTTGCCGGTGTCCTCCTCCATGTGCGCGCGCTCGATCTCGACGCGGATGACCTCGCCGTCGTCCAGCGTCACGTCGAGCCAGCCGTTGAACGCGATCGGCTCGTCGTACTGCGACGTCTGGAAGTTCTTCGGCATGTCCGGGTAGAAGTAGTTCTTCCGCGCGAACCGGCACCACTCGGCGATCTCGCAGTTCAGCGCGAGGCCGATGCGCATCGCCGACTCGACGGCCTTGCCGTTCACCACCGGCAGCGAGCCCGGGAGACCCAGGCACGTGGGGCAGGTGTTCGTGTTCGGCTCGCCGCCGAAGACGTTGGCGCAGCCGCAGAACATCTTCGTGTTGGTGTGCAGCTCGACGTGCACTTCCAGGCCCAGGACGGGGTCGTACTTCTCGATGACCTCGTCGTAGTCCATCAGCTCAACCAGGGAGGTCATGCCAGGTCGTCCTTCCGCAGAGCGCGAGCGGCCAGCGCGGCACCGGTGACGGCGACCGCGATGCTGGCGATCGCGTTCGCCAGGGCCAGCTTGTCCTTGTTCGCGCGGGCGGACTTGAAGCCCGAGAACGCGCCCACGGCTCCTGCGACGGCGCCGGCGAGGCCGAGGAAGCCCCTTGCCTTCTTGATGTTCACAGCGACGGACCTCCGAACGCGCCGCGCGCGGCCTCGTAGGCTGCGGCCACCCGGTACATGCGGTGGTCCTGCAGCGCCGGAGCCATGATCTGCAGGCCGACCGGCATTCCGTCCTCATCGGACAGACCGCTCGGGACGCTCATGGCGGGGGTGCCCGCGAGGTTCGCGGGAATGGTGCAGAGGTCGGCCTTGTACATGGCCATCGGGTCGTTCGCGCGCTCGCCGATCTTGAACGCCGTGGTCGGCGTGGTCGGGGAGATGAGCACGTCGAACTTCTCGAACGCCTTCGCGAAGTCCTGCGTGATGAGCGTGCGGACCTTCTGGGCCGAGCCGTAGTACGCGTCGTAGTAACCGGACGACAGCGCGTACGTGCCGATCATGATGCGGCGCTTGACCTCCGGGCCGAAACCGGCCTCGCGGGTCAGCGACATGACCTCCTCGGTGCTGCGCGTGCCGTCGTCGCCGACGCGCAGGCCGTAGCGCATGGCGTCGAACCGGGCGAGGTTCGACGAGCACTCGCTCGGCGCGATGAGGTAGTACGCCGGGAGCGCGTAGTCGAAGCTCGGGCACGACACGTCCGCGATCTCCGCGCCGAGCTCCTTGAGCTGCGACACGGCGGCCTCGAAGCTGCGCGCGACGCCCTGCTGGTAGCCCTCACCGCTGAACTGGGTGACGACACCGATGCGCAGGCCGGACAGGTCGCCGTTCAGGCCCTCGCGGGCAGCGGCGACGACCGGCGGGACCGGGGCGTCGATGGACGTGGAGTCCATGTGGTCGTAGCCCGCGATGATCTCGTGCAGCAGCGCGGCGTCGAGCACCGTGCGCGCGCACGGACCGGCCTGGTCCAGCGACGACGAGAACGCCACGAGGCCGTAACGCGACACACCGCCGTAGGTGGGCTTCACGCCGACGGTGCCGGTGACGGCGCCGGGCTGGCGGATCGAGCCACCGGTGTCGGTGCCGATCGCGAGCGGCGCCTGCAGGGCGGCCAGGGCGGCGGACGAGCCACCGCCGGAGCCGCCGGGGATGCGGTCGAGGTCCCACGGGTTGTGCGTGGGGCCGTACGCCGAGTTCTCGGTCGACGAACCCATGGCGAACTCGTCCATGTTCGTCTTGCCGAGGATGACGACGCCGGCTTCCTTGAGCTTGCGCGTCACCGTGGCGTCGTAGGGCGGGATCCAGCCTTCGAGGATCTTGGAACCGACCGTGGTCGGCACGCCCTCGGTCGTCATGACGTCCTTGAGCGCCAACGGCACACCGGCGAGCGGCGAGACCTGCTCACCCGCCTTGACGGCCTCGTCGACCCGGCGGGCCTGCGCGAGCGCGCCCTCGGTGTCGACGTGCAGGAAGGCGTGGACCTTCCCGTCGGTCTCGGCGATGCGGTCCAGGTGGGCCTGCGTGACCTCGACGGACGAGATCTCGCCGCTGTGGATCTTCGCGGCGAGTTCCGCCGCGGTGGCGTGGATCAGGTCGTTGGTCATGCTTCCTCACCCAGGATGCGGGGCACGCGGAACCGGCCGTCCTCGGCCTCAGGAGCGCCGGAGAGCGCCTGCTGCTGACCTAGGCTCGGACGGACCACGTCCTCGCGGAAGACGTTGGTCAGCGGAACGGCGTGCGACGTCGGCGGGATGTCGGCCGTGGCGATGTCGCCAACGGAAGCCACCGACTGGAGGATCACGTCGAGCTGGCCGGCGAACAAGTCGAGCTCGTCCTCGGACACAGCCAGCCTGGCGAGCTTCGCCAGGTGCGCGACCTCGTCGCGGGAGATGCTGGGCACTCCTGTCAACCCCCGTAGGGTCGGGATTACGAATCGGGAACCCCGTGAGTCTATGGGCTGGTCAGGCGCGCCTTCGAACGGGTTACCGCCTCTATGGTTGACCGGCACGTCAACTTAACCGGTTCGCAACGCGGACAGCAGGTCATGCGTTGACGATGCGTCTGCGAGAATCACCGACCGGCAACGGCGCGAGACGCGGGGTCTCTCGCACGAGCTATGGAGGCGTTCACCTTGTCGTTCCTGATCCGGGTCCAGCTCCCGGACCGTCCCGGCACCCTCGGCGCGGTCGCAACGGCATTGGGCGAGATCGGGGCGGACATACTCAGCGTCGACGTGGTGGAACGCGGTTCCGGCGTCGCCATCGACGACCTCGTCGTGGAACTCCCCTCCGGCCGCCTGCCGGACACGTTGATCACCGCCGCCGAGTCCATCGAGGGCGTCGAGGTCGACGCGGTCCGCCCGTACGCGGGCATCCTCGACACACACCGCGAGCTCGAACTGGTGGAGGAGATCGCCGAGGAACCGCGCAAGGGCCTCGAGATCTTCACCGAGGGCGTCCCGAAGATCATCCGCGCCGGCTGGGCCATCGTCGTCGGCCCGCAGGGCACCGGCATCACCCGCCTGACCGCGTCGTCGGCCGCCCCGGAGACCCGGATGGCGGACGTGCCGTGGTTCCCGCTGGAGCGCGCGACCGTGCTCGACGGCGAGGAGGAGTGGGTGCCGGAGACCTGGCGCGAACTGGGCACCGAACTCGCCGCCACGCCGCTGGGCAAGCCGGACCGCGTCCTGGTCGTCGGCCGTCCGGGCGGCCCGATGTTCCGCGCGGCCGAGGTGGCCCGCCTGGCGCACCTGGCGGGCATCGTCGCGGTCGTGCTTCCCGACTAACTCGGAGCCCTCGTCCGCTGGCGCTTCCTGGCGAGCGCGACGAGTTCCGCGTTGTTCTTGGCCGTGCGGCCGTCGGGCATCCGGAGCGTGTCCTCCAGACCCATGCGCACGTGCAGTTCGAGGAGCGCGGCGTAGTCGAGGACGGTCCAGGCGTCGGCGTCGCGGCCGTGCAGCAGGACCGGCAGCCCCAGTGGTTCCACCTGAGCCAGCAGGCTTTCCGCCGTGTCCCTGGTCGCCGTGACGGTGATGCGGCTGACGCCTGGCGGCAGGTCGGTCAGCTGAGCCGGGGCCGCCACGACCAGCTCGACCCTGACGTTGACTTGGTGCAACGCCTGCGCGAGGTCCCGCCAGCCGGGCTGGTCGACGTGCACGCTCGCGATGTCGGGCCGCCCCGCCGCGAGCGGCGCCCAGCTGCCGATCAGCCTGGTGCGGGCGCCGGGCACGTCCGTGGACACGCTGATCTCGATGCCCGGCACGGCGGCGCGGACCGTCGCGATCGTCGTGGCCACCTCGGGCCCGACGAGCGTGAGCGCGCCGATGACGTCTCTCGGGTGGATGTGCACCGACGTGACGCCGAGCGCGGCGACGTCAGCCGCGTCCTCGGCGAGGCGTTCGGGGGACAACGGCAGGGCCGGGTGCTCCTCGGCTGTGCGGGAGCCGTTCAGACAGGCTTGCAGCACACCTCATACGGTCCCACACAATCCTCGTTCCGGCGTTGCTCCAAGGGCTAGCTTGAGGTCATGCGACTGGCTCTGGTGGTGGCTCAGGCGAACGGTGTGGCGATCGGTGATCTGGCGCTCGGGGTGGCCGGGGTGCTCGCGGTGGCGGCGGTGATCGTGGTGGCGCTCAAGCGGAAGCGCTGACTCGCCCTGCGGGATTCGTGAAGTGACCCCAGAATCTGCCGTGATCGCCCCACTTCTGCTGGAGGTATGAAGATCATGGCCATCACCGTGAACCTCGACTCGCTCCTCGACAAGGCGTACGAGGACAAGCCGCTCACCGACATCCTGGACGCCCCCGTCGACGCGCTGCAGGGCGTGAGCCCCGGAGACGCGGAGAAGCTGAAGGCCGCGTTCAACATCAAGACCGTGCGGGACCTGGGCACCAACAAGTACTTCCGCGCGGCCGTGACGTTGCTCGACCTGGAGACGACGGCCCGCTAGAGCACGATGCGGTAGTGGACGAACTGCGTCTTCTCCGCGACCTGGTCGTAGAGCCTGCGGGCTGTCCCGTTCGACTCCTGGGTGTGCCAGTAGACGCGGACGCAGTCCTGTTGCCTCGCCCATTCCGCGACCGCCTCGACGAGTGCGCGGCCGACGCCCCGGCCGCGCGCCTCGGGGGCGGTGAAGAGGTCCTGGAGGTAGCAGACGTCCGGGCCGGACGTGCTGGGGTGCTTGAAGAAGTGCACGATGCCGGCGAGATCGCCGTCCGTGCGGGCACATAGGGCGTGGATGGTTTTGTCCTCTTGGAACGCTTCCCACTTCTCGTCGTAGGTTTCCGCTGGCAGCGTGCGTTCGTAGAAGGTGTTGTATCCCTCGAAGAGCTTCTGCCACGTCGCTCGGTCGGCGGGCTGGAGTGGGCCGATCGCGATCATGTTGATCCTTTCTGTGGTCACCCGGTTGGATGACCCCCGTGTCGACGACCCTCACCACCGAGCTGCTGTTGCACCGCGCGGGTACCAAGTCGTACTGGCGCGGTCTGACCTACCGCGAGGCCGTGCTGTCCCTTCGGGTGCACAGCAGGCACGTGGCGGCGCGGGTGCGGGGCGGTGACGAGGACGCCTACCTGGTGGAACTGTCGTGGTCGGGGACGCTTCTGATGGGGGCGTGCAGTTGCCCGCACGGGTCCGAGGGGTTCTTCTGCAAGCACTGCGTGGCCGTCGGGCTGGTGCTGCTCGACCGAGGTGAGACGGTGCCGCCGCCGGACGCGGAGGACGTCGAGCTCAAGGACGTGCTGAGAGCGCTGCCCGCCGAGGTGCTGCGGGACCTGCTGTACGAGCAGGCCGCGGGGGACTCGAAGCTGCGGGCGCGGATCGTCTCAGCACTCTGACGGGCGCTGTGTCTCCGGCAGCAGCGCGCAGTGCTTGTAGTGGCCGAGTGCGACGTCGGCGAGCACCCAGCCCTCGGCCGTGCGGGTGAAGGTGAGCAGGTGGGGCAGGCCGTAGCCGGTGAACGGAACCGGGCCCGGCTCGGCGAAGTACAGCTCGGCGTGCTCGTCGACGCGTACCACCACGGTCCGGCCGGTCTGGTCGGCGTGGAACCGCACGGCGCGTGTCTCGACCACCGCCGCCCGGTAGCGGGTGTGGGCCGACGCGCTGGCCGCGGCGAGCTTCGTCTCGTGCACGGCCAGTTTCCCGGCCAGCGCCTCGGTGACCGGCACACCGAAGCCCGGCGTCTGCGGGCCGGTGGTGACCTTCTGCGCCCTGTTCTGCAGGTACCGCTGCGCGATGCCGAGGATCTCGCCCTGGTCGGCGTCGGCCAGCGCCACCGGGGTGGCCGAGGCGCCCAGCAGCGCCGCGGCCACGAGCAGGACAGCGGTTGCTCTCACGGTGCGAACCCCCATTCGCCGACGGCTACCCGATGGACGTCCGGTGGCCCGTCCGGTTGCTCAGAGCGGCAGCCCGTACGCGTACGCCCTGAGGTTCACCCCCGGCAGCGGTGACCAGTCGCGTTCCGGCAGCCGGGTGAACCCCAGCCGCTCGTACAACCGGTGTGCCGCCAGCATCTTCTCCGACGACGACAGCACGACGTCGTTCGCGGCGGCGGCACGAGCCTTGTCGATCACCGCGCGCACCAGGGACTCGCCGACGCCACGGCCTCGCGCCGCCGACGACACCGCCAGCATCCGGAACTCCAGCTCACCCGGCTTCGAGATCTCCGCGTAGGGCGTGCCGGGGCGCACCACCGTCACGGAGCCGAGGACCGTGCCCGACTCGTCCTGCGCGACGAGCAGCTCGGCGTCGCGGAAGCGGGACGCCGCGTCGGCGAGCAGGGTCGCGTAGTCGTCGTGGTCGCCCACGATGCCGTCCGCGCGGTACGCCTCGACCGTCAGGGAGCCGACCGCGGGCAGGTCGGCCTCCGTCGCCGGGCGGATGATCAGGTCAGCCATCTGCGCCTTCTTCCACTGAGCCCTCGTCGACCGGAAGGGCCACCTCCCTCGCCGCGTCCGGACCCTGCTCCAGCAGGACGCGGAACCCCGCCTCGTCGAGGACGGGGACCTTCAGCGAGACGGCCTTGTCGTACTTGGATCCTGGCGAGTCGCCGACCACCACGAAAGCGGTTTTCTTGGACACCGAGCCCGCCGCCTTGCCGCCGCGGGCGAGGATCGACTCCTTCGCCGAGTCGCGTGAGTACTCCGTCAGCGAGCCGGTGACCACGATGGACAGACCCTCGAGGTTGCGCACGATCGACTCGTCGCGCTCGTCCTCCATCCGCACGCCCGCGGCCCGCCAGCGCTCCACGACGCCCTGGCGCCACTCGGTCTCACGCCACTCGACCACGGCCGTCGCGATGGTCTGGCCGACGCCCTCGGCGCCGGCGAGAGCCTCCTCGGGAGCCTCGACGATCGCGTCCATCGAGCCGAACTGCTGCGCCAGCGCGCGGGCCGCCGTCGGGCCGACGTGGCGGATCGACAGCGCGACCAGCACCCTCCACAGAGGACGCTCCTTCGCCGCCGCCAGGTTGTCGATCAGCTTCAGCGCGTTCGCCGACAGCTCGCCCTTCATCGTCAGGAAGCGCTCGACCTGCCGCAACGCGTCCGCGTCGAGGTCGAACAGGTCGGCCTCGTTCGTGTAGATCGTGGACTCGGTGATCGCGGCCGCGGCCTCGTAGCCGAGCACCTCGATGTCGAGCGCGGCACGGGAGGCCAGGTACGCCAGGCGTTCGCGCAGCTGACCGGGGCACGTCTCCGCGTTGGGGCAGCGGATGTCGACGTCGCCCTCCTTCATCGGGCGCAGCACCGAGTTGCACTCGGGACAGCGGGTCGGCATCTCGAACTCGCGCGCGTCGGCCGGGCGCGCGGCCAGCACCGGGCCGAGCACCTCGGGGATCACGTCGCCCGCCTTGCGGATGACGATGCGGTCGCCGATCAGCACGCCCTTGCGCTTGACCTCCGACCCGTTGTGCAGCGTGGCCCGCGCGACCGTCGAGCCCGCCACCTTCACCGGCTCCATCAGCGCGAACGGCGTCACCCGGCCCGTGCGGCCCACCTGGACCTGGATGTCGAGCAGCGTGGTGGTGGCCTCCTCCGGCGGGTACTTGTACGCGATGGCCCACCTCGGCGCCCGCGACGTCGTGCCCAGGCGCCGCTGCAACGACACCTCGTCGACCTTGACCACCAGCCCGTCGATCTCGTGGACCGCGTCGTGCCGGTGCTCGCCCCAGTACTCGACCTTCTTGCGGACATCCGCCGGGTCGGTGAGCACCTCGGTGTGCGGGGACGTCGGCAGGCCCCACGCTTTCAGCGCCTCGTACGCGAGCGACTGGCTGGCGGCGTCGAAGCCCTGGGACTTGCCGATGCCGTGGCAGATCATCCGCAGCTTGCGCGACGCGGTGACCTTCGGGTCTTTCTGCCGGAGCGATCCTGCCGCCGTGTTGCGCGGGTTCGCGAACGGCGGCTTGCCCTGCTCGACCAGCGAGGCGTTCAGGGCCAGGAAGTCGTCCACCGCGAAGAAGACCTCGCCGCGCACCTCGACCAGATCCGGCACCGGGTACTCGGCGGACCCCTTCAGCACCACCGGGACGTCCGCGATCGTGCGGACGTTCAGCGTCACGTCCTCGCCCGTGCGGCCGTCGCCCCTGGTCAACGCCCGCGTCAGCCGGCCCTTCTCGTAGAGCAGGTTGATCGCGAGGCCGTCGATCTTCAGCTCGCACAGGAAGTGCGTGCCGGCGCCGATCTCCTTCTGGACGCGCTCGAACCAGCCCGTCAGCTCGTCCTGGGCGAAGACGTTGTCCAGGCTGAGCATGCGCTCCAGGTGGTCGACCGCCTTGAACTCGGTCGAGAAGGTGCCGCCGACGAGCTGCGTCGGCGACTCCGGTGTCGCGAGGCCGGGATGCTCGGCCTCCATGGCCTCGAGCCGCTTGAGCAACGTGTCGAACTCACCATCGGTGACGATCGGGTCGTCCAGCACGTAGTACCGGAACTGGTGCGAGCGCACCTCTTCCGCGAGCACGGCATGCCGCTCGCGCACCTCTGCGGGGACGTCTTCAAGGCTCTCGCTGGTCACGTCACACAGCTTAGTGACCAGGTCCGACAGTTTTCAGCGGTCCGAAACCCCGGCGAGTTCGCGTACCAGGGAACGCAGCTCCAGCAGGCTGATCGTGCCCTGCGGCTCCAGTTCCGCGGTCTCCACGCGCCGCAGCCGCTCCCCCGCCAGCCGCTCGCCGAGAGTGACGTCGAGGGGCAGGAACGTCATCGTCTGCCGGTGCTGGTCGCTCAGGTCCGCGAGCGCCGGGTGGTAGACCGCGACGTCCACGACGTCACCGTCCACCTGGGCCACCACGCGGTAGTCGCCGAGCCGCACCTTCACCTGGCCGAGGTTGACGATCACCTCGGTCGGGTCCGGCACCGGCGGCACCGAGTCGTGGAACTCCCACACCATGTCCGACGGCGGCGCCGCCTCGATCCACGCGTCGGTGTACGGGCGCAGCCTCGGGTCCTCCTGACCCGTGACCACCAGTGCGTACATGGCCAGGTGGCCCTGTTCGAGCGAGAACCTCAGGTCCGGGTGCAGCCCGCTCACCAGGTCCTGCAACTCGTCCTCGACCCGGTGCGGTTCGCCGTCGCCGAGCGCCGCGCTGACCGCCGGCACCAGCTCGAACCACCGTTCCCAGAAGCGTTGCGCTGCTTCCTCCGCGTTCGGCACGTGGGTCGGGGCGACGTCTTCGGCTTTGCGGCGGCGGAACCACTTCATGATTCTCAAGAGTAGAGCTTTCGTCCGTCCGCCAGCATTTGAACGAACTGGGCGATGCGCTTCTGCCTCGTCTCCGGCCTCTTCGCGTCGTGGATGCGCAGCAGCACGGCGTACCGGTTCTGGCTGTTCAGCGTCTTGAAGAACTCGGCGGCCCGAGGGTTGGCGTTCAGCGCCTCGGTCAGGTCGTCCGGCACCTCGATGGTCGCCGGCCCCGCGTACGCCGCGTCCCAGCGTCCGTCGGCCTTGGCCTTCTCGATCTCGGCGAGCCCCGCCGGCAGCATCTTGCCCGCGGCGATGAGTTCCTCGACCTTGCCGCAGTTGCGCTTGGACCACTTGCTGCGCGGCCTTCGCGGCGTCCAGCGCTGCGAGTAGTAGGTCTCGTCCACGGACCGCGTGAGCCCGTCGATCCACCCGTGGCACAGCGCGACGTCTAGCGCCTCGGCATAGGTGATCGTCTTGATCCCCGAGCCCTTCTTGGCGTACTTGAGCCACAGCTCGGTCTCGTTCGCGCCGTTCTCGTGCAACCACGCGTCGAACTGCGCGGGTTCCTCGAAGACGATCAACGCACCCTCCTCAGGCAGAGCGTCATCTCCTCATAGGGAACACCGAGTTCGGCCTCTTCGGGGCAACTTTCGCTCGCGATCTCGACGACCTGCACGTTCACCCGCGGCGCCGCGCAGTCGAACTTGGACACGACGGACCGCTGCAGGTCGTCGGTGTCGAACTCGAAGCAGTCGCCCTCGGCCGCGTTGGGCAGCAGGCACAGCGCGGCGTTGTGCCTGGTGTCGCGCAACACCTTGTAGTCGCCGCGCGGACACTTGCCGCTCGTGTCGCCGAGGACGGTGCCGATCTTCAACGCGGCTTTCGCGCCCTTGCAGTCGACGACGGTCAGGCCCAGGTCGTTCTCGCCCGGCCCGTCGAACCTCACGCAGTTGCCCTTCTCCGCCTTGGAGTAGTCGGTGAGGAACACCGGCACCGTCGGCGCGGGTTCGTCTTCTTCGCTGAACCCCCACCACACGGCGAGATAGGCGACCACGGCAAGTACGCACACCATCACGGTCTGTCTCACGACCACGCCGCGGAGTATGGCGGCAGAAACTGAGTGGCGCGCGGCGACGCGTTTGGCCACAGTGCGGGGTCATGCTGATCCGGCGGGAGACACCCGCAGACATCGACGCCATCCGCGACGTGACCAACCTGGCCTTCAAGGACGGGCCGGAGGCTCCGCTGATCGACTGGCTGCGTGCCGACGAAGGCTGGATCCCGGAGTTGTCGCTGGTGGAGGACGGTGTTCTCGGCCACGTGGTGTGTACGCGCGGGTACGTCGGCGACGTGCCCGCCCTCGGACTCGGGCCGATCGCCGTGCACCCGTCGCACCAGCGGGCGGGGATCGGGTCGGCGCTCGTGCACGCCGTGCTCGGCGCGGCGGAGGCTCGGGGCGAGCGCGCGGTCATCCTGCTGGGTGACCCCGGGTACTACTCGCGCTTCGGTTTCCGGCTCGCCTCGGAGTTCGGGATCACGCCGCCGGATTCCGCGTGGGCGCCGCACTTCCAGGCCCGGCTGTTCGGGGACGTGCCCGCGGGAGCGTTCCGGTACGCGGAGCCGTTCAACCGGCTTTGAGCACCTTGCCTTCCGCCGTGCGCGCGTAGACCGTGCCGTCGGGTTGTGCGGACACGGTGTCGATGAAACGGACCTCGGTGAGCGCTTCCCACGTGGTGGTGAGGCGGTGCGGGCGGCCGTTGATGATCGTGTAGAGGCCGACCGTCCCGTCTGGACGGAGCACCGCTTCCGGGGAGGCTTCGAGGCCGCCGGCGATCTCGCGCCAGATGCCGGCGGCGCTCGCCATGAGCTTGGTGCCGGAGCGGACGTAGACGGAGGCGGAGCCGTCCGGGTAGGTGATGACGGACGGCTTGCCGGTGGCGAAGCCGGTGGGGCTCAGCGGAATCGATCCCGACTGGCGGGCCCCCTGGGGGGATTCGGCCCCCATCCCAATCATCCCAAGCGGGTCTGACAATTTCGCGACGCTGCCGTCGGTCAAGATCGCGTACAGGTCGACCGTCCCGTCCGGACGTGCCACCGCCTCCGGGTCACCGGCCACGCCCGACGCCACCACCCGCGAGGCCCCGCCCGCCAGTGCTCTGACCTCGCCACGAGCCGTCCGCGCGTACACGGACCGCCCGGCCGCCGAAGGCCGTCCCACGAAGTCGCCGGACATGCTCAACCGCACACCATCGGCCCACACGTCGCCGTCCAGCACCACGTGGACGACCCCGCCGACCACCTCGGGACCGCCCTGCCACGCTTGCCGCATCATCGCCCCGGCCCGTGTCTCGGCCTGGTCGTACCGCTCCGGACAACACGACCGCTGCACCGCGTCGGCGAGCAGTCCGGCGGACAGACCGGGCTTGTCCACCCGCACCGCGTACTCGAAGAACCGCCGCGCCGCGTAGGACACGTCCATGATCTGCTCGGGTGTCCCCCACCCCATCGACGGCCGCTGCTGGAACACGCCCAGCGAGTCGCGGTCGCCGCACGACAGGTTGTTCATGTGCGACTCGACCCAGCCGGCCTCGAAGCCGGCGAGCATCACCTTGTCGCTCACGCGCAGAGAAAGACCAACGGCGTGCACGGCGCGGATGACGTCCGCGTCGTGCACGCCGGGAACTCGGCACCTCACGTCCAGCGGCAACGCGTGTGCCGTACCGGACATGAGCAGAACGAAGACCAGCGCGAGCCTCAGCACAAGTCCGAATTGGACACCGAGGCCCGCACCGGCGCCACTCAGGAGTGGGCGATCAGCGAGAAGCCGAGCACGCCCGTCGCCGTGAAGTCGATGGCCGGCTCCGAACTCGGCCACGAGCGCAGGTCGTCGGCGAACACGGACTTCGCGGAGTTGAACTCGAGCGTGTACGGCTTGGTGCAGCTGACGGAACCCGGCGGCATCTCACCGAGGTCGCCGAACAGGGAGGCGTCGTTCGGGCCGTTGATCACGGCGCCGACCAGCACCTTCGAGCCACCGTTGACGGAACCGGAGAGGTTCGCGGCCTGGTGGTGCGGGCACTCGGGGAACTTCGTGCCGACGCCGACGATCAGCGAGGTGCCCCACGCGTTGGTGCCGAGGGCGAAGCCGCGCTGCTGCGTGCCGAAGGTCGAGTACTCCTTCGAGCCGGTGAGCTTCTGGTACAGCGCCGCGGTGGTGATGTAGCCGAACGTGCGCGAGCCGACGTCCCAGGTCTCGACGTTGGCGGCGGTGCGGAACGGCGAGGTCTTGGCCGCGTCCGCGCCCTTCTTCAGCTGGCGCTGGATGTCGCCCACGATCTGCTTCTCGGTCACCTCGGCGCCGGGAACGCCCTTCTTCAGCAACGGCGCGAGGTCCGCGTGCCCCAGAGCGGAGATGTTGTAGACGTTGAGCGTGTCCGGGTCCTGCGTCGCCAGGAACTCCTTGGCCCAGTGGGTGGCCGCGCGGGCGAACTGGCCGTAACGCTTGTCGTGCAACGCCTTGGCGGCCAGTGCGAGCTGCGTCGCGCCGAACTCCATGTCGTCGGTCCACGACTCTTCGGGGTAGTACGCGTGCGGGAACGCCGTCACGAGCTCGCCGACGTTCTCGGTCTTGGCCAGTGCGAAGAGCTGTGCGGCCTTGTCCAGGTACGAACGGGCGACGCGCGGGTTGCGGTGCGCCTCGATCTGGGCGGCCAGCGCGAACGAGCCGGCCACGCGGCCGACCAGGTTCGGACTGATCTTCTCGCCGGCGACGTTCGCGCGGAAGACGGGGCGGTGCTTGATGAAGTACTCGCTGTCGCCGGGCTTGACGTTCAGCTGGTCGTCGGCCTCGGGCAGGCGCCACACGTCGTGGTCGCCGACGAACCCGAACTCCTCGGAGCCGGTGCCGATGCCGACCTGCGCGTAGAGCGTGCCGGTCTTCTCGTCCCACGCCTTGTCGAGCCACTTGAGGCCGAACTTGGCCTCGTCGTACAGGGCGTCGTTGTGCTTGTTGCGCAACGCCAGCAGCATCGACGCCGTGGAGTACGACGACGCGTGCGTGAACTTCACGAAGTCACCGGCGTCGAACCAGCCACCCTCGAGGTCGACCTTCGCGCCCGTCGGCTTCAGCGGAGCCGCGATCTGGTCGCCGCCCTCGCCCGCGAACACCGGCGCCTCGTAGACGAGCCCCTCGCGGTCGGTGAGGTGCGCGGGCTTGCGGTTCAGCCTGCCGGGGATGACGTCGGCGCCGTCGCGCTGCGCCTGGAAGAACTCGACGGTGTTGTGCGCGACCGGCGAGAACAGCTTCTTCAGCGAGTCGACCTTGAACACCGGAGAGGTCGTCGAGCCGACCTTGATCCGGTACGTCCCCGACTTCTTCAACGCGGAGAAGTCGATCGGGTGCACGGCGGGGAACGTGTCGCTCCACGACCCCGTCGAGGCGCCCGTCTTCCCGGTCAGCACGGTCCGGCCGCGGCTGTCCACGACGGAGAACCTGGTGTCGGCGGCACCTCCGAGCACGTACGCGTGCTTCTGCTCGGAGGTGCCGAACCCGACCTGGTCCAGCCGGATCTGGCCGGTGGGGGCGGCCTGTGCAGGCGCCACGACCACGCCTGTGAGCACTGCGGCGACGAGTGCCGCAAGTCTGATGCGCATGAGGGGAACTCCCGGTCCAGGCCTCGGCGTTCGGCCTTCGGTTAAGAAAGTTTCCTAATAGTTCGCAGCAGACTAGCCGCACAAACCGGACATCACCAGCCCTCGGGCGGTTCCGAAAAGGCAGACGAGAGATCACGGGTCAGCGACAGCGCGCGTTTGACCCAAGTGGACGTCGCACCCGCTAGACCGCACGTCGGAGTGGGCAGCGCCCTCTCGGCGAGGATCGACCGCGGGAAGCCGAGACGGTCGACCAGGGTGAACGCCCGCTGCCCCAGCTCCTTCAGCGTCACCGGCACACCGGGGTCGAGGCTCGGCACCAGCCCGAGCGCGAGCGTCGTGCCCGCCTCCCAGGTCTCGCCGATCTCGTCGAGCGCCTCTGCACCCTTGATCAACGTCGCGTCGAACGCGATCGCCGTCGCGCCCGCTTCGCGCAGCAACGTCAGCGGCGGGTGCGGCGCGCAGCAGTGCACCATCACCTCGTGGCCCTTCAACGCCTCGATGACGGTCGCAAGGACCGCACGGGCGTCCGGACCCGGCACGGCGGGCACTGTGCCGAGCTTGGACGGCGTCGGCAGCAGACCCTGCAGCACGGCGGGCAGGCCCGGTTCGTCGATCTGCACGACGACCTTCGCTTTGGTGCGCTTGGCGACCTCGGCCGCGTGCAGACGGAGCCCCTCGGCAAGGGACTCGGAGAACTCCTTCACGGCGCCACGGTCCGTGAGCACCCGATGGCCGCGCATCAGCTCGATGTTCGACATGAGCGTCCACGGCCCGACGGCCTGCACCTTGACCGTCTCGGGGTGCGCACCCGCGCGTTCCAACGCCTCGTCGAACGCGTCCAGGTCACCACGCAGAAGATCGACGGCACGGCGGTGGTCACGGCCGGGGCGGGGGGTCACCCGATAACCGGAGGTGACGACCTCGATCGCCAGGTCGACGAGCAGGCCGGCGGTGCGGCCGACCATGTCCGCGCCGACCCCCCGGCCAGGCAGCTCCGGGACGTGCGGCAGCTCAGGCAGTTCTCCGACGACGACGCGCGCCGCCTCGTCGATGTCGGTTCCGGGCAGCGATCCAATACCAGTTGCTCCACGCACCCGCCGAATTGTTCCACTGTCCGGCGGACAGAAGAGGTCTAGACCCATTGACGCTATGGTCTAGGCCACTTACCGTGATTGAGCAGGCGCTGAACGTACGGGCGCCTCCCTGTACGTGGTGCAGGACCGCGACGCGCCCCGTGGTCCTGCACCACTCCCTTCCTCCCCTGCCGGAAGGACCACACCCGATGGCCCGCTTTGCCGTCTTCGCCGCCGGGGCCGCCACCGCACTGGGAATCCTGCCGCATCCTGCGGGAGGAGCGACCTTGAGGCTGTTGATCAGTTTCGAGATCGCGACCTTGGGCGGAAAGCCCACCAGCAGGTGCACGTGATTGTCTTCGCCGTTGACTCGGCCAGTACGAACACACCGACGAGATCTGGCATGCAACCACCCGAATAGAATGATGTTCGTGCAGCTTCGGTACAACTTCCGCGTCTATCCGACGCCCGCCCAGCAGCACGCGCTGGCGCGGACGTTCGGGTGTGCGCGGGTGGTGTTCAACGATGCGCTGCGCGCACGCCAGACCGCCCGTGAGAACGGCTGGCCGTATCCCTCGGACGGAGAGTTGTCCAAGCAGGTCATCACCCTGGCCAAGACGACGCCGGAGCGGGCGTGGCTGGGTGAGGTGTCGGCGGTGGTGCTGCAGCAAGCGCTGGCGGATCTGAACCTCGCGTACCGCAACTTCTTCGCCTCGGTCACGGGTGAGCGCAAGGGCCGTACGGTCGCCCCGCCCCGGTTCCGGTCCCGCAAGGACAACCGGCTGACTGCGCGGTTCACCCGCAACGCCCGGTTCGCGGTGCTGGGCAACGGGCGGTTGCGGCTGCCGAAGATCGGTGACCTGGAAGTGCGCTGGTCCCGTCAACTGCCCGCCGAACCGTCCTCGGTGACGATCGTGAAGGACGCGACCGGGCGGTACTTCGCCTCGTTCGTCGCCACGACGAAGCAGGACGAGACACTGCCGGCCGTCGAGTCCGAAGTCGGCATCGACCTGGGCCTGACGCATTTCGCGGTGCTCTCGGACGGCACGAAGGTGGCCGCGCCGAGGTTCCTTCGCCAGGCGGCGCGCAGGCTGGCGCGGTTGCAGAAAGCCCTGTGCCGCAAGGTCAAGGGCTCGAACAACCGCAGGAAGGCTGTAGTCAAGGTCGCCCGCGCGCACGCGAAGGTGGCCGACACGCGGCGGGACTGGCAGCACAAACTGTCCACGGCGATCATCCGCGACAACCAAGCGGTGTACGTCGAGGACCTGTGCGTGACCGGTCTGGGCCGCACCAGGCTCGCGAAGTCCGTGTACGACGCCGGATGGGCCGGTTTCACCGGCATGCTGCAGTACAAGGCGGACCGCTACGGGCGTGTCTTCGCCCGGATCGACCGATGGATGCCGACCTCGCAGACCTGCTCGCAGTGCGGACGGATCGACGGGCCGAAACCGCTGTCCGTGCGGTCGTGGACGTGCCCGTGTGGCAGCGTCCACGACCGGGATGTCAACGCCGCCCGCAACGTGTTGGCCGCCGGACAGGCGGACAACTCAAACGACCGTGGAGCGCAGGTAAGACCAGCACGGGTGCTGGCACCGCGCCGTGAAGCGGTAACCCACTCAGACGCCGCGCGGTCCACGCGCAGCGTGGAGAGAATCTCCGCCGTTAGGACGGAGAGGATGTCAAACGATGCGCATCCAGGGCCGCGAACGCCACCCTCGGGCAGATGCGCGCCATCTGGCCGTCGAAGTCCGACGCGCAACTGAAGGCACTGCTGGGCCTCACGCCGATGATCGGACGCAACGACACCGGCCCGACGACCACGCAGGACGACGCCCGCAAGGTCCTCGACTTCGCCAAGGCCAACCACGTGGGGCGCGTCGCGTTCTGGTCAGCCGGCCGCGACAAGGGCTGCCCCGGCGGCGGAGTTTCGCCCACGTGCAGTGGAATCTCCCAGGCCAACTGGGAATTCACGAACCTGTTCAAGACCTACACGGGCTGATTCACCCCTGCCGAGCGAAGGCCGTTGTGGGAACTTCCGTCCCCACAACGGCCTTCCTCACTTCATCAGAGCGTTCAGCAGGAGCTGCAGCATCCGCAGCCCGGACCCGTACACCCGCCGCAGCAAGAACAACCAGCCATGGTGACCACCTCCGATGTTGAACGATCATGCATTCGGACAGTAAGGCGCCTCGAACGCTGCGTGACACCACCGCCAGGGTGATTACGCTGCCACGAATGAATGGTCCTGCTGAGATGTTGGCCGCCGACAAGGCCTCGACCGGCCTCGGCATAGCGCCGATCGAGCTGCGCGACGGTTACGCGTTGCTGCGGATGACGGTCGCGGAGAACATGATCAACGGCCACGGCATCGCGCACGGCGGTTATGTCTTCCTGCTGGCGGACACCGCGTTCGCCTGCGCCTGCAACAGGGCCGGGTCCGTCACCGTCGCCGCCACGGCCGAGATCGACTTCATCAAGCCCGTGCACGAGGGTGACGAGCTGGTGGCGGAGGCGGTGGAACGGACCCGGTTCGGCCGCAGCGGGATCTACGACATCACGGTCAGGCGTGGGACCGAGGTCGTGGCTGAGTTCCGGGGACGGTCGCGGACGCTGCGCGCCTGAGACCGACGAACTGCAGCACCGCGAAGCCCAGCACCGCGAGCCCCTGAACCAGCACCAAGGCGACGCCCATGTCGGTGAGCGGGAACCACTTCAGTTCCGCGAGGAGAATGCTGTCGAGTGCCCAGACCGCGTTGCCGATGATGACCAGCAGCACGATTCGGCGGTCCGGGACGGCGCGGGTTCCCAGGAAGAACACGCCCAGGCCGTAGACGACGCAGAAAGAGCCGAGCCCGATCTGCCAGCCCGCCGGCATTCCGACCTCCGGGCGAATCAGGAGGGTGAGAAGGCCGAGAGCGAACGAAGCGACACCGTCGAGTTTCAGAGCGAATTTCAGCATGGCCCGACCATGGCCCGCTCAACGCTGCCAAAACCACGTCAAGCGCTGCCAACTCCTGCCATCAGGTCCGCCGCGACCAGGCGTGCGGCGGCGTTCTGCCAGTTGTGCAGTGTTCGCTCCGGCACCTGTGTCACGAACCACTGCAGCGCGCGCCGGTCCTCCGCGTCGAGGTCCTCGCGCTTGGTCCGCACCGAATACGGCCGGATTCCCTTGACGTAGTAGAAGTAGACGGCGTTGTAATAACGCCATTCGTCGCTCGTGCCGAAGTCGCCGTCGACCGGTTTGAGTCGTTGAATGCTCGCGAGCAACATGCTCTTCAACTGCGCGGCCCGATCCAAGGGCGGACCGTCGTCGGTCAACGCGATCAACGGGCTTGCGACGAGCTTTCCGATATCGCCGTAATGGCTCAACGCCTTGCGGGTGAGCCGGGCGAACTCCGCCTCGTCCTCGGTCACCAGCGGGCGGCGCTTGGGCAACGCCTCGGCGGCGTCGCGCAGCTCGGCTCGTTCGGCCGCGACACCGGGCACGGCGAGACGGTCGACGACGGACGCGAGCGGGTTCGCGAGCACCTGGACCGCGATCGCGGCGGCGACGGTGGTGTAGGCGAGCAGGTCCGGGCCGCCGAAGAAGATCACCTGAGAGCCGAACAGCACCGCCGTGAACGCCGCGATGACGAGCGACCGCAGCATGTCCGCGCGGATCGCCTCGCCCTCCTCGACCGCGTCGGTGACGGCGACCAGCACGCCGAACACCACCACGTCGATCCCGAGTGAGGGCAACGTGATCGCGTCCGGCAGCAGACCGAGCAGGAACGCACCTGACGAGAGCCCGAACATCACCCCAACGAGTGAAAAGTAAGCACGTTTTCTTATGGCTAGAACCGTGGCGGCGGCCAGCGGAAGCAATACGACCCACGGTACGAAGAAGGACGCGGCGAAGAACGGCAGCAGCGCGAGCAGCCACCACCTGATCAACTCGGGGCGGGCGAGCAGCAGCACCGCACCCGTCCAGGCGAGCGCCGGTACCCCGATGACCACGGGATGTGGCACGACGACGGCCACCGAATAGCCGATCATCCCGGCGCCCGCCCACCACAGCAGCGGCTTGCGGGGGTCGCGGGCGAGCAGGTACAGACCCAGCCACCAGGCGAGGCCGGAGACCAGCAGCGATAGGCCGAACACGGGTCAAAGCTAGCCCTACCTGCAAAACTGGTCTTCATGCCGGTAGAGCTGACGCTCGGCAAAGCGGCCGAGGAGTTGCGGCGAGGTGACCTCGCCAGCGTGCTTCGCGCACGTCAGCGCGTCGCCGGGCTCGTGGGCACCTTCCCGGACCGGCTCGACCTGCGGGAACGTCTCGCCGAGGTCTACCGCGTGCTCGGCCAGCCGGCCCAGGCGGGCCGCTGGACCTACCTCTCCGAAGAACGCGACCCCGGCGAGCTGGAGGCCTTCGAACGCGCCTACCGCCGCGCGGACGCCCGGCTGGTCGCGCTCTCCTGGCAGGGCCGCGTCGACGAGGCCCCGACCGAGACCGCCCGCACGCGCCTCGCGTCGCTCTACCAGGAGGCGCGCGGCGAGCTGCAGCGCGACCTGGACAGCACGCCGAACGAGGAGACGTCGTGGGGCGCCTGCCTGATCGTGATGGCCGGCGGCACGTTCGTCCTGGTGTGTTTCATCCTGGGCATCGTGACTCTCGTGCAGTTCTTGTGGAAGCTGGTCTCATGAGAACGCTGTCGCGGTACGTCCGCCGCACCCCGATCATGCGCGTCACGGCGGACGGGCGCCCGCTCGTGTTCAAGCTGGAACACCTGCAGCTCACCGGCTCGTTCAAGCTCCGCGGCGCGGTCAACACGCTGCTGTCGCTGAACGTCTCCGAGGTCGTCACCGCGTCCGGCGGCAACCACGGCATCGCCGTGGCGCAGGCCGCCCAGCTGCTCGGCGCGCACGCCACCGTGTTCGTGCCGGTGACCGCGCCCGAGACCAAGACGAGGCGCATCGAAGCGTTGGGCGCCAAGCTGATCCGTCACGGCGCCACTTACGCCGAGGCTGCCACGGCCGCCCGCGAGCTCGGCCTGCCCTACATCGAGGCGTACGACGACGCCACGGTCATCGAGGGCCAGTCCACGGTCACGCGGGAGATCGTCGAGGACGCCCCGGACGTCGACACGATCTTCGTCGCGGTCGGCGGTGGCGGACTCGTCGCGGGTGCCGCGCTGGCGTCCGGTGGACGGCACATCGTCGCCGTGGAACCCGAGAACTGCTGTGCCATGCACAACGCGCTGGAGGCCGGCGAGCCCGTCGACTCCGTCGTGAACTCGATCGCCGCGGACGCGCTCGGCGCCACGCGCGCGGGTTCGCTGTCGCTGGAGATCCTCAAGCAGCACAACGTGTCCTCGGCCCTGGTCACCGACGAGGAGATCCTCGCGGCCCGGGACCGGTTGTGGGAGGAGTTCCGGCTCGCGGTCGAACCCGCGGGCGCGGCGGCGTTCGCGTCGTTCCTCAGGGGCGACGTGTCGACTGAGCTGCCCTGCGTGCTCCTGTGCGGAGCGAACTCGGAGTGGCGTCCCAGCTAGTCCGGCGGAACCGGCGCGCGCCCAGCCGGCGCAACGGTGACACCACCCAGACCGGCATGTCGTCGCGACGGGCGTGCCCGCTCAGCTTCCGCCGGTCCGCGGGACTGACGAAGCACCGAAACGCGGTGCGAGCCCGCGCGGCGAGGTCGAACTCCGTGTCAATGAACGTCACGCGGCGAACGCTAGATCCGCTTCCACTGGCGCTACAACCGAATTAGCTGGTGGCGTCGATGGTCGCGCTGGCCAGGACGACGTCGCCCGCCGCGTCCTCGCGGTAGATCGCCACGGCCTGGCCGGGGGCCACGCCCTTCAACGGCTCGCGCAGCTGCACCCGCAGCACGCCGTCGACCAGTTCGGCGACAGCGGGTGCGGTGCCACCGTGCGCGCGCACCTGGGCAACGCACTCCACGGGTCCGTCGAGTTCGACGTGCGCGACCGGCGCCGACGCGGAAATCCCCGTCACCGCGAGCTTTTCGACCGCGCCGACCCGGACGTTGCCCGACACCGGCTCCAGCGCCAGCACGTACCGCGGACGGCCGTCGGCGGCGGGACCGTCGAGGCCGAGCCCCTTGCGCTGCCCCACGGTGAACTCGTGGACGCCCGCGTGCCGGCCCAGCACCGCGCCGGTCGCGTCGTCGATCAGCAGGCCCGGCTTGGTCTCCATGCGGCCCGCGAGGAACTTCTGCGTGTCGCCGTCCGGGATGAAGCAGATGTCGTGGCTGTCCGGCTTCTTCGCGACCGACAGCCCGCGCGACGCCGCCTCGACGCGCACGTCGTCCTTCGTCGTGTCCCCCAACGGGAACATGGCGTGCGAGAGCTGCTCGGCCGTCAGCGACGCCAGCACGTACGACTGGTCCTTGCCGAGATCGGCGGAGCGGCGCAGCTCAGGACGGCCCTCGACCATCTCGAGGCGCGCGTAGTGGCCGGTGCAGACGGCGTCGAAGCCCAGCGCGATCGCCTTGTCCAGCAACGCCTCGAACTTGATGCGCTCGTTGCAGCGCAGGCACGGGTTCGGCGTGCGGCCCGCCGCGTACTCCGCGACGAAGTCCTCGACGACCTCTTCGGTGAAGCGCTCGGCGAAGTCCCAGACGTAGAACGGGATGCCCATCAGGTCGGCCGCTCGACGGGCGTCGTGCGCGTCCTCGACCGTGCAGCAGCCACGTGCGCCCGTGCGCAGGGTGCCGGGCTTCGCCGACAACGCCAGGTGCACGCCCGTCACGTCGTGTCCCGCTTCGACGGCTCGTGCCGCCGCCACCGCGGAATCGACACCACCGCTCATCGCCGCGAGGACCTTCACTGCTTGACCACCTTCCGGGAACGCCTCATGCCTGCCAGGCCCGCCGTGCGAGCCCTCTCCACCACCGGTCCGATGACCGACACCAGCTTCTCAACGTCCGCGTGGGTCGACGTATGCCCGAGGGAGAACCTCAGTGAGCCGCGCGCCAACGCCGGTTCGACGCCCATCGACAGCAGGACGTGCGACGGTTGCGCGACACCGGCGGTGCACGCGGAACCCGTCGAGCACTCGACACCGCGTGCGTCGAGCAGCATCAGCAGACTGTCGCCCTCGCAGCCGGGGAACGTCAGGTGCGCGTTGCCCGGGAGACGATCGACCGGGTCGCCGTTCACGATCACGTCCGGCACGACCGCGCGCACCGACGTGATCAGCTCGTCCCGCAGCGCCGCGATCTCCACGGCCCGGGAAGCCTGTTCCTCCACCGAGATCCGCACCGCGCGGGCCAGGCCGACGATCGACGGCACGTCCAGCGTGCCGGACCGCACGTCGCGTTCCTGGCCGCCGCCGTGCATCAACGGCGTGCACTTCACATCGCGCGCCAGCAGCAGCACGCCAACGCCGTACGGCCCGCCGACCTTGTGGCCGGTCATGGTGAGCGCGGAGGCACCGGAAGCGGCGAACCCGACCGGGATCGCGCCCACGGCCTGCACCGCGTCCGTGTGGAACGGCACACCGCGTGCGGCGCACACGGCAGCGATCTCGTGCACGGGGTTGATGGTGCCGACCTCGTTGTTCGCCCACATCGTGGTGACGAGCGCGACGTCGTCGTCCAGCGCCTCTTCGACCGACTCCGGCGACACCCGCCCGTGCTGGTCGGTGGGCAGCCAGGTGACCTCGGCGCCCTGCTGCTCCAGCCACTCGACGGCGTCCAGCACGGCGTGGTGCTCGACGGCCGAGGCCAGCACCCGGCGCCTGCCGGTCGCCCAGTAGATGCCCTTGACCGCGAGGTTGTCGCTCTCCGTACCGCCGCCGGTGAACAGCACCTCGGACGGCCGGGCGCCCAGGGCGTCGGCGATGTTCTCGCGGGCCTCCTCGACCGCCCGCCGCGCCCGCCTGCCGGAGGTGTGCAGCGACGAGGCGTTGCCCGTGGTGGACAACGCCTCGGTCATGGCCGCGACCGCCTGGGGGTGCATGGGGGTCGTGGCCGCGTGGTCGAGATAAGCCATCAGGACTCAAGGGTAGCCCGCATGCGGGGCCCGGTCAGAATCGCTCCCACCACCGCCAACGCCGCCATCGACAGGTTGAGCACCACCACGCCCGCGGTCGGCGCCGTCGCCACGACGAGCACACCGCCGAGTCCGATCATGGTCGCGGAGAAGAGCATGTCCGAGATCTGCAGCGCGGCGGAGTTGAAACCCCGGTCGGCCTCGGGAGATGCGGCCATCATCAGCACGCCGACGCTGGAGGTCGCCATGCCCATGCCCGCGCCCGCCACGGCCCACAGGACCGGGGTGAGGAAGGCCGGACCCCACGTGGGTGCGATGAGCGTCACGGCCGCGACACCGGCCGCGACGAACACGAACCCGGTGCGAACGAGGGTGTACCTCTCGATCTCGGGGTGCCTTGACGCCCACATCGACGCGCTCGCCCAGCCGAGCGCGCTCAGCGTGAGCGGAATGCCCGCCTCCAGGGGCGAGTAGCCGTGCACGACGGACAGCGTGAGCGGGATGAAGCCCTCGACCGCGAAGAACGTGCCCGCGAGCAGACCGCGAGCGAGGATCGTGACGGGGAGGCCGCGACGGGCGAGGAGCGTGCCCTTGGGCAGCAGGATGCGCAGTGCGGGCGCCAGCAGCAGCAACGCCGCGGCGATCAGCCACCACGTGCGGTGCTGCAGGCCCCAGCTCAGGCCCACCACGCCCAGACCCACGGCCACGGCGGCGAGCGGCAGGTGCTTCCTCATCGGCGGGGTCTCGGCGTGCGGGGGGAGCTTCCCCAGCACCGGCACGAGCAGCACGATGCCGAGCAGCACCAGCGGGATGATCCCGAGGAACACCCACCGCCAGCTCAGGTGCTCGGTCGCCCAGCCCGCGACCGCCGGCCCCACCAGCGACGGGATCACCCAGGCCGCGGACAGCGCGCCGAACACGGCGGGGCGGCTGTCCTCGGGGTAGGCGACCGCGATCAGCACGTACACGGCGACGATCAGGAAGCCCACGCCGAAGCCCTGCAGCACCCGGCCGGCGAGCAACACCGTCATGTTCTCGGCGATGCCCGCGACCACGAGCCCGGCGAGGAACAGGATCACGCCGATCAGGATCGCGGGCTTGGGGCCTCTGCGGTCCGAGAGCCGTCCGGAGAAGACCGTGGCCATGACGCTCGCCGCGAGGTTCGCGAGGAACGGCCACGCGTACAGCGCCTCGCCCTTCAGTTCGCGGACCATCGTGGGCATCGCCGTGCCGACGCCCATCGCCTCGAAGGCGAAGAGCGTGACCAGCAGGAGGATGCCCGTCGTGGGCCAGCGGCGTTCAGGCGACCAGAGGCGTGATGGTGCGGGCTCGGTGAGTGTCACCTGTAGATGGTGCAATCTCCAGTTCGGTCGAGGTCAAGCGGTTTGATTGCTCTTCGGCAAGTTTCGCCAGTTCGCGTCGTGTTCCGGCGCGTCCGGGAGCGATCTCGTCCAGCACGTGGACCTCGACGACCAGATCGCGGGCTTTCAGCACCCGGCGGATCGAGTCGACCAGCGTGTCGCCGCCGACGAACGCGGGCTGCGTCGTCAGGTGGTCGCCGATCCGGTAGCGCAGCACGATCGGCCGCACCGGCACCCCGGCGTCGAGCGCGGCCTGGAACAGCGCCGGCTTGTAGTGCCCGGACGCGAGCCCGCACCATGTCGTGCCCTCGGCGTGGATGCCGACCGCGCTGCCGTTGCGCAACGTCGTGGCCAGCTCGTTCACGGTCTTCGGCAACTCGCGGAGCTTCTCGCGGTCGAGGTAGACGGTGCCCGCCGCGGTGATGATCGGGCCGAGCACCGGCCAGCTCTTGATGTCCTTCTTGGCCACGAGCTTGATCGGCTGCACCGAGTCGATCGCGAGCTCGTCGAGCCACGACACGTGGTTGCTCGCGACGAGCACCCCGCGCTTCGGCACCTCCTGGAACCTCCTGGCTCCGTGGACCTCCAGCTTCACGCCGAACGCCCGCAGCACGGCGTGGAACCACAGCCGCACGACGCCTTCACGCTGTTTGCTCGGCAGGAGCAGTGCGAGGGCGATCCACGCGCCGCACAGGATCGCCGTGACGGCCGTGAAAGCGCGCCAGGCCTGCCTGAACCTGCCCGCCTCTCGTGGTGAGCTGCCGACACACCCGTCACCGCACGGCGACGCGGGCATCCACGCGTGGCTCATGGTGTCTCCCCCAGGAAGAACTTCAGGTAGCGCTGGTCCATGTGGTCCAGGCCGAGCAGGATGAAGAGGTCGGCGACGCCGAAGTCCGCGTCGAGCGCGGGTCGTCCGCAGATCTTGGCGCCGAGCCGCAGGTACCCCTTGAGCAGCGGCGGCAGCACCGTCCTGTCCGGCCGTGCGACGGCGTCGACGTCCCACGGGTTGTGCGGCGTGACCCGGTACTGCTCGGGTGCGAGGTGCTTGGCGTTCACCACGTCCCAGACGCCGGCCGCGAGGCCGCCACCGTCGTGCAGCGGGATCGACGCGCACCCGACGAGCCACTTGTGGCCGCTCAGCAGCATGTACCGCGCGATACCGGCCCACACGAGGCTGACGACGGCACCGTTGCGGTGGTCGGGGTGCACGCACGAACGCCCGGTCTCGACCGTCGAGCTCCGGATGCCGTCGAGGTTGGTGAGGTCGAACTCGCCGTCGCTGTAGAGCCTTCCGGCTTCCCTGGCCCGTTCGGGCGGCAGCATCCGGTAACCGCCGACGATCTGGCCGGTGCGGTCGTCCCGCACCACGAGGTGGTCGCAGTGCTGGTCGAACTCGTCGACGTCGTGGCCGGGCACGCTGGTGTGCAGCGTCGCCCCCATCTCACCGGCGAACACCTCGTGGCGCAGTCTCTGCGCGGCGACCACCTCCGCGCTGTCGTCCCTGGCGACGAGGAGGGAGTAGCGGGGTGCGTTCCCGTCCTGCTGGACGGGGGTGCTGACAAGCAGTTCCGGCTGCGTCATGCGAACCAGGGTGAAGCCGGATCGGCGAATCGCAGCAGGTCGGAACGATGACCGGTCAGTGGCAGGTGGGTTAACCCCCGGAGATGCGAAAAGCCCCTCCTCGCGGAGGGGCTTCGCAGGTCGTGGGACTCAGCACCACTTCGGCTTGTTGTACTCCGCGATGCCCTTGAGCCGGTTGTACTCGAAGGACCGCGTCTCTCCGAACGGGATGCTCTTGCAGTCCGGGTCGAAGCCGCGCGAGACGTCGATGCTCGCCTTGCGCTTGGTCGCGTGGCAGTTCAGCAGCGTGACGATGCCGCTGCCGCCGAAGTTCGCGTCCTTCTCGCCCATGAAGTAGAGCTTCTGCTGCCGTCCGGTGCACGGGCGGTCGGCGCTGGCCGGTGCGGCGGCGAGAGTCATGAAACCGGCGGCCATCGTCAGGCCGAGCACCACGGACGCCACTCGCTTGATCTGTCGCATGCGAACTCCTCACTAGGTCGAATGCGGACAGACTTCGCCAAAGCCCTGACAAATCACTGACGACACTTAGCATCCCGAAACGGACAGTCATGTCAGGCGACGCGCGCAACGCGAAACGGCCGCCCCACCGAGGTGGGACGGCCGTTCGTTCGTGAGCTGGAGTGCT
Organism: Streptomyces sp. ID05-26A; assembly: GCF_033794685.1. Lineage (NCBI taxonomy): Bacteria > Bacillati > Actinomycetota > Actinomycetes > Kitasatosporales > Streptomycetaceae > Streptomyces > Streptomyces sp. ID05-26A. Next base: position 797,979 of record NZ_JARAYZ010000001.1, read on the forward strand.
CAGCCCTTGCGCTTCTTGACGTCCTCGGTCAGCTGCGGCGCGACGTTGAACAGGTCGCCCACGACACCGAAGTCGGCGATCTCGAAGATCGGGGCCTCGGGGTCCTTGTTGACCGCGACGATCGTCTTCGAGGTCTGCATGCCCGCACGGTGCTGGATGGCACCGGAGATGCCCAGCGCCACGTACAGCTGCGGCGAGACCGTCTTACCGGTCTGGCCCACCTGGAACTGGTGCGGGTAGTAGCCGGAGTCGACGGCGGCGCGCGAGGCACCGACGGCGGCACCGAGCGAGTCGGCGAGCTCCTCGACGACGGAGAACTTCTCGGCCGAGCCGACGCCGCGGCCACCGGAGACGACGACCGACGCCTCGGTCAGCTCCGGGCGGTCGCCGCCGACGACGGTCTCACGCGAGGTGATGCGAGCGGACTTGGCGGTGTCCACGGAGATGGAGACCGACTCGTCCAGCGTGGCGTCCGCGGCGGACTCCTCGGCCTCGACGCCGCCGGGGCGGACGGTGATGACCGGGATGCCCTTGCTGACCTTCGCCTTGACGACGAACGCGCCACCGAAGATGGACTGCACGCCGGTGCCGTCGGCCTCGACGTCCACGACGTCGACCAGCCAGCCGGAGTCGATGCGCACGGCGAGACGGCCCGCGACCTCCTTGCCCTCGATCGTCGCGGAGACGAGCACCGCGGACGCGTTCGGGGCGAGCGCGGCCAGCGCGTCGACCTTCGGGGTCGTGAGGAAGCCGGCGGCGTCGTCGGACTCGACCGCGTAGACCTTCGCGGCGCCGTACTTGCCGAGCGACTCGCGGATCTTCGCCGCGGTGCCGGGTGCGCCCACGACCACCGCGGCCGGGGTGCCCAGACGGCGCGCGGCCGTCAGCAGTTCGTAGCTGACCTTCTTGACCTCGCCGTCGACGTGGTCGACCAGTACCAGGACTTCAGACATGTTCTCCCCTCCCTCAGATGAGCTTCTGGCCGACGAGGAACTCGGCGATCTTGGACCCGCCGTCGCCACCGTCCTCGACGCGCTGACCCGCGCTGCGCGGCGGCTTCGGGGAAGCCTCCTGCACCTGGGTGTACGCACCGGACAGGCCGACCTCGGACGCGTCGATGCCCAGGTCCGCCACGGTGAGCGTGGAGACGGGCTTCTTCTTCGCGGCCATGATGCCCTTGAAGGACGGGTAACGCGGCTCGTTGATCTTCTCGGTCACCGACACCACGGCCGGGAGCGAGGCCTCGAGGAACGCGACGCCCTCGTCGGTCTCGCGCTCACCCTTGATCGTGGAGCCCTCGACCGTGACCTTGCGCAGCTGAGTGACCTGCGGCAGGCCGAGCAGTTCGGCGATGATGGCCGGAACCGCACCCGCGCGACCGTCTGTGGCCTCGTTGCCCGCGACGACCAGGTCGACGTTCTCGACCGTGCCGATCGCCTTCGCGAGGACCTTCGCCGTCGCCAGCGAGTCCGAGCCGTGCAGCGCCTCGTCACTGACGTGGATCGCCTTGTCCGCACCCATCGACAGCGCCTTGCGAATGGCGTCGGTGGCGCGGTCGGGACCCATCGCGATCACGGTCACCTCGCCGCCGTGGGCTTCCTTCAGCAGAAGGGCCTCTTCGACGGCGCGCTCGTTGATCTCGTCGAGCACGGCATCCGCGGATTCGCGGTCAAGGGTGTGGTCGGCGTCCGTGAGCTTGCGCTCGGACCAGGTGTCAGGCACCTGCTTGACCAGGACAACAATGTTCATAGGTCCTCTTCGACCTCCTGCGGACGGGCGGCGACGCTTGCGCAGAGGACTCTAGAACTGCGTCGCCGGGTGGTCACGACCCTGCCATCACCCGGATGTTACCCGCCAGTAGCACCCCTGCAAACAGGAGCAAGCACCCCGCTAGCGTGACAGTTATCACCCGTTAACGCCACCAACTGAGACCTACCCCATTCGAGCGACTAGGGTGCGCGGACATGTACCGGCGAGTAGCGATCGTGACAGACTCCACCGCTTGTCTCCCGGCGCAGCTGACTGATCAACTCGGCATCGAAGTGGTGCAGATCCAGGTCCGGATCGGCGACCACACCGACGACGAGTCCCGCATCCCGGTTCCCGAACTGGTTTCGGCCATGCGCTCCAACGTGCCCGTCGCGACGATCCCGCCCGATCCGGGCGCGTTCTTCTGGATCTACAACGAACTGGCCGCCCAGGGCGTTCGCTCGATCGTGTCCGTGCACGTGTCGAGCCGCCAGTCCGCGACCGTGGAGGCGGCCCGTGAGGCCGCCGCGAAGGTCCGGGTGCCCGTGCACGTCGTCGACACGCACACCTGCGGGATGAGCATCGGCTACGCCGTCCAGGCCGCCGCCAAGGTGGCCGAAGCGGGCGGCAACGTGGAGAAGGTGCTCGCGACCGCGCAGCGCCGTTTCGACAGATCGACCGAGCTGATCTACGTCGACACCCTCGAGTACCTGCGCCGCGGCGGCCGCATCGGTGCCGCCGCCGCGCTGGTCGGCGGTGTGCTGTCGATGAAGCCGCTGCTGACCATGGCAGACGGCCAGATCACGCCGCTGGACAAGGTGATCGGCGCCGACCGCGCGCTCAACCGGATGATCGACATCGCGATCAAGCGCGCGGGCACCGACACCGTGGACGTCGCCGTCGAGCACTTCGACGCCGAGGAGAAGGCGTCGCGACTCCTGCGCACGTTGCGGCGCAAGGTTCCGAACGTCCGCCAGTTCATGTTGACGCAGGTCAGCTCGGCCATCGGCGCCCACGTGGGCCCTGGTGCGTTGGGGATCACCGTTTCACCGGTGTGACTCTCGGGAACTCTGGGAACGGTTTCGTCCGTTGAACTGGACGTAACGGACACCTGGAGGACCAATGGCCGGCTTCATGGACAAGATCACCAGGTTCCTGCGCAGCCCGCAGGGCCACAAGCTGCAGATGAAGGCAAGGCAGATGGCGCAGGACCCCCGCAAGCGCGCGCAGGCAGAACAGCTCCTGCGCAAGTTCAAGGGCAAGAAGCACTAACTCCTGCTGAACAAGGCGTTGAGGTCGCCGTAGTCGATTCCGCCCTCAACGCTGTCGTACGTGCCTTTGGCCAGCATCTCCTCCGCTGCCCGCCTGGCGACGGCGTAGGCGGCCTCAGCCACCGCGGAGCCGAGGCTGACCCGCGCCACGCCCGCCTTCGCGAACTCGGCGACGGCGGGCGCGCCGGACCCCACCAGAACGTTCAGGGGCGCGGCGATGTTCTTCGCCAACTCCGCCGCTGTGCCGAGGTCGACCACTCCCGGCACGAAGATGCCGCTCGCACCGGCCTCGATGAACTTCGCAGCGCGCTCTACAGTGCGCGCAAGCCGAGTCTCCGGATCGCCAACTCCGCGCAGGAAAGTGTCGATGCGCGCGTTGATGTACAACTCCGGCGCGGCCTCACGAGCCGCCTCATACCGCTCGACCTGCTCGGCGACGTCCCGCTGACCGCCCCCGAGCCCGTCCTCGATGTTGACGCCGGACGCCCCCGCTCCCGCGATCGCCCGCATCGTCTCAGCCACTTCGTCCGCCGTGGCGCCGAACCCGGTCTCGATGTCCGCGCTCACCGGGATGACCACCGCGTCCACGATCCTGGCGACGAGATCGACCACCCGATCCCGCGCGACGTGGTCACCGTCGGCGGCCCCGAGACTCCACGCCACACCGGCACTCGTCGTGGCGACCGCTTGGGCGCCGGCGGCCTCGACGATCAGTGCTGACGCGACGTCCCAGGCGTTGGGGAGGGCCAGCGGGCCGGGGCGGTGCAGGGCGTGGAAGAGCCGGGTGCGATCCGTGGCGGAAGTCATGATCGATTGATATCAGCCGGTGGCGTCGGTTTTCCGGCGGTTTTCGGACGGGAACCGATGAGTTTCGGACATGGCTCCCCCCGTCCGCTGTTCAGCTGCCGCGCTTCGGTTGCTGTTTTTCAGTTGCTGTTTCGGTTGCTGCTTTCAGTTGCTGCCCGCCTTGCGGCGCACCTCTTCGAACGTCCGCAGGTAGCGCTGCCGGAAGTCCTCGCGTTCGACCCACGTCGTGTGTTCGACGGGCTGCGGGGAGGCGGGCGGTGGAAGCACCGGAGTGTCGGTGCTCGGCGCTACGGTTGATTCGGGGGCTTCGGGTTCCCCCAAGGGGGGATCGAGGTCCCCATCCCAATCGTATCCAGCAGCACCGACAGTCCCGGATTCCGAAGCAGGTTCGGGTTCCGCGACCGGTTCGGGCTCTGCGGCCCGTCCGAACTTCACGACCGGCTCGGGCTCTGCGGCCCGTCCGAACCTCGCGGCCGGGTCGGGTTCCGCAGGCCGTTCCAACTTCACGGCCGGGTCGGGCGCTGCGGCCCGCTCGACACCCCCGATCGGCTCGGGCTCCGCAGACCGCTCGAACTTCACGGCCGGGTCGGGCGCTGCGGCCCGCTCGAACTTCACGACCGGCTCGGGCTCCGCAACCAGCTCGGGCTCCGCAACCGGCTCGAGTTCCACGACCGGCTTGAGTTCCACGACCAGCTCGGGCTCCGTGACCAACTTGGGTTCCGCAGTCGGCTTGGGTTCCGCAACCAGCTTGGGTTCCGCAACCAGCTTGGGTTCCGCTACCAGCTTGGGCTGCGCAACCAGCTTGGGCTCCGCGGCCTGCCTCGGCTGCGCAGCCTGCCTCAACCGCGCGACCGGTGCGGGCTGCGCGACCGGCTCGGCCAGCACTGCCAGCGCCGGCTCCAGCTGCGGCAGCCCCATCACCGGGTTGCGGTGGATCGGCCTCGTGTCGTAGTCGGCGTTCACCGGCTCGACCGCCGGCTTCGCCACCCACGTCCGCTTGTCCGACATCGCCGGCGCCGCCGACTCGGGCGCGTCGTCTGACGCGGCGTCCTCTCGGCGCCGCACCAGCACGTACATCAGGGCCGCCCCCAAAGTGAAGGACAGCACGCACAGCCCGAAGACGATTCCGACTGCCCCTGCCATGGCGAAGGCTCCTAGTTGACGAGGACGTCGATCTGAGGTCCGAAGTCCGAGGGCGGGCCCCAGGTGGGGTCCACGATCACGCGGGTGGCGACGACCTTGTCCACGCCCTGTTCGGCGAGGTACTGGCGGAGCAGGCCCGCTCGTTCCATCGCGAGGACGTCGCAGCGGTGTGACGCCGTCTCGCCGTTCCACGCGTGCGCGATCAGCGTCACCGAGCCGGTGGCGTTGCGCAGCACGCTGGCCAGCGACCGGCGCACCTCCTCGCCGCGGCCCACGAGGGAGGCGGTGCCCGGCGCGAACGTGATGCCCTTGACGGCGTGTGAGGTGAAGAGCTCTCGCACTGCCTGCTGGGCGACGGGCGCGGACACCAGGATCGGGGCGGGCGGCTCCATCCGCAGCGGCGCCACGAAGTCGGAGACCGGGACCGGGCCCGCGAGCACTGCCGGTACGGCGGGTGACGACGACAGCGCCGTCTCCAGTTCGTCGCCGTAGACGGAGAAACCGAACGCCGTCACCGAGGCCGGGACCATCAGCGCGCCCACGAGCAGCGGGACCCAGCGCTTCATGACGCGGCCACCTGCTGTTCCGGGATGTGCACCGGCGCCACGCGATCGGCGGCCACGGACAGCGCGGCCCGGGCGGCGGACAGTTGCGAGTGGACGACTCGGCGCAGCTCTTGCAGTTCGTCGGTGCGGTCGGCGACCTCGGCCAGGCGGCGGTGGGCCTCGCGGCACGCCATCTTCACGACGAACTCCGAGCGGGCCCTCGCCAGGGCCTCCTGCTCCTGCAGGTGTTGCGCGGCCTCGTTGCGGCGCCGAGTCATCGTGAGTTCGAAGAACTGCTGGGCCTTCTCGCGCTTGCGTTCGGAGTCGGCCTCGATCGAGTTGCACTGGAGCGCGGTCTCCCGCAGCAGCCTGTCCGCGTCGATCTGGGCCTGCTCGACGGCCTCGGCGCACTCGCGCTCCACCTCGTCGGCGCGCTGGCGGTGCTGCGCTTCGAGGTCGGTGCAGCGGCGTTCCATCTCCAGCTCACGTCGTTCCATCGCGGCGGCGCGGGTGGCGCAGTCCTGACGGGACGCGTAGAGCTCGGACTCGGCCTCCGCGCGCATCGCGGCGGATTCGCGCTCGGCGTCGGCGCGCAGCGCGGCCATCTCGACGTCGGTGCGCGCGCGGAGGTCGGTGCACTCGCGCTCGGCCTGCAGGTGCATCTCCGCCGTCTCGTCCTCGGCGAGGCGGAGCATGCGATGCATCCGTTCCGTGGCGCTCGCGTGCGAGCCGGAGGTGGTCTCCAGGCGCTCGATCCTGGCGCGCGCCTCCTCCAGGTCCTGGCGCGTCATTTCCAGCAGCTTGCGCAAATCCGCCGCCTGCGCCAGGGCTTCGGCCCGGTCGAGACTCGTGAAGCGCAGCTGCTCCTCGAGATTCTCGATGTGCTCGATGACCTGACGTCGATGAAAACCTCGGTACACAACGTCGAAACCGGCGTGCAGCGGAACTAGTTCCTGCTCTTTTGCGCCCATGGTCACCTACTCACTCAACCGGGCTGAAGATTGTGCGAGCTTACCCACGGCCGATGGGGCCAACCAGCGTCGAAAGTGGACGGACAGCGATGATGTAACACGTGGAATAATGCCCCTTTCCTGCGCAAACAGGGCTTCCCTAGATCAACACCAAACAACGTCCAGTCACCCGATTGTGTCAACTAGGGCGCCATTCCGGGGTGTTCACTCCGTGCGTTCGCCGTGCACGGAAAGCAACCACTCAGGCCTAGATCACACGAATTGCCTTCCATCGGTCGTGGCTACTTCGATCACCCTTCGTTAACCTTCTCGTTCGTGTCCTCACGAGTAGCCGTCGTCACCGACTCGACCGCGTCACTCCCGGCCCGTCTGGCGGACCGGTTCAACATCATCACGGTCCCGATGCAGCTCAAGATCGGGTCAGAACTGATCGACGAGGCCTACGTGCCGACCGACAGGCTGCTGCAGGCGATGGAGGCGCAGATCCCCATCACGACGCAGCCGCCGGCACCGGACGCGTTCTTCTGGGCCTACCAGGACGCGTGGGCCAAGGGCGCGGAGACGATCATCTCGGTGCACGTGACGCACAAGCTCTCCCCCGCGACCGACGCGGCGAAGGTGGCCGCCGCCAAGTCGCGCGTGCCGGTGTTCATCGTGGACTCGCACTCGTCGGGCATGACCCTCGGCTTCGCGGCGCTCGCGGCCGCGCGGATCGTGCAGAGCGGTGGCAACGTCCAGAACGCGCGCGGTGTCGCCGAGCAGCGCGGTCGCGACGCCAACGTGCTCATCTACGTCGACACCCTGCACTACCTGCGCCAGGCCGGACGGGTCAGCGCGGCGGCGAAGCTCTTCGGCGACGCGCTCTCGGTGAAGCCGCTGCTCACGGTCGTGGACGGCGAGGTGGAGCCGTTCGACAAGGTCGTCGGCCGCGACCGGGCACTGGCGAAGCTCGTGGACAAGGCCGTGGCCCTCGCCTACGGCCGCAACGTCGACCTCGCGGTCGAGCACTTCGCGGCCGAGAAGGACGGCCACGAACTGCTCCAGATGCTGCAGAAGCGGATCCCGCACGCCCGTGACGTCGTGTTGACGCAGGTCAGCGCGGCGATCGGCGCGAACGTGGGACCGGGCGCGCTGGCCGTCACCGTCTCACCGTTCTGAGCCGGTCAGAGGTCCGCGACCTCCTCCGCGAGGAGGAGGCCCGGGTCGAACCCCATCGGCGTGAGGTGCCCGGCGAGCTCGAGTGAGAGCACGCCCTGCAGACGCGTCCAGAACGACAGCGCGCGGTGCACCGTCGGCGACGACGCCGGAAGCGCGCCCGCCCAGCCGCGGTCCATGCTCAGGAAGACGTCGAACGGGCTCTGCGGCGCGTCTTCCGCCGAGCCGCAGACCTCCAGCAGCACCGCCAGGATCTCGTTCGAGATCGCGGTGATGTCGTCGGGCGCGTGGTAACCGGGCACGGGCGTGCCGTAGATGAGCAGGTAGCGCTGCGGATCGCTCAGCGCCCACTCCCTGATGACCGCGGCGAGCGCCACGACCGTGGTGCCGGCCTCGTGCGCGGCGCGGACCGTGTCGGCGAGGCTGCGGTAGGCGTCCCGGATGAGTGCGGTGATCAGCTCGTCGCGCCCGGCGAAGTACCGGTAGAGCGCGGGCCCGCTCATGCCCATCTCCTTGGCGATGGCGTTGAGTGACAACGCTGTCACCCCGGCTGCGGCGATCTGCTCCCACGCGTGCCGCTTGACCTCGTCGCGCACCTGGGCCCGGTAGCGCTCGCGCGGCTTCTGCACCGACTCTGCCGTCATGGTTAGACCCTCTCACATTCGTTATTGACACTCACGCTGCCTTCAGCTTAGCTTCTGCATGTCACAAAAGTTAGAGCTTCTAACTCCAGCTACTGCCACTAACGAACGAGGGAGCCCGTCATGACCACGACCAGCACCAACACCACGCACCCGTCGAAGTCCGTCCTGGTGGCGGCCTGGGCCGCACCCGTGATGGTGATCGGCAAGTTCGGCCTGCTGTCCGGCATCCCGATCGCCGTCGTGCTCGTCGCGAGCCTGCGCAAGGGCCGGTCCAAGGCGCTGCGCTGGTGGTCGGGAGCGCTCACGCTGGCCTACGCGACACCGTTGACGATGTGGCTGGCCGGGCCGAGCGAGGCACCGAGCCTGTCCAAGTACATGGACACCACGACGACCGCGGCGCTCGCCGCCGCCGGAGTCGCCACCGCCATCGCACACCAGGTAGTTCGCCGGCGGACTACTCACAAGTAACCTGGCGGGCGTGACCCTCCCCCTGACCGGCGAACGCACGGTGCCCGGTATCGCGGAAGAGAACTACTGGTTCAGGCGCCACGAGGCTGCGTACTTGCACCTCATCGGCCACTGCGCGGACGCCGTCGTGCTGGAGGCGGGCTGCGGCGAGGGCTACGGCGCGCAGCTGATCCGCACAGTGGCGCGCCGGGTGATCGCCCTCGATTACGACGAGTTGACCTCCCAGCACGTGTCGCGCGCGTACCCACAACTCGACGTGCTGCGGGGCAACCTCGCCACCCTGCCGTTGCGCGACGGCAGCGTCGATGTCGTGGCGAACCTGCAGGTCATCGAGCACCTGTGGGACCAGGAGGGGTTCCTCGCGGAGTGCCTGCGGGTGCTGCGTCCCGGCGGGAAGCTCATCGTGACGACGCCGAACAGGATCACCTTCTCGCCCGGCCAGGACACCCCGCTGAACCCGTTCCACACCAGGGAACTCGCACCGTCCGAACTGGACGAGATGCTGCGCGGCGCAGGTTTCCGCGTTGACGAACTGACGGGACTGCGTCACGGACGGAGGCTTGACACGCTCCTGAACGGACAGATCATCAACGCACAGGTCGAAGTCGCCCTGTCCGGTGCGCCGTGGCCGGTCGAGCTCAAGGAGGCTGTGGAGTCGGTGACGGTGGAGGACTTCGACATCACCCCTGACGACATGGACGCCTGCCTCGACCTCGTGGCCGTGGCGGTGCGCCCGTGACGGCCAAGACTTCCGAGGGCACGTTCTGCCTGGTCCTGCACAGCCACCTGCCCTGGCTCGCGCACCACGGCGCATGGCCGGTCGGTGAGGAGTGGCTCTACCAGGCGTGGGCGCACTCGTACCTGCCCGTCGTGGACATGCTGCGCCGGTTCGCCGAAGAGGGCCGCCAGGACGTCCTGACGCTCGGCATCACCCCGATCCTGGCCGCGCAACTGGACGACCCGTACTGCCTGCGCGGCATGCACGACTGGCTCGGCAACTGGCACCTGCGCTCGCACTTCGCCGGGGAACGGCTGCCGGAGCTGTCCGCCTACGAGCACCGCGCGTCCTCCTGGGCGCTCGACAGGTTCGAAAGCCAGTGGCGGCACGGGTTCTCGCCGGTCCTGAGGTCCCTTGTGGACTCCTCAACGATCGAACTGCTCGGCGGTCCGGCCACGCACCCGTTCCAGCCGTTGCTGGACCCTCGGGTGCGGGCCTTCGCGCTGCGGACCGGCCTGGACGACACCGCGCTGCGCGTCGGCCGTGCGCCGGAGGGGATCTGGGCGCCGGAGTGCGGTTACTCGCCCGGCATGGAGGCGGGCTACGCGGCGGCGGGCGTCCGGAGGTTCATGGTCGACGGGCCCGCGTTGCACGGTGACACGTCGTCCGCGCACCCCGTCGGATCGTCGGACGTGCTGGCGTTCGGCCGTGATCTCGAGGTCTCGTACCGCGTCTGGTCGCCGAAGGTCGGCTATCCGGGCGATGCCGCGTACCGGGATTTTCACACTTATGATCACCCGACGGGCCTCAAGCCGTCGCGCGTGACGGGCAAGAACGTGGCGCCCGAGGACAAGCGGCCGTACGACCCGTTGCTGGCGCGTGAGGCGCTCGACCGGCACGTGGCCGATTTCGTGGAGACGGTCGTGCGACGGTTGCGCGCGATCGACGGCGGGCTCGTCGTGGCGGCCTACGACACCGAGCTGTACGGGCACTGGTGGCACGAGGGTCCGTTGTGGCTGGAGGCCGTGCTGCGCGCGTTACCGGAGGCGGGCGTGCGCGTGACGACGTTGCGGGGCGCGGTCGAGGCGGGGCACGTGGGCGCGCCGGTCGAGCTGCCGGCGTCGTCGTGGGGCAGCGGCAAGGACTGGCGCGTGTGGGACGGCGCGCAGGTGTCGGACATCGTCTCGGTGAACGAGTCGGTGCAGAAGGAGCTGCTGGACCTGGACTTCTCCGCCGAGGCGAGGAATCCGGTGCTGGACCAGGCGGTGCGCGAGGCGCTGCTGGCGTTGTCGAGCGACTGGGCCTTCATGGTCACCAAGGACTCGGCCGCCGACTACGCCCGGTACCGCGCGAAGATTCACAGCGATCGTTTCAGCGAGCTCGCGGCGTTGGCGCGCAGCGGTCGTGGACAGGCGAGAGCGGCGGAGCTCCGCGCGGCGGACGGCCCGTTCGGGCATCTGGACGCGCGAGGAATGGGGTAACGGGATGCGCGTGCTGATGTTGTCGTGGGAGTACCCGCCGGTGGTCGTCGGCGGGCTGGGCAGGCACGTCCACGCGCTCGCGACACAGCTGGCCGCGCAGGGGCACGACGTCGTCGTGCTGTGCCGGCAGCCCTCCGGCACGGACGCGATCACACACCCCACCACCGACCTGGTGAGCGAGGGCGTGCGGCTGGTCCGCGTGGCCGAGGACCCCGCGCACTTCGTGTTCGAGAAAGACCTCCTGGCCTGGACGCTCGCGATGGGGCACGCGATGACGCGCGCCGGGCTGGCGTTGGGCTCGTGGCGTCCGGACGTCGTGCACTCGCACGACTGGCTCGTCACGCATCCAGGCGTGGCACTCGCCGAGGCCTTCCGCGTGCCGCTGGTCGCCACGATCCACGCCACCGAGGCCGGCCGTCACTCGGGCTGGCTCTCGCACCCGCTGAACCAGCAGGTGCACTCGGTGGAATGGTGGCTGGCGAACCGCGCCGACTCGCTGATCACCTGCTCGTCGGCGATGCGCGGCGAGGTCGGGCATCTGTTCGAAGTGGACACCGCCGATGTTTCCGTGCTGCACAACGGCATCGAGCCCGGTGGCTGGAAGGTGCGCGCGAAGGACGTCGGCGCGGCCCGGCGGACGTACTCGCCGCACGGTGATCCGCTGCTGCTCTTCTTCGGCCGGATCGAGTGGGAGAAGGGCATTCAGGACCTGATCGCCGCACTCCCCCGCATCCGCCGCTTCCACCGCGGCACGCGCGTCGTCGTGGCCGGTGGCGGTTCGCAGACCGAGTGGCTGCAGGACCAGGCGCGCAAACACCGCGTGCTGCGGGCCGTGGAGTTCGTCGGCCACCTGTCCGACCGGTCCCTGGCGGCACTGCTCACCGCGGCCGACGCCGTCGTGCTCCCGTCCCGCTACGAACCGTTCGGCATCGTGGCCCTGGAGGCCGCGGCCGCCGGCACGCCCCTGGTCGCGTCGACCGCGGGCGGGCTCGGCGAGGTCGTGCTGGACGGCGTCACCGGACTGTCGTTCGCCCCCGGTGACGTGGACGGACTCACCCGCGCCGTGCGGGACGTGCTGTCGGATCCGACCTCGGCCGCCACTCGTGCGCGCGCCGCCAAGGCCCGTCTGGTCACCGACTTCAACTGGGCCACGATCGCCACCGACACGGCAGCCGTGTACGCGGGGGCTGTCGTGCGCGAGCCACGGGTCCTGGGCCGCCCCAAGATCGCGACCGGAAATCTGTTCACCTAGGTCCGCTACAGTCGCCGGTCCCGTTAACAACAGGCGACCGAGGACTTAATGACATACCAACGCTTCGTGGCTCTCGGAGACAGCTGCACCGAGGGCCTGGACGACCTGCTCCCCGACGGCCGGTACCGCGGCTGGGCGGACCGGGTCGCGTCCGCCCTGGACGCGCCGGGCTTCCGCTACGCCAACCTGGGCGTGCGCGGCCGCCGCCTCGACCAGATGCTGGTGGAGCAGGTCCCGTCCGCTCGGGCGCTGGAGCCGGACCTCGTCGTGCTCTTCGGTGGCGGCAACGACGTGATGTCCAACGCCACCTTGGAACAGATCGCTGAGCGAGCGGACGCGATGGTGCGCGCCGTGACGTCGTTCGCGCCGACCGTCGCCGTCTTCACGTTGAGCGACATCTCGCACCGCATGCCGTTCGGCTGGCGCATGCGTCCGCGCATCGACGCGTTGAACACGGCCTTGCGTGGTGCGGCTTCGCGCTATGGGGCGGTTCTGATCGACGTGGAGGCCGACGAGTGCGTGCACGACTCACGCTACTTCGGCCCCGATCGGCTGCACCTGTCGTCGTTGGGGCACAGGCGGTTGGCCGGTCATGTGCTGTCGGCGCTGGGGATTTCGTTCGATCCGGCTTGGCTCTCGCCGCTGGAGGGTGTGGCCGCTCGCGCTTCTGTTGTTGACCACTGGCGGTGGTTGCGGGATCAGGTGTTGCCGGTGGCGTACACGCGGACGCGGAACAAGCTCATCGGGCGGCAGCCGGGTGACGGGTTCGTGCCCAAGCGCCCGCAGCTCGCGCCGCTGACCTTGCCGCAGCGCGTAGCTCGCTGACTCAGGTGGACGCGTCTTCCGCCCGTTTGGTCAAGGCGTCCTTGGCCTTGCGGGCCATGTCCGCGATGTCCGCCCGCCGCTGCGCATCCGCCTCGTAGTCGGCACGGCGATCCCGCACCACCCGAGCCGGCATCCCGACCGCGATCTTGAAGTCCGGGATGTCCCCGCGCACGATCGCATGCGCGCCGAGCACGCACCCACGCCCGACGCGGGTCCCGCGCAGCACCGTCACCTTGGCGCCGAGCCAGCAGTCCGGCCCGATCCGCACCGGCGACTTCACGATGCCCTGGTCCTTGATCGGCAGCGTGATGTCCTCGACCTTGTGGTCGAAGTCGCAGATGTAGACCCAGTCCGCGACCAGCGACGACGCGCCGATCTCGATGTCGAGGTAGCAGTTGACCGTGTTGTCCTTGCCGAACACGACCTTGTCGCCGATGCGCAGCGACCCCTCGTGGCAGCGGATGGCGTTGCCGTCGCCGATGTGCACCCAGCGACCGATCTCGAGGCGGCCGAAGCCGGGGCGGGCCATCACCTCGACCCGCTTGCCGAAGAACACCATGCCGCGCAGCACGACGTGCGGGTTGAGCAGGCGGAACTTCAGCAGGCGCCAGTACCGCACGAGGTACCACGGGGTGTAGGCGCGGTGGCGGAGCATCCAGCGCAGAGAGGCCATCGTGAGGAACCGCGCCTGCATCGGGTCACGGCGCGACCTGCGCCAGCGCGTCCAGACGGGTGCTCCCCACATCGAAGTCATGGACGGCACCTTAACTTCAGGCGGCCGACACGCCCGAAACGGTTCTACAGTGGCCCCATGTGGGCGGTCATCGGCGTCTGGGACATCAGTCCCGAAGCGATCGACGCGCTGCGGGCGCAGGTGCCGCTGATGGCGTCGAGCAAGGTCGGGTTGCCTGGGTTCGTGCACGGCACGTGGACGCTCGACGGGCACATGATCCAGGTCTACGACAACGAGGCGGATGCTCGCCGGTACCACCAGGACATGCTCGACCAGGGTGCGACGGAACCGCCCGGCGTGCGTTGTGTGGTGTGGGACGTCGCCGAAGTCGGCGCTGAGGCACCCTAGGGGCATGGCGACTTCTCTCTTCATCGACACCGACCCCGGCGTCGACGACGCGTTCGCGATCGCGCTCGCTGCCCGCAGCCCCGAGGTGAAGCTGGAGGGCCTGACGACGGTCTTCGGCAACGTCGGGCTGGAGCACACGACGGCGAACGCGCTGCGGTTGCTCACGTACCTCGGGCGGACCGACGTGCCGGTGGTCAAGGGCAACGAGGGGCCCGGTGGGGCGGCGGACGTGCACGGGACGGACGGGCTCGGCGGGCAGGCGCACACGTTGCCGGAGCACCCGGAAGGGCTCTACGGCGACGACATCATCCGGTTCCTCTCGGACGAGCTCATGCCCGACTCCGTCGTCGTGGCGATCGGTCCGCTCACCAACATCGCCGAGGCGCTGGACGCCGGCATCCAGATCCCGCGGCTGATCGTCATGGGCGGCGGGTTGGGGCTGGGCAACATGACGGCGCGCGCCGAGTTCAACTTCTGGGCCGACGCCGAGGCCGCGCAGACCGTCATCCGCCGGGGCAACCCGTTGATCGTGCCGCTCAACCTGACGCAGCGGTGCATCGCGGACGTCGAGTTCCTCGCGACCATCGACCCCGTGCTCAGCAACCTCACCGGCACCTACCGCGAGTACCTGACGGCGAACCCGGACCAGAACCACTCGGACCGGCCCGAGGGCATCCTCGTCCACGACGCGGTCGCGGTGGCCGAGGCGATCGTCCCCGGCACCCTCAAGACCAGGCTCCACAGCCTCGACGTCGACGACGAGGGCGCGCTCGTCGAGGGAAAGCACCAGGTAGAGGTCGCGGAAGACTGCGACTGGCCCGCGCTGAGGGCCTTCATGGAGCAGCGCTTGTCCGTTTGACGACAACTTCGCGTCGCTCTCTGGGGTTGTGCGGGCACGGTAAGTAGGGTCCGCGTCCATGCAGCGAAGAGTCCTCACGACAGCTGCGGTGGCGGTGGCCATGACGTTCGGAGTGGTCCCTGCCTCCGCTCAGCCCCAGATTCAGGTGGTGCCCGATCCGGCGGCCCACGTGAACCCGTTCATCGGCACGACCAACCTCGGGAACACCTTTCCCGGCGCGGTCGTGCCGTTCGGCATGTTCTCCTTCAGCCCGGAGGCCAGTCGCGGCAACACCCTGCGCGCCGCGGCTCCTGGTGGTTACCGGTACGACGCCACGAAGATCCGCGGCTTCAGCCTCACCCACATGTCGGGCACGGGGTGCGCGGGCGGCAGCGGTGACATCCCGATCTTCCCTCACGTCGGGACCGTCACGAGCAGCCCGACGACGGACGCGACCGACGCGATCTACGCCAGCGACTTCGCGCACGCGGACGAGGTGGCCAAGCCCGGCCGTTACGACGTGACGCTCAAGTCCGGCGCCAAGGCCGAGCTGTCCGCCACCGAACGCACCGGTGCGGCGCGGTTCAGCTTCCCCGCCGACAAGCCGGCGACGGTGCTGATCAACACCTCCAAGTCGCAGGTCGGCAGCAGTGACGCGCAGACCGTGGTCGACAAGGACAAGCGGACCATCACCGGTTCCGTGACCAGCGGGAACTTCTGCGGTTACATCAACCAGGTCGGTCGCCGCAGCTACTACACGCTGCACTTCGTGGCGGAGTTCGACCAGGACTTCACCGACGTCGGCACGTACCAGGACAACGTTGTCACGCCCGGAAGCACGTCCTCGAAGGGCGGCACGACGTACGGGACGAACGGCTGGCCTGTGCTCGGAAAGGGGTCCGGCGCCTACCTCGGGTTCGCGCCCGGCAGCCAGGTCGGTGTCAAGGTCGGCATCTCCTACGTGAGCCTGGAGAACGCCAAACAGAACCTCGCGGCCGAGAACAAGGGTCAGTCCATTGAGGACATGAGGGACAACGCGTACATCGCGTGGCAGAAGCAGCTCAAGCGCATCGAGGTCGGCGGCGGCTCCGATGACGAGCGGACCAAGTTCTACACCGCGCTGTACCACTCGCTGTTGCACCCCAACCTGTACAGCGACGTCAACGGCGAGTACGCCGGGTTCGACGGTAAGACGCACAAGATCGACAAACGTCGGCAGAAGGCCCAGTACGGCACGTTCTCCGGCTGGGACATCTACCGCTCGCAACTGCAGCTGCTCACCATGCTCGAACCGCAGATCGGCTCGGACATCGCGCAGTCGCTGCTCAACCAGGCCGAGCAGAACAACGGCGTGTGGGACCGCTGGACGCACAACGGCGGTGGCACCCACGTCATGAACGGTGACCCGGCGCCGATCGCGCTGGCGGCCATCTCGGCGTTCGGCGGCGACAAGTACGACCTCAAGTCGTCCCTGAAGAGCTTGGTGAAGGCCGCGACCGTGCCCACGGCGCTGGACCTGAGCAAGGACGGCTGGGCCGTCATGTCGGTCGGGCAGCGGCCGTCGCTCGACAAGTACCTGCAGAACAAGTACATGCCGGCCGTGTCGAACGCCTGGGGTGGCGCGGCGGAGACCCTGGAGATCTCCGCGGCCGACTTCGCGATCAGCCAGCTCGCCGAACGCGCGGGCGAGAAGAAGACCGCGAAGACGTTCGCCGAACGTTCGCAGTGGTGGCAGAACAACTTCGACCCGGTCGCGGACTCCACCGGCGGCTACATCCGCAACCGCAACGCCGACGGCACGTGGGTGAAGGACTTCACGCCCGACACCGGCAACGGGTTCGTCGAGGGCAGCAGCGCCCAGTACACGTGGATGGTCACGCACAACGTCGCCGGGCTCGTCGACTCGCTGGGCGGCCGTGAGCGCGCCACCAAGCGGCTGGACGACTTCTTCCACAACGCCGACGGCACCTGGGCGTTGACGGGACGTGGTGGCGCGAAGTCCGAACTGGACAACGAGCCGTCGGTGAACGTGCCGTGGCTCTACAACTACACGGGCCAGCCCGCCAAGGCGCAGGAGACGCTGCGCGAGACCATCAACACGCTGTGGAAGAACGCCCCCGGCGGCATCCCCGGCAACGACGACCTCGGCGCGATGTCGTCGTGGTTCGTGTTCACGTCGATGGGCATCTACCCGCAGGTGCCGTCGCGCGCCGAGCTGGTGCTGAGCAGCCCGCTGTTCACTTCGGTGAAGATCAACCGAGGGGGCGGCAAGGACATCACGATCAACGCCCCGCAGGCCAACGCGGCCACGAAGTACGTGCAGTCGTTGAAGGTCAACGGCAGGGCGACCTCCAAGACCTGGCTGCCCGAGTCGTTCGTGGAACGCGGCGGCAAGCTGGACTTCGTGCTGGGCAAGGCTCCTTCGGCCTGGGGCACGGGCGCCAACGACGCCCCGCCGTCGTTCCGCGACGGCGAGAAGCCGATCAAGCACGACCAGCCGTACTTCCTCACGGTCGAACCGCGCCAGCTCGTGGTGGAGCCCGGGAAGTCGGTCACGGCGAAGGTCAACTCGGTCAAGCTCTACGACGGTGACCCGAAGGCGACCTACACGATCACCGGACCCGACGCGCTCACGTTCACGCCGACGACAGGTGCCGTGCCTTCGGAGTTCACGGTCACGGCCAAGCCAGACACACCGCAAGGCTTCTACGACATCACCGTGACGGTGAACGTCGAGGGAGCCACGAAACCGGTCGTGCTGCCGCAGATCGTCAAGGTCGCGCCGGCGGGCAGTCTGCTCGCCGCCGTGAACAACGTCGGTGCCTCGGCCGACGCCACCGGCGAGGGCGACTTCGACGGCGGTGGCTACAGCTACTCGCGGGAAGCGCTGGCCACGGCCGGTCTCCCGCCGGGCGGCACGAGCACCGTCGACGGCCTCACGTTCACCTGGCCGTCGTCGCCTCCCGGCCGGCCCGACAACGCGACGGCCGCGAAGCAAACCCTTGCCCTGTCCGGAACCAAGCTCTCGTTCATCGGTTCCGCGGCCAACGGCGCCCGGACGAAACAGGCGACGGTGACGTTCACGGACGGCACCACGGCGTTGGTGGACATCGGTTTCAGCGACTGGACGCTGGGCGGCGGCGGGGCGGCACCGAGCTTCGGCAACGTGATCGTCGCGAACACGCCGTACCGCAACCAGTCGGGCGGGGGCAACGAGAAGGTCGCCACGCACATCTTCGCGACGAAGACGTACGTGGCTCCGGAGGGCAGGACGCTGGCGAGCGTCGTGCTGCCGGATGACGTCAACATGCACGTCTTCGCTGTGGCACTCGGGTAGTTCTCGGTGCGGGCGGCTCCGTTTCGCGAACGGAGCCGCCCGTGCGCGGGGATGATCCGGGAGTGACCGACATCGAGCAGCGGCTCGTCGAGGCGGCCCGCAACGGCGAGTGGCTGATGTGCGAAGAGCCGGACAACGTGGTGCGCGCCGGGCTGATCAGGGAGTTGCTGCTCGGCCGCCACGGCGAACTCGACCCGAACGGCGTGAGGCTGAGCGGAGCCCGGATCGAGGGCGTTCTCAACCTCGTCCGCGTGAACTCCTCGGCCGGCCTGGCCTTCAGCGACTGCACGATCGGCGAACCGATCGAGGCCCGGTCCGCGAGTCTGCCGGAGCTGCACGTCTACGGCGGCAGCTGCGCCGGGATTCACGCGGACGGACTCCAGGTCCGCGGTGACCTGTTCCTCCGCCGCGGACTTCGCATCGCTGGAGACGACGCGCGCGGCACGATCAGGCTGCTCGGTGCCCGCGTCGCGGGCGACGTCGAGTTCACGGGCGTGGAGATCACCAACCTCGGCGGCATCGCGCTGCACGCCGAGGCTCTCAAGGTCGACGGCAACCTGACCTTGCGAGACGGTGCGCGGATCACCGGGAACGGGGGCAGCGCGGTCAACCTCTTCGGTGCTCAGGTCGCAGCGAACTTCGAGGTCACGGGCGCCCAGATCACCAACGCGACCGGCTCGGCGATGATCATCGACAGCATCGGCGTCGGCGGGAACCTCGTGCTGGAGGGCGGCAACCGGATCACCGGGCACGGCGAACAAGGATCGCTCCGCCTGGTCAGCGCGCACATCTCAGGGCACGTCATGTTGTCCCACTCGGAGATCACCAACTCCGCGGGGGTGGCGCTGGAGGCGAACGGCGTCCGGATCGACGGAAACGTCCTCCTGCGCAAAGGACTCGTCATCACCGCACACGACGAGTACGGCGCGGCCGACCTGACCAACGCTCACATCGGAAACATCGTCGAGTTCGTCGACGCGACCCTCTCGAACACGGGCGGCCCCGCTCTCTCCGCCCACCGCGCCCACATCGGCGGGACCCTGGCCCTGAGCGGCCGGACCCGGTTCTCCGCCGACGAGGACGGCCCCGCGCTCAGCCTGGTCGGGACCCGCGTCGGTGGCAGGTTCGGCTGTACCGACTCGGTCGAGCTGACACCGAGAACGGCTCTGGTGATGAACCTCAGGGACCTGACGGTGGGAGTGTCGGCGAGGTTGCCACACCTGACGTTGTGCCCGGCCCACGGACGCGGCCCGACGTGCGAGCACAAGAGCCTCATTCGTCTCGACGACTTCACCTACGCCTCGCTCGCACCGGACTGGGACTGGCAGGAGTGGCTGCACGTCATCCGCTGCCACACCCCCGCCTACCACGCGTCCGCCTACCAGCGACTGGCCGCGGTCGAGCGCGCCGCCGGGCACGACGGCACCGTGCGGCGGATTCTCATGGCACAGCAGACCGATCTGCGCCGCCGCAGTCCGCAGTCGCTGGGTGGCCCGTTGACGCGGTGGTTCCACTGGTTGTGGGGAGTGCTGGCCGGCTACGGCTACCGCGCTCGCCGCACCGCCGCCGCGCTCCTGCTGGTGCTCGTCACCGCCGGGGCGATCGGCTGGTGGGCCGGGCAGGTGTCCACGCGGCCCGGACATCTGGTCGCGGAGCGGGTCGCCGCGGCACCGGCCGGGGCCGGGACTCCCTGTTCCACGGTGGAACTGGTCGGGCTGGGTCTCGATCGCGGGTTGCCGCTGGCCATGACCGGGATGCGGGCCCGTTGCGACCTGGACACGGCGTCACGCAAGGGGCAGGCCTTCACGGCGGCGATCTGGCTGGTGCAGCTCGCGGTGTGGGGGCTCGCGACGCTGGCGCTGGCCGGGTACACGAACCTGGTGCGCAAGCCGGGCTGAAGTCGTGCCCCATAGGGTTGAGGACGTGTTCTCGGTTTCCGAACGCGACCAGCTGCGCCGCGACCTCGTCAACGCCGCCGACGTCGACCCTCGCGTGGTCGGGGCCGCGCTGACCGGGTCCGCCGCGGTGGGCAGGGAAGACCGCTGGTCCGACATCGACTTCGCCCTGTCGGTCGAGCGGGACGTCGACGCGGTGGTGGTCGACTGGACCGCGTTGATGTACGCGTGCGGGGCGGTCGGTCATCTCGACGTGCGGCACGGGACGACGCTGTTCCGGGTGTTCCTGATGCGGTCGACGTTGCAGGTGGACATCGCGTTCTGGCCCTCGGACCAGTTCGGGGCCACCGGGCCCACGTTCAAGCTGTTGTTCGGCGAGACCAACGAGGTGCCGCAGTCCGGGCAGCCCGATCAGGAGCATCTCGTCGGGCTCGCCTGGCTGTACGCGTTGCACGCGCGGTCGTCCATCGCGCGGGGGCGCGGGTGGCAGGCCGTCCACATGATCAACGGGATGCGGGACCACGTGATGTCGTTGTGGTGCCTGCGCGAGGGTGTGAACGCGGTGCAGGGGCGGGGCCTGGACGACCTGCGGGACGCCGGGGCGTTCGCCGGGACGCTGGTCTTGTCGACGCATCCCGACGAGCTGCGGCGGGCGTTCCACGTGCTGACCGAGTTGTTGCTCGGGGAGATCAGTGAGCCTGAACTGCGTGAGGCCGTGCGGGCGCTGTCTCCCGGAGCAGCAACGCAGCAGTGATCAGAACGAGCACGGCCGCCGAGCCGTGCACCGCGAGCGCGTAGCCCACCGTGCCTCCGTGGGTCATCACGGCGATGCAGTCGCCGATCGGGATGATCGAGTCCGCCAGGACCACCCAGCCCAGGGCTCGGCGGTGGCCCATGAGCAGCAGGATCAGGGCGGTCAAGGCGTACGCGATGTCCCGCACGCCCTTCACGACGTAGTAGCCGGCCGGGTCTGCGATGCCGAAACCCGCCGCCGCGCCGTCGCCGTTGAGCAGGTAGCTCAGGCCGAAGTAGAAGCCCGCCAGCACGACGAGCCACCCCATGATCGTGGTCAAACGCATTGCATCCTCCGCAAGAATCTAGCGCTGCTAGCGATTGGAGCGACGCTAACACTGCGGGCGCTCGGATGTCTAGCGGTGCTAGATTCTTCGGCGTGACCATCCAGAACCGGCGCGAGCGCGAGCGGGCCGAACGCCATCAGCTGATCATCGACGCGGCCAGGGACCTGGCCGAGACGGAGGGCTGGGACGCGGTCACCACGCGGCGGCTCGCCGAGAAGGTCGAGTACAGCCAGCCGGTGCTCTACAGCCACTTCAAGGGCAGGGACGCGATCGTGCGCGCGGTCGCGGTCCAGGGCAGCGGCGAGCTGGCACGGCTGCTGCGGAAAGCCCGCCCCTCGCGTGGGGAGTCACGGCTGCGGGCGGCAGCGGAGGCGTACCTGGAGTTCGCGAGAGAGAGGCCTGCGCTCTACGACGCGATGTTCGTGCAGCAGGTCGACCTCCCGTGGGGCACGAGCGAGGTGCCGCAGGAGTTGCTCGACGCGTTCGGCGAGCTGGTCGCCGCCGTCGAACCCGTCCGGGGCGAGCGGGACCTGGAGGCGTTGACGGAGCTCTTCTGGAGCACGCTGCACGGCATCGCGACGCTCAAGCAGGGCGGGAGGCTCCGGCCGGAACACGACGAGACCCGCCTCGACCTGGCGCTAGGTGCGCTCAGCCTCACAAAGGACGAAGACCGGCTTTGAGCCGACGCGGGTCAGCACGACCGTCGCCGAGCCGGGCCCGGAGAGCTTCAGGCGCTTGCGCATCGTGTTCGGGTCCACGTCCAGGCCGCGCACCAGGATCTCCAGCCGGCCGATCGAACGCGTCTTCAGCAACGACTTGAGCGACTTCTCCGTGTAGTGCCCGTGTTCGAGCACGCGGAACGCCCGGATGCCGGGCGGGGGTGCGGAGCCGCTGAGGTACGCGATGCGTTCGTCGAGCTGCCACAACCCGTGCCGCGCCGCGTAGTGGCGCACCAGTCCGGCGCGCACGACCGCGCCGTCCGGGTCGACGAGCCACTCACCGGGAGCGGAAACCGGGCAGTCGTCGGGTTCGGCGTCCGTCAGGGTCCACGACGACGAGCCGTGCAGCACCGAGGCCCGGCGCGACACCCCTGGCGTGGCAAGGCCTCGCGTCCACAGGCAGGCTTCGCGGACGGCGCCGTCCAGCGACACGACCTCGATCTCGGCGGCCCACGGCGCGACGGCGAAGTCGATGCCGGGAGCGCACTTCACCGCGAGGTCCACGCCCGCGTAGACCTCGGACAGCTCGTCCAGCGGCGGCACGAAGTCCGACGGGTTCCACTTGCGACGGCCGGAGGAGTCACGACGCGCGGGGTCCGCGGTGACGGCACCGGCCTTCGACACCGGCTTCAGGGCGTCGGCCTGGACGACGAGTTGCCCCGGAACGTTGTGGCGCGCCATGGCGAGCCGCACCGGATCCAGGTCGGAGCCGACGCACACGGACGCGACCTCGCTCAACGCGAACAGGTCCGCGCCGACCGAGCAGGTCACGTCGTGCACGGAACGACCGGCGAACCGCGACGCGCGATGCCGGGCGACGACGGAGGCCGTGGCCTGCTGCATCGCGTCGTCGGTGAAGAGCCACGACGCGGCGGAGTCCAGTTTGGACACCGCACGACGCCGCAGCAGCACGGTTTCCACGACCGGGGCGAACGACGGCCCCAGCCGCTTGCGAGCGGTCTCGACGTCGCGCACCCGGGAGGCGTCCGAAAAAGGCAACGCGTCCACCTCGGCGAGCGCGGCGGTTCCGGCGGCGGAGCGCAGGAACGCCACGTCGGCCGTGGTGAACGCGTAGCCCAACTCAGGCGGTCTTCTCGCCGGTGATCGACACGTTGTAGAACACCTCGCGCGGCAGCACCTTCGAGAGGACGTTCTGGTCGACCCACGTGAGGTTCTGCCAGGTGCGGTAGGCGAACATCGCCCACCCGAAACCCAGCTTCTCGCGCGGCACGGCGGCTTCGAACGTGCGCACCGGCCAGCCGAACAGGGCCGCGGACAGCTCGTCCGTCACCGCGCGAACGGACACCGCGCCGGCGCGCCGGGCCGTGGCCTCCAGCTGGTCCGGGTCGAACGTGTGCAGGTCGACCACGGCTTCGAGGGCAGCCGCGCGGGAGGACTCGTCGAGCTCCTCCTGCGGACGGCGCCACTCGCCCAGCACCGGCACGGCCTTGGTGATGTTGGTGGTGAGCCACCACGTCGCCTGGCCGAGCTTGCGGGCGTAGAAGTTGCCGATGTTCGTCGGGTCGCCCGCGAACACGAACTTGCCGCCGGGCTTGAGCACCCGCAGCACCTCGCGCATCGCCGACTCCACGTCCGGGATGTGGTGCAGCACCGCGTGCCCGACGACGAGGTCGAACGTGTTGTCGTCGTACGGGATCCGCTCGGCGTCGGCGACGCGGCCGTCGACGTCCAGACCGAGGTGCTCGGCGTTGCGCAGCGCGACCTCGACCATGCCGGGCGACAGGTCGGTGACCGAGCCCTTCTTGATCACTTCCCCCTGCATCAGGTTCAGCAGGAAGAAGCCCGTGCCACAGCCCAGTTCCAATGCGTGCTCGTACGGTCCGACGTCACCGGCGGCGGCGCGGAAGCGGTCCGTCGCGTAGGTGATGCAGCGGTCGTCGTAGGAGATCGACCACTTCTCGTCGTACGTGCCCGCTTCCCAGTCGTGGTAGAGCACCTGGGCGAGCTTGGTGTCCTTGTAGGCCGCCTCGACCTCTTCCGCGGTCGCGTGCGGGTTCGGTGCCGGATCAGTTGCCACTGAACTTCGCCTTTCCGGGACCGTTCGCGATGAACGACTCCACGCCGTTCTTCTTGTCCTCCGTCGCGAACAGGGCCGCGAAGAGGTGGCTTTCGAGCTTCAGGCCCGACTCCAGGTCGGTGTCGAGGCCGCCGTCGACGGCCGCCTTGGTCGCCGCCAGGGCGAGCACCGGGCCGTTGACGAACTGCTTGGCCCAGCGCACCGCAGCCGCGTAGACGTCGTCCGGCGCCACGACCTCGTCGACCATGCCGAGTTCGAGCGCCTCCTGGGCGCCGACGAACCGGCCGGTGTAGAGCAGGTCCTTGGTCTTCGACGGACCGATCAGCCGGGCGAGGCGCTGCGTGCCGCCACCGCCGGGGATCAGGCCGAGCAGGATCTCGGGCTGGCCGACCTTCGCGTTGTCGCCGGCGATCCGGCGGTCGCAACCCAGGGCGACCTCGAACCCGCCACCGAGCGCGTAGCCCGTGATGGCGGCGACCGTCGGCTTGGGCACCGAGGCCAGTGCGCCGAGCGCGTCGGACAGGCCCTTGGCCCGCAGCGTCATCTCGGCGTGGGAGATCTGCGCGAACTCCTTGACGTCCGCGCCGGCCGCGAAGACCTTCTCGCCGCCGTACACGATGACCGCGTAGACGTCCGAACGCTCCGACGCCTCCTTGGCGGCGGCCTGGAGCTCGGTCTGCACCTGCCGGTTCAGGGCGTTCATCGGCGGCCGCTCCAGGCGGATCGTGCCGATCCCGTCCTCGACTTCCAGCCTCACGAACTCAGCCACGCGGCCCTCCATCAGTTGTCGCGACAGCAGTGTCACGTTACCCGGCAGTAGCTTGTCAGACCTTGCGGCGGGCGAAGAAGCGGTCTCCCGCCTTCTGCAGCTCCAGGTCCTGCCCGAACGTCTTGGACAGGTTCTCCTCCGTCAGCACGTCGTCCAGAAGCCCCTGCGCCACGATCGACCCCTCGCGCAGCAGCAGCGCGTGCGTGAAGCCGGGCGGGATCTCCTCGACGTGGTGCGTGACCAGCACCATCGCGGGCGCGTCCGGGTCGAGCGCCAGCTCCGAGAGCTTCGCGACCAGGTCCTCGCGGCCGCCCAGGTCGAGGCCCGCGGCGGGTTCGTCGAGCAGCAGCATCTCGGGGTCGGTCATCAGCGCGCGGGCGATCAGCGTGCGCTTGCGCTCCCCCTCGCTCAGCGTGCCGTAGAGGCGGTCGGCGAGGTGGGCCATGCCGAGGGTGCCCAGCAGCTCGCGGGCGCGGTCCGTGTCCTGCTTGCCGTACTCCTCGCGCCACCGGCCGAGCACCGCGTAGCCGGCGGAGACGACCAGGTCGACGACCGTCTCGTCGGGCGGGATGCGGCCACCGAGGGCCGCCGAGCAGAGGCCGATTCGGGGCTTGAGCTCCTGGACGTCCGTTTTGCCCAGACGTTCACCCAGGAGGTGGACCTTGCCCTTGGTCGGGTGCAGGTCGGCACTGGAGAGCCTTAGCAGGGTCGTCTTGCCGGCACCGTTCGGGCCCAGCACCACCCAGCGCTCATCCAGTTCCACGCTCCAGTCGATGTTTCCGACCAGCGTGTTCTTGCCGCGGCGGACAGACACGCCCGCCATGTGCACGACCAGATCTGTCACGTCGACGTCCGCCACGGCTCCATTCTTCCGAACGGCCCCCCACCTACCACTCATCGGGGTGTCCCTCGCGCAGGGTGACACCGCTGCGCCGCCTGTGTGAACTCTCAAGTTTTCTGTCGGTGTCAGATGCCAAGATCGGAGGCATGGCTACTCGACCCGAGTCCGAGGTGCTGGCAGGCCGACCGTTCCCACTGGGGGCACACGCCGAGGCAGGCGGTGTCCGTTTCGCGGTGACGTCCCACGTCGCCGACGCGGTCGAGGTCTGCCTCGTCGACGACGACGGCACCGAGAAACGGGTCGAGCTGACCGAACGGACGTTCGGCGTCTGGCACGGCCTCGTGCCCGGCGTCACGCCCGGCCAGCGCTACGGGTTCCGGGTGCACGGCCCGTACGACGCGGGCCGCGGGCTGCGCTGCAACCCGGCGAAGCTGCTGGTCGACCCGTACGCGCGGCAGATCGAGGGCGGCATCACGAACCTCGAGGCCTCGCTCGGGTACGTCGGCGACCCGATGCACGGCCCGCCGTCCGCGATCGACTCGCTCGGCAGCGTCCCGCTCTCCGTCGTCAGCTCACCGGGGGGCGCGGACACGGGGGTGAAGCCCGACGTGCCGTTCGAAGAGGCAGTGATCTACGAGATGCACGTCAAGGGCTTCACGAAGCGCCACCCGGAGATCCCGGAGAAGCTACGCGGCACGTACCTGGGCCTCGCGCACCCGGCGGCGATCGAGCACCTCACCCGGCTCGGCGTCACGAGCGTCGAACTGCTCCCGGTGCAGGCGTTCCAGGACGAGCCCTCGCTGCTGAGCCGGGGTTCGAGCAACTACTGGGGCTACTCGCCGCTGGGCTACTGCGCGCCGCACGCCGCGTACGCGAGCGAGCCGGGCAACGAGATCCAGGAGTTCCGCACGATGGTCGCGGCGCTGCACGCGGCGAACATCGAGGTGCTGATCGACGTCGTCTACAACCACACCTGCGAGGGCGGGCCGGGCGGGCCGACGATCTGCTTCCGCGGCTACGACGCGCCGGGGTACTACCTGCACGCCGGTGGTGGCAGCACGGTCGACATCACCGGCTGCGGCAACACGCTGGACGCCGGGTCGCCGCAGGTCGTGCGCCTGGTCACGGACTCGCTGCGGTACTGGGCGGACGAGATGGGCGTCGACGGGTTCCGGTTCGACCTCGCCTCGACCATGGGCAGGCCGGGCGGCGGGTTCTTCGACCGCGACAGCGCGCTGCTCACGGCCATCACGACGGATCCGGTGCTCTGCCGGGCCAAGCTGATCGCCGAGCCGTGGGACGCGACGGGCGACGGGTACCGGGTCGGCGACTTCGGCATGCAGTGGGCCGAGTGGAACGGCCGTTATCGCGACACGGTCAGGGACTTCTGGCGCGGTCACACGTCCGTGCGCGACCTCGCGTACCGGCTCTCGGGGTCGAGCGACCTGTACGCGGACGACCTGCGCCGGCCGTGGCAGTCGATCAACTTCATCACCGCGCACGACGGCTTCACGCTGCGGGACATGGTGTCGTACAACGACAAGCACAACGACGAGAACGGCGAGGAGAACCGCGACGGCACGAACGACAACCGGTCGTGGAACCACGGTGCCGAGGGGGAGACGTCCGATCCGGAGATCCTCGCGCTGCGGGCGAAGCAGGCGCGGAACCTGCTCTCGACGCTGCTGCTGTCGACCGGCACGCCGATGATGACGGCGGGCGACGAGATGTGGCGCACCCAGGGCGGCAACAACAACCCGTACTGCCTCGACAACGACGTGTCGTGGGTCGACTGGACGACGAGCGACGCGGGCGAGGCGTTGCTGGGGTTCACGCGGCGGCTGATCGAGCTGCGCGCGTCGTCGCCGGCGTTGCGGCAGCCCGAGTTCTTCGAGGGCCGCACGACGCCCAGCGGCAACCCGGACCTGGTGTGGTTCCGGCCGGACGGGCAGGAGATGGCCGAGACGGACTGGTTCGACGAGGGCCGCCGCACGCTCGGGATGTTCATCGACGGCTCGAACTGCCTCTCCCGCACACGGGACGGTGAGCTCGTGTCCGACGACTCGTGGCTGATGCTGATGCACGCGGGCGCGGAAGCCATCGACGTGACGCTGCCGCACGAGCGCTACGGGCCGTCGTACGAGCCGTTCCTCGACACGACGACGGCCGACGGCTCCCCCGCGAATCCCGGTTCTTTCCCACCGCGCGGGAAGCTCAGCGTCCCCGCGCGCTCGTTGGTGCTGCTCCGCATCCCGCGCTGAGAGTTCTTGCTGCCATTTGGCTCTGTGTCAGACGTTCTTCCGCCAAATGGACGCTCTAGCCACACTCAGAGTGCGTCTGGCACCATCACGTTCGTGGTCGTCTATTGCTGGACCGACCGCACGATCGACCTCGTTCTCGTGGCGTCGTGCGGGTGTAGCTCGACGCGACGCACGCGCTGACACAAGCGCCCTGCGTCGCGTCTTGATCGCTACCCCCGGTACCGACGCGGCCCTTGGAGCGAGTGCGTGACCTCGACGTATGCACAGCAAGATCAATTCGACCTCCACCCGACGCTGGACAGTCAGCTGCTGCGTGACGTGATCCACCCGTCGCGCGACCTGTGGACACCGCGCGAACTGCGCGACCTCACCTCGTTCGTGGCCAGCGAGCTGACCACGGGACTGCTCCAGATCCTCGACTACTCGACCGAGCACCGCTGGTGGGCGCGGCTGGGACTGACCGAGGGCGTCGAGCTGTGGCTGCTGTCGTGGCTGCCCGGCCAGGGCACCGAGCCGCACGACCACGGTGGTTCGGCCGGGTCGTTCACGGTGCTGACGGGCAGGCTGCGAGAGGACTACCGCTACCCCGCCGGGCCGATCCGGTCCGCGGTGCGCGACACCGGGGACGCGCTGGGCTTCGGCTCCGGGCGCGCGCACCAGGTGCTGAACCCGTTCGAGGCGCCGGCCGCGACCGTGCACGCCTACTCGCCGCCGCTCGTGCCGACCCGCGAGTACGCGTCGCTGCACGACATCCCCGACTCGATCCCGCCGCTGCCCGCGCAGCGCCTGCCGCTGGCCGAACTGCGCCAGCGTGCCGACCTGGAGGGCCCGTGAGCAAGCTCGACACCATCCTCGAAGAGGCGCGTTCGCACCTCGAGCGGCTCGAACCGCACGAGGTGCTCGGCCTGGAGGACGTGCTCGTCGTCGACATCCGGCCGGCCCACAACCGGCTGGCCGAGGGCGAGATCGAGAACTCCGTCGTGGTCGAGCGGATCGTGCTGGAGTGGCGGCTCGACCCGGCCGGCGACTGGCGGCTGCCGGGCTTCACCGCCGACACGACCGTCGTCGTGGTGTGCAACGAGGGCTACTCGTCGTCGCTCGCGGCCAGGGACCTGCAGCGGGTCGGGCTGCCCCGCGCGACGGACCTCGTCGGCGGGTTCCGGGGCTGGCGTGCCGCCGGGCTGCCGATCCGCGAGGGCGGCTCACAGCCCGTGGTCTGAGCTCGTGGTCTGAGCTCGTGGTCTGAGCCTGGGGAACCACCGCCCCACCGGTAGCGTCTGCTGATCGTGACAGTTGTGCGCTGGGTCGTGACGGCACTCGTGGTGGCCGGCACGATCGCCTGGACCCTCTCGGAGTTCCCCCTCGGCCTCGCCGGCGCGCTGGTGGGCCTGGTCGTGGAACTGACCGCGGCCCAGGCGGGTCTGGCGCTCGGCGCCGTCCTCTTCGGACTCCGGATCACCCACGTGATCATCGGTGTCGGCAGCGAACTCAAGTCGTGGACGTGGACGCACCAGCGGCTCGTGCTGCGCGCCATCCCGGTGCTCGCGACGGTCGGGTTCACCGGCCTGAAGCCCGGTGTGCGCCGGCGGGAGGTCCTGACCGGGGCGTTCGCGATCGTCTTCTGCGCGGCGGTCGCGGCCCTGACGTGGCTGGCCACCGGTTCGTCGTTCGGCAAGGGAATGGCGCTCGCCGCCACCGCCTGCCTCCTGTGGCAGATCGTGCCGGTCGAGAAGGCAGGCCACACCAGCCTGGGCTGGTTCGTGTTCACCCTGCCGAGGATGACCGGGCGGCCGCTCGGCGAACTGGAGGCGCGGCCCCGCGTGCTCACCGGCATGGACGCCTACCAGCGCGGTGACCTCGACGAGGCCGAGCGGATCCACGCGGAGCTGGCGGCGGAGCACCCCGAACTGCTCACCGTCGTCGGGCTCAAGGTCGTGACGTCGTGTGCGCGCGAGCGGTACCTCGAGGCGCTGCAGGCGGTGATCGCGCTGAACGGACGCGAGGACCTGAGCCAACGCGACCTGGCGTTCGTCATGGCCTCCACCGCCGGGGTCGCCGTGCTGGCGGTCGAGGCGGGCCAGTTCCCGGCGGAGGTCGGACTGGAGACCGCGCGCAGCATGTTCGACAACGCCTACCAGGCCGGATACCCCCGATCCCGGGCGAACGGGACGCTGGCGATCATGGCGCTGATCGAGGGGGACACGGCGAAGGCCCGGCAGCTCGCGGGGTACTCCGCCGAGACGAGCGACAACGCGCAGGGCCGTGCGGACGACCTGATCACCATCGCGCGGGCGTGGATGGCGGACGGCGACAACGCGAAGGCCCGCGAACTCGCGGCCGAAGCGCACGAGCTCGCGGGCTGGAGTCCGCGGGTGGCGGCGACCCGCGCCCGTCTGGGGATCAGCTGACCCGGGGAAGGTGACCGGTGTGGAACACCCGGTCGTGGGTCAGGCCGGCCAGACGAATCGGTGACGGCGGATCAGCCGGGGAAGCCGGGCGAATTGTTGCCGTTCCCGCCCGAGTTGCCCGCGCCGACGTTGTTGCCTCCGCCTCCGTTGCTGTTGCCGTTACCGCCGTTGTTGTTGTTCCCGACGTTGTTGCCATTGCCTCCGATGTTGCCCGATCCGGTGACGTTGCCGTTGCCGGGCGTCCACGGGTTGTGCGACAGCGCGGTGATGGAGATCGGACCCACCAGCTGCGTGTCCAGCACATCCCGGCTCTGGGTGGGAGCGGCGTGCGCGGTGGACGCGAACAGTCCCATGCCCGCGATAGCGGCACCGAGGACGATTGCTTTCTTGATCATCTGCAGTTTTCCGTTCTTCGAGCAGCGGATCGAGCAATTGCAGATTAACCACAACTTCAGGCAGATAACGAATCGGTAGCACCATTGTGTGCAATTCCGAAAATCGCTTGTACTACGACGAATGGGTGATCGCGCAGCTCATACCACTATTCCGCTCTCGATGGAATACTACGCACCGCACACGGCAAAGGGCCCGTCACCGAGACCGGTGACGGGCCCTTTCCCACCCCGCGAACGGATCAGCTGTTCTGGATCGGCAGAGGCAGGCCGGGCAGCGCGGGCAGACCACCGGGAGGCGCCGGGAGGCCGCACTTGCTCAGCAGGTCGGTGACGGTCTTGAGCAACGTCGTCAGCAGGCCGGTGAGTTTGCCGACGTCGGGAAGGGCGCCGCCGGCAGCACCCAGGACCGTGCCTCCCAGCCCGGCGATGGTCGAGATCAGGTTCAGCACGACCGGCAGGCACTGGTCGACCGGGCCGCTGTACTCGACGGCCTTCACCGGTATCGGTACGCCCGGCACGCTCACCGGAGGTGTCGGCAGACAGCCGGAGCTCTGCAACGCCGTCACGAGGCCGAGCAGGTCACCGATCAACGGTGTCACGGCCCCCACGTTGGGCAGGGGCAGGAGACTGCTGACGGTTTTCGTGAGTTTTCCGGCGAGGTCCGTGACGAGACCGGCGCAGGCGGCTGGGAGTTCTGGCGCGGCGGGCGACGCACTGGCAGCCGGGATGGTAGAGGCGGTGAACAGAGCTGCAACGAGCGAGAGTGCGGTAATCGTTTTCTTCACGGCTACCTTCTTCCTCAATGCGCAATTCACTGGAGCCGCGCCGGGAATACCTTTTCGGAATTCAGGAGCGGTTCATTCCATGCCAAGGAGCGTAAGCCCGAATCCGGGCCCCTACCAGCGGAGATCACGAATTCACCCACTCGAAAAAGTGGTCATTCGTTTGAGGGAAGGGACGGGCGAGGTACACGCCTGACGCTCACTACGAGCAGTGAACAGGCAACAAGGAAGACGAACACATCAGGGCATCCAGCTCGCCGTTTGAAGGCGAACCGGATGCCCTGTGTCGATCTGGTAAAGCGATCAACTAGCCAGAACGACCCTGCCGAGTTCCGCAGGCGTCGCCAACAGGCCGTGCCGCGGCAGCACGCGCACGGTGTAGCCGAGCGCTCCTGCGTGCGGCAGCGGCACCTCGGCCTCGTAGTTGCCGTTGCCCGCGTAGTTCATGGGCGACGACACGATGTCCTTCAGCTCGTCGGAGTCGTGCGACACCTTGCCCAGCACGACCTGGACGTCCACTTCGGACGGCTCCAGCCCGGCCAGCTCGACGCGCGCCCGCACGATGACCGGCGCCCCGAGCACCGGCACCGAGGAACCGCTGATCACCAGGTCGCTGTCGAGCACCCGCACCCGCGTCCACGACGCGCGCAGCCGGTGGCGGTACGAGGAGAGCTCCTTGGCGCCCCGGTAGCCCTCACCGATGACGTTGTGCGCGGACGCGGCGGCCGGCGCGTAGTACGTCTCGACGTACTCGCGGACCATGCGCGAGGCCTGCACGACCGGGCCGAGCGAGGCCAGGGTGTGCCGGACCATCGACATCCAGCGGGTCGGCACGCCGTCCTCGCCGCGGTCGTAGAACAGCGGCGCGACCTGCTGGCCGAGCAGCTCGTACAGCGCGTTGGCCTCCAGGTCGTCCCGGCGCACCGGGTCGTTGACGCCGTCCGCGGTCGGGATGGCCCAGCCGTTGGAGCCGTCGTACAGCTCGTCCCACCAACCGTCGCGAATGGACAGGTTGAGGCCGCCGTTCAACGCCGCCTTCATGCCGGACGTGCCGCACGCTTCGAGGGGGCGCATCGGGTTGTTCAGCCACACGTCGCAGCCCCAGTACAGGTACCGGGCCATGGACATGTCGTAGTCCGGCAGGAACACGATCCGGTGCCGCACGCCCGCCTCGTCGGCGTAGCGCACGATCTGCTGGATCAGCGCCTTACCGCCGTCATCGGCCGGGTGCGACTTGCCCGCCACGACGAGCTGCACGGGCCGTTCGGGGTGCAGCAGCAGCGAACGCAACCGCTCCGGGTCGCGCAGCATCAGCGTGAGGCGCTTGTACGTCGGCACGCGCCGTGCGAAGCCCACGGTCAGCACGTTGGGATCGAAGACCGAGTCGGTCCAGCCCAGTTCCAGCGCCGACGCGCCGCGCTGCAACCACGACTCGCGCACCCGGCGGCGCACCTCGTCGACCAGGCGGCCGCGCAGCGTCGACCGCAGCTCCCACAGCCCCGAGTCGGTGACCGGCTCGAACGCGCCGATGCCCAGGCCCATCCGGCCGCTGTCTACTGTGTCTGACTCGGACGCGCCCAGCAGCTTGCTCATCTCGGCCGCGGCCCAGGTCGGACCGTGCACGCCGTTGGTCACCGACCCGATCGGCACCTCGGTGCCGTCGAAGTTCGGCCACAGAGCGCGGAACATGTCCCGGCTGACCTCACCGTGCAGTTTGGACACACCGTTCGCGCGCTGGGCGAGCCGCAGGCCCATGTGGGCCATGTTGAACATGCCGGGGTTGTCCTCGGCCCCCAGCGCGAGGATGCGCTGGGTGTTCACGCCCGGCACCAGGTTCTCGGCGCCGAAGTAGTGCTGGACCAGGTCGACCGGGAAGCGGTCGATGCCGGCGGGCACGGGCGTGTGCGTCGTGAAGACAGCACCGGCGCGCGAGGCCGTGAGCGCCTGGTCGAAGTCGAGACCGTCGTTGGTGATGTACTCGCGGATCCGCTCGAGGCCGAGGAACCCTGCGTGGCCCTCGTTGGTGTGGAACACCTCGGGCTGGGCGTGGCCGGTGAGCTCGCAGAACGTCCGCACGGCGCGCACGCCGCCGATGCCCGCGAGGATCTCCTGGCGGATGCGGTGGTTCTGGTCGCCGCCGTAGAGCCTGTCCGTGACGCCGCGCAGGTCCTCGTCGTTCTGCTCCACGTCCGAGTCGAGCAGGAGCAACGGGATGCGTCCGACCTGCGCCTTCCAGATCTTCGCGCGCAACGTCCGGTCGCCCGGCATGGCCACGTGCACGAGCAGCGGCAGCCCGGACGGCTCGGTCAGCAGCTCCAGCGGCAGCCCGCGCGGGTCGAGCGTCGGGTAGTGCTCGATCTGCCAGCCGTCGAGCGACAGCGACTGCCGGAAGTACCCGGACCGGTAGAGCAGACCGACCGCGATCAGCGGAACGCCCAGGTCGGAGGCCGCCTTGAGGTGGTCGCCGGCGAGGATGCCGAGACCGCCCGAGTAGTTCGGCAGCGCCTCGTGCACGCCGAACTCCATCGAGAAGTAGGCGACGCTGGTGGGCAACGGTGTGTCGGGCGCCCCGTGCTCACGACGCTGGGTGATCTCGTCCTGCCGGCGCTGGTACCAGCGCGGACCTTGGACGTACCGCTCCAGGTCGGTCGCGAGCGCGTGGAGCTTGAGCAGGAACTGCTCGTCTCTCGCGAGGTGCTCCAGCTTCCCGGCGTCGACGACGGAGAGCAGGCGCAACGGATCGCCACCCACCTCGGACCAGACGCGCGGGTCGATCGAGGCGAAGAGGTCCTGCGTGGGCGGGTGCCACGTCCAGCGCAGGTTGGTGGCGAGCGTGCTCAGCGCGGACAAGGGCTCCGGCAGGCTGGCTCGGACGGTGAACCGGCGAAGTGCTCGCATGACGAGCGAACTTACCTGCCACCCCTGAGGGCCTGACAACGTTCCCGGTCACACCTGCAACGACTTGCAGAACCGGTCAAGACGGGGACAGGCCGTGAGCAGGCAAGACGTGCCTCTCGACCGTTCGTCCATTCGGCACGGGACGTCCCCCGGTCAGTTCCGCTCCTCGCCCGTGATCAGCAGCCGCTCACCCTTGCCCGAGATCGTGAGGACGTGCTCCGCGGCCTTGGCCGAGTTCGACTCCTTCTCGGTCAGTTCCAGCGCCGTCGTGACCGTGAACGTGCCGTCGTCGTCGGCCTGGGTCAGCGGGCCCTCCTTGATCACGACCTTGGAGTACCTGCCCCAGAACTCCTTCTCCCCCGCCTCGCTGGGCGCCTGGTTCTGGTCCCAGTCGGCGCGGGCACCGGGAACGTTGCCCGGCAGCTTCCCGTAGTGCGTCTTCACGAACTGGATGACCTGGGCCGGGGTGAACTTGGTGGCCGGCGGCTTCGTGGTCGTCGTCGGGTTCGGCTTGGACGACGGCGTCTGCTTCTCGGTCGTCTTCGTCGGGGGGTTGGTCGTCGGCTGCTCGTAGGTCTGCTCTTGAGTCTGCGAGGTGGTCGTCGGCGTGGACGGGTTGAGGCCGGCCGTCCTGTCCTTGTCACCGTCGCCCATCGTCGCGATCGCGTAGATGCCGCCGCCGACCAGGAGCACCCCGAGGATCGCGGCCACGACCACCAGGCCCCGGTTCTTCTTCGGCTCCGGTTCGGGCTCGTAGTCGTCGTAATCGTCGTCGTAGGTCGCGGGCAACGGCGCGGGCGGACGGGTGCGGGGTGCCTGCTGGGTCGGCATCGGGCGCGGGGTCTGCGTACCGGGGCCGGCCGCTCCCATCACGGCGGTGCCGGCGGGCGGCGTCATCGGGCGCGGCGGGATCACGCGGGTGACCGGGACGGGGGCGCCGGCCGCGATCGCCTTCAGCTCCTCGGCGGCCTGCGCGGCGGTCGGGCGCTGTGACGGCTCGTTCGCCAGCAACCTCGTCAGCAGGCCGGTGAGCGGGCCCGAACGCATCGGCGGGCGGGTCTCGCCGCGGGCGACCTTGTAGAGCAGACCCAGGTCGTTCGTGCTCTTGCCGAACGGCGGCTCACCCTCGGTCATCGCGTAGATCGTCGCGCCGAGCGAGAACACGTCCGAGGGCGGCGCGGGCTCGGCACCGCGGGCCAGCTCCGGCGCCAGGTACGCGGGCGTGCCGGCGAGCATCCCGGTCTTCGTCACGGCCACATCGCCCAAAGCACGCGAAATGCCGAAGTCGGTGATCTTCACCGTGCCGTCACGTCCAATGAGGACGTTGCCCGGCTTGATGTCGCGGTGCACGATGCCCGCGCCGTGGGCGGCGGCCAGCGCGGCGGCGGCCAGCGAGCCGATCCGCGCGGCCTCCATCGGCGCCATCGTGCCGCGGTCGGACAGGATCGACGACAGGTTGCGGGACGGCAAATACTCCATGACGAGACAGGGCTTGCCGTCCTCGACCACGACGTCGTAGACCGCGATCGCGTTCGGGTGCTGCAAGCGCGCGGCGATGCGGCCTTCACGCATGGCGCGCTGCACGGCCTCGTGGAACTCGTTCGACTCGACATCGTTGAGAAGCAGCTGCTTGACCGCAACGTCGCGGTGCAGGAACTCGTCGCGTGCCCGCCACACGACACCCATGGCACCGGCGCCGAGCTGATCGAGCAGGACGTAGCGACCGCCAAGCTTGTTCACGCGCGCACGGTACCCGTAGCGCGTGCGTAACACGGTGAGTTGTACGTGAAGAGTCCAATGAAGAAGACCCAAGCATTGGGAACGTGGCCGAGAGACCCTGGACACGATCAGCGCTTGAGGTGTGCGATCGACGGTGTCGGGGTACGGATCTAGATGGGGTAACCCGCTGTCAGACGACTTGATCGAGCAAGGCAGGATTTGACGCATCAAAGCGAAGCGACACGGCGAAGGGCGCTGCCGATGAGCGGACGGCTCGGTATCGACGACGTGACCCCGGCGGTGTCGGCTGGCAGATATCCAGCCAAAGCCGTTGTGGGAGAACACATTCCGGTCCAAGCGACAGTGTGGCGCGAGGGGCACGACAAACTCGCGGCGACGGTGAGCTGGCGCGGACCGAACGACCGAGTCGCTCGACAGACCCGCATGCACGAGGTCGGAATCGGCCTCGACCGGTGGGGCGCGACGGTGGTTCCGGACCTCGAGGGTGCCTGGACCTTCAGGATCGATGCGTGGAGTGACCCCTGGGGGACCTGGAACCACGCCGTTGAGGTGAAGATCGCGGCGGGTCAGGGCCCCGGTGATCTCGCAAATGACCTTGAAATCGGGGCCGGGCTACTCGATCGAGTGGCAAGGCGACCCGATAGGCGACAAGAGCGAGCTCTTCTCACGTCTGCCGCGGAGGCACTGCGCGACACGGACCGGCCGCTGGCCGAACGCGTCGCTCCGGCGATGGCCGCCGACGTGCAGAAGATCATGTTCGAGCACCCCGTGCGCGAGCTGATCACCAAGGGCAAGACGCACAAGATCTGGTGCGACCGGAAGAAGGCCGCGTTCGGTTCCTGGTACGAGTTCTTCCCGCGCAGCACGGGCGGGATCGACGAGACCGGGCAGGCGGTGCACGGCACGTTCGCCACGGCGACCAAGGAACTGGACCGGGTCGCGGCGATGGGCTTCGACGTCGTCTACTTCCCGCCGATCCACCCCATCGGCCGGGTCAACCGCAAGGGCCCCAACAACACGCTCGTCGCGACGCCCGAGGACACGGGATCACCGTGGGCCATCGGCGCGGACGAGGGCGGGCACGACGCGATCCACCCGCAGCTCGGCACGATCGAGGACTTCGACGCGCTCGTGGCGCGGGCGAACGATCTCGGCCTGGAAGTCGCTCTCGACTTCGCGCTGCAGTGCGCGCCTGATCACCCGTGGGTGCTCAAGCACCCGGAGTGGTTCACGACGCAGCCCGACGGCACGATCATGTACGCCGAGAACCCGCCCAAGAAGTACCAGGACATCTACCCGATCAACTTCGACCTCGACCCGCAGGGCCTCTACCACGAGGTGCTGCGCGTGGTGCTCTTCTGGGCCGAGCACGGGGTGCGCATCTTCCGGGTCGACAACCCGCACACCAAGCCGCCGGACTTCTGGCAGTGGCTGATCTGGAAGGTGAAGGAGGTCTACCCGGACACGCTGTTCCTGGCGGAGGCCTTCACCCGACCGGCCCGGCTCTACGGCCTGGCCAAGCTCGGCTTCACCCAGTCCTACACGTACTTCACGTGGCGGACGGGCAAGCAGGAGCTGATCGAGTTCGGCGAGGACGTCCGCGACCACTGGGACGAGGCACGGCCGAACCTCTTCGTGAACACGCCGGACATCCTGCACGAGTCGCTGCAGCACGGCGGCCCCGGCATGTTCGGGCTCCGCGCGGCGCTCGCGGCCACGCTCTCCCCCACGTGGGGCGTGTACAGCGGTTACGAGCTGTTCGAGCACGAGGCCGTGAAGCCCGGCAGCGAGGAGTACCTCAACTCCGAGAAGTACCAGCTGCGGCCGCGCGACTACGCCCGCGCACTGGCGGACGGGCGCAGTCTCGAACCGTGGCTGCGCAAGCTGAACCACATCCG
This sequence comes from Streptomyces sp. ID05-26A, assembly GCF_033794685.1. NCBI lineage: Bacteria > Bacillati > Actinomycetota > Actinomycetes > Kitasatosporales > Streptomycetaceae > Streptomyces > Streptomyces sp. ID05-26A. Next base: position 835,987 of record NZ_JARAYZ010000001.1, read on the forward strand.
CAAGGCGCATCCGGCGCTCCAGCAGATGCGCACGCTGAAGTTCCAGAGCATCGAGAACGACGCGTTGGTCGCCTTCTCCAAGCGTGATCCGGAGTCCGGCGACACGGTCGTGGTCGTCGTCAGCCTCGACCCGAGCAACGCGCAGGAGGGGACGCTGTACCTCGACCTGCCCGAGCTCGGGTTCGACTGGCACGAGCGCGTGATCGCGCACGACGAGGTCACCGGCGAGACCTGGGACTGGGGTCAGGCGAACTACGTCCGCCTCGAACCGTGGCGTGCCACCGCGCACGTCGTGAGCCTCCAGCGGCGTTTCAGCTGATCAACCGCACAACCCCCGACGAGGTGGGAACCATGGCCGACGACTCCCGTCCCGACGCTGCACTCGGGTTGGAGGGTGTTCCTCACACCGGAGAAGCCGTCGACGACGACGGCATGCTGATCGAACCGCAGGCGGAGGACTTCAGGTCCGCGAAGCCGGCTTCCGCGAACCCGGACTGGTTCAAGGGCGCCGTCTTCTACGAGGTCCTCGTGCGGGCGTTCAGCGACTCCAACGGCGACGGCACGGGTGACCTCAGAGGTCTCGCCTCGCGCCTCGACTACCTGGAGTGGCTGGGCGTCGACTGCCTCTGGCTGCCGCCGTTCTACGCCTCGCCGTTGCGCGACGGCGGATACGACATCAGCGACTTCCGCTCGGTGCTGCCGGAGTTCGGCACGGTCGAGGACTTCGTGTACCTGCTGGAGGAGGCGCACCGGCGCGGGATCCGCGTGATCACCGACCTGGTGCTCAACCACACCTCCGACGCGCACCCGTGGTTCCAGCAGTCCCGTCAGGACCCGACGGGCCCGTACGGCGACTACTACGTGTGGAGCGACGACGATTCGGCGTACAGCGACGCGCGGATCATCTTCGTCGACACGGAGTCGTCGAACTGGACGTACGACCCGGTGCGCGGGCAGTTCTTCTGGCACCGATTCTTCAGCCACCAGCCGGACCTCAACTTCGAGAACCCGGACGTGCAGGAGGCGATGCTCGACACGCTGCGCTTCTGGCTCGACCTCGGCATCGACGGGTTCCGCCTCGACGCCGTGCCGTACCTCTTCGAAGAGGAGGGCACGAACTGCGAGAACCTGCCGCGCACGCACGAGTTCCTCAAGAAGTGCCGCAAGGTCGTCGACGACGAGTTCCCCGGACGGGTGCTGCTCGCGGAGGCGAACCAGTGGCCGTCCGACGTCGTCGAGTACTTCGGTGACGCGGAGGTCGGTGGCGACGAGTGCCACATGGCGTTCCACTTCCCGCTGATGCCGCGGATCTTCATGGCGGTGCGGCGGGAGTCGCGGTTCCCGATCTCGGAGATCCTCGCGCAGACGCCGTCGATCCCCGAGAACGCGCAGTGGGGCATCTTCCTGCGCAACCACGACGAGCTCACGCTCGAGATGGTCAGCGACGAAGAACGCGACTACATGTACGCCGAGTACGCCAAGGACCCGCGGATGAAGGCGAACATCGGCATCCGCCGACGGCTCGCCCCGCTGCTGGAGAACGACCGCAACCAGCACGAACTGTTCACCGCGCTGCTGCTGTCGCTGCCGGGCTCGCCGGTTCTGTACTACGGCGACGAGATCGGCATGGGCGACAACATCTGGTTGCAGGACCGCGACGCGGTGCGCACGCCGATGCAGTGGACCCCGGACCGCAACGCGGGCTTCTCGAGCTGCGACCCCGGCCGGATCTACCTCCCGGTGATCATGGACCCGGTCTACGGCTACCAGGGCCTCAACGTCGAGGCCCAGCTGAACAGCTCCACGTCGTTGCTCAACTGGACCCGGCACATGATCGAGGTGCGCAAGCAGCACCACGCGTTCGCCGAGGGCGACTTCACCGAGCTCGGCGGGTCGAACCCGAGCGTGCTCGCCTTCAAGCGCCAGTGGAAGCGGCCCGACGGGCGCGAGGACATCGTGCTCTGCGTGAACAACCTGTCACGCTTCCCGCAACCCGTCGAGCTGGACCTCTCGGAGCACCGCGACCACGCTCCGATGGAGCTCACCGGAGGTGTCAAATTCCCCGCGATCGGGGAACTCCCGTATCTGCTGACCCTTCCGGGTCACGGTTTCTACTGGTTCCAGCTGGTAGAGGCGGGCGACGACGGCGAGATGAGGTGAACGCGTGACGGATCCCCACGAGCTTGTCGACAAACTGGTCGCCTCACTGCCCGATCTGCTCCCGGCCGCACGGTGGTTCGGCGGCAAGGACAAGCCGATCACGGCCGTCCGTCCACTGAGGACGACGGTCGTCGACGGAGACCTGGTGCACGTGGTGTTCGAGGTCGAACAGCCCGGCCGCACCGAGAGCTACCAGGGCGCGCTGAGCCTGAGCACCGGCGAGTGGGACGTGCTGCTCGACCCCGAGCACAACGGCGTCCTGCTCGACCGGATCGCGTCCGGGCACGAGGTCGACGGCATCACGTTCGCGCACGAGGCGGGCACGGAACTGCGCTCGGGCCTGCGCGGGCGGCCGATCGGCGTCGAGCAGTCCAACACGTCGCTGATCTACGGCCAGCAGTACATCCTGAAGATCTTCCGCAAGCTCGCGACCGGTGAGAACCGCGACCTGACGATGCACCGCGCGTTGCGTTCGGTCGGCTGCGAGCACATCGCGCTGCCGCTGGGCTCGATCTCCACGGTGCTGGACGGTCAGCAGGTCACCCTCGCGATGCTGCAGGAGTTCCTGCCGGACGCGGTCGAGGGCTGGGACATGGCCAAGACCTCGGTGCGCGACCTGATGGCCGAGGCCGACCTGCACGCGTTCGAGGTCGGCGGAGACTTCGCCGGCGAGGCGCAACGCCTGGGCCACGCGGTCGCGAAGGTGCACGCCGACCTGGCCGAGGCGCTGGGCACGCGGATGGCCGACGACGACGCGATCTCGCGCGCCATCGAGGGCATGCAGCGGCGCCTTGGCGTCGTGCTGGAGTCGGTGCCGGAGCTGGGACGCTACGAGGACTCGTTGCGCGCCTCGTTCGAGGAGGCACGCCACCACATCGGCGCGATCCCGATCCAGCACATCCACGGCGACCTGCACCTCGGTCAGGTGCTGCGGACCGTGCACGGCTGGCTGCTGATCGACTTCGAGGGCGAGCCGGCCGCGTCGGTCGAGGACCGGCTCGCGCTGCGGTCGCCGTTGCGCGACGTGGCGGGGATGCTGAGGTCGTTCGACTACGCGGCACGGCAGCTGCTCGTCGGCCAGCCCGACGACGACCAGCTCGCCTACCGTGCGATGGAGTGGACGAAGCGCAACCGGGCGGCGTTCTGCGACGGGTACGCCGAGGTGGCGGGCGACCCGCGCGACCACGCGCACCTGCTGCGCGCTTTCGAGCTGGACAAGGCGGTCTACGAGGTCGCTTACGAGCACGCCAACAGGCCGGAGTGGTTGACGGTTCCGCTGTCGTCGATCGCCCGGATGACCAGCGGAGGAGAATAGAACCGTGAAGGCCGACCTGGACCGACTCCTGTCAGGTGCGCACCACGACCCGCACTCGGTGCTGGGTGTGCACTCCGTCGGCGACCAGGTGATCGCGCGGGCCCTGCGGCCGGGCGCGACGTCGGTCGCGGTGGCGTGGGGCGACAAGCAGGTCGAGCTGCCCCGCATCGCCGACGCCCTGTTCGAGGGCGAGCTGCCCGAGGCGCCCGGCGACTACCGGCTGCTGGTCAAGTACAACGGCGGTCCGGCGATCGAGGTCGACGACCCGTACCGGTGGCTGCCGACCGTCGGAGAGCTGGACCTGCACCTGATCGGCGAGGGCCGGCACGAACGGCTCTGGGACGTCCTCGGGGCGCACGTGCGTTGCTACGAAACGGCTGCCGGTGACGTCACCGGTGTCTCGTTCGCGGTGTGGGCGCCGAACGCCCGCGGTGTGCGCGTGACGGGTGACTTCGACGGCTGGGACGGGCGCGCGAACCCGTTGCGCTCCATGGGTTCCAGTGGGGTGTGGGAGGTGTTCCTGCCGAACGTCGTGGTGGGGTCGCGGTACAAGTTCCGCATCCTCGGCCAGGACGGGATCTGGCACGAGAAGGCCGACCCGATGGCGTTCGCCACGGAGGTGCCGCCGCAGACGGCCTCGGTCGTCACGCGCACCGAGTACGAGTGGCAGGACGCGGAGTGGGAGGCCCGGCGCGAGGCCACGAACTGGGCGAACGCGCCGATGTCGACCTACGAGGTGCATCTCGGTTCGTGGAAGCCCGGCCTCAGCTACCGCGAGCTCGCGGTCGAACTCGCGGACTACTGCGAGGACATGGGCTTCACGCACATCGAGATGCTGCCGGTGGCCGAGCACCCGTTCGGTGGTTCGTGGGGCTACCAGGTCACCTCGTACTACGCGCCGACCTCGCGGTTCGGCACGCCGGACGACTTCCGGTTCTTCGTCGACACGCTGCACCAGCGCGGCATCGGCGTGCTGGTCGACTGGGTGCCCGCGCACTTCCCGAAGGACGCGTGGGCGCTCGCGAAGTTCGACGGCACGCCGCTCTACGAGCACGCCGACCCGCGGCGCGGTGAGCAGCTCGACTGGGGCACGTACGTCTTCGACTTCGGGCGCAACGAGGTCCGGAACTTCCTGGTGGCGAACGCGCTGTACTGGATCGAGGAGTTCCACCTCGACGGTCTGCGCGTGGACGCCGTCGCGTCGATGCTCTACCTCGACTACTCGCGGCCGGAGGGGCAGTGGCTGCCCAACGAGTTCGGTGGCCGGGAGAACCTGGACGCGGTGCGGTTCCTGCAGGAGCTGAACGCGACGGTCTACAAGCGGCACCCCGGCGTGGTCATGATCGCCGAGGAGTCGACGGCGTGGCCGGGCGTCACGCGACCGACGCACCTGGGCGGGCTCGGGTTCGGCTTCAAGTGGAACATGGGCTGGATGCACGACTCGCTGCACTACCTGTCGCGCGAGGCGGTGCACCGTTCGTTCCACCACAACGAGATGACGTTCTCGCTGGTGTACGCGTGGAGTGAGAACTTCGTGCTGCCGCTCTCGCACGACGAGGTGGTGCACGGCAAGGGCTCGCTGTGGCAGCGGATGCCGGGCGACGACTGGAACAAGGCCGCCGGCGTGCGGTCGCTGCTCGCGTTCATGTGGGCGCATCCGGGCAAGCAGCTGCTGTTCATGGGCGGCGAGTTCGGGCAGCGGCAGGAGTGGTCGGAGTCGCGGTCGCTCGACTGGCACCTGGTCGAGCAGGAGCCGCTGCACCAGGGCATCCAGTCGCTGATGCGCGACCTGAACTCGGTGTACAAGACGGCGGCGGCGCTGTTCAGCCACGACGTCACGCCGGAGGGGTTCCAGTGGATCGACGCGAACGACTCGGGCGGCAACGTCCTGTCGTTCCTGCGGATCGGTGAGGACGACTCGACCCTCGCCTGCGTGGCGAACTTCTCCGGGTCGCCGCACCACGACTACCGGGTCGGTCTGCCGTCCGCCGGTCGCTGGAAGGAACTCGTGAACACCGATGCCGCGCACTACGGCGGTTCGGGTGTGGGCAACCTCGGTGGTGTCGAGGCCGAGGCGAAGCCGTGGCACGGGCGGCCGTACTCAGCGATCCTGCAGCTGCCGCCCTCGGGTGTGCTGTGGCTGGTGCCCGACCCGGTGACCGAGGTCGAGACCCTCTGATCGGTCCGGCAGCGCGCCGTTCCAGTACAGGGCGCCGGTCACCGTCACGGGACCGGCGCCTTCGCACGTCCAGACCACCTCGTTCGTCAGGTCGAACGGCTCTCCGCAGCCGGTGATCCTCAGGTCGGTCAACGGCTCGCTGCCGGTGTTGGTGATCGTCACGGTGTCCTGCCGCCGCCTGACCTCGTAGGCGGAGACTCGCAGGAACACACAGGTCCAGTGGATCTCCGTGGTCGTGGTGGCGAAGAACCGGACGGTGGCGGCGTCACGCGGTGCGACCATGCCGTAACTGTTCTGGCGCTTCGGTTCTCCTCGCGCGGGCCGCAGGGCGTAGGTCCGTCCGGTCTGGGCGCCGGTGCGGTCGAGGAACCGCAGCCCGGTCGCCGTCGCGGGTCCCGGTCTGCGGGTACCCGCCCAGACGGACAGGTCGTAGACGCCTCCCGGGACCGCGTCCAGCGCCGAGTGTGCGGTGCCGGGCCCGGTGATCATGCCCACTCGCGGCTCGGGAGCGATGCCGCCGACGCAACCGGGCATGGTCGGATCGGCCCCTGTCGGAGGGCCCAGGAGGAGCAACGCCGCGCAGAACACTTCGCGCACGAATGGAATGTAAGTCGATCGGGCGACTCCAGCCCGGTGAACCTGATCAGGCTGCCGCACGTTGCCCCTTGTATGCGCCTGACTTGGACGACAAGGACGCCCCCAGAGCCGACCGGCAGGCACAATGGGTCCATGCGGCACAAGAGCATCGCGCTGATCGTCGTCACCGCCCTGCTTGCCGCAGGGTGCACCGCCCAGATCCCGGGGCGTCCCCGCGCCGCCAAGGTGGTGAAGAAGGAAGCCTCCACCACCACCATCCAGGTGCGCGGCACGGACAACGGGCCGATCGACAAACTCGCGGCCACCGCGCTGACGGACATCGACGAGTTCTGGAAGGACTCGTTCCAGTCGACGTTCAACAAGTCGTGGAAGCCGCTGGGCGGTGGGTACTTCTCGGTCGACACGGCCGACGCCGCCGCGAAGCCGCCGCCGTGCACGCAGAAGGCGTCGGACGTGGAGGGCAACGCGTTCTACTGCCCGGCCGCCGACGCCATCGCCTGGGACCGGGCGTCCCTGCTGCCGGTGCTGCAGGACCGCTTCGGCGAGGCGGCCGTGGTCGTCGTCCTCGCGCACGAGGTCGGCCACGCCGTGCAGAACCGCATGGGCATCACGCCCGAGGCCGAGCGCCGCGAGCCGGAGAAGTACCCGACGATCCTCACCGAGGCCCAGGCCGACTGCTTCGCGGGCGCGTTCGTGCGCAACGTGGCGGACGGCAAGTCGCAGCGCCTCGACATCAACGCGGACGCCCTGGACAAGGCACTGGGCGCGCTGATCACGTTCCGCGACCCGGTCGGCACCTCCCCGGAGGACGAGCAGGCGCACGGCAGCGCGTTCGACCGCGTGGCGGCGTTCCAGGACGGCTACGAGCAGGGCACCAAGTTCTGCTCGCAGATGTCGGTGCAGAACCGCCAGTTCACGCAGCGCGCGTTCACCAGCGTCAAGGACCGCGCGAACGGCGGCAACCTGCCGTTCGACGACATGCTCGAAGCCGTCACGCCCGACCTGGACGGCTTCTTCAAGAACCTCGCGACGACCGCCGGCAAGACCTGGCCCTCGCCGCGCGCCGAGGCGTCCCAGACCGAGCCGGACTGCTCCGGTGACCAGGGCCCCGTCGCGTACTGCCCGGCGGACAAGACGATCAAGATCGACACCAAGGACGAGCTGCCTGCGTTGCACAAGGAGCTCGGTGACTACGCGACGGGCACGCTGATCGCGACCCGCTACGCGATGGCCGAGCTCGCGGTGCTGGGCAAGCCGATCGAGGGCGAGGACGCCTCCGCGGCGGCGTTGTGCCTGGCCGGGGCGTACACGGGCGCGGTGTTCCAGCGCAAGGACGGGTTCGGGCTCTCGCCCGGCGACTTCGACGAGGCCGTGACGGTGCTGCTGCAGTTCGACTACGCGGCGCGCGACTCGAAGGGCAAGGACCCGGTGGATCCGGGGTTCGAGCGGGTCGCCCGGTTCCGGGAGGGCGTGTTCGAGGGCGCGAAGAAGTGCGGCGTCTGACGTTCCGGGAGTTCCCCTGACGAGCGGAAGCCCGCACCGGCTCGAGGCCAGGTGCGGGCTTCAGCGTCTTTCGACCGGTGCCTGGTCGGACACCACGGAGATCCGCGCGCCCGGGATCTTCAGCGTTCCGCCGATCAGGTCCGTGTTGCGCACCGTGACCTCGGTGAAGGTCGCGAACGGCACGTTCAGCGGCGGTGGGTGCGCCGCCGTGTAGTCCACCGGGATCTTGATCCCGAGGATGTCCAGGTTGCCCTTGAGCTGGACCGTGAACAGCTCAATGCGTCCCGACGACACCGTGGACGTGCTGCCCGGCCGTGCCGCGGTGACCAGCTTGACGCCCGGTGAGATCTCGCCGGACTGCACCAGGTCCTTGATCTTCATGTCGTTCGCGGTGAACTTCAGGACCTTGACGACCTGCCCCTTCACCAGTGCGTCGACGACCCCGACGAAGTTGAGGCCGCCGAGTTCGAGCCGGGACGCCGTCAGGGTCCACTCCCGCCCTCCCACCGCCACCGGGGCAGGGGCCGGTGGCGGAGGCGCCGGTGTCGAGGACGGCTGCGTGCCGGTCGGTTCGGCCGGCGCGGAGGACGACGACACCGGCGGTGGGGTGGCACTGGTGCTCGACACCGGTGGTGGCTCCGACGTGGTGCTGGTCGGGGCCGGTGAGCTGCTGCCGGGACTGGTCGACGGCTCCGGTTCGGTGCTCGACGGCGGTTGCAGCGCCAGCACCACGACCATCGCCATGGCGGTCAGCGGCTGTGTTCGCATCATGTGGGTTGAACCCTCTGGGTCGTCTCCGGCTCTGGTTCCGCGTGCTCCTCCCGTGCCTTCTTCGACCCCTTCGCCTCCTTCGGCGTCTTGGGCTCGGTCGTCCACGCCACGGCGAGTGCGCCGCCGAGCAGGCTCAGGAGCGTGCCGACCACGAAGCCGCCGAGGTTGGTCACGACGATCGCGACCAGCGACAGCAGCACCGTGACGATGCCCGCCGCCAGGCGGAACTTGGGCTGCAGCCACAACGTGGCCGCGCAGATCCACAACAGCACGCCGATGAGCAGCGCCGACACGCCGCCGAGCGTCTGGATGGAGATCATCATGTCGCCGAACTTCAGGTTGGCGAACGGCGGGAACACGATGACGAGCCCGCCCAGGGCGACGAAGAGACCGGCCCAGAAGGGCCGGCCACGTCGCCACGCGGTGAAGCCGCGCCAGAACCTCAGAAGCACTCTTGCTTCCCCTGGCGAATGGTCAGGTTCATGCCCTTGAACCTGATGGTCTGGGCCGTGGTGGCCCAGGCGGTCTGCTGCAGGGAGGTGATGTTCGCCGTGTCAGCCTGCAGACCGAACGACCCCGGAAGACCCCGCAGGTTCTCCGGTCCCTTCGTCACCTTGCTCGCGTCGATGCCGATCTCGGGGTTGCCGAGGACCAGGTCACCGTTGAGGTCCGTGAGGTTGACGACCAGGTTGTCGGCGGACATGCCGCCCACGCTGTCCGCGGTGATGCGCATCGTCACGTCACCGACGATCGGCATGCCGGGGACGTACACCGACTGGCAGAACTTGTCGAGCCTCGCCGTCTTGAACCCGCTGACTGCGACGACGTGCACCTTGCCCGCACCCGCGTCGACACCGCCGAACTGGACGAATCCCTGGCCCGTCAAGTTGTCGGCGGACACCTTGAAGTTGGTGCCGGACACCGCGAACGAGGCGGCCAGCGCTCCCTGGGACATGCCGAAGAGGAGGACACCGGCGCCGACGGCACCGAAACCGACCACACCGACGAACCGTGCCCAGCGCGTTCTACCCATACCGCCAAACTCCTTCCACACTGAAGGCTTGCGGGACGGACTCTGCGCTCCGGAACATCGGCAGGACAACGAAAACGAGCCCGCACAGTCTTGAAATCACCCCGGGGGGTGAGAAGGTTTCACGTTTGGCCGCAGGTACTTGCCGAACGACCTCGAAACGCGCTTAGTAGGGTCTGAGCTCATGGGATTCGGACGAATCGCCGTCGCGCTGGCCGTGACCGCAGCCTTGACCGCCTGCGCCACCGTGGTCGAGGGCGAACCGAAGGGCGAGCGCCCCGACCCGACCAAGGTCGCGGGCCTGGAGATCTCCAACGGCCCGTCCGGCCCCAAGAAGGGCGTGCCCGACGCGGACCTGAGCGTCGAGAACGGCGACGGCGGTGAGATGGACCGCCTGGCCATCAACACCCTCGCCGACGTGCAGGAGTTCTGGAAGGCCGAGTTCCCGGGGTCGTTCGCGGGCAAGACGTTCGAGCCGGTGAAGCGCTTCCTCTCCTACGACTCCAACGGCAAGGGGGTCGAGGTCTGCAAGCTCAACACCACCGGCATCGCCAACGCGTTCTACTGCGCCCTGGACGACAGCATCACCTGGGACCGCGGCGAACTCCTCCCGATGCTCAAGGACTCGTTCGGCCCGATGGCCGTCGTCACCGTCCTGGCCCACGAGATGGGCCACGCCGTCCAGTACAAGCTCGGCCCGGCCTCCAACATCGGCGCGAACACCCCGTCGATCGTCAAGGAACAGCAGGCCGACTGCTACACCGGCGTCTTCATGCGCTGGGTGGCCGAGAACAAGTCGAAGCACTTCGAACTCTCCACTGGCGAGGGCCTCAACCAGGTCCTGCAGACGATGTTCTTCATCCGCGACAGCGCCGGCACCTCGTTCGAGAAGCAGGGCGCCCACGGCAGCGCGTTCGACCGCGTCTCGGCCTTCCAGTTCGGCTTCACCCGAGGCGCGGCCCGCTGCGCCGAGATCAACGAGGCCGAGATCGCGAAGCGCATCACCGAACGGCCCTTCGACCTCACCGACACAGACCAGGGCCAGGGCCGCGGCAACGCCAAGATCGACGAGGACAAGTACCAGCGAGCCCTGGAGGAGTCCCTGCGCGACGCCTACAAGTCGAGCGGCGCGGCTTTCCCCGCCTTCGACAGGTCGGGCATCAAACCCTGCGCCGACGCCCAGGCGACGTCACCGGCCTCCTACTGCCCGGCGCTGAACCAGATCCACCTGGACCTCCCGAACCTGGTGAAGATCGGCACGCCTCCGAAGAAGGGCAGCAAGGGCGGCATCGGCGACTTCGCGGCGTTCGCCGTCATCGCCTCCCGCTTCTCGCTCTCCATCCAGCACGCCACGGGCTTCAAGCTGGACGACGACGCGGCGGGCCAGCGCACCGCCTGCCTGACGGGAGCCTGGGCGGGCCTCACCAACCGCCCCAACGCGGCAGCGGGCCTGCGCCTCTCCCCGGGAGACCTGGACGAGGCGGTGGCAGAGCTCCTGGTGGACGACAGCCTCATCGCCGCGGACGTCAACGGCAAGGCGGTCCCGTCGGGCTTCGCCAGGGTGGAGGCGTTCGGCGACGGCTTCTTCCGCGGCCTCTCGTTCTGCGTCAAGAAGTATTCGATTTGATTCCTCCATCGACCCACATCGATACTCAATCCCGTGCTCACAGATGAAGCCGCGACCTACGCCTCGTGGTTCTCGACGCTGTCCGACCCGACCAGGGTCCGCCTGCTGCACCACGTCGCCTCCGCCCCGGCGCCGGTGACGGTCGGCGAACTGACCGCGCTCCTGGGCGTGAGCCAGTCCACCTGCTCGCACCACGTCCGCAAACTGGCGGACGTCGGCTTCCTCCGCATCCAGCGAGAGGGCACCACCACTCTCGTCACGGTCAACCCGGCCTGCTGCACGGGCCTGCCCCACGCGGCGGACGCGGTGATGGGCGCCCTCTCCTCGGGCACGGTGAACCCGGTGGCGGGCGTGGCGATCCGCTCCATGACGACCGAGGACTGGCCGGAAGTCCGCCGCATCTACGGCGAGGGCATCGCGTCGGGCAACGCGACGTTCGAAACGGAGGTCCCGTCCCGCAGGACCCTGGAGTCCAAGTGGCTACCAGACCACCGCTGGATCGCCGAGGTGGACGGTGAGATCGCGGGCTGGGCGGCCGCGACCCCGGTCTCGGCCCGCGAGTGCTACGCCGGTGTGGTCGAGACCTCGATCTACGTGGCCGACGCCTCGCAGGGCAGGGGCGTGGGCAAAACCCTGCTGCACCACCAGGTCTCAGCAGCGGACGCGGACGACCTGTGGACCCTGCAGGCCGTGATCTTCCCGGAGAACCGGGCCAGCATCGCGTTGCACCACAAGGCGGGCTTCCGCACGGTGGGCGTACGAGAACGAATCGCCCAGCACCACGGCGAATGGCGCGACACCGTCCTTTTGGAACGCCGCCGCGCCGGCTGATCGCGCGGTCACCAGGGATCGTCCTTGAGCCAGCTGTCCGGCGGCCCTTCCTCGGCGCTGTCCCGTGCCCGTTTCGTGGACGCGTTGCCGCGCACGGGCAACGCCAGCGTCACCGCCCCGGCTTCGGGCGCGGGCAGCAGGAACGGCGGCAGGGACCGGATCACGCCCTCGTTCTGCAGCCGCACGTACACCTCGCGCACCTGGTTGCGCGCGTCGGCGGTGGCCTGGCGCACGACCCCGGTGATCGCGTGCGCCAGGTCCTCGTGCTTGGCCTGCTTGGTGAGGGGCGACAACTCGAGCCGCAGCAACAACCCGGAGTGGTCGACGGTCGCGGCCACGTCACCGTGCTCGCTCCGCGCGGTGCCCCGAACCGCGGCAACCTGCTTCTCGGCCCACTCCTTCGCCTGAGAACGGCGATCGACGGCGGTGGCGCCTTCCTCGGATTGAGCGCGCAGCCGGGCCGCGCGCGCCTCCGCGTCCTCCGTCACAGCCCCGGCCGAGCGGACCCGCTGTCCGCTTCCTTCGGCTCCTCCACCAGGTCGTCGTGACTGATCCCGCCCGAGGGCTTGCGACCGTCCTGGTGGAAGTCGTCGGGGTTGAAGCTGTCGTCAGTCACCAGACGCGGCCGCGGCGGGTTGACCTCGGGCATCCCGGCGCCCGCCAAGGTCGAGCCCACCGCCTGGAAGCCCGCGCGGACCCTCTCCATCTGGCGGCGACCGGTCTCGAGGATGTCCTGACCCTTCCCCGGCAACTTGCCGACGACCTCCTCCACGCTGCCCGCCTCGAGGAAGGTCGCGTTGACCCCGGCCGCCCCGGTCTGCAACGCGTCGCCGACCGCCAGCGTGGCGAGGAACGCCGCACCGGCACCGGCGGTAGCGGCCGCGACACCGATCGACGCCGCCGCGGACGCCAGGGTGATCATGATCTTGGCTTCCCGGACCTCACCGGCCTCGACGCCCTTCTGCCCGGCCTCGACCAGGGCCAGCACGTCGTCACGGAAGCTGGTGATGGCCTTCTCGTAGGCCTGCATCGCGTACTTCGAGGCCCGCACGACGTCCCGCTTGCGGGCAAGCGCCCCCTCGATGCTCGGCTGACCACGCAGGTACGACCGGAAGCCGTCGGCGGCATCGCCCTCCCAGTTCTCCAGGTAGAGGTCCATGTCGTTGAGGACGCCCTCGCAGAAGTCCTGGTCGATGTCGTCCGCCGCCTTGTCCAGCAACGAGATCTCCTCGCGCACACCAGCGAGTGCCACGTCGACCTCGATGAAGCGCCCGAACTCGGCGAAGAGGGCCTGGACGTCCTCCTTGGCCGTGGGGTAGCTCGCGTTCTCCTCCAGGTGGTCGGGGAAGAACCAGTCGTCCTGCTCGTCGAACTTCTTGCAGAAGTAGTCAGCGTGCTTCCGCATGTCTCCGGCCCAGCTCACGACAGGAACCCCCCGAACATCCGCTGCTGGTCGGAGTCCACGGCGATGTAGCGCTCGGCGACCTCGATCAAGGCCTCCTGCGCCAACTCCAGGTTCTCCTCGTTCTTGGTGAACACATCGAGCAACATCGAGCGCGCACCGCGCCACTCGCCCAGCGCCGCGTAGACCTCCACGTCCCCCGAGAACGCCCGGCCGTCGACGTGCTCGGTCTCGGCCAGCTTGGTCCTGGCGGTGTGCGTGTGGTCGATGAGCTTGCCCATGTCGTGCTTGGCCGTGTGCTTCAGCCCTTCCGGTTCAGCGTGGAACCCCGAGCCCATCTCTCCCCCTGGCAGTCTCAAATGGATTCGACGGCGCCAGGTTATGTCAGCCGTTCGGGTGAAGATCGCGCGGTGGGGATGTCAGCGAAGTGTCAGCGGCCGCAGTCAGACTGGCCTGTTCCAGGCACAAAAAATGGCCCTGACATGGAGAAACCCTCGATCGAAACGATCAAGGGTTTCATGCCGAGCCAAACCGAACGCGAAGCCGAAGGCGAGCCGTCCAGTCCTTCGTCTTTCGCAGACGCTCTGGGCGGTGGGGTCCCATCACGAGTCGCGCCACAGCTCTTGCTGCATGAGAGAAGGGGTGTCAAACCGCCACGCTTTTCGGCGGTTTGACACCCCTTCTCTCATGTGGCCCGCTCTTGGCTCGGCTCGTGATGGGACCCCACCGCCAACGCAACCCAGGTACGCAACAGACAGCCGCCCAACGCAACAGGCGTGCCATCTACCCGCGAGCGGCGCGGGCCCCCTGATCAGATTGCCGGGGGTCTGGGGGCAGAGCCCCCAGGGGAAGCACGCAAGGCGACCACGCCGCACGCACCAGGGGAACGCACGAAACCGGAGCGTCAGTACAACGCCGAAGCCAAACTCCGCCGAGCCGCAGCAACCCGAGGATCATCTGCGGGGAACAACTCGAACAGCCCGACCAGGTGCTGCCGAACCCGATCCCGATCCTCCCCGAACACCCGCCGAACGGTCTCGACGAGCCGGGAGAACGCCTCCTCGACCATCTGCCCGGCAACCTGCGCATCCGCAGCCGCAAGCTGAGCATCAACGTCCTCAGGCGCCCCATCGGCCTTGGCGATCACAGCGGGGTCGACAGCCTCGGCCCGCTCAGCGAACCGAGCCTGGGCCAACCCTTCCTTGGCCAGCTCGTTCCCAGGCTCGGAAGCCAGGATCTCGGAGTAGAACCCTTGAGCAGCAACGTAGTCGCCACGCTCGAAGGCCTCCTCGGCAGCGACGATCCGCGGGTCCTCGGGAACCTCCTCGGGCTCCACCGGCCCTCCGGCGCGAGCCTCCCCGGCCCGAATCCCGGGCAACCGCTCCCGCAGAGCGTCCAGCAACCGGGCGATCCACTGCGACAACTCGGCGTCGTCGATGGGCCCGGCAAAAGCATCAATCGGCTGACCAGCGGCAACAGCCACAGTGGTAGGCACGGACTGCACGCCGAAGGCCTGACCGATCCGAGGCGCACTCTCGAGATCGACGCGGGCGAGAATCCAAGACCCACCAGAAGCCGAGGCGAAGCGGGTCAGGGAGGCAGCCAACTGCTGCGACTCGGGACTGTAGGAGGCACCCAGCAGCACCACGACGGGCACCTGCAGGGACTGCTCGACCACAGCCTGGAAGGAGGCCTCGGTGACGTCCACGATCCACGGCGCGGAGCCGTTGTCAGGCGCAGCGGAGCCAGGAGCGGCGGCAGGCGAGGCAGCGGCGGTGCGGGCCGCGTCGGCTCGGGCCTTCAAAGCGCCCAGATCGACGGCGCCCGAGAGCGCGGCGGACAGTGCGGCGGTCTTGCGAGGATCAGGCCTTGTCACGTGTTCCATCCTGGCACGGCTAGTTCCCGGACCGGGTCCAGGGCCATCGGGTTGACGCGCATCGCCTCGTTGGCCGAAGCGATGCGTAAAGCGAGCGGTGTCATCAGGTCGATGAACCGCGTTGTACCAACTGCACCCAGCGCTTTCCACGGGTCCAGAGCGGCCGCGTCGGTCGCTCTTTCCACCGCAGGGAGATCGCCGGGCAGATCAGCGACTGCTTCCCATTCTTCGACTGTCCAACCACGAGCGGTTCGCATGTATGCCGGATCGAGGGAATGCTCACGCGCGTAGAGCGCAAGCGCTTGGCAAGGGCCGATGCCCGCGGCCACCAGCGCGGCCACGTGACCGTCCCCACGCGCCTCGCGCAGGATCGTGCAGGCGTGCCACAGCGCCAGATGAGGCTCGATGGGCCACGGCAACGCCCGGTTCGCGGCCGACAGCGGACGGCCGGCGACGGGAGCCGCCAGCGCCGCCGTGCGGGCCAGCGAGGCGGCCTCGGCGATCTGGGACGTGTCCACCGAGCCCAGCAGGCGTCGCAACGCGCCGTCGGCACCTGCCAGCCGGACACGCAGGTACTCCGACGGCGAGGCGACCGCCCACGCGTCCGGCAGCGCACGGCGGACCATGCGCGGCGCGAAGTTGTAGAAGACCGCCGTCACCAGCTCCGGCGACGCGGCGCCCAGCGGTGCGGCGCGCATGCCGAAGTAACCCATCCAGCCGCCCTTGCAGCCCAGCGCGTCCGTCGCCGCGCGGGATTCGGACGTGAAGTACGTGACGTCGTGGTAGGGCTCGAACCTCAACCACAGCTGCCTCGCTTCCACGCCCGACACGCTAACCCAGTCGACGCCGGTGCACGGGCTTGCTCACCGTCCCGGCGTAGGGGGTTCGGCCATCCGAGGAGACGAGCGAGGTCTCCACACCACGTTCCCCTTCCAGACCGCCGAATCCGGACCCCCGAACGGGGTCCTGATCACACCGTGTCGGTGAGGTGCTCCTCGATCCGTGCGACCTTGGCCGCCAGTTGACCGGAGTAGCCGGGCCTGATGTCCGCCTTGAGCACGAGCGACACGCGCGACGCACTGGCCTGGACGGCTTCCGTCGCGCGCTTGACCACGTCCATCACCTCGTCCCACTCCCCCTCCACCAAGGTGAACATCGCATTCGTCTCGTTGGGCAGTCCGGACTCCCGCACGATCCGGACCGCCTCGGCGACCGCCTTCGCGACACTTCCGGATTCGTCCGAACCGGACGGGGCAACACTGAACGCGACGAGCACGTGCACCTCCTGGTGATCCACGGGTTGTACTGACTGGTAGCTTCCGTGCTCATGACACCGCTGCCGTTCGACCCGATCGCCCGCGCGGCCGAGATGTGGGACGAACGGGTGGGTTCCGCGACCTCGATGGCCGCGGTCACGAGCGTCATGCGTGTCCAGCAAATCATCCAGTCCGCCGTGGACGCAGCCCTCAAACCGCACGGACTCACGTTCGCGCGCTACGAGGCGTTGGTGTTGCTCTACTTCTCCCGCAAGGGCGCGCTGCCGATGCGCGTGATGGGCGAGCGCCTGCAACTGCACCCGACGAGCGTCACCAACATCGTCGACCGGCTGGAGAGCGACGGCCTCGTCCGCCGCACACCGCACCCGACCGACCGCCGCACCACGCTGGTCGAGATCACCGACGCCGGCCTGCAGCGCCGTGAGAGCGCGACCGCGGCCGTCGTCGACGTCAACCTCGGCCTCAAGGGCCTGACCGACCGCCAGACCGAGCAGCTCACCGACCTGCTCGCGAAGGTGCGCCGGGCCAGCGGCGACTTCGAGGACTGAGAAAACCGTTTGGACGGTCAGGCCGTCCTGTGGCCTGATGAGCCCATGATGTGGGATCGACCGGACCGTTCGGCAGTCGCGCTCGTGAGCACCCCGAGCGGGTTCACCGGACGCACCGGGGTGTTCGGAGTCGAGACACCGAACTGGAACCACGTCGAGCCGGTCAACACCGCCCTGCGCGACCTCCTCGGCGTGGAGACGAGCGTCCTGCGCCTGCTCTCGGTCGAGGGCGGCAGGGTGCCGTTCGGTGGTGTCGTCACCTATCACGTCGAAGCGCACGAAGAGCCGGACCACGGCCTGCTCGACCCCGCCGACGCGCCCGAACCCGACGCCGAGCACCGGCTGCCCTGGGCACGCCTGGGAGGCCCGGCCGAACTGGTCGCGTGGGCGGACTCGGTGATCACCCGCACCGGCCCGGCGGTCCAGGGGCGGACCTGGAACCTGTCGAGCGTGCACCGCCTGCCCACCGCGGACGGGCAGGTGTGGCTCAAAGCCGTGCCGCCGTTCTTCGCCGACGAGGGCTCGGTGATCAAAATGGTCGCCGCGCACGACCCGACGCTCGTGCCGGAGGTGCTGGCCAGCGCGCCGAACCGGGTGCTGCTCAGCCAGGCCGAGGGCGCCAACTGCTGGCCGGTGACCGCCGCGCAGATCGAGGACGTCGTACCGCGCTGGGTGGCCGTGCAGCACGCGCTGGCGGGTGAGGCGCGGCTGCGGCCGTCCGCCGTGCCGATGCCGGACTTCGGCCTGCCCGACACGCTCACGCACGGCGACTTCCACCCCGGCAACTGGCGCAGCAGCGGGGTGGTCATCGACTGGTCCGACGCCGTCTGGGGCCACCCGGCGCTCGACGCGTGCCGGCTCATGGAGTACGCCGATCCCGGCCTGCACGACCTGATCCGCCGGGTGTGGAGCGAGGCGTGGCTGACGCACCGCCCGGACAGCCGGCCGTTGGAAGCGCTCGAGATCGCACCTCGCGCGTCCCGGCTGCACAACGCGGTGAAGTACCAGGAGTTCCTCGACAACATCGAGGAGTCTGAGCGGATCTACCACCGCGGAGACCCCGAGATCGAGCTCCGCGAGGCGCTGCGACTGGTCACCCCGTGAGCGAACGATCGATCATCGCCCTGGTCAGCACTCCCGGTGGGTTCGCCGGCCGGACCGACCCGATCGGGGTCGATTCGCGCTGGTGGGCCGACACCGAGCCGGTGAACGAGGCGCTGGAACGGCTCCTGGGCGTCCGGACGAGCGTACTCAGGCTGGTCTCCGTCGAAGGCGGCGAACGGTCCGGTGGTGGCCTGGTCACCTACCACGTCGAGGCGCACGGCGAACCCGACCGGACCCGCCTGCACCCTGCCGAGGAGCCCGCCCCGGACGCCGAGCACAGGCTGCCGTGGGCGCGACCTGGCGGTCCGGACGAGCTGGTGGGCTGGGCCGACGCGCACGTCGAACGCACCGGCCCGCCGGTGCAGGTGAAGTCGTGGAACCTGTCGAGCGTGCATCGGCTGCCCACCGCGAACGGCTCCGCGTGGCTCAAGGCCGTGCCGCCGTTCTTCGCCGACGAGGGCTCGGTGATCGAGATGGTCGCCGCGCACGACCCGACGCTCGTGCCCGAGGTGCTCGCGAGCGCACCGAAGCGCGTCCTGCTCGGTCAGGCCCGGGGCGTGGACTGCTGGGACACCACGCCGGAGAACGTCGAGAAGATCGTGCCGCGCTGGGTCGCGGTGCAGCACGCGCTGGCGGGCGAGCCCCGAGTGCGGCGGTGCGTGGTGCCGATGCCGTCGTTCGGACTGCCGGACACGTTGGTGCACGGCGACTTCCACCCCGGCAACTGGTTCAGCAGCGGTGTGGTCATCGACTGGTCCGACGTCGTGTGGGGCCACCCGGCACTGGACGCGGGCCGGCTCATCGAGTTCTGCCGGCCGGAACTGCGCGACCACATCCGCCACGTGTGGAGCGAGGCGTGGCTTCGGCACCGGCCGGACAGCCGCCCGCTCGACGCGCTCGACGCCGCACGCCGGGCCTCACACCTGCTGCTCGCGGTGCAGTACCAGCAGTTCCTGGACAACATCGAGGAATCCGAGCGGATCTACCACCGCGGCGACCCCGAGAGGCAGCTCAGAGCTGTTCGGGCGTTGCCTCGGTGAGACGGCCGGTCTTCGAGGCCCAGCGCTCGAAGAGCACCGTGCCGAACGGCGGGATGCTCGACAGCAGGCCCAGGACCAGCGTGCGGGCGTCCCACTTCAGCGGTTCCTTCGTCATCAGCGTGACGAGGATGAAGGCGACGAAGACGAAGCCGTGGATCGGGCCGAAGATCTTCACGCCGATCTCGTTCTGCACGACGACGTACTTGAAGAACATCCCGAGCAGCAGGCCCGCCCAGGACAGGGCCTCGGCCAGGGCGAGGATGCGGAACCGTCCGACCACGCTGGAGAACGTCATGGCTCCCCATCATGAACCGTGACGGGGAGCACACGACGACCGGGTCTGTCCTGATATGTCCTATTCCTCCCACTTGAAGACGCGGGAGGCGATGAACCCGACCACGAGCGAGAAGCCGACGAGAATCGCCGACGGCACCACCAGCGCCTCGATCCCCTTGCCCCGCACCAGCACGTCGAGCATGCCGTCGTTCATGTGCCGCAACGGGAAGACCTTCGAGACCGCCTGCAGCCACGCCGGCGCCTGGTCGACGGGGAAGAACGTGCCGGACAGGAACGCCATCGGCAGCACCACGATGTTCGCCGCCGCCGACGCCGCCTCCTCGGTCTTGGCGAACGCGCCGACGAGCATCCCCAGTGCGAAGAACGCGACGGTCCCCAGCAGCAGCAACGGGATCGCGAGCCACCACGACCCGGACAGCTGCAACCCGAACACGGGCAGCGACGCGATGCCGATGAAGGTCGCACCCTGCACCAGCGCGACGCCCGCGCTGACCAGGATCCGCGACGACAACACGGAAGTCGTCGAGATCGGCGCCAGGCGGATCCGCCGCAGCACCTGCTTGCGGCGCCACGACACGAGGGTCAGCGCCGAACCGAACACCGCCGACACCGCCACACCCCACGACAGGATGCCCGGCGTCAGGTACTGGATCGGTTTGAGCGACGCGTCCTCGACCTTCTCCGCGGCGAACGTGAAGGTCGGCGGCTGACCGGTCGCGGCGAGGTTCGCCTTGTCCACGAACCCGTTGATGATCCCGAGCACGGTCGCGGACTTGACCTGGTCGCTCTGCGCGAACCGGACGTCCAACTGCTGCCCTCGGATGATCAGCGCGGCGGGCAGGTCGCCGTCCTTGACCTTCTGCACGGCGGAGTTCTCGTCGTTGTAGGGCTCCAGCTCCAGCGCACCGCTGTCGCGCAACGCGGACACGATCGGGCCGTCGCCGACCACCGCGATCCTGGTCTTGTCCGCGCCGGCGTCGCGCAGGAGCAGGCCGAAGATCACCAGGAACATCAACGGGAACAGGAAGGTGAAGAACAACGTCACCTTGTCCCGGATGAACCCCTTGAGCATCGCCACCGAGAGCGTCTTGAACGCGGTCACGCGCGGTACTCCCGTCCGGTCAGGTTGAGGAAGACGTCTTCGAGGGTGGCCGTGCGGACCTGAAGGCCGTCGAGCGCGCCCCGTTCGGCCAGCGCCGACAGGACGGGAGCGGGCCGGCGCGTGGAGAGCGTCAGCGACACCTCGTCCTCGTGGGCCTCCTCGACGCCGTCGAGCGCGGAAGCGTCCACAACGGACAGAACACCCTTCTGCAACGTCACGTGGGTCGGCGCGTCGAGTCCGCGCACCAGCACCGCGGGCGGGTCGAGCGCGAGGATCCGGCCCGTGTCCATGATCGCGACGCGGTCGCAGAGGATCTCGGCCTCGTCGAGGTAGTGGGTCGTGTAGACGATGGTCTTGCCGCGTTCCCGGATGGCGCGCAGCACGTCCCAGAGGTTGCGGCGGGCCTGCGGGTCCAGCGCGGCGGTCGGTTCGTCGAGGAACACGATGTCCGGGTCGTGCACCAGTGCGCACGCGATCGAAAGCCGTTGGCGCTGACCGCCGGAGAGCTTGTTCTCCTGCTCGTTCGCCTTGTCCGCGAGGCCGACCAGTTCCAGCATGTCCGCGGCCGTGCCGGCACTCACGCCGTAGAGCGCGCCGAACGTCTGCAGCTGCTCCTTCGCCGTCAGCTTCTCGAAGAACGACGACGCCTGCAGCTGAACACCGATGCGCGGCAACAACTTCACGTTGCGTGGCCACGGGCTCTCACCGAGCAACCGCACCTCGCCGCTGTCCGGCTCGCGCAGTCCCTCGACGATCTCCAGCGTGGTCGTCTTCCCGGCGCCGTTGGGCCCCAGGATGCCGAAGAACTCGCCCTCGGCCACGGTGAACGAGACCCCGTCCACCGCTTTCAGTTCGCCGTAGCTCTTGCGGACGTCCCGCACCACGACCGCCGACCGTTCCTCCGTCATGGGCGAGACGCTAGGTCAGCTCAGGGCGATTCCCGCTGTGAAACGACGAAAGTCGCCGCGAAGTCGAGACGAAAAGGTCAGCCGCCGGCGACGAGCAACGGGCAAGAGGTGTAGACGTCGTTCAACCTGCGCAGCGCAGCGGCGAACTGCTCGAAGCGCGCCCTCGGCACAGCAGCGCGCACATCGCCGAGCACCTGCCACAGGTACCGGTGCTCCGCGGTCTCCACAACGGGCAGCGGCCCGTCGCCCGGAACGTCGACGGTGAACGCGAGCGCCACCGCGGCAGCGCGCAGGCACGCGGTCGCGAGCGTCACGCAGTCCTCGACGAGCGGGCAGTCGTCCTGCGTGCGCACGACACCGCTGACGGCGAACCGGGCGGCCTGCATCAGCGCGAGGTAGAGGCGCTGGCCTGCCTGCGCGCGTTCGAACGGGAGGTTCTCGGTGCCGCAGCCCGGCGTCACCACGGTCATGCCGACCTGGGGGCGGCGCAGCACGTGGTCGAAGAGCGCGGTCGGGGCCCAGAGCAGGGTGCGCCAGGAGTCCTCGGGGATCGAGGTGCCCATCCTGGCCGCGTTCTCCAGCACGTCGAGGTAGGCGATGAGGACGCCGGAGAGGAACACGCCGCCGCGGTCGCCGCCGACCCGCACGACGCCGAAGCGTTCGTCGAGGTCGCCGTCTTGGACGCGGTAGCCGGGCGTCCACTCGATGACGCCGCTGCTCGCGAGCACCACGCGCGCGAGACGCTGGTGGACGGGCGACGCCGAGAGCACCGTGTCGTCGAGGCCCATCTGGACGAGCGTGGACGCGGCGTGCTGCAGCGACTCACGCCGCTGTGGCACGAGGTCGGGGTGCAGCAGACGGAACGGTTCCACGTCACCCCTCCCTTCGTCGTCGTACCCACGATGAACGGCGAGGGGCCAGAAGTCATCCGGATGAACCGCAGCGTTACGTCTCAGTTGGACGCCTCAGTGCGACTGGGCCCAGGCCGCGAGCTGCGCGCGGGTCGAGAGGTCCAGCGCGGTCTTCACGTGGTGCACGTGGGACTCCACGGTGCGGTGCGAGATGCCGAGCTTGCCCGCGACCTGCGCGTTCGTCAGGCCCTGCGCCACCAGTTCGACGACCATGCGCTGCCGGTCGCTGAGCACCGGGTGCCGCACGATCTCCTTGTCCAGCGCCGTTTCCAGGGCGTGCCGCGCGTCCATCGCCCGGCCCGCGCCGAGTGCCCGCTGGAACGCCGCCGAGGACAGGGATTCCCGTGCGAGGTCCAGCGCGGCGGTCATCTTCCGCCGCCACCACGGCTCCCACGGGACGACCCACGTCGTGCGCATCTGCTGACAGGCGGCCAGAAGCCGCACGCCGAGCTCGTGCCGTCCGGACGCCATCGCGACCAGGCCACGGCCCTCGACCGACTCCAGCGCGGTCCGCGGGTTGTCCGCCGTCAGACGTGCGCTCTCGGCGAAGCGCGCCCCGGCCGTCACCAAGTCCTCACGTTCCAACGCGATGCAGCCCGCCGTGTGCACCGCGACGGCCACGACGTCCTGCCGCGCATGGACTCTGAGCACCGGCAACGCGTCCTCGACCAGCGCGGCGGCGGCGTCCACGTCACCCTGGACGAGCAGTCGCCAACCGAGGTTCTGGCTGGACACGGCGACACTCACGTCGTTGCCGTTGCGTACGCCGTACTCGATCGATCGACGCAAGGACGCTGCCGCGTTCGGCACATCGCCCAATCCGTCGTAAGCGCCCGCCAACGTCCGGAACAGGCGGCACATGATCAGGTCCTGACCGCCGGCCTCCGCTGTCTCGACGGCTTCGAGGGCGTGCCGCACCGCCTCGTCGTGCCGTTCCTCGTGACTCGCCAGCAGAGACGCGTACTCCAGCGCGAGGATCCGGTAGCGGGCGTCGGCGGGCGACTGGTGCAGCACCTGCATCAGCACCGCGCCGGCCTGGGCGAAGTAGCCGCGATCGAAGCAGACCCTGAGCAGCATCGTGGCGAGCATCAGGCGCCGATCGTCCTGCGGTGCCACCAGATGGGCGAACGCGTACGCCGCGTTGTCGTACTCCTCGTGCAGCGCCCGCACCTGCTCCGGCGTGAGGATCGACGACGAGACGCCAGGCTCGCCCTTCTCGCACAGCCAGGAGGTGATCCGTTCAGCTGTCACCTCGTGCTCGCCGTGCTCCTCCAGCTGTTCCGCGGCGTAGAGGCGAACGGATTCGAGCATCCGGAACCGGCCGTCGTTCTCCCGTGCCACCAACGACTTCGCCTGCAACGCCGTGAGCAGCCCGATCACCGCGCCACCGTGCACGACCTGGGCGATCTCGAGGCCGAACCCGCCGGGCAGCAACGCGAGCCGCCGGAACAGCTCCTGCTCGCCGGCGGTCAGCAGGTCGTGGCTCCACGCGATGGCGCCCCGCAGGCCGCTGAGCAGGTCGAGCCGGTGATCGAGGCTGGCCGCGAGTTCCGGGAGCGGGAGGGAGAGCCTCGCGGCCAGTTCGACGGCCAGCGGCACCCCGTCCAACCGAGCGCAGATCGCCTCGACCACGTCGGGGTCGCCGCTCGTGCCGGCGCGGTCGACGAACAACCTCGCGGCGTCCGCCTCCAGGCCGCGCAACGGGTAGACGACCTCGCCCATCGATCGCAGCGCTTCCCTGCTGGTCGCGAGCACCTGCACGTTCGGGCAGCGCGACAGCAGCGCGTCCACCACCTCGCAGCACTCCTCGACGAGGTGCTCGCAGTTGTCGACGAGCACCAGGATCCGCCGGTTGCCCAGTTCGTGCAGCAACGTCGTCCGCAGGGCGACACCCGCTTGCTGGTACACCCCAACGGCTTCCGCGAACGCCTCCACCACCTGCCCCGGCCGGCTCAGCCTGCCCAGCTCGACGGTGCGGACCTCGGCCCGTTTGACGCGGCGGGCCAGCTCGACCGCGAGCCGGGTCTTCCCGACCCCGGCCGACCCGACGAGCGTGAGCATCCTGTGCTTGCGCAGCAACAAAAGCAGCTCCGCCAGCTCGCTCTCCCTGCCGACGAACGCGTCGGCGTACCCTGGCAGCTCGGCGACCACAGTGGACGTACCCGCGGAACGCCGGCGGTAGGCGCGCTGACGGCACGCGTTCGAGCAGTAGCGCGCTCGCGACGGCAGGGGCGCGAAACCCGTGCCACAGCTCGCGCAGACGCCCATCACATGAGCGTACGACCGTTTCCGCGTCTCAATTGGAAAGTGTGTGGAGGTCGACCTCGAGCCTGGTCCCCGAGAACAGCTCCGCGAGTTCGATCCGGTCCTTCGACTTCGACAGCCAGCCGCTCCGGATCCGCTGCACCACCTGCGTCTTCGCGACGTCGGCGGCCTCGGCCTCGATCACGACGTCCTCGCCGTTCTCCAGGTGGATGACGGCCTTCGTGAACCTGGGGGCGTGCGGCACGAACTCGCCGGTGCCGGGCACCGCCGGGTACATCCCGAGCGCGCTGAACACGTACCAGGCCGACATCGTGCCGAGGTCGTCGTTCCCGGTGACGCCCGCCGGACCGTTGACGAACAACGTCTGCGCGGCCCGCACGACCACCGACGTCTTCTCCGGCTTGCCGATCAGCGCGTACATCCACGGCGCGTGCAGATCAGGTTCGTTGTTCGGGTTGTACCTGAACTGGTTGTAGTAGTCGTAGGGCCCGACGACCCACTTCTCGCGGACCGTCCGCTTCGGGTCGACGAGCAGGTCGGCGTACGCGAAGAAGTCGTCCAGCCTCGCCTCGGCCGCCGCCCTGCCGCCGAGCGCCGTGATCAGTCCGGTGATGTCGTGCTGGCAGAGCCACTGGTACTGCCACGCCGTGCCCTCGTGGAAACCCTCCGGCCCCTGCGGGGTGAACGGGGTGAGCCACGCGCCGTTGCCCAGCTTGGGCCGCGGGAAGCCGGTGAAGCCCCGGTCCGTGACGCTGTTGTCCCAGAGGGCGCGGTGGTTGAGGCCTCGGGCGCGCAGCCGTTCCGCGTCCTCCTTGTGGCCCAGCGCTTCGGCCATGATCGCGAGCGTGGCGTCGGCCAGCGCGTACTCCAGGGTCGCCGACGCACCGTGGTGCGGGTCGGTGTCCTGCCCCTTCTTCGGGAAGCGCTTGTCGTACTGGACGAACCCCCTGGCGAGGTAGTTCGGGTTGCCGGAGCGGCCCTGGAACCTGCTCGCGGCCGGGGGGACGCCGTCCGCGTTCTGCAGCAACGCCCGGTACGCCTGCTCCTCGAACCCGTCGAGGTGGCCGAAGCGCCACAGGTCGACGAGGAACGGCGTGACCGGGTCGCCGGTCATGCAGTTCGTCTCCTGGTTCGCGTACGCCCAGCGCGGCAACCAGCCGCCCTGTTCGTGGATCGCCAGGATGCTCCGCGCGATGTCCTTGCTCCGCTTGGTGCGGATCAACGCGAGGAGCTGGTTGTGCGCGCGGTAGGTGTCCCACAGCGAGTAGTACTCGTAATACGTCCAGCCGTCGGCCTGGTGGACCTGGTCGTCGAAGCCGCGGTACCGGCCGTCCGCGTCGCTGCCGGTCAGCGGTTGCAGCAGCACGTGGTAGAGCGCGGTGTAGAAGACCGCGCGCTCGTCCCAGTCCCCCGTCTCGATCTCGATGCAGTTCAGCTCCGCGCGCCAGGCGTCCTGAGCCTCGTTGCGGAGATCGTCGAAGGTCTTGCCGGTGGTCTCGGTCTCCAGGTTGTTCGCGGCACCCCGCTCGTCCACTTGGGACAGTGCGGTCATGGCGGTGACCGGGCCGGGTTCGAACGTCACCCACGCGCCCCTGAGTCCCGCACCACCCGCGGACTCCCGTTGCCCTGGTTTGGGTCCTGCCGGACCCCACGTGCCGAACTGCGTGAACGGGCGGTCGAACCTGGTCGTGAAGTACGTGATGTACGGACGGCCGCCGCAGAACGCCTGCGTCTCCACGGTTCCGACGATCGTGCGGTCGTCCACGACCCGGACGGAACTGGCGCTGACGGGCTCTTTGTCGTTGGCCTGGCCGACGTTGACGAGAAGCGTGCCCTTGACACCACTGGGGAACGTGTAGCGCTCGACGCCGGCGCGCGTGGTCGCGGTGCACTCGACGGTGATGTCGCGATCCAGCTTGACCTTGTAGTAGCCGGGTTTGCCGATCTCGCCGTCGTGCGTGTACGCGGTGGCGTACCGCTTGTGGTCGAAGCTCTGCGGCAGTCCGGTCACCGGCAGGATCGGGACGAGGCCGCCCTGCTCCCAGCAGCCCGCGCCGGACAGGAAGAAGTGCCCGAAGCCGCGGATCTGCTGGTCGTCGTAGCGATACCCCGCGTAGTGGGAGCCGATCGGGCTGGAGTGCGCCTTGCCGAACGGCATGGACGCGCCGGGGAACGTGTTGCCCTCGTCCTTCGTGCCGATGAAGGTGTTGACCGACTCGATGGGATCCAGTGCTTCCACGACAGTCACCCTAGTTGCGATTCCGGGCCTCGGCGGGGTGGCCGAGTGGTCCGGTCGGGTGGTGAGGGACCGGGCCGGGGTGCAACCGCCGCCGCATGCTCACCCCGGCCCGGGGGCCTTCTCGACGGACCGCGCCGCCTCCAGAGGCCGGCAACGCTGTCCGTCACCAGATCATCGCTGAGCGCACACGGGCAAGGTCAAGACCATGACGATCACTTGTCCGGTTCTGGACATAAGCCTCCGTGATGGCAGCGCTGAACCGGTGAGGAAACGGTTGACAAGGCCGTAAAGCCGGGGTGAGATACGGCCACTATGACAACGTTGTCCCCCAGCGGGCCCGTAGCCGGTCAGCGCAAGGTACGTCGCGCGACGATGAACGACGTCGCGCGGCTCGCGGGCGTGAGCATCAAGACCGTCTCGCGCGTGGTCAACGACGAGCCTGGCGTGCACCCGTCCACCGCCGAGCGCGTGCTCGCGGCCATCGACCAGCTCGGGTTCCGGCGGAACCTGAGCGCCCGCAACCTGCGCCGGGGCTCGTCCACCGGCACGATCGGGCTGGTGCTGGAGGACGTCGGCAACCCGTTCTACTCCGGCGTGACCCGGGCTGTCGAGGAAATCGCCCGTCTGCGCGGCAGACAGGTGATCTCGGGGTCGTCCGACGAGGATCCCGGACGGGAACGCGAGCTGGCGCTGGAGTTCTGCTCACGCAGGGTGGACGGGCTGCTGATCGTGCCCGCCGGTCTGCAGCACAGCTATCTGGTGCCTGAGATGCGCGCCGGGACTCCCGTGGTGTTCCTGGACCGGCCCGCGGGTGACGTCGTGGCCGACACGGTGCTGGTGGACAACATCGGCGGCACGGTCGAGGCGGTCACGCACCTGGCCGCGCACGGACATCGCCGCATCGCGTTCCTCGGTGACGCGCCGGACATCTTCACCGCCAACGAGCGCCTGCGCGGCTACCGCGAGGGGTGCGTGCGGGCCGGCATCGGCTACCACGAGGAGCTCGTGGCGATGGGGCCGCACGACGAGAGCAGCGTCGCGACCACGTTGCAACGGCTGCAAACCATGCGTGAGCCCGCCACGGCAGTCGTGGCCGGCAACAACCGCATCACCGTGTACGTCCTCCGCGCGCTCGCGGGCGTCGCGGAACGGCCCGCCCTGGTGGGCTTCGACGACTTCGAACTCGCCGACCTGTTGTCGCCGCCGGTGACCGTGATCGCGCACGACGCGAGCGCGCTCGGCAAGGCGGCCACCGATTTGTTGTTCGCCCGCTTGGACGGCGACAACTCACCACCGCGCCGCGTCGTGCTGCCGGTGCGCTTGGTGCCACGAGGATCCGGGGAGGTCCACGCGTGAGTTCTGGTGTTCTCCACCAGCCTGTCAACTTGCCCGCCAACCAGCCGAAGCAGTTCTACCGGGGTGGTGAGGCGATCGCCGCGTTGCGCGGCGGTACGAGCGGCGACTTCGGCCCCGAGGACTGGGTGGCGTCCACGACGACGCTCTACGGCCGCAGCGACGCCGGGTTGACAACGTTGCCAAACGGCGTGCTCCTGCGCGACGCGGTGCAGGCAGACCCGACGGGATGGCTCGGCGCGGACCACGCGGCGAAGTTCGGCGGCGACACGGCGTTGCTGGTCAAGCTGCTCGACGCGGGCCAGCGCCTGCCCGTGCACTGCCACCCGTCGAACGCCTTCGCGTCCTCGCACCTGAACTGCCGTCACGGCAAGACGGAGGCGTGGATCGTCGTCGGCACGACCGGCCCGGACCCGACCGTCTACATCGGATTCCGCGACGACGTGCCGGCCGAGACCGTCGCCGAGTGGGTCGCCACGCAGAACACCAGGGCGATGCTCGACGCGCTGAACCCGGTGTGCGTCCGGGCCGGTGACACGGTGTTCGTGCCCGCCGGTGTGCCGCACGCGATCGGCGAGGGCGTCTTCATCGTCGAACTGCAGCAGCCCACGGACTTCTCGGTGACGCTGGAGTGGCAGGGCTTCCTCGCCAACGGCGACATCGGCCACCTCGGCCTCGGCTACGACGTCGCGCTCGACTGCGTCGACCGGCAGGGCTGGAGCGGCAAGCTCGAGGAACTGGTGCGCCAGACGTCGGAGAAGTGGGCGCCGTCGGTCGATCTCCTCGGCCACGACGCGGACCCGTTCTTCCAGGCCGACCGCCTGCACGTGGAGGGCTCCTTCGCACTGGAGCCGTCGTTCGCCGTGCTGGTCGTGCTGGAGGGTTCCGGCAAGCTCGGCGAGCAGGAGGTGCACAAGGGCAGCACCCTCGTCGTGCCGCACGCGGCCGGTGAGCTCGCGCTGTCCGGTGACCTGGTGGCGATCCGCTGCCGTCCGCCCGTTCTATCCACTGTGGAGGATGTGACGCCGTGAGCCAGCCGTTGCTGGAGGCTCGTGATCTCACGAAGAACTACGGCACCGTGGAAGCTCTCCGCGGTGCCTCGTTCACCGCCTATCCCGGCGAGGTCGTGTCGCTGATCGGCGACAACGGCGCGGGCAAGTCCACCCTGGTGAAGTGCCTGTCCGGGGTGGAGCAGCCGACCAGCGGCACGCTGACGTTCGACGGCGCGCCGCTGGTGCTGAACTCCCCCAACGACGCCCGCGACCTCGGCATCGAGACGGTGTTCCAGGACCTGGCGGTCGCGCCGGACCTCGACCCGGCCGCGAACATGTTCCTGGGCAGGGAGATCCTCAAGCCCGGCGTCCTCGGCTTCTTCGGCGTGCTGGACAAGAAGGCGATGCGGCAGCAGGCCTCCGAGCACTTCACCCGGTTCGGCGCGACGCTGCAGAGCATCGACGTGCCGATCGCGGCGTTGTCCGGCGGCCAGCGCCAGTCCGTCGCCGTCGCGCGGTCGGTGGCGTGGGCGTCGAAGCTCGTGTTCATGGACGAGCCGACGGCCGCACTCGGCGTGGTGCAACGGGAACGCGTGCTGGAAGTGATCAAGCGCGTGCGCGACGAAGGTGTCGCGGTCGTGCTGATCTCGCACAACATGCCCGAGGTGCTCACGGTCTCCGACCGCGTCGAGGTGCTGCGCCTCGGCCGTCGCGTGGCCCGTTTCAAGGCTTCCGACACCAGCGTGGAAGAACTCGTCGGCGCGATGACCGGAGCGCTGACCCAGGAGGACGCAGCCTGATGACTGAGAAGACAACGTTGTCATCTCTTACGGACGAGCGGCGCACCCCGTTGCTCAAGCGGCTGACCGGCGCGAACACGCTCTGGATCGGCCTGGTGCTGCTGGTCCTGGTCGCCACGTTCGGCGCGATCCGGCCGGACGCGATCTTCCAGGTGACCACACTGCAGTTCCTGCTCGCGGAGACCGCGGTGCTGCTGGTGCTCTCGGTCGGCATGACCTTCGTGATCATCACGTCCGGCATCGACCTGTCCGTCGGTTCGGTGCTGGTGTTCGCCTCGGTGTCGAGTGCGATGGCGATGAACGCGGTGTCCGGCGGAGACGCGACCAAGGCCGGCTGGGGCGTGATCGGGTTCGGCCTGCTCGTCGCGGTCGTCAGCGGCGCCGCATGGGGTCTGCTCAACGGTTTGCTGATCTCGCGGGCGAAGATCCCGCCGCTGATCGTGACGCTGGGGTCGTTCGGCGCGGCGCAGGGCGCGGCCCTGTTGCTGAACAACGGTTCCAACGTCTCCGGCATCCCGGACAGGCTGAACCGCACGTTCGGTTCCGGCACGTACCTCGGCATCCCGAACATCGTGATCGTGGCCGCGGTGGTCACCGCTCTCGGCGCGCTCCTGCTGACCACCACGCGTTTCGGCCGCTACACCTACGCGGTCGGGTCGAACGAGGAGGCCGCCAGGCGGGTCGGCATCTCGGTGCGCGGCCACCTGACGAAGGTGTACCTGCTCGCCGGCACCCTGGCGGGTCTCGCGGGGTTCATGGGCAACGCGTTCTTCCGCGTCGCGGTCGTCACCGGCCACGAGACGGACAACCTGAACGCGATCGCCGCCGTCGTACTGGGTGGCACGAGCATCTTCGGCGGGATGGGTTCGGTGCTGGGCACGGTCTTCGGCGTGTTCATCCCCGCGGTGCTGGAGAAGGGCCTCGTGATCATCGGGGTCAAGGAGTTCTGGCAGCCGATCGCCGTCGCGATCGTGCTGGTGGCCGCCGTGTGGCTGGACCAGACACGGCGCCGGGCGCGCAACCAACGCTAGGGAAAGGTGCTGGACCAATGAAGATCCGCTCCGCAGTGGTTGTCTCGGCCGCCTTCCTGCTCGCCGCGTGTGGCGGGGGTGGGCAGATCGGTGACTCGAACTCGGGAGACTCGGCCGCGAACAAGAAGCTGGTGCTGATCCCCGGCATCACCGCCGAGCCGTTCTACATCTCGATGCAGTGCGGTTTCGAGGAGGCGGCGAAGGCCGCGGGCTACGAGTACGACACCCAGGCCCCCGCGAAGTTCGACGCGGCCCAGCAGACCCCGATCGTCACCGGCATCCTCGCCTCGAAGCCGGCCGCGGTCCTCATCGCGCCGACCGACGACAAGGCCATGGCCGGCCCGATGAAGCAGCTCAAGGACGCCGGCATCAAGGTCGTCGAGGTCGACACCAAGCTGCAGGACACCTCGATCGGCGTCTCCTCGATCTCGTCCGACAACGAGCAGGGCGGCAAGCTCGCCGCCGAGACGCTGAACAAGCTCACCGCCGGCAAGTCCGGCTCGGTCCTGGTGCTCAACACCAAGGCCGGCACCTCCACCACGGACGCCCGCGCCAAGGGTTTCGAGGACGCCATCAAGGCCTACCCGAACCTCAAGTACATCGGCCAGCAGTACACCGACAACGAGCCCGCCACCGCGGCCTCGAAGGTGACCGCGACCCTGGCCGCGAACCCCGACCTGATCGGTGTGTTCGCGACCAACCTCAACTCAGGTGAGGGCGCGGCGACCGGCCTGCGCAACGCGGGCAAGACCGGCGCGGTGAACCTGGTCGGCTTCGACGCCTCGCCGAAGCAGGTGGAGGACCTCCAGGCGGGCATCGTGCAGGCCCTGATCGCGCAGGACCCGGCCACGATCGGCAAGCAGGGCGTCGAGCAGGCGCTGGCCGCGATCGACGGCAAGGAGAACAAGCGCGACATCGAGACCGAGCTCGTCGCCATCACGAAGGACGACGCGTCGGCCAACTCGAAGTACTTCTACAAGAAGTCCTGCTGACCCGGATCGGACGCACCAGGGCCATCCCTGGTGCGTCCGATGACGTACGTCATCAGGGTTTGCCCGCAACGGCGTAAGACGAGAGTCGTACCCGTTCGCCTCCGAAAGGCCGATGCTGCCGCCCCCTGCGAACCGATGAGCTGTAGGCACATTGGAGGGGGCTCGAATGCTACGAAGGAAAATCTCGGCGGCACTCGCCGTCGTCACGACGACATCACTGCTGGTCGCACCACAGGCGCTGGCGGATCCGGTCCAGCAGATCCAGTGGCAGAAGTGCTTCGACACTCCGCCGCCGGGCTTCCCCGCGGGCTCGGAACGGCTGGAATGCGGCAGCTTCACCGCGCCGATGGACTGGAACAACCCGCGCAACGGCAAGACCATCACCATCGCGGTCAGCCGCCTCACGCCGAAGAACGGCAAGGCGAAGTCCACTGTCTTCACCAACCCCGGCGGTCCCGGTGGCCCCGGCCGCACGATGCCGCTGCTCTACCTCGAACGGCCGAAGCTCAGCGAGAACGCCGAGATCATCGGGATCGACGTGCGCGGCACCGGCGCGAGCAGCAACGTCACGTGCGGCAGCTTCAACACCGACGGCCGGATCGACCCTCGTGACCGCAGCAAGGCGAACCTCGACCTGCTCTACGGCAGCATGGAACTGCTCGCCAGGTTCTGCCAGACCAAGTCCGGTGAGCTCGGCAGGTACGTCAGCACCGACCAGACGGTGAAGGACCTCGACCTGCTGCGCCAGGTGCTCGGCAAGAAGAAGGTCAGCTGGCTCGGGTACTCCGGCGGCAGCTGGATGGGCGCCTACTACGCCACCTACTTCCCCAAGACCCTCGACAGGATCGTGCTCGACTCCAACGTCGACTGGACCCTGCCGTGGCAGCCGATCTTCGACGACTGGGGCATGGCGTTCGAACGGCGGTTCCGCGTCGACTTCCTGCCGTGGGTGGCGAAGTACGACGACGTCTACCACCTCGGCAAGACCGGCGAAGAGGTGCGCCAGTCCTACGAACGCACCCGCGCCAAGCTGAACGAGCAGCCCGTCACGCGGCCTGAGGGCGTGTACAACGGCGTGACGCTCGACTTGTTGCTGCGAGGCACGCTCTACGGCAAGGACAACTTCGCCGGTAGCGCGCAGCTGTTCGCGGAACTGGCGGGCGCGGCGCCCGCGCGGATGAACGCGTTGGCGAGCTATCCGGACGCCCAGACGGGCACCGCGTACTCGATCCTCTGCAACGACACGCCGTTCCACGGTGGCAGGAAGTTCCTGGAACGCGACGGCGCGCAGGACGGCGCCAAGTGGCCGCTCGTCGGTTACACCCAGATCGCCGGCCCGTGCGCGTTCTGGGACCGGCCGGACCTGAAGCTCAAGCAACCCACCGGGATCGGCGTCGCACCGACGTTGATGGTGCAGTCGGTGCGCGACCCGGCGACCCCGATCGAGCAGGCGCAGCGGGCGCACCGGAACTTCAAGGGCTCCGTGCTGCTCACCGTCGAGGACGAGGGTGACCACGGCATCTACGGGTTCGGCAACGCGTGTGTGGACGACATCGTCGAGCGCTACCTCGTCGACGGCGTCACTCCCGCCAAGGACCTGAAGTGTCCCGGCGTTCCGCTGCCCGCTCCGGGCGACACCAGCGGCACCTCGCTCGCGGACGCACGAAGGCTCGCCACCCAGCTCGGTTGGTAGAAGGGGGAAAACGCATGTACCGCAAGAGAATCGCGGCGACGCTC
Organism: Streptomyces sp. ID05-26A; assembly: GCF_033794685.1. NCBI lineage: Bacteria > Bacillati > Actinomycetota > Actinomycetes > Kitasatosporales > Streptomycetaceae > Streptomyces > Streptomyces sp. ID05-26A. The sequence goes on from NZ_JARAYZ010000001.1 coordinate 869,874, forward strand.
ACCGCCGTCACGGCCACCTCGCTGCTCATCGCACCCCAGGCCCAGGCAGCCGGCCTGGCCGACCAGAAGATCACCTGGCAGCAGTGCACGGACGAACCCGGTTTCGAACGGCTGCAGTGCGGCAGCTTCACCGCGCCGATGGACTGGAACAACCCGCGCAACGGCAAGACCATCACGATCGCCGTCAGCCGCACGGTTCCGAAGTCCGGCAAGGCGAAGTCCGCTGTGTTCACCAACCCCGGCGGCCCGGGCGGTGAGGGACGCACGATGCCGATGCTCTTCCTCGACCGCCCGAAGCTCAGCGAGAACGCCGAGGTCTACGGCATCGACGTGCGCGGCACGGGTGCCAGCGACAACGTCACGTGCGGCGAGTACCAGCACCGGTTCACCGTCGACTGGCGCGACCGCGGCAAGGCGAACCTCGACCTGGTCTACGGCAGCATGGAGCTGCAGGCGAAGTTCTGCCAGGCCAAGTCCGGCGAGCTCGGCCGGTACATCACGACCGAGCAGACCGTGCGCGACCTCGACCTGCTGCGCCAGGTCATCGGCAGGAAGAAGGTCAGCTGGGTCGGGTACTCCGGCGGCAGCTGGATGGGCGCCTACTACGCCACCTACTTCCCGAAGACCCTCGACAAGGTCGTGCTCGACTCCAACACCGAGTTCACCGAGTCGTGGCAGAAGGTCTTCGAGAACCTCCCGCCCGGCGCCGAGCTCCGGTTCCGCGCGGACTTCCTGCCGTGGGTGGCGAAGTACGACGCCGTGTTCCACCTCGGCAAGACCGCGGAGGAGGTGCGCCAGACCTACGAGTCCACACGCGCCAGGCTCGCCGAGCAGCCGTTCACGCTGCCCGACGGCACCGTCGTCACGTCCGTGCTGCTGGACGCCCTGATCTTCACGGGCCTCTACAGCAAGGACTCGTTCGAGCCGACGGCCCAGCTGTTCGGCATGATCGCCAACCCCGGTGTGCAGGCGCTGGCCGCACCGAAGCAGTACCCGGACCGCGTGATGGGCACGCAGATGGCGATCGTCTGCAACGACACCCCGTTCCACGGCGACCGGAAGTCGTTGGAGCGCGAGGGGAACCGGAGCGTCAAGAAGTACCCGCTCGTCGGGGGCTTCCAGGTCACCGGGCCGTGCGCGTGGTGGGACCGTCCGGACGTGAACCTCAAGCGCCCCACCGGCAAGGGCGTCGACTCGGCGCTGATGGTGCAGTCGGTGCGCGACCCCGCGACGCCTCTCGCAGGTGCCCAGCGAGCGCACGCCAAGTTCGCGAACTCCCGCCTGCTGACGGTGCGGGACGAGGGTGACCACGGCATCTACGGGTTCGGCAACGGCTGCGTCAACGACGTGGTCGAGCGCTACCTCGTCGACGGCGTGGTGCCGCCGAAGGACCTGAGCTGTCCCGGGGTCCCGCTGCCGGAGCCGGGTCAGAGCACGGGCAACCCGCTCGCCAAGGCCCGCGAACTGGCGGTCCGGCTCGGCTGGTGATGTTCGGTACCGCGGCGGTCGTGCGTCGACCGCCGCGGTCACTGGCCGTGGTACGCCGGCGGTGTCCACGAGGTGAGCAGGTGGTCGAGCAGCGTGCCTACCACCGGCTTGCCGGTGCGGGACTGCCGGCCGACCGGCACCCACTCGCGGTTCTCGTCGTAGCGCTCGTAGAAGCGGAGACGGAGGCTCCCGAACGCGTCCACGCCGGAGTGCTCCCGGTACAGGACGTACGGGTCGTCCAGGCGAGGGTGCTCGCGGTTCACGACGGCGAAGTGGCGGAACTCGGCGTCCCCGAACACCCGTCGCGCCAGGACCTCCTCGATCCGGTCGGACTCCTCCTCGGTGACGCGGACGAGCCGTCCCGCGGTCTTGCCCCGACTCCAGGAGAGATCGGGCAGGTACGACAACCACACCCGGTTGCCGTACAACTGCTCGTGCACCAGGTCCACCGGATCGTCGAACGGGTGTCCGCGGGCCTCGACGGCGAAGCGGAGGTACACGTCGCCGTAGCCCTCGATGGCGTACATCATCCGCTCGGTGTTGCGCGGGTTCCACTTCTCGTCGTCCAATGACGGCGGTGGGCCGACCCGCGCGATCATCTCGTCCACATCGGAGATCCGCGTGTTCGGAAACCACTCGCGGTACCTCGGGTCGGCGCGAACCCAGCCGCGGGCCGGGTCGAAGATCTTCTCCCGGCGACCGTCGATCCGCACGACCGCCAGCGGGTCGGCGACCGGGTAGCCGGTGCCCTCGGTCAGAACGACGTGGAATCTCATGCAGTCCCCCCAGACCGGTCGAGACCCACGACTATCAGCTCGGCGGCGAAACCTCCAGCACCGCCTGCGCGAAGGTGGTGTACCAGGGGCTCTCGGTGAACCGGGGCCCGGTCTCCTCGCCCAGGTAGAGGTCGACGTGCCGGTCCCCGCCGAGTCCCGGCGTGAACTCGTCGGTGATCTCCCACGACGAGGCCGCGAGCTTCTGGCACACGGTGGCGTCGACGTTGCCGCCCTCGGGGGTCTGTCCACACGAGACGAGTTTGATCCGCGAGCCCGTCCTCACCCCGTCCGCGGCGGCCGAGACGAAGGGCCGCAACGGCTTGCCGAACGAGTCACGCGGTTCGGTGTCGAGCCAGTAGCCCTTGTCGTAGGACCAGTTGAGGTACCGGCCGTCCGCCGTGCGGCCGGTGCCCTCGTCCTTCACTGCCTTCGCGAACGACTGCGGGAAGGTGCCGAGCACGTCGTTCCCGTTCTCGCAGTCGATGACCGGGCAGCCCCGCACGGGAGCCCGAGGTCCACTGTGGAACGACTCGACCGCCGTGTAGTAGACGGTGACCTGCCAGCCCTCGCCGGTCGTCGGAGGCTGCGGTCGCCCCGGAGCCGAACACCCGGCCAGCACCACCAGCAGCACGGCCAACGCCCAGCGCACAACGACCTCCTGGTCGGCCGGGAGATCCCGCAGAGATCTCCCGGCCTCATTCGGGATCAGCCGGCCATGAGGGTGCCGACGGACACGAACTGGTAGCCCGCGCCCTTCAGCCCCGCGACGGTCTGCTGCAGGTACCCGGTACCGAGGTACGGGTGGTAGAAGAAGCTCGCGACACCATCATCGACCACCTTGAGCTGGTTCGCCGTCTTGACCAGGTCGGCCGGCAGGCGGGCGGGGTGGTTGTTGAACGGCTCGGGCTCGACGTTGCCCACCGCCTCCGGCGCCACGACGGAGCCGTAGATGTCGCGGACCAGGTACGGGAAGTACTGGCCGTAGATCTTGTCGTACTGCGGCGTGCCCGTGCCGCACGCGCCGCCGGGGCAGTACCCGCCGAAGTACAGACCGCGGTCGTAGCGCTTGCCGAAGTTCTGCTGGATGACCTGGTAGTCCACTGCGGACGCGGCGTAGTGCGGCGGCTCGAAGATGGCGGGCTTCGCGAAACCGGCCAGCGCGAACGCGGTCGTCGCCGAGTTGATCCGGCCCTGCATCCACGCGGCCGAGTCACCGGGTACCGGTCCGTCGTAGATCACGCTGTCGTTCTCGTTGACGTGGGCCATGTAGAACTCGAAGTCGTTGCCGCTGCGGCCGTCGTACGGGTTGACCGCCTTGCCGAACTGGTGCGTGTAGCCGTGCATCAGGATCGTGCCGCCGCGCTGGGTCATGTACCGCAACGCACTCACGACCTGAGGCTTCTGCGCCAGGTTCGCCGCCTCCGGCACGCCGTTGTTGTCGGCGCCCAGCGGGTTCTCGTAGCGCGGGTAGACCGCGATGGTGAACGGCACGTTCTGCGCCTTGAGGTAGTCCGCGATCGCGCGCAGCTCGTTCGGGTCCGCGTCGGGGCCGACGTCCTCGATGCGCACCAACGCGCGCTTGCGGTCGACCATCGCCGGGTTCGAGATCTTGCTGATCAGGTCCGCCGCGGCCAGGTAGCGGTCGCCGTGGTCGACGTAGCTGAACGGGATCTCGCCGATGTAGGTCAGGTTCTTGGCCTTGGTGGCCCAGTTGATCGGACCGGCGGCGGACCCGGTCGCGACGGCCGGTGCCGACGCGATCGCCGGGTTGGTGATCGAGGTGATCATCAGACCGGACGGTGCCGCGAGCGGGTTGCGGCCGAGGTCGGTGTTCTCGTACCGGACCGTGTTCGCGGAGCCGAAGTCGTACTGGACCCAGTTCCAGCCGTACGTGGTGGCGAAGCTGGGCGCGCGGGCGGTGAGCTGCCAGATGTTGCTCGCCATCCACAGCACCGGCTTGCTGCCCGCCAGCACGTCGTCGAGGAACGCCACCGGGATCGGCTCGTCGTAGGTGGAGCCGATGTAGATCACGCCGGTGTAGCCGGACATCTCACCGGCCACATAGGACCCGACGGGGTGCATGACGTACGGGCTGCCGTGCGAGACGAGGTTGCCCGCCTGGACCGCGTACGCCTCACCGAGCCAGCTCCACGCACCGGTGCTGTCGTAGAGCACCAACGTCTTCTGCGTCGACTTGGCACCGGGCGCGCCGCCGCCGTTCGTGCCCGTCGCCGCTGCCGCCTTGGCCAGCGTGCCCACGACGGACGACACCGCGGTGGGCTGCGTGGTGCGCTTGGCGATGCGAGTGCTGGACGTCGCGGGCTTGGTCTGCGGTTTCGGCGGCGCCGGCAGCGCGTTCTCGACGAGTTCGCCGACCGGGTCGAGGTTCAGCGAGATGGGCGCCGCCTGGGCGGGCGCCGGAATCATCGCGACCGCGAGCGCCACTCCCGCCGCGGCCTTGAAGAGTCGGCTTCTCATGCGACATCAACCTCTCCGGACACGCGCACGGTCGCGCTGCCCGCGTAAGGAGTGAACTCAACGGGTCGCTGCTGTTGCAGACCCAGCAGCCAGGCCAGTGCCTGTTCGGTGCGCACGGACGCGAGCCCGTCGCCGAACGGGTTGCCGTCGGCGGTCATCGCCTCGCGTGCGGCGGGGTTGTCGAGCAGTTGGAGGGTCAGCGCGGTGATGCGCGCCCGGTCGGTGCCGACGAGCACGGCGCAGCCCGAGTTGACGGCCTCCATGCGCTCGGTCACGTCGCGCAGCACCAGCGCCGGAACGCCGAACGACGGCGCCTCCTCCTGGATGCCGCCCGAGTCGGACAGCACCAGCGTGCACTGCGCGAGCAGCCGGGCCATCTGCGCGTACGGCAGCGGGTCGGTGATCGTGACGCGGGCGGCGCCGCCGAGCACGTCCAGCACCTGCCGGCGCACAGCGGGGTTCGGGTGCGCGGGGAGCACGACCTCGACGTCGGGCCGGGCCGCCACGACGTCCGCGACGGCGTGCAGCACGTGGTCGAGCGGCTCACCCCACGACTCGCGGCGGTGCGCGGTGACGAGCACGAGCCGTGACTGTCCGCTGTGGACCCGGTTCTCGATCTCCTGCAGCGTGGCGTCACCGTACGGCGCGCGGCGGGCGGCCACGTCGAGCACGGCGTCCACCACGGTGTTGCCGATCGTCAGGACGTTGTTGCCCTGCAACGACTCCGCGGCGAGGTGCGCGGCCGAGTCAGCGGTCGGCGTGAGGTGCAGCGACGCGAGCTGGCCGACCATCTTGCGGTTCCCCTCCTCGGGGAACGGCGAGGTGAGGTCGTGCGAGCGCAGGCCGGCTTCCAGGTGCACGACGGGGATCTGCCGCCAGAACGCGGCGAGCGCGCCGGCGAGCGTCGTCGTGGTGTCCCCCTGCACGAGGACGGCACCCGGCGAGCGTTCGGTGAAGAGCCGGTCGAGTTCCTCGATCAGCTGGCTGGTCAGCTCGGCCTGGCCGCCCGTGACGCGGTTCAGCTTGAGCCTGACGTCGGCCACGAAGCCGAACGACTCGAGCGCCTGGTCGACCATCTCCGGGTGCTGACCGGAGTTCACGAGCACGGGCCGAATGCGGCCGCACGCGAACATCGCGGCGGCCACGGGTGCCATCTTCACTGCTTCGGGACGCGTTCCCGCGACCAGGAAAACCTCGGGAACCTCGCCCTTCCAGAACTGCCGAGGGCCGGGCACAAGGGCACTTAGTCCCATCTTCTACCTCTTTGAACAGTCCAGGCACGCGCGGCGAACGTGCGCCAACACCGCAGCGGGTCGATCTCCGCTGACAATCAATTGGTACCCGTCTCGCGGGGGTACCGCCATATCGGTGATCAGCTTTGCGAAGTGTGTAACGAAGGTCTATTCGTTCCCGATATGGCCGGTTGACGCTCTGCTCTGCTAGCCATAGTCTCGCCACGAACACCAGCTCCTGGCCCTGCTGTCTGGTATCTCGCACCGGCCCAGCGCTTCGTTACCAGGAGCCAGAATGACTCAACTCCACATCCGGTTCGCTGTTGTTGTCCCCGCAAACGCTTTTGTAGACAGGTTTGTGTCATGACAGACACGACACAATTCGCGACGTTCATGCTCGTTCTGCTCGTGTTTTGGCCCAGTTACAACCTGGTGCTCGCACTGTTCGTCTGGTGGCGCCCGAAACCGGGCGGACCGGAAGTTCCCACGCGGCATCCGCTGGAGTACTGGATCATCATTCCGGCCTTGAACGAGGAACGAGTCGTAGCCAACACAGTGCGCTCCGCACTCGCATTGGACGATGCGCGCACTCCGGTTCAGGTCGTCGTCGTGGACGACGGTTCTGACGACCGCACTCCGCACGTGCTCGCCGAGATCGACGACCACCGGCTGCACGTCCTGAGACGCACCCCGCCGGAAGCCCGCAAGGGCAAGGGCGAGGCGCTGAACCACGCCTTCGCCTACATCCGCGGCATCGCCGAGGAGGCCGGCACGGTCCACCGCACGATCATCGGCGTGATCGACGGTGACGGCCGCGGTGAGCCCGGCATGCTGTCCGAGATCTCCGCGTACTTCGCCCAGCGCGGCGTCGGTGCCGTGCAGTGCCGCGTGCGGATCCACAACCGCACCAACCTGCTGGCGTTCCTGCAGGACCTGGAGTTCAGCTGCGTGGTCGACGCCTCGCAGTCGTTGCGGGACGTCCTCGGCACGGTCGGACTCGGTGGCAACGGCCAGTTCGTGCGTCTCAGGACGTTGATGGACCTGGGCGAGGCGCCGTGGTCGGCGTGCCTGGTCGAGGACCTGGAACTGGGCCTGCGCGTGCACCTGACCGGGCAGCGGATCCGGTACGCCACGCACGCGACGATCACCCAGCAGGGCCTCGTCGACGTGCAACGGCTGCTGCGCCAGCGCACCCGCTGGGGCCAGGGCAACCTGCAGTGCCTCGGCTACGTGCCGAAGCTCGTCCGGGCCAAGCACGTGGGTTCCTTCGCACTGCTGGAGTTCCTGCAGTACCTGCTCACACCGTGGCTGGTCGCGCCGATGACGTTGCTCATCACCGCGCTGGTGGGTTTCGGCTTCTACGCCCAGTTCGCCGGGCACGAGATCGCCGGACTCACCACCAGCGGCTCGAACGTGGCTCTGGCGTTCGGGATCTGGCTGGTGGCACTGGTGCTGCCAGGCCTGATCTGGGGCGTGGTGCACCGGCTCAAGCACGGCGACGAACCGCTGTGGAGGTGCCTGCTCGTCGGACTGGCCTATCCGCTCTTCCTCATCCTGGGCTCGGTCTCGACGCTGCGCGCGCTCTACCGGCACTTCGCCGGGCGCAACACGTGGGCGAAGACGGAACGCCTGGCGGAGAAGGAAGTTCCCGTGGTGACGGCGAAACCGGTTCCGAAGATCGCCTAGCCAGGAGGAGTTCCTAGAACGTGCCGGGGTGGGTGCGTCTGCGCCGGGCCGCGTAGACGCCCGCCTCGGTGCGGCGGTCGAAGCCGAGCTTGTGCAGCAACGACGACACGTAGTTCTTCACGGTCTTCTCCGCCAGGAACAGGCGGTTGGCGATCTGCCGGTTCGTCATGCCCTCGGCGATGAGGTCGAGGATGCGGCGTTCCTGAGGGCTGAGCGCGGCGTAGCGCGGATCTTCCTCCGGGCCGCCGCGAAGCCGTTGCAGGACGGTGGCCGTGACGCCGGCGTGCAGCAGCGATCCGCCCGAGGCGAGGGTGCGGACGGCAGCCACGAGATCGATGCCGGAGACCTCCTTCAGCATGTACCCGGACGCACCGGCCATGATCGCGCCGAACAGCGCCTCGTCGTCCGAATAGGACGTGAGCATCAGGCACGCGGGTGGCGGCTGCACGATGCTCCTGATCTCCCGGCACACCGTGACGCCGTCGCCGTCGGGCAACCGCACGTCGATGATCGCCACGTCGGGCCTGAGCCGCGGTGCCTGCGCGACCGCGGCCGTGGCGCTGTCCGCCTGGCCGACGACCTTGATGTCCTCCGCCTGCGCCAGCAACTGCACGAGTCCGCGTCGCACGATCTCGTGATCGTCCACCAACAGCACCGCTATCGCCATCTCGCCTCCTGCAGGACCAGCGGAACGAACCAGGTGATGCTCACCCCCGTGCCGGGGATCGAGTCGACCGCGCAGTCGCCGTGGTGGCGCCGCGCCCGAGCCGCCATGTTCGCGAGTCCGCCGGCGTGGTGCGGCACCTCACCGGAATCGTCAGCCAACGGCAAGCCTCTGCCGTCGTCCTTGACCATGAGCTCAAGACTCGTCACGGTGCGATCGACGCTCACGGAGACAGCGACGTGCTTCGCTCTCGCGTGCCGCACGACGTTCGTGAGCGCCTCTCGCAGGGTCGCGAGGAGATCGGGCCGGACCTGGTCCGGCACCACGGTGTCCAACGGCCCTTCGAGCGACACGTCCGGTTCGAACCCCAGCAGCCGTGCGGACTCGTGCACCGCGTTGAGCAACTGCCCGCGCAGGCTCGTGCCCCCGGACGGCGGTCCCTGCAGGGAGAAGATGGTGCGGCGGATCTCGCGGATCGTGTGGTCGACCTCCTCCACGAACCCGCTGATCCGCTCGACGACCTGAGGCCTGCCGCTCATCCCGGTCAGGCCCTGGAGGCCGAGACCCAGCCCGAACAGCCGCTGGATGACCAGGTCGTGCAGATCCCGCGCGATGCGGTCGCGGTCCTCCAGCACCGCGAGCCGCTCGGTGTCGCCCCTGGCCCGCGTGAACTCGAGCACCAGCGCGGCCTGCGCGGCGAACGCCTCGATCAGATCGGGGTCGTCGAAGCTGGGTTCGTCCGGTGGCCGCGCGACGATGAGGACGCCGATCGTCCGTTCCCCCACCGTGAGCGGCACGACGGCGCACGGCCCCGGCACCGCCTCCAGCCTGCCCTCGTCGTGACACTCCCCCATGCCCGACTCGAAGACCCGGTAGGTGACGGTGCCTTCTCGCGGCACCCGCATGCCCTCGGCGTCGTACCTGCCGCCGTCGGTCACCTCGATGACGAGGTCGCCGTTGTGGTCGGGCAGGACGACCGCGGCGAACTCGGCGTTGGCCGTGAGGCGGGCGGTCCTCGCCACGAGGTAGAGCGCGTCCCTGCCGTTCGTGCCCAGCAGGAGGTCGGTGGTCACCTCGGCGGCGGCCCTGAGCCACACCTCGCGCTTGCGCGTCTGCTCGTAGCGGTCGAGGTGGCCCACGGCGCTGCCCGCGGCCGTCGCCAGTGCGGCGAGGACGTCGCGGTCCTGGGCGGTGAACGCCGGTTTCCCGGCGAGGAAGAGGTTGCCGAAGGTCTCCTCGTGGACCTTGATCGGGGCACCGAGGAAGTCGGCCACGCCGATCGAGCGAGGGTCACCGGACGTGATCTGGACCTGGCCGTCGTGGGTGGCGGTGAACTCGGTCAGCTCTTTGTGGCCGTTGATCACGGCCAGCGCGCCGTAGGGAGCGCCGATCAGATCGCAGGCCGACTCGACGACGTGGCGCAGGAGTTCGGGGAGGGTGTCGTCCTCGGCGAAGGACAGCACAACGTCCAGCACGCGCTGCTCTGTGCTCACGTTGCCGCCCACGGCTTCACCCCTTGGGGGGATAGAAGTGACACCGCACGAACGACTGAGGGTAACTCCCCTGCGTAGTCAAGGGGGAGACCATCACTGCAAACAGTGAACTTTGGGACTACTGAGAGTAGAGGTGCGTCTTGTTTGGCAGACGCGGCGGCTCAGTGCAGGCCGACCGTGAAGCCCTCGTCGACGACACCTCGGTAGATCTGCGGCGCGAACGTGCGCAATCCGTGGTCGAGCGGCGCGATGAACCCGGCCGAGTCACCGAGCGGCAACCGGTACCCGTTCTGCACCCGGTGGAACTCCCACATGGGCTCCATCGTCGGGTGCGCGGGCCGGAACTGGTGCGGGTCGCGCGGGTACAGGTCCACGCGGACCAAAGTGCGGCGCACCAGGGCGTCCGCGAGCTGGACGGCGCGTTCCCGGGTCCGGGAGATCGAGATCGCGCCCAGCTCCTGCCAGGCCACGGCCCACGGCATGCCCTGCGGGTCGTCCAGGCGGATGCCCTGCTGTTCGATGATCAGCCTGCGCGGGCGGGAGATCGTCTTCCACTTCACCACGGCCATCACGCCGATGCCGGTGAAGGCGATGCCGATGACCGCCGCGATGCTGCCGCCCACCGGCTCGCCGTCCACGAACGCGGTGACGGCGCCGACCAGGGCGAGGATGCCCAGGACGCCGGCGACCGAGCCCCCGACGAGGACTTTGCGGGTGTCGCTCTTGCCTAGGTCGACGACGACGGGCGGAGGCGCTCCCCAAGCGGTCATGGCCGCAGATTACCGCTGATCAACACCTCTGCGGCGGCGAACGGGTCGAGCTCACCCCCGACGACGCGCTCGGCCAGCCGGTCGACCGGACCGAACCGGGTGCGGACGCGTTCGACGGCGATCGCCTCGATCTCGGCGCCCGCCCGGCGCAGGCGGCGTTCCCGGAGTTCGCCGTGCTCGGCCATCCAGGTCTGGTGTTCGGTGATCGCCTCGACGACGCGGTCGAGGCCTTCCATCCGCGCGGCCACCGTCTTCACGACGGGTGGGCGCCACAGCGGGCCGTCGCGGTCACGGCGGCCCAGCGAGATCATGTACTTGAGGTCGCGCGCGGTCTGGTCGGCGCCGTCGCGGTCGGCCTTGTTGACCACGAAGACGTCCGCGATCTCCAGGATGCCCGCCTTCGCGGCCTGGATGCCGTCGCCCATGCCCGGTGCGAGCAGCACGACGGTGGTGTCGGCCAGCGCGACGATCTCGACCTCGGACTGACCCACGCCGACCGTCTCCACGAGGACCACGTCGAACCCGGCGGCGTCGAGCACGCGCAACGCCTGCGGGGTGGCCCAGGACAGACCGCCGAGGTGGCCGCGCGTGGCCATCGAGCGGATGAAGACGCCGGGGTCGGTGGCGTGGTCGCCCATGCGCACCCGGTCACCCAGCAGCGCGCCGCCGGAGAACGGGCTGGACGGGTCGACGGCGATCACCGCGACCCGTTTGCCCTCCTCGCGGAACGCGCGCACGAGGGCGTTCGTGGAGGTCGACTTCCCCACGCCGGGAGCGCCGGTCAGGCCGATGACCTGGGCGTTGCCGGTGTGCGGGGCGAGCGCCGCCGCCACCTCCGGAAGAGCTGAGCTCGCCTGTTCCACCAGGGAGATCAGCCTGGCGACCGCGCGCGGCTCGCCGTCACGCGCGCGGTCGACCAGTCCTGCTACGTCAACAGCTGTGCCCACGGGCGCAGACTAGGCCTTGGCGGGCACGCGGATGATCAGAGCGTCGCCCTGACCACCACCGCCGCACAGCGCCGCGGCACCCACGCCGCCGCCACGCCGCTGCAGCTCGAGAGCGAGGTGCAGGGCGATGCGGGCGCCGGACATGCCGATCGGGTGGCCCAGCGCGATGGCGCCGCCGTTGACGTTGACCTTGTCCTCGGAGATCCCGAGCTGACGTGAGGAGACGATGCCGACCGCCGCGAACGCCTCGTTGATCTCGATCAGGTCGAGGTCGGCGGGGTCGATGCCCTCCTTGGCGCAGGCGGCCTTGATGGCGTTGGACGGCTGCTCGTGCAGCGAGGCGTCCGGGCCCGCGACGACGCCGTGGGCGCCGATCTCCGCGATCCACTCGAGGCCCAGTTCCTCGGCCTTCGCCTTGCTCATCACGACCACGGCCGCCGCGCCGTCGGAGATCTGCGACGCCGAGCCCGCGGTGATGGTGCCGTCCGCGGCGAACGCCGGGCGCAGCTTGCCGAGCGAGTCGGCCGTCGTGTCGGCGCGGACGCCCTCGTCCGTGGCGAACAGGACCGGGTCGCCCTTGCGCTGCGGGATGGAGACCGGCGCGATCTCGGCGTCGAACACGCCGTTGCCGGCGGCCTTCGCGGCGAGCTGGTGCGAGCGCGCGGAGAACGCGTCCTGCTCCTCGCGCGTGACGCCGTAGCGGCCGTTGTACTTCTCGGTCGAGACGCCCATCGCGACCTGGTCGAACGCACAGAACAGGCCGTCGTGCGCCATGTGGTCGACCATCGTCACGTCGCCGTACTTGAACCCGCCGCGCGACTTCGGCAGCAGGTGCGGCGCCTGCGTCATCGACTCCTGGCCACCGGCCACGACGACGTCGAACTCACCGGCGCGGATCAGCTGGTCGGCCAGCGCGATCGCGTCGATGCCGGACAGGCACACCTTGTTGATGGTCAGCGCGGGCACGCTCATCGGGATGCCGGCGGCCACCGCGGCCTGGCGGGCGGGGATCTGACCCGCGCCGGCGGTGAGCACCTGACCCATGATCACGTACTGCACCTGCTCGGGGGCGACGCCCGCGCGCTCCAGTGCCGCCTTGATCGCGACGCCACCCAGCTGGGCGCCCGAGAAGTCCTTGAGCGACCCCAGCAGTCGGCCCATCGGGGTGCGCGCCCCGGCGACGATCACGGAACCGGACACAACTGCCTCCATTGGAAGAGCGAACGGTCGTTAACTAGGCACCATACCTGGGGCTACCGGGCGGTAATCGTGTGAGACCTCGCACAGGAGCACCTGCACCGATCACGTGGCTACCCTCGCCAACCATGAACGCAGACATCACTCGATTCGTGACCGCGATCGACCACGTGGGCATCGCGGTGCCCGATCTCGACGCGGCCATCGCGTTCTACCGCGACAACTTCGGGCTCGAGGTGGCGCACGAAGAGGTGAACGAAGAGCAGGGCGTGCGCGAGGCGATGCTGCACGCGCCCGGCGACTCCGGGGGCACCGCGATCCAGTTGCTGGCGCCGCTGAACGAGGACTCGACCATCGCCAAGTTCATCGGCCGCTCCGGCCCCGGCCTGCAGCAGCTCGCCTACCGGGTGTCCGATGTGGACGTCGCGGCGGACGCGTTGCGGGCGAAGGGCCTGCGGCTGCTCTACGACGCGGCGCGGCGCGGCACGTCGAACAGCCGGGTCAACTTCGTGCACCCGAAGGACGCCGGTGGCGTGCTCGTCGAACTGGTCGAGCCTGCGGCGCACTAGCGCGTCCGACACTTCGGAGTGGAATCCCTCACAAGCGGGATTCTGAATCGGTTACTAGTGAGTAACCTCCGGCAACCTGCGACTATCCCTCACTAGGGAAGGAATGCCGCCGTGCAGAAGATCCTTGACGCGATCCTGGCCGACGAGCTGGACGCGATCGGTTCGTTGGACGTTCCGGAGAGCTATCGGGGCGTGACCGTGCACGCGGACGAGGCCGACATGTTCTCGGGCCTCGAGACGCGGGACAAGGACCCGCGCAAGTCGCTGCACGTCGACGAGGTCGCCACGCCGGAGCTCGGTCCGGGCGAGGCCCTGGTCGCCGTCATGGCGTCCGCGATCAACTACAACACCGTGTGGACCTCGATCTTCGAGCCGGTGTCCACGTTCGGCTTCCTGCGCAAGCTGGGCGGCCGCCACGACCTGCCGTACCACGTCGTGGGATCGGACCTGGCCGGCGTCGTCGTGCGCACGGGGCCCGGCGTCACCGCGTGGAAGCCGGGCGACCGCGTCGTGGCGCACTGCCTGGACGTGCCGCTGGAGGCGCCGGACGGCCACAACGACACGATGCTCGACCCCCAGCAGCGGATCTGGGGCTTCGAGACGAACTTCGGTGGCCTCGCGGACCTCGCGCTGGTGAAGTCGAACCAGCTGATGCCGATGCCGAAGCACCTCACGTGGGAGGAAGCCGCGTCGCCCGGGCTCGTGAACTCCACGGCGTACCGGCAGCTCGTGTCGACCAACGGCGCGAACATGAAGCAGGGCGACACCGTGCTGATCTGGGGTGCGTCGGGCGGCCTCGGTTCGTACGCCACGCAGTTCGCGTTGAACGGTGGCGCGACGCCGGTGTGCGTCGTCTCCTCGCCGGAGAAGGCGGAGATCGTCCGTTCCATGGGTGCCGAACTGATCATCGATCGTTCGGCCGAGGGCTACAAGTTCTGGAAGAACGAGCACGAGCAGGACCCGCGCGAGTGGAAGCGGTTCGGCGCGAAGATCCGCGAGCTGACCGGCGGCGAGGACCCGGACATCGTGTTCGAGCACCCCGGCCGGGAGACGTTCGGCGCGTCCGTGTTCGTGGCGCGCAAGGGCGGCAAGATCGTGACGTGCGCGTCGACCTCCGGGTACATGCACCAGTACGACAACCGCTACCTCTGGATGAACCTCAAGCACATCCTCTCCTCGCACTTCGCGAACTACCGCGAGGCGTGGGAGGCGAACCGCTTGATCGCCAAGGGAAAGATCCACCCGACTCTGTCCAAGGTGTACTCAATGGACGAAACGGGCCAGGCCGCGCACGACGTGCACCGCAACGCGCACCAGGGCAAGGTCGGCGTGCTCTGCCTTGCGCCGGAAGAAGGTCTTGGTGTGCTGGATCACGAACTGCGCGCGAAGCACCTCACAGGTATCAATCGATTCCGGGGTGTGTGACCTTCCGGGGCCACTCGAACGGGTAGCGTGAGGGGCATGGGCCTCGCCGACGACCGTGACCTCGTCCCTCTGGGATCCGGCTTCGACATCGTCAAGCGCGGGTATGACCGCAACCAGGTCGAGGATCATCTCGAACGCCTCGACTCGGACCTGCGCCTGCTCGCCGCGGACCGCGATGCCGCCGTGTCCCAGACGTCCGACCTGGCGCGCCAGCTGGAAGCCGCACGCTCGGAGATCTCCGAGATGCGCAACCAGGTGGAGCGCCTGTCACTGCCGCCGACGACGCTGGAGGGGCTCTCCGAGCGCCTCCAGCGCATGCTGCGGCTGGCCCAGGACGAGGCCAACGAGATCAAGGCCCGTGCCGAAGCGGAGGGCGGGCACATCCGCGCCAAGGCGGAAGCCGACGCGGGTGTGCTGCGCCAGCGCTACGAAACGCTGATCGCCGAACTGGACGAGCGCCGCGCCGCCATGGAGGCCGAGCACAAGGGCGTCCTGGAGACCGCGCGCACCGAGGCCGAGAAGATCGTCTCCGAGGCCGAGTCCGCCGCACGCAAGATCGCCGACGAGTCCGAGCAGCGCCGCGTGACCGTCGAAGAGGACTTCGAGATCGCGATGGCCGCCCGCCGCTCCGAGGCGATGGCAACGTTGGCGACGCAGGAGGCCACCTCCAAGGGTGAGGCCGACCGCCGCATGCGTGAGGCCGCCGAGGAGGCCGCACGCGTCCGCGCCGCGATCGCCGCCGAGCAGGCGGGGTCCAAGGCCGAGGCCGAACGCCGGGTCCGCGAGGCCACCGAAGAGGCGAACCGCCGCCGCCACGACTCGGTCTCCGAGGCCACCGCGCGCATCCAGGAAGCGACCGACGAGTCGAACCGCCGCGTGCGCGAGGCCACCGAGGAGGCCAACCGCCGCACCACGGCCGCCACCCAGCGCGTCGAACAGCTCCGCAACCTCCGCAACCGCCTGTCGCACCAGCTCCACAACGTGCGGACGGCGTTGCAGGAGGTCGTGCCGCTGCTCGACCCGGTGGAGGAGGAGAAGCCGGCCGCTGCTCCGGCACCGGCTCCTGCTCCGGCGGCGCAGAGCGCTCCGGCCCAGCCCGTGAAGGCTCCGGCCGCTGTCCCGCAGCCGCCCGCTCCTGCCCAGCCCGTCAAGGCTCCGGCCCCCTCCAGTCCGCAGGCTCCGGCGCAGCAGGCCGCTCCCGCCGCGCCGAACAAGCCCGCTCCGAACAAGCCCGCGCCGTCGCCTCAGCTCGACGGTCCGACGGCCCAGATCACGCGTCCGCAGGCAGCGAAGAAGTGACCTCGTAGATCGCCGGCATCGGCATCGCGCGGCAGGAATTCCAGTCCGCGTGGTGCCCTGCCGCGATCAGCGCACGCGACAGGAACGTCCCGTGGGACCCGACGAGCACGGTCGCGTCCGGGTACTCCACCGCCATGCGCGCCAATGCTTTCCCCGCCCGCACGGTCACCGCGTCGAGGCTCTCCCCCGCCCCGTGCGCGGATTCCGGACGTGCCCAGCTCCGGGTGTGGAGGTCCTCCCAGTCCGCGCTCGGCAGCAGGCCTGACTCCCACTCCCGCAGCTCGGGCCACGTCGTGACTTCCAGGCCCAGCTCACGTGCCGCAGGTGCGACGGTCTGCACGGCGCGCGTCTGCGGGCTCGACAGCACCGCGGCGGGCGCGTACGCGACAAGGCGCTCGCTCAACGCCTCCGCCGCTGCCAGACCGGCCGCGGTCAACGGCCGCCCGTCGTCGTCGGGCACGCCGAAGCGCGGCGGGACGGACTGCGCATGGCGCACGAATACGATTCGCGTGATCACAACACACCATCTTGGGGGAACAGGATGTTCGTGAAATCGCTGGGCACGCACGGTGCCGAGCTCAGGCCGCTCGACCCGTGGCAGGCCGAGGAGTTCTTCGCGCACATGGAGCGCGGCCGGGAGTTCATCGGGCAGCACATCGGGTTCGCCGACAGGGCGAAGGACCTGGAAAGCGCGCGCGATCTCCTGCAGGACTACGCGGACAAGGCGGCCGCCGACGTCGGGCGGATCTTCGGGATCTGGCTGGACGACAAGCTGGTCGGCGGCGTGCTGATCCGCGTGATGGACATCCCGCAGGGCCGTGCCGAGATCGGGGTCTGGCTGGAGCCCGCCGCCACCGGCAAGGGGCTGATCACGCGGGCGTCGACGATCCTGATCGACTGGCTGATCAGCGAGCGCGGCGTGCATCGGGTTGAGTGGCTGGTGTCGTCGGCGAACGCGCCCAGCATCGCGGTCGCACGGCGGCTCGGCATGAGCAAGGACGGGGTGCTGCGCTCGTACTTCCTGTTCCGCGGGGTTCGTCAGGACCTCGAGGTCTGGTCGTTGCTGGCGCCGGAGTGGGAGAGCTGATGGACGATCTGGTGCTGCTGCACGCCTTTCCGCTCGACGCGCGGATGTGGGACGTGCCGGGCGCGCTCACGCCGTCGTTGCGCGGCCACGGCGAGCCCGATCTCGACACCGTCGCCGCCTCGGTGCTCGGTGTGCTCGACGAGCGGAAGCTGGACAGCGTCGTGCTCGGCGGCTGCTCGATGGGCGGCTACGTGGCGATGGCGTTGCTCAGGCGTGCGCCGGAACGAGTCAAGGGCCTGGTCTTCGTCGACACCAAGCACACCGCGGACGCGCCGGAAGCGGCCGCGAACCGGCACGCGATGGCGGACCGCGTCGAACGCGAGGGCGTCGGCGAGTGGCTGGCGGAGGCGATGCTGCCGAACCTCCTCGGCCCCGACGCCTCGGACACGGCACGGGCGCTGGTGCGCACCATGATCCTCGACCAGCAGGCCGAGGACGTGGCGTGGTGGCAGCGCGCGATGGCGAAGCGGCCCGACTCGACGGACGTGCTGGAGTCGGTGAACGTCCCGTCGCTCGTGCTGGTGGGTGAGCACGACAAGCTCACACCGCCCGACGTGGCCGCGAAACTCGCGGTGACGTTGGTGCACTCCACCAGCGAACGCATCGAGGACGCGGGCCACCTGCCGCCCGTCGAGAGGCCGGACGAGTTCCGCTTCCGGCTGGAGCGGTGGCGCGAGCAGGTCGGGATCTAGGCGTTACCAGCGGCGCGCGGTCGGCCCACGCCGGCCGCGCGAGTCCCAGCACGCCTGGTGCCAGTGGCGGCGTTCCTCGACCGAACCCGTGTCCTCCGCCGGCCACGCCACGACGTGGGCGACACCGGGGCGGATCTCGTGGTCGCAGCCGGGGCAGCGGTAGGTCTTCTGCGCCTGCGCGCCCGAGATGGCGCGGACCAGCCAGTCGCCGTCCGGGCCCGACTCCGTGCGCGCCCAGCCCACACCCCCACCGAGGGGACGTGGGTCTTCTGGCTTGGGGCTGTTACGACGTGGCACGACAACACGTTAACCGCTCGTAGAATCAGCCCGTGCCGACCTACGAGTTCCGTTGCCGAACCTGCGACGACACCTTCGACGTGCAGCGCCCGATGAGCGAGTCGTCCTCGCCGGCGAGCTGCCCCGAGGGCCACCCCGACACGGTGAAGCTGCTGTCCATGGCCGGGATCGGCGGCACGCAGCAGGCCGCGCCCGGTGGTGGTGGCGGCGGGTGCTGCGGTGGAGGGTGCTGCGGTTAGGACGCCTCGCGGTCGATCATGACCTCGGCGACCTTGCGGCCCTGGTCGCAGACGCCGCCGAACTTGCCGGTCGAGTCGATGACGATGATCCCGAGCCCGCCACCGCTGTAGGGCAGGGTCAGCACGCAGGACGGCTCGACCTCCTGCTCGCCGGTGCGGTCGAGGTACGAGATCTTGTGGCCCTTCACGTCCCACTCGCCGGTGGTGCGCTCGATCTTGATCTGCCTGCTGTCCCGGAACCGCAGGGAGACACCGACCTCGACGTCGTCGATCTTCGTCGTCCAGCGGCACGACTCCTCGAACGTCGAGTCGTAGTTGATCTGCGTGGGCGGCGTCTCGGCCTTGGCGCCGGGGTAGGGCAGGTCCGTCCACTTGAGCTTCGCGCAGTGGGGTGTGATCTCGCCGTCGATCGGCGCGGTCTCCGGATCCTCCGACTCGCTGGGCTCGGTGCTGGGATCCGTGCTCGGGTCGGTGGACCCCTCCTGGTCGAACGGCGAGGACGCGTCGAGGGGTGCCTGCGCGACCGGGCTGCCCTCGACGGTCGCACGCGCACAGCCGGACGCGAGCACGAGGACAGCCAACAGGAGCACCAGTCGCCGCATGGCCACCACCATGCCAGACGGGACATGGTGCCCCTGTGAGCGGCTCACGAGTAGTCGCGGAACCCCTTGCCCGTCTTGCGGCCGAGACGTCCGGCCGTGACCAGGTGCTCCAGCAACGGCGCCGGCGCGAAGCCGGGCTCGCGGAACTCGTTGTAGAGCGTCCGCTCGATCGCCAGCGACACGTCCAGCCCCACGACGTCGAGCAGCGCGAACGGTCCCATCGGCAGGCCGCAGCCGACCTTCATGGCGTTGTCGATGTCGTCGGCCTCGGCGTAGTGCGCCTCCAGCATCTTCACCGCGTCGTTCAGGTACGGGAAGAGCAGCGCGTTGACGATGAAGCCGGCCACGTCGCCGCAGTGCACCGGGTGCTTGCCGAGGTCGAGGCAGATCTTGCGGGCCGTCGCGACCACGTCGGCGCTCGTGGAGATCGTCTCGACGACCTCGACCAGCTTCATGACCTGCGCGGGGTTGAAGAAGTGCAGCCCCACGACGTCCGCCGGCCGGCTGGTGGCCGCCGCGACCTCGATGACCGGCAACGACGACGTGGTCGTCGCGAGCACCGCGCCGGGCTTGCACACCTCGTCGAGCGCCGCGAAGACCTCCTTCTTGATCCCGATCTCCTCGGCCACCGCCTCGACGATCAGGTCGCAGTCCGCCAGTTCCACGAACTCGACGGCGGGCGAGATGCGGGCGAGCGTCGCGTCGCGGTCCTGCTCCGACAGCCTGCCCTTGCTGACCGCGCGCTCCAGCGACTTGCGCACCGCGCCGATCGCCTTCTCGGCCTTGTCGAGGCCACGCGCCCGCAGCACGACGTCGTACCCACGCTTGGCGAACACCTCGACGATGCCCGTGGCCATCGTGCCCGTACCGATGACACCGACCCGTTGAACCTCCCGGGTCTGCACCGAGCTGTCCACTTCGGACGGTGTGTGCACGTCCTCGACGACGACCGGCGAGTCGGGCCCGTCGTAGGTGTAGAAACCCCGCCCGGACTTCCTGCCGAGCAGCCCGGCCGTGATCATCTGCTTCAGCAACGGAGCCGGTGAGTGCAACCGGTTGCGCGACTGGTGGTACATCGTGTCGAGGATCTCGTACGCGGTGTCGAGACCGATGAGGTCCAACAACGCCAACGGCCCCATCGGGTAACCACACCCGTACCGCATGGCCGCGTCGAGGTCCTCACGCGTCGCGTACTTGGACTCCAGCATCTTCACGGCGTGGTTGAGGTACGGGAAGAGAAGGGCGTTCGCGATGAAACCGGCCCTGTCCCCGATCACGACCGGCGACTTGCCCAGCCGCTCCGTGAACGCGACCACGTCCGTGATCACGTCCGGCTCCGTGACGACCGTGCGCACGACCTCGACCAGCTTGAGGACCTGCGTGGGGTTGAAGAAGTGCAACCCCACGACCTTGCCGGGCCGCTTCGTGACGACACCGATCTCGGTGATCGACAGCGACGACGTGTTGGACGCGATGATCGCCTCGGGCTTCAGGACCCCGTCGAGCTCCTTGAAGATCCGAGTCTTCAGCCCGACGTTCTCCGGCACGGCCTCGATGACGAGATCGCAGTCCGCGAGACTCCCGATGTCGAGACTCGTCGTGACCCGCTCTTCGAGCGCCACCTTCTCGTCCGCGGTCAACTTCTCGCGCTTCACGGCCCGCTGCGTCGAGTGCTCGAGGTGCCCGAGGCCGCGCTCGACGCCGGCCGCGTCGACCTCCACCACCTTCACCACGAGCCCGGTGCGCGCGAGTACCTCCACGATGCCCGCGCCCATGGTTCCGAAGCCGACGACTCCGACGGTGTTGATTTCGCGCGCCACTGCAGACCTCCCTGCGGGGTAAAGCGTGGGCTACCAAGGAGTAACTTGCGGGCGACTATGCCACTCCCAGCGGTGGGCGGCGTCGTGAGCTTCGCCATCGGGATCGAAACAGTTATCGGTCTAGCGGACGGGTTGCGGTGGCCTTTTGCCTGATGAACCCGTGTGGGGGAACGGGGAGTTGAGCCGATCGAGGTGGGTGGCGGCTCGGATCGGGCTGTCGGGGAACGCGCCGTACGGCGCGCCAGGGAAGCACGGCGAACGCAGAGCGGCGCGCCAGGGACCGGGGACGTGAGTTCCAGGCGGCTGGGCAGAGGCGGCTGGGCAGAACCGGCCGGGCAGAGTCGGCTGGGCAGAGTCGGCTGGGCAGAGTCGGCTGGGCAGAGTCGGCTGGGCAGAGTCGGCTGGGCAGAGTCGGCTGGGCAGAGTCGGCTGGACGACCTGGAAGGCGAGGCTGACGCCAAGGTCTCGGGAGCTGTGGAGCGGAGTCGGGCACCAGAGTTCGGCAGGCATCCGGAAGGCTGGCTTGCTCTCGATTCACCGCACCACCGAACCCGCGCTGGCAGGACCGGAAGCGGTAGCCGGAGCCCACAGCAGCCAGCAGGGACGCGAGACAGCAGCCAACGAGGGCGCGAGACAGCAGTTCGCCAGGGCCCACAGCAACCCGTAGAGGCGCGAGGCAGCAGCCAGCCGGGCCGCAATGCCCAGCCGACGCCACGGCCCCGAGGCCCCAGGAGCCGTCAGTCGTCGAACCCCCTCTCCGCCAGCTCCTCGATACGCCGCACCGCCTCCGCCGCGTCCTTCCCGGTGGCCACCACGGTGATCGACTTACCGCCGGGCGCGCTCAACCCCATCAGGGCCAGCACGCTGGCCGCGTTCGCCTCCTCGTCGCCGTAGCGGACGACCACGTCGGCGTCGAGTTCGGCGACGGTGCGGGCCAGCAGGGCCGCTGGGCGGGCGTGGAGGCCCACCTCGTTGGTCAGCGGCACTTCCGCCGACACGGCGTCCGGCACCAGGTGCAGTGCTGGGCGGGCGTCGGTGACCACCGGGGTTTCGCCGGAGGCGCCCTCGGCCGCGCTGGCCACGTCGGCCAGGGTGGCGCCTCCCTGGGCGGTCACGGCCGCGGCCACCGCGCCTTCCACCAGTGGGGCGTCCACCACCGCGTAGCGGGTCGGGTCGTCTGCCGATTCCACGGCCATCTCGGCCGTCATCTTGGCGCTGCCCAGGTCGTAGAGCACCACGACGCCCGCGCCCGCGTCGGCGTCTGCCAGGGCTTCGACCACTGCGCCGTAGTCGGTGCCCAGGCCGCCCTCCTCGGTGCCGCCCACCGGGAGCACCGCGACGTCCGGGGCCATCTGGGCGGCCAGTTCCGCCACGCCGTTGGCCAGCATGTCGCTGTGCGAGACGACCACCAGGCCCACGCGGGTGGTGCCGGCTGCGGCCGTCATGCCTTGGCCGCCTCGTCCGCGAGGGCGCGCAGGAGCAGCGCTGTCGACCTTGCCCCTGGGTCCATGTGACCCGCGCTGCGGTCGCCCAGGTACGAGGCCCGGCCCTTGCGGGCCACCATCGGTACGGTCGAGGTGGCTCCCTCGGCCGCCGCGTCGGCTGCCGCGGAGAGGGCTGCGGCTGCCGTGCCCTCGGCGCACGCCGCCGCCGTCACGGCCGGGGTGAGGGCGTCGACCATCGTCTTGTCGCCCACCACGGCCTTGCCGCGCGCCACCACGCCGTCCAGCGCGGCCTGCAGAGCGCGGGCCACCGCGTCGCCGTCCAGCTCCGCAAGGTCACCCACCGCGGACGAGGCACGCAGGAAGGCCGTGCCGTACAACGGGCCCGCCGCGCCGCCCACCGTGGAGATCAGCGTGGTGGCGACCAGTTTCAGCACCTTGGCCGGTGTGTCCGGTGGCTCCGCGTCCAAACGGGACAGCACCGCGGTGAAGCCCCGCCTCATGTTCTCGCCGTGGTCGGCGTCGCCGATCGCCTGGTCGAGGCGCACCAGTTCGTCCCGGTGGTCCTGGACCACGGCCGCGGCGGCTCGAACGGCCGCGATGACGTCCGCTGCCGTGCATCCCACCTCAGACTCCCCACCGCAGTGCGGCCGTGTGGACCGGCGCGTCCCACAGCTCGACCATCTCGTCGTCGAGGCGCAGCAGCGTGAGGCTCATGCCCTGCATCTCCAGGCTCGTGATGTACGGGCCGACCAGCCTGCGTTCCACCGTGATCCCCCGATCCGCCAGCAACTGCTCCGCGATGCCGTGCGCCAGGTACAGCTCCAGGAGAGGTGTGCCGCCCATGCCGTTGGTGAACAGCAGCACCCGATCACCGGACGAGAAGGGCAGGTCCTCCAGGATCGGCTCCAGCAGCGCCGCCACCATCTCGGACGCGGACCCGGTCTTCACCTTCCGCCGGCCCGGTTCGCCGTGGATGCCGATGCCGATCTCCATCTCGTCGTCGGCCAGCTCGAACGACGGCGAGCCCACGTGCGGCACCGTGCACGCGGTCAGCGCGAGCCCCATCGACCGCACCGAGGAGATCACCCGTAAAGCCAGCGCCTCGCAGGCAGCCAGGTCGTCACCGCGCTCGGCCGCCGCGCCCACGATCTTCTCCAGCAGCACCGTGCCGCCGACACCGCGCCGCCCGGCCGTGTACGACGAGTCCTGCACCGCCACGTCGTCGTCGATCACGACCGACCTGACCTCCGACTCCGCGAGCTCCGCGGCCATCTCGAAGTTCAGCACGTCGCCCGTGTAGTTCTTCACGATCAGCAACGCCCCCGCGCCGCCGTCGGTGCGCGCGATCGCGTCGACCACCTGGTCCGACGTCGGCGACGTGAACACCGGCCCCGGACAGGCCGCGGAGAGCATGCCGCGCCCGACGAACCCGCCGTGCAGCGGTTCGTGGCCGGAACCCCCGCCGGAGATGATCGCGACCTTGCCCCGCACCGGCGCGTCCGCGCGCACGACGACCGCTGGGTCGTGGTGCACGGTCAGCAGATCGGCATGGGCTGCCTGCATCCCCCGCAGCGCTTCCTGCACCACGGTTTCCGGATCGTTGATGATCTTCTTCATCGTTGCGCCCTTCCGATCGGCGGTGACCGTGTTCCTTCTTACTCCGGGGGTCTGACACTCGGAACTGGCAAAGGACCCGGCTACCGTTAGCCTGCCCTAATAAATGCAGGTCAACATCACGTTCCGTAGTGGAGGAACAACGTCGTGTCGAAGAGAGCAGCGCTGCTCGTCGCAGTCGCCCTGACCCTGACCGCCTGCTCCAGCACGCCGGACAAGCCGACCGTCGCCCAAGGTGGCGAGGACTTCGGCAAGGCGTACGAGCTCAGCAACGGGTTCGGCACGACGCAGAAGCCCGGCGAGTTCCCCCGCACGATCAAGCACGCGATGGGGGAGACCAAGCTCGAGAAGAAACCCGAACGGGTGGTCGTGCTCGACACGGGCGAGCTCGACAACGTCGTGGCGCTCGGCCTCAAGCCCGTCGGCATCGCCTACACCGACGGCTCCCCCACCATGCCGTCCTACATCGGCGACAAGGGCGGCACGCCGGAGAACGTCGGCACGACCAACAACCTCAACCTCGAGGCGATCACCAAGCTGGAACCGGACCTCATCCTGGGCTCGCAGCTGCGCGCGGAGGCCCTCTACCCGAAGCTCGCCGCGATCGCCCCGACCGTGTTCAGCGTGCGCCCCGGCTACGTGTGGAAGGAGAACTTCCTCCTCAACGCCGCCGCGCTCGACCGCCAGGCCGACGCAGCGAAGATGCTCGAGGACTACACGAACAAGGCCACCGAGACCGGCAACGCCATCGAGAAGAAGCTCGGCGTGCGCCCGGCCGTCACGGCGCTGCGCTTCATGCCGGGCCGCATCCGCCTGTACGCCAAGAAGTCGTTCATCGGCACGATCCTGATCGACGCCAAGATCGGCCAGCCGAGCCCGTCCCAGGTGGACGACCTGGCCGCCGAGGTCAGCGCGGAGCAGATCGGCAAGGCCGACGGCGACTTCGTCCTGTACTCCACCTACGGCGACCCGGCCAAGACCGCGCAGGCGTCCGTCCTCGGCGGTCCGTTGTGGACCGGCCTGAACGCCGTCAAGGCGGGCAAGGCCAAGCCGGTCCTCGACGAGACCTACTTCCTCGGTCTCGGCGTGCTCGCCGCGAACGTGGTCCTCGACGACATGAAGACCCAGCTCGGCGCCTAGAGAACCTCAGCGGATGCTCTTCAGCGACCGAAGAGCATCCGCGCGAGGCGCAGCATCTGCTTGCCCGCCATGGACGACCTGTCGAACGTCGCCATGTTGATCAGCGACTTGAACTTCAGCTTCGTCACGGCCTTGGCGTAGGCGAACTCGCGCAGCCCGTCCTCGCCGTGGATGCGCCCGAACCCGGAGTCGCCGACCCCGCCGAACGGCAGCCCGGGGATCGCCGCGTAGGTCAGCACGGAGTTGACCGACACCATCCCGACCCGCAGTTCGGCCGCCAGTTCCTCCCCGCGCGACTTCGAGAACACGGCGGCACCCAGCCCGTACTTCGACTGGTTCGCCAGCCGCACGCCCTCCAGCGCGTTCGGCACCCGGTTGATCACCACGGTCGGCCCGAAGGTCTCCTCCGTGACCGCCAGCGAGTCCTCCGGCACGTCGACCAGCACGACCGGCTCGACGTACGGCGGCCTGATCGAGTCCGGCCCGCCCACCAGCGCCTTGCCACCGCGGTCCAGCGCGTCCTGCACGTGCTCGCGGATGATCTCCACCTGCGACGGCATCGTGATCGGCCCGAGGTTCGCGTTCGGCTCGCCACCCGGCTTGAGCTTGTTCGCCCGCTTCACCACGATCTCGGTGAACTCGTCGGCGACGTCCTCGGCCACGTAGATCCGCTCGACGCCCGCGCACGTCTGGCCGGCGTTCGACACCGCGCCCCAGATCGCGGCCTCGGCGGCGGCGGTCAGGTCGGCGTCCGAGTCGACGATCAGCGCGTCCTTGCCGCCGCACTCGACCAGCACCGGCGTCAGCGACGCGGCGGCCGCGGCCATGACCTTCTTGCCGGTCCGCGTGGAGCCGGTGAACGCGATCTTGTCGACACCCGAGGCGACCAGCGCCGCACCCGTCTCGCCGAAGCCCGTGACCACCTGGAACACCGGGTACTCCGGTACCGCCTCGGTGAACGTCGACGCGAGGAACGTGCCGACGCCGGGCGTGAACTCCGACGGCTTGAACACCACGGCGTTGCCCGCGGACAGCGCGTACGAGATCGACCCCATCGGCGTGTGCGCGGGGTAGTTCCACGGCCCGATGACGCCGATGACGCCCAACGGCCGGTACTCCAGCGTCGCGCTGTGGTTGAACATCAGCATGCCCGAGGACACGCGGCGCTTGCCCAGCACACGACCGGCTTGCCGCGAGGCCCAGTGCAGATGGTCCATCACCAGCGCTACCTCGACGCGGGAGTCGTCCGCGGGCTTGCCCGTCTCCGAGCTGATCAGCGCGATGAACTCGTCCGAGCGCTGCGACAGGATCTTGCGCCAGGCGTCGAGCTTGGTCTTGCGGCCCTCGAACCCGAGACCCGCCCACCACGCGGCGGCCTCGCGCGCCGAGGACACCGCGTCCTCGACCTCGGCGGCCGTGTGGATCGGGTGGTGCGCGACGACCTCACCCGTGCGCGGGTCCAGCGATGCGAACCGCCGCTGCTCGCCATCGGCCGACAGCGCGCTGTCCGAAGCGGTCTGCGTCATGGGGGGTCCTCCAGGTACTCGCCAGTAACCTCGACACTAACGCGTACTCGGGGAACTTTCAGCCCCCGCCTGGTCCCGCGGGACGTCAGGCTTGGGGCAGCAGGGGAAGAACCGCCTTGGCGAACGTTTGCGCCGCCTGGCAGCGATCCAACTCCTTCTCCTTCGAAGCCGCGACCATGAACTCCGCGATCTCACCCGCGTCGCTCTGGTCCTTCGTCCGGACCAGCACCAGCTCGCACGTCGGGAACGCGCCGTCCTTGAACGCCTGGTAGCCCTTCAGCCCGCCGCCGAGATCGGTCTCGACGGACCTGCTGTCGAACTTGCCGTCCTTCGGGATGCGCACCGTCTTGAACTCGAGCTGCATCTGCGCGCTCTGCCCCGTCCACGAGCACTGGTGCAGCCCGTACGGCAGCGCACGCGGCGAGGCACCGAGCACGGGCGCGAGCGTCGACCTCTCGACGATCGCGCACGGGTCGACCTCGACCGGCGAACCCTTCGGCGGGGTGTACTTCTGCGGGTTGCCCCTGAGCTTGCGGACGGCACCTTCCAGCACCTTGCGTCCCGGCTCGCACGCCTCGCCGCCGTCGGTGCCGGTGTTCACCTGCAGTCGCACGGCCTGTGCGGGGTTCTCCTGCGTCACGGCCGAGATGAAGCACGAGGTGTTGTTCAGCTTCGTCTCGGCGCTCTTGAGGCCCGCGACGTCCTTGGTCGCCTTCTTGAGCTCCGACGACGTCAGCGAGTAACCGATGTCGATGGTGATGCTGAGCGTCTTGCCGGCCTTGTCCTTCATGTAGTTGGCGCAGCGCGTGTAGGAACTGCTCGTGTACCTCGACGGCGTACCGACCGTCTGCAGCAGTTCCTTCTCGATCAACGCGCACGGGTTGATCAGCCGCAGCCGTTCCGCCGCGAACGCCGGATCGACGGGCTTGCCCGCCTGCGCCGACGGCTTGGTCGACGGATCGGTCGTGGTCGCGTCCGCACCAGCCTGCACGGTGCGGCGCGGCGAGTTGGTCTTGGCGAGACCCGGCCCGGTCGCACAGCCGGCCATCAGCAACGCGGCGGCGGCGACCACAGCGGTGGCACGAAAACGAGGCACGACGTGCACGGTAGCGACCTTTGCGGGTGTTCGTGGGCGGTACCCCGAGTTACCCCGTGGCACATGTCACCCTGCGCTACGGGAACGATTCAGAAGATCGACGCGCTGTACCTGGTGAAGACCCCGACAGAAGGAGAGACGTGCGAAACCGAATCCGTCGCGCATTCAACTGGCTCGACGCGTGGACCATCGAGGCCTTCAACCCTGTTTACCCTGGTCGTCCCCTGTCATAGTTCCTTGAGCGGCTCCTTGTCCGTCTCCGCGAACTGAGGCCGCAGCGTCGCCCACGCGGCGAACACCGCCGCCAGCACCACCATGGCGATGCCGGCCCACAGGTTGATGTTGACCCCTTCGGCCTTCTTCAGGTCCTCGTCGGTCGTGAAACCGAACCCGATGACGACCAGTACAACGCCGTACACGCCGAAGAGGAAAGCGATGATCAGTCGCAGGTCGAACAACCTCATGGCAGCCTCCCTCAGGCGAAGATGAAGTAGAGAACGGTCGTCAGGGCCAGCACTCCGCCGCCGAGCAGGGCGGGCGAGCGGTACCAGCCCGCGTCCTCACCGGTGGTGGAGTGCGCCCTGTCCTCCTTGGGCGTCAGGCTGTAGACCAGCCCGCCGAGCTCGCTGTCCGGCTTCGGCCGCGTGACGAGGCTGACCGCGAAGCTCACGACGATGTCGACCACGAACGCGAGACCCGCGCCGAGGAAGCTCGCGCCCTGACCCGGCAGCTCCAGCAGCTCGATGCCGAACGACGGCTCCGAGATCGCGTAGATGAAGATCGCCGTGAACGTACCGGCGAGCAGACCGACCCAACCGGCGGTCGGCGTCATCCGCTTCCAGAACATGCCGAGGATGAACGTCGCGAAGAGCGGCGCGTTGAAGAACGAGAACAACGCCTGGATGTAGTCCATGATGTTGGACCCGCCGAGCGACGCCGCGATGAACGCCGTGCCGATCGCGAGGACGCACGCACCGACCGTGGCCAACCGCCCGACGCGCAGGTAGTACTCGTCCGGCCGGTCCTTCTTGATGTAGTCCTGCCACAGGTCGTACGTGAAGACGGTGTTGAACGAGCTGACGTTCGCCGCCACACCGGCCATGAAGCTCGCCAGCAGACCCGTGATCGCGATGCCGAGGATGCCGTTGGGCAGCAGGTCGCGCATCAGCAGCGGCAGCACGTTGTTGTAGACCACACCGCTGCTCGTGTCACCGGCCTTGAGCTGCGCCATCTCCGGCACGATCACCGCGGCGATGATGCCGGGGATGATGATGATCGCCGGGATCAGCGCCTTCGGGTACGCGCCGATGATCGGCGTGCGCTTGGCCGCGGACATCGACTTGGCGCTCATCGCGCGCTGCACCTCGGCGAAGTTCGTCGTCCAGTACCCGAACGACAGCACGAAGCCGAGACCGAACACCAGACCGATGACACTCCACACCGGGTGCTCGATGCCGGTGAGTTCCGTCGCGGGCCAGGCGGACAGCTGCTCCTTGTCCGTCACCTTCTCGACCAGGCCCTGCCAGCCGCCGACCTTGATCAGGCCGAGGATCGTCAACGGCGCCAGCGCGGCCACGATGACGAAGAACTGCAGGACCTCGTTGTAGATGGCCGCGCTCAGGCCACCCAGCGTCGTGTACGCGAGCACCACCAGCGCCGCGACGCAGATGGACACCGGCAGCGGCCAGCCGAGCAGCGCGTCGATGATCACCGCGAGGGCGAAGAGGTTGATGCCCGCGATCAGGATCTGCGCGACGGCGAAGCTGATCGCGTTGACCAGGTGAGCGGGCTTGCCGAACCGGCGGCGCATGAACTCGGGAACGCTGCGCACTTTCGAGCCGTAGTAGAACGGCATCATCACCAGACCGAGGAACACCATCGCGGGAATGGCGCCGATCCAGTAGTAGTGCACGGTCGCCATGCCGTACTGCGCGCCGTTCGCCGTCATGCCCATCAACTCGAGCGCGCCGAGGTTCGCGGAGATGAACGCGAGTCCGGTGACCCACGCCGGCAGCGACCTGCCGGACAGCAGGAAGTCGAGGCTGGAGGAGACGGATCGTCTCGCCATCACGCCGATGCCGAGAACCACCGCGAAGTAGATCAACAGCAACGCGTAGTCGATCGGTCCCGCGTCCAGCCGCAGGTCCGCCTCAGCCAAGATCGACACCGTCCACCTCCCAAGACTTCAAACAAAGTCGAACATCATCGACCAGGAGAGGACAGTACTCCAGGTGAGCGCAGTCCTACCCCGTGTGGATGATCACCAAACCACGGCGTTTGAAGAGGCGCTCGCCGAAGCCGGGGAGCAGGAAATTCGGAGGCGCGGACCGATGTCGGCGCCGAGACTGATCACGTGGACAGCATGAAGTGCTCGCAATGCGGCAACACTCCGGCGCGGACCAGGGAAGGCCACACCTACTACCCGCTGTGCGACGAATGCGCCCAGCGGCAGACGAGGTGGTCCTGCCCCGGCTGCGGCCGTGACATGTACAGCGATCTGACGGCCTCGACGGGCGACCCGTGCTTCGGGTGCGAGCCGGAGCTGGTGTTCGCGGCGCAGTGCCCGCAGACCCGCGACGAGATCGACACCGCCATCGTGAGCCTGCCGAACGTCATGGCGATCATGCGGATCCGCGAGCTGACCGGGTGCGGTCTGCGCGTGGCGTTGGGCATCCACGGCGACCGTCACCAGGCCAGGCGCGAGCGCGAAGCCGATGCGGGCGGTCTGAAGTGACCGCTCAGAACAGCCGGAACTCGTCCGGCTCGATCCCGCGCAACGCGTCGTAGTCCAGCACCACGCACCGGATCCCGCGGTCCTCCGCCAGCACCCGTGCCTGCGGCTTGATCTGCTGCGCCGCGAACACACCGGCGACCGGCGCGATCAACGGGTCGCGGTTGAGCAGCTCCAGGTACCTGGTCAGCTGCTCCACGCCGTCGATCTCACCGCGCCGCTTGATCTCCACGGCGACCGACGCACCGGCCGAGTCCCGGCACATCAGGTCGACCGGGCCGATCGGGGTCGGGAACTCGCGGCGCACCAGGGTCCAGCCGTCGCCCAGGGTCGTGACGTGCTGGGCGAGCAGCTTCTGCAGGTCGGCTTCGACACCGTCCTTCTGCAGGCCGGGCTCCGGGCCGAGCTCGTGCTTGGAGTCGTGCATGACCTCTTCGAGGGTGATGATCAGCTTCTCCCCCGACTTGTTCTGCACCGTCCAGACGTCGGGATCTTCGATGAGCCAGCACGGCGGGCTCATCCAGTTCAACGGCTTGAACGCGCGGTCGTCCGAGTGGATCGACACCGAACCGTCGGCCTTGATCAGCAGCAGGCGCTGAGCCATCGGCAGATGGGCGGTGAGTCGTCCGACGTAGTCGACCTGACAGCGAGCAATGACGAGACGCACCGCGACAGGCTACGGGGTGCGTCCAGAATCCAGTCGTTAGGTACGGTCCGTGGCGTGGAAAGCCTCGGCACCCGTCAGGTGTACGCAAACCCGTGGATGACCGTTCGCGAGGACGAGATCCAGCGCGCGGACGGTTCGAGCGGCATCTACGGCGTGGTCGACAAGCCCGACTTCGCGCTGATCATCCCGCTCGACGGTGAACGGCTGCGGCTCGTCGAACAGTTCCGCTACCCGATCGGCCTGCGCCGCTGGGAGTTCCCCCAGGGCACGGCGCCCGACCGCGCCGACACCGGCCCGTTGCAGCTCGCCGCCCGCGAGCTGCGCGAGGAGACGGGGCTGCGCGCCGGCAAGATGGTCGAACTCGGCCTGCTCGACGTCGCGCCCGGCATGTCGTCGCAGCGCGGCCGGGTGTTCCTCGCGACCAACCTCACCGAGGGCTTCCACGAACGGGAGCACGAGGAGCAGGACATGCGCTCGCGGTGGTTCCCGCGTGCCGAGTTCGAGTCGATGATCGCGAAGGGCGAGATCACCGACGCCCAGTCGATCGCCGCGTACACGTTCTTGCTGCTGCACGAGCACTCTCAGCCCTGAAAGGCCGCCCGGTAGCTCTGCGGTGAGGTGCCGGCGATCCGCTTGAACCTGTCGCGGAACGCCGTCGCCGACCCGAAGCCGACTCGGCTCGCGATCAGCTCGACGGGGTCCCTGGTCGTTTCGAGCAGGTGCTGGGCCTGCCTGACGCGCGCCCGGTGCAGCCACTGCAACGGCGTCGTGCCGGTCTGCTCGCGGAACCGCCGGTTCAACGTCCGAGTGCTCATGCCCGCCTGTTTGGCCAGGTCCTCCAGCGTCAGCTCGCTCGACGCGTTGGCGTCCATCCACAGCAGCAGGGGTTCGAGCTCCGCTCCCTGAGGCGCCACCGGCGGCGTCACGATGAACTGCGCCTGCCCGCCCTCCCGTTCCAGCGGCATCACGGCGAACCGCGCCGCGTCGGCCGCCACCGCGGACCCGTGGTCGCGCCGGATCATGTGCAGGCACAGGTCGAGGCCCGCCGCGGCACCGGCGGACGTCAGGAACTGGCCGTTGTCGACGTAGAGCACGTCCGGGTCGACGTCCAGGGCCGGGAACCGCGCCGCCAGCTCCTCCGCGCCCAGCCAGTGCGTGGTCACCCGGAGCCCGTCCAGCAACCCGGTCTCGGCGAACACGAAGGCGCCCGTGCAGATCGACGCGATCCGGGCGCCCCGGGCCGCGGCCTGCCACAGCGCCTCGACCAACGGCCGGGGCACCACCATCGCCGGATCGTGCCCCGGCAGGACGATGGTGTCTACTTCGGACAGCAACTCCAAGCCGTGCGGGACCTTGATCTCGAAACAGCCCGCGTCGACCGTCCTCTTCGGACCGCAGACCCGCACGCGGTACCGGCCGACCCAGTTGAACGCGTCCACCGGCGTCGCGAAGTCGAACGGGACGACGCTGTCCATCGCTACCACTGCCACCTCGTGCACGTCCACCACCGTAGCTGGCGAGAATCCGTTGGAACATGGCATTCCAGCCAGTTCTCGACGGGATCCCGCCCTCCTACGGTTTTGATCACCGACGCGAGGGAGCAGGTGCTGTGAAAACTCAAGTGGTGTTGTTCGACGGCTTCGACCCGTTGGACGTGATCGGCCCGTACGAGACGTTGACCGCGGGCGGGGTCCAGGCCGAACTGGTGACGGTCGAGGGACCACGCGAGGTTCCGGCCGGCCTGAACCTGTTGTCCCTCAAGGCCACGGCTCAGCTCGACCCCGCTACGGACCTCATCGTCGTGCCCGGCGCGGCGGCCCTCCAGGACGAGGAGACGTTCGCGCTGCTCAGCGCGGGCGCCGCCACGCTCGGACCCGCGCTCAGGGAGACCAGCGCGCTCCTCGCCACGGTGTGCGGAGGTTCGTTGCTGCTGGGCATCGCCGGCCTGATCAAGGGCCGCAACGCCACCACGAACCACCTCGGTCTGCACGCGCTGGAGTCCATGGGCGTGAACGCGGTCCGCGCCCGCCTCGTCGACGACGGCGACCTGGTCAGCGCCGCCGGTGTCACGTCGGGCGTCGACCTCGGCCTCTACCTGCTCGAACGCGAGATCGGCGCCCAGCAGGCCCTGCGGGTCGAGACGCTGTTCGCCCACGAACGCCGCGGCACGGTCTGGAGCGCGGCGTGAGCAAGTTCTTCCTCTCGCTGCACGTCCTGGCGGCGATCATCGCGATCGGCCCGGTCACCGTCGCGGCCAGCATGTTCCCGAAGGCCGTGACCACGGCCGGCAACCCCGAACTCCTGCACCGGATCTGCCGCGTCTACGCGCTCATCGGCATCTCGGTGCCGGTCTTCGGGTTCGCGACGGCGGGCGTGATGGGCGTGACCGGCCACCCCTGGGTGATCGTGTCGATCGCGCTCACCACCGCCGCCGCGTTCGTGCTGGCCCTCAAGATCCTTCCCGGTCAGGAGAAGGCGTTGAAGACCAAGGACGTCAAGCAACTGGCCATGTACACGGGGATCTTCAACCTGCTGTGGGCGACCGTGACCGTGCTGATGATCCTCCGGCCGGGCTCGACGACCGGCGCCTAACGCTGCGCCACCGGTCGCACGACGATCTCGTTGACGTCGACGGACTCGGGCTGCGAGATCGCGTACGCGATGGCGTCACCGATGGCGGACGCCGGCAGCGCGATCTTGCGGAAGTCCTCCATCAACTCCGCGGCGAAGTCCTCGGTGATGGTGTCCGCCAACTCGGACTCCGTGACACCGGGCGAGATCACGGTGACGCGCACGTCGTCGCGTTCCTGCCGCAACCCCTCGGAGATCGCCCACACGGCGTACTTCGTCGCGCAGTACACGGCGGCGGTCGGCATGACCATGTGCGCGCCGATCGAGGCGACGTTCACGACGTGCCCACCACTCGCGAACCGGGGCAGCACGGCGGCGATGCCGTACAGCACGCCCTTGATGTTCACGTCCACCATGCGGTCCCACTCGTCGACCTTCAACGAGTCCATGAGGGACAACGGCATCACGCCCGCGTTGTTCACGAGCACGTCGACCCGTCCGTACCGCTCGACCGCAGCATCCACAAAGGACTGGAACGACTCACGCGACGTCACGTCCAGTGGCGCATACCCACCACCGATCTCTGATGCCAACGCCGCCAGCCGGTCCTCACGCCGTGCCCCGAGGAACACCTGATGTCCTGCCGCTGCCAGCACACGGGCCGTGGCCTCACCGATACCGCTGGAAGCTCCACTGATCAACACGACTTTGCTCATGGCCACAACACTCGCCGGGCAGAACGGTCCCAACCAGGACACCTTCTCCCTAGGAGTGCCACACCCAGGCAGACGACGACCACTCCGAATATCCTCGGAACCGTGCTCGGCGAGTTCCTGAAGGCCCACCGCGCCCGCGTCGACCCCCAGGACGCGGGCCTGCCGAGCCACACCCAGCGCAAGGTCAAGGGCCTGCGGCGGGAAGAGGTCGCGGTGCTCGCCGGCGTCAGCGCGGACTACTACGCCCGCCTCGAACAGGGCCGCGAGACCAACCCGTCAGCGCAGGTCCTCGACGCCCTCAGCCGGGCGCTGCACCTCGACACGGACGCCCGCGCGCACCTGCACCGGCTGGCCGGGGTCGTC
The DNA here is from genome assembly GCF_033794685.1 of Streptomyces sp. ID05-26A. NCBI lineage: Bacteria > Bacillati > Actinomycetota > Actinomycetes > Kitasatosporales > Streptomycetaceae > Streptomyces > Streptomyces sp. ID05-26A. The sequence continues at coordinate 904,504 of NZ_JARAYZ010000001.1, forward strand.
TCGGACGAGGGCCACACCAGCGACAAGGTCAGTCCCGAGCTGCGACGGCTCATGAGCGGCATGCACGACATGCCAGCATTCGTGATGAACGGGTTCCTGGACATGCTGGCCTCGAACGCACTGGCCGACGCCCTCTACGAGCCCTTCACCCCCGCCGACAACGCGGCCAGGATGACGTTCCTCGACCCGGTGGCCGCGAGCTTCTACCCGCGCTGGAACTGGGTCGCGCAGAGCACCGTCGCGCACCTGCGGCAGACCGCGGACCCGAAGTCCGCGCGCCTCAGGCAGATGGTCGCGGAACTGAACCAGAACCCGGTCTTCAAGGAACTCTGGGAGCACCACGAGGTGCGCGGAAAGACCCAGGACGCCAAGGAGTTCGTGCATCCCGCGGTCGGCCCGCTCAAGCTGAGCTACCACTCGTTCGACGTGCGCGAGGCACCCGGCCAGTTCCTGGTGGTCTACCAGGCGGAGCCGGGCCCGAACGCCGACGCGCTGAGGCTCCTCGCGACTAGTCGGGCCACACGGGCGGCCGCTTCTCCAGGAACGACGCCCGTCCCTCTTTGGCTGACGGGGACTGCGAGGTCTCGGCCATGACCGACAGCGCGATCTCGTAGCCGTCCGCCTCGGGCCGGTCGAGCTGCGCGTAGACCGTCCGCTTGCCGATGGCCTTGGACGCACGACTCCCCCGCGTGGCACGGGCCAGCAGATCGTCGACCTCAGCGTCCAACCGGTCCGAGGGCACGGCCCGGTTGATCAGTCCCCACTCCACCGCGGTGGCCGCGTCGATCACGTCGCCGGTCAGCACCAGCTCCATCAACCGCTTGCGCCCGATCGACCGCGCCACCGGCACCGCGGGCGTGTGGCAGAACCAGCCGGCCTTGCCACCGGGCAACGAGAACCCGGCCGTGTCCGACGCCACCGCGAGATCACATGACGCCACCAACTGACACCCGGCAGCCGTTGCCAACCCCTGCACCCGTGCGATCACCACCTGCGGTGCGGACTGGATGGTCTTCATCAGCACGGTGCACAGCTCCAGCAGCAGCCGCACGCCTTCCTCGTCACGCGCGTGCACGTCCGCGAAGTCGTGCCCGGCGGAGAACACCGGCCCGTCGGCGGCCAGCACGATGCCGGCCGCGTCCGACGCGCGCACCTCGCGGAACGCGTCCAGCAACTCGCTCAGGTGCTCGGCGGACAGCGCGTTGCGCTTGGCCGCGCGGTTCATCGTGATCCGGACTACCGACCCGTCCCGCGCAACGTCGACCATGCCGCGACAGTAAGGCCCTAGCCGAGCTCGCGCACCTCTCGGATCACGGTGACGATCTCGTCCATGATCTCGGTCAGCTCGTAGTCCTTGGGCGTGAACACCCGCGCCACACCACGCTCGCGCAGCTTCGCGGCGTCGTCCGGCGGGATGATGCCGCCGACGATCACCGGGATGTCCCCGGCACCGGCCGCGCGCAGGCCGTCGACCACCGCGGGCACCACTTCGAGGTGCGAGCCGGACAGGATCGAGAGGCCCACGACGTGCACGTCCTCCTGCACGGCCGCCGAGACGATCTGCGACGGCGTGAGGCGGATGCCCTGGTAGACGACCTCGAAGCCGACGTCGCGGGCGCGCACGGCGACCTGCTCGGCGCCGTTGGAGTGGCCGTCGAGGCCCGGCTTGCCGACGAGCATCCGCAGGCGCTCGCCCAGTTCCTCGCCGGTGGCACGCACGCGGTCGCGGACGCGGGCGATCTCCGAGCCCGCCTCGCCCGACGCGGAGGCGCCGGAAACGCCTGTGGGGGCACGGTATTCGCCGAACGTCTCACGCAACGCCTGCGACCATTCGCCCGTCGTCACACCGGCGCGCGCACAGGCCAGCGTCACCTCCACGAGGTTCTGGTCTGTCTTCGCGGCTTCGCGCAGTGCGTCCAGAGATGCTTCGACAGCTGCGTTGTCACGGGAGGCGCGCCACTGCTGGATGGCTTCCACGGCGTGCAGTTCGACGATCGGGTCGATGGTCTCGATCGCGTTCGCGCCCTCGGCCTGCAGCGGCGACGGCTCGGTCGTGTCGAACTTGTTGACGCCCACCACGATGTCCTCGCCCGCCTCGACGCGGCGGCGGCGATCTGCCAGTGAGGACACCAGGTTCGACTTCATGTAGCCGGACTCGACGGCCGCGACGGCACCGCCCATCGCCTGCACGCGGTCGATCTCCTCGCGAGCACCGGCGAGGATCTCGCTGACCTTGGCCTCGATGACCGGTGAGCCGTCGAAGATGTCCGCGTACTCCAGCAGGTCCGTCTCGTAGGCGAGGACCTGCTGCATGCGCAACGCCCACTGCTGGTCCCACGGGCGCGGCAGGCCGAGGGCCTCGTTCCACGCGGGAAGCTGGATGGCACGCGCACGGGCGTTGCGGGACAACGAGACCGCGAGCATCTCCAGCACGATGCGCTGAACGTTGTTCTCCGGCTGCGCCTCGGTCAAGCCCAGCGAGTTGACCTGCACGCCGTAGCGGAACCGGCGGTGCTTCGGGTTCTCGACGCCGTAGCGCTCCAGCGTGATCTCGTCCCACAACTGGGAGAACGCACGCATCTTGCACATCTCCTCGATGAACCGCACACCGGCGTTCACGAAGAAGGAGATGCGAGCGACGACCTCACCGAACTTCTCCTGCGGCACCTGACCGGAGTCGCGCACCGAGTCGAGGACGGCGATCGCCGTGCACATCGCGTACGCGACCTCCTGTGCCGGCGTCGCGCCGACCTCCTGGAGGTGGTAACTGCAGATGTTGATCGGGTTCCACTTCGGCACGTTCGTCACGGTCCACGCGACCATGTCGGTGATCAGCCTCAACGAGGGTCCCGGCGGGAACACGTACGTGCCGCGGGACAGGTACTCCTTGATGATGTCGTTCTGCGTGGTGCCGGCCAGCGCCGACGGGTCCGCGCCCTGTTCCTCGGCCACGGTGACGTACATGGCGAGCAGCCACATGGCCGTCGCGTTGATCGTCATCGACGTGTTGGCGCCGGCGAGCGGGATCTGGTCGAAGAGCTGCCGCATGTCGCCGATGTGGCTGATGGGCACACCGACCTTGCCGACCTCGCCCTTCGCGAGCTCGTCGTCGGGGTCGTAACCGGTCTGCGTCGGCAGGTCGAACGCCACCGACAGCCCAGTCTGCCCCTTGGACAGATTCCGGCGGTACAGCGCGTTGGAAGCCGCGGCCGAAGAATGACCCGCGTAGGTCCGCATCACCCAGGGGCGGTCGCGTTCCCGGTCGGCTGGGTACGGCACAGCAACCTCCCACATCGTCGTTCCACGGAGCGTACTGGCCGGTAACCATTGCTGCGCGTGCGCTTGCTCACTGAATCGAGACCAGAAAGAGCATGATGAGGAGGTGACGGGCTTCTACCAGACAGGGATCGTGTTCGGGGTTCTCGGCCTGCTGGCTCTGGTGTTGCGGTACTTCGCGGGCAACGACAGGCGGGCCGTGCCGGATCTGGACGGCACGGACTTCGGGTTGCTCAGCGAGGTCGCGGTCGTGCCCACGGAAGAGGCCGCGAACGTCCTCGTGCAGAAGCTGAAGCGCAACGGCGTGCGCGCCACGCGCTCGCGACACGCGCCGTACCAGGTGATGGTGTTCCCGGCGGACGTCCCGAACGCGCGGCTCGTGCTCAGGAGCTGACGCGCTCCACGTCGGCGCCGAGCTTGCGGAGGTTCTCCACGAACCCGGGGTACCCGCGCTCGATGTGGAAGATCTCGTAGACCTCGGTGGCCCCGTCAGCGCACAGACCAGCGAGAACGAGTCCGGCACCAGCGCGGATGTCCGACGCCCACACCGGCGCGCTCGACAGCGTCTCGATGCCGCGGATCACGGCGTGGTGGCCGTCCGTGCGCGCGTCGGCCCCGAGCCGGATCATCTCGTCGATGAACCGGAACCGGGACTCGAACAGGTTCTCGGTGATCATCGCGGTGCCCTCGGAGACCGTGGACAGCGCGATCGCGAACGGCTGGTTGTCCGTGGCGAAACCGGGGTACGGCAGCGTCACGAAGTCGACGGCCTTGGGCCGCCCCTCCATGACCACGCGGAACCCCTCGTCCTCGCCCTCGTAGACGGTGACCTCGGCGCCGGCCATGCGCAGCTTCTCGAGCACCAGGTCGAGGTGGTGCGGGTTCACGCCGCGCACCCGCACGTCACCGCGCGTCATGACAGCGGCGAAACCCCAGGTGGCGCCCACGATCCGGTCGCCGATGACGCGGTGCTCGGTCGGCTTGAGCTCGGTGACGCCGTGCACGGTCAGCGTGGACGTGCCGGCGCCCTCGACCTTCGCGCCCATCTGGTTGAGCATCAGGCAGAGGTCGACGATCTCGGGCTCGCGCGCGGCGTTGTCGATGACCGTCGTGCCGGTGGCCAGCACGGCCGCCATCAGGATGTTCTCGGTGGCACCCATGCTCGGGAAGTCGAGCCAGATCTGCGTGCCGTGCAGCCCCTCGGCCTCGGCGACGATGCACCCGTGCTCGATCCACGTGGTCGCACCGAGCTTCTCGAGCCCGCTCTGGTGCATGTCCAACGGCCGCGAGCCGATCGCGTCACCACCCGGCAGCGCCACGACGGCACGCTTGCAGCGCCCGACGAGCGGCCCGAGGACGCAGATGGAGGCACGGAGCTTGCCCATCGCCTCGGAGTCGGCCCGGTGGCTCAGCTCGGCGGGCGTCGTGATCCTCGCCACGTCGTCCTCGAGCTCGACCTCACACCCGAGGCTGCGCAACGCGTCCGCCATCAGCGGCACGTCGAGGATGTCCGGGCAGTTGGTGATGGTCGTCGTGCCCTCGGCCAGCAGGGCAGCGGCCATCAGTTTGAGCACGCTGTTCTTGGCGCCGACGACATCAACTTCGCCGACCAGCCTTGCGCCACCGTGTACCCGGAAATGCTCGCTCACGCGGCAATCCTACGTACGGCCTTAAAGTGCCAGCCATGGCGGTACATCTCACCAAGATCTACACGCGGGTCGGCGACGACGGCACGACCGGCCTCGGCGACTTCTCCCGCGTCCCGAAGACCTCACCACGCATCGAGGCCTACGCGGACGTGGACGAGACGAACGCGTCCCTCGGCGTCGCTCTGGCCCTGGGAAACCTGGCCCCGGACGTCTTCGAGGTGGTGCGCAAGGTCCAGAACGACCTCTTCGACGTCGGAGCGGACCTCTGCACCCCGATCGTCCCCGACCCGAAGTACCCGCCGCTGCGCGTGACCCAGGCCTACGTGGACCGCCTGGAGGGCTACTGCGACACGTTCAACGAACGCCTGGGCAAGCTCGACTCGTTCATCCTGAACGGAGGCACGCCCGGCGCCGCGTTGCTGCACCAGGCACGCACGATCTCCCGGCGCGCGGAACGGCGGGCGTGGTCGCTGATCGAGGACGACGCCGAGCACACGAACGTGCTCACGGCCAAGTACCTGAACAGGCTGTCCGACCTGCTGTTCATCCTCGCTCGGGTGGCGAACCCCGACGGTGACGTGCTCTGGCAGCCGGGCGAGAACGCCTGAGAACGACGAAGGGCGCGTCCCCCCGAGGGGAACGCGCCCTTCACGTCAGTGATCAGGAAGCCCAGGGTATGGCTCGCCCAGGAGGCGAGGACTCGAGCCAGGACAGGAACCCGGTCAACGCGTCCGGCCCCATGGCGATCTCGACCTCACCGGAAGCGGACCGGCACCGGAGCACCGTCGCCCCCACCGGCATCGCATAGGCCTCCGGCCCGGTGGGCTCCCGCCGGGCGTCGATCTCCAGCCCGTCCCGGGAGATCAGCTCGTTCGGCCCGGACCCGAGCGACAACACCCGGAACCACGCGAACGAATCACCCCGGTAGTGGCCCACGCCCAGGTGCCAGCCACGCCCGCGGTCGTCGAAGACGCTCCGCAACGCGACGTGCACCCCACCCTCACGCAGCAGCCGGATCCGGCGCCAGGCGAAGTAGGTGATGACGATCGCCACCCCAAGAAGGATCAGGCCGGCAATCTCGGTGATCCCCACGGCTGCGGCCTCGTGCCCGGTCTCAGGCCGACTGTTCCACGGCCCGCACGCGCGCTGCCGCACGTGCGCGCTCTGCGTCGTCCGCGTCCTGCAGCGCAGTGCGCGCCGCGTCCACGTCGATCTCGCCCGCGAGCTCGGCGTCCTCGGCGAGAATGGAAACGCCGGTGCCGGTCACGGAGAGGAAGCCACCATGCACGGCGGCGGTGACAAGGCCACCGTCCGTCGTGCGCACGCGCACCACGCCACCCTCGACCAGCTGGCCGAGCACGGGCTCGTGACCGGGCAGGATGCCGATCTCACCCTCGGTGGTCTGCGCCGAAACAGAGGTGGCCTTACCGGACCACAAACGGCGTTCAACGGCGACCAGTTCAACGGTCATCTCGGCCACGCGTATCTCCCTCGTCGTCTGGAGTCGATCTGAGTCTAAACGGTCGCCTGACAACCTTGCCGCCCCGCCCGGTGTCAGTACCTTCGACGGCCGCCGAAGGGGGGACATGCAGGACTTCGAGGACTTCGTGGCGTTGCGTTCGCAGGCATTGCTGCGCACGGCATATCTGCTGTGCGGCGGCGACAAAGGCGCCGCTGAGGACATTCTGCAGGACGTCCTCATGAGCATGTACGGCAAGTGGCGCCGGATCAGGTCCTCACCGGAGGCGTATGCCCGCGCCGGGCTGGCGAACGCGGCCGCGAACCGCTGGCGACGGCGCTCACGCAAACCGGAGGCACCGCTGGAACTGGGGGCGGTACCTACGGCGCGCGGGCACGAGCAGCAGGTGGTCGACGCGGACAGCGTGGTGCGCGCGCTGGCGCAACTGCCGAAGAGGATGCGTGCCGTCCTGGTGCTGCGGTTCTTCGACGACCTCAGCGAGGCCGAGACGGCACGGGCGCTCGGCTGCGGCATCGGCACGGTCAAGAGCCAGACCTCGCGCGGTCTCGCCCGCATGCGGGAACTGATGGGTGAGCAGGTGCTGACGTGGAACTGAAGCAGGCGATGGAGGCCGCGACGGCGGAGCTCGACGTGCGGCCCGGCTTCGTGGGCGACGTGATGGCGGGGGGACGGCGGATGCGCACGCGCAGACTGGTGGCGGTGACCGCGGCGGCGGCGCTGCTCGCCGGCGTGACGACGGGGGTGGTGCTGACCCGGACGCCGGACCAGCCGGCGGACCCGCGGCTGACGGCGGCGCCGGTCGGTCCGCTCGCCGGCGACGCCGAGTTGACCGCGACCGCGCTGCACCTGTGGACCGAAGCGCAGGCGGACGAGCCGTGGAAGCGGGACGAGCCCGTGGCCGAGGTCTCGTCGAAGCCGAACGTGTTCTGGACCGGGCAGACGCCGACCGGCCCCGCGGCGCTGGTCGCGCAGGAGGTGAAGGTGCTCACCTCCGCGCGCCCCGCGACGCTCGTCGGTCTCGTCGCCGACGGCAAGGTGGTGGACCGCGAGGTCGTGCTCTCGGAGGCCAGGGACCGCGAGGCAGGGCTCTACCGCTTCGGGCCGCTCGGCGACCAGTACGTCGTGCTGACCCTCGGCAAGACGGTGTTCTGGTCGCAGAGCCCGAAGCGCGGCCCCGACCGTCGGCTGACCCGTACGTGGGCCTCCGCGCCCCACGACCAGGACGGCGTGGTCTTCACCGTCGCGCCGGCGGACGAACGCCCTGTGTTCGTGCGCGGCGACGTCACTCCCCGGTCCGACGACTTCACCCAGCCCGCGATCATCAGCGGCGACCTGCAACCGGACCTGCCGTTCGAGCCCCACCCCGGCCTCGGCTGGGAGGGGAACTTCTGCGCCACGGACTCCCCGGAGCAGACCCCCTCGCAGAAGAGGGTGTGGCAGGCCCTGACGATGCAGAAGGTGCGGCAGGAACTGCAGAAACGCGCGGTGCTCGACTACGTCGTCAGCTGGGAGGGGACCACGGACTGGAGCGTCTGCGCGTGGCTGCCCGACGGCCGCTACGCCCTGATGTTCGAGTCGTACGGCGAGCTGTACGGCGCGCTCTACCGGCCGGACGGCACGTTCAGCGCCCCCGTCGTCGGCAGGGCCGTGGCCAAGGGGGACCCGGCGGTGCTGCCGCTGCCCGACGGCCAGGGCACGATCGTCGCCGACTTCAACGCCACCGTCGGCCCCCAGGAGCGCGACCACGCGTGGCTGGCCCCCGCGGGCACCAGGGAGGTCACCGTGCGCCAGAAGGGCGTGCCCAGGGTGATCCAGCTGCCCTAGAGCCTGTCCTGCAAGCCGTTGATCTGGGCATCTGGTACTTGCCTGCGGTGGTTGGTCGCGGTGAGTTGACGGATCGGGCGTGGGCGGCGATCGCGCCGTTGCTGCCGCCGGTGTCGGGTGGTGGGCGGTGGCGTGATCACCGGCAGGTGATCAACGCGATCCTGTGGAAGTCACGAACCGGTGCGCCGTGGCGTGACCTGCCCGAACGGTATGGGCCGTGGAAGACCGCGCACGAACAGCTGCGGTTGTGGACCAAGTACGGCACCTGGGCCCGCGTCCTGGACGAGGTGATCGTCAAGGACGACTCCGTCGGAGATGTCGAGTGGGTGATCAGCGTGGACTCCAGCGTTGTCCGGGCGCATCAACACTCGGCCGGAACCCGGAAAAGAGGGCTACGGCACCGAAGTCGAAGCCCTTGCCGTCGACGGGGAAGGGCTCGCTCGCTCCCGCGGAGGACTGAGCACCAAGATCCACCTCGCGGTCGACGGACGCGGCCTGCCGATGCGCGTGCTGCTCACCGCCGGCCAGGCCGGAGACAACCCGCAGCTGCTGCCGCTGCTCGACGGCATCCGCGTCCGACGTGACGGGCCTGGGCGTCCGCGATCACGACCGCATGTCGTGATCGCGGACAAGGCCTACTCACATCCCTCGACGCGGCAAGCATTACGCCGCCGGAAGATCACGTTCGTCAGTCCGGAACGCACCGACCAGATCGCCCTCCGCGTGAGCAAAGGCGCCCGTGGCGGGCGGCCACCGGCGTTCGATGCCGAGTTGTACAGGCAGCGCAACGTGGTCGAACGATGCTTCAACCGGCTCAAGCAGTTCCACGACCTCGCGACCCGCTACGCCAAGCGAGTTGCCTACTACCAGGCCGAACTCACCATCGCCGCCATCGTGCTCTGGCTCCGATGACGTACAGGACACGCACTAGTCGCAGCTCCAGCGCAGCGGCCCGGCGTTCGACGTGGCGAAGAGCTCGTCGTCGTCACCCACGACGAAGTTCGACGACGCCACGTCGGTGTGGCCGCTCGGCAACGGCAGCTCGGCCTCGAACGTCGTGTTCCGCCAGACGCCCGGCTTGCCCCAGAGCGTCGAGACGTGCCCGGTCACCAGGCCGCCGGCGTTGATGCCGTCGACGTACGCCGCACCCGCGATGGGCGTCACGGCACCGCTGCCGTCCCACAGCAGAGCCTGCGCGCTGGGCGGGTTGCCGACGACCTCGTAGCCGATGACCTTGCCGCCCCGGATGCCCGAGACGAAGCGGGTGTTGCCGGTGGAGGCGAGCGGCGTCACGACTCCGTCGCGCCACAGGGATCCGCCGTTCCCGGACGAGTCCCTCAGCAACACGGTGCCGTCGTCGTCCAGATCGTCGGGGATGCCCCAGGTCCGTTCGATCACCGTGGCCGCGCCTCCCGTGGCGGGCCACAGCAGTCCCACGAGCGCGCCGTCGGCCGTCCTGTCCGCGCCGCCGAGCACGTCACCGCGTTCGTTGAGCGCGACGGGACCGTAGCTCCGGTAGCCCGCGGGAGCGTGCAGTTCGGTGAACGTTCCCGAGGTCCCGTGCGCGTCCGTGTACAGGTATGTCGCGTAGCCGCCGCCTGAGACGAGGGCCAGCAGCAGCACGGTGCCCGAGCTGTTCTCGTCGATCACGTTGAAGAGTTGCACGTTGGGGTCCGGGTGCTTGAGCACGCGCGGCTGCCCGTTGGTCCAGATCACCGGCTCGGTCGTGCGGCCCTGCCCCTGCCGCGGCGAGTCGCCGGAGTAGTTGCCCTTGCTGTCCGTGCCTCTGACGTTCGTGTACTTGGCCTCGTAGCCAGCCGGCACCGGCACTTCCGACACGGCCCACGCGCACGCCGACTGTTCCGCCGCGACGGCGTTCGAGACGGTGAAGGTGGTGCACACCAAGGCAATTGCAGCGACCAGCGCTGATCGACGCATCATGGATTCCCCCAGAATCACGTAGACGACGTGTCCTAACACCTACACCAATCCACGTGCGGAGAACACCCTTTGTACCCAAAATGACGCGGTGACCACCGAACGTCCCAGCCCGCCGCTGCAAGCGGGCGAACGCGATACCCTGCGCGCGTTCCTCGACTTCCACCGCGCCACCCTCGCGATGAAGTGCGAAGGACTGTCCGATGAGGACCTTCGCCGCCGCTCGATGCCTCCGTCGACGCTCACGCTGCTCGGCCTCGTCCGGCACATGGCCGAAGTGGAGCGCACCTGGTTCCACAGGGTCATCAACGGCGAGGACGTCACGAACGTCTGGTCGGCCGAGAGCGACTCCCAGGTCGCCTACGACGCCTCGGACTCGACGCGGTCCGCGGCGTTCGCGGCGTGGCAGGCCGAGGTCGAGCACTCGCGCCGGATCGAACGCGAGGCCGAATCCCTTGACGTGAAGGGGTTTCAGCCACGCTGGGATGAGCACGTGTCGCTCAGGCTCGTCCTGCACCACCTGTGCCACGAGTACGCGCGGCACAACGGTCACGCCGACTTCCCGCGCGAGGGGATCGACGGCATGACCGGTGCCCAGGTCGTGTCCTGCGAGTTCATTCGGTGAGAGGCGCGGGCGAGCGCCCGGAGACGGTGCCTCCGCGATGCCCTCATACCGGGCGTATCCGGGCGTTGCGGCGGCACCGTCTCCGGGGCCCTCGGCTGCCACTATCGCCCAATGAACTTGCAAGACAAGGCCTAGCCGTGCCACGAGCGCCAGAGCGTCGCGTAGGTGCCGTCTCTGGCGACCAGGTCGTCGTGCGATCCCAGCTCCACGACCCGCCCCGCGTCGACGACCGCGATCCGGTCGGCGTCGCGTGCGGTCTGCAACCGGTGCGCGATCGCGATCACCGTGCGGTTCTCCCGCACGGCCGCGATCGCGCGCTCCGCGTGTCTGGCCGTCGCCGGGTCGAGCGACGACGTGGCCTCGTCCAGCACCAGCGTGTGCGGATCGGCGACCTCGACGCGAGCGAGCGCCAACTGCTGCGCCTGCGCGGGATCCAGTTCCAGCCCGCCCGCACCGAGTTGTGCGTCCAGGCCTTCGGGCAGGGCCTCGAACCACCGCGCGTCCACGGTGCGCAACGCTTCGAGCAGCCGTTCGTCCGGAGCGTCCGGGGCCGCCATCGCGAGGTTCTCCCGGACGGTGCCGATGAACACGTGATGTTCCTGCGTCACCAGCACGATCCGCTGCTCTCCCGCTGCCGCCAGGTCCGCGACGGGCACTCCACCGACCAGCACGGAGCCCTCCCCCGGCCGGTCGACACCAGCGATCAACCGGCCCAGCGTCGACTTGCCCGCGCCGGAGACACCGACGATCGCCAGTCGTTCTCCCTGCTGCACCACGAGATCCACGCCGTGCAGCACCTCGTGGCCGTCCACATAGGAGTACCGAACCCCGCTCACCTCGATGCGGTCGCCGTCCGGTTCCCCGACGACGGGCGGGGGTTCGACGTGGGCCCCGATGCCCTCGATCCGCGCGAACGACGCACCGCCGCGCTGCAGGAACTCGACCCAGAACAGGATGCGGTCCATCGGCTCCACCAGTCGCCACACCCAGAGCACGGCCGTGACGACGACCTCGATCCGCACACCGTCGGACATGTAGAAGAAGCCACCGACGAGCAGCACCAGCACGGCCGGCAGCACGTTCACGAAGGTGGTCACCGGGAACAGCACGTTCCTGAGCGCGAGCGTCCGCAGCCGCGTCCGGTACGAGCGCGCGATGGCGCTGTCCGCCGCCGCCACCATCCGATCCCTCAGGCCGTACGTCTCGATCGTCCGGCTGCCCTCGCCGACCGCCGCGGACATCTCCGCCACGTCGCCGTTGGCCTCGCTCTCCGCGAGGTACGCCGCACGCGCACGGGCCAGGTACCAGCGCACCACCCACACCACGAACGGCATGCCGACCAGCGAAACGAGGCCGAGCAGCGGGTCCAGCCAGAACACCGCGACGAACACGACCAGGAGGTGCACGGCCCCCGCGAGCAGTTCGGGCACGCCGTCCCGCAACGCCAGGCCGACCGTGCCGACGTCGCTCGTCACGCGGGTGAGCAGATCACCGGCGCTCAGCCTGTCGACCACGCGCGCGGGCAACGCCAGCGTGCGCGTCACCGCCTCCTCGCGCAACGAGGCCAGGAACCGTTCGCCGAGCCGTGCCGTCAGCAGAACGCTGTACCGCACCAGCAACAGGTGCACCACGGCCGCACCGAGCACCCCGAGCGCGAGCTTGTCCACAGTGGACAGCGTCAGCGACCCGGCCTCCGCCCCACCGACGATCTTGCCGAGCAGGTAGGGCCCGACGAGACCCGACAACGCCGAGAGCGCCGTGAGCACGAGCACCACGACCAGCGCGGGCCGCTCACCCCGGAGCAGCCGCCCGGCCGCCTCCCGGACCTCACGACGGCCGGCGATCGGCAACCTGGTCATCGGGTCTCCTCCAGGTGCACGACCTGATCCGCCTGCCCCGCCCACAACGGCGACGCCGACACGACGACGGTGGTCCGCCCCGACCGTCTCTCCCGCACCCGCTTCGCCACGGCCGCCTCGGTCACCGCGTCGAGCGCGGACGTCGGCTCCACCAGCACCAGCAGGTCCGGTTCGCTCAGCAACGCCCGGACGAGCCGCAGACGTTGCCGCTGACCGCCGGACACGTTGCGCCCCTGCGACTCCAGGTGCGAGTCCAGTCCGTCCGGCATCGCCTCCACGACGTCCACGGCGGCCGCCGCGTGCAACGCCGCGTCCAGTTCGGCGTCACTGTGCACGGCAACGGACACCGCCTCCCGCACCGTCCCCGCGAACAGGTAGTCGTCGTTGTCCGCCACCACCCCGGGCAGCCGGTCGACGGACTCCCTGGCCAGCGTCGCGTTCGCCGAGACGACCACGGTCAGCGCCCCGGTCTTGACGTCCAGCGGCCCGGTACCGTCGTCCTTCTCCTCCGGCTGCAACCGGAGGACGTCGATGACCCGCCGCGCCGACACCAGGGCACGCGGGATCGCGTCGGCCCCCTCCATGAAGAAGGCGACCGGCACCGTCAGCGTGGTGACGTACAGGTAGACCGCGACCGTCTCCTCGATCGTGATCGCTCCGGTCACCACCATCCGCGCGACGATCCACGTGACCACGGCGAGGAACAACGCGGGCAGCCCCCACGTCAGCGCCTGCACCCAGCTCAGCCAGGCCGACACCCGGTAGCCGTCCCGGAGAACCTCCCGGGACAGGGTCCGGAACCGCGTCTCGAACGCCGGCTTCCCGCCGATCCCGGACAACACCCGCAACCCGCCCACGATGTCCCCGGCCCGCGAGCTCAACTCCCCCTGCCGCTGCCGGTAGTCGGCCTCGACGGCGTGCAACCGCCGCAACACCGGCCCGGTCACCACGGCGAGCACCGGCACCCCGAGCAACACCACGACGGCGACCAGGGGTGAGATCCGCACCAGCAACACCGCCGTGGCCGCGTACGCGACCACCGCCCCGACCCCGGGCCCGGTACTGGTCAACGCGTGCGCGATCCGCGCCGTGTCCCCGTTCTGCAGGTACGTCAGCTCCCCGGTGGACAGCTTCCGCCGCACCACCCCGCCCAGCCGGGTGACGTGCCGGACCACGACCTGCGCCGTGCGCAACGAGGCGTCGGTCCGCACCAACGTCATCGTGCGGTGCCGAGCGATGAAGACGAGCGCCATCCCGACGGCCACCGCGAGCAGAGCACCGCACCACCCCAGCAACGCACCCCGGTCGCCACCGCGCAGACCGTCCTCGACGGCCCGCGAGATGAGGTACGGCGGCAGGATCAGCAGGCACATCGACAGCGACCCCCACCACGCCCCGGCGAGCACCCGCCGGCGCTGCACGAGCACGAGCCACCACAGGTACCGCCAGGGCGAACGAACGTCAGGCGTCCCGGGGTCGTCGTAAGGAACGTGTAGGGCCATACGACGACCTTGCCATCACCCAGCCGTCCCCACGACCGATTTCGCCTTCAGCCCAATCGCACCAACGGCCGTAGCACCCAACGCAGCTATGAACGCAAACGCGTAGAAGCCCCACGGATGCGCCATCCCAGCCGTGAGCAACGCACCGCCAAGCAACGGCCCACTAATGGCACCCAACCGCCCAATCCCAGCGGCCCACCCGATACCGGTGGCCCGGTTCTCCTCGTAAACCCGCCCCGCATAGGCATAAACGAGCACCTGGGCGCTGAACACGAAACACCCGGCCAAGAACACCGCGACGTAAACCCCGACCCCGGGCAACTTGATGCTCAACAGAGCCAAGAACACCACAGCACCGGCGAACCACCCGATGGCAGCAGGCCGAATCCCGACCCGGTCAGCAACAGCACCGGCGATCACAAGCCCGACCACAGCACCGACGTTGAGCGTCAACAACAACGCCAACGCAGTCCCGAGCTCGTACCCGGCGCTGCGCATGATCTGCGGCAACCAGGTGTTCAACCCGTACACGAGCAACAGCCCCATGAACGAGGCGACCCAGAACGCGACAGTGGCCCGCCGAAGCCCGGGCCGGAACAACGACCCGACAGCCTCCAACGCAGGAGCCCGACGCACCGCGGTCTCAGGCAAGTACTTGACCATCAAGGGAATCAACACCAACGCGGGCAACGCCCCCACGACGAACAGCGACCGCCACCCCACCTGAGGGATGAGCACGATCCCGAGCAACGCCGTGATGACGGCACCCACGTGATACCCGGTCATGATGAGCGTGGTGGCCCGCCCACCCTGCTGGGGCCGAGCCTCGTTGACCAACGCGATAGCGGTGGGCAAACACCCACCGAGCCCAAGCCCGGCAAGAAAGCGCAGCACGCCGAAAGTCGTGGCATCAGGCGCGAACGCACAGGCCAACGTGAACACGGAAAACCCGGCGACGGCAAAAATCATCACCTTGCGCCGACCGACGACATCGGTGATGGTCCCGATCACCAACGCACCGAGCATCATCCCGACCAACCCGGCCGTGGACACAACGCTGGCCGACCCGGTGGTCAGCAACTTCTCCTGCAACAACACAGGAATCACCGTGCCGAGCACCACGAGGTCAAAGCCGTCCAAAAGGACGGCGGTCCAGCAGAGCGGCAACACCCACTTGTTCACAAGCACTCCCTCGCCCCCGACAGCCTTGGCTTGAGCTGCCGTGAATGGTGCGGCGAGACCACCAACAAGGGGAGCCCGATTTCCACTGAACGGAAACCCGAAGCCGAAGAACGGGGAGGCGACCAACCCCGCTGGAACGCGACCACACGCACCCAACCGCACCCCGAAAACCCAAAGGGCCGCTCCTCCACAATGGAGGAACGGCCCCAAGAGTCAGGCAGAAGCTCAGTTACCGGCAAGCTTCTTGGCGTTGGCCTCGACGTCGTCCAACCCGCCGCAGGAGAAGAACGCCTGCTCCGGGAAGTGGTCGAACTCGCCCTTGCAGACCCGGTCGAAGGCCTCGACCGTCTCCTTGATCGGGACGAACGAGCCCTTCTGGCCGGTGAACTTCTCCGCGACGAAGAAGTTCTGGCCGAGGAAGCGCTCGAGACGACGCGCGCGACCGACGAGGACCTTGTCCTCTTCGGACAGCTCGTCCATGCCGAGGATGGCGATGATGTCCTGCAGCTCCTTGTACTTCTGCAGGATCCGCTTCACCTCCTGGGCCACCCGGTAGTGCTCCTCGCCGACGATCGACGGCTCGAGGATTCGAGACGACGACGACAGCGGGTCGACGGCCGGGTAGATGCCCTTCTGGGAGATCGGACGGGAAAGCTCCGTCGTCGCGTCCAGGTGGGCGAAGGTGGTCGCCGGGGCGGGGTCGGTGTAGTCGTCCGCGGGCACGTAGATGGCCTGCAGCGAGGTGATCGACCTACCGCGCGTCGAGGTGATGCGCTCCTGGAGCTCACCCATCTCGTCGGCCAGCGTCGGCTGGTAACCCACGGCGGAAGGCATGCGGCCCAGCAGGGTCGACACCTCGGAACCGGCCTGGGTGAAGCGGAAGATGTTGTCGATGAAGAGCAGCACGTCCTGGTTCTGCACGTCGCGGAAGTACTCCGCCATCGTGAGAGCGGACAGCGCGACGCGCATACGCGTGCCGGGCGGCTCGTCCATCTGACCGAAGACGAGAGCGGTGTCCGGGAGAACACCCATCTCTTCCATCTCGAGGTGGAGGTCCGTGCCCTCACGGGTGCGCTCACCGACGCCGGCGAACACCGACGTACCGGAGAACTCGCGGGCAATACGCGTGATCATCTCCTGGATGAGCACGGTCTTGCCGACACCCGCGCCGCCGAACAGGCCGATCTTGCCACCCTTGACGTACGGGGTGAGCAGGTCGATGACCTTGACGCCGGTCTCGAGGATTTCGGTCTTGCCCTCGAGCTGGTCGAACGACGGAGCCTTGCGGTGGATGCCCCACTGCTCGCCGTCGCGGCCGAGGCCGGGCACGTCGAGGCAGTCACCGAGGGCGTTGAACACGTGGCCCTTGACGACGTCACCGACGGGCACCGAGATGGCCTTGCCGGTGTCGGACACCGGCGCGCCGCGGACCAGACCGTCGGTCGGCTGCATCGAGATGGTGCGGACGAGGTTGTCGCCGAGGTGCTGCGCGACCTCGAGGGTCAGCGTCTTGGCGACGGCCTCGAAAGTGATCTCCACTTTCAGGGCGTTGAACAGCTCGGGCACGGCGTCGCGCGGGAACTCCACGTCGACGACCGCACCGATCACCCGGACCACACGGCCGGTGCGGGTGGTGGTGGCAGTAGCACTCATGTCACTCATCACTTCCTGCGCCACCGGTAAGCGCGGCAGCGCCACCGACGATCTCGCTGATCTCCTGGGTGATCTGGGCCTGACGGGCCGAGTTCGCCGCCCGGCTGAGGTTCCGGACCAGCTCCGTCGCGTTGTCCGTCGCGGCCTTCATGGCCGTACGACGGGCAGCCGACTCCGAAGCCGCCGCCTCCAGCATGGCGGAGAACAGGCGAGTCTTGACGTACTTGGGCAACATCGCGCCCAGCAGCGTCTCCGCGCTCGGCTCGAAGTCGTACACCGCGCGCGGGCCCTTGGGGGTCTCGCCGGTGTACTCGACGTCCATCGGCGCGATCCGCCTGGCGGCCGGCGTCTGGACGAGCATGGACTTGAACTCGGTGTACACGACGTGGATCTCGTCCACGCCCTGCGCGCCGTTCTCCGTGCCCTCCAGGAACGCCTCCACCACCGCGTCACCGGCTTCGACCGCGTTCACGTAGTGCGGGGTCTGCGAGAACCCGCTCCACGCGCCCGTGACCTCGCGGCGGCGGAACTGGTAGTAGCCCTGGCCCTTGCGGCCGGCCACGTACAGCACCGGCTCCTTGCCTTCGGACCGGAGCAGCTGCAGCAGCTGCTCGGCGGCCTTGAGCACGTTGGCGTTGTAACCGCCGCACATGCCCTTGTCGCTCGTGATCACCAGCACTGCGGCGCGCTTCGGGTTCTCGCGTTCCGTCAGCAGCGGGTGGTCGAGGTTCGCCGAGGCCTCGGCCAACGCGGAGAGCACGTTAGTGATCTCTTCCGCGTACGGCCGGGAGGCCGCGACCCTGGTCTGCGCCTTCGCGAGGCGAGACGTCGCGATGAGCTCGTAGGCCTTCGTGATCTTCTTGGTCGAGTTGACCGTTCGGATCCGCTGGCGGAGCTCCCGAATCTGTGCGCCCATGGCTCAGATCACTTCTTGGTCGGCTCGGGCTTGTTGACCTTCACCGATTCCTGGCCGACCTTGTCGGCGTCGAGCGCCTTCTCGGGGGCCTCGTTGACGATGGTCGAGCCGTCCGAAGCGGTGAACTGCTTCTTGAACTCGTTCACGGCGTCGACCACGCGACGCTGGGCGTCGTCACCGAACTGCTTGGTCTCGACGATCGAGCCCAGCAGGTCGGCGTGGTTGCGGCGCAGCGAGTCCTTGAAGTCGGCCACGAAGCGACGGATGTCGGCGACGGGGACGTCGTCCAGGTGGCCCTTGGTCGCGGCGTAGATCTCGACGACCTGCTCCTCGACGGGGACCGGGGAGTACTGGCCCTGCTTGAGCAGCTCGACCAGACGGGCACCGCGGTCCAGCTGGGCGCGCGACGCGGCGTCGAGGTCGGACGCGAACGCGGAGAAGGCCTCCAGCTCGCGGAACTGCGACAGGTCGAGACGCAGCGAGCCCGCGACCGACTTCATCGCCTTGATCTGCGCGGCACCACCGACGCGGGAGACCGAGATACCCACGTTGACGGCCGGACGCACACCGGCGTTGAACAGGTCGGACTCGAGGAAGCACTGACCGTCGGTGATCGAGATGACGTTGGTCGGGATGTACGCCGACACGTCGTTCGCCTTGGTCTCGATGATCGGGAGACCCGTCATCGAGCCGCCGCCCATCTCGTCCGACAGCTTCGCGCAACGCTCGAGGAGACGCGAGTGCAAGTAGAAGACGTCGCCGGGGTAGGCCTCGCGGCCCGGCGGGCGACGCAGCAGCAGCGAGATCGCGCGGTACGCCTCGGCCTGCTTGGTCAGGTCGTCGAAGATGATCAGGACGTGCTTGCCCTGGTACATCCAGTGCTGGCCGATGGAGGAACCGGTGTACGGCGCCAGCCACTTGAAGCCCGCGGAGTCAGAAGCGGGGGCGGCGACGATCGTCGTGTACTCGAGCGCGCCCGCCTCCTCCAGCGCGGTCTTGACGCCCGCGATGGTGGAGCCCTTCTGGCCGATGGCGACGTAGACGCAGCGCACCTGCTGCTTGGGGTCGCCCGACTCCCAGGCCTTCTTCTGGTTGATGATCGTGTCGATGCAGACCGCGGTCTTGCCGGTCTTGCGGTCACCGATGATCAGCTGACGCTGACCGCGGCCGATCGGGGTCATCGCGTCGATGGCCTTGATGCCGGTCTGCATCGGCTCGGACACCGGCTGGCGCTGCAGCACGGAAGCGGCCTGCAGCTCGAGCGCGCGGTTGTCGTCGGCGACGATGTCACCGAGGCCGTCGATCGGCTGGCCCAGCGGGTTGACGACGCGACCGAGGAAGCCGTCGCCGACCGGCACGGACAGGACCTTGCCCGTCCGGCGGACTTCCTGGCCCTCTTCGATCTTGTCGTAGTCACCGAGGATGACCGCACCGATGTTGCGGACCTCGAGGTTCAGGGCGACGCCGAGGACGCCGCCGGGGAACTCGAGCAGCTCGTTGGTCATCGTGCCCGGAAGGCCTTCGACGATGGCGATGCCGTCGTAGGTCTCGGAGACGGTACCGACCTCTTCCCGGCTGACCTCCGGGGAGTAGCTCGAGACGTACTTCTCGATCGCACTGCGGATCTCGTCCGACGAGATCGTCAGCTCCGCCATGTCGTTCCTGCTCTCACTTCTTCGTTCTTGGGAAAGGGCTCGGGGGCTAGCTGGCGAGATTGCGGCGCAGTGCCGCCAACCGGCCGGCGATGCTTCCGTCGATGATCTCGTCGCCGATCTTGATCGTGAGGCCGCCGCCCAGCGAAGGGTCGACCTCCACGTGCAGAGCGATCGGGCGCGAGTAGATCGTGGTCAGCGTCGCGGTCAAGCGGTCGACCTGCTCGGCGGTCAGCTCCACCGCGGACTTCACGTGCGCGACGGAACGCTGACGGCGCTTGGCCGCGAGGTCAGCGAGCTCGGAGAGCCCGTCCGCCACGCGCACTCCGCGCGGGTGACGAACCAGCTGGTCCACCAGCGTCTTGGTGACCGGGCTGACCTTGCCCTCGATCAGGGAGTCGACCAGCACGACCTTGCCGGAGACGTCACCGGCGGGGTCCGCCAGCAACAGCTCGAGCTCGTTCGAACCAGCCACGATGCGGCCGAGGCGGAACAGCTCGTCCTCGGTCGAGTCGAGCTGGCCGTCGCGCTCGGCACGCACCAGCAGCGTGGTGCGGGCGAGCGACTCGACACCGTCGACGAGCTCGCGCGGGCTGGACCAGCGCGAGGTCACGACGGCGACCAGGATCTGCAGCGTCGCGTCGCTCACCTTGCCCGCGAACAGGCCGCGAGCCAGCTGCTCACGACCGGCGGCCTCGGACGAGGCGTCGGCCAGCGAGCCGCGCAGCGTCCGCTGCTCGATCAGCAGGCCGAGCACGGCGAAGAGCTCCTCGCCGAGCTTGGCGAGGTCGTCCGTCGACGTGGTGGCGTCGGCCAGCTCCAGCAGCCGCAGTTCCGCGGCTGCCAGAGCTTCACGACTTGCGGCATGCAACGTCATCGGCTGCCTCTACTTGCTCGCCGGCGCCGCGACGGCGTCCAGCTCGTTGAGGAAGCGGTCGACGGTGCCACGGCGGCGGGAGTCGTCCTCGAGGGACTCGCCCACGACCTTGCTCGCCAGCTCGACGGCGGTGCGGCCGAGGTCGGCGCGCAGCTCCGCGACGATCTGGGCGCGCTGGGCGTCCAGCTGGTGCTGGCCCTGCGCGACGATGCGCGCGGACTCGGCCTGCGCCTGCTCGCGCAGCTCCTCGACGATCTGCAGGCCCTCGGCCCGAGCGTCGTCACGGATGCGCGCGGCCTCGGCGCGAGCCTCGGCCAGCTGCTCCTTGTACTGCTCGAGAGCACGCTGAGCCTCGGCCTGAGCCTGCTCCGCCTTCTCGATGCCACCCTCGATCTTGGCCGTCCGCTCCTCGTACAACGCCTCGAAGCGCGGTGAGACGAACTTCTTGACCACGAAGAGGAGGAGCAGGAACGCGACGAGACCGAGGATGATCTCCGAGGTGTGCGGAAGGACCGGGTTGACCTTCGCAGGGTCCTCCGCGGCCACGATCAGAGCGTGGAACACGACGTCTCCTAACGCGTTGAAGGGTTAGGTCAGGCGCCGGTCGCGGCAGTCGCGATGAAGTACACGACGAAGCCGATCAGCGCGAGGACCTCGACGATGGCGAAGGTGGTCCACGCGAGGCTGAGCAGCACGCCGCGGGCCTCGGGCTGGCGGGCGGTGCCGCTGATGACCGAGGAGAAGATCAGGCCGACACCGATGCCGGGGCCGATCGCGGCGAGGCCGTAACCGATGGCCGCAAGACCCGGGTTGATGTTTCCGTCGAAGGCCTGGGCGATCTGGAGAGCGCTCACTGTTGCTGTTCCCTTTCCAACTCGGCCCGCGAGTGTTCGCGGATCGGAGGCTTTGTGGTGCTTTTACTCAGTGCTCTTCTGCCAGCGCCATGCCGATGTAGCTGGCAGACAGCAGCGCGAAGATGTAGGCCTGCAGGCACATGATCAGTGCCTCCAGGAAGGTCAGCGCGATGGCGAAGGCGAAGGACACCGGCGCCACGATGACGGTGATCCCGCCGTTGAGCAGCAGGAACTCACCGGCCAGGGTGAAGACCAGCAGCAGGAGGTGACCCGCGAACATGGCGGCGAAAACTCGGATCGCCAGCGTGAGCGGGTTCAGGATGAACTTCTGGAAGAACTCGATCGGAATCAGCAGCGGGAGCACGAACCACGGCGCGCCCGGCGGAATCGTCTGGTGCTTCAAGTAGCCCACGAAGCCGTGCCGCTTGAACCCGACGAAGTGGTACACGGGGTAAACGACGAACAACGAAACGGCGAGCGGGAAGCCGATGTGCGACATCGTGGGGAACTGCACGATCGGGACGAGCCCGAACAGGTTGTTCACCAGGATGAAGCAGAAGATCGTGAGGATCAGCGGGATGAAGGGCTTGAAGTCCTTCGCGCCGATCTGCTCGCGGGCGATGTTGTTGCGCCCGAAGTCGTAAACCGACTCGGCGGCGAACTGGAACTTGCCCGGGATCACCTTCAGGTTCCGGGTGGCCACAATGAAGAAGAGGCCGATGATCACGATCGACAGCACCAGCAGGACCATCGGCTTCGTGACCGAGCCGAAGATCGGCGGGAGGAAGAAGTCCTTCACACCGGGAGCGACGAACTCGCCCCCCGAAGCCAGCAACTTGGTCACTGTGTTCCTTCCGGTTCTCCCGGCCGGCGTTCACTCCGCCGGGGGAATCGTCACGATCTGGACTTAACGTACCTTACGGTTCGCAAGCGACTGCCAGAGGCACCCCTGCTATCGGGTGTCCCTGGTCTGCGCGGACCATATCAGCAGGTCTAGGCGCCGTCGGAGGCGGGGACGACCATCTGGCTACGACTGCGCTTCGAGGCTCTGGCCTCCAGAAACGACGTCACGAGCACAGTCGCCACCAGGGTGATTCCAAGGGCCTTGGGTTCGAGCCACGACTGGTTGCGCAGCAGGATCACCGCGAGTAGCAGCACGAGCAGCTTGCCCATGAATCCGCCGAGCGCGGCGACCATCACGAACATCGGATCGAGGCTCGCCGTCTTGCTCATCAACAACAGCGTCGCGAGGCTGGAAACGATGGCGATCGCACCACCGATCAATGACCCGTAGAGACCAGCGGTCCCCCAGATCACAGTTGACACGGCCACACCGAGGACAAACGTGCCGAGCGCGGCCCACGCGGCCGCTCGGAACATTTCCCCGGCGAGCCGCTGGACGACCAGCTCGTGCGTGACGGCCTTGTCCGCGTCGCTCATGTCCCGAAGTGTAGGAACTCGCACACGAGGCTTTGCGGGCAGCCCCTCGTTAACGGCGGTTAAGCGGCCCCAAACAAGATGGCGAGCCAATTTCACGGCCGCACAGGATCTGATCGTTGAGCTCTGCCAGCCGCCGTCCGGGCCGCACACCCAACTCGTCGGCGAACATCCGGTGAACAACCCGGTAGACCTCCAAGGCATCCGCCGAACGCCCTCCCCGGTGCAGCGCCACCATCAGGAACTCCGCGAACCGCTCGCGCAAGGGGTGCAGCCGGGTCAGCGCACGCAGTTCGGGCACCAGTTCGCGGTGCGCGCCCAGCCCTATCTCCAGCTCCATCCGGCGCTCGACGGCGACGAGTCGTTCCTCGTCGAGCCGGTCAGCCTCGAACCGCATGCCTTCAGAAGTCACGTCAGCAAGCGCGGGCCCACGCCAGAGCGCCAGTGCCTCACGGAGATCACCGAGTTCGGTCCGGGCGTCGGGGTCGTGACGCGAGGCCAGGCTGCGGAACCTGTGCAGGTCGACCTGCTCTGCGTCCACGTCGATGCGGTAGCCCGTGCTGCTGCGCACGACAGAGCGACCGAACGACCCCAGTGCGTGCCTCAGGCGAACGACGTAGACCTGCAGGGTCGAATTCGCCCGCGATGGCGGCTCGTCCCAGATCCGCTCGACCAGCTCGCACTGCGACACCGGGTTCCCCGCGTCCAGCAGAAGCGCGGCGAGCAGGCCTCGCAGCTTGCTCGCGTTGAGCGTCACCGCGCCGTCGTCGATCGACAGCTCTCCGAGCAGACCGAAGCTGCAGCTATCCATGGTTGTCGTTCCCCCCAGTCGGTCAACCACGTCCGACGCTACTCCATTCGCCTACGTCACATGTAGGTGAATTGGCGCAACGGACAGTTAGCTTCGGTCACGTTGGCCACCACGATTCGGGGGATCCGATGAGCAAGTTTCGAACGATTTCCATCGCACTGACCGCCGCGACCTCGGCGTCATTGATGTTGGCGCCTGCCGCGCACGCGGACGAGAGCGGCATCAACGGCAGCATCGCGGTGAAGGCGACCGGCAGCGGCGGACACGTGCACCAGGTGCAGGGCAAGGTCACGTCGGTCGGCACGTACCTGGCGTTCGACGGCTACTTCCGGTTGTTCGGCCCGGACTACAGCGTGACCTCCGAGACGCGGCGATGGGGTCAGGGCAGCGTCTACTACTACAACGTGGACCGCGACTACGCCGATGGGCAGAAGCACTGCGCGGAGGGGTGGATGAAGAAGGACGACGGCACCTTCGAACTGATCGGCCGCCCGTGCGTCGAGAACCCGATCTGACCTGTTCCCTCAGGACTTGCTGCGGGCGTCCCGCAGCCGGGGAATCACCGAGACCACGAACGTCACGATCAACCCGATGACGAAGCACGTGGCCACGATGATCGGGTCGAACAGCGTGAGAGCGACCGCGCCGAACGCCAGGACGCCCGCCCACAAGTAGATGAGCAGGACGGCACGGCGCTGCGAGTGCCCGATCTCCAGCAACCGGTGGTGCAGGTGCATCTTGTCCGGGGAGAACGGGCTCTCGCCGCGGCGGGTGCGGCGGATGATGGCCATCAGCAGGTCGAGCAGCGGCACGAACAGCACCGCGGCGACCACGATCAGCGGCGAGAGCAGACCGAGCAGGTCGGCCGCGCTGCCGGTGGACTGGTTGATCTTGCCGGACGCGCTGGTGGTGGCGGCGGCGAGCATGAGGCCGATGAGCATGGAGCCCGAGTCGCCCATGAAGATGCGCGCGGGGTTGAAGTTGTGCGGCAGGAAGCCCAGGCACGCGCCCGCGAGCACGGCGGCGATCAGGGCCGGCGGGTAGGCCTCGACGGCTCCCTGGCGTTCGACGAGCAGGCCGATCGAGAACGCGGCCGTGGCGGCGGCGGCGATGAGGCCGATGCCGGCGGCGAGTCCGTCGAGGCCGTCGACGAAGTTCATCGCGTTGATCATGGTGACCGCGAGCAGCACGGTCAGGAGCGCGCCCTGGTTCTGGTCGAGCGAGATGGTCGCGCCGCCGTCCCACGGCACCCACGCGATCATCCACTGCAGACCGAACAACACGAGGATGCCCGCCGCCGTGACCTGGCCCGCGAGTTTGGTGAGCGAGTCGAGTTCGAACCTGTCGTCGATCGCGCCCACGAGCACGATGACGCCGCCCGCGACGATGACGCCCCACGGGTCGTTGGAGAAGTCGAACGCCGCCCGCAGCACCGGCAACTGGTGCGCCACGAACATGCCGGCCAGCACGCCGCCGTAGATGGCGACACCGCCCATGCGAGGCATCGGCTGCACGTGCACGTCCCGTTGCCGCGGGTAGGCCACCGCCCCGAGCCGGAACGCCATCGCGCGCACCAGGCCCACGAGCAGGAACGTCACGACGGCAGCGATCAACGCGACGAGCAGGTACTCGCGCACGGGAAGGACGAACGAGGATGCGGGCCCCACGGGCCTACCAATCAATCGGGGGTGTTCGGGGTGCTCACCACGGTACTCGCGGCGACCATGATCAATTCTGGCAGCCGCAAGCTACCGCGCGACCTCGACCTCGATGCCGAGCACCTCGTTGACGTCTTCCTTGGTGACCGCGCCTTCGCGCAGGATCAGCGCGTCGGGCCCGGTGAGGTCGACGATGGTGGAGGCGACGTTCTCGCCGCTGAGCCCCCCGTCGAGGTACACGGGCACGGAATCCCCGAGCTGGTCACGAGCCTCCTGCGCACTGGACGCGGGCGCGTGCCCGGTCCTGTTCGCGCTGGACACGGCCATCGGCCCGACGTCGCGCAGGAGTTCGAGCGCAACGGGGTGCAACGGCATGCGCAACATGACGGTGCCGCGCGTCTGCCCCAGGTCCCACGCCAGGCTCGGCGCGTGCGGCAACACGATGCTCAACCCACCGGGCCAGAACGCCTCGATGAGAGCCCGCGCCTGCCGGGGCACGCTGAGAACCAGCCCGTCGATGGTGGTCCAGGACCCGACCAGCACGGGCACGGGCATGTCGGGCCCGCGCCCCTTGGCCTCGAGAAGACTCCGGACGGCTTCGGCGTCGAACGCATCGCAGCCGATCCCGTAGACGGTGTCGGTGGGCAGGACGACGAGGCGTCCGCTCCGCACCGCGCCGGCGGCGGCGGCAAGTCCGGCCGCGCGGTTGTCGGGTTCGCTGCAGTCGTAGACCGTGCTCACCTCGGTGAGCCTAGCCAGCCTTCCCGACCGGGTGACGCAGAGCCCGCCTTGTCACCACCGGGAACCTGTGTCTCCGTTCTCACTTGGAGCACCCGAAGGCTCCCCGACCAGGCAATGTTTTGTCTCAAACGGGTTGGGTTGTTCAACGCATCCCCCAAATGGACGCGCAACTGTAGGGTCATGGGTCGACCACAGAGCGCAATGGGGGAGGTCGAGCTTCTGTGTCCGAGGAAGTGGTGACGAGCGGCAAGGTCGGCAGCTTCGCCGACAGAGCGTCCGGGGGCGCTTGGGACAGCATCTTCAGCGGTGGCTTGAGCGCTGTCATGGACGCGGGCAGGGCTGTCGCGGTGGCCGTGGAGACGCAGCAACTGTCCGTCGACCCGCAACTGGTCGACGCAATGATCAAAAAGTTGACGGCGATGAAGGACGAGCTTGAAAAGGTCGGCCTGCGATCGTTGGAGCTGAGCCAGGAAACCAAGCTCGGCGGGGGATACGCCGAGGCGATCAGTCAAGGCAACAGGGCGTTCGGAACTGCCGCACGGCAGTCTCTCGTGGACCTGGCCACGGCGATCGACGAACTCAAGACGCAGATCGAGAAGAGCCGCGCGTCGTACTCGAACGCCGACCACGCGAGTGCCGACTCGCTCAAGAAACTTGGGAAGTAGATGAAGCGCCTCCTCATTGCCACGACGATCGGCTTGAGCGTCCTCGCTGCCGGCTGCACCGGCACGACTGGCACCCCCACACCGACGTCCGGTGGCACCACCACGACCAGCGAGTCCGCCTCAGGGCTGGAAGTGGTGGCTCAAAAGCCCTGTGAACTGCTGACGGAGACCGAGGTGACGAGCCTCGGCATCAAGTCCGCAGGCGAGGCGGCGAAGGTCGGTACCGCAGAGGGCTGCGATTGGAACGAAAGCGGCAAGGGCGGGCTCCGGGTGGGCATCCGCACGAGTTCCGGGCTCAAGGACCTGAGTCCCGGCGGCGAGAGTTCGCCGACCAAGGTCGGGAAGTACGACGCGATCAAGGTCGAGGCACCGGACGGCGCCCGAGGCGCGTGCACCTATCTGATCGCAGTCAGCGAGTCGTCATCGGTGTCGATCATCGGAAGCCTCGGCCTCACCTCGACGGACACCGCGGCCGCATGTCAGCGCGCGTCCAAAGCCGCTGACCTGATCGCACCGAAACTGCCCTAACGACGCCCGAGGGGGGATTCTCATGGCACCCGTCGTCAAACCCGCTGTTCCCACGCCGAACGCGCACTATCCGGGCCAGCAGCACGAGCAGATGAAGGCGCAGGTCACCCAGAACTACGTCCCGGACACGGCGACAGCGGTCAGCGACACCTGGAAAACGATCGGCAGCACCTTCAAGGATCTGGCCACCGACTTCGGGATCCTGGTGAACGGTTCTCAGGATGCTTGGCAAGGGCGGGCCGCGGAAGGGGTCCGGGCTGCTCTGGGCAAGGTGGGGACCTTCTCGGAACAGACCGGCGACGCCTTCATGCGGACCTCGGATGCCATTGCGCAGCAACGGGATGCGGCCGTCCAGGCGAATCGCAGCATGCCCGAGCCGGTCAAGTTCAGCCCCATGGACACGTTGAAGAAGTTCGCGGTCCCCGCGGTCATCTTCCCGCCGGCCATGGTCGGCGCGCCCTTCGAGATGATGGCCCAGCACAGCGCGCAGCAAGAGGCCAAGGCCGAAGCCGTCCAGGTCATGCAGACGCGTGACAACACGATGATGGCCGCCGCGATGTCCATGCCCGCCATGGAGTCCACGCCGCAGGTCACGCAGGACCAGGGCGTCACGCAGACGAGCAGCAGCACGAGTTCGCAGAGCTTGAGCAACGTCAACGCCAACCAGCACTTCAGCAACAACTCGGGCGTGCCGTCGATGCCTTCGAGTTCCAACAACGGCAACGGCACCACCAACACCGCGTGGACCGCGCCTCAGGTCAAGGACCCGTCGCTGCAGCCCGGTGGCAACAACAACCAGAACAACCCCGGCGGTCAGAATCGGCCGCCGTTCACACCGCCCGGGATGCTCCCTCCCGGCATGCGGCCGCCCGGTGGCGGCCAGAACGGCAGGCCCGGCGGTGGCGGACCGGGCATGCGTCCCGGCGGCGGCCCCGGAGGTGGCGGTGCCGGTGGCGGCCGCGGCATGGGGCCCGGCGGCATGGCCGGCGTGGGCGGCTCCGGTCGTGGCATGGGCAGCTTCGGGCCCGCCACTCCCGGTGGCAGCGCGGGTGTCGCGGGCGGTCCCGGTGGCGCAGCGGGTACGGCCGCTGGTGCGGCGGGTCGTGGTGGCGCGGGTGCCGGTGGCATGGGCGCCGGGGGTGGCGCCGGTGCCGGCCAGGGTGGCGAGGAGGACAAGGAGCACAAGTCGAACTACCTCCTGCCCACTGACGAGTTCTTCGACGACGACCGCATGGTCGCGCCGCCGGTGATCGGCGGATGAGGCAGATCGCGCAGCTCTCCCTGCCCGCGTTCGAGGTCCTCTGGGAGGACCTGCGGGCGGGGAGCGTCCCCTACCCCTTCGAGGTCAGCCAGCACGGTGAGACGCTCGACGAGCGCGCTCGCGTCAAGACCGCCGTGCGCGCCGACCTCGAACGGCGCGGCCTCGCTCGGCGCGGACGGCCGGAGCCCGATCTCGAGGACGCGCTGAACCTGTTGGCGCGTCCCGATCTCCGCGTCGTCGCGCTGTGCACACCGGACGTGAACCAGCAGAAGCTGGTGCGCGCCAGCGTGGTGGCCCGTGGCGGTTACGCGGTGCTGGTGACGCAGGAGGAGGCCGGAATCACGCTGAACCTGCTGCAGCCCAACGAGATCGCCACGAGCCTGGCGAACGCCATGCCCTCGGGCAGGCCCGGTCCGGGCAAGCTCGTCACCGTCCCGGTCCAGGCTTTCGAAGGCCAGCAGCACCAGGACGGCTTCCGGCAGGCGGTCCGCAGGATGGAGAACGACGACGTCCGCGTCGCCAAGCAGATGCTGACCGGCCCCGCCATCGGCAACGGCCACTTCCTCGTGCAGATGGGCCAGGGCCGCGCCAGGCGGGACTTCCCGCCGGTCACCTGGATCGACACGCGGCAGGGCCGGTACTCCAACGTCGAGACCCGCAAGGGCTGGTTCACGATCGGCCCCGCCGACAACGCAGGCCTCGCACGGCACCTCGGTCAGGTACTGGCGATGACCAGCGAACGATGAGCCTGGAACAGAATTTTCCCCGACGGGAGCGGCGAACCACCAAGCCATCGCCCCGTCTGCGTGGCGATTTCGTCTGACCCGCGAGTGCGGCCAGGCAGGCGCACACGCGGTCACGCGCGAGGCGGCGGTTCCTCGAGCGCGTGACCGCGTGCCCTCCCCACGGCGAACATAGGACCGTTCAGCCTCAACGTGACGAAAGGTCGCGTTATTGGCCAGGATTTGTCCACACTTCACCCGGCGGACACGCCCGGAAGCAGCGACTCGGCGAGTGCGGCTGAGGAGAGCGCGATTTGCCCTCTTTCGGCGCATTGACAATAGGCAATTCCGCCACCTGCACCCCATTCCGATCAGGAACGACTATCGTGCCATCAGCAGAACCGAATTGAGTGTTGTTCGTTGTCTCACCATGTCCCTGACCAGCACAAACACAGAGTGCTTGATTCAATGACAGAAAGTAGACAGGACAATGTCAACTCCCGCGCCGACGAAGGGAAAGGATTCTCCCCGGTTGCGCGACGACACGACCCGCTTCCTCTGCGGAGCCGCTCACCGCGACGAGGAGTTCGCGGATTCCGCCATTCGCGAGTACCTCGTGGAGGCCACTCGGTCGATTCCGCGTTCGCCCGGCGTCAACTCCGGCGCGGTGTTGCGGGAGGCGGTGGCGGCGCGGACGCGGCGCAAGGTGCGCGACGCGGTGTTGCTGGTGCTGGCGGTGGTGGCGCTGTTCGCCGCGAGCGGGACGCTGCTCGTCGGGTGGCTGGTGGTGGCCGCGCTCGCCGCGCTCGGCACCGGGGCTCGGATGGCGTTCACGCGGCCGCGGCGGTCCACGCGGCGCGGGCCGGTCGTGCTCGGCTCGATCGCCGGCGCGATCGCGCTCTTCTTCGTGCTGTACAAGTTCATCGAAGAGCTCGACGCCAGCAGCAACTACTCCACCAGGTACTGCAGGCCCAGGTACGAGGACTGCGTGGAGGAGAGCAGCGGCGCCGGGATCGCGTTTTTGATCACCGCGATCGTGCTGATCTTCGCGGTGCTGTTCGCCGACCGGGTCGTGACCTGGCTGCTGGTGACGAAGAGCTTCCGGCGCGCCGGGTTCCGCACCAGCCGGGGCGAGCGGGAGCTGTGGCGAAACGAGTGGGCGTTCCGGGGGCTTGGGCACTCGAGCTACGCCGAAGCGCTCGCGCTCTACCCGATCGAGGGCAGCGACGAGCCTGACGACGCGGACGAGGCGCAGGTGATCGTCTACCACGGTTATCGCCCGTTCGTCGGCTCCGGCACGATGTTCGAACCGTGGTCCATGGCGCTGCCCCTCAAGCCCGCCGAGGGGAAGAGCGACGCGCCGTTGCCCGGGTTCGCCCTCCCCGAGCTCTACGACCGCATCACGAGCGAGCTGGTCAAGACCGGTCGTTCACCGTCGCTCTCACCGGGGCACCGGTTGCGGGACCTCAAGACCGGCGACCGCGTCGTCATCTCCTCGGTCGAGCTGATCGACCACATCGACGACGCCGAAGCGCGGATCGTGTTGCCCGACAAGGACCACTCGCCCGAGTCCGCGGTCGCCAGGTCCGTTGTGGACGATCTGATCGCCCGGCCGATGGAGTGGATGCGCTACTTCCGCTCGTTCCAGGTCGAGACGTGGGACCGCGACGTCGTCGTCTCGGCGTACCTGACGTTCGGGCTCGACGACGAGATGCTCTACGTCGAGTGGACGCCGTGCATCCTGCACCCGATCCACTCCGAGCACCGGACGATCGACGTGCTGCCGGAGCAGTCGCTGCGCCCGTTCGGCGACGCGATCGTCGACCTGCTGAAGTTCCCCGCCTCCATACCGAAGCGGTTCGCGACGGCGCTCGGCTGGATGACCCCGATCCACCAGGCGGAGGGCACGTACGTCGCGGAACGCTACGGCGCCAGCAACAGCCTCCGCGAACTCGCGAGCAGGAGCCAGGTCGACAACTACTTCCAGCTCACCGACGTCGAGCGCTACGTCAAGGTGCTGGAGTCACGGCTGCTGCGCACGCTCGGCGAGTTCCTGGAGAGCAAAGGCATCTCGGTCACCGAGTTCATGGAACAGGCCATGCAGGTGACGAGCAACAACGTGCACATCACCGGCCCGGTGATCTCCAGCAACATCGGCACGTCCGGCAAGGCACGCACGGGCAAGACGAGCGTCGGCAAGGGAAGCTCATGAACGAACGCGACTTCGAGATCCGTGGACCGGTCATCGGCAGCAACATCGGCACCAGTGGGCGCGCCAGGACCGGGGACGTCCACATCGGACACATCAGGGACGTGAGCACCGTGCTGCGGCTGCTCGACGAGTTGCGCGAGGACCTGAACGAGGCCCAGGCGCCCACGTCCACGATCGAGGCGGTGGACGACCTCCGCGCCGAAGCCCGCAAACCCCAGCCCAGCAAGGACGTCGCGGACCACCTGATGGACAAGCTGTCGGACCGGGGCCTCGGCGAGCAGGTGAAGGACCTGTCGAAGGCCTTCGACGCGTTGTTCTAGATCTCAGCCGACCTTGCGGGCGGTCGCGAACCGCGGCCGTCCCGCCAGGTCGAGATGATCGACGGCGTCCGTGAGCGACCGGCGTGCGGCCAGCAGCGCCGGCACGGACTCCCCCTGCGTGTCGTCGTGCTCGATGCCGATGGACCCACCGGGCTTCAGCCACCGCGCCGCCGCCCACACGACGTGCCGGATCACGTCCAGCCCGTCCGCGCCGGAGAACACCGCGTGGTGCGGATCGTGCACGCCGACCTCGGGCTGCACCGGCGTTCCCTCCGGCACGTAAGGCGGATTGCACACCACGAGGTCCACCTGACCGTCCAGATCGGACAGCAGCGACGGGTCGGTGGCGTCACCGGAGTGCAGCCGGATCGGCGTGTCCCCGGCGGCCACCCGCGCGTCGGCGTTGCGGCGCGTCCATGACAGCGCCTGCGGATCGATCTCCACGGCGTGCACCACCGCGTCGGGCCGGGCCGCCGCGATCGACAACGCCAGCGCGCCCGTTCCCGTGCAGAGGTCGACGACGACCGGCGAGGTGACCCCCGCCAGCGCCTTCAGGCCCCACTCCATCAGCAGCTCGGTCTCGGGCCGCGGCACGAACACCCCGGGCCCGACCTCGACGGAGATCGTGCCCATCGGCGCCCAGCCGAGGATGTGCTGCAACGGAATCCGCGAGGCCCGCACGCGGACCAGCTTGTGCAGCTGGTCGATCACGGTCGGATCGACCAGCGGGATGAGCGGCAGCCGCCCGCGCTCGACGCCGAGCACGTGCGCGGCCAGGTACTCCGCGTCGACGCGCGGACTGTCCACCCCCGCCTCGGCGAGGATCTTGGCCGCCTCGGAGACGGCGAGGCGGAGCGGCTGCCGGTTCATCATCGAAGTGAAGTTATCTCAGAAGTTGATCATGTGCCCGGCCAGGCCGTGCACCGCTTCCTTGACCGCCTCGGACAGCGTCGGGTGCGCGTGGACGTTGCGCGCGACCTCGTGGACGGTGAGGTCCCACTGCTGCGCCAGCGTGAGCTCGGGCAGCAGTTCGGTCGCCTCGGGGCCGATGATGTGGCCGCCGAGCAGCTCGCCGTGCTTGCCGTCGCTGATCAGCTTCACGAAGCCGCCGGGCTCCGCGAGGCCGTGCGCCTTGCCGTTCGCCGTGAACGGGAACTTCGAGACCTGGACGTCGTAGCCCTTCTCGCGCGCCTGCTTCTCCGTGTAGCCGAAGGAGGCGATCTGCGGCTGGCAGAACGTCGCCCGCGGGATCATCACGTAGTCGAGCTCCATCGTCTCGGCGCCCGCGATGGTCTCCGAGGCGATGATGCCCATGGACTCGGCGGTGTGCGCGAGCATCAGCTTCGCGGTGACGTCACCGATCGCGAAGATGTGCGGCACGGACGTGCGGCCGCGGCCGTCGATGTCGATGGCACCGCGGTCGGTCAGCTTCACGCCGGTGTTCTCGAGGCCGTAGCCCTCGACGCGCGGCACGAAACCGATGGCCTGCATGACCTTGTCGGTCTCGATGACCTCTTCCGCGCCGTTCTTCGAGACGGTGACGCGGACCTTCGGGCCCGACTCGTCGATCGACTCGACGCGGGTGCCGAGGCGCACGTCGACGCCCAGCTTCTTGTAGCGCTTGAACAGCTCGGCGGACACCTCTTCGTCCTCGAGCGGCACCATCCGGTCGAGGAATTCGACGATGGTGACCTTCACGCCGTAGTTGTGCATGACGTACGCGAACTCGACGCCGATCGCGCCCGCGCCGGCGATGACGATCGACTCGGGCAGGTCCTCGGTCATGATCTGCTCTTCGTACGTCACGACGCGGTCGGACTTCTGCGTGTTCGGCAGCATCCGGGTCGTGGCGCCCACGGCGATGATCGCGTGGCCGAAGGTGATGGTCTCGTCCCCGACCGTCAGCGTGTGGTCGTCGGTGAAGTTGGCCCACCCGTTGTACTCGGTGATGCCGTTCTTCTTCATCAGGAAGTGCACGCCCTTGACGCGCCCGTCCGCGACCTTGCGGCTGCGCTGCCACGCCGCGCTGTAGTCGAAGCTGACGGTGCCGTCGACCTTGATGCCGAACGTCTTCTGCTCGTGCGTGAAGATGTGCGCCAGCTCAGCGTTGCGAAGGAGTGCCTTCGACGGGATGCAGCCCACGTTCAGGCAGACACCGCCCCAGTACTTCTCCTCCACGATGGCGGTCTTCAGCCCGAGCTGAGCCGCACGGATCGCGGCGACGTAGCCGCCCGGACCCGCACCCACGACGACGACATCAAAGTGTGCGCTCATAAGCACACAACCTAGCTCCCGAGCTGCTCCCGCAAGAACTCAACCGTCCGTTTCCAGGCGTTCGCGCGGGCGTGCGCGGTGGCCTGCGGCGAACCACCACCCGAGAAGGTGACACCAGGCCCCGGATAGGTCACGTCGGTGGCCGGCCGGTGCGGCGGGCCCGCGATCAGGTGTCCTGCCTCGGGATACACGACGTGCTCGTACGGGAACGGGTGTTCGTGGTCCTTCAGCCGCCGCATCGCGACGTCGCTCAGCTCGGTGCTGGGCCAGCCGTCGTCCTGTCCGGACGAGATGAGCAACACACCGCCGACGATCCGTTCGACGGCGATCTCGGTGTCCTCGGGGATGCCGTCCTCGGTGCTGAAAGCGAGCCTGAGCGGCACCGGTTCGCCGTTGACGATCCTGGACCGCAGCTCGCCGCCGATCTCGTAGGGCAGGTACGGCAGCGGTTCGTCCTTGAGCGTCCAGGACGCGGCCTCGTGCGAGAGCTTCTGCAGCAGGTTGCGGCCGGGGCCGATGGCCTGCGTGACGACACCGCTGC
Organism: Streptomyces sp. ID05-26A; assembly: GCF_033794685.1. Classification (NCBI taxonomy): domain Bacteria; kingdom Bacillati; phylum Actinomycetota; class Actinomycetes; order Kitasatosporales; family Streptomycetaceae; genus Streptomyces; species Streptomyces sp. ID05-26A. Next base: position 938,961 of record NZ_JARAYZ010000001.1, read on the forward strand.
CGACCACGCTGACGACTGCGCTGACCTGCGGGAACGTGGCGCCGACGAGGAGCGCCAGCTCACCTCCGCGCGACCCGCCGACAACGCCGATCTCGCCCGCGTGGTCCGAGAGGAAGTCGATGGCCTTGCCGAAGTACTCCAGCGGCACGTCGACGAGGTTCTCGGGCAGGCCCTTCAGTCCGAAGTAGCCGAGGGCGAGCGTGACGAACCCGTGCGCGGCCAGCAGCGCCGCGTCGGTCTCGTGGATGCCGCCCTCGGACCCTCCGAGCACGATGACGCCCGGTAGCTCGCCTCCGTCGTCCTCAGGGGCGAAGAGGGTGCCCACCAGGCCGCTCTCGCGGACTTCGAGCCGTTCGACGCCCTCGGGGACCTGCTGCCGTTCGAGGACTCGGTCTCCCACGCCCTCCACGGAGAGCACCGTGGGACCGGCCTTGCCGCCCGTGCGTTCCAACGACCAGAAGAGGCCCATCGGGTCTACGCCGCGATAGCTGCCGTCGAGCGGTGCGTGCCTGGTCAGGTCGACGACGCCACGGTCGTCCGCCTCGAAATCGGCGTGTGAGGAGCGATCACCCGTGGAGAGCTGCACGGTGATCGGCTGGCCGGGTTTCAGCCCGACGACGAGCACGTCGACCGCTTGGTCGAGGGGCGCTGTCTGCGGATTCACCAGGATCTCGGCCACAACGCGCCCCTCTCACGTCGGATTACCCGCCTGCGAGCCGTTCTGCCCGGTCAGCGGCGGCCAGTGCGTCGACCACCGCGTCCAGGTCACCGTCGAGGACCTGGTCCAGGTTATGCGCTTTGTACCCAACCCGGTGATCGGAGATGCGTGATTCGGGGAAGTTGTACGTCCGGACCCGCTCGCTGCGGTCGACGGTGCGGATCTGCGTGCGGCGCGCGTCCGACTGCTCCTGCGCCTTCTGCTCCTCGGCGAGGGCGATCAGGCGGCTCTGCAGCACCTGCATGGCGCGGGCCTTGTTCTGGAGCTGGCTGCGCTCGTTCTGGCAGGACGTGACGATGCCGGTGGGCAGGTGCGTGATGCGGACCGCGGAGTCGGTGGTGTTGACCGACTGACCGCCCTTGCCCGAGCTGCGGTAGACGTCGATCCGCAGGTCCTTCTCGTCGATCTCGACCGCGGCGGTCTCCTCGGTCTCCGGGAAGACGAGGACGCCGGCGGCGGACGTGTGGATGCGCCCCTGCGACTCGGTGACGGGCACGCGCTGCACGCGGTGCACGCCGCCCTCCCACTTCAGCCGGCTCCACACCCCGTCCGGGACCGCGCTCTTGGCCTTGATGGAGACCGTGACGTCCTTGAACCCGCCGAGGTCGGAGTCGGTGCCGTCGAGCATCTCGACCTTCCAGCCCTGACGCTCGGCATACCGCGTGTACATACGCAGTAGGTCCCCGGCGAACAGCGCGGATTCCTCGCCACCCTCACCGGACTTGATCTCCAGCAGCACGTCGTCGCCGTCGTGCGGGTCGCGCGGCAACAGCAGTTCGTTGAGCTTCTCCTCCAGCCTGGGGAGCTGCTCCTCGATCTGGTCGACCTCCTCCTGGAACGACCTGTCCTCGGCCGCGAGCTCCTTGGCCGCCTCCAGGTCGTTCCTGGCCTGCTCGATGTCCCTGGCCGTCTTCACGATCGGGCCGAGCGCCGCGTACCGCTTGCCGAGCTTGCGCGCTCCCACCTGGTCAGCGTGCACGGAGGGGTCGGCGAGCTTCTTCTCCAGCTCGTCGTACTCGGCGAGCAAGCTGTCCAGCGACTGCGACACGTCTCCTGCTTTCGGTTCGGGATTCCCTGGAAACGGCGACGGCGCCCGCCCCAGCCTCGTGAGGCCGGGTCGAGCGCCGTGAAAGCAGCTACTTGCTGCGCTTGCCGTAACGCGCCTCGAAGCGCGCGACGCGACCGCCGGTGTCCAGGATGCGCTGCTTGCCCGTGTAGAACGGGTGGCAGTTGGAGCACATTTCAACGCGAACCTCGGACGCCGAGGTGGTGCTGCGCGTGGTGAACGCGTTGCCGCAGCTGCAGGTCACTTCGGTGACCGTGTACTCGGGGTGGATGCCAGTCTTCAAGATCTTGTCCCTTTCAAGGATGGCCGCCGGGTCCCAGTTGGTGAACGGGTGAACCGGAGCCGGACTCGACCGTTTAGTTTGCCAGACCGTTCAACACGTGCAAAAACGCGGTTGTTCCCAGGGCCCCGCCGTGGGTTAGGTCACAGCCGCTCGACCTCTCTGGTAAGCCGTTCGGCGCAAGGTGTGGCCGTTCGGCCAGATGTGGGTGCGTGTTGTTGGTGGGTGTCCATCAGACTGTGTCGCGTGTTCTGCACCTCGGAGCGGCCCATGGACCAGCGCGCGTGGCTGGTCCTGCCGTTTGCGTTCGCCGCGGCGGTGTTTGGCCTGATGGGGGCCGCTGGACTGCTCACCGCCGCGTGGAGCACCGTGCCGTTGTCGCCTGTTGTGTCCGGGGCTGGGGTGGCTGTGGCTGCTGCCGTTTCCGGTGGGGTTCGGTGGCGGCGGGCCTGGCTTCGGTCGTTGCGGTGGGTCTGGCTGGGTGCGGTGCTGGTGCTCGGGGTTGTGGTCGGGGCGGTGGAGGTTCCCGCGTTGGCTGCGACCGTGGTGGGGGTGCCGGTGCTGTTGGGGCTGGTTTTTCAGTTGCTCGTGCAGAGTGACGAGAGTCGGCAGACCGCTGGGTGCCGGTAGTTCTTGGCGGCTGACGCGGGTGCTGTTGCGCGCGGGTGGTCACGTTCCAGCGGGGCTGGTCGCGTTCCTGGGGTTCGGTCGCCTTGCGAGGGTGGTCCCGCAGGTCCAGACGTATCAAGGGCTGGCGATTGGGGCTTGACCTCGAGCCTCTGGCGGGATGCATGACGGCCGGAAAAGGCCGGGCTGAAAAGCGCCCGGCCGTGCCCGAGAAGGTGGCATCCCGCCCACTCAAGGTAAAGCCCCAATCGCCAAGAGCGGGGCCTATCGCTACCCAGAGCACGAGGTTCACACGGCTCGCTCCGCATCGCCACGCCAGGCGCCGAAGGTGGTGGCCTGCGTTTGCGGCTTCCGGTTGGCACCACGCGCCGGACCTGCGTCCGTGGTTGCCCTGCGTTGGCGAGTGCGGTCGACAGCTCGCGCCGGGCTTCGTCCGAGGTTGCCTGCATTGGCGAGTGCGGGTGCCGCCGCGCGGGGGTCGTCTTGGCTGCTGCTGGTCTCGGCATTCGAGTGATGCGCATGAAAAAGCCCCCGCTGACCTGCAGCGGGGGCAATTTCACGTGAAACTTACACGCCTCAGTCCTGCTCGGCGCCTGGCGTCGTCTTCGCCACCTGCATCAGGAACTCGATGTTGGTGCGGGACTTGCGCAGCCGGTCCAGCAGGAGGTCGATGGCCTGCTGGCCGTCGAGGGCGTGGAGCACTCGGCGGAGCTTGTGCGTCACGGCCATCTCGTCCGGCGAGAGCAGGAGCTCTTCCTTGCGGGTGCCGGAGCTGTCGACGTCGACGGCCGGGAAGGTGCGCTTGTCGGCGATCTTGCGGTCGAGCTTGAGCTCGGCGTTGCCGGTGCCCTTGAACTCTTCGAAGATCACCGAGTCGCCGGCGGAGCCGGTTTCGACCAGGGCCGTCGCGATGACGGTGAGCGAGCCGCCGCCCTCGATGTTGCGGGCCGCACCCAGGAAGCGCTTCGGCGGGTACAGCGCCGTCGAGTCGACACCACCGGACAGGATTCGGCCGGAGGCCGGGGCTGCCAGGTTGTAGGCGCGGCCCAGGCGGGTGATCGAGTCGAGCAGCACGACGACGTCGTGGCCCATCTCGACCAGGCGCTTCGCCCGCTCGATCGCCAGTTCGGAGATCGTGGTGTGGTCCGACGGCGGACGGTCGAAGGTCGAGGCGATGACCTCGCCCTTCACCGAGCGCTGCATGTCGGTGACCTCTTCCGGACGCTCGTCCACCAGGACGACCATCAGGTGGCACTCGGGGTTGTTCGTCGTGATCGCGTTCGCGATCGACTGGAGCACCGAGGTCTTGCCGGCCTTCGGAGGCGACACGACGAGGGCGCGCTGGCCCTTGCCGATCGGCATCACCAGGTCGATGACACGGGTGGTGAGGATGTGCGGCTCGGTCTCCAGGCGCAGACGCTCGTTCGGGTAGAGCGGCGTCAGCTTGGTGAAGTCCGGGCGGTTGCGCGCCTCTTCCGGGTCCAGGCCGTTGATCTTGTCGACGCGGACCAGCGGGTTGAACTTCTGGCGCTGCTGCTCGCCGTCGCGCGGCTGGCGGACGGCGCCGGTGAGGGCGTCGCCACGGCGCAGGCCGTACTTGCGGACCAGCGAGAGCGAGACGTAGACGTCGTTCGAGCCGGCGAGGTAGCCGGAGGTGCGGACGAACGCGTAGTTCTCCAGCACGTCCAGGATGCCCGCGACCGGGAGCAGGACGTCGTCGTCGCGCACCTCGGTCTCACGGTCGCCACGGCCACCGCGGTCACCCTGCTCGTCGCCACGGCCACCGCGCCTGCGGCGGTCGCGGAAGCGGCCACGACGGCCGTCACCGTCGTCGTCGGACGGGCCGCCACCCTGGCGGTCTCCGCCACGGTCGCCGCGGTCGGAACGCTCGCCGCGGTCGCGGTTGCGGTCACGGCCGCCGCGCTCGTTGCGGTCGCCACGGTCCTGACGCTCGCCACGGTCGGAACGCTCACCACGGTCAGAGCGCTCGCCACGGTCGGAACGCTCGTTGCGGTCGCCACGGTCCTGACGCTCGCCGCGGTCGGCACGCTCAGCGCGCTCACCACGGTCGGAGCGCTCGGCACGCTCGGGGCGTTCGCCCCGCTCAGGGCGCTCGGAACGCTGCTGCTGCTCCTGCTGCGGCTGACCCTCGCCCTCGGCGTTGCCGCCGCCACGGCCGGAACGGCGGCGACGGTTTCCACGGCGCCCCCCGTCCTCGGACGAGCGGGAGTCGTCAGACGCGGCAGGCTCGGCAGTGGGCTTCTCCGCTACCTCGAGCTGCTGCTGAACAGGCTTCTCAACGGCCTTTTCCGCCTTGGCAACGGCCGGCTTCTCAGCAGGGGCCTCGGCCTTCGCGGCACCTTTCTCGGCCACCCTGGCAGCGGGCTTCTCGGCCTTCGCCGGGGCTCCGGAGCCCTGCTTCTCCTTGATGGCCGCGATCAGGTCGCCCTTGCGCAGGCCTGCGGTTCCGGTGATGCCCATTTGGCCGGCGAGCTCGCGCAGTTCAGCGAGCACCATGCCGGACAGACCCGCGCGGCGGCGCGGCGTCGTGCCGTTCGATGGGGTGGACAGAGCGTTCTCCTCGGCTCCAGAACCAGCGGCAGCTGCGACTTCGCTGCTCAGCAAATCGGTGTTGGTCACACAAGTCCTTCCTGACCAGGCCCCGCCTCCTACGCGGCCCAGCGGACCCGCCTTCCCACTTCAGCGGGGAACGGCGGTCAAGTCCGATGAAGACGGAAGCACGACGGCTTCCCTCGAGCACGGGACTTTTCTCAGATCACGGCGATCGGGTGCCTCTTTGCGTCCGCCCCGCCCGCACGGCACAGAGCCGGAACACAAAAGGATTGCGACCCGGAACGAGTGTCCGGGCGCGACACCGGCGCCCGTGCGCGCAGTGACTGATCGCCCCCGAGGGTAGACGCCGGTCCCCCCGCATGCAACAACCGGGGTCGGGCGTGTCAGTCCAATGGACGAACGCGCACGCCGGCGGCGTCGACGTCGAGTCTGCGCACGTCGAAGCCGTGCGTGTCGACCTCGGCCGGAAGATCACCGAAGGCGATCACGGTGGGTCCCGCTCCGCTCACGCAGGCGGGAACTCCGAGCTTGCGAAGATCGTTGATCACCCGAACGGTTTCCGGCCATGCGGGCTCTCGGTAGTTCTGGTGGAGTCGATCCTCAGTCGCGGCAAGGAGAACCGTCGGGTCGACGGTCAGCGCGTGTACCGCGAGGGCGGCCCGCCCGGCGGCGTGCGCGGCGTCCGCGTGCGGCACTTCGGCCGGAAGCAGACCGCGTGTCGTCTTGGTGGACGACTCCTGCGACGGGATGAGGACGACCGGGCGCACGCGTGCGTCGGCGTCCATCCGCACGGCGCGGTAGCGCTCTCCTTCGGACCACGCAACGACAACGCCGCCGAACAACGAAGCCGCGGCGTTGTCCGCGTGCCCCTCGAATTCGGCGGCGATTTGCAACGCGTCCGTGTCCACCTCGCGACCCGACAGGGTGAATCCGGCTACGACGCCCGCCACGATCGCGGCGGCCGACGAGCCCAGTCCCCGTGCGTGCGGGATGGTGTTGCGGCACCTCAGGGCCAGACCACCGGTGTAGCCGGTGGCGCGGATGGCCCGCACGACGAGATGGGTCTCGTCGAGCGGGACATCGCCGGATCCGGCACCGTCGACGGTGATCGAGAGGCCCTCGACACCCTCGCCGCCGGCCACCTCCACGTCGTCGTACATGCCGAGCGCCATGCCCAGCGCGTCGAACCCCGAACCGAGGTTCGCGGTCGACGCGGGGACGGAGACGAGGAACTTCACGCCAGCTCCAGGGCGTGCGCGACGGCGCCGGGGTCGACCGGGACCGGCTCGACCTCGGTGGTGCCGAGCAGCGCGGTGTCGGGGTCCTTCAGACCGTGACCGGTGACGGTGCACACAACCGTGGACCCGCGAGGCAGCCTGCCGTCCTCGGCGGTCATCAGCAGACCGGCGATGGACGCGGCCGACGCCGGCTCGACGAAGATGCCCTCGGACGACGCCAGCAGGCGGTACGCGGCGAGGATCTGCTCGTCGGTGACGGCGTCGATCAGGCCTCCGGACTCGTCGCGGGCCTTGATCGCACCCGTCCACGACGCCGGCGACCCGATCCGGATGGCGGTCGCGATGGTCTCCGGGTTCGGCACCGGCTGACCGGACACCAGCGGAGCGGCGCCTGCGGCCTGGAACCCGAACATCTTCGGCAGGCCCTTGTCGTACGACGTGTAGCCCTTCCAGTACGCGGTGATGTTGCCCGCGTTGCCGACCGGGAGGCAGTGCACGTCCGGCGCCTGGCCGAGCACGTCGCAGACCTCCCACGCGGCGGTCTGCTGGCCGACGAGGCGCACCGGGTTGACCGAGTTCACCAGCGTGACCGGGTACTCGGCGGCGGTCTTGGACGCCAGCTCCAGGCAGTCGTCGAAGTTGCCGTCGATCTGCAGGATCTTCGCGCCGTGCATGACGGCCTGCGCGAGCTTGCCCATCGCGATCTTGCCGCTGGGCACCAGCACGGCCGCCGTCAGGCCCGCCTTGGCCGCGTAGGCCGCGGCCGACGCCGACGTGTTACCGGTGGAAGCGCAGATGACCGCCTTCAGGCCGGAGGCGAGCGCGTACGTCATGGCCACGGTCATGCCGCGGTCCTTGAACGAGCCCGTGGGGTTCGCGCCCTCGACCTTGACCCAGACGTCGGAGCCGGTGGCCGCGGACAGGCGGCGAGCGTGCACCAGCGGCGTGCCGCCCTCGTGCAGCGTCACGACCTCGGCACCCTCGGGGATCTCGATGCGGTCCCGGTAGGCGTTGATGAGCCCGGGCCAGCCCGCTCTTGAGGCGTTCACTCTTCGCCCTCCACCCTCATGACGCTGACGACGTCCCGCACCACGGGGAGGCCACCGATTTTGTCCACAGTGGACCGCAGCGCGGCGTCGGTCGCCGCGTGCGTGACGATCACCAGGCTGGCGTCCTCGATCCGGCCTTCCTGGCGGACAGCGGCGATGCTGACGTCGTGCTCGGCGAACACCGCGGCGACCTGCGAGAGGACACCGGGCTTGTCCGCCACGTCGAGGCTGATGTGGTAGCGGGTGGGCGTGTTCCCCATGGGCTGCGCGGACAGCGCGGCGTAGGCCGACTCGCGCGGGCCGTGCCCGCTCGCGACCATGTTGCGCGCCACGGCGACCAGGTCGCCGACGACCGCGCTCGCCGTGGGGGCGCCACCGGCACCCTGCCCGTAGAACATCATCTCCCCCGCCGCGTCGGCCTCGACGAACACCGCGTTGAACGCGCCGTTGACCGAAGCCAGCGGATGCGTCCTGGGGATCATGGCCGGGTGCACTCGAACGGCGACTGATTCCTGGCCGGACGGGCTCACCACGCGCTCGCAGATCGCGAGCAGCTTCACCGTGCGGCCGAGGCCCTTGGCCGCCGCGATGTCCGCCGCGGACACCGAACGGATGCCCTCGCGGTACACGTCCGACGCCGTCACTCGCGTGTGGAACGCAAGGGACGCAAGGATCGCGGCCTTCGACGCGGCGTCGAACCCGTCCACGTCCGCGGTCGGGTCGGCCTCGGCGTAACCGAGGCGCGAGGCCTCCTCGAGCGTCTCGCCGTAGCCCGCGCCCGTGGCGTCCATCGCGGACAGGATGAAGTTCGTCGTGCCGTTCACGATGCCCATGACGCGCGTGATCCGGTCTCCCGCAAGGGATTCCCGCAACGGGCGCAGCAACGGGATCGCGCCGGCGACGGCGGCCTCGAAGTAGAGGTCCGCCCCGGACGCGTCGGCCGCCTCGAACAGGTCCGACCCGTGCTCGGCCAGCAGCGCCTTGTTCGCCGTGACAACGGACTTGCCGCCCCGCAGCGCCTCCAGCAGCAGGCCTCGCGTCGGATCGATCCCGCCGATGACCTCGACGACCACGTCCACGTCGTCCGACTTCACGAGCGCCTCGGCGTCCGTGGTGAGCAGGTGCTCCGGCACCTCGCGGTGCTTGTTCGGCCTGCGCACGGCGATGCCGACGATCTCCACCGGCGCGCCGATGCGCTGCGTGAGGTCCTCGGCCTGGTCCGTCAGCAGCCGGACTACCTCCGTGCCCACCGTGCCGCACCCCAGCAACGCGACGCGAATAGGTTTCACGTGACCCGGCTCCTTCGATGACACAGCCCTATACCTCCAGACGGAACAGATCGTCCTCGGTCTCGCGACGCAGCAACAGCCGCGCCGCTCCATCGGTCACCGCGGCGAGCGCGGGCCGTGGAAGTCGGTTGTACCCGCTCGCCATCGAGTAGCAGTAGGCCCCTGTGGCGGCGATCGCAACCAGGTCGCCCGGCGCCAGGTCGTCCGGCAGCCAGCAGTCGCGAACGACGATGTCGCCGGACTCGCAGTGCTTGCCCACGACACGACACAGCACGGCCCTCGACTCGGGCTCGGACGCGCGTGAGACCAGCTTGCAGTCGTAGACCGCGTCGTACAGCGCGGTGCGGATGTTGTCGCTCATGCCGCCGTCGACGCTGACGTACCGGCGCCGCGCGCCACCGTCGAGCTCGATGTCCTTGATCGTCCCGACCTCGTACACGGTGATGGTGCCGGGGCCGACGATCGCGCGGCCGGGCTCGACCGCGATGCGAGGCATCTCCAGGCCGTTGTGCTCGCACTCCTTCTGCACGATGTTGTGCAGCTGCCGCGCGAGCTCGGCAGGCGGGGGCGGGTCGTCGTCCGGCGTGTACGCGATGCCGAGACCGCCGCCGAGGTCGACGACGTTCAGCGACGGGATCGCGCCGTGCTCGGAACGGATGTCGGCGAGCAGGCCGATCACGCGGCGCGCGGCGACCTCGAAGCCGGACGCGTCGAAGATCTGCGAGCCGATGTGGCTGTGCAGGCCGACGAGCTCCAGGCCACTGGCCTTGAGCACGCGGCGGACGGCCTCGGCAGCGTCGCCGGAGGACAGCGAGAAGCCGAACTTCTGGTCCTCGTGCGCGGTCGCGATGAACTCGTGCGTGTGCGCCTCGACGCCGACCGTCACGCGGATCAGCACCGGCTGCACCACGCCGCGGTCGCGCGCGATCTGGTCGAGGCGCGCGATCTCGTGGTACGAGTCGACGACGATCCCGCCGACGCCCGCCTCGACGGCCGCGATCAGTTCGGGAACGCTCTTGTTGTTGCCGTGCAACGCGATGCGCTCGGCCGGGAACTCGGCCCGCAGCGCGATCGCGAGTTCGCCGCCGCTGCAGACGTCGATGGAGAGGCCTTCCTCGGCCACCCACTTCGCGATCTGCACGCTCAGGAACGCCTTGGACGCGTAGTGCACGAGCGTCGGGTCGCCGAACGCCTCGGCGTGCTCGCGGCAACGTGCGCGGAAGTCCTGCTCGTCCATGACGAACAACGGGGTGCCGTACTGCTCGGCGAGCGCGCGCACGTCCACGCCCGCGAGCTCCAGGACGCCCGCGTCGTTGCGCTTGGCGTTGCGGGGCCACACGGTGGGGTGCAGGTGGTCGAGCTGGTCGGTGGAGGAGGGACGGTCGCCGGCGGTGCTGCCGGGTGCCGTGACGTCGGCGTGCCGAGGTCCGGCGGGGTGTGCTCGCATTACATTCGCTCCGGTGCGGTGACGCCGAGCAGGCCGAGGCCGGCTCCGAAAACGTGCTTGGTGGCGGCGCAGAGCGTCAGCCTCGCCTGGTGCAACGGGGTGGTCTCCTCGTCGCCCTGGGGAAGGACGCGCACGCCGTTCCTGCGGTCGTAGAAGCGGTGGAACGAGCCGGCCAGCTCTTCGAGGTAGCGCGCCACCCGGTGGGGTTCGCGCAGCTCGGCCGCGGTGGCCACCACCTTGGGGAACTCCCCGATCGTGCGGATCAGGTCGCCTTCGCGCTCGTGCACCAGCAGCGAGAGGTCTTCTCCCTGGGTGACGCCGAGGTCGGCGGCGTTGCGCAGCACCCCGGAGATGCGGGCGTGCGCGTACTGGACGTAGTAGACCGGGTTGTCGTTGCTGTGCTTGCGCAGCAGGTCGAGGTCGATGTCGAGGCTGGAGTCGACGCTCGACCGGATCATGGCGTAGCGGGCCGCGTCCACGCCGACCGCGTCGACCAGGTCCTCCATCGTGATGACGGTGCCCGCGCGTTTGCTCATCCGGACGGGCTGGCCGTCGCTGACGAGGTTCACGAGCTGGCCGATCAGCACCTCGACGCTGTCCGGGTCGTCGCCCAGGGCGGCCGCCGCGGCCTTGAGGCGCGCGATGTAACCGTGGTGGTCCGCGCCGAGCATGTAGATGCACAGGTCGAAGCCGCGGCCGCGCTTGTCGACGAGGTACGCGATGTCGCCCGCGATGTACGCCGGGTTGCCGTCGCTCTTGATGACGACGCGGTCCTTGTCGTCACCGAAGTCCGTGGACCGCAGCCACCAGGCGCCATCCTTCTCGTACAGCGAGCCGTTCGCCTTGAGCTTCGCGACCGCCTCCTCCACGCGGCCGCTCTGGTGCAGCGAGTCCTCGTGGAAGTAGACGTCGAAGTCGGTGCCGAACTCGTGCAGGCTGCTCTTGATCTCCTCGAACATGAGCCCGACGCCGACCTGGCGCACGGTCTCCGGGTCGCTCAGGGCGCCCGGTTCGCGACGGAGGACCTCGGCGGCGATGTCGCTCACGTACGTGCCCGCGTAGCCGTCCTCGGGGGCCGGCTCGCCCTTCGCGGCCGCGATCAGCGACCGGACGAACCTGTCGATCTGCGCGCCGGCGTCGTTGAAGTAGTACTCGCGGGTCACCTCGGCGCCACGGGCCCTCAGCACCTCGCCCAGCGCGCCCCCGACCGCGGCCCAGCGCGCGCCGCCGAGGTGGATCGGGCCGGTCGGGTTCGCGGAGACGAACTCCAGGTTGATCCGCTTGCCGCCGAGTTCGGCGCCGGTGCCGTAGCCGGGCTCCAGGGCGGCACGAACGATCGCTCCCTGGGCCTCGGTGGCGATCGTGAGGTTCAGGAAGCCCGGACCGGCCACGTCGGCCTTCGCGATGGCGTCCTGGGTCAGCAGGGCCTCCGCGAGCCACGTCGCGAACTCACGGGGCGCCACGCCGGCCTTCTTGGCGAGCTGGAGGGCGACGCTGGTGGCGTAGTCGCCGTGTTCGGGGTTCCTGGGTCGCTCGACCGTCACCTGCTCGGGGAGCGCGGTGGCGTCCAGACCTCGGTCCGCCAGCAACTGGGCAACCGTGGTCCGGACGAGATCAGCGAGCGCTTCGGGTGTCACGCCAGAAGAGTTTAGAGAAGCGTTGTCGCAGGTCTCGACCGGGTTACCGGGTCTCGGAGGGTGAGACGGCAAGTGTTAACGCGCACGTGGTATCGCCCTGCGCTGACAGTGATCAGACACGATGTCCCTACACTGGCGCCGGTTGACCAGGACGACATCTGAGGCGGACATGACCAGCGGCAAGAAGACGAAGGCCACACGCAACAGCGTGGCCGCAGCCCGTTCCTCGGTGGTGGCGAGCAAGCCGAAGCCGTGGGGCACGATCATCGCGGTCATCGCGGTGCTGGGCCTCGCGGGCGGTGTTTTCGGGTATGCGTACTCGCAGATCCACGCGAACAACGTCAAAGAGGCCGCCCTGGCCAAGTGGAAGCCCTCGGACACGAACAAGGACCCGTCGACCGCGCTCGCGGGCATCGTGTCCAAGGAGTACAAGGGCTCCCGCCACGTCGAGCCGACCCAGCGCGTCGCGTACGACCAGACTCCCGCCTTCGGTGGCCCGCACGACGCCCAGTGGGCCGACTGCACCGGCGTCGTCTACGACAAGGCCGTGCGCACGGAGAACATGGTCCACGGCCTCGAGCACGGCGCCGTGTGGATCGCCTACAACCCGGACCAGGTCAAGGACGACGCGCTCACCAAGCTGAAGGCCAAGGTCGAGGGCATCCCGTACATGATGCTGTCGCCGTTCCCCGGCCTCAACAAGCCGATCTCGCTGCAGTCCTGGGGCCACCAGCTGAAGCTCGAGAAGGCCGACGACGAGCGCATCGACCAGTTCATCTCCTCGCTGCTGCGCAACCCGAACACCTACCCCGAGGTCGGCGCGTCGTGCGAGAACACGGCGTTCCTGTCGAACCCGGCCCCGTTCGTGGCCGAGAAGCCCGGCGCCGACGCCGTCCCGATGGACGGCGGCAAGGACGACTCCGTCACCGAGGGCCAGCCGCAGCAGAACCCCAGCACGCCCCCGTCGGGCTCCGCCTCGACGCCCCCGTCGAGCTGATGACGTCTGACGAGACCGTGTCCGAGCGTCCCTCCGGGGTCGCTCGGACCCTCGTGATCAGCGCCGCCGTCCTGGCCGTCCTCCTGCTGGGCGCGGCGGTGGGCCTGCTCGTGAAGCTCCCCGACTCCACCTCCTCGTCCGCGGCACCGGCCTCCGGCTCCGTGGACGTGGGCTTCTGCCAGGACATGTCCATGCACCACCTGCAGGGCATCCAGATGGCGAACATCGCCCGGGACCGCTCGACCAACCCGGAGATCCGCCAGCTCGCCTTCGACATCTCCTCCACCCAGCTCGAACAGGTGGGGCGGATGAAGGGCTGGCTGATGATGTGGAACGAGCACGAGCAGAACATCTCCGGCGTCTACATGAAGTGGATGGACGCCGCGGGTGTGCACGGCCACGGCGCCACCACGCCCGAGGCCGGCAAGCCGATCATGCCCGGCATGGCCACGACCGACGAGCTCACCAAGCTGCGGACGATGCCGGCCGGGGACGGGTTCGACGTGTACTGGCTGCAGCTGATGCTCCGCCACCACACGGGCGGCGCACCGATGGCCGAGTACGCCTCGACCGCCGCCGGTCAGACGTTCGTGCGGACGCTGGCCGACAACATGCTGAAGTCGCAGTCCGCCGAGACCGATCTGATGAAGGACTACCTGGCGAAGCGCGGAGCCGCCCCGCTGCCGTAGCCACGAAGCCGCTTCGCGAGAGGGCCGTTCCCCCACCAGGGGAGCGGCCCTTTCGCTTCTTCAGGCCATGGACAAGCGCCTACCCCTGAGTAACGTAGGTCACACCTACCGGGAGGTAACCATGACCGTCGATGAGCGCGCGGCCAGGAAGGTCGCCGAACAAGCACGGGAAACCCGCTGGCAGCGACCGAGCTTCGGCAAAGAACTCTTCCTCGGTCACTTCCGCATCGACCTGATCCACCCCCACCCGAGCGGCACGGCCGAAGACCGCGCACGCGGCGAGGCTTTCCTCGAGAAGCTCCGGAAGTTCACCGAGTCGCACATCGACAACACCGTCATCGAACGCGACGCGCAGATCCCCGACGACGTCCTGAAGGGCCTCAAGGACCTCGGCGCGTTCGGCATGAAGATCAAGCCGGAGTACGGCGGCATCGGCCTGACCCAGGTCTACTACAACCGGGCCCTGATGCTGGTCGGCTCGGCCAGCCCGGCCATCGGCGCGATGCTCTCGGCCCACCAGTCGATCGGCGTCCCCCAGCCCGTCGCGATGTTCGGCAGCCCGGAGCAGAAGCAGGAGTTCCTGCCGCGGTGCGCCAAGGGTGAGATCACGGCGTTCCTGCTGACCGAACCGGACGTCGGCTCCGACCCGGCCCGCCTCGGCACCATCGCCACTCCGGACGGCGACGACTACGTCCTCGACGGCGTCAAACTGTGGACCACCAACGGTGTCGTGGCCGACCTGCTGGTCGTCATGGCCCAGGTCCCGGGCAAGGGCATCACGGCGTTCGTCGTCGAAGCGGACGCCGAGGGCATCACGGTCGAGAACCGCAACGCGTTCATGGGCCTGCGGGGCCTGGAGAACGGCGTGACGAGGTTCCACAACGTCCGCGTCCCGAAGAAGAACGTCATCGGCAAGGAGGGCGCCGGCCTCAAGATCGCGCTGGCGACCCTGAACACCGGCCGTCTGAGCCTTCCCGCCCTCTGCGCGGGATCAGCCAAGTGGTGCCTCAAGATCGCCCGGGAGTGGTCCGGCGAGCGCATCCAGTGGGGACTCCCGGTCGGCAAGCACGAGGCGGTCGCGGGCAAGATCGCCTACATCGCCGCCACGGCCTACGCGTTGGAAGCCGTGCTGGACCTCAGTTCCGAGCTCGCCGACGCGGGCAAGCACGACATCCGCATCGAGGCGGCCCTCGCGAAGCTCTACGCGAGCGAGAAGGCCTGGCTGGTGGCGGACGAACTGGTGCAGATCCGCGGCGGGCGAGGCTACGAGACGGCGGAGAGTCAGGCGGCGCGCGGCGAACGCGGCATCGCGGCCGAGCAGGTCCTGCGGGACCTGCGCATCAACCGCATCTTCGAGGGCTCGACCGAGATCATGCACCTGCTGATCGCCCGCGAGGCCGTCGACGCGCACCTGTCCGTCGCCGGCGACATCATCGACCCGGACGCCGACCGCAACGCGAAGATGAAGGCCGCGGCGAAGGCAGGCGGTTTCTACGCCAAATGGCTGCCCACGCTCGTGGTCGGCAAGGGCCAGACCCCGGTGGGCTACACGGAGTTCGGGCCGCTCGCGAAGCACCTGCGGTTCGTCGAACGGTCGGCGCGCAAGCTGGCGCGGCAGACGTTCTACGCCATGTCGCGGTGGCAGGGGAAGATGGAGCGCAAGCAGCGGTTCCTGAGCCGGATCGTGGACATCGGGGCCGAGCTGTTCGCGATCAGCGCCGCGTGCGTGCGGGCCGCGCAGGACACGAACCCCAACGCGCAGGTACTGGCGGACGCGTTCGCCAAGCAGGCGCGGATCCGGGTGGACGAGCTGTTCGAGAAGCTGTGGACGAACACCGACGACAGCGACCAGGTGCTGGCCAAGCAGGTCCTGGACGGCGCCTACACGTGGCTGGAGGACGGCATCGTCGACGCGTCCATTCCCGGCGACTGGATCGCGGACTCCACGCACCACGCGTCGACGGCGGACAACGTCCACCGGCCGACACCCCGCTGACGCCCGTTGCTGCACTGGGCAGGCTGATGGTGGTGCGGGCGCGGCACCTGCCCAGTGCACGGCCGGTAGGGGGCTACGTCCCCCGCATCCCCCTACCGACTCCCCTTGCAACGGAAGGACACAACCCTCCAGGTGGAGGTGCCGGTAACGCTAAGCCACAAAACGCCGTTAACAGTTGCGACGATTGAGTGAATTACCAGGTGAGGGGTACTCAACTACTCTCAGAGAGTAACTTCAAAGACCATTGACGGGCGGCTTCGAGGCCCATCGCGAGGGCCCCGGAGAGCACCGCGCCGTCGCCGAGCGAGCCCGCCACGATCGGGGGCGCCAGCGGCGTCATCGTGCGGAGCGTCGCCTCCAGCGGCTCGAGCAGCAGGTCGACGTTCGACCCGACACCCCCGCCCAGGACGACCAACTCCGGGTCGATCACCGCGGCGACGGCGGCCACGAGGAACGCGAGCCTTTCCGCTTCCTGTCGCACGATCTCCGCGGCCGTGGCACCACCGGAACGCGCCTGCGAGAACACCTCACGAGCCGTGCGCGCCGTCAGTCCACGCTCACGTGCCCGCGCCACAACGGATCCCGCCGATGCCGCATCCTCGAACTGTCCACGACGGACGTCCGAAGCGGACTTCCCGTACGGCAGGAACCCGACCTCGCCGGCCGCCCCGTGCGCACCGCGGAACAGCTTGCCGTCCACGACGATTCCCATGCCGACGCCGGTGCCGACCGTCGCGCACACGAACACGCGCGCTTCCTGCGCGGCCCCGTACACGTGCTCGCCCAACGCAGCGAGGTTGGCGTCGTTCTCCACCACCATCACCGGACCGAGTGACGCCTCCAGCCCGTCCAGGACACCGTTCGACTCCCAGCCCGGCAGTTGCGGCGCGTGGCGCACCACCCGCGAACGCTGATCGATCACTCCGGGGCTGCCGATCACCTTCACCACGACGTCCGTGAGAGCGATCCCAGCGTCCGCCGCGGTGCGTGCGGCGAGCTCGGTCACGACGCGTACCAGCGCAGCGGCTGACCGGCTGCGGTTGCGTTCGTCCACACGGGCCACGACGGACCCGCCCAGATCGGCCACCGCCGCCCGGATCCGTTCCCTGCCGATGTCGACGCCCAGCACGTACCCCGCGGTGGGATTCGGTTCGTAGACCACGGCTGACCTGCCGGGACCCGTCGTCGTGCGGCCGGTCGGGCGGACCAGCGCGTGCCGTTCGAGATCAGCGAGTGCCTGCCCCACCGTCGGTTTCGACAGCCCGGTGTCCCTGGCGATCTGCGGACGGGTGGCGGCACCCAGACGGCGCAGCAGGTCGAGCACAGCGCGTTGGTTGAGCACGCGCATGCCCGCCGGGGTACCCACCTCTGGCGGCTTGCGGTCGCTCACCGGTCGATTCTAGATCTTGATCCACTCGCATTACCCGCAACTGTTGAAGAGACAGGTTGCACGACAAGTCCTGTCCTGTCCCTTGACAACGATGTCACGTGCAGAAACGCTCCCTCCCAAATGGGGCAGGCGGGCGGAAGGGTTGCAATGAGGCACCTGCGCAAGAGACGAACTACAACCCTGTTGAGCGTTGCGATTACTGCGACACTGGTGAGCGGCGTCACCAACGGCTACGCGGCCGCCGCACCAGAGGAGCCAGGAGTGGGTTTTTCGTCGTCCTTTGAGGACGGTCAGCCACAACCGTCGTGGTCCAACACCGTCGAGACCGACGCGGCGGGGCAGCCGAAGTCGGCGGGCGTGATCGGCTCGAGCGGCACCGGGCTGCCCGGCAACGTCGCCGACAAGGCGACCTTGGCGGTCAACGGCGAGAACTCCGGCTCGGGCGAGGGCAAGGCCGAGCTCGTCGACGGCACCACCAGCACCAAGTGGCTGGTCTTCGCCAGGACCGGCTGGGTGACGTTCGACTTCGGGACGGGCCCTCAGACGATCAAGAAGTACTCGCTCTCCTCGGCGAACGACGCACCGGAGCGCGACCCGAGGGACTGGACGCTGCAGGGTTCGGCCGACGGCACGAACTGGACCGTCCTCGACACCCGCACCGGCGAGAACTTCACCGACCGGTTCCAGACCAAGGTCTACGACATCGCCTCCCCGGCGTCGTACCGGCACTACAAGCTCGACATCACGGCGAACCACGGCGCGGACATCGTGCAGCTCGCCGAGGTCGAGCTGTCCGACGGCACAACCACGCCCCCGCCGCCGAACATGCGCAGCATCGTCGGCAACGGTCCCACTGGCGGTTACACGGCCAAGTCACGGGTCGGCTGGACGGGCCTGAAGGCGTTCCGCGCCCAGGGCAAGCACACGACCGAGGGCCGTGCGTACAGCTACAACAAGGTCTTCGACGTCGACGTCCCGGTCAACGCCAAGACCGAGCTGTCGTACATGGTCTTCCCGGACTTCATCACCGACAACCTGAACTACCCGAGCACGTACTCGTCGGTCGACCTCGCGTTCTCCGACGGCACGTACCTGAGCGACCTCAAGGCCGTCGACCAGCACGGCGCGACGCTGTCGCCGCAGGGTCAGGGCGCGGGCAAGTTCCTGTACGCCAACCAGTGGAACAAGGTCGCGTCCACGATCGGCGCCGTCGCGGCCGGCAAGACGATCAAGCGGATCCTGGTCGCCTACGACGGTCCGAAGGGCCCGACGGAGTTCGGTGCGTGGTACGACGACATCCGCATCGGCGACGTCGTCACCAAGCAGTACGCGAAGCCGTCGGACTACGTGCTGACCACGCGTGGCACGAACTCGAACGGCTCGTTCTCGCGGGGCAACAACTTCCCGGCGACGGCGGTGCCGCACGGCTTCAACTTCTGGACCCCGATGACCAACGCGGGTTCGCAGAGCTGGCTGTACGAGTACGCGCAGCGCAACAACGCGCAGAACCTGCCGACGCTGCAGGCGTTCACGACGTCCCACGAGCCCAGCCCGTGGATGGGTGACCGCCAGACGTTCCAGGTCATGCCGTCGAACATCGCGCCGACCCAGGACCGTGCGTTGCGTTCGCTGCCGTTCAGGCACGACAACGAGGTCGCGAAGGCGCACTACTACGGCGTGACGTTCGAGAACGGCATGAAGACCGAGATCGCGCCGACGGACCACGCGGCGGTGTTCCGGTTCACGTTCAACGACGAGGGCCAGAAGAACCTCGTGTTCGACAACGTGAACAACCTCGGCGGTGTCACCCTCGACGCGGCCAATGGTGTCGTCACGGGCTACTCGGACGTCAAGAGCGGCCTCTCCACCGGCGCGACCCGCCTGTTCGTCTACGGCAAGGTCGACAAGGCGGTCACGGCGAGCGGCCGGCTGACCGGCGCGGGCCGCGACAACGTGGGCGGCTACTTCTCGTTCGGCGAGAAGACCGTCGAGCTGCGGATCGCCACCTCGCTGATCTCCGTCGACCAGGCGAAGTCGAACCTGGAGCAGGAGGTCAGCGGCTCGGACACGTTCGAGTCGGTGCGTGACAAGGCGCAGGCGGCGTGGGACAAGATCCTCGGCATCATCACGGTCGAGGGCGCGTCCGAAGACCAGCTGATCACGATGTACTCCAACATGTACCGGCTCTACCTCTACCCGAACTCGGGCTTCGAGAAGGTCGGCGACAAGATCCAGTACGCGTCCCCGGTGTCGCCTCCGGTCGGTGAGAGCACTCCCACTCGCACCGGCGCGAAGATCGTGGACGGCAAGGTCTACGTCAACAACGGGTTCTGGGACACCTACCGCACGACCTGGCCCGCGTACTCGTTGTTCACGCCGTCCAAGGCGGGCGAGATGGCCGAGGGCTTCGTCCAGCAGTACAAGGACGGTGGCTGGATCTCGCGCTGGTCCTCCCCCGGTTACGCGGACCTGATGACGGGCACGAGCTCCGACGTGGCGTTCGCGGACGCCTACCTGAAGGGCGTGTCGAACTTCGACATCAAGGCGGCCTACGACGCGGCGGTGAAGAACGCGTCCGTCGTGCCGCCGAGCAACAACGTCGGCCGCAAGGGCATGGACCGGTCGATCTTCCTCGGCTGGACCGGCAACGACCAGCTGCACGAGGCGTGGTCGTGGGCGATCGAGGGCTACCTCAACGACTTCGGCATCGCGTCGATGGCGAAGGCGCTGCACGAGAAGACGGGCGAGAAGCGGTACGCGGAGGAGTACGAGTACTTCCTCAACCGCGCCCAGAACTACGTGCTGACGTTCGACAAGCGGATCGACTTCTTCCAGGGACGCAACGTCGACGGCTCGTGGCGCGTCGAGGACCCGGCGAAGTACAACCCGCAGGACTGGCGCTACGACTACACCGAGACGAACGGCTGGAACATGGCGTTCACGGTGCCGCACGACGGACAGGGTCTCGCGAACCTGTACGGCGGTCGGGACAAGCTGGCGCAGAAGCTCGACTCGTTCTTCACCCTGCCGGAGACCGCGAAGTTCCCCGGCGGCTACGGCGGCGTGATCCACGAGATGATCGAGGCGCGGGACGTGCGGATGGGCCAGTACGGCCACTCCAACCAGCCGTCGCACCACATCGCCTACATGTACAACTACGCGGGCAAGCCCGCGAAGACGGCGGAGAAGACGCGGGAGATCCTGTCGCGCCTGTACGTCGGCTCGCAGGAGGGTCAGGGCTACGCAGGCGACGAGGACAACGGCGAGATGTCGGCCTGGTTCCTCTTCTCCTCGCTCGGCTTCTACCCGCTGCAGATGGGCAAGCCGGCCTACGCGATCGGTTCGCCGCTGTTCACCAAGGCGACCGTGAAGCTGGAGAACGGCAAGAAGCTCGTCGTCAACGCGCCCAAGAACAACGCGAAGAACATCTACGTGCAGGGCGTGAAGGTCAACGGCAAGGCGTGGAACAAGACGTCGCTGCCGCACGACGTGCTCGCGGCCGGTGCCACAATCGACTTCGACATGGGCCCGAAGCCCTCTGCCTGGGGCACCGGCGTCAACGACGTGCCGGACTCGATCACCACCGGTGACGCGGTCCCGACGCCGTTGCGCGACGTCGCTTCCGGCGTTTCCACCGCTGCTCTGGTGGACAACAACTCCTCGACCTCGGCGGTGGTGAAGTCCTTCGACTTCAAGGCCGCGGACGTGAAGGAGAAGGCGGAGTTCTACACGTTGACCAACGCCAAGACGGGCACGTCGCCGTCGGCGTGGGAGCTGAAGGGCTCCTACGACGGCAAGACGTGGTCGACGGTCGACAAGCGTTCCGCCGAGAACTTCCAGTGGCAGCAGTACACCCGCTCGTTCAAGATCGCCTCGCCGGGCCGGTACAACTTCTACCGGCTGGAGTTCTCCGGCGACGTGGCACTGGCCGAGTTCGAGCTGATGTCGAAGCCGCTGCCGGCCGCCACCACCACGGTGACGGGCACGGTCAACGGTCCGCTGCAGGTCAAGGGCGTGACCTATGTGGACGGTGCCACGATCAACGGTCCGGTGACGGTGGCCCGCGGCGCGACGCTCTACGTCTTCGGCGGCGAGATCAAGGGCCCGCTGTCCGCGGCGGACGCGGCGTCCGTGGTGCTGGTCGGCGTCAAGGTCGGTGGTCCGGTGTCGGTCCACGGCTCTTCGACGGAGGTAGCGGTCGAGAACTCGACGGTCGGTGGCCCTGTGTCACTGACGTCGAACAAGACCAGGTCAGTCGTGGCAGCCACCGCGGTCGGCGGGCCGTTGTCCTGCACGGGCAACAACCCGGCGCCGTCGAACAACGGCTTCGCGAACGACGTGAAGGGTCCGAAGGCAGGACAGTGCGCTGGGCTGTAACGCCTAACTGATCCTTGTGGACACAAGAAAGGCCGCGTTCCGTCACGGAACGCGGCCTTTCCCGTTCACCTGAAAGGATCTATCCCCATCAGACATACTTCGATGAGATCTTGGCTATTCACGCTTGGCGTCTGGGGAGGCTGTTGTGGTGCCGTTCGAACGAGGCCGTGTCTGGGTCGCGGTGCCACACCCCCGCGAGCCGCTCGTTCCGTCACGAACGGGAACGCAGTCCACTAAGGACGCGATCCGAGACCTGCCCCGGTCACCAGCTGAGCTCCCGGCACCGCTGCGCTGACGAGCCGCCCTCGACCTGCAGCGTGGCGTGCTCGATGTGGTACTTGGTGGCCAGCAACGACTGCGCCTCCTTCAGCACGATCGCGTGATCGGCGTCCTCGGCCGTCGCGAGGTGAGCCGAACACACCTCCATGCCACTGGTGAGCGTCCACACGTGCAGGTCGTGCGCCTCGGTGACGCCGGCGATCTGCGTCAGGCTCTTCTGCATCTCCGTCACGTCGAGCCGCTCCGGCGCGTGCTGGAAGAGGATGTGCAGGGCGTTCTTGGCCAGGCTGTACGTCCGCGGCAGCACCCAGACACCGATCAGCACACCCATGATCGGGTCCGCGTACTTCCAGCCGGTCGTGATGGTGACGATCGCCGAGATCAGCACCCCCACCGACCCGATCAGGTCAGCCAGCACCTCGAGGTAGGCACCCTTGACGTTGATGCTCTCCTTCGCCCCCTCCTTGAGGACGCTGAAGGAGACGAGGTTGGCCACGAGCCCGGCCGTGGCGGCGATCAGCACAGGCCACCCCGGCACGCTGGGCGGGTCCTGGAACCGCCCGACGGCCTCCCAGATCACGTACCCGGCCACCCCGAAGAGCAGTACCGCGTTGGCCAGCGCCGCCAGCACCTCGGCCCGGTAGAAGCCGAACGTGCGGTTCTTCCCGGCCTTCGCGCGCTGCGCGACCATGATCGCGGCCAAGGCCATGCCCACCCCGAGCACGTCGGTGAGCATGTGGGCGGCATCGGAGATCAGGGCGAGCGAGGACGTCGCGAACCCCACGACGAACTCCACCACCATGAAGACCGCACCGATGCCGAACGCGATCCACAGCTTGCCGGCGTGCTGCCCGCTGGCGCTCGCCGATCCGTGCCCATGCCCGTGACCCATGCTTCGGAACATATAGCGACATGCGCATGAGTGCAATCCGACGCATTCCTCGTCACGGCGCGGAGTGATGGAGGACACGCTTCGTGGCTACCGGGGGTAGGTGTGAAACTCGGTCGCGGGAGTGCGCTAGGATCTTCCACGTAGCTACGGCCCCCGTAGCTCAGGGGATAGAGCACCGCCCTCCGGAGGCGGGAGCGCAGGTTCGAATCCTGCCGGGGGCACCAGCACCATCCGCACAAGCGCCGGTCAGACTCTGACCAGGCGCTTGTTGCTTTTCGGCGACCTGTTCGCTGATGATCTCCGCCGCCCTGGTGATCTCGGGGACCGTGTCGTCCGGAATCCGGATGCTGATGGTCAAGTGATCGCCGTCGTCCGTGAGCTTCACGGTGAGACTGGTTGCCTCGAACAGCGTGCGTAGCAACGGTTCCGGCGCATCGGTCAGGTTCTCGCTCATGAGCGGCAGGGCGTTCAACAGATCGACATCGCCTACGTCTGGTCGGGCAGGCCCAGCCTTGTCGGCGGCGTCCAGCGATGTGATGGCGGGAAGTGCTGCCGCCCGTTCGGCGTCCAGGTCGTTGTAGGTGCCACGCAGAGCCCGCGTGAAGGGGTCATCAGGGTCCCCGTCCTGCGCCTGCCTCATGACCGAGTTCTGACGGCGCACGAGGTCCACCAGCGTGCGCTGAAGGCGTTCCCTGTCGGCGTCCCGTGCCAGCGCTTCACGATCGTCGAACGTCGCGAGGTCGGCAGCGAGGATCGCTCGACGATCAACGCCGAACACCCGATCGCCGTAGAAGCCGGACAGGGCGTCCAGGATCGCGTCCTCACGGATGTACACGACTTTGGGATGCCGGACGTACTTGTCCGATCGTCCACGGTTGTTGCTCTTGGGCCAGCACATGTAATAGGCGGCGTTGTGGCGATAGTTGCCGTTCATGCGCCGCCCGCACGAGTCGAACAGCATCGCCCGCAACACGTAGGTCCGCGTCGTCTCCGGATGAACGTTGAGGTCGTTGCCGTCACGCGGTCCGCGCCGCACTTGCCGCCGCGCATTCAGTTCGTCGAACATCCATTTCGGGATCAACGGTTCGTGCGCGGGCACAGTCGACCACACCCACAGCGCCGGGTCGTTGACCTTTCCGTGCCGCGACCGCGAGGCACGGCGATTGAACACCTGATACCCCGTGTACTTCGGATTCTTCAGAATCTCATAAACGGAAGTCTTGCCTCACGCTCCACGTGCCCGCGTCTTTCCGGGCGACACAGGCGGCGGATACTTCACCGGGTCCGCGAATCCTCACGGTTCTTGCGGTAGTTGAAGAACAGAGCGATGCCGCTGGCGATGGCGATCAGTCCGAACGCGGCGCTGATGTAGAGGCTCAGACCGAAGGCTTGAGCGGCAATGTTGGCCACGACGCTGACTGCCAGGACCGTCGCGAGCAGGGCTCGGCTGAGGGTGGGCGAGAGGTTCATGACGAAGAAGTTAGTTGTGTTCGACAGCGTCGCCGATACCGCAGGCTCCCAAGTGTCAGGTAGAGCAGGCTGCACCTCGATTCTGCGCCCTGGTGCGATGACTTCGAAACGCAGCAGACCTCTGCTCGGTTCCGCGAGCTCGTGTGCCGTCGTCAGCCCAACGTGGCCAGGGTTTTCCCTGCCCCGGCTCGAGCAGCGGACTCCGTCGCTCTGGTGCGTTGTGCGCGGAGAGGGACCGGCTCTGAGTCGCCCTGCTTTCATGTCCGCCATCGACCGGCTTGCCGACTCCGCCGTTGTCGGTCAGCTGATGTCACGCCGATGACGTCCGCGTCGTCGAATCCAGGCTGGGATTGCCGCGGAGAAAAAGGTACAGCCTGCGCTACCAGTGATCACCTGCTGCCTGGGTCGTTTCGACGGGCGGGCGAGATTACCGTCCTGCCTGGGAAATCGACGAATAGGACCTCGGGTTTTTGTGATGTCAATCCATGATGTGCAAGTTGACGGGACTTCTGGTGCGGGCGTTGCCAGGCCCGCGCCGGCGGTGCGGGTTCAGGGCCTGAGAAAGGTCTACGGCGCGGAACTGCAGGCGGTGACTGCCCTTGCGGGTGTCGATGCGATGTTCGAGCGGGGCACGTTCACCGCGGTGATGGGGCCGTCCGGTTCGGGCAAGAGCACGTTGCTGCAGACGGCGGCGGGGCTGGACCAGCCGACCGGCGGCCAGGTGTGGGTTGGCGACACGGAGTTGTCGCAACTGTCGGAGACCGATCTGACGAAGCTGCGGCGTTCGAAGATCGGGTTTGTCTTTCAGGCGTTCAACCTCATCGGAGCGTTGACGGTGCGGGAGAACATCGTGTTGCCGTTGCAGCTGTCGGGAAAACGCGCCGACGCCGCATGGTTGCGGCAGGTCGTCGAGCGGGTCGGGTTGACTGATCGGCTGTCGCACCGGCCGTCGGAGCTGTCCGGCGGTCAGCAGCAGCGGGTCGCGATCGCGCGGGCGTTGGCGACGCGCCCGGAGGTCATCTTCTGTGACGAGCCGACCGGTGC
Source organism: Streptomyces sp. ID05-26A (assembly GCF_033794685.1). Taxonomy (NCBI): domain Bacteria; kingdom Bacillati; phylum Actinomycetota; class Actinomycetes; order Kitasatosporales; family Streptomycetaceae; genus Streptomyces; species Streptomyces sp. ID05-26A. Next base: position 964,020 of record NZ_JARAYZ010000001.1, read on the forward strand.
GCTGGACACCCAGACCGCGGGCGAGGTGCTGAGCCTGCTGCGTTCGGTGGTGGACGAGGCGGGGCAGACGGTGATCATGGTGACGCACGACCCGGTGGCGGCGTCGTACGCGGATCGTGTGATGGTGCTGGCCGACGGCCAGATCGTGCATGACGTGCCGCAGCCTGGTGCGGAACGCATCGCGGAGCAACTGGCCTTGCTGGGCCGCCGTCAGCGCGTCACGCAGGAGCGCTGACCGATGTTGAAGCTGGCTGCGAAGATGCTGCGCCACCGCAAGGGCAGCGCGGTCGCCACTCTGCTGGCCTTGACGGCCGGAGTGGTGCTCTTGATGTCGATGGGACTGCTCGTGGAGTCCGGCCTGCGGTTCGAGGCCGCGTCGAAGCGCTACGCCGCAACGGACGTCGTCGTCGCCAATCGCGACATCACGCTCACGACGAGCGATGAGGAGAAAGTCACCGTAGAGCTACCTGAAGGGGGCACTGTCCCGGCCTCGATGGTCGAGCAGTTCCGGCAGCTACCGGGTGTGGCCACGGTGGTGGGTGACACGTCGGTGACGGCGATCCTGGAGAACGGCGGGGCCACCGGACATGGGTGGAGCAGCACGGTGCTGACCCCCTACCGGCTGGTTTCGGGTGCCGAGCCGAAGAAGGCGGAGGAGGTCGCGCTGGATGAACGCCTGGCCGGTTCGGTAGCGCCCGGCGACGAGGTCCCGATCCTGATCGAGGGGACGGCACGCGTGTACCGGGTCAGCGGCCTCGTGCGCAACGCCGGCCCCAGGCCTGGCCCCGACGCGTCGCCCGAGGTGTTCTTCACCGACGAGCACGCGGCGGCCGTGTACCCGCGGCAGGGCCGGGTCGACGCCGTCGACATCATCGCTGAGCCGGGTGCCTACAACGCCGCACTGGTCGCAGACGTGCGCAAGCTGGCCACCGAGGCCGGTTTCAAGGCCTACGCCGGCGCCGAGCGCGGACTGTTGGAACAGTCCGCGGACCTGGCGGCCAGCGACATGCTGGTCCAGCTCGGCATTGTCTTCGGCGGATTCGTGGCGCTGCTGGTGATGTTCGTCGTGGCCGGAACCATCGGCCTCGCGGTCCGGCACCGGCGACGCGACCTCGCCTTGCTCCGGGCCGTCGCCGCGACCCCAGGCCAGATCGCCCGGTTGATCCTCACCGAGGTGGGGCTGCTCAGTCTGTTGTCGGTCGTGATCGGTGTGCCCTCTGGCTGGTTCGCCACTCGATGGGTGCGCGGGGAACTGGTCGACCGCGGGTTCATCCCGAACACGTTCCTGTTCAGCGACGGTGCACTGACTGCGGCCGCCGTGGTGGGGGCGACAATGGCTGTGGCAGTGGGGGCCGCGCTGATCGCCGCCCGTCGGACAATGCTGATCCGCCCGACAGAGGCGCTCGGCGAGATCGCCGTGGAACCCACTCGGAACAGCAAGATCCGGCTGTTCGTCGGGTTCGTCACCCTGGCCGGTGCCATCTACCTGACCACGCTCAGCACGACGCAGAAGGGGAACGCTGCCCTCGGCACCGCGCTCGGCATGCTGTCCGCGCTCATCCTCGCGGTCGCCCTGCTCGCCCCCTGGATCAACCGGACGGCTGCCCGGCTGCTCGGCCCGGTGCTGCGTGCGGCGTGGGGCGACAGCGGCTACCTGGCCGCGGCGAACCTGCGCGCCAACGCCCAGAGCATGGTCACCGTGCTGACCGCACTGGTGCTGACTGTCGGCCTCGGTGGCTCGATCTGGTTCCTCCAGGACAACCTGCTACGACAGACCGTCACCCAGACCCGCGCCGGGATGCTTGCCCAGCACTCCGTGGGCTCCGCCGCCGGCCTGCCTGAGACCGCTCTCGCAGAAATACGCGAGATTCCCGGCGTGGTGGCCGCCACCGGAGTGCGGAACACCTCGATCATCCTCGGCGGGAGCGGGGAGAGCGGTGGTGTGCAGGCCGTCGATCCGGATGGCGTCGAGCACACCATGGACCTCCAGGTTCGCAGCGGAAGCCTGTCCGACCTGCGTGGGTCCGCCATGGCGGTGTCGGCCCTGCAAGCCGATTCGAACGGCTGGAAAGTCGGTGACCAGGCCGAGGTGCGGCTCGGCGACGGCACACCGGCCACGCTGCGCATCGTCGCGATCTACGGCCGGGGCATAGGCTTCAACGACTTCACCGTCACCAAGGACGTCATCGTCGGCCACACTGCCTCCACCGGCTACGAGCGGATTCTCGTCCGCGCCGAACCGGGCACCGACATCACCACTGCCCTGGCCGACGTCACCGGCCGGTACCCCGGCAGCACCGTGACGAACACTGCAGGGCACGCTGGCCAGCTTGCCAACGATCTGGCGCTCAGCGCCTGGTTGAACAAGCTGCTGATGGGCATCATGATCGGTTTCGCCGCCATGGCCGCCGCCAACACCATGGTCATGGCCGCTCTCACCCGTGGCCGTGAACTGGCTTCACTGCGCATGGTCGGCGTCACCCGGAAGCAGTTGAAAAGGATGGTCCACGCGGAACAGTCCGGCCTGCTCGGCGTTTCCCTGCTCATCGGTGGAACCATCGCGGCAATCACATTGGTATCGGTGGTGCGCACTCTCACCGGGCAGAGCGTTCCCTACGTGCCCCCGCTGGGATGGGTGTCCATCATCGGCGGCACGACGCTGCTCGCCCTGCTCACCACCATCCTGCCCATCGCACGACTGCTCCGCGTCCCGCCGATCGCCGGCATCGGCGTCAAGGAGTAACGGTCACCTGGGGACGGCAGAGGTCCCCGATCCAGTTGAACGACAACCGACGGGCGTGCACGCATCGCGAGGACGCCAGTCGGTTGTCGTCGTCAAGCGTTCGGCCGGAGAGGACGCTGACGGCGGCGTTCGGAGCCCTGTGCCGCAGGTACACGTCGACCGCCTTCACCGCCTGCGGCTGGCTTCGGTCCACAGTCGTGGGGAACTCGGTTCGCACCCGTAGCCGGGCCGGTTGCTCGGCCAGGATGACGCAGCCACACGTCTCACGCTTCTGGGTCTCACGAGCCCATCTGCCGAAGCCGGGGTGGCGACGGTCGATCGCCGCAGCGTGACTCCGCTCGCCGCGGTGACCGGCGCTATCTGGGTCCGGTGCCTTCGAGGTAGCGCAGGACCGCGGTGACGCGCCGGTCGGCCCGGTCGTCGGGTGCGAGGTCGAGTTTCGCGAAGATGCTGCGGATGTGCTTGTGCACTCCGCCTTCGGTGATGACGAGCTTCTCCGCGATGGCGGTGTTGCCGAGGCCTTGGGCCATGAGCGCGAGCACGTCTCGTTCCCGTGGGCTCAGCCGGCCCAGCGCGCCGGCGTTCGGGTTGCGGGCCAACAGCTGGCCCACCACCTCGGGGTCCACGGCGGTGCCGCCGCTGGCCACGCGGTGCAGCGCGCTCAGGAACTCGTCGACCCGCCCGACGCGTTCCTTCAGCAAGTAGCCGAGCCGGCTGGCGCCGCCGGTCAGCAGTTCGGTGGCGAACGTCTGCTCCACGTACGCGGAGAGCACGAGCACCGCGAGGCCGGGCTGCCGCCGCCGCGCTTCGACGGCCGCCAGGATCCCCTCGTCGGTGTGGGTGGGGGGCATCCGCACGTCGACGATGGCGACGTCCGGCTCGTGTTCTGCCACCGCGGCCAGGAACGATCCCGGCGTGTCGGTGGTGGCCACCACGTCGAGCGACTCGGCGCGCAGCAGCAGCGCCAGCCCTTCGCGCAGCAGGAGGTCGTCTTCCGCGATCACGATCCGCACGGCAGCTCCACTCGCATCGTCGTCGGCCCACCGGCGGGGCTGTCCAGGGTGAAGCGCCCGTCGTAGGCCTCGATCCGCCGGCGGATGCCGGCCAGGCCAGACCCGCCGTTCTCGTCCGCGCCGCCCTTGCCGTCGTCGTCGATCCGCAGCACCAGCCGATCGCCTCGCCTGGCCACCTGCACCGCGGCGGTCGTGGCGCCGCTGTGCTTGGTCACGTTGGAAAGAGCTTCGGCGACCACGAAGTACGCGGTGGCCTCGACGGAGGCGGCGCAGCGGCCCGGTACGTCCACCACCAGCTCGCAGGGCACGCCGCAGCTGCCTGCGAGGCCGGCCAGGGCGCCGGCGAGCCCGCGGTCGGCGAGCACCGGGGGCAGGATGCTGCGGGCCACGGCACGCAGTTCGGAAAGCGCTTGCTCGGCAGCGTCCTGGGCTCGGTCCAGCGCGGCGTGGGCCGTGGCGGGATCTCGGTCCACGGCCCGCCGGACGGCGCCGAGCAGCACGTTCACCGTGACGAGCCGGTTCTGCGTGCCGTCGTGCAGCGACCGTTCGATGCGGCGCAGTTCGGCGGCGTGCGCGTCGAGGGCGGCGGCACGGGTGGCGGTCAGCTCGGCGATCCGCAGCGAGAGGTCAGCACCCGGCGGAGGCGCCAGCAGGTGCCGGCCCGACCACTCCTGCACCCGCATGAGCGCCGGCCCGAACGCGACGATGAGGGCGCCGCAGAGCACGCCGGCCATCCCGACGGCCCAGGGACCCTTGACGGTCCAGAAGAAGAAGCTGGGAGCGTTGTCCTCGGGCGGCAGCAGGTGGTACCAGAACGGGTAGGTCGTGTTCTGCAGCATCGTGACCGGCAGCGCGAGCCCCATGAACCCGACGGAAAAGCCGACCGTGGCGTGCAGCGGCAGCCAGGCCAGCTCACGCCGCACAGTCACATCGCGCAGCAAGGCGCGCAGCGCGGCGCGCGTCTCGCGCGGCACCGGGCCGGGGGCGAGAACATCGAGCCGGACCCGTTCCCGGTTCGCGCCCGCCCGTAGCAAACGCAGGGCGGAGGGCACCAGGAGAACGCCGACACCGACACAGCAGAGCAGCGCGACCACGCCGATCCAGACGAGGACGGCCATCGCGAGCAATGCCGTGCCCAGGCCGCCTATCAGGCGCGCAACGGCATCGAGCGACGCCCACAGGCGCTGCCACACCCGTGTCATCCCACCTCCCGAGCCGGGACCCTATCCGATCAACGCAATTCCACATCGGATCGAGTCGGCTTGCCCGTCGCCGCCGACCCACCAGGACAAGGGAAGCCCCGACCTGGTGGTGCTACCACTACCTCCGTTGTTCAGCGAGCTGGATTGTCCACTTGGGAGGAGATGAGCAGCCTGGACTCAGTCGGTCAACGCAAGACCGACGTTCGTGGAACCCAGGAGTTGGCTGCATTGTTCAGATTGTCTTCCCAGCGATATCGATCTTCTTCCTCGGGGTATCACCGTGTGGCCGCCATGACAGCGGCGGCAGCGGTCGCGGCGGGCGGTCTCGCGTTCGCCGGCACGGTCCCCGCCGCCCAGGCCGAGCCCCGCGGCGATGCGGTGCAGCAGAGCATCGACAAGCTCGTCGGTGTCGACCGGCATCCAGGAGCCCTGGCCGCTGTCCGGGACCAGCACGGCCGGACCCGCCACTACACGGCCGGGGTCGGTGATCTGCGGACCGGTAGCAAGGTACCGGCGAACGGCAGGGTGCGAATCGGCAGCGCCAGCAAGATGTTCGCCTCTGTGGTCGTACTGCAGTTGGTGGGGGAGGGCAAGGTAGAGCTCGACGCATCGATCGAGAAGTACCTGCCGGGCCTGGTGCGGGCTGAAGGCGTGGACGCGAAAAAGATCACGGTCCGCCAGCTGCTCCAGCACAACAGCGGCCTGCCCGACTACACCGACTCGATGTTCTCGGCCCTTGGCGACTTTCTCTCGTACCAGCACGTCTACCTCGAACCGCGGGAACTGCTCGACCTGGCGAACGCCCGGCCAGAAGGCAGGCCCGCCGGCAGCGGCTGGTCCTACAGCAACACGAACTACGTCGTGGCCGGCCTGATCGCCCAGCAGGTCACCGGTCGCCCGTTCAACGAATTGGTGACCACCAGGGTCATCGAGCGGATCGGCCTGCGCGACACGTACGCGCCCGAGGTCGGCGAGCAGGACATCCGCGGCCGGCACCCCAAGGGCTACCTGCGCAACCCGGTGACCGACAAGCTGGTCGACTTCACGCAGATGGACCCGAGTTGGGGCTGGGCAGCCGGCCAGCTGGTCTCCACGCCCGGTGATGTCAACACCTTCCTGGGTGCGCTGATGGGCGGGAAGCTTCTCGAACCGGCCCAGCTGGCCCAGCTGCGCACCACCATCCCCACGGACCCGGAGTCGGGCCAGGGCTACGGACTCGGCATCTTCAGCATGCCGTTGAGCTGCGGAAAGGTCGCGTGGGGCCACGGCGGCGTCATCCCGGGCTTCGCGAACGACAACGCGGTCACCGATGACGGCCGCGCGGCGACCATCGTGGTCACCGCGACGCAAGGATCGGTGAAGGACCAATCCGTCGCCGCGGACCGGGCCGCGCTCTTCGACGCCGCACTCTGCGCGAACTGACCCCCGGCAGAGCACAGGCAGCTTCCGCGCTGGGGAAGCCACACAACGACAAGGGCTCGGGCGGGTGCTCAACGCATCCGCCCGAGCCCTTGCCGCACGTGCGTTTCCGGCGGATCCGACCGGCCGGGCGTCGATGGAGGTAGTGCTGGCTGTACCGGACTTGTGCAGTACGTGGGATCGCGAGAGCACCGGGACGGTGGCGAAACTGTGCGTGTCAGTGCCAACAGTCCAATTCGGAGAGTGTGCCTTGCCGAAAGATCAGAGTCGTATGACTGAAAACAGCCCGGCCCCCGTGCGCCGGCGTCGTGGTGTGTTCGCCGCGGCAGTAGCGGCGGTAGCGGTCGCCGGACTCACTCTGACAGACGTGGCTTCGGCGGGCGCGTTGGACGACAGGTCGAGGTCGATTCGGGACAAGACGCTGCAGGCGGACATGGACGCGCTGGTCAGTGACGGGTCGCTGCCCGGCATGCTGATGTCGGTGCGGGACCGGAACGGGCGGGTGACGAACTACACCGCCGGGGTGGGTGACATCCGGACGAAGTCGAAGGTGCCGACGGACGGTTACGTGCGGATCGCCAGCAACACGAAGATGTTCACCGCTGTGGCGATCCTGCAGTTGGCCGACGAGGGCAAGCTCGCACTGGACGACGCGGTGGAGAAGTTCCTTCCGGGCGTGGTGCGGGGCACCGGCGACGGTGCGGCGGTCGACGGCCGGAACATCACCATCAGGCAGCTGCTGAACCACACCAGCGGGATGCCTTCCGCGGTCCCCGCGTTGTCCAAGGGAATCCTGCCGATCAAGGACCGGTACTTCGACGCCAGGGAGCTGCTGGACGCGGCGTTGACGCAGGCGCCGACCTTCGTTCCTGGGCAGGACAGGGTGTGGTCGTACAGCAACAACGGTTACACCCTGCTGGGTCTGGTGGCGCAAAAGGTGGCGGGACGCCCCCTCGCCGAGGTCATCACGGAACGGATCATCAATCGGATCGGGCTCAAGGAGACCTACTACCCCGGTCCGGGCGACCGCGACATCCGTGCCCCGCACCCCCAGGGCTACCTGGGGGCTGTGGACGACCAGGGCAAGCCGATCGCCGGCAAGTTGACCGACATCACCCGATTCGACCCGTCGGTCGCCGGGGCGGCGGGGCAGATGATCGCCACCCCGAGCGACATCAACAAGTTCCTGGTCGCTTTGCAGGACGGTCGGCTGATCCAGCCCAGCAGGCTGGCGGAGATGCGTCAGACGGTGGAGGCGCCCACCCCAGTCGCTAGTTGGCAGCGCTACGGCCTGGGCACCTTCGAGATGAAGCTCAGCTGCGGGATCACCGCGTACGGTCACGGCGGCGACGCCGACGGTTTCCAGACCCGCGCCGCGATCACCCTCGATGGCCGGGCGGTCACCATCGCCGGGACGAACGACGAAGTCAAGATCTTCGAAGTCATCGACTTCTTCGACAAGGCCCTATGCGCCGCGAAGTAGCAGCCGTCGTGCCCTGAACACGCTCACCGGCGGTGCGATGGAAGAATCACCGCACCGCCGGTGAGTTCTGTCGAAACGACCCACCTTTCTGACCGTGCTCATTCTCAACAGGACAATGCGCGCCCGGCTCAGGCTCTGCCCAGCGTCGGCCGTGGACCGGCGTTCGACCCGGACGCCTGCGCGCGTCAGTCCCACCCGGACAGCGGGTGCATGCCGCTTCGGGAGATCGCGTGCCGATCTCAGGCGCACTGAGAATGTTGTGCACCAAGGGAAAGGCCGATCAGTGCCCGAGCCGCTCGAGACCCACCTCGCCCTGATGGCCACACAACTCTTGCAGCAGGCCGACGAACTGGTGGCAGCGCAGTTGCGGGTGGCCGATGCGATCGGCTCGTACCGTGTGGCTCCCCTGTCGGAGATCCGGCCATCCGCGCACCGCAACGTCTTGCGCGTGGTCGCCGCTTTGCGCGGTGAGGACCACCTGCCGGCCGGCGTGGCGGTGGACGAGCGAGAAACCGGACGGCGCCGGGCGTTGCAGGGCATACCCAGCGCGGATGTCCTGACCGCCTATCGCAGTTGCATCACGTTGCTGCGCGACGAGTTCCTCGGCGGTTACTGGGAAGCCGAGCTCGACCTCACCCGTTGTGCGGAGCAGCAGCAGACGATCCTGCTCGCCCGCTCGCTGGAAGGCGCGATGACGACGGCTCAGATGGTCGCGGCGGGGGTCGGGTTCGGACTCGCCGCAGACAAGCACTACTGGGTCCTGCGGGCACGATCCGACGGCACCGATCCGCTCGCGCTCAGCCGCCGCCTGAAACGCGCGGCCGTTGCACAGGACACGGCCCTGGTCAGCACCTATGGCGGTGATGTGGCGGCCGTGTTCTCCCGGCCCATCACCGGCGAACTGACCGACGACGTCACGGTCGGACTGGCCGGCCCGGCCGGGCTGTCACAGTTGCACACTGGATTCGCGGAAGCCACGCAACTGCTCGAGGTCGCCACCAGGTTCGGCCACCGCGGAATCGTGGACCACAGTCGGATGGCACTGCGGCTGGCGGTCGCGAAAGAGCCGGAGCTCGGAAGATGTCTTCACGGCCGGTACGTCGACCCGGTCCAGCCGAGAGTGCCATCGGCGAGGCTTTGCTCACGAGCGTCGAAACATATCTGACCCGGCGGCGGTCGATCCCCGACGCCGCCACCGCTCTGTCCGTCCACGTCAACACACTGGGATACAGGTCGGAGCGTTCGCGATCTCCCAACCTCAGGTGATCAACTCTGCGTCTGCTCAACCGTGATCGTTCCGAAGCGGAGCGCTACTGGTACCAGACGCTCGAATCAGAACCGCCTGAAGTCGATGCTGAACCGCTGTCCGCCCCTCTGCAACCACCGTCGACCATGCAGAGCGAAGGCACAACCCGCCTCTGCGATCCGGTCGCCTGATCGCAGAGGCGGGTTGTCAGGCCATACGTCGCAGATCATGAACTCGGTTTTGTTGCAGTGATCGTCACCATCACGCAGAGCACAGTTGCTCCGAGTGCGAACCATCTCGGCCCCCAGCGTCCACGCCGCTGCTGCCGCCGCGAACTGGAGGCGATCGCTACTGGGGTGATCGCCGTGCTGACGCCCGACGGCACTCGCCTGCTGATCACCGACGTGGCCGCCGTGGCACGGGACTACGACGCCGCACTGGACCTGCAGACGCGCTGGATGACGACCGAGTGAGCGCTTTGGTGCGCGAAGCAGCCGAAACCGTCGGTCGGACCCATCAGCCCCTGGTATCCACCCACGTCGTCGAGTCGCCGTTGTCGCCAGGTGCACGGCTGCACGCCGGGCCGCAAGGCGACCCGGACGTGCGAACTGCCGCCGCGCGCTACTGGACCTCAATGGTGTGACCGCGGTGTGCACGGCCACTACCTCGAACCCGCTCGAGCGGATCACGACGCCGGTCAATCGCCGAGTCACTCGACTCGGCCGCGCGGCAGGGCGAGCTCGCCGACCTGCTGGACACGTTCGGATGGCCGCCGTGTTGGACGCCGCCACGACTCCGCCGAGCAGGAGATGCGACGTCAGATCCAAGAGCGGTCGAGCTGACCGAGCACGCTTCGGAGAACGATGTCCGGGTTACCGCAATGGTCGTGGTCGATGAGGCAGATGTCGTGGACGCGGTGCCGAGATCAGGCATCGCACCCGCATTGCCGCACTGTTGAACGACGATCGACGTCCTGATCGATGAACAGGGCGTCGAGGCTGCCCGGAACACGGCGGTCGGACTCGTCGCTGTGCTCGACCTGGCTCACCTCTTTGGCGTGCTGGAAGCCCTGGCAGGGCAACGACCACGCCGAGGTACACGCAGGCGCACTTTATGACGTGCTCGATGCTCTCGACGCAGGTGACCGCGCGCACCTGACCGGGCTGCTACTCGACATCGCTGTGCGGATCGACACCGACTCGCAGGCGTGGAACAGAGGGTGTGGAAAGAGCCGTTCGGCGAGGAGGTCGCCGAACGGACCGACGACGAACGGGAGGCCACCGTGGTGTTCCAGGAGTTGGACGACCAGAGCTGAGAGCTCCTGTGGACGACGAGACGGGGACGAGATGAGCGCTCCCGTGTTACCGGCTCACAGGGTCGTCACGCTGCTCAACCCCGGCGCTCCTTCGTCCATCCGGCTTGTCGGTGGCGTGTTCGCCAGCAACTTCAAGGCTCACTCACCTGACTTCTTCGATTTCAGTCCGTGCCGGCGTAGGAGTGCAGGCTGGACACCACGAGGTTGACGAAGAAAAGATTGAACAGCACAGCGAGCATTCCGACGACGTTGACCCAGGCCGCTGGCTTGCCGCGCCACCCGGCCGTTGCGCGGGCGTGCAGGTACGCCGCGTAACAGATCCAGGAAACGAACGCGACCGTCTCCTTCGGATCCCAGCCCCAGTAACGGCCCCATGCTGCCTCGGCCCAGACCGCGCCGGTGATGATCGCGAAGGTGAGCGTCACGAAGCCGACTGTGCCGGTGCGGTAGGCGACTTGGTCGAGGTGGTCGATCGGCGGAAGACGTTTCACCGGGCGGTGCGAGGCCCACAGGTGCAGGCCGCTGATGATGCCGGACAGCAAGAAGACGCCGCTCGCCATCAGGGCCGCCGCTACGTGGATCGCGATCCAGTACGACCGCAGGGCGGGCTGCACCGGAGCGACCTCGACGTAGAGTTGATTGCCCGCGATGAACAACATCAGGGCCAGCGGCAGGAGTACGAACAGCGATAGCCGCCGCATCTCGTGACGCCACACCACGTAGAGCCAAGCGATCATCACGACCAGTCCGAACGAGGACAGGTACTCGTACAAGTTCCCCCATGGAACACGTTGCGCGGCAATGCCTCGCAGCACAAGTGAAACGAGGTGCAGGACCGCACCCAGCACGGTCAGCGCGACGCCGAGCCGTCCACATCGGATAGCGGCGGGTGGCGGTGAGTCCGAGTAACGCGTAAGAGACCACTCTGCGGCACAGAGCAGAGCAGCGGCCATGTAGATCCCGAACGCGCTGGTGAACAACCAGTCGCTGAACACGCCGATCACGCGGTCCTCCTCAACCACCACAGGCCGAGAACCGGCAGCACCAATGGGACGAAGCCGTAGCCCATTCCGAAGAACGACCACACCGTCGCGTCGGGGAAAGCGTTGGGCGTTACGTGGCTGGCCGCGCCGACCGCGAGCACGCCGACGAGTTCGACGGCGCACGCGGCAAGTGCGATCCGCCGTGAGTCGACCGCAAGGGTGACAGTGGCCAGCACGTAGACCCCGGCGGCGAACGCGGACAGCACGTACGCGATGGGTGCTTGGTCGAAGCGGGTGCCGAGTTGTACTGCCGACCGCGAGGTGGCGGCGATGGCGAAGATCCCGTAGACGGCGACCAGCATGCGGCCCGGTCCTTGGCCGATCGATGTGTCACGCATGTCCGGCCCAGATCTGGCCGAGCCGTAGAACCATGACGGGCACACTGAAGCAGGCGACCGCCAGCACGCCCGCGCTCCATCGGGTGCGTTCCGCTGCCGACCACACGACGGCGACCGGGAGGATCAGCGGCGGTCCGGCGAGGTAGCCGACGAACGACAACCGGTCGATCTCCCTGTCCAGGCCGAGCATCTGCACGACGCCGACCACAGCCTGGATCAGCAGCCCGATCTCGAGCGCGGCGAGCAGGCCGACGAGTCCTCGCTTGGCTCCCGTCAGCGGCAGCAGCGGCTTGTCCGCCGCGATCAGCGCCAACGACCAGGCGACGCAGAGCAGGGACAGGATGGTCAACACCGCCTGTGGTGCGGAGAACATGAGGCTCGTTTCCAGAGGCTCCGAGAAGCAGAACGGATGGCAAGCTGCCGGTGGCTTCATCTCGGTCGCCGAGCCACCGGGTTTGTCGTACATGGGTCTCGTTCCTCGGCTTTGCGGAGAAACCGGACGGTAGACGTGCTCAGCCGTCGACGCCTGGCGCCAAGCAATCGCGAGCTGTGTGGAATCGTTGATTCCAGGGGAGAACGTAATGTCGCCTGCCGGGTCAGAACGACCCAGGCTGCGGGTGTTTCTTGGTAGTGCAGGCTGTACCTTTCGCTCCGCGGCGGCGATGCTGGCCCGGCTCGAGCCGCGGACGGCCCAGCCCGTCCTATCAGTCGCCGTCGGGCCCGGATGCGAGCGGGCGGACGCGGGAGAACATCTCCACGTCGGACCGTCGCCCACCCATGACCTGCCAGTTGCGCAGCAGCCCTTCCCGAACGAACCCCGCGCTCAGCGCCACTCGCTTCGACGGTTCGTTCCACGGCTCGATGCACAGCTCGACGCGCCAGCTTCCGAGCCGGTCGAACGCCCAGTCAGCGAGCCACGCCACGGCTTCGCGAGCCACCCCCCGGCCGCGCGCCGACGGCAGAACCCAATAGCCGAGTCCGAGCCGGTCGAACGCCCAGTCAGCGAGCCACGCCACGGCTTCGCGAGCCACCCCCCGGCCGCGCGCCGACGGCAGAACCCAATAGCCGAGTCCGACCCGGCCGAGGTCGAGATCGCGCAGGCGGAGGCTGACATGTCCGACGACTGTGCCGGTGACCCGGTCCGCGATCGCTCGTGGCACTGTGACTCCGTCGGCCGACAGCTCCGTCATCCGGTGCAGGAAGCCATGTCGCGCTTCGGTCGTGCAAGTGACTGGAACCGTCGTGATCGATGTGATGTAGGGGTCGGTCGCGGCTTCCACCAGTACACCGAGGTCGCTCTCCCGCCACGGTCGCAGCACGAACCGTTCGGTCGCCACCTCAACAGTTGCCCAGTCCACAGTCTGCAACACGCGCCACCCCCTCAATGCCTCGCACGGCGACACCCGGCGGCGTGGGGTGGTACCCAGAAGTCTTCATCGCCGTTCTGGTCCGTGCCGTTGTTCGAGTGCTGAACGTGGCAAACCGCGGAATCGGTTTCAGGGAACGAGCACGATCTTGCCGAAGGCGGCACCGGACTCGAGCTTGTCATGTGCCTGCGCCGCGGCTGCGAGAGGGAACGTTTCATCGATCAGACTGGCGACGGTTTTGCCGGCGACGAGCTCGAGGAGTTTTTCCATGCGTGCGCGGAGCTCTGCACGGCTGATCGAGGAGAGGCTGAGCATGAGCAGGGTAGGGGATGCCGTGAACCGGCCGAGCAAGGTCGAGCCGAAGTCCGGCGCGGGGAAACCCGCCACTCCTCCGCACAGCACGTACCGGCCGTTGGGAGCCAGCTTCCCCAGGAAGCGATCGAACTCCGGGCCGCCGACCGGGTCGATGATGATGTCGTATTCCTCGTACGCTTGGGCATCGGCAAGACGGTTCACGACAGTCGACGCACCCAGCGCCACCAGCCGTTCACCGCGAAGAGCGGAGCTCGTCACTACCGTCACGGCGGCCCCGAGGTGGATGCCCAGCAGGGTCGCCATGAGCCCCACTCCACCACCGGCACCACGGACCAAAGCCTTGTCTGCTTTGCGCACCTGGGCGCGTTCGAGTGACGTCAGAGCGGTCAACGCGTTGAACCCGAGCGCAACCGCTTCCGCTGCACTGACCTGGTCGGGAAGAGCGACGACATCCTCGACGTTTGCCGTGACCAGCTCGGCATAACCACCACCGGTCTGGTCCAGCATCGCGTAGACGCGGCGGCCGTCCCACGCGTCGTCGACGTCCTCACCGGTGCCGACGACGACACCGGCCACCTCGATGCCCGGCACGAAACCCGGAGAGAAGGAGCTACCGAACTCACCTCGACGGGACATGACGTCGACGTGTCCCACACCGGCCGCCTCGACTTCGACCAGCACCTCTCCTGGTCGCGGCCGGGGATCGGGGAGGTCGGCCAGGACGAGGTTCTCCGCGCCTCCGAACGCCTTCAGAACAACAGCCTTCATGATCGGTGTTTCTCCTCGGTGGGGGCTGCGTCCGAGTGGATCGCAATATCACTGTATGAGGCCTTGTTCAGCACATGCCATGCGCAAATGTGCCGTATTCATGCGCGAGTGTGCCTATGCTTTCGGCATGGACGTGTTCAGCGATGTGATCGGCAGCATCCGGGCCGGGCGTCCGTCGTTCTGTCGCACTTCCGGCAGCGGCGCCTGGGGGCGGAGCTTCGACGACTTCACCGGTGCGGGCTTCCACGTGCTGCTCCGTGGTGCGTGCTGGCTTCTGTTGCCTGGTCGGACGCCGTTGGCGCTCAGCCCGGGTGACGTGGTGCTCCTGCCGCACGGCACTCGGCACGGGTTGAGCGAGCGACCGGATCGGCCACTGGCCGATCTGCCGAGGGAGGAAAGCCTCCCCCCAGGAGCCAATTTGCGGCCGGAAGTGCCAATCGACCCCACAGTGGCGCACGCGGACATGGTGTGCGGCGCTTACGAGTTGCAGCTCCGGCCGCTGCACCCGTTCTTGCGGGCGCTGCCGGACGTCGTCCACGTGCCTGCGCGGGCCGGCCGGCACCCGGCGCTACGCGCGGCGGTCGACCTTCTGGCCGCCGATGTGGTGGACGCACTCCCCGGTGCTGACGCGGTGGTGCCCGCGCTCATCGACCTGGTGGTGATCTACACGCTCCGCGCGTGGTTGCAGGAGGAGTCCGAGCGCACAGCCAGCACCGGCTGGTGGGCCGCGCTGGCTGATCCCGCGATCGCTGAGGCACTTCAGCACATGCACCGGGAACTCAGTCGCAAGTGGACGGTTCAGGAGCTGGGTGAGGCAGTTGGCCTTTCCCGAACCGCGTTCACCCGGAGGTTCACCTCCATGGTCGGACAGCCCCCGCTGATCTATCTGACGAACTGGAGGCTGGGCAGGGCCGCCCAGCTGTTGCGGGAAACCGATGATCCCCTCGCCCTCATCGCGCGTCAGGTCGGCTACGGGTCCGAGTTCGCCTTCGCCAACGCCTTTCGCAGAGCGTTCGGCGTGCCCCCTGGACGGTTCCGGCGCGCTGAGCTACCCGTCGGCCGTGGCACTGAGAGCCGTCGGAAAGCCGGCGCCACCGCATCCGTCAGGTAAGTCCTCCCACCTGCGCTCGGTTGGCCGGTGCGGCAGCTGTGAGGGTGAGGCTGCCGGGGATCGCCGCGAAGGCCGCGAGCGCGTCGGTGGCGAGGTGCTCGGCGGTGGGGTCCTGTGGCCGGTCTGCCCAGGTCTCCAGCGCGCGGTGGAAAGCGGCGACGAGGATGTCCAGCGCGAGGCGGGGACGCAGGTCGTGCGGGTCGAGCCCGAACCTGTGGTGCAGGACGTCGAGGGCGGCGCGGACGGTGACGCCGCAGAAGTACCGGCAGTGCGCCTCGATCGCCGGAGTCCTGCCGGCCAGCCGTGTGCAGGACAGCAGCCGATGTGCCCACTCGCCGGTGTCCATGGTCTGCATCGCGGCGAGCACAGCGTCTTGCAGCACCTGCAGGATCGAGCACTCCGCGGCCACCGGCCGGGTTTCCAGCTCCTCGATGAACGCTTTCCACATGTCCTCGTACGGCGCCATCGCCACTTCCTCTTTGCTGGCGAAGGTGCGGAAGAACGTTCGCTTGGACACCTCTACCCGATCGCACAGCTCGTCCAGCGTCACGCTGTCGAAATCACGTTGTGTGAACAGGCTCAGCGCGGTGTCGATGAGCGCCTCGCGCGTGCGCTGCTTCTTGCGCTCCCGCAGCGTCGGCCGCGGGACGGAAGACGGCGCGGAATCGGTGGCCATGCGGCGATCTTACCTCGGTGCCATACGCCACTTGAAAGCAAACGCCACTCAGTGGCAGACTGCCGAATGAACGATCATCGACCTGGGAGGCACCCATGCAGGCCCTGCTCCTCGACCACTCCGCACCCGGCAACCTCCGGCTAGGCTCAGTTCCCGACCCGGAGCCAGCCGCCGACGAGGCCGTCATCCGCGTGATCGCCAGCTCCGTCAACCCCGGCGACCTGCACCTGGATGCCGCTCCGGAGGGCAGCGTGCCCGGTTACGAGGCCGCGGGAGTGGTCGTGCGGGCGGCCGCGGACGGCTCAGGACCGGCTGTCGGCACACCGGTGACGACGCTCGGCTTCGCCGGCGGGTGGGCCGAACTCCGCGCGGTCCGGACCGGTTGGATCGGCGTTGCCCCGACCGGCGCCGACCTCGCCGCCGTCAGCACGGTTCCAGTGGCGGGCACCAGTGCACTGCGAGCGCTGCACAGGCTCGGCCCGATTCTCGGCCGCCGGGTTCTCGTGACCGGCGCCACCGGTGCGGTGGGCCGATACGCCGTGCAACTGTCCCGGCTCGGCGGCGCGTACGTCGTGGCTTCCACCAGCGACCCGGACGCCAACGGCGACCAGCTGCGGGCACTGGGCGCGGACGAGGTGGTCCGCGAGCCGGGAGACCTCGACGAACCAGTGGCCGGCGTCATCGACGTGGTCGGCGGTGAACACATGGTGCAGGCGTACGAGAAGCTGGCCGAAGACGGCGTTCTGGTGTCGGTCGGGCACATGAGTGGCGGAGGGGAGCACTTCCCCGCCCTGGCCTTCTCCGGTCACGACGGCCGGAACAACCGCAGCATCACCTCCTTCTTCCTGGGCGCCCACGCCGAACTGTCCGCGGACCTGTCCTGGTTGGCCGCGCGGGTCGCGGACGGCACCCTGAACCCAGGCATCTTCCGGCGCGAGGACTGGAAGAACGCGGGCGCAGCCGTTCAGGCGCTCGCCGAAGGTCGCAACCGCGGCAAGCTGATCCTCGACATCGGCCAGCACGCTTAGTGCACAGTGCTGACCGCTCCTGGTGGCTACCAGCCATGGCGCCCGCTCCCGAGCGAGCCGAGCAGCTCTGCTTCGAGCTCGTCCTGCGCCAGATGCAGGAGTCACTGACTTCAGCGATGACCGACGTGCTCAGCAGTCCGTTCCCCTGTCTGGGAAGGCGACGATGCACGAGGTAGAAGAGGTGTACTCACCGGCGTCTCTGCCAGCCTGGACCGCCTGTCCGCCCGTAGGCCCGCGCCGAGAGACACGTCATCCGCACCGGCCTCGACCTGACCGGTTCAGTCCGAGTGCGGCTTCACAGACGCTTCCCCGGTATCGGAAGCGGAACCATCGCACCAGGTCACGGGGTCGAGTACAGCCTGCACTACCTGACAGCCGGAAGCCTGCGGTATGGCCGACGCTGGCGTACACATCTAACTTTCTTGTCATGAACAAGGAAGTGAACTCGTCGCTCACCCGCACCCGAGCGCTGCTCGCGATGCTCCTGGTCAGCAGCATCGTGGCCAACGTCGCCACTCAAGCCTTCGGCCTGAGTTCCTACATCAGTGCCGTTTTCGGGATGATCGCCGTCGCCAGCGGTATCGCACTTTTCTCCAACTACCGCAAGAACCGCGAAGATTCGCGGAACTGAAGCGTGTGCCGCGCGACAACTCATGGTCGCTGCGGATCATGTAGCTGGCCGGCGGACCACGCCCGGTTGCGCGGGTTGACGTCATAGGTTCTCGCCTACAACAAGTCCAAATGGGACCAATCCATGCGACAGGTGAGCATCACCTACAGCATCGCTCCTCCCAGCGGACGATTGACGGGCGGCTCGATCGCCCAACTACGTGGCGTTGGGATTTACACCGAATGTTTTACAGTTCCCATCGTTCGCGCCTACTGGCAAGAAGGTTGCTGCCATGCGAAGAACCTTGCCCGAAGGGCACCTTTAGGTGACCCAGTGCCCTTCCCGCAGGGACTTGCTCGTAGGACTGCGCGCTGTGGCCACACTGTTGGCGTATGGCGAGATCGTCGTCGGATCCTTCACCTGCTTTCGGTAACTCCCGCATTCTCGGACGTCTTGGGGTCGCGCTGTGTTCGTGGTCATGGAGGTTTTGGGCATCTTGGCTTTCGCGCTCGCGGGCGCCATGGATGCCGCACGGTCGCGTCTGGACCTGTTCGGGATCGGCACGGCAGCGATCCTCACCGCGATCGGCGGTGGCGTGCTGCGGGACGTCCTCCTCGGGGTCGAGCCACCGATCGGGTTGCTGACCGCGTGGTACTTCGTGGCCAGCTTGGTGATAGCGGCGATTGTGGTCCTCTGGTACCCGCGGCTGCGGCGGTTCGACATGCCCGTGCAGTTCTGCGACGCGGTCGGACTGGCCATGTTCGCCATCACCGGTGCGACGAGGGCGATGGAGCACGGTACGCCGGTCTACGTGGCCGGCATCATCGGCATGATCAACGCTGTCGGCGGTGGCCTGATGCGCGAGGTACTGGTCATGAGAGTGCCGACGGTGCTGCACAAGGAGATCTACGCGTTGCCCGCGTTCGGTGGTGGGATCCTTGTAGGACTCGGGATCACCCTGCATCTGTCCCCCGAGGTCGTGGCGGTCGTGACTGTGCTGGTGGTGGTCATCGTGCGGATGTTGGCGGTGGTCCGGAAATGGAACCTCCCGACGGCCCGGATTCCCCAGACCCGGAACGCGCCTTCACGCGAACTGCGGCCTGATCCAGTTCTGTCGGGACTGGCCTTGCACAGACAGGAGGATGTCGAACGCACGCTCGAAATGTTTCCTGCCCTGTCCGGTAGGCAGGTCATCGGCCAACGAACGGCGCAGCATCCGCACAGCAAGCGGGTCGCCCTGGGCGCGATACCTCAAGCCCAGCCTCGTCGGACCGGCCGCCCGTATGACGGGCGACCGAGAATGACCAGGTGATATGGGGTTTCCGCAGGCCAACGACGGTGGAGCTCCTGGCGTCCATGCGCCCCGAAGATGCTGAGCACGCAGGGAGCCTTGCGTCGAAACTCACCGTAGCCCGAACATTGTCAGACTCGTTCGCGCTGCGAGAGTTGAAGGTTCTTCACGTCAGAATGGAGCGCGTCAGCCTCGGTCAGACGACCACACATCTGCCCGTCGAACTCGTCTCGGACAATCTTGACCAGCTGACGGGCAGGGGCGGCGCCGATTCGCAACCGCGCCCGCAGGTTCTCAGCAGAGATCGGCTTCTGGTGAGCGGCACGATGGGCCTTGTCTTCGACTCTCGCCCTGTCGAGGTACGCCTCGATTGGATAGCCGTGAGCCGTCCGCTCACGCGACTGCTTTGCTTCCGGCGCAAGGCATTCAGCCTCGTTCATCTGCGCACCGAGCTCCGCGAACTCCTCCTTCTGGAGATGCCGGTGGTCGCCACCAATACCTCCAGCGGTAATCGACGGAGCGGCAGCCTTGATCGCGTACAGCACGCCTGGGCCAACCTCCGCCCAACCAATCAGCATCAAGGGGCCGACAGCGTCGAACGCCGCCTTCCCGTACTCGCCCGCGACAATCGGGTCCGCCACGTTCAACGCCAACGTAACCGTGCTCGCGAACATCAACAGGCGACGCGCGGGTCACAGAACCTCGTCGGAGGCGCCGGCGAGTGCGAGGTGCCGGATGCCCAGCAGGAGACCGAGGATCGAGAGATCCACCGCGGGCGCTACGAGCGGCGCCACCCAAAACGGCGCTCCTAGGCGAAGCCCCAGGCTCAGCACGTTGCCGAACCCGAACAGGAACGTGAGCCCGACGACCGTTCCCATGATCACCGTCACGGCCCGCACGACAACGTCTGGGCCTGTCATCGAGATGCTGCCTGAGCTGGCCATCAGGCACCGCCTCCAGGGTCATCGGCCTGAACTGCCCTCAATCACCAGCATTCCGCCGGAAACTCGCTGTTCAGGCGCGGGACCGTCTGCGTATAGCCCTGCCGGGGGCACCGAAGTCGAGGGCGATCTGTGTTCGCGGAGTGCGCGAACCGGGTCGCCTTCGGGCGTTTTCTGGGGGCCGAGCCCCCAGACCCCAGCCGGGGGCGTCAGCACCATCCGCGCCGGTCCCCGTCGGCTGGGACCATTGCGACGCGCCTGTTGTTGTTCGCGTCCCGCACGACTTGTCGGACGAGCAGCCGTCGTCGCATGTGGCCGGTGGACGGCGCTCCGGCGTAGCGGCGCCTTGGACGGCTGCAGTGTCCACGGATCCTGTACCACCACTGAGTGCACTTGGGCGTGTGCGGCGGCGCGGTGCTCACTACTGCCAACAGACTGGGGTGCGTGGACACCAGGAAGCGAGTCGATCCCGTCCGGCGCGGTCGCACCATCCTGGGGGCGTCGTTGCTGGTCACAGCCGTCGCCGCGGGGGCGAGAGCCGCCGTCGGGTTCGGCTACGCGCCTGAGATGGAGTCCGCTGTCCGCGCGAAGAACGGCCTCGACCTCACGATCGCGTTGCACACCGGGCTGACGTACGCGTGGCTGGTGTTCGCCGTCAGTACTGCGATCGCGGCGCTTCCGTTGCTGGTCAACGGCTCGGGGCGGACGTTCGCGGCCGGTGTCTGTTACGCGCTCGGCATGCCGTTGCTGTTGTTCAGCATCGGCGTGATCGCGCCTGTCGGCACGGTCCAGACGCTGACGTGGCTGGCGTGCGGCACGGTCCTGCTGACGGCGTGCTTCGTGATGCTCACTTCAGGGCCCGTGCAACAGGCTCCGGACCGGCGCGGGCCGGTCCGGAGTCGTCGCCGCTAGCCGGTCACCGTGCAGGTCGCGGTCGCGGACCTGCCCGGGTTGCTCTCCGACACGGCCGTCAGCGTCACCTTGGACATGATCGAGCCGTTGCCCCGCAGGGCGTGCACCGGAACGTCGACGCGGCCGCCGAACTTGGCCGTGGCCAGCGCGTTCGGCACGGAGACGGTCCAGCCGTTCGACGCCGTCGCCTTCACGCGGTAGACGTCGCCGTCGAGGTACTGGTCGACGGGTTCCGGGTGCTGGCCGCCGGGAGGTGCCGTGCGGCCGGTGTTGGTCAGCGGGAAGCGGCACGTCGCCACGCCGGACGAGTCGGCACGAGCCGCGGCCGGGTTGACCCGTACGCCGCGTTGCTGCGGTCCCGCACCGTCGAGCGACCGGATCGCCACCGTGTAGGACAGCACGCCACGGGAGTCGCGTTGCAGGTCCAGCACGTAGAAGTGCAGGCGGTTGGCCGTGTCGACGAACTCGAACTCGCTGCCGGAGTTCGTACCCGCGTGGAACAGCGCGTCGGACAGTTGGCGGTAATCGCCGATCGTGATCGGGACCTTGGTGCCGTCGGGCAGGACGTAGTCGGTCATGCCGATGTCCTGCGGGTTGGCGTCGATCACCCACGTGAACGGTGCGGCGTCGACGTTCTTGGTCTTGGCCAGCATCACCCCGGAGTCCGGGGTGAACGAGTCGGCGCCCATCCGGTCCACGACCTCGAGCGTGTAGTTGTTGTAGCCGCCGCCGTCGCAGAACGGGTCGGTGGACACGTTGCAGGACGGGGACTTGTCGCCGGTGCCCAGCGCGAGGTTGATGCCGGTCAGGCCGCTGGCACCGGGATTGACCTCGCGTGCGGTGATCTTCGCGATGACCGTGCCGGAACCGGCCAGTGCCTCGCGGGACAACCGCAGGACGTTCTTCTCGTCCACGATGCCGAGCTTGATCTTGTTGCGCAGGGTTTGTTGTGCTCCCAGTGACGCGCCGCCCGTCGCCGGGATCGTCCACCGCGAGTGCGGGCCGCCGGGGCCGTTGAACGAGCCGCGCGACAGCATGTCCCACGGGCCGCTGTAGTCACGGCGCGGTGGGCTGCCGTACGGGTTGTTGTAGTTGTCGCCGATGCCGAGGATGTGGCTCAGTTCGTGCGCGTAAACGCCCTGGCCCGAGCTCTCGGCCTGGGTCGACGAACCGCCGCCCGCGTTGGGCCAGATCGACGAGCCCGCGGCCCACGACGTCCAGTCGACGTACCGGGTGCGCGACCAGTTCGGCAGCGCGGGGTCCGGCGGGCCGAAGTCGTCGGTCACGTCCTCCTTGGTCCGGAACTTCATCATCCCGAACTCCTGCCACGTGCCGGACTCGTCCTGGCCCGCCGACAGGTAGTAGATGAAGTCGTAGCCCGCCGGCACTTCCGCGCCCACGTCGGCGACCCACGCGGAACGGCCGTCCGTGCGGATGTTGCGGTTGCAGGAGTCGCCTGCGGGACAACCGGTTCCGCCCTGGAACTCCATGGCGTACTCGTGGTCCTTGCCCGGCATCGTGTACGGGCCGAACGCCTTCAGCTCGACGCCGTAGCGCCCGCCGGAGGTCTCCATCCAGTACTCGTGCACGGTGTGGCCGCGGTTGAGGGTGTTCGGCTTGTTCAGGAAGTCCTGGTAGAACTGCCCGACCTGGGCGCGCGGCACGCCCGACGCCTCCGCGCTCGGGTTGCCGAACACCGTGGAGTTCTTGGCCTGCGTGACGACGAACGGCTGGTTCGGGTAGTCCAGCAGGACCAGCGCGCCCTTGAAGTTGCGCACCGAACCCTTGACCGCCGGGTCGGCCCAGTTCGTACCCGGGATCTTCGTGTAGTCCCGTTCCCACGTCATGTGGTCGGGGTTGACCCAGTTCTGCGGGTCGACCGGGCCCGGGAACCCGGCCTGCGCGAGCACGCGGGCGGAGTCCCTGGACTGCTGCCACGGCTGCTGCTGCGGCCAGTGGTCGTACTGCCAGTGGTTCGTGGGTTCTTCCGGAGCGGCGACCGAGTTGCCGGCGTTGAACATCGCGATCGAGAGGAGCGCGGTGATCAGCAGGGCAGGGCGCCGGTGTGTGCGCTTCATCCCACCACCGTGGTGCAACCCCGCCCGTGCCAGCCACCCTCGATCGTCTGCTGCTCAACGGATTTCTAACGCACGGCGTGGCTCGTCCAGAAGCCCGCGTGCACGGACACGGCCCCGGTGACCGGGTTCGCCGCGCAGTCGGTCGCACCGGTCTCGCAGACCCGGACCGGCTGCCCGCGGTTGTCCAGCGTCCCGTCGCCGACCTGGCCGCGGTCGTTCTTGCCCCAGCCGACGACCACGCCGCCGGTGATGGCCAGCACGTGCTCGCTCTTGCTCGACGACAACGCGGTGACGCCGGTCAGCGGGCCGGCCGCGCAGTCGGTCGCGCCGACCGCGCACACGGGACCGGGCAGGCTCCGGCCGGTGAACGTGCCGTCACCGAGCTGGCCGGCCCAGTTGGTGCCCCAGGAGAACGCGGTGCCGTTCACGACCGCGACGCTGTGCTGGAACCCGGCATCGATCGCCGTCACCCCGGTCAGCGAGCTCCCGCATCCGCCGGTCGCGCAGACCACCGACGGCCGGTACTGGTCGGCGTGTTGCCAGTCCTTGCCGAGCTGGCCGCTCTGGTTGCTGCCCCACGCGGCGACCGTTCCGTTCGACAGCAGCGCGAGGACGTGGCTGTAGGCGGCGACGTCGGTGACGCCGGTGAGCGGGGCGGCCTCGCAGTCGGTCGCACCGGGGGCGCACACCTTGCCGGGCGTCGTGCGCTTGTCGGCCTTCTTGCCGTCACCCAGTCGGCCGTCCTCGTTGGTGCCCCACGACACCAGGGTCCCGTTGGACAGCACGGCGAGGCTGATCCCGTTGCCCGCAGCCACCTTCACGACGCCCGTCAACGGGTTCGCGGCGCAGTCGGTCGCACCGGGCGCGCAGACCTTCACCGGCGTGGTGCGGGTGGCGGTCGTGCCGTCGCCCAGTTCGCCGCCGACGTTGTAGCCCCACGACACCACGGTGCCGTCGGTCAGCAACGCCAGGCTGTGGTTGCCGCCGGCTGAAACGGACGCGACGCCCTGGAGCGGGTGGGCACCGCAGTCCGTCGCCCCGACCGCGCACACCTGCACCGGGCGGCTCCGGTTGATCGTCGTGTTGTTGCCGAGGTTGCCGAACTGGTTCGAGCCCCACGAGGCCACGGTTCCGTTTTCCAGCAACGCCAGCGTGTGAGACATGCCCGGCGCGATCTTGCGTGCGGCACGCAGCGGGTTCGCGGTGCAGTCCGACTCCCCCAGCGCGCACACGTTGGCTGGCGTGGTGCGGCTCCACGAACCGTTGTCGGAGAGCTGACCGATCCCACCCGTGCCCCAGGTGAGCACGGTGCCGTCCTGCCGCAGGCCGACCGTGAACGCCAGGCCGGCCTTGACCGCGGTCAAGCCCGTGAGAAAGGTGCCGTCGCAGCCGGTGATCTCCAGCGCGCACACGGGAACCGGCGCGAACCGGTCGGTCAGGCTGCCGTCTCCGAGCTCACCTTGCGCGTTCTCGCCCCAGGCGAGCGTGGAACCGTTCGTCAGCACGGCGTTGGCGTGGTCGAAACCGACGGTCAGGGAGGCGACACCGGTCAGCGGGAGCTGGACCGGGGTGCTGCGGATCTCCCTCGTGCCGTCGCCCAGCTCTCCGCTGTAGTTGCCGCCCCAGCCGACCGCCGCGCCGGCATCGGTGATCGCGAGCGTGGTCATGTTGCCCGAGTCGACGGACTTGATGCCGGACAACGGGTTCGCGGTGCAGTCGGTCGCCCCGGTCGCGCAGACGCTGACCGGTGTCACGCGGTCGGTCCTGGTGCCGTCACCGAGGTCGCCCACCGCGTTGTCGCCCCACGCGACCACGTGGCCGTCGGCCAGCCGTGCGACGCTCTGCGCTCCACCGGCGGTGAGCTGCGCGACGCCGCTCAGCGGGGTCGTGGTGCAGTCGGTGGCGCCGATGGCGCACACGGGCACGGGGGTGGTGCGGTCGGTGGTCGAGTTGTCGCCGAGCTGACCGTCCCAGTTGCGGCCCCACGAGACGACGGTCTGGCCGGAGCGCAGGGCGAGGCTGTGGCCAGAGCCCGCCATGATCTGCGTGATGCCGGTCAGCGGGTTCGCGGCGCAGTCGGTCGCGCCCGGCGCACACACCCTGACCGGCGTGGAACGGCCCGTCGTGGTGCCGTCGCCCAACTGGCCGGAGTCGTTCGAGCCCCAGGCGACGACGGTGCCGTCGGTCAGCAGGGCGAGGTTGTGGTAGCCGGTCGTGCTGATGGCCGTGACGCCGCTCAGCGGGGTGGCGGCGCAGTCGGTGGCACCCACCGCGCACACAGGTACCGGCGTGGTGCGGTTGACGGTGGTTCCGTCGCCGAGGCGACCGCCGTAGTTGGCGCCCCACCCGACGACCGTGCCGTTGTTCAGGAGCGCGAGTGCGTGGTAGTTGCCCACCGCGATCGCGCGGACGTCGTTCAGCGGCGCTGAGTAGCACTCGGTCGCACCGGGAGCACAGGCGGGCGAGGGCGTTGTCCGGGTGCTCGAGCTGCCGTTGCCGAGCGCCGCGCCCGCGCTGTCACCCCACCCCTGGACCTTGCTCGGCACCGGGTCGGCGTGAGCCGCCGGTGCGAAGAACAGACAACACAGGAACGCCACAACGGCAGCACGAACTCTTCGGCTCATCTCTGACCCCCCAGTCGAGCGGTTGCCCCCAACCGCCGCCGAGGACGATAGGGCCGCGAGCGGGGGGACCGCTAGGACGTTGTGGGCAGATCGACGCGAACGGACGCACCGCGTGGTCCCGGCACGAACCGCACGCTGCCGCCGTGCACGGCCACGACGTCCGCCACGATCGCCAGGCCCAGGCCGGATCCGGGCAGGCCACGGGCGCCGGGCGCGCGCCAGAACCGCTCGAACGCCGAGGTCCTGTGCTCGAACGGCACTCCTGGTCCCTCGTCGCTGACGGTCAGCCAGCCCGGCTGCGAGCGGACGGTGATCGTGGAGCTCGCCGGGGAGAACTTCACGGCGTTGTCGAGCAGGTTGAGCACGCTGCGTTCCAGCGCGCCGGCGTCTCCGACGATCGCCCAGTCCGCGCGGTCGACGTCGAAGCGGTGGTCGTGGGCACGGCTGCGGGCACGGGTGACGGCCCGGTCGATCACCCCGGCCACGTCGACGGGCTCGCTGGCGAGTTCCCGGTCGTCGCGGGCGAGCACGACGAGTTCGGTGACCAGATCGCTGAACTCCTGGCTCTGCGCCTGCAGCCGGTCGAGAACCTCGGCGCGCTGGGGCAGCGGGCGGCCGGTGCGTTCGCTGCGCACCAGAAGGTCGATGTTGGTGCGCAGGCTGGTCAACGGCGTGCGCAGCTCGTGCGCGGCGTCGTTGACGAGATCTCGTTGGCGGCGGCGGGATTCGGCCAGGGCGGCGGTCATCGACGTGAACGCGCGACCCAGCCTGCCCACCTCGTCCCGGCCGTCGACGGCGACCTGGGCGGTCAGGTCGCCCGTGCGCGCGATGTGTTCGGCGGTCTCGGTGAGGCGTTCCATCGGGGCCAGCGCGCGGCGGGTCAGCCACAGGCCGGTTCCGGCCACCAGCAGCGCGCCGAGGAGCGACACGGCGATCAGGACGCCGCCGAGCGTGGTCAGGGTGCTGTCGATCTCGGCCTTGCTGCGGCTCAGGACCAGCACCTCACCGGTGCCGGTCGGTTGCAGGAGAACGCGTGCCCGGGCGCCGGACTCGGTCACGCCGTCGCGGAACGCCGGCGCGGTCACGAAATCGGCGGCGGTGGTGACGACGGGGTCGACACCGGGTGGCACGCAGGACGACGTGCCGTCGGGATTCAGGGTCTGGATGCCCTGCAGGACGTGGCGCAGTCCCCCGGCGGGAGCGCCCTCGTCACACCGGATCTTCATCATCGGCGGCGGCAGGCTCGCCAGCAACGACTTGTCGAGCTGCGAGCTCAGGTTGTGTTCGGTGGCGAGCCAGGTGACGACGCTGATCCCCGCGATGGCGACCGCCACGACGAACGCCGTGATGAGCGCGAGCCTGCTGCGCAACAGGACCGGGCCGTTCATGGCGACTCGCGCAGGATGAAACCCATGCCCCGCACGGTGTGCAGCAAGCGGGGACGGCCACCGGACTCGGTTTTGCGGCGCAGGTAGCCGATGTAGACGTCGAGCAGGTTGGTGCCCTGGTCCTTGCCCCACACGGCGTGCTTGAGGTGCTGCTTGGTCAGCAACCGGTCCGGATCGCTCAGGAAGACCGCGAGCAGGTCGAACTCGGTCGGAGTCAGGTCGAGGCGTTCGCCGCCGCGCAGGACCTCGCGGGCCTGCGGGTCCATCCCGAGGTCGGCGAACCGGAGCAACCGCGGCGCCGGGCGGTGCCGGTTCTGCTTGAGCAACGCCCGGACGCGGGCCAGGAGCTCTTCCAGCGCGAAGGGTTTGACCAGGTAGTCGTCGGCGCCGGCGTCCAGGCCGGTGACCCGGTCGCCGAGCGCGTCGCGGGCGGTGAGCATCAGCACGGGCAGGCGTTCCCCGGCCGCGCGCAGGCGGCGGCAGGCCTCGGAACCGTCCAGGTTCGGCATCATCAGGTCGAGGATCGCCAGGTCGGCGTGGTGCACGAGCGGGAGTGCCTCGGCGCCGTCCGTGGCCGTGGTGACCTCGTAGCCCTCGAACTCGAGGCTGCGCCGCAGACTGTCCCTCACGTCCGGGTCGTCGTCCACCACGAGCAGTCTCATGTCCAGGACGGTAAGGCCGTTCGCTGTGAGCCACCTGTGCATCCGCGCTCTCACGATTCTCTCAGCGGAAGCCAAGGCTGTTCTCACGACAACGTCAGCAGGCTCGGTTTCACAACGGTCACCGCTGGTGTCCACAGTGGAACGGAGAAGCCATGACAGCGGTGAGCACCGCACAGGCCACGGGAACGGTGGACATCATGATCCCCGTCTACAACGAGGAACGCGCGCTGCCCGGCTGCGTCGAGGTGCTGCACGGGTTCCTGAGCGAGCAGTTCCCGTTCGACTGGTCGATCGTGGTCGTCGACAACGCGAGCACGGACCGCACCCTGGAGGTCGCGGAGGAACTGGCCGCGAAGTACGAACGGGTGCGCGTGCACCACCTCGACCGCAAAGGCCGCGGGCTGGCGTTGCGGGAGTCGTGGGGTTCCAGCGAGGCGGCGGTCGTCGTCTACATGGACGTCGACCTGTCGACGGGACTGGACGGGCTGCTGCCGCTGGTCGCGCCGCTGCTCAACGGGCACTCGGACCTCGCGATCGGCTCACGGCTCGCGCCGGGCTCGCGCACCGTGCGCGGACCGCGGCGGGAGCTGGTGTCGCGGGCCTACAACGCGTTGATCAGGCTCACGCACGGCGCCCGGTTCAGCGATGCCCAGTGCGGGTTCAAGGCCGCGCGCACCGAGGTCGTCCGGCCGTTGCTCGGCCAGGCGCGCGACGAGGCGTGGTTCTTCGACACCGAACTGCTCCTCTTGGCTGAACACAACGGATTGCGCGTGCACGAGGTGCCGGTCGACTGGGTCGAGGACGTCGACAGCCGGGTCGACGTCGTCCACACCGCGCTCGACGACATCAAGGGCCTGGTCCGCGTCGCCCGCGCGAAGGCCAACGGCACCGCGCGGGTGAACGGGCTGCCGCGACGGCCGTCGCCCCGCGCGATCCACCCGGACGCCGTCTTGAGCCGCAGCGAGGGCGGACTCTCCTGGCAGATGCTGTCGTTCGCGGTGATCGGGGTGATCTCCACGCTCGCGAACCTGGCTCTGTACGGCGCTTTCCGGCAGTGGTGGCCGGTGCTGGGGGCGAACCTCGCCGCGTTGGTGATCACGACGTTGTTCAACACGGAGGCCAACCGGCGCTTCACCTTCACGGCCCGCAACACCGCCCGCGGCAGAACACACCTGCAAGGGCTCGTGGTGTTCGGGCTCTACTACGCGTTCACGTCGGCGGCGTTGCTCGTGCTGCACGCGGTCTCCGCCTCTCCGTCGCGCACGCTCGAGCTGATGGTGCTGCTCGGTTCCTCGGCGCTGGGCACGGTGGGACGGTTCTTCCTGTTGCGCAGCTGGGTGTTCCGCCGCAAAGACCGGGCATGACCGCCACCGCGCGGTGGCGGCACGCCCGTCGGCCGCGGTCAGGGCGCGAGTGCCCAGGCCTGTTGTGCGCTGGCCTTGCAGAAGGCGAGCCACCGGCTCTGCGTGGTGATCGCGCCGTCGGACCCGGCACGGGCGAGGGCGGTGGAGGAGTTCGCCTGCGTCTGCGGACCCCAGTCGCCGTCGATGCCGGTCGTGATGCCCCAGATGTACTGGCAGGCGGCCTGGACGAAGTACGTCTGGGTAGCCGAGCCGGTGTTGAAGCTGGAGTCGCCGCTGCCCGAGATGGCGTTGTCGATGTGGGCGTGGTTGTGGTGCTCGGCGTTGTCCAGGTACGAGATGACGTGCCGGAAGTGGTAGTGCAGCGACGCCATCGTGCCCCAGTAACGGATCCGCGCGGTGCGCAGCGCGTCGCCGGTGGAGTTCTTCCACTGGTCGTAGCGGGCGTTGAAGGCGGTGAACGTCGCGCCGGTGTCACGGTTCGTGATGAGCATGCGCGCGAGGTCGAACGCCCTGCCCTCACCGTGCATGCCGGACTTGTTGACGTACGCGCCGTACGAGTAGATCTTGTGCGGCGCGGTCCAGTGATAGGGCGTCCAGTTGCGCCAGTGGACGTGCCACTGCTCGAGGCGGGAGTAGAAGCCCGCTTCGTAGCGGAACGACGTCGCGGCGCCGTTCACCTCGTAGAAGGTCGGCTGCGAGTTGATCTCGCTGTGGGTGACGAGGGTCGCCGCGGAGGCGTTCCCGGTGCCGAGCAGAACCGCCGCAGAGCCCGCCACACCTGTGGCGAGGATGCTCCGGCGTGACATCGATCCGTTCATGCCCGGCAGTCTTTCGCCGGGCATGAACGCGTTCCCTAGTCCTGAGGACAGTCTTCGACCTCGACCGGCACTTCCTCACCGGCCTGCCGCGCCTCTTCGAGCACGCGGCGCACCTGCTCCTCGCTCGCACCGAACATGAAGCACATGTCCGCGACGGTAGGCGTGCCGTGGCCGCCGGGCTTCTCGATTCCTGCTCGCTCTTCCGGTTTGACTGGCTTTCGTGGCCGACTCGGGTGAAACCTCGGGCGAAATTTGCAGGCGCACGGCTTCTCCCGGTCGCTCACGTGCTGGGATGCACCATGACTGATCGCGGCGACCGCATCGTGAGCGTGCTCGAAGAGGCCTTCGCCGGCCTGATGGCGGCCGACCCCGCCGCGTTCCGGCACAAGTTCCGCAAGATGGCGGCCGAGCCGTTCACGTTCTACCGCGGCAGCGCGTGCCTGTTCTACGCCGACATGGCCGACCTGCCCGACGAGTGGGCCGACGAGCGCACCGGCCGCATCTGGATCCAGGGCGACCTGCACGCGCAGAACTTCGGCACGTACATGGACTCCGAGGGCACGCTGGTGTTCGACGTGAACGACTTCGACGAGGCCTACCTCGGTTCGTTCACGTGGGACCTGCGCCGCTTCGCCGCCTCGATGGCCCTGCTCGGCTGGCGCAAGGCCCTGCCCGACAGCGTGATCATCGACCTGATCCGCACCTACGTGACCGCGTACGTCGCCCAGGTCCGGTCGTTCGCCGAGCACCCGGACGACGAGCTCTTCAGCCTCCGCCTCGACAGCACCGAGGGCGCCCTGCACCGCGTCCTGCAACGCGCCCGCCTCGCCACGCGGATCGGTCTGCTGGAGGAGAAGACCGTGATCGTCGACTACGAACGCCGATTCCGCCGCGACCGCGAAGGCATCCACGAACTGTCCGAGGACGTCCTCGAGTCCGTCGCCCGCGCGTTCGCGTCCTACCTGGACACCATCCCGACCGGCAAGCGGGCGTCGAGCCGCACCTACGCCGTGAAGGACGCGGTGGGCCGGAGCGGGTTCGGCATCGGCTCGGCCGGCCTGCACGCCTACAACATCCTGGTCGAGGGCCGCTCCCAGGCGCTGGAGAACGACGTCGTGCTGTCGATGAAGCAGGCCAACGTCGCCGCCCCCAGCCGCATCGTCCCAGACGCCCGGATCCGCGACTACTTCACCGACCACGGCCACCGCACCGCCGTGTCGCAGCGGGCGTTGCAGGCCCACGCCGACCCGTGGCTCGGCCACACCGAGATCGACGGCGTCGGGTACGTGGTCTCCGAGCTCTCGCCCTACGAGGCCGACCTCGACTGGTCCGACCTCACCGAGCCCGCGGACATGCTGCCCGTGCTCGGTTACCTGGGGCGGGCCACCGCGAAGATGCACTGCGTGGCCGACTCGGACTCCTCGCAGACCCTCGTGGACTTCCAGTGCGAGGAGGCGATCGCGTCGGTCATCGGAGACCGGGACGAGGCCTTCACCGAGTCGATCGTGGAGTTCGCGCTCGACTACGCGCGGCAGACGCGGGAGGACCACCGGTTGTTCGTGGACGCGTTCCGGGACGGCCGCATCAAGGGCGTGGGTTCAACGGCCTGACCTGGACGAAGATTCCGCTCAACGGCGTGATTCAGAAGACACTGCGCATATTCGTTAGATGACTACTCTGATGAATATGCGCATCCTCTTCTCAAGCGTTCCCCAGCACGGCCACCTGCTGCCCCTCTTCCCGCTCGCGCGTGCCTTTGCCGAACGTGGCCACGAGGTCGCGGTCCTCACCGCGGCCGGCATGGCGCCGGTGATCGAGGCGCAGGGGCTCGGGCACCTGCCGGCCGGACCGCTGCCGGACGTGTTGTTCGCCGAGGTCGCGCGCCGGACCGGCGCCGACCCGGCGAGTGCGCCCACACCCGACTCGGTGGCGGAGTTCTTCGCCGGCACGCGCGTCGACCTCACGGCGGACGAGGCGCTGGCCGCCGCGAAGAACTTCGAGCCGGACCTCGTCGTGGCCGAGTTGTGCGACTTCGTGGGGCCGTTGGTGGCCGCCGCGACGGACACGCCGGTCGCGACCCTGGCGTTCGGGCCACCGCTGCCGCCGGTGTTCACCGACGCCATGGAAGCCCTGGCGCGCACCCGGCACGAGGCGCGTGGCCTGCCGTGGCAGCCGCGCCAGTGGCTGCTCGACACGTGGCCCGCGTCGATGCGCGCGGACGAGTGGCAGCAGCCCGAGGGGTGGCTGCCCCTGCGTCCCGAGGCGTTCCGGCAGCCCGGGAACTTCGAGAAGCTGCCCGTGTCGGAGCGGCCTCGGGTGCTCGTGACGTTCGGGACGTGGTTCGGCGAACCCGCGAAGCTGAGCCCGCTGCTGCGCGCGTTGTCCACTGTGGATGCCGACATCGTGGTGACGCTCGGGCTCGCCACCCAGCCGGAGGAGTTCGACGTCGACCACGAGCGGATCACGTTCGTCGGGTTCACGCCGATGGAGGAACTGCTCGACGGCGTGGACGTCGTGGTGACGCACGGCGGTGCGGGCACGACGGCGGCCGCGTTGATGAAGGGCGTGCCGCTGGTGGTGCTGCCTCAGGGCGCCGACCAGTTCTTCCAGGCCGAGCGGGTGGCCGCCGCACGGGTCGGCATCGCGCTCGACCCGCCTTCGCAGACGCCGCAGGCGCTGGTCGACGCGGTGCGGACGGTGCTCGGCGACGTGAACATCCGGGAGAACGTCACTACGATCTCCAAGGAGATCACCGCGATGCCGGACGCGCACGAGGTGGCCGCGACACTGGAAGCCGGTCCATGACGAGGTCCTACCACTCCCCGCGCCGCGCGCGGGACGCCGCCGACACTCGGCGGGACATCCTGCGTGCGGCCACGGATCTGTTCTCCGCCAACGGGTACGCGCGCGTCACCGTGGCGGAGATCGCCAAGCTCGCCGGGGTGGCGCCGCAGACGGTGTACTCGAGCGCGGGCAGCAAGTCGGAGATCCTGCGTGCGATCGTCAGCGAGTCGATCGCACGCAGCGACGCCGCCTCGGTCACGGAGGCGATCCGGCAGACCGAGGGCGTCGCCGCGGCGCTGACCTTGCTGGCCAAGGGCACCCGGACGGGCAACGAGAGCGAACAGCAGGTCGTCGAGGTGCTGTTCGCGGCGATCCCGGCGCACGAGGACGGCGCCGCGTTGTGGGAGCACAGCACCGGCAGTTACCGGCTGGCCCTCCGCGATACGGCGGAACACCTGCGGGACAAGGGATTGCTGAAGATGGACGTCGAGCGGGCCACGGACGTGCTGTGGTTCTGCTTCGGGTTCGGCGCGTGGCGGACGCTCGTCAAGGAGTGCGGCTGGTCGTGGGACGACGCCGAGAAGTGGCTGGCCCAGCAGGCCATCACCACCTTCACCCACTGAGGCCCTAGTGGACGAGGCCGTGGTGGCGGTTCGTCCACGCGGCGACGGCCGGCAGCACGTCCGTGATCCACTCGCGGGCGGCGGCCGTCAGTTCGTAGCGGGCCGCCCGGCGGAGCACGAAACCGTTGTCCTGCAGCCGTTCCAGGGTCAGGATCACCTTCGGGCCGAGGAACGAGAGCAGTTCCTCCGCCGTCTTGGCGCCGTCGGACAGCGCGACGAGGACCTGCGGCAGCTGGTCACTGCTCATCAGGTCCTGCAACGCGAGCAAGTGGTGCAGGGCCGCGGAGTCCGCCTTGCGCTCGGCGCCGAACGTGCTCGGGTCGTGCACCTGGACGCGGGCCCGGCCGGCTCGCTTGGCGCGCTGCAGGGCCGCGTCGGTGTCGCGGACCAGGTCGATCAGCGTGGCCTCGGGGGCGGGCACGTGCGCGGCCACGCCGATGGACGCCGTCTGGCCGTGCAGGGTGACGTGGTAGCCGTCGTTCGTGGTGATCTCGGTCTGCAGTGCGCGGATGCCGCGCAGGATGCGTTCGGCCACCATGGCCGCTTCTCCGCCCGTGGTGCGGGGCAGCAGCACGAGGAACTCATCGCCACCGTGGCGGCACACGAGGTCCGTCGGGCGCGTGTGCGCGGTCAGCACGGCGGCGACATCGCTCAGCACCACGTCGCCCGCGGGGTGGCCGTAGTCGTCGTTGATCTTCTTGAAGCGGTCGAGGTCGATCATGAGCAGCGCGACCTGCTCCCACCGACGCTGGGCTCGGCGGTACGTCGCGGGCGCTTGGTCGTCCCAGCCCCACCGGCCGAGAAGGCCCGTCAGGCGGTCAGTTGCCCACGCGCCAACAGGTTGTGCGCACGAACCACAGCGCGAAGGAGCGCTTTCGTCGTGCAGGCGCAGAGAACCGTGGTCCACCGGCAGCCCCACCCGCGCAGTCGCCATGAGTCCCCCCAGACTTCAGCTCCGACTGGCCCGTATCTGCCTCTTTCAACTGAGGTGACGTCGTTCGGATCAATCACGACACATCAGTGCAAGCGGCGGAGTGTGATCATAGGGCTACGGACTGGTGGATTCAACCCTTGTGATGCCATATGCTCGCTTGGTTCCACAGCAGTGGAAAGATCCCCCGGGCCCCTGGTCGCTCCAGCGGAGGTGTGGCGTGAGGCCGTTCGCCGAGGTCCTCAACGAGCTGTGCAACAACCCGCCCGACGGCCGGGGCAAGGTCACCAACGTAGCGCTCGCCGCCGCCGTGAAGTCGCGGGGCGGGGACATCGGGCACGGTTACATCTCGCAGTTGAAGCTCGGCGTGAAGGACAACCCGACCTGCCAGGCGATCGTCGACCTCGCCGGTGCGCTCGGCGTTCATCCCGCGGTGTTCCTCGGTGGGCGCCGTGAGCTGCACACGGCCGAACAACCCGGTTGGCGCCCAACGGCTGTGAGCACGCTCTTCGAAGCCGTGCACCCGCCGGACCGAGGCCCCTGGTCGCCGGAGGAGGTCGCGGCCGCGATCAGCTCGTCCGGCCAGTTCGGCAGCATCTCCGCCAGCTACATCCGCGAACTCCTGAGCAACGCCAGCGACAACCCGCGGCTCAAGCACATCCTCGGCCTGGCCGACCACTTCGGCGCCGACCCGGCGTACTTCTTCGACGAGGACCTCGCGGCGAGGGTCGATTCGGAACTGACGGACTTCCTCGCCCTGCGCGAGCTCGGGGTCGTCGAATTCGTCACCCGTCTGGCCGAACGCACGGGCGATCTGTCCCCGCAGGCCAGGGCTGCTGCGGTAGAAGGGTTCCGGCAGGCGCTCGAAGGCGGCGAGGGCTGGTCGTTCCCGCTGAACAGCCGCCGTACGTCAGCGGACCACACTTGATGACGTCGCCGGCGTGAAGATCTCGGCCTGGACCGCTGCAGACGACATCGAGAGGAGGCGACGGGTGAACCGCAGGAAACTGCGCAAGCTGGTCGACGAGGTCGCCCGGGACCTCGGCCTGCCGCCCGACGCCACGCACCAGGAAGCCAGCCGCAGGGTCTGCGAGCTGATGAGCGAACGACTGGGGCGTGCCGTCGACGTCCGGTTCGCCGCCATCACGAACGCGGTCTGCCTGAGCGGTGCGACCGCGTTGCTGGAGAACGGCACGTACCTCGTCATCTGCGCGGACTCCCCGTCCTGGTACCACCGCCTGCACGTGCTGCTGCACGAGTTCGCGCACGTGTTGCTCGAGCATCAGCCCGTCGCGCTCACACGGGACGAGGGCATGCGCCGGCTCGCGCCGCACCTGCTGCCGCGGATGGCGAAGATCATCGCCGGGCGGACGACGCTGACCGAGGACGAGGAGCGCGAGGCCGAGAACCTCGCCGACCACCTGCTGGAAAGACTGACGGAGCACCGGGTGTGGGCCGACACCGCCGCGACCGAGGAGCCCGCGCACGTGCGGCGGGTGGCCGAGTCGCTCGAGGGAAGATCTCGCTGGGTGCGTCGTGGCGATCTTTAACCTGATCTACCTCTCGTGCGGCATCGTCGGCCTGTTCCTCCTCGCGTACAAGATCCGCTCGCTGCGGTCGAGCTGGGGCAGTCCCCGCGTGGTGGCGTTGATCTCCACCGTGTTCTTCTCGGCGTTCGCCCTGCTCTTCGCGGCGCCCGCGAACATCAGCTGGATCAACCGGACGAGCGGCGTGCCCAACTTCGCCGCCCTGGTGGTCTACAGCCTGGTGGTCTGCTTCGCCGGTTCGGCGTTCGCGCTGGTGCTGTACTGGCGGTACCCGGCGGCCCAGGCGTGGCAACGGGTCCGGCTGATCGTCGTCAGCTACAGCACGATCGTCGCCGCGATGGTCGTGCTGTTCTTCAAGTCCGAGGTCGGCGAGGAGCGCCAGGTCGACTTCGACACGTTCTACGCCACGCAGCCGACGATCGCGGTGTTCCTGTTCATCTACTTCGCCGCGACGATGGTCGGCTGTGGCGGGCAGGCCTACCACTGCTGGCAGGGTTCGCGGGACGAGGCGATCTCCGCACGGCCGTGGCTCCGTCTCGGGTTGCGCTGGTACTGCTCGGCGGCGTTGTTCCCCATGGCGTTCGCGGTCATCAAGCTGTTCGTGCTGCTGATGGACTGGGCCGGTGAGCGCAGCTTCGACGTGCTGAGCACGACCGCACCGCTGATGGCGTCGTTGTCGATGATCCCGCTGGTGATCGCGATGGCGCTGCCGGTCTTCGGGCCGCGCCGCCCGTCTCCCTCGCTGTGGGTGAGGCGCTGGCGCACGTACTTCGCGCTGCGGCCGTTGCACCGCGCGCTGGTGCACGTGAACCCCGGCATCGTGCTGGTGGCGCCGGGCAAGTTCCTCAACCCGCACCACCGCGTGCGGCGGCAGATCATCGAACTCAACGACTGGCGCTGGGCTTTGACGCCGTACTTCGACCTGACCGTCGGCGAGGCCGCGACGTCCCTGGCGCGCAAGGCCTCGCTGCCCACGGACGAACTGACCGCCGTCGTGGAGGCCGCCCAGCTCCGTGCCGCGGGGTCGTCCGACGGCCGTTCGCGGGCTCCCCAGCGCCGTCCCGCCGCCGTGATCGTCGACGGCACCGATCTCGCCGCCGAGCACGACAGGTGGGTCCGGATCTCGCGTGCGTACCAGCACTCGCCGATAGTCGACGCCGCCGTCGCCGACGCCCGCGTGGAAGCAGCAGGGGGAATGGATTAGATGGCACCCACACACGCCGTGGTCCTGGGCGGTGGACTCGCGGGCATGCTCGCGGCGTCCGTCCTCGTCAAGCACGTGGACGAGGTCACCGTGGTGGAGCGCGACAAGCTGCCGGACGGGCCGTCGCCGCGGTCCGGCGTGCCCCAGGCCCGGCACGCGCACCTGCTGATGTCCGGTGGCGCACGGGCGATCGAGACGCTGCTGCCCGGCACGCTGGACGCGCTGGTCGCCGCCGGCGCACACCGGGTCGGCGTGCCGAACGACCTGGTGTCGCTGAGCGCGCAGGGGTGGGTGCCGCGGTTCCCCGAGATGCAGTTCATCGTCTCGTGCAGCCGTTCACTGCTGGACTGGGTGGTGCGCGGTCAGGCGTTGCGGGACAACAAGATCTCGGTGCTGACCGGGACCGAGCCGGTGTCGTTGCTCGGCGACCGGCACGCGGTGACCGGGGTGCTGGTCGAGGACCGGGTCTCGCGCTCGCAGGTGACGCTGGAGGCCGACCTGGTCGTGGACGCGACCGGGCGCGGCTCGCGGCTGCCCGCGTGGCTGGTCGAGTTCGGGCTGCCCGAGGTGGTGTCCGAGAGCGTCGACTCCGGACTCGCCTACGCCACCAGGATCTTCCAGGCACCCCCGACTGCGGCGTCCGGTTTCCCGATCGTCAACGTGCAGGCGAACCCGCGCGATCCGTTCCCCGGTTGCACGGCGACGCTGCTGCCCATCGAGGACGGCAGGTGGCTGGTCACCCTGTCCGGGACGCGCGGGGGCGAGCCGACGACCGACGAGTCGGAGTTCGTCGCGTTCGCCCGGTCGGTGCGCAACCCGGTCGTCGGCGAACTGATCGCCTCGGCCGAGCCGCTGTCCCCGGTGTACGGCTCGCACAGCACCGCGAACCGGCGGATGTTCTTCGAGCGCTTGAAGTCGTGGCCTCGCGGTTTGCTGGCGCTGGGTGACTCGGTGGCCACGTACAACCCCGTTTACGGGCACGGGATGTCGATCGCGGCGCAGAGCGCCCTGGCGTTGGACGCCGGTCTTGCGGCCGGGCACTCCGCGCAGCAGATCCAGCGCGGCATCGGCAAGGTGGTCGACGGAGCCTGGGCGATGGCCACCAACCAGGACATCCTCTATCCGGGGGCGGTCGGAAAGCCGTTGCCGTTGGCCGGGCGGGTGTTGCAGCGCTATGTGGACCGGTTGGTGCGCACGGCGACAACTGAGGCTCCGGTGACTCGGGCGTTCCTGGAGGCGTTCACGTTGTCGGCGCCGATGGCGAACCTGCTCAGCCCCAAGATGATCTGGGCGACCCTGCGCGGGCCCCGGTCGGAGTCGCCGGAGCCGACGCTGACGGCGGACGAACGGGACCGGGTCACGTCCGCGGAGTGAAGTCCGCGCTCTGCACGTAGGCCATGGCCTCGACGAACACCGGATCGGTCATCCTGGCGTTCAGCTCGTCCGCGGTGGGCTGCGCGACCCGCTGGTGCACCCACCAGAGGTTGCCGAACGGGTCGGCGAACCGGCTGATCCGGTCACCCCAGAACAGCTCGGTGGGCTCGGTGACGAGCCTGCTGCCCCTGGCCACCGCGCGCTTCAGGGTGGTCGCGTCGTCGGCGACGTAGAGGCGCAGGAACGCGGGCGTGGACGGCCAGTCGGGCACGTCGAACAGCATCACGACCGAGTCGCCGATGCGGACCTCCGCGTGACCGATCTCCGGCGCCTCACCGACGCGGCCCAGTTCGGTCGCGTCGAACACGTCGGTGATGAAGTCGATCAGCTCGGCCGTCCGGCCTCGGCTGATCAGCCACGGCGTCACGGTGTGGTAGCCCTCGGGCACGACGTTCATGCGGTCTCCCCTTTGCTCGATGGAGCGACCGTATGGCGCATGTAGGACGAGTTCGGTCCTAGTTCCGGGCTAGGTTGGGGGCATGAGTGATGCGGCCCGGTTGTTGCGCCTGTTGTCGTTGCTGCAGACACCGCGCGAGTGGCCCGGCAGCGAACTCGCGGCACGGCTGGAGGTCACGCCACGGACCGTGCGGCGCGACGTCGACCGGTTGCGCGACCTCGGGTATCCCGTCGAGGCCTCGATGGGGTCGCTCGGCGGGTACCGGCTCGTCGCGGGCACGGCGATGCCACCGCTGCTGCTCGACGACGACGAGGCCGTCGCCATCGCGGTCGGCCTGCGCACCGCCGCCCGCCAACCGGTGGCGGGCATCGCCGAGGCGTCACTGCGCGCCCTGGAGAAGCTGCAGCAGGTGCTGCCACCCCGGCTGGCTCGCCGAGTCGCGTCGCTCACCTCGGCCACCGCACCCGGCGCGGCCACGTACGCCTCGCTGGTCGACCCCGGACAGCTGACCGTGATCGCCGGCGCGATCGGTTCTCGCGAGCGGGTGCGGTTCGGGTATGTGGCCAACGAGAACGTCGTGTCGAAGCGGCACGTGGAGCCCATTCAGTTGGTAGCGCTGGGCCGGCGCTGGTACCTCCTCGCCTTCGACGTGGAACGGGACGACTGGCGGATCTTCCGGCTGGACCGCGTCTCCGCCGCGCTGGCCACCGGCGCCCGCTTCGCACAGCGGGTGCCGCCCGGCGGGGACGCGACGGAGTTCGTGACGCGGAAGATGTACGACTCGGCGCCGACCTTCCGGGCACGGGTGACCCTGCGGTTGCCGGTGGAGCTCGCACGGGCGCGGCTGGCCGACTTCGCCGGGGATCTGGCCGCGGTCGGCGACGGGTCCTGCTCCTGGCACAGCGTCGAGGACACCGTGGACTACCTCGCGTTCCGGCTGACCTTGCTCGGGTGCGACTTCGTGGTGCACGGGCCCGATGAACTGGTGGAGCACCTGCGGGGGGTGGGTGAGCGGATCGGGCGGGCGGTGGGGTGAGGCGGCAGGCGGGCGGGCGGTGGGGTGAGACAAAACGGCCGGGAGGTGGGGAGAGACGGCAAACGGCCGGGCGGTGGGGTGAGCCTCCGGCCGGTGACGAGCGGCCGGTTGCGGCGTCGGGGGCGAGGTGTCTCGCAGGCTCGCGAGCCGTGCCCTCGCGGGCAGCCACCAGGGGCCCGGAGCGCCACAACCCCGCAGTGGCGCGAGCCGACGGCGCCGGTGGAGACCCGGTAGCCAGTGAGCACCCACCGGCCTGACCGGTCACCGACCCGGCAACGGGCTCACCCCCGCCGGCTCACCCGCCCGGCGGCCCC
Source organism: Streptomyces sp. ID05-26A (assembly GCF_033794685.1). NCBI lineage: Bacteria > Bacillati > Actinomycetota > Actinomycetes > Kitasatosporales > Streptomycetaceae > Streptomyces > Streptomyces sp. ID05-26A. Next base: position 1,004,045 of record NZ_JARAYZ010000001.1, read on the forward strand.
GCTCTCACCCCCAGCACCGGCTGCCCTCCCACCACGCCCTCGTAGGAGCGGTCCCAAGGCCAGCACCCGGACTCGTCGGCGTGCACGAGCTGCAGGGCCTCGATGCCCTCGCCGTACAGCCGCGCGGACACCAGCAGGTGGGCCCAGGGGCGCGCCACGCGGACGACCTCCAGCAGCGGACCGCCGGGCACGGTGAAGCGGTGGCCGGGGGTGGGCAGGCCGCTGTGGACCAGGTGCTCCGCCATGTCGTCGAGCAGGCGGCCCGCTTCCAGCACGGCCATGCCCGTCACCACGAGTTCGGGGAGGCCTCGTGGGGTCAGGCCGACGGTGTAGGCCCAGGGCGGGTGGGCCCTGTCCCGTTCGATCGCCTGGACGGCCCAGCCTCGGACGTCGATGCAGCGGCGCAGGGTGGCCAGGTGTTCCTGCATGCGGTCGGCGGGGTGGTCGCAGTCCCAGCACATGGTGGTCTCCTCGGATCGGTGGTGGATCCAGTGTGCCGAGGAGCACCGACAAGATCGTTTGAGCAGTTCGTTGACAGAAAGTGGACAAACGATCTGTGGGCCGTCTGGATCGTTAATCTGCGACGCACGGAGGATCGTGCATGCGCCCACGAAGGCTTCTCATCGCGTTGGTCGCGGCTGTGCTCGTCGCGGCCGCGGGCAGTGTGACGTCATTCGCGGCCGACGCGAAACGCTTGTCCGCGCTGGAGGTTCGCCACGGCGAACTTCCCGGGGACCAACAGAACCAGCCAGGGCCGGAAGTCAGCCAGGACGGAGCCGGACAGCGCAGCCAAACGTCCACAAAGGACGGACGAGGGAGCTGCGGGGACTGAATGCACTTCGAACCCGGCACCCCACTCGCGGACGCGGTCAAGGCCGCCAGGTCCGCCGCCCTGCGCGGCAACGTCCTGGGCGTCGACCTCGCCTACGGGAGGGCCGCGAAGATCAGTCCGGCCGTCGCCCAGGACCACTGCGCGACCCTGCTCGAGCTCGGCGCCATCGCCAGGGCCGCGCGCCGGTGCGACGAGTACCTGATGGGTGGCAACGACACCTCGCTGAGGATCCTCCGGGCCCAGATCCGCAGTGCCGCAACGGATCACGTCGCGGCTGAGCAGGACGTGCGCGAGTTGCGCAAGCTCACCCTCACCGAACTGGAACAGGCCCGGCTCGCCAGGGTCGCCGCGCTCGCCGCCGCGGACCGTTACGACTACCCCACCGCGGAAAGCGAGCTCGACGCCGCCGAACGCCACTTCCGCCGCGCCGGCCGGCCCGAGCACCTCGAGCACATCGGCCGGGACCGGCTCCTGCTGGACGTGCGCAGGGGCACGCGCGTCTCGCGGCTGCGCACCCGGACTCCCCGCGCCCCGGCCGAGTTCCTGCAGCACGCCGCCGCGCTCCGCCGTGAGGTCCGGTACGAGGAAGCGCTGGCGTTGATGACGAGGTGCGTCACCAGCTACCAGATCGAACCCGCGCTGAGGTTCGCCGTGCTGTACGAGCTGACGGTGCTGCTCGTCATGACCCGGCAGGCGGGCACGGCGCGCAGGCTCTTCCCGCTGCTGGCCGCCACGGCCGGCCCTGAGGTGATCTCGCAGCTCCCGGACGCGACCAGGACGCTCCGGCCCGAACGCCGGCTCAGCCACGTGCGCCGCCTGATCGCCGAGGACGAACTGCTCAAGGCGGAAGGCATGCTGGGCGAGGGGAACTCGCCGTTGTGGCACCTCACCGCCGCCGAACTCGCGTACGCGCAGGGGCAGCTCGAACAGGCCGCGCGGCACTTCGAGATCGCGAGCAGGGCGGGTCACACCGAACTCACCGCGCTGGCCCTGCGCAAGCTCGGCGACACGTTCGCCGACGCGGGCCATGAGGACCTGGCCGCCCGGCACTGGGCCGAGTCGCACCGCGTCGAGGAGTCCATCGCGGACCACCGGGACAGCCCCAGCGTCAAGCTCCGGATGTTGCGCGCGGCCCCTGACGTGCGGGACGGCCGGGTGCGCGCGGCGGCCCGGCGGGCTCGGCGCGACGGCCGCAAAGCGCTGGCGGGGCTGGTGGTCGCCGTCGAGGCGGCCCGGGAGGAGCCTCGGGATCTCCCCGGTTTCGCCGACCTCGCGGCCGCCAGGCGCTGGCTCGCCGGGACGACGAGGCACCTGCCGCGCGACCAGGTCGTGTGGATGACGCACGCGACACCGGACCAGCTCCACCACGTGATCATCGGTCGCGGGATCACGCACGTGACGACCTCGGTCCACATCGGCGACCTCACCGACACGATCCGCCGGCTCAGGGCGTGGAAACCCAAGTACGACAAGGCGATCCTCGGCGCGCTGCTCACCGAGCTGGCCGGACTGATCGGACTGGCGGACGTCGTCGCGGCCCTGCCGGCCAAGGCACGCAGGATCGTCGTGGTGGCGGACGAAGTGTTCGCGGACGTCCCGCTGGCCGGCCTGCCCGTCCCCGGCACGACCGTCTTCCTCGGCACGACCTACGCGCTCTCCACCCTGCCGGACCTGTCGACGTTGCGGCCCCTGCAACGCAGCTCCCACCGGCAGAGGGGCGACGAGACAACGGTCTGCGCGACAGCCTCCGAGCTACGGCGAACTCTCGGCGAAGGCCGTGCCCGCCGCATCCGCCTAGACGCCAAGAGCGCCCACGACCGCATGAACCCCGCTCAGTCGTGGCTGCAGTTCAGTGACGAACGGGTGTCCGTGGAAGCGTTGGGAAAGATGGACTTCAGCGCGTGCGGCACGGTCGTGCTCGGTGCCTGCGAGCCCGGCGTCGTCCGCGCGGCCCGTACGGCGGGGGCGGGAGCGGTCGTCTCCGCCCGCTGGCAGGCCGACGGGGGGACCGCGCGGAAGGTGCTCGACGCGTTCGGCCGCCACCTCGCCGCTCTCCCCCGGGATCGCGCTCTGCAACACGCATTGCGAGAAGTCGCCGACCGGCACCCGGCCGACTGGGCGTGCTGGTCCCTGCACGGCGACGCGGGCCATCAGACCTCAGCGGGCCCGCTGCGCAGAAGACTGAGGAAGAACGGAGACCCCGTGCCGCTCGAAACCCGCCCCAAGGTGTTCCTGTCGTTCGCCGGAAAGGACCGCGCACACGCCGAGCAACTCCGTGCCGAGCTGGAGTCCCGCAACGTCAACGCGTACCTGGACGAGAACGAGAGCACGCCCGGTGACAACGTCGCCACCGCCATCGACGAGGCCCTGGCCACCTCCGACTACTATGTCCTGCTGTGGTCGGCGAACACACCTCAGCGCGAACTGACCGCGACGGAGTGGACAGCGGCGTTCAACTTCGAGATGACACGCCGGCGGGCGTTCCTGTTCATCGTGCGGCTGGACGAGGAACCGCTGCCGCCCCTCCTGGCTCCGCGCAAGCACATCGACCTCGTGGACGCCGCCGATCGCCTCGTCGCGATCTGGCGCTCGGACCGCAAGTCGGAGCTTCCCGTGTTCCCGCAACCGGTCCCGCCGACGCCGGACGGCCCGACCGTCGCGATCTCGGTGCGCAGCCACGACCTCGGCACCACGCACGTCGTGATGACCCCGCTGCACCTCACCGGCACCTCGCTGTACCGGTCGGTGTTCGACGCGCTGCAGCTGCCGACCGAGCAGGTCACGTTCGACGGCACGATCGGCATGCGGTTCACCTACGAGCTGTACCAGCAGAACGAACCGATCCCCGCCGACGAGTCCACTGTGGAACTGGCATCGGACGTGGTGGACATCGCCGTGCGCGTCGAGTCGTACGGCGGGCGCGGCGCGCACAACACCAAGGAACTCCACCAGGACGAGGAGATCGACGAAGGCTTGGACGTCGACCAACAACGCATGCTGCTGGTCGCCGCCTTCCGCCACCTGCTCCCCTAGGGCCTCCGAACGGGTGAATTCCCTCCTCTCTGTCAGCCTTTGCTGGTTTCAGCGCCTGTAACCGGTGAAGGTCGCCTCCAGGCGGTCAACGACACGAGCGGACGCTGAAGGGAAGGCCGTTGAGCGCACCGGATCTGGGCTTCGCGGAGTTCTTCCGCCGGTGCCTGCCCGTGGTCACCAAGACGCTCACGGCTTTGAGCTGCGACAACCGCGTGGTCGAGGACATCGCGCAGGACGCGTTGCTGATCGCGCAGCACCGATGGAGCGACATCCACGCGTACGACAAACCCGAGGCATGGGTGCTCAAGGTCGCGATACGGCTGATGCGACGCCGGCAGCAACACGACCACGAGACGCCACTGGCCGAGGTGCCGGAGGTCGTGCAGCCGGCCTTCGAGGCGGAGACACTCCACGCCGCGGTGCGCGAACTCTCCCCCAGGCATCGCGAGACCGTGGCGTTGCACCACCTGCTCGGCTATTCGGTCAGTGAGATCGCCGGCGTGCTGATGGTCGGCGAGTCGACCGTGCGCACGCACCTCACCCGCGGCCGTGCCGAGCTGCGGCGGATCCTCGGAGGCAGTGATGAGTGAGCTGCTGGACCGGTTCGAGTTCGACGAGGCCGTCGAGCACCAGTACCGCCTGGGCGAGGCCGCGGAACGAGCCGGGCGGCTGCGGGAGGCGGCCGTGCACTTCCGGGTCGTCGCCGACCAACGCCTCGGAGACGGTGCCGTGAGGCTGGCGCACGTACTGTTCGAGCTCGGCGAGAAAGCCGAGGCCGCGCGGTGGTGCGAGGCCGCCGTTGCCGACGGCTTTCCCGAAGCCGAGGAGATGGTCCGGAAGGACTCCGAGTCGCATCAACGGTTTCTGGAGCACGCGGCCCGGATCATGGTGGGTGCGCCGACGTTCGACTGGGTCCCGTCCGGAATGCCGTCCCGTCGTGTCTCCGCCGAGGTGATCGCGACGCGCACGCGGGCGTTGCGCGCGCTGGACCAGCGGTACGGCGGAATCGCCTGCCACACATCGGTTCTGGAACACCTGGCCGACGTCGAACCGATGATCGTCGTCGACGATTCCACGTGGACCGCCGTCGCCGAGGTCTGCGAACTGGCGGGCTGGACGGCGTTCGACAGCGGGCAGCCCGGCACCGCGCTCCCGCACTTCGCCCATGCGCTGACGCTCGCGCGGCAGGCCGAGAACGAGTCACTGATCGCGTCCGTCCTGACGCGTGCCGGCCGGATGTTCCTGCACCACAACGCACCTGACGACGCTTTGAAGGCTTTCCAGCTCGGTCTCGTGGCGGCGCACAACGCGTGGGCCGACCGGTGCACGTTGGACGATCCGCCCCAGGCCATCGCCGCACTGGCGACGAAGGTCGGCACGTACGCCGAGGGCCGGGCACGCACTCTCGCGCTGACGGCGTTGGCCCGCAACCATCTCGCGCTGGGCGACGTCGCCGCAGCCACCGAGTTCGCCGGAGACGCCGTGGCGTCAGCGCGGAATCTCCGATCGAGCCGCGCCGAGGACCAACTGCGGCGCCTCGGCAGGGAAGCCCGCGCGGCCGGCGCATCTGTGCTGGCAGAGCAGGTTTCGGCCGGTTTCGCGCGGGCGGGATGACGCTTTCACCCGATCCGGGCCGCTACACACGTGCGCGCATGCGAGTAAGTTCTGCGGCATGGCCGAGCCTTTCTCGTGGGTCCCCGCAGGAATCAACACGGACGTGCCCAGCGCAGCGCGCGTCTACGACTTCCTGCTGGGAGGTGGCCACAACTTCGCGTCGGACCGCATGGTCGGCGACAAGGTGCTGCAGATCCTGCGCGACGGCCGTGCGATCGCCGCGTCGAACCGCTCCTTCATGCGCCGCGCCGTCCTGCTGATGATGGAGCAGGGCATCACGCAGTTCCTCGACCTGGGCTCGGGCATCCCCACGGTCGGCAACGTCCACGAGATCGTGCAACAGGCGAATCCGGACGCACGGGTCGTGTACGTCGACTACGACGAGGTGGCCGTCTCACACAGCCAGCTCATCCTGGAGGGCAACGAGAACGCGGGCGTCGTGCAGGCGGACATGTGCCGCCCCGACGACGTCCTGTCCGATCCGGTCGTGAAGGACCTGATCGACTTCTCGAAGCCCGTCGGCCTGCTCATGGTCGCCGTGCTGCACTTCGTCTCGGACGACAAGGGCCCGGCCGAGGTCGTCGCCCGCTACCGCGACGCCATGCCGTCCGGCAGCCTCATCGCCCTCTCGCACCTCACGGCCGACTTCAAGCCGGACGAGATGGGCGGCGTCGTCGAGGCCATGAAGCACAGCCGCGACCCCATGTACTTCCGCGCGCTCACGGAGTTCGAGCCGATGTTCGCCGGCCTGGACGTGCTCCGGCCGGGCGTCGTCCCGGCGCCGAACTGGCACCCGGAACTCGGCCCGGCCGGAGAAGGCGGCCCGGAGGACGTCTACGTGGGCATCGGCAGGAAGGTCTAGCGGAACTTCCAGGCCTGGGCCGCGGAACCGTTGCAGCTCCAGATGTTCAGGCGCGTGCCCGGAGTCGTTGACGCAGCGGGGTTGTCCAGGCACAGCCCCGACTGCGGGTTCTGCACCGATCCGTCGGACCGCACGCGCCACTGCTGCGCGCCCGTGCCGTTGCACTGCCAGAGCTGGACGATCGTGCCGTTGGTGGTGCCGCCGTTGTCGACGTCGAGGCACTTGCCGGCGATGGCGATGGTGCCGTCGGCGACGACGCGCCACTTCTGCGCGTAGGTGTTGTTGCAGCTCCAGATCTGGACGGGGTTGCCGTTGGCGGTGCCGCCGTTGTTGTTGTCCAGGCAGAGGGTCGAGGCAGCCGAGAGCTGGACGGAGCCGGCGCCGGACGGGTGTCGTTCGGCCGGGAGCGACGGCGTGTTGAGGTGGTAGAAGTCGACGGCCAGGTAGTTCGGGGTCTTGCGGGCCGCCGGCTCGCAGAAGCGCTGGGCGCGGTTGACGAACTTCGAGTTGTCCGTCGAGACGGTGCCCTGCATCGGGACGTCGCGGAAGTGGTTCATCACGAACAGCGGGCGGAAGTTCGTCTCGGTGGCGGTGAGCGGCTTGTCACCCCAGCGGGAGTAGCAGGACCAGTCGGAGGCGCCGGCGCCGGAACCCATCGACCAGTAGTTCTCGACGGTCCAGTCGCGCTGGTAGAGGACGCCGGAGTTCTCGCGGCCGTCGCGGCTGTGGTCGGTGAAGATGAGCAAACGCTTGCCGGACGCCCTCATCTGGGACAGCGTCGGCCAGCCGTTCTCGCGGACGCCCTCGGCGCGGAACAGGACGTCGTTGAGGCCCTGGACGCGTGCCAGTTCGGAGCGCAGGACGTCGGCGGAGACGTAGTCCTCCAGGAACACCGTGACGATCTCGGTGGGGCGTGACTTCAGGAAGTCGACGATGCGCTGGACGTCGACGTTCAGGGCCACCGGCCTGCTGACGGCCGTGCAGCTGTTGTGGCAGAGGATCGCGCCGTCGGGGGTCTGGTGGATGTCGAGCATGAAGCCGCGGACGCCGTCGTTGAGCTGCTGCACGATGCCGCGCGACTGGTTCGGGGCGATGTTGGCGAACATGAACCCGCCGTCGACGCCGTTCGCGTAGGCGTTGTGCGAGGTCAGGAACGTCATCTCGTCCAGGCGCGGGTCTGCGGGGGTCTGGACGCGGACGGGGTTGACCGGGGTGAGGAACCACGTGTCGGTGCCGGTGCCGACGCGGACCTGGTCGGTGCCGGACGCGATCAGGTAGCGGTCGGCGCCGGGGTCCTTGAAGCGGTAGCGGTCCTGGTCGTCGAGCAGGCCGACCCACTGGGCGTCGGCGCTGGAGCAGCTGACCATCTGGGCAGCGTCGCCGGAGCGGCCGAGGCACTGGCCGCCCTCGGAGAGGGTGCTGCCGTTCCAGGAGAACTGCTGGCGGTCCTCGTTGCCCTTGGGGCGGTGCTGCTGCACCGAGGAGCCGGAGACGGCCGCGTTCTGGCCGGTCACGGCACTTTGCAGGTAGTAGTTGCCGTTGGGGGCGGCGGCCGCGTCGACGGGGACGAGCAGCAGCGACAACAGCGCGAGCACAGGGATGATGCGCATGAGGTGAAGGCTGACCCATGGACGTGAACATGAAAAGGATTCACACCGAAATCCGTCCGAACCGAGACATCCGCGTGAAGTCGATGCAGCGGATCGGGTGGTGAAGGGGGTTTCCCAGACCGCAAACGACCGAGGACGGGAAGGGGGCGGCGTGGGTTTCGACCAGTTCGTGGCTGATCGACTGGACCGGCTGCTGGGGTACGCCACCGCGATCACCTGCGACAAACACCTGGCGCAGGACATCGTGCAGGACGTGCTGCTGCGCGCACAGGGCAAGTGGGAACGCATCGGGGCAATGGACGCGCCCTATCTCTACGTGAAGCGCATGGTGACCAACGATTACCTGTCTTGGCGGCGCCGCAAGGCCGCGAAGGAGATCGCCGTTGAACGCGCAGAGCTCGCCAGGCACGTGCCGTCGATGGCCGATCCGGCAGACGCGCACGCCGAACGCGACGCCATGCGCGCACGGATCGCAGTACTGCCGCGCAAGCAACGTGCCGCGTTGGTGATGCGGTTCTACGAGGACTCCAGCGACGCGGAGATCGCACAGGTGCTCGGGTGCACGGAATCGACCGTGCGCAGCCAACTCTCTCGTGCGCTGCAGACGCTGCGCACGCACGAACTCGCCCGGTCCGCCACCCTGGGGGTGCACTCATGAACGACCTGATCCGCCAAGCCATCGCAGCTGAAGCCGAGGAGCGCGTCGACTCCCGGACCGTGCTCGCGAACCTGCACAAGGCCAAGAAGCGCAAACCGCTCGGGTTGATCGTCGGGGTCGCCACGCTGACCGCCGCCGCCGCGGCCGCCGCCGTCGTCGTCCCGACGGCAATCAAGAAGACCGAGGCCGCACCGCCCGCGACGGCGCTGACACCCACCATCGAGAACGTGCTGCTGCTCGGCACCGACGACACCGGTCGTGCCGACGCGATCGTCTTGGCGCAGTTCCGCGAGAACGGCTCGCTCATCGTGGTCTCGCTGCCCAGGAACACCGAGTTCCAGGGGAAGAGACTCAGCGAACTGGGGTCGCCGGCGAAGCTCGTCGAGGCCGCCGAGCACCTGACGGGGTGGAAGCCTCACCACTACGCCGCGATCAAGATGTCCAGCTTCGGCGCGATTTCGCAGGCCGTGGGCGGCGTCGAGGTCTGCCTCAGCAAGGCTACGAGTGACCCGCACAGCGGGGCGAACTTCCCCGCCGGCAAGAACACGCTGATGGGCGACCAGGCACTCGCGTATCTGCGGCAGCGGTTCAACCTGTCCGGCGGTGACGAGAACCGGGCTCTTCGGCACCGGGCGTTCCTCACCGGGCTCGGCGCGAAGATCACCAAGGACAACGCCGTCCCCCTGGCCCGCGAGATCGGCAAGTCGATCGAGGTGGACGCCGGATGGGACGTGGTGGAGTTCGCCAGGAGGTTCCAGGGACCGATCGAGGTTCGCTCGGCCATGACCGTCGGCGGCGCGTTCTCCAGCGAGCCGGTCGAGCCACCGTTCAGCTCCCCCGCTCCGGGAAAGCCGTTCGTCACGATTTCAGGCGAAGTCGCCACGAGCGCGATCGAGTGCACGGAATGACGATCACTCCAATGGAGCATCAAGTCGCCCTTCTGCGCAGCCGATGACCTGCATGTGACGCGCGAGACGGCCGCTACGATCGATCAGTGCGCGAACCACTTGAACGTGACTCCGAGATAGCGCACATTCGCGAAGCTCTGGACGCAGCCACCCGTGGTGAGGGTCGCGTCGTCGTCATCGAGGGCCGTGCGGGCATCGGCAAGACCAGGCTCGTGCACGAGTGCCGTGAGCTGGCCAAGGAGCGCGGGTTCGGACGGCTGCAAGCTGTCGGTGACGCCATGGAGAGCGCCATGGCGTGGGGCGTCGTCCGGCAGCTCGTCGAGCGGTCGATCTCGCGGTACTCCGGTGAGGTCCGCGAGAAGATCCTGGCCGGGCCGTCCGGGGCGGCGTTGAAGGCGCTGGACGACGCGGCGCTCGATCCCAGCCAAGCCGAGCTCGCACGCACGCTGCACTCCCTGTGGTGGGTCGCGGTGGACCTCTCCTCCACCCGCCCGCTGCTGATCACGGTGGACGACGCGCACTGGGCGGACCACTCGTCCCTGCAGTTCCTCGTCTACCTGTCCCGCCGGATCGCGGACCTGCCGATCGCGCTGGTCGTCGCGACCCGGCCGCCGATGGACAGCTTCGGGCCGCTCGCGCAGCTGAGCGTGTCCGCCGACCGGTTGCTGCCGCGCCCGCTCACCACGGACGCGCTCAGCGCGCTGGTCGGCGGGCACGCCGAGGTGATCACCGCCCTGCACGCGGCCAGCGGCGGGAACCCGTTCCTGTCCGGCGTCCTGGTCGACGAACTCGCGGCGCTCGGGCTGCCGCTGGACGACGCCGCGACGGCCGAGAAGGTCGGCACGCTCGGCCCCAGCACCGTTTTCCGCGCCACGCTGGGAAGGCTGCCCGCCGAAGCCGTGTCGCTCGCGGGCGCGGTCGCCGTTCTCGGCACGCACACCGATCCGTGGCAGGCCGCCGAACTGGCCGGGGTCACCGACCTCCCGGCCGCGGTCGAGGCGTTGACGGCGGCGAACGTGCTGGTCACCGGTGAGCACCTGGAGTTCGTGCATCCCGTTGTGCGAGAAGCGGTGCTGGCCGGCCTGGGGGCGATCGCGCGCGCCTCGCTGCACGCGAAGGCCGCGAAGTCGTTGCAGGAACAGCACGCGCCGGCCGATCGGGTGGCCGCACATCTCGTGCACGCTCCCAAAGGGACACTGCCGAACGCCGCGGAAGTGTTGCGGAAGGCCGCTTCGACGTTGCTCTCGGCCGGAGACCCGCGCACCGCGGCAGGACACCTGGCGCGAGCGGTGGACGAGAAGCCCAACGACGCCGGACTGCGCGCGGAGCTCGGCCGCGCGTTGCTGCGACTCGGCGACGCGGTCAACGCCCAACGGCACCTGAAGGCTGCGGCACAAGGACTTCCGGACGCCGAACTGGTGGCCGCGGCAGCCTCGGCGACGGCGGCGCTGGAGGGTCCGGCAGCGGCGATCGCCGAGCTGACCGACGCCATCGAGGCCCGCCCGGACGGCGAGTCGCGGCTGCACCTCGAAGCACGGCTGGCGGTCTTCCGCTCGTTCCTCCCCGGCCAGCGCCAGATCGCGTCCACGCACCTCAGCGGCTACGCGGGTCTCGCGGGCGGCACCCCGGACGAACGCACGTTGCTCGGCCTCCTCGCCCAGATGGGCCGCTACGAGGTGTGGCCGCACGACGAGGTCGCCACGACGGCGACGCGCGCGCTCGCGAACGGTGCGTACCTCGACGACGCGACGGGCAGCACGGACGCCATGGTCGCGTGGCTGGTGGCGTTGCTCGCGCTGATGGCCGCCGACGGCGTGGACACCGCACGGCACGAGATCGAGCGGGCCAGGCTGAAAGTCCGCCAGCACGGGTCGCCGATCGAGTTCGCGATGGTGGCGAACGCGTCGCTGTTCCTGAACTGGCGCTGCGGCAACATGCAGGCCGTCGAGGCGGAGGCCGAGGGCGCGCTGGCCGCCGTCGCGCACGAGGACCCGGTGTCCGAGGTGATCAGCCTGCGCGCGACCTCGACGCACTTCGCGGTGTACGCGGCCCTCGAACGGGGCGACGTCGCGGCGGCGTCGGCGTTCATCAGCGCGTTCGACGGCGCACACGCCGATGCACGACTGACCATGCCGATGATCTGGCTGCACGAGGTGCGCGCGTTGATCGCACTGGCCGAGGGCGACGCACGGCGCGCGATGTCCGAGGCCTACCGCCAGCGCGACGCGATGCACCAGGTGCACGTCGATCCCCCGACGATCCCGTGGCGTGCGGTGGCCACCCGCGCGGCACTGTTGCTCAACCAGCAGGAACTCGCGCTGGAGCTGGCCGCCGAGCAGCTCGAAGTGGCCCGCAAGTGGGGCGCGGCGACCGAGGTCGGCGCGGCTCAGAGGCTGCTCGCGCACGCCTCCCCCGACGCACGGCTGGAACTGCTGACCGAGTCGGTGACCGTGCTGGAGCAGTCCCCGTCACGCCTGGAGCTCACCCGTTCGCTGGTCGACCTGGGCGAGGCGCTGAGGGTGGTCCGGCGCCGGACGGACGCCCGCGAGCCCTTGCACCGGGCCATCGACCTGGCCGGGAAGTGCGGCTCGACGGTGCTGCAAACGCGCGCGGTCGAGGCGTTGGAAGCACTCGGCGACCGGCCGCGACGCCAGATCGTGGTGGGGGCGGAGGCGCTGACGGCGTCCGAACGGCGCGTGGCCGACCTGGCGGCGGCGGGCCGGGCGAACAGGGAGATCGCGCAGGAGCTGTTCGTGACGCCCAAGACCGTCGAGAACCACCTCGGCCGGATCTACACGAAGCTCGGAATCGCAGGTCGCAGGGACCTCGCACGCGTCCTTGCCTAGTACAGAGCGACGTGGGGGTGTGCCTGATACACCCAACTTTCGAGCTCGAGGGTTGAGGGATCTCCCCTCATGCCTTTGGGGGTTCGCCTCGGCGAATCTTGTGTCACCGCAGGGGAACACAAGAACTCGAAGGGGAAACCGAAATGATCCGCAACGCTCTGATCGCCGCCGCCGCTCTCACCGCCGTCGTCGCTCCCGCCACCGCCGTGGCGGACCCGATCATCGGCACGCCGCCCCCGTGCGTCGGCGCCTCCGACCTGGCCGGTGCGGACTTCAACGTGAAGAAGTGCGGTGTCAGCGACGTGGACCAGTTCCGCGCCGGCCTGGAGAACAACGGCAACGCGTACTGCGGTCCGGCCTCCCTCTACAACGTCCTGCACTACTGGGGTCATGAGAAGGACGCCCCGGTCGGCTGGCTGACCACCAAGGTCGGCAACCTCAACCCGAAGGACCCGGCCGACTACAGCGTCATCACCAACTCGATCGGACGCATCGGCGTCGACGCGAAGTACGACGGCGGCACCAGCCTCGGCAACCTCCGCACCGCGTGGAACATCGCCACCAAGCCCGCCCGTGACGCCGGTTGGACCACCTCCACGGGTGGCGTGAGCACGCACGAGAACCCGGACTTCGCCGGTGAACTCGCGAAGAAGCTCAACGAGGGCCCGCTGCAGCTCGTGTACGGCCGCTACAAGGCGGGCCCCACGACCGGTTCGTTGCAGCGCAGCGGTGGCCACATCGTCACCGTCGTGTCCGCGACCGGTTCGTTCAACGGCAGCACGGTCAAGCTCAAGCTGGCCGACCCGGGCCGCGCGCTCGACAGCGGCCAGGGCAACTACCTCTACACCCAGTCCTCCTACGAGTCGCTCGACGTCACCCTGACCAAGCGCTCCATCAAGGAGTACGTGCCGGTCAAGGACGACGAGAACACCCGCGAGGACGAGTCGCTGGAGCCGGGCACCTACCGCACCGTGACGCGCTGGGAGCTCACCGGCGACCGCTACGTCAGCGACACCACCCGTCAGATGGTCGAGGGCTTCAGCTGGTTCGACATGGCCAAGTAGTTCTCGAGCGAGACCGGGGCCGCACTCTTCAAGGGTGCGGCCCCTTCGCCATAGCCTGGTGTCATGCACAGCCGCGATCGGGAACGCACCCGCCGCCGGTTGCTGGACGCCGCGTTCGTCGAGTTCGCCGCCTACGGGATCGCCGGGGCGCGGATGGAACGCATCGCCCGCATCGCCCGGTGTTCCGCGGGCCTCGCCTACAACTACTACGGCGGCAAGGACGAGTTGTTCGACGCCGTGCAGTCGGAGGTGGTGGGCGCCGCCGTGGTGGAGTTCGACGCCCGCGACCTGCCGGGGTACGCGGGCCGGTTGTACGACCTGCAACACCAGCACCCCGAGTTCGCGCGGCTCGCGACCTGGCAACGGCTGGAGCGGCGCGGGTCGGTCAGCCGGGTGGCGGACGTGGAGGCGATCCGGTCCGCTCAGGAACTCGGAGTCGTGTCCTCGCGGTTCTCCGCCGAGCAGGTGTTGCAGCTGGTGCTGGCGGTCGCGTCGATGTGGTCGAACGGGGCGGGATCGGACCACGTGGAGCGGCGGCGGACGGTCGAGGACGCGGTGCGGCGGCTGGTCGAACCATGAGGCACTCCGTCTCATGTGGTTAACCTGGATCTATGCGTGTTCTCGTGGTCTCCGCTCCCCTCCTGGGTCACGTCTTCCCTCTGATGCCGCTGGCCCTGGCGTTGCGCGAGGCGGGCCACGAGGTCGTGGTCGCGACGGGCGGTGAGGCGCTGCGGGTCCGCGACTCCGGCCTGCGGGTCGAGGACGTGGTTCCCTCGAACGTCCGCTTCGGACCTATCGCGTTGCGCATCATGGTCACGCACCCGTTGGTGGCCAAGAGGGAGATGCGCGGGAGCGGCCGGCTCGACTTCGTGTCGCGGATGTTCGGCGCGGTCGGCGACGCGATGACGGCGCCGTTGCGGGCGTTCGCGCGCACGTGGCGGCCGGACGTCGTGGTGCACGAACCGCTGGCCGCCGCCGGGTCCGCGCTGGGGGTGCCGTCGATCGTCCACGACGTGTCGCTGTTCGACGGGCTGGTGCTGACGGACGCGGTCGGGGCGCGGATGAAGGCCGAGGTGCGTTCTCCCGCAACGGTTCTGCGCACGGCGCCGCCGTCGCTCGCGGAGTTTCCCGGCGGGGAACGGATGCGGTTCGTGCCCTACAGCGGTGACGGCGAGGTGCCGCAGTGGCTCGCGGAGCCGTCGGGCACGCCGCGCATCCTGGTCAGCCGGAGCACCGCGCCCGGTCCTGGCGCGGGCCGGATGATGGCCGCCGTGGTCAAGGCGGCCGAGCAGGTGGACGCCGAGTTCGTGCTGGTCCGTCCGGAACGGACCGAGGGCCTGCCGGGCAACGTCCGGACGGTCGGGTGGGTGCCGATCCCACGCGTGCTGCCGTTCTGCGACGGGATCGTGCACCACGGTGGCGCGGGGACGCTGCTCGGCGCGCTCGCGGCCGGGGTGCCGCAGCTGGTCGAGCCGGGGCCGGGCGACCGGACGGTGCACGCGACGGCGATCACCGGGCGCGGGGCCGGGCTGAGGGCGGGGCCCCGGGAGGTCACGGCGGAGCTGCTCACCCGGTTGATCGAGGACTCGAAGCTGCAGCGGGCCGCCGGCGAGGTGCGCGCCGAGATCGCGTCGATGCCATCGCCTCACGAGGTGGCGGAACGGTGGGAAAGTCTCCCGGGACAATAGGAGAACACCTAATGTGACCGGGTGCGCATTCTCTTCTCGAGCCTAGGCTCACACGGACACGTTTACCCGATACTCCCGCTCGCGATCGCCGCGCGAGCGCAGGGACATGACGTTCTGTACGCCGTCGACTCAGGATTCCACGCGACCGTGGAAAAGCTGGGCTTCACCGTCGTGGACGCGGGCATCAGCATCTGGGCCGCGTTCCGCCAGGCCAACGAACTGCACGGCACGGGCGAGTTCCGGCGCGACATGCTGCGCCAGACCGCCGTCGACGCGTTCGGGTCCTTGCTGCCCAGGGCCTTCGTGAACGATCTGGAACCGGTGCTCGAGCGGGACAAGCCCGACCTGGTCGTCTTCGAGGTCATCAACGCGGGCGCCGGCCTCGCCGCGATGCGCGCCGGGATTCCGGCGGTCTGCCACGGATTCGGCAAGATGGACGAAACCCTCGTCCCGGAGGCGATGAGCGACCTCCTCCTGGAGTACGTCGACGAACTCGGTATCACCCTGCCGAATGGGCAGCATTACGGACTCGGATCGACTTATCTCGACGTCTTCCCGCCGTCTTTGCAGGACCTGAACTTCCTTTCGGACGTCGATCGAATTCCGATGCGTCCGGTTCCGTTCGCCGAGCCGGGCGAATTGCCCGAATGGGTCGTGAGGCACGAGAGGCCGCTGGTCTACCTGACGTTCGGCACCGCGTTCTCGAACCCGGACGTGCTGCGGACCGCGATCACCGGGCTGTCCGGTGTGGACGCCGAGGTGCTGGTCGCGACGGGGCCGCAGGTCGACCCGTCCGTGCTGACCGACATGCCGGCCAACGTGCACGTGCTCCCGTGGGTGCCCCAGGCGGATCTGCTCGCGCACGCAGATCTCGTCGCGCACCACGGTGGTGCCGGCACCACCGTCGCCGCCATGACGAACGGCCTGCCGCAGCTCGTGCTGCCGCAGGGCGCGGACCAGTTCCGCAACGCCGAGATCGTCGCGGACACCGGGCTGGGCGGCCGGCTCGTCGGCGAGGACTTCACGGCGGACGCGGTGCAGGAGGTCGCGCGGAAGCTGTTGCGGGACAACGACGTTCAGGCAGCGAACGCCCGCATCGCCGCGGAGATCGCCGCCATGCCGTCGCCGGACGAGGTCGTGCCGAGGCTGGCCGACCTCGCCGGCTGACGACGTGCGAACCGGTGCCTAGGCGCTGTCCTGCGAGTTCGTCAGGTGAGAGACGCGGCCGAGAGTCCCGCCGCTGTCGCCCGACGAGACTTGCAGGACAGCGCCTACTCGGTGGGCACCGGTTTCAGCGCGGACAACGCCTCCTCGACGGAGTCGTACAACGCCAGGACGTCGGCCACCCCCGTGACCTGCAACGGACGCCTGACGGCCCGCTGCGGCGCCACGACGTGCAGCTTCTTGCCGTTCTCCTCGGCCAGCTCGTGGGCCGAGATCAGCGTGGAGATGCCGGTCGAGCCGAAGAAGCTCACCAGCGTGAGATCGGCGACCAGGGCCGGGCCACCGGAGGTGAAGCCGAGCCGCACCGCGTCGAGCACCTCGTCGGCCGTGTCGACGTCGATCTCGCCCTCCACGGCGACGACCGCGACTCCGGCGACGTCCACAGCACTGACTGTGAGCAGCGGCGATTCCTTGAACAGTTCTTCGTTCACCAGCACTCCCCGGTGGCCGAAGGCGCACGAGACTCGGACTCCGAGCACGCTGCTGAACCCGGCTGTCGCCCCGACGTTACGGCCGTTGCTTCCCCATCACAACTTACCGTCCGCCCGGCCTCCGGAGGGCGGCGAGCTGCGACCGCGCGCCGAGCTGGTCGAGGACGCGCTGCACGTGGTTACGCGCGGTGCTGCGGGCGACGCCGTGGTCCTCCACGAGAACCACTCGGGTCATGGGAGTCAGCGTACGGCGTACCGGAAGTTCCGCGACCGTCCTGACACGAACGGTCGCACCGCCTCGAACACCTCTTGGTGCTGCTCCTCGACGCCCAGCCGCGGCGAGATGACCTTCAGCAGATGGGTGGCGTCGGTGGCGAGCGCGCCGCCGAGCGGGAGCACGCTGAGGAAGATCTCGGCGCTGGAGTTCTCGGCGATCTCCCTGGCTCGTTGCAGCGCTTCCAACGGCAGGTCGGTCAGCAGGACGTTGTCGCCCTGGTAGGCGTGCGGGGGCAGTGGTTCACCGGCGGCGTCGGCGAAGGGCTTCGCGCTGAACTCCTCCTTCAGCGTCGGCGCGACGCGGAGGTGGCTGATGTCGAACGGTTTCGAGCTCGCGAAGGTGACGCGCACGACGTCGCCGAGGGTGGTGAGCGCCGGGGTGACATGACCGGGCAGGTCCCAGCCGTGGAACGCCTCGAAGACCGCTTTCGCGTGCCGCGCCTCGAAGAACAGCTCGCCCGCGTGGACGTGGGTGACGGGCAGGAGCTCGAACTCGATGGCGGTGACGACGTCGCCGGCCTTCTCCGTCGCGCGGACGCGGTCGCTCGCGAAGCCGAACTCCCTGGCCAGCACGCTGAATCCACCGCCGAGCGTGTACCCGACGACGCCGACGTCACTCGCGTCACCGCTGAGCGGGGCGAGGCCGTGCGGTGCCGCCTTCTCGATCACCTGCTGCCAGACCGCGCCTGCCTCGGCCCTCGCGGTGTTCGTCGCGGGGTCGACCTCGACCTGGTTCATGCGTTTCGTGGAGATGAGGACGCCGGTGGTCGCCGTGGTCAGGCCGTGGCCGGTGGCCTGGATCGCGTACTCGAGGCCGTGGGTCTCGGCGTGACTTACGGCTTCCTCGACGTCTTGGGCGGTCTCCACGGCGAAGATGACCTGGGGTTCGTGGCGGAGTCCGGTCTGGAAACCACTGCGTTCCTCGTCGTAACCGGCGTCTCCGGGGTAGAAGATGTGCATGTCTTGAGGGTCGCTGGCCTGCGTCTATATGTCCAAGAGCCAGTCGGTACGCCTTCTATAATCATTGGTTATGGAGCTTCGGCAGCTGGAGTACTTCGTCGCGGTCGCGGAATCAGGCTCGTTCACGCGAGCGGCGGAACGGGTCCACGTCGCGCAGCCCGGGGTCAGCTCGCAGATCCGGCGGCTGGAGCGGGAGCTCGGACACGACCTGCTCGACCGGTCGGGGCGCACGGTCACGCTGACCGACGTGGGTGCGGCTGTGCTGCCGCTGGCGCGGGCGGCACTGGGGTCGGTGGAGTCGGCGCGGCGGACCGTGGAGGAGATGGCCGGGCTGGTGCGCGGTGCCGTGCGCGTCGGGATGGTCGTGTCGTGCGGGATCACGGACCTGCCCGAGCTGCTGTCGGCGTTCCACACGTCGTTTCCCGCTGTCGAGATCACGTTGTCCGAGGCCAACTCCGACGAGCTGATCTCGTCCCTTGTGGACGGTTCACTGGACTTCGCTCTCGTCGGTTACGCGGGTGCTGAGCCGGACGGGTTGTCCGTCCGGGTGCTGGCGGACGAACCGCTCGTCGCCGCCGTGTCCAACACGGATCCCTGGTGCGGCAGGGAGTCCGTGAGGCTGGACGAGCTGCTGGAGCGCGGGTTGATCAGCCTGCCGCCGGGCACGGGGTTGCGCGGGGCGCTGGACGCGGCCTGTGGCTCGCGCAAGCCGCGGATCGCGTTCGAGGCGTCGGCGCCGTCGATGGTGATCACGCTGGCGGAGCGCGGGCTCGGTCCGGCGATCCTGGCGGCGTCGATGGCCGGCGGGCTGCACGCCGTGCGGATCACCGATCCGTCACCGCACAGCAGGCTCGCGTTCGCGTGGCGCGCGGAGGGTCCGCGCAGCCCGGCCGCGCGGGCGTTGATCGGGCTCGCGGAAAACCAGGTGACAGCGATCTAGACGCCTGTCACGATCAACGCATGTTCCTGACGGCTGAGCACAAGACGTACGTGGGTGTTCCCGCGTGCGCGCTCGCCGTCGCCTCGGCACAGCTGAACGGCGCCCGAGTCTGACCCTTCTCCAGTCCATCCTTCAGGACCACTGGAGGAGGGTTGTAGCGGTCCGCGGTTCTGAGACTCCAGCTGTGACACCTGAGGACACAGGGCAATGAAGCAAGAGTTCGTGCGTGCCAAGCCACATCTCAACATCGGCACCATGGGGCACGTCGACCACGGCAAGACCACGCTGACCGCGGCCATCACCAAGGTTCTGTCCGAAAAGGACCCTTCGGGCACCACCTTCACGGCGTTCGACCGGATCGACCGGGCGCCCGAGGAGCTGGCCCGCGGCATCACGATCAACATCGCGCACGTCGAGTACGAGACGCCGACGCGTCACTACGCGCACGTCGACATGCCCGGCCACGCCGACTACGTGAAGAACATGATCACGGGGGCGGCGCAGCTGGACGGCGCGATCCTCGTGGTGTCCGCGGAGGACGGTTCGATGCCGCAGACGCGTGAGCACGTGGTGCTGGCGCACCGTGTTGGTGTGCCGTACATCGTGGTGGCGCTGAACAAGGCCGACGCGGTGAGCGACCCGGAGCTGCTCGACCTGGTCGAGCTGGAGATCCGGGACCTGCTCTCCCAGTACGGCTTCAACGGCGACGCCACCCCGGTCGTGCGGGTCTCGGGCCTGCGCGCGCTCCAGGGCGACACGGTGTGGGTGGAGTCCGTCGTGGCGTTGCTCGACGCCGTGGACGCGCACGTGCCGGTGCCGGTCCGGGATCTGAGCGGCGCGTTCCTGATGCCGATCGAGAACGTCCTGACCATCACCGGCCGCGGCACGGTCGTGACCGGTGCGGTGGAACGGGGTGTGCTCGGCCTCGGCGACCAGGTCGAGGTGCTCGGTCTCGGCGACTCCGTGTCGTCCGTGGCCACCGGCATCGAGACGTTCGGCAAGCCCATGCAGCAGGCCCAGGCGGGAGACAACGCCGCGATCCTGCTGCGGGGCGTGAAGCGCGGCGACGTCCGGCGCGGCCAGGTGCTGGCCCTGCCCGGCAGCGTCGCGCCGCACACCCGGTTCCGCGCGTCCGTGTACCTGCTCTCGCACGCCGAGGGCGGCAGGCACACGGGGATCGCGTCGAACTACCGCCCGCAGTTCCACTTCCGCACCGGCGACGTCGTCGGCGTGGTGGAGCTCGACAGGACGCTGGCCCTGCCAGGTGACACCGTCGAGGTCACGGTGGAGCTGGGCAAGGCGGTGGCGATGGACACCGGGCTGGGCTTCGCGATCCGCGAGGGTGGCAAGACCGTGGGTGCCGGCACGGTCGGTGAAATCCTCGCCTAGGCGGCGGTGACGACCCGAGAAGGTGGTCGCGCTGCCTTGCAGAGCGCGGCGGGACTCCTTGTCCCGCCGCGCTCTTGTCATCCTTCGACCAGCAACAGCTCGCGGATGTGGGCGTGTTCGGGAACGGGCAGCGAGCGGGTCAGGTAGAGCTCGTCCAACGGTTCGAGGAGGGTGCGGAGTTCGCGTGCGGCTTTGCCGGGCAGCGCGGCCAGAGCCATCCGCAACATGTACCTGGCCGTCACCGGATCGTCGGCGTCGTGCCAGTCGTCGGTGTAGGTCAGGTCGGCGACGATCGCGCGAGCCGGGCCGTGCACGAAGCGGGACCAGGCGTGCAGCGACTGGGCGACCAGGCCGGGGTGGGAGCGAGCTCGTTCGAACTCGCGAATGGCACGGGACGTGGCCGCGGAGACACGGGCCACCTGAACGAGGCGCCTACGCGGCATGGCCCTTTCGGTTAGTCATACCGCCGATCCTAACCCGTCCTGTCGCTCGCCGAGTGCGGTGCGCCGAAACCGTCAAGCATCGAGCAAAGGCACGACTTCCTTGGCCCAGAACTCGAAGAACTCCTCCTGCCGCGGACCGATCTGCTGCACGTAGACCTCGTCGAACCCGGCCTCCGCGAACTCCCTGACCTTCTCCGCGTACTTCTCGGGGTCCGGACCGCACGGAATCGCCTTCGCGATCATCTCCGGCGTCACGAGCTCCGAGGCCTGCTCGAAGTGCTTGGGTGTCGGCAGCACCTGGGCCAGCTCACCGGGCAGGCCGTCGTTGGGCCACAGGCGGTGCGCGGTGGCGACAGCGTCCTCTTCGGACTGCGCGTAGCAGACCTTCAGGCCGCTCTGCGCCGGGCCGCGACCGCCCTCGGCGCGATACTGCTTCACCAGGTCTCCGGCCGGGCCGACGCACACGTAGCCGTCGCCGCACCGGGCCGCGAGCCGGACCGCCTTCGGGCCGAACGCCGAGACGTAGACCGGCACCGGGCGTTCGGGCACGGTGTAGATGCGGGCGTTCTCGACGGTGTAGTACTTGCCGTGGTGCGTGACCTCGTCGCCCTGGTGCAGCGTGCGGATGAGGCCGATCGCCTCCTCCAGCATCTCCAGGCGCACGCCGGCGGACGGCCAGCGGTCGCCCAGCACGTGTTCGTTCAGGGCCTCGCCGGTGCCGACGCCGAGTACGAAACGGCCCTCGGTCTGCACCGCGGCGGTGGCGGCGGCCTGGGCGATGACAGCCGGGTGGATGCGCGCGATCGGGCAGGTCACCGCCGTGGTGATCGGCAGCGTCACGGCCTCCGACAGTGCGCCGATCGTGCCCCAGACGAACGGCGACTGGCCCTGCTCGTCGTTCCACGGGTGGTAGTGGTCGGAGATCCACAACGCCTCGAAGCCGTGCTCCTGCGCGAGCCGGGCGTTCTGGACCAGCTCACGCGGCCCGTGTTCTTCCGAGGAAAGGAAATAGCCCAGTTTCACGGCAGCAACTCCTGGATCTTGGTCTGCAGACCGCGGCGCAGCACGTCCCACGCGTCGGGGTCGCCCCGCAACACGGCCTCGGTCATGTCCTTGATCTGCTCGAACGTCGCGTGCGGCGGGATCGGCGGCACGCTCGGGTCGCAGCGCACGTCGAGAACGGTCGAGCCGTCGAACGCGAGCGCCGTCTCCCACGCCGTGCCGAGCTGTGCCGGGTCGTTGATCTCGATGCCCTGCAGGCCGATCGACCGGGCGAACGAGGCGTACGAGATGTCCGGCAGCGTCTGCGACTCCTCGAACTTCGGCGCCCCGCCCATCGCGCGCAGCTCCCACGTGACCTGGTTGAGGTCGTTGTTGTGGAACACGCAGACGACGCATCGGATGCCGTACCGCTTGAGCGTCAGCAACTCCGCCATGCCGTTCATCTGCATCGCGCCGTCGCCGACCAACGCGATCAACGGACGGTTCGGCTGGGCGAAGGCGGCCCCCAGCGCGTACGGGACCGCACAGCCCATCGTGGCCAGCGTGCCGGACAGCGAGGACCGGACGTTGCCGCGGATCTTGAGCAGCCGCGCGTACCAGTTCGTCGCGGAACCCGAGTCCGCGGTGACGATCGCGTTGTGCGGCAGGCGTTTCGAGAGTTCGGAGACGATCCGCATCGGGTTGACGGGGTCGGCGGGCACCTGCGCCTGCCGCTCCATCACCGCCCACCAGTGGACGACGTTCTCCTCGATCGTCGTCCGCCACGAGCGGTCGGTCTTCTCCTCCAGCAACGGGATCAGCGCGCGCAACGTCTCCCGCGCGTCACCGACGAGGTTGACCTCGGTCGGGTAGCGCATGCCGATCACCCGGCCGTCGACGTCGATCTGCACGCCGCGCGCTTTGCCGTACTGCGGCAGGAACTGCGAGTACGGGAAGTTCGATCCGACCATCAGCAACCGGTCGCAGTCGCGCATCATCTCGTACGACGGCCGGGTGCCGAGCAGCCCGATCGACCCGGTCACGTACGGCAGGTCGTCGGGCAGCACGTCCTTGCCCAGCAACGCCTTCGCGACACCGGCACCGAGCAGGTCGGCGACCGCGCGCACCTCCTCGGCGGCATCGCGGGCACCCTGACCGATCAGGATCGCGACCTTCTCGCCGCTGTTGAGCACCTCGGCCGCGCGCCGGACGTCGTCCAGGGCGGGCACGACCGACGACGAGGGACGGGACGGCGGGCTTGACGGGATGTACTTGAACTCGTGCTTGGGAGCGGCGTACTCCTGCTCCTGCACGTCGTTCGGGATGATCAGCACCGCGGGCGCGCGGTCGGCCTGAGCCGTGCGCATGGCCCGGTCCAGCGCGTTCGGCAACTGCTCGGGCACCGTCACGTCGACCAGGAACGAGGCGACGTCGCGGAACAACGAGTGCAGGTCGACTTCCTGCTGGTAGCTGCCACCCATCGCGGTGCGGGCGGTCTGACCGACGATCGCGACGACCGGCACGTGGTCGAGCTTCGCGTCGTACAGGCCGTTGAGCAGGTGGATCGCGCCGGGACCACTGGTGGCCAGGCAGACACCGACGTCGCCGCTGAACTTCGCGAAGCCGACGGCGGCGAACGCGGCCATCTCCTCGTGCCGGGTCTGGATGAACTTCGGGTCGTTGTCCGCCTTGCCGAACGCGGCCACGATCCCGTTGATGCCGTCACCGGGATAGGCGAACACCTGCCGCACGCCCCAGTCGCGCAGGCGCTGGACGACGAAGTCCCCGACGGTCGTCGTCACGAGTTCCCCTCCATCACGTAGACCGTGTACGCGGACCGGATGATCGGCTGCGCGACGTTGCGCACCCGCACCCCGCCCGGCGTCATGCCCTGCTCGGTGCCGAAGTGCGCGTGGCCGTGCACCGCGAGATGCGTGCCGGTCGCGTCGATGGCCTCGCCGAGCAGGTACGAACCGAGGAACGGGTAGATCTCCGGCGGTTCGCCGCGCAACGTGTCGGGCACCGGCGCGTAGTGCGTCAGCGCGACCTTGATGTCGGTGTCCAGTTCGGACAGTGCGTCCTGCAGGTTCTCGGCGATGCCGACGGTGTGCTGGATGAACGCCTTCATCTCGCGCTCACCGAACGCACTTCCGCACTTGCCCGCGAACCCACCGCCGAACCCCTTGACACCCGCGATGCCGATCGAGCACCCGTTGACCCGGTGGGTGAACGTCGTGCCTTCCAGCACGTGGATGCCCTTGTCCTGCAACGTCTTCGTGACTTCGAGCGGTTTGTCGTCCTGGTGGTCGTGATTGCCCAGCACGGCGACCACGGGCACCGGCAGGTCCGCGAACTCGTCCGCGACGACCTCGGCCTCGACGACCGTGCCGTGCCGCGTCAGGTCACCCGCGAGCAGCAGGACGTCCGCGTGCTCACCGACCTTCTCCAACGCCGGCCGCAGGTGCCCGCGCATGTCCTCGCCGAGGTGGATGTCCCCGACCGCAGCGACTCGGATCATCGCAGGTCCTCCTCACCCTCCGGTTCGCCCGCAGGTGTCACGCGCACGTCGTTGTAGATCGTCAGTTCGGGGGCGGCCTCGTGCAGGACCTCCTCCAGCGCGGCGCGGCGATCCGCACAGGCGACGTCGCCGGAGAGCATCACGTGGTCGCCGCGCACCGTGACGCGGACGCCCAGTTCGGCGGTGCGAGGGTCCTCGGCGACCGCCCTACGCAGATTTGCCGCCAGGTACTGCTCGGAACTCATGGGTCCTCCCGATGATGTCCAGGCGTTCGATGAGCATCAGGAACGCTTCGGCGTAAGGAGAGTCCTTGGTCTCCTCGCGCACCTGGTCCCAGTCGATCTGTTCTCGCAACGCCCGCGCGAACGGCAACAGCTCGCTGAAGTCGCAGCGGTGCCCGTCCAGCACGAGCAGCTTGCTGCTCAGCACGAACGTCGCCGGCATGACCGGCAGCATCACCGAACCGACGGGCATCTCCTCCGCCATCGCGAGGATCTCGTCGGTCACCGGCCGTTCGTTGGGCCGGAACAACAGGTCCACCAGCGAATCGCCGTCGTAGACCTTCAACAGCCAGTCCTCCGGCGGCTCCGCACCGCGCAGTCCTGCCTCCACCAACACCCGCACGGCCTCGTTGACGTCCTGTTCCTTCACCAGGAGGTCGACGTCGTGCTCACTCACGGGTCCGCCTCGCGCATAACCGGCACAACCACCGGTCAGGGCGAACGGAATCTCCGCTCCACGTAAGACCTTGGCGACCTTGGTCAAAGTCAGCAGCAGCTCGGCCTGCACGTCGCTCATGCGCTCCCGGTTACCCGGCTGATCGCAGAGTGAACCTCAGTCCGTGGCGAGGCGGGCGTGAGTTTCGGTGTCGAACCGGATCCCGTCGTAGAGCAGCCGCGCCCGTTCGACGCCTTCCACGGCGAAACCCGCCCCCGTCGCGACACGACAGGAGGCGGGGTTGTCCACGCGATGAGCGAGTTCCAGCCGGAACAGGCCGAGCTCGGAGAAGGCGAACTCGCTGACCGCGACGCAGGCCTTCGTGGCGAGGCCCTTGCCCCGGGCCTCCTCGCGCATCCAGTACGAGATCCACCCGGTGAGGTGACGGCGCTCCACGCTCGACACGGCGACGTTGCCCACCGGCACGCCCTCGTGCAGCACCGCGAACGAGTAGGCGGCGTCGTCGTCGCGACGGGCCGTGAGCAGCGCGATCCAGTCCTCGGCGGCGGCCAGCGAGTCGATCGGGGCGGTGAACTGGCGGGCCATCATCTCCTCACCCGCCGCCGCGAGGATGACCGGAGCGTCGTCGGGGGTCCAGGGCCGCAGCAGGGTGTCCACACCGTCCACCTTCCGAATTCGCGGGTCCGGCTGCAACTCAGGGGGCATCCCACACGTCAGAAGAACAACGGACAAAGGGAGAGCAGATGGTCATTTTCGGCTGGCGGACGACGATCGAGCAGCTGCGGATGCTGACGCTGGTGTGCGGACACTGCCACCACCAGTCGGCGCACAACCTGTTCCGGCGCTACACGAAGCCGACGATCTTCTTCATCCCGCTGTTCACGATCAGCAGCAAGTACGGGCTGCAGTGCACCTTCTGCGGCGTCTCGTACGACATCAGCAAGATGCACGCGCATCAGCTCGTCTGACAGGCCTCGCAACCGGGCGCGTGCTCGTCGGTGGTGACGCGCCCGCACTCCGGGCAGATCAGCTCGAGAAGGCAGGCCGGCTCAGCCTCAGGGACACGATCGACGTCCACACCCAGCCGATCGTCGCGACCACGTAGAGCAGCACCGTCCCGCCGGGGTTGCCCAGGAACGCCATCGGCACCACCAGGAGCACGCCCGTCAGGCCGCTCATCACCGCCAGCCATCCTCCGAGCCTACGCGCGAACACGAAGCACGCCCCGATCCAGCCGATCATCGCGAGCCCGAACGCGGCCGCGTGCAGGGCGCCGTGCCAGGACAGCGCAGCCGGTGGGCCGTCGGGCGCTCCGGCGGGGAACCCCATGGCCGGATCGGCCACGAACACCCCGCCGAGGATCATCCCCACGCCCATCAGGCCGATCAGCCTCGCTCCCCACCTCGTGTGCTTAGCCATGCCCGTCGCGGCTACCAGGAACAGCGCTCCGCTGACGACGAAGTTGGCGATCTGGATCCAGCCGAGCGAGCCGAGGCTGAGCATGCTGAACGGGTGTCGTGCCAGGTCGAAGCCCTCCCGGGTGAACGCCTGGGCGTACCCGACGACGAGGTAGAGCGGACCGGCGACGACGCCACAGGCGATGCGGGACATGAGGTTCCTCCAGTTCGTGGTGTGGCGAGAACGGAACCACCGACAACTTTTTTTGTCAAGACTAGTCTCACTGTCTTGACGAGAGGAATTGTCGGGAGCAGGATGAGACCATCCACGAACCAGAAGGGGAGAGCAGATGGGCCACGAGTTCACGAGCACCGACGAGATCGAGGTGCCGGCCTCCGTCGAGGACGTCTGGACGGCCATCGCGACGGGACCAGGCATCGACTCGTGGTTCATGGGCCGCAACGAGGTCGCGAACGGCCAGGTCAAGATGGCCTTCGGCGGGTACGAGCCGACGAGCGAGGTCACCGCGTCGGATCCCCTGCGCCACTTCGCGTACGACTCCGGCAAGGCACCCGACGGCCGGTTCATCGCCTACGAGTTCCTCGTCGAGGGCCGCGAGCACAGCAGCACCGTGCTCCGCATGGTCACGAGCGGCTTCCTGCCCGGCGACGACTGGGCCGACGAGTTCGAGGCGATGACGCTGGGCGGCGCGCTGTTCCGGCGCACGCTGCTCGAGTACCTGACGCACTTCCCCGGCCGCACGGCCCGTCCGCTCACGGTCTTCGGGCCGATGATCGGCGACTGGGACGAGGCCTGGAAGAAGCTCGACGCGGCGATCGCCGAGAAGCTCCCGGACGCCGTCGAGTTCCACCGCAACGCCCACACGGTCGCCCTGCGCACCGAACACGGCATCTACCGCTTCATGCGCGGGTTCTTCGGCCCGGTCATCGCCGCACACAACATCTTCGAGGGCGACGAGTCCGAACAGGACTGGCAGGACTTCCTCGACAGCACGCTGGGAGAGCAGAAATGACGCGCTTCACGACTTCCGCCGACGGCACCGAGGTCGCCTACTCGATCACCGGTTCCGGACCCGCGCTGGTCATCGTGGACGGCGCGATGTGCCACCGGATGTTCGGCCCGACCACGGAACTCGCATCGGTGCTGGACAAGAACTTCACCGTCTACACCTACGACCGGCGCGGCCGCGGCGAGACCGGTGACGGCGCGACGCCGTGGTCTCTGGAGCGCGAGGTCGAGGACATCGACGCCGTGATCAGGGAGGCCGACGGCAGCGCGTTCGCCTTCGGCGTGTCCTCGGGCGCGGTGCTGGCGATGGAGGCCGCGTCACGGCTGCCCGGCATCTCCCGGCTCGCGATCTACGAGGCGCCGTTCGTCGTGGACGACACGTACAAGCCTCGTCCCGCCGACATCGTGCGGCAGATGAACGACATGCTCGCGCGCGGCGACCGTTCCGGGATGCTCTCGACGTTCATGAAGATGGTCGGCGTGCCCGGGATCGGCCTCGCGGTCATGAAGCTGACCCCGATGTGGAAGAAGCTCAAGCTGGTCGCGCACACGCTGCCGTGGGACCTCATGATCCTGGGCGACGACGGCCGCGGCTCGACGCTGCCGGCCGACCGTTGGAACGTGCGGGTGCCGACGCTCGCGATGGACGGCGGCAAGAGCCCCGAGTACCTCCGCAACACCATGAAGAACGTCGCGGAGGTGCTGGGAGCCGACCACAGGACGCTGCCCGGTCAGACGCACATGTACAAGTCGTCGGTCATGGCACCGGAGCTGGTGGAGTTCTTCTCGCGGGCCCAGCGCACCGCGGGTCCCATCGCGTAACCGGCGACGACGAAGAGCCCGCCGACCAGCAGCCAGCCGACGGCGCCCCAGCCGAGCACGACGGTGGTGAGCAGGGCGGGGCCGACCATGCGCGCGACGGCCGTTCCGGTCGCGAAGAAGCCCTGGTACTGGCCCTGCCGGTCGGCGGGTGCGAGGGAGAAGCTGATCTCCCAGGCACCCGACGCGAGCATCATCTCGCCGAGCACCTGCAACGCGGCGGCCGCGATCAGCAAGGCCGCCGCGGGCCAGGCGCCGACGCCGAACGCCGTGGCGGCGAAGACCGCGCAGGACGCGAGCATGATCAGTCCGGCGTGCCGCACGAGCTTCGACGCCCGGTCCAGGCCGTCGGCGCGGCGGGCGATCCTGACCTGGAACAGCACGACGGCCGCGGTGTTGAGCACCAGCAACCCGGCAGCGAGCCACGTCGGCGCCTCGGTGCGCTGCACGATCCACAGCGGGATGATCAGGCTCAGCAGCGGCATGTAGAGCAGCATCACGGCGTTGATCACCGTGATCAGCGCGTACGGGCGGTCCTTCAGGACGTCGAACTTGCCCTTTGCCCTGGTCATCACGGTCTCGGGCAACGTGCTGAGGATCGCGGCGGCGATGAGGAACGCGACGACGTCGATCACGAACACGGCCATGTAGGCGGCCTCGGTGGCCAGGTGCAGCGCGAACCCGCCCGCCGCCGCACCGATCGCGATGCCCGCGTTGGCCGTGGACTGGATGCGCGCACGGACCCGTGTGCGTTCCTCCGGCGTGGTGAGGCCGGCGAGCAGGGCCTGCCTGGACGCCTGCAGGCCGCTCTGGAAGCTCGCGTACAGGCACATGACCACGACGAACGCGGCGAAGTTCCGCGTGAAGAGCAGGATGCCGATGCTCGCGGCCGTCGCGGCGGCGAGCACGACCGCGGTGGTGCGCGGGCCCATGCGGTCGGCGAAGTGGCCCAACGCGACTCCGGCGACCGCTCCGACGCCCCACGCGAGCGTCAGCGCGAGGCCGACCTTCGCCGCGCTCAGGCCGACGACCTGCGTGAAGTAGAGGGCCGAGACGACGAGGAAACCGCCGTCGCCGATCGAGTTCGTCAGCTGCGCGTACGCGAGTCGCCTGGTCATGTTCTGACCGTAGAGCGGTGATTGGCCCTAACTTTGGGACAAGGAATGCTTCTGTTTCTGGGCCAATTTGGTACCCGTCCAGGACACCGCGAACGCCAGCGCGACGAAGACGACCGTGACGACCAGGCAGTTCAGGAACACCGCGCCGTAGCCGTTGGTGCGCGGATCCATGAACGGGTACGGGTACCAGCCCACGATCGGGCCCCTGACCAGCGTGTACACCAGGTAGGCCAGCGGGAACGACAGCCAGAGCCACGCCCGCCTGGTCCGTTCCGGCGCAAGAAGCCACTCCGCGACCACGAGGATCGGGACGATTGTGTGCAGCACCCAGTTCGCGTAGGCGGGCGTCTGCACGTCGATGCCCCGCAGCAGCAGCCAGTACACGATCCCCGTGGTGCCCATGTAGAGCACTGCCGCGCCCCTGATCTGCGCGGACACCGGGTTGAACACGCCGAGCAACGCCACAACCGCCGCGAAGACGTTCGAGAGCACGGTGAAGTAGCTGAAGTGGTCGGCCGGGCGGAACCTGTCCCCCAGCACGACCACCAGGTAAACCTCCGCCGAAAGCACCAGCAGGAACACGGCCATCCGGAGCAGCTTGATCACTCGGGCATTAGAACCCGGTTTCGTCAGGGGTGCATCCGGGCGCCCTTGAAGATCTTGTCGACGGCGTTCTTCTGGCCGTGGACCGCGATGCCGACCAGGTCGAGGTCCTGCGTGTGCACCTTGCGGACGGCCGCGCGGTTGTCGTCGTCGTTGCCCGTCGCGAACAGGTCGGCCGTGAAGATGGTCATCGGCTGGCTGCGGTTCAGGGCGCGTTCGTGGGCCTTCTTGAGCAACTCCGCGGTGCCCTGCAGCACCACGACGGGCTGGCCGAACATGGAGAGGTAGTGCACGTCGTCGGCGTCGACGTAGGGCTCGCCCCGGAGCGTCTCGGGCAGCCCGCTGACGAGGAAGGCGGTGACGTTCAGGGCCTGCCAGCCGGCCAGGTCGTCCCGCAGCAGCACAGCGATCTTGGTGTCGAACATGGACTCCACGATCGTGGGCGGCCATGTTCGCCGTCTTGTACGTTTCTGACATGAGCGTCACCGCGTGGAGACCGGCGGTGGACGGCATCAAGGAAGCCTTCCATGCGTCGTTCACCACGCACGTCTACCCAACGCACACGCACGACGCGTGGACGTTGATGGTGCTCGACACCGGCGCCGTGCGGTACGAACTGGACCGTCACGAGCACGGCGCGCTCGTCTCCGGTGTCACGCTGTTGCCGCCGCACGTGCCGCACGACGGCCGTTCCGCTCATTCGACGGGCTTCCGCAAGCGCGTGCTCTACCTGGACGACTCGGCGTTGCCGGTCGAGCTGATCGGCAAGGCCGTCGACACCCCGATGCTGCCCGATTCGCTGCTGCGCCAACGGATCCATCAGCTGCATCTGGTGCTGGACGAACCGTTCGAAGCCGCCAGCCGGCTCTCGTTGATCACAGAACGCCTCCGGCACCACTTCGCCGGCACCGCACCCGTCGTGCATTCCGACCCGACGCTCGCCGACCGGTTGCGACAGTTGCTGGACGCTTCGCTGCCGTCGGGGATCACGCTCGCGGAGGCCGCGGCGGAGCTGCAGACCAGCCCGACGCACCTCGTGCGGGCGTTCAGCCGCCGGTTCGGGTTGCCGCCGCACAAGTACCTGACCGGCCGCCGGGTAGATCTCGCGCGCGGGTTTCTGGTCGACGGAAGACCGGCCGCGGAGGTGGCGGTGTTGGCCGGGTTCCACGACCAGTCGCACCTCACGCGCCATTTTCGCCGGGTGCTGGGTACGAGTCCTGGACGCTTCGTACGCTGACACCGTGCAGGTCGGCATCCTCGGGCCCGTTGAGGCGCATTCACCAAGCGGCAAGATCGCGGTGGGTGGCCCACGGCCGCGCACCCTGCTGGCGCTGCTGGCGATCCGGGTGGGAGAAGTCGTCCCGCTCGACCGTCTGATCGACGAGCTCTACGGCTCCGAACCGCCGTCGGACGCCGCGAACGCGTTGCAGGGCCAGGTCTCGCGCCTGCGCCGGGCGCTCGGGGACGCGGCGCTGATCGAGTTCCACCCGGCCGGGTACCGCCTGGTGCTGCCCGCCTCCCAGGTGGACGCGCACCGGTTCGTCACGCTGAGCGCGGACGGCCGGCAGGCGTTGGAGCAGGGTGACCCGCAGGCGGCGGAATCCCTTCTGTCCGAGGCACTCCGGCTCTGGCGCGGTCCGGCGCTCGCGGACGTCGCCCTGGCGGACCACGCGACCCGCCTGGAGCAGCAGCGCGTCGACGCCGCGGGTTCGCTGGCCGCGGCCCGGATCCGGCTCGGCAAGGCCGACGTCGCCGAGGTCCAGGACCTGGTGCGGCGGAACCCGTTGGACGAACGGCTGCGCGGTTACCTGATGCAGGCGCTCCACCAGCAGGGCCGGCAAGCCGAAGCGTTGCAGGCGTTCGAGGACGCGCGCGCTCTGCTGGCCGATCAACTGGGCACCGACCCGTCGCCCGAACTGCGTGCCGTGCACCTGCGGGTCCTGCGCGGCCAGACCCACCGCGAACTGCCGGCCCAGCTGACGAAGTTCGTCGGCAGGCAGGCCGAACTCGCGCGGATCGCCTCGCTGTCCGCCCGGCTGATCACCCTCACCGGGCCCGGTGGCGCGGGCAAGACGAGGCTCGCGTTGCAGGCCGCCGATCCCGGTGCGATCTTCGTGGACCTGGCTCCGGCCAAGGACGTGGCGGCGGCGACGCTGCAAGCGCTGGGGCTCAAGGAGGCCGTGCTGGAGCCGGAGGAGCGGCTGACGCTGGCGCTGCGCGAGCGCGACACGTTGCTGATCCTGGACAACTGCGAGCACCTGATCGTCCAGGCCGCTCAGCTGGCCCAGCACCTGCTCAGCACGTGCCCGTCGTTGCGCGTTCTCGCCACGAGCCGGGAGGCGCTCGGCATCACCGGCGAGACGCTGTGCCCGGTGCCGCCGCTCGACCCCGAGCAGAGCGTGGCGCTGTTCGCCGACCGCGCCCGGCTGGTGAACCCGGCGTTCGTGCGGGACCGGCACACGATCGACATCTGCCGGGAGCTGGACGGCCTGCCGCTCGCGATCGAACTGGCCGCGGCGCGCACACGCACGTTGACGACCGAGGAGATCGCCGACCGCCTGAACGACCGCTTCCGGTTGCTCACCAAGGGAAATCGGGCCGCCGCACCCCGGCACCAGACGTTGCGGGCCGTCGTGGAGTGGAGCTGGGACCTGCTGACCGAGGACGAACGCGACCTGGCCGCGTGCCTCGCGACGTTCAGCGGCGGGGCGAGCCTGGAGGCCGTCGAGGAGGTCTGCCGGCACGACCTGGAGACGCTGGACGCGTTGGTGGACAAGTCGTTGGTGGAGGCGAGCGACGGCCGTTACCGGATGTTGGAGACGATCCGCGAGTTCTGCTCGGAGCACAAACGCGTCGACGCCGCTCACGCCGCGTACTTCCACGACCTGGCCCGCCGCGCGGATCCCGAGCTGCGCCAACGGGATCAGGTGCGGTGGTTCGCCCGGCTGACGGCCGAGCACGCGAACCTGATGCAGGCCGTCGCCTGGACCACGGCGTTCGAACCGGAACGCGCGCTGCGGCTCGTCAGCGACCTCGCCTGGTACTGGTACGTGAAGGGCAGCCGCGTGGAAGTCCAGGGCGTGGCGGAGGAACTGCTCGCCCGCGTGCCCGAACAGTCCACGGAGGAGTACGCGGTCCTGCTCGCCCTGGCGGCCCCGGAACGCGTGCAGGACAAGCTCCTCGAGCTGCGTGGCCCGATCAGGCAACCGTTCGTGCTCATCGCGTGGGCCATGCTCAGCGGCCCGCCCGACCCGTCCGCCCCGCGCACGCCGTTGCACGACGAGGTGGAGAGCAGCGAGGACCCGTGGATCCAGGGCCTGATCGGGTTCAGCAACGCCTACACCTCCTGGGCCGCGAGCGGTGACCGCGCACGAGCGGTCGAGGAGTCCCGCGCGGCCTTGCGGCGGTTCCAGGACCTGGGCGAGCGCTGGGGCTCGGCGCAGGTCCTGGACGTGCTGGCCACCATCACCGAGGACCCGGCGGAAGCCCTGGCCCTGACGGACGAGGCGCTCCGGGCAGTCGCGGAACTCGGTGCGAAGGAAGAACTCGCCGAACTTCGAGGCCGGCGTGCGGACCGGCTGCTCGACATCGACGAGGCGGCGGCGGAACGCGACTACCTCCAGGCCCTGGAGCAGGCGACGGAAGCGGGACTGTCCGCCACCCGAGCACTCGCGAAGGCCGGGCTCGCCAAGATCGCCCATCGGCGGGGAGATCCGGCAAGGGCGGAACTCCTGCTGCGCGAGGCGCAACGGGAACTCGGCTTCGGGTGGATGCACGCGGCGGCCGAGCAGCACGTCAACGAGGTGCTCGAGGAGCTGTCGCGTACTCGGGAAGTGTGATCGCGGTGGCGGCCCGCATGTCCGTGCGCGCGACCATCGGCATCTTCGGCAGCAGGCCGAACATCCGGTCGCGCACCCACATGCCGAACCTGCTGCCCGGCGCGAGGAACGGCCCGGGGTTGCCCTGGCAGCCGCGCGCGTAGGGGCCGATGAGGGCTTCGTAGCGGGCGAAGGCGTCGCCTCCCGCCGCCAGTTCCCCCGCCAGCACGTAGGCGGAGACGACCGCGAGCCCGGTTCCCATGCCGCCCAACGTGGATCCGTAGCCGGCGTCACCGATCAGCGTGGCCCGCCCGGAACTCACCGCGGGCATCCGGACCTGGCTGATCGAGTCGAAGTAGACGCCCGGTGCCACGATCTCCTCCGGCATCAGCTCGGGTGGCGCGGAGGACTTGTACATCAGCCACCCCGGCGCCGTCAGCACTCCGGGCGAGCACGTCAGGTCGTGGTCGTCGCCGTCCGCGTTCCAGATCGCGAAGTAGTAGCCCTGGAACTTGGGGCGGTACTCGGGAAAGACCAGCCGCCGCACACCGGACCGCATCCCGTCCGCGCCGACGACGAAGTCGAACCTCCGGGACTGTCCGCGGGCGAACGTCACGTCCACACCCGCACCGTCGTCGTGCAGCGACGTGATCCAGTCGCCGAAGACGTACTCCACGTCGGCGGCGGTGTGCTCGTACAACAGCCGCGAGAGGTCGCCGCGGAGGATCTCGACGTCCCCCGCGGTGAACGATCCGGGCAACCGCGCCCGTTCCCGTCCCGCGAGGTCGCGGAACACCATGTCGCGCGGAGAGGTCCGCGCGGCCTCGACCGCGTCGAGCACGCCCATCCGCCTCAGCACGGACAGGTGCGCCTCGCCGCGGAAGTCGACGGCCTGGCCGCCGGCGCGCAACGAGGGCGCGCGTTCCACCACCACCGCGGAGATGCCGAAGTGCGTCAGCCAGTGGGCCAGCGCGGGCCCGGCGATTCCCGCTCCCGAGATCAGTACGTCCATGCTCGGGATGCAACGCCGGGCCGCTGACCGAACGCCTACGGTCCGCTGATGATCTTCAGCATCTGCTGGATCTGGCCCTGCCGGGTGTTGACCACCCGCTCGGCGTAGGCCGTGGTCTCCGGGTTCATGCCGTCCTTCTTCTCGGCGAGCGCCATCTCCACGCCCGCCCCCTGATGCCCGGTCATCAGGTTGAGGAAGAGCGCGTCGAACTCAGGCCCGCTCTTCTCCTTGGTCTCGTTGATGACCTTGTCGTCGAGCAGCGGCTGACCTCCGTGGGCGGCGTGCAGGTTGGCGCCGTCGCCTTCCGGTTTGCCCCAGAGCTTCAGCCACGACTTGAGCATCGTGAGCTCCTCGCGCTGGGTCACGTCGATCGCGCCCGCAAGGTCCTTCGCCTCAGTGCTGGCCGCCTTCGCCAGCCCCACCTGCGACAGGCTGATGCCGAGTTGCAGGTGGTCCACCATCATCTGCACGAACATCACGTCCGCGTCGTTGAACCTCGCACTGGCACCCGGAACGGGTGGCGCGGCGGACGACGCGCCGTGCCCGTGGGCTCCTCGGCCCTCCGGCACGATCGCCTCGCCGCCGCACCCCGCCAGCGCCAGGACCGCGACAGCGATCACCAGGCGCTTCATGAGATCAGATCTTCTCCCAGAGCGCCGCCACGTTCGGCGGTTCCCAGCCGGTCAGCGAGGTGTGCGCCTGACGGCAGCGGTAGGACGAGCCGCCGTAGGTGACGGTCTGGCCGACCGCGTACGACGTGTTCGCCGCCCACGTGCCGCCGGCCGGCGGCTGCTGCGTGGTCGTGGTCGTGGTGGTGGTCGGAGGACGGGTGGTTGTCGTCGTGGTGGGCGGCGGGGTCGTGCCGCCACCACCGTTGATGTTGAGGTCGATGCACGAGTAGAACGCGTTCACCGTGTCGCCGATGTTCCAGATCGCGAACAGCTTCTGGCGACCGGAGAACCCGCCGAGGTTGATGTTGTGCGTGGTCGGGTTGTTCGGCTGCTGGTTGTTGCCGGCGAAGTAACCGACGCGCGTGTTCCCGATGAAGTACTCGTAGTCACGCGTGGCGTGCCGGGCGGTGAAGGTCCAGGTCAGAGACAGGGTCTGACCGGTGTTGGTGACCTTCCAGGGCAGTGAGTCGTTGTCAAGCGGGGCGAAGGCGCCGTTGTCGCCGCTGCAGTTCTTCTTGCCCTTGACACCCTCGGCGCTCTGAGGCTCGTACTTCGCCTGGCCGCACAGGCTCTCGGCGATGTCGCCCCGGGCACACTGCGCGGATCGGCTGGCAGGCGAGGACACGTAACCGTGTGCACTGGCCGAGCCGACCGGCGTGATGAGGACGATTGCAGGGACAGCGGCCAGGACGAGCGCCGCTTTGCGCATGTTCTTCATTGGTCCGAACTCCTTGGATCGTTCCCAAACGGGTTGACCCGTAAGCAGGGGGCGGGAACCGGGAGCGCTCTAGATCGCTCTCCGATCCAGTTTCGGTCTGTGGTCTAGACCATAAACCGAGGTTCAGAAAGTGGTCAAGTGACCACCGAACGCGGAAGAAAAATGACTCATACCAACAAGTCCACGCAAGTGCGGTGGTCCTGTCCTCCGCCATTCGGGTCACTGGACCAGACCAATCAGCCCACTGATTAGGAGTCGTCACACTCTGGGTAACCCCGTTCCATGCGCGATTTCGACGAGCCCAGCAGAACGGCCGGCCCCGGCGTCGTCTCCGACGGACCCGCAGGCGCCGCAACGGTCCTCGTGATCGATCCAGCAGGAGAGGCGATCCACGACGAGATCCCCGCGACCTGGCGACCGCTGACGTCCGACATCCGCATCGTGTGGCTGCGCGTCCCCGCCGCACCGGGCTGGAAGTCCACAGTGGACGCGTTGCTGACCAGGCACCGCGACGACACCAGGACCGTGCTGGACGTGGTCGCGAGCGGCCCCATCGCCGCGGATGTCATCGATGTCGTGGCGGGCCACCCGAACCTGGTGCGCTCGGTCCTGCTGGTGGATCCCGAAGTGCCGGTGGAAGCCACGTTCGCCCAGGTCATCCACCACACCAACGACGTGGAGGCACCCCTCCCGCTGGGCCACCCGGACGTCGTCCAGGCCGTGGTCGCGGCACTCGAACTGCACCGAACCACTTAGGTTCCGAAACTTTCGCTGAACCGGACACTTCGACCACCCGTATCCCTCGGCAGGGAACCGAGACACGGGAGAGACTTCATGCGAGCGCGTCTGCTCATCATCGTGCTAGGGCTGCTTGCGTTGACGGCCTGTTCGTCTGTCGGCGGCGGTGGCGGCTCGGGCGAACCGGCGGCCAACGAAGCGGACGCGACGTTCTCGTTGCGGATGATCCCCCACCACCGCCAGACGATCGAGATCGCCAAGGTCGCCATGGAGAAGTCCAAGGACGACTTCGTGGTCAACGTGGCCGACAAGATCGCCACCGCCGAGGCGGGCGAGATCGAGCAGATGGCCACCTACCTGCGCAGCTGGAACATCCAGGTGCCGGGCGACGACGCCAACGCGACGCACAAGATGGCGGGCATGATGACCGTCAAGGACGTCGAGGCCCTGAAGTCCGCCACGGGCAAGCAGTACGACGACCTGTTCCTCGCCACCCTCTCCCGCCACCTCCGCAGTGGCGTCGACATGGCGAAGGACGCCCAGGCCAAGGGCGAGCACATCGGCTCGAAGGCGTTGGCGGGCAAGATCATCGTGTCGCAGACCGAGGTCCTGGACCAGATCAGCGCCAAGCAGAAGTCCTGACCCCGCAGCAGGACCAGCACACGTCCACGGCCGCCGCGGCAGTGGACGTGTCGTTGTGTCCGGAGCCGGTGCCCCCAATACCCTCCCCGGCATGTACCCACAGGTGGAGCCCTACGCCCAGGGCATGCTCGACGTAGGCGACGGCCAGCACGTCCACTGGGAAGCCAGCGGCACCCCGACCGGCAAACCCGCCTGCGTCTTCCACGGCGGCCCGGGCTCGGGCTCCAACCCGCGCTGGCGCGAGGACTTCGACCCGGACCACTGGAACCTGATCCTCTGGGACCAACGGGGCTGCGGTCAGAGCACCCCGTCGACCGCAGACCCGGCGACCAGCATGGAGCACAACACCACCCAGCACCTGATCGACGACGCCGAGAAGCTCCGCGACCACCTCGGCATCGACAAGTGGATGCTGGTCGGCGGTTCCTGGGGCTCGACGCTGATCCTCGCCTACGCCATCCAGCACCCCACCAGGGTCAGCGAGATCATCATCCCCGCGGTGACAGCGGGCAGACCGGTGGAACTCGAGTGGATCACCCGCGGGCTCGGCATGTTCTTCCCGGACTACTTCGAGGCCTTCCGCGACGGCGTGCCACCCGAAGAGCGCGACGGCAACCTGGCCGCGGCCTACAACAAGCTCCTCGACTCGCCGGATCCGGCAGTCAGGGAGAAGGCGGCCTGGGACTGGAGCAAGTGGGACCTGTCCACGATCACCGGTGGCGACAACGACTTCACGGGTACCCGGTACGCCGATCCGGTCGAACGCTATCGGCTCGCGCGAACGGTGTCGCACTACTGGGGCAACGACTGCTTCCTCGATCCCACCTACATCTTCGACAACCTCGACAAGCTCAGCGGCATCCCCGGCATCCTGATCCACGGGCGCAACGACTTCGGCGGCCCCCTGTACACCGCTTGGGAGATCGCGAAGAGGTGGCCCGACGCCGAACTGGTCGTCCTGAACGACGCCGGGCACGTCATCATGGAGGGCAACAGCATGGACAAGGCCATCACCGCCGCCGTCCACAGGTTCCGCTAGAGCGCGACGGGTCCGGACCGGTAGAGGTCCTCGCCTGCCCAGCGGATCCGGTCGCGGAAGCCGAAGCCCGGTGCGGGGACGAAGTTCGCGGCGTCGTCCACGGAGCCCGAGCCGTCGTACCTGGCCCGCAACGGGTACGGGAACACCGGACGGGTGCGCACGACGTTGCCCTCCGCGTCACGGCCGGTGGCGATGATCCGATCAGGCGCCTGGCCGCCTTCGACCCACGACACGAGTGCGCGGAACGGGTCGAAGCCGGTCAGGGTGTCGCCGCCGTCGCAGTGCCACATCGACGGCACCACGAAAAGCCTTGCCCAGGAAGGGTTCTCGCCACCGGTCAGGCGCTGCCAGTAGTCGAGCGTGCCCTCGAACGGGATGCCCTGGTCGCCGGCGCCGTGCCAGATGATCAGCTTGCCGCCCGCCCGGTGGAACGCGCGCAGGTCCAGGGACAAGGAGTTCGCCTTGACGGTCTCGGGCACCACGCGCCGGAACTCCCGGACGGTGAACTCGAACGACTCCAGGGACGAGTGCGGCTTGCCGATCGGGTAGACGAGGTGCTTCAGGCCGTTGTCCGCCAGTTCCGCGGCCACACCTCGGCCGAGACCCGGAGACGGGTTGAGCCAGAACGTCCACGAGATCTCCGAACCGTACGGCTGGCCGCCGGGGTAGAGGCGGACGCCGTGGTCGGACGGGCCCGCGTACAGACGACGAACGCGGGTGATCTCGTCGTCGGTCAACTGGCCCGCCAGCGTGCCCGGATCGAACCTGCACAGGCGCGGGTCGTCGATCTGCCCGTCCACCAGACCGTCGAGGCCGTCGCACGCCGCCATCACCGCGCCGTGCAACACGAAGAGCTTGTCGTTGGGAATGGTGTTGCGCGCGATCCACGCCTGGTAGCCGATCAACGCGGTGTAGTAGGCACCCGGTGCGGCGGCGATGATGCCGTCGAAGTCACGTGGATAGCGTTGCGCGAGCAGCAATCCCTCGCGGCCGCCGTTCGAACAGCCGGTGAAGTACGACTTCTTCGGCGCCTTGCCGTAGAACACCGAGATGATGTGCTTGGACACCTTCGACAACGCGTGCGGTGCGCGGTAGAAGTAGTCGTCACGGGCCTTCTGGTCCGAGATGGCCCAGGTCGTGTCGAACGGGTTCTCGATCGACACCTGGTGCCCGTCGTCGGTCGCGGCCACCGCGGCGTCACCGAAAGCGGGACCACAGCCGGCCGGGAAGGCCGGATCGCCGATGATTCCACAGAATCCGCCACAGCCGTACTGCACGTAACGGCCCTGGTAACCGCGGACCGGCAGCTTCAGCTGGAAACCGACGTTCGGCTCGATCGTGCCGCGCACGTCGCAGAACTCCACCGCACCAGGAACAACCGCGGCCGACGTGACACGGGTGCGGGCGTCCGGCACGTCGAACGAGCGCACCAGATCGGCGCACGAACGCACCGGACGGTTTCCCTGGGAGGCGGCGGCCGGCGCTACACCGGCCGCGACCGTTCCCAGGACAACGAGTGATACCAACAACTTGCGGATCATTGAGCGTCCTTCCCCCTTAGTCGGACGTACAGGGGAAGTCTTCCAGCTAACTGACGTGCACGCGTGGCCGTCGAGTCGGATCCGACTCAGCCGAGCGGATGATTTCCCGTACGACCGGAGGCGTGTCACCGCGGCCGAGGATCAGGTAGCGGAACAGGTGCCCCAGCGGGTTCCCCTCCGACCACTCGAAGTGCGCGTGCGGGATGACGCCGGTCGAGTCGCGCAACGCCAGCAGGATCGCGGCGATCGCGTTCGGGGCGGCCGGTGCGGACGCGCGCAGGACGCGATGGCCGTCCACCTCGACGCCGGACACGCACAGCACGTTGCTGAACGCCGACGGGTCGACGATGTCGATCTCCAGGAAGATCACGTCCGCGGAGCCCGGCACGGGGTTCATGCCCCGCTGCTCGGTCTCCTTCTCGTCGTACTCCTCCTTGTCACCGGCCTGGCGGCGGTTCGCGATCAACGTGATCTGCCCGTCGTGCGAGATGGTGTCGGTGATGAACCTCCGCGCGGTCTCATCGAACTTGATCTTCTCGACGCGCAGCTCGGTGGTCCGGGACACCCGCGACACCAACGAGATCACCACGATGCCGATGATGAAGCCGATCGAGATCGTGATGCCGTCCGGCTTCTCGATCACGTTCTCCACCAGCGCGTACAGCAGCACCAGCGTCAGCACGGTGAACCCGATCCCCGCGCCGCGCTGCCTCTTGCGCCACGCGGACACCGTCACCGCGAACGATCCGGACACCATCATCGCCAGGATTCCGGTGGCGTAAGCGCCGGCCTGCGCGTTCACGTCGGCGTTGAAGATGATCGTGATGATGATGCAGATGACCGTGTAGACGATCACGACCGGACGTACGGCACGGCCCCATTCCGGTGCCATGCCGTACGAAGGCAGATAGCGCGGCACGATGTTGATGAGACCGGCCATCGCCGAGGCACCGGCGAACCACAGGATCAGGATGCTGCTGATGTCGTAGACCGTGCCGAACACCTCGCCGAGCAGTTCGTGCGCGAGGTACGCCAGCGCACGGCCGTTCGCGGGCCCGCCGGGTGCGAACTTGTCCTGCGGCACCAGCACGGTCGTGATGAACGACGTCGCGACCAGGTACACGGACATGATCAGCGCCGCGGTCGTCAGCAGCTTGCGCGTGTTGCGGACCCGGCTCTCGAGGCGCTGCTCCGGCGTCTCACCGGACGCCGCGACCAAAGGCATCATGCTCACGCCGGTCTCGAAGCCGGACAGGCCGAGCACCAGCAGCGGGAACGCCAGGATCGCCGGGCCGACCACCCCGAAGAAGCCGTCGCCGTGCGCACCGAGCGCGGAGATCCAGCGATCGAGCGCGTCCGGCGTCGCGAAGACGTCCACGAGCCCCACCACGGCCACGACGGCGTTCAGGGTGAGGAACACCGCCACCAACGGGATCGCGACGCTCACGGCCTCGCTGAAGCCCATCAGGAACACACCGCCGAGGATCAGCAGCAGCACGATCGTCAGCCAGAGCTCGGCGCCGTGCAACGACTCCGGCACGTACGGGTTCTCCAGCGCGTGCACCGAGGCGTCGGCCGCGGACAGCGTGATCGTGATGATCCACGACGTCGCCACGAACCCCAGCAGCACCAGCACGAAGATCTTGCCGCGCCAGAACGGCAGCAGGTCCTCCAGCATCGCCACGGACCCCTGGCCGTTCGGGCTCTCCCGCGCCACCCGCCGGTACATCGGCAGCATGCCGAGCAGCGTCAGCGCGACGATCAGCAACGTCGCCAGCGGGGACAGCGCACCGGCGGCCAGTGCCGCGATGCCGGGCAGGTACGACAGCGTGGAGAAGTAGTCGACGCCGGTGAGCGTCATGACCTTCCACCACGGGTGCGGCTTGGCGTGCGACTCGTGGCTCTCGGGGCCTGACGGCGCCACCCGGTCCGCGAGCAACCACCTGCCGAGCGGACCACCCGGCGGGGCCGGCCGTTCCGGACTCGGAACCTCGGCGGGGATGGCGAACTCCGTGCTCATGCGCGAAGCATGGCACGGTCAGTCGATCATGGACGGAAGTCCGCCGGGAAGCCGGCCTCCTGAATGGACAATCCGGACGGACGCAACGTTCCGATGCTGCCCTGTGTGTGCAGATCGAGAAAAAGGTCCACTACGTCCGGATCGAACTGCTGTCCGCGACCCGCCCAAAGTTCGCGCCGGGCACGGTTCTCGTCCAAAGCGGTCTGATGTGGACGATTCGACCTCATCGCCGCCCACGCCACGCACACGGACAAGATCCTTGCTTCCGCACGGATGTCCGCGCCGCGCAACCCGTCCGGGTACCCGGCGCCGTCGTAGCGCTCGTGCTGCTGCCTGATCACGTGCGCCACGCCCGCGAACCCCGGCACCATCCGCGCGAGCCGGTAGCCGAAGTCGGGGTGCTGGCGCAGCAGCCGCCACTCCTCTTCGGACAACGCGCCGGGCTTGGTCAGCACCACCTCGGGGATGATGACCTTGCCGATGTCGTGCAGGCGGCCCGCGAGCTGCGTCACCCTGATCGTGGGCGCGTCGAGTCCGAACTCCCCCGCCGCCACGCCGGCCCAGCGCGACACCGAGCGGCTGTGGTCGTAGCGGTGCAGCCAGCCGTCCACCCGGTCCGCGACCTGGCAGAGGAACTCCGCCATCGCGCCGTCGGTGTCCGGGTCGACCGCGGGCAGCGGCTCGGGACCGACCGCGATCCTGTTGCGGCCCGCCGCCTTCGCCGCGTACAGAGCGCGGTCCGCGATCACCACGATGTCGTCGGGGCCGTCGCCGTGCGTCGGGAAGCTCGCCGCGCCGACGGACACCGTGACGAACAACGGGATGTCGTCGTTGCCCGCGTTGACCGGGATCGGCCTCTCCGCGACGCGTTCGCGCAGCCGGTTCGCGATCACGGACAGCCGGCCGGGCCCGGCGTTCGGCACGAGCAGCGCGAACTCCTCGCCGCCGTACCGGGCGAGCACCTCACCGGACCGCGACGCGGCGCGCAGCCGGGCCGCGACCTCCATCAGCACGTCGTCACCGGCGGGGTGGCCGTAGTTGTCGTTGATCGACTTGAAGCGGTCGACGTCGATGATGAACACCGCGACGGACCCGTCGCCCCGCCGCGCCCGGGATATCTCGAGCGGCAGCTGGGCCTCGAAGAACCTGCGGGTGTGCAGGCCCGTGAGGCTGTCGGTGATCGCGAGTTTGCGCTGGTCCGCGACGAGTCCCGCGAGCCTGGCGATGATCAGCAACGACAGCAGCGCGCTGCCGGCTGCGATCACCAGGACGTCCTGCGACGACTGGCCGACGTCGTGCACCAGCATCAGGATCGGCGCGGCGAGGGCGGCCGAGCACAGCGCGATGATCCGGCCGCGGCTCAGGCCGACGTCCTTGACGTGCGCGCGGTCGACGAGCCGCGCCATCGTCGGGTGCAGCGCCGCCGCGCCCATGCAGAGGTTCGCCGACAGCCAGATGGCGTCGAGGAAGTTGCCCGCGTGGTAGCTGCCGTCGAGGCGCTGCAGCACGTAGATCGTGTCCGCCGTCAGGATGCCCAGCAGGTTGCACGTCAGCAGCACGAACGCGCGCGGCCGGGGACCCGCCCCGAAGATCAGCCGCAGCGCCACCACGAACAGCGCCAGGTCCATCATCGGGTAGCCGAGCGACGCGATCTTCACCAGGACCGGTGAGGTGAGGCGGGCCTGCGGGCCGATGACGTAGAGCCAGGACGCCATGCCCGCGACGACCGCGAGCACCGCGGCGTCGAGCAGGCTCGGCAGGTCGAGGCCCGGAGTTCGGCGGCGGATGAGCAGGATCACGCCCGCCACCATCAACGGGTAATGCCCGAGGTAGAAGATGTCCGCGTACGAGGGGTAAACCGTGTACTCGAAGATGTAGTGCGATGCGTAGAACGTCAGGTCGGCGATCGCGTAAACGACCTGGCTGAGTGCGAGGAACAGCCACGGCCGCCTCCATTGGGGACGGTTGCGCTTCACACCGGCGAATGT
Organism: Streptomyces sp. ID05-26A; assembly: GCF_033794685.1. Taxonomy (NCBI): domain Bacteria; kingdom Bacillati; phylum Actinomycetota; class Actinomycetes; order Kitasatosporales; family Streptomycetaceae; genus Streptomyces; species Streptomyces sp. ID05-26A. The sequence continues at coordinate 1,048,154 of NZ_JARAYZ010000001.1, forward strand.
CGCGATCGCGGCGGAAGCGCTGATCGTGCAGTAGAGCACCACCCGAACCGTTTGCCCCGATGTCCCGGCAGGGCTCACCGGAATCAGGTAGTAGACGCCCAGCAGCAGGTGACCTGCCACCAGGTACATCCACCACGCTCCGGTGCGGCCGGCACGGAAGATGGTCACACGAGACCCCTCGTTCTACGACATCGGTCGAGCCAGGTGATGATGCCCGACTTGGGATGATCGCGGCACCGTCGTTACTCCAATGAGGTGATCCACCATTGCGGACGCTACCGCAAATCCCTGTTCTGTTTTCCACCCACTGCGACGGGTGGTGCCCCTCTGGATTTTCGCACGACTTTTCCCTGCTGGACGGTGATTCGTGCACCTTGTGCCACTGATATTTCCGACCTGCTGGTCGGCAAACGGGTTGCACGACGTTCGTCGTTGACCGTTGCTCGCGTGCAAGTTGCTGATGACGTGAGCGAGACGATCAACGGACTATCGTGATCCGGTGGACGGCGTTCGGTTCGGGGTGCTGGGGCCGCTGCTCGTCACGCACGAGGGGCGCGAGGTCCGCGTTCCCGCAGGCCAGCCCCAACAGGTCCTGGTGGTGCTGCTCCTGCACGCCGGCCGGACCGTCAGCGTCGACCACCTCATGTCGGTCCTCTGGGACGGCGATCCGCCTCTCAGCGCGCGCAAGGCCGTGCAGGTGCACGTCTCGCAGCTCAGGCGGGCCCTGAAAGAACTCCCGGGCGTGTCGCTGGAGTGGGTGCGGCACGGCTACCGGCTCGACATCCCCGAACGGTCGCTCGACCTGCGGCTCTTCCGCGACGCCCAGGACCCGGACGAGGCCCTGGGGTACTGGCGGGGGCCCGCGCTGGCCGAGCTGACCACGGACACCCGGCTCGCGCACCAGCTGGAGGAGGAACGGCTCGGGGCCGTCGAGAGACGCGCCGACAAGGCGATCAGGGCCGGCCGCCACCACGACGTCATCGGTGAGCTGACCGGGTACGTCACCGAACACCCGACCAGGGAACGGCTGCGCGGCGCGCTGATGGTCGCCCTGCACCGCAGCGGACGGCAGGCGGACGCGCTCAGAACGTACGACGAGGGCCGCCGCCGACTGGCCGAGGAGCTGGGCCTCGACCCCGGCCAGGAGCTCAAGGACCTGCACGCGGCGATCCTGCGGGGCGACATCCCCGCCGTGCCGCGCGAACTGCCCGCGAGGCCTGACCCGTTCGTGGGACGCGCTGCGGAGATCGAGCTGATCACGGACTCGGCCGACACCGTGATCGCCGTGCACGGGCCGGGTGGGCAGGGCAAGAGCGCGCTCGCCACCGCCGCCGCGCACGCGATGGCGGAACGTTTCCCGGACGGACAGCTCTACGCCGACCTGCACGGCGCGACACCGGGCCGTTCGCCGCTGTCCCCCGCCGAGGTGGTCCGACGGTTCCTGCGCGCTCTGGGCACGCCGCCGCTGGCCGTTCCGACGGACGCCTCCGAGGCCGCCGCGCTCTACCGGTCGACGCTCGCCAGGCGGAAGGTGCTGGTGCTGCTCGACAACGCGGTGGACGCGGCTCAGGTCGGCCCGCTGCTGCCCGGCGAACCCGGTTCCACGGTGCTGATCACCAGCCGCCGGATGCTCGCGACGCTGAGCGCCCGGCACGTCCGGCTCGACCCGTTGCCCGAGGCCGACGCGCTGCGGTTGCTGGGCGACGACAGCGCGGCGGCCAAGCAGGTCGCGCGGGCCTGCGACCACCTGCCGCTGGCGCTGACGATCGCGGCCGCCCGGCTGCGGTCGAGGCCGGACTGGACGACCGCGACGCTCGCGAAACGGCTCGCGGACCGGCGGCATCGACTGGACGAGCTGGACTTCGACGACCTCGGTGTCCGGTCGAGCTTCCAGCTGAGCTTCGAGGGCCTGAACGCCGGTTCGACCAGGGCGTTCAGCCTGCTGTGCTGCCTGACCGTGCCTTCCGTCAGCGAGCCGGTGCTGCAGGCGTTGCTCGGGCAGGACGACGTGGACCGCGCGCTGGACCCGTTGGTGGACGCCAAACTCGTGGAGCCGTGCGGACCCGAGCGGTACCGGGTGCACGACCTGCTGCGGTTGTTCGGCGCCGAGCACGTGACCGACGAGAAGCAGGACGCACTGGCCCGCGCGCTCACGCACTACCGCTCGACGCTGGCCGCGGCGCTGAAGAAGCTGCGGCCACACGCCTATGGCGCGCTCACGTACGCCGCCGCCCAGCAGGACATCGGCGAACCGTTGCGGTGGCTGACCGACGAGGCGGAGAACCTGCTGGCGGCAGCGCGTTCCACGGTCGGATCAGCGGCCTTGGCCGAGCACGCCCTCGCGATCGCGCACATGCTCTACCCGCACCTGTTCAAGCAGGACAGGGTCGCGGACCTGATCGAGCTGGGCCAGATCGCGGACCAGGCCGCGCGCACGGTCGGCACCTCGGCCGCGGTGCAGACGGCGCTGCTGGTCCAGTCTGCGGCGAACCGCCGGATCGGCTCGTTCGAGATCGCCCGCGCCCAGCTGGAGGAGGTGCTGGAGGCCCGCTCGAACGACCCGTTCGGACAGGGCCGTGCGCTCGCCGGCATCGGCACGATCCAGCGCGAACTGGGTGAGCTGGAGCAGGCGGCGTTGACCCTGACGCGGGCGATCGAACTCACCGAGGAGCACGGACCCGCTGGCGCGCAACGGGTTCCGCTGTCCGCACTGGCCCAGGTGCACCAGGTCGCCGGACGGTACGAGCTCGCGCTCGACGCGGCGACGTCGAGTCTCGAGCACGCGCGTGAGCACGAAGACGCCGCGGGAACGGCGTACGCGCTGGCTTCTCAGGGGCAGGCGCTGTTCAAGCTCGGGCGGCTGGCCGACGCCGAGGCCGTGCTGAGCGAATGCATCGAACTGTGCCGCGTGACGGGTGAGCACAACGACGAGTGGCAGGCGTTGCTGTGCCGCGCGGAAGTGCTGCTGGCGGCGGGAAAGACCGAACTGGCCACAAAGGACGCCGAGCGGTGCGTCGAGATCACCGGCGCGCGAGGCGACCGTTACGGCGAGGGCGTCGCCCATCTCGTGCTCTCCAGGGCAGGCCTGGAAAAGCACGCGGACCGGGCGGCCGAACTGCTCGGCACGCCCGGTCTGCGCAGGGACAACCTGTTGGACGGTCTGCTCCGCTGATCAGGGAGCCGTTACCGCGGTCGTGCGGAGGTTCAGCACCGCTGGCTCGTCGCGGCGGAACCCTCACCGCCGGACCATTCGAGCTGGCCGTACGCCTTGGTGCACTTGGTCAACGTGTTGGCACCGGAGGACCAGACCTCCTTCTGGTGGTTCCCGCCGCACTTGTAGTCCTCCAGGCCGGAGCTGGTGGACACCCCCGAGCAGGCCCACCAGGTGCCGCTGTGCGAGTTGCGGAAGCCCTCCCACACGTAGGTGTAGGACCAGTTCTTGTTGCAGCCCTTGAACTGCTTCACCGAGGCGATCGTCGTGCCGCCCGACTTGACGTAGGCGGTGGTGCCGATCTTCGTCGAGTCGGTGCAGTGCGGGTTGGTCTCGGCGTTCGCCGGCGACGCGATCCCGAGCAGCGCGCCCATGACGAGCGCCGCGGTGCCGACGATACCGGCGATCTTGCTGAACATGCTTCTCCCTCAACGGTTCTTGCGGTGGCGTGCACGAAGTCAGTCGGTGATGTAGCCGGTCACGGCGCGCCCCCTCAGCAAGCGCTCGACGCGAGACGGGCGGTGCGGTGCACGCCGTTCTTGTCGACGTAGAGCACCTCGCCGCGGGCGCAGCCGGGCGCGTGGACCATGTTTCCCCAGTGGTCGCCGGACGTTCCCGCCGCGACGAAGCCGACGCGGTCGCTGCCCGACCACACGGTGATGCGCAGAGCCGAGTCGCCGCCGGAGTAGTTCGAGACGCGCACCCAGTTCGTCCTGCAACCAGGCGACCACCGCAGCTCCGCGGTGCCGCCCGTGTACATGGGCGCGGTGTCGGCGGTCGTCGAACCACCGCCGCACCCGGCGGACACCGGGTCCTTGTCGTTGCATCCACGCCCGCTGCAGGACGCGGCCTGCGCGTCCGGTGCCAGGAGGAGCGTGAACGCGGCTGCCGCGATCAGGGCCGTCGACTTCATGGCGCCGACACTGCTGATGAGCGCTCACAGCGACCTGACAGCTACACCTCGTCAGATGTCAGCGGGGTGTCAGAAGGGCACGTCAGCGAGCGGTGCGTGATCGGTCAGCGGCGCCGGTCAGGGTGGCGCCATGACGTGGTTGCGCAAGCCCTGGGTGGGCCCGTTGGCGTTCGTGGTGGTGGCGTTCGTGGCGTTCTCACTACCGCCCTACCTGACCGGTGATCGTCTGCAGTCACGCGTGCAGTCGGACTGGGGACCGCATTACCCCCTGCTCGTCGTGCACGTCGTCTGCGCGTCGATCGCCATCATCACGTGCGTGGTGCAGATCTGGCCGTGGTTCCGCAGCCGCTTTCCCGCATGGCACCGCCGTATCGGCCGTGTCTACGTGCTGGCCGGTGTGCTGCCGTCCGGTCTGGCCGGCCTGGTCATCGGTTACATGACGCCGTACGGCCCGGTGGCGATGGTCAGCACGCTGATGCTCGCCCCGTTGTGGCTGGCCTTCACCCTGCTGGCGTGGCGTGCGGCCCGGCAGCGCCGGTTCGGCGACCACCGCAAGTGGATGATCCGCAGCTTCGTGCTGACGATCTCGATCATCACCAACCGGATCTGGGGCGCGATCGCGTTCGTGCTGCTGGCGGACCGGATCCCCGAGGCGGAACTGCCGAACACGATCGCGGGGATCGCGACGTGGACCGGGTGGACGATCCCGCTGCTGGCCTCGCAGTGGTGGCTGGAGCGCAAGCCCCGGCGCAAGGTTCCCGTCGAGCAGCGCGAGGCCGTCAGCGTGGGCTGACAACGGGTTGGGGGGCGGCTACGGTCAGTTCGCATGAGGCTACTGCTCGCTGTCCTGATGATGGTCGTCCTCGCCCCGGTCGCATCCGCCGCACCGGCGACTCCCACGGCGAAGTGCGAGTTCATCCCGACGCCGGACAACCCGGCCGCACGCCCGGTCCAGCCGCCCAGCGCCGTCGTGCCCGCGCGCGGCACCGTGAAGGTCACCATCGTGACGAACTACGGCGTGGTCGTCGCGAACCTAGACCGCGCGAACGCCCCGTGCGGCGTGGAGAACTTCGCCCACCTGGCGCGGAGCTGGTTCTACACGATGTCGCAGTGCTGGCGCCTGACCGACACCACGCGCCTGGGCGTGCTGCAGTGCGGCGACATCTACCGCGCCGAGGAGGGCGGCCCCGGCTACCGGTTCGCCGACGAGGTGACCGGCGAGGAGACCTACCCGCGCGGCACCATCGCGTACGGGAACCAGGGACCGGGCACGAACGGCAGCGAGTTCTTCATCGTGCACTCGTTCGCCAACATCAAGCCGCTCTACACCGTGATGGGTCACGTCACCTACGGCATGGACACGCTGGACCGGATCGTGAAGGCCGGGATCGTGCCGCAGCCGGACGGCCTCCTCGACGGGGCACCGAAGAAGCCGGTCAAGATCCTGCACGTGCTCGCCCACTAGGAAGGCGAGTCCCCGCGGTGGTTAGTGTGGGCCGGTGCGAAAGATCCTGGTCATCGGCATCGGCGCGGGCAACCCCGACCACCTGACGGTGCAGGCCGTCAAGGCGTTGCAGACGGTCGACGTGTACTTCGTGCTGGACAAGGGTTCCGTGAAGCAGGAGCTCGTCGACCTGCGCGCGTCGATCCTCACCGAACACGTGACGCGCCCGTACCGCTGGGTGGAGGGCCGGGACCCGGACCGCGACCGCACCCCCGCCGACTACCAGGCGACGATCGACGCCTGGCGCCGCGACCGCGCCGACGTCGTCCTGGGGCTGTTCTCCGAACTGGGCGAGGACGAGGTAGGAGCTTTCCTGGTGTGGGGCGACCCGTCGCTCTACGACTCGACCCTCGCGATCCTCGACGACCTGCTGGCGCGCGGCGAGTCGTTCGAGGTCGAGGTGATCCCCGGCGTCACGTCGGTGGCCGCCCTGACCGCGGGCCACCGCGTGGCGCTGAACCAGGTCGGCAAGCCGGTGCAGATCACGACCGGCCGCCGCCTGGCCGCCGGGTGGCCGTCCGATGTGGACGACGTGGCCGTGATGCTGGACGCGTCGTACTCGTTCGAGGGCGTGGACCCGGACACGTGGATCTACTGGGGTGCCTACCTCGGCATGCCGGACGAGATCCTGGTGTCGGGGCGGGTCGGGGACGTGGCGGCGGAGATCCGCGAGGTGCGCAGCGAAGCCCGTGAGCGCAAGGGCTGGATCATGGACACCTACCTGCTGCGTCGCCCCTAGGCCAGGAGCTTCGCGACCGAGCGGACCACCAGGTCACGGGACGCGACCGGCGTCGAGAACGCCAGTATCGACATGTGCACGACGAGGCTCAGCAGCTCCTCGGCACCGAAGTCCGCCGGCACCCGGCCGTCGCGCTGCGCCTCCTCGATGGCGGCGACCTTCACGACGTGCGCGTCGGCCTCGGCCTTGTTGATCGCCTCGAAGCCGCTCTCCAGCCGGTGGTAGCCCGCCAGGCGCAGCAGTTCGGGCTGCCGCTCGTAGGTGTCGAAGAGGCGGCCCGCGTACCCCGGCAGGTCGTCGGGGGTGATGGGGGTCGCTTCGAGCACCAGGGAGATCTGGATCTTCAGGACCTCGTCGAAGAGCTCCTCCTTGCTGCCGAAGTAGGCGTAGATCATCGCCTTGTTGCACCCCGCCTTGGCGGCGATGCGGTCGACCCGTGCTCCCGCGATGCCGTACGTGGCGAACTCCGCCAGCGCCGCTTCCAGCAGTTTCGTCTTCGTCGCCTCTTTGTCCCTCACCACGGCCTCAGCTTAACCAACTGGTTGGTTGACAGCCAGCGCATGCCGTGCCAATCTGGCAACCAACCAGTTAGTTGCAAAGCAAGGAGTCGGACATGAAGGTCGCACTGGTCACGGGAGCGTCGTCGGGCATCGGCGAGTCCACCGCGGTCGAACTGCACAAGGCCGGGTACACGGTCTACGCGGCCGCACGCCGGGTGCAGCGGATGGAAGGGCTGGCGCAGCAGGGCATCCGGGTGCTGGAGATGGACGTGACGCGGGACGAGTCGATGGTCGCGGGGGTCAAGAAGGTCATCGCGGAGGCCGGCCGGATCGACGTGCTCGTGAACAACGCCGGCTACGGGTCGTACGGCGCGGTCGAGGACGTGCCGCTGGACGAGGCGCGGTACCAGTTCGAGGTCAACGTGTTCGGGCTGGCGCGGCTGGTCCAGCTGGTGTCGCCGCACATGCGGGAGGCCGGAAGCGGGCGGATCGTCAACGTCTCGTCCATCGGCGGGCGGATCTACGAGCCGCTCGGGGCCTGGTACCACTCGACCAAGTTCGCGGTCGAGGGGTTGAGCGACTCGCTGCGGCTCGAGCTGAAGCCGTTCGGGATTGACGTCGTGGTGATCCAGCCCGGCGGCATCAAGACCGAGTGGGGCGGGATCGCGGTCGAGAACCTGAAGAAGACGTCCGGCGGCGGGGCGTACGCGGGGCAGGTCAAGCAGTTGGCCGGGGTCTTCTCGCAGATGGAACGCGCGAGCGAGCCCAAGGTGATCGCGGACGTGATCGTGAAGGCGGCGCAGGCCCGCAGGCCCCGCACGAGGTACGCGGCGGGGTTCGGGGCGCGACCGATCCTGTTCGCCCGCAGGGTGTTGTCCGACCGGGCGTTCGACGCGATGTTCCTCGGGGCGATGCGCCGGTTCGCCTAACCTCTGTTGATCCCTTTTGACCAGGTACCTTCGGTTCAGAACCACCGAGGGGAGTCGTGTGCACGAGGGGCTGTCGCCGGAGGCCGAGAAGCTCTACCTGGCGATGCTGCGGGGAGACGGCGACGCGGGATCCGGCGGGGCGCGCGAGGAGCTCGAACGGCTCGGGCTGATCCGCAACGACGACGTGCGCCCGCCGCGTTCGGCGCTGGCCGCGATCGCGTCGGGGCACGAGGCCGCAGCCGTGCGGGCCAGGGAGACGGCGGAGGTCCTGGCCGCCGCCTATGCCGAGCGCGGTGCGAAGGAGGTCGACTTCGTCGAGGTCCTCAAGGACGCGGACGAGGTGATCAGCGCGTTCGAGGAGATGCAGAGCCAGGCCAAGACGGAGATCCGGGCGCTCGATCCCGGGTCGTACCTGAGCCCGCAGCCGGAGGCGAGTCCCGCGCAGCCGCCGGCGTTGCTCCGCGGTGTCGGGTACCGGGTCGTGTACGAGTCGGCGTTGTTGCAGACCGAACGCGGGTTCGCGTCGGTGCAGGAGAGCATCGCCGTGGGCGAGCAGGCGCGGACGTTCCCCGGTGTGCCGCTCAAGCTCGTGATCGCCGACTCGGACCGGGCGTTGATCGCGGTGCCGACGGTGACGGGCGGGAACGTGGTCGCACTCCTCATTCACCCGTCCGTGCTACTGAGTGCGTTGATCGAGTTGTTCGAGGCGTTCTGGCGGATGGCGGTGTCGATCACGCCCGGCGGCCAGGAGGACACGCAGGAAGAGCCGACCACGGTGACCCGCCGGTTGATGGCGCTGCTCAGCGCCGGTCTGACGGACGAGTCGATCGCGCGTGAGCTCGGCGTCAGCGAACGCACGGTGCACCGCAGGGTGAGCCGGCTGCAGCAGTTGCTGGGGGCGCAGACCCGGTTCCAGCTCGGCGTCCAGGCGTCACGGCGGGGTTGGCTCTAGTCACCCTCAGCAATTGAGACACTGATCTTCATCACTCTGTGAACACGATCGGTGACGGTTTCCAGACATGGCGACTTTCTGCCATCACCCAGGAGTGTTAAACGCAGTTTTTTCCTTTCTCCTCTGTTGCAAGCGCGGTCTCACCCAGGCCGTGCGGGGGCAGGAAGGGATCCACAGTGAGGCAGTACTTCAGAGGCGGCATCGCCGCGGTCACAGGGGCGTTGATCGCGACGAGCATCGTGCTCACGCCGGCGGCCGGCGCGGCCGCCAAGCAGGACCCGGACACGGCCAAGCTCTCCGGCGCGCTCGCGACGCAGAAGGTCACCTGGGAGGAGTGCACCTTCCCCGGCGTCGCACCCGAGACCGTCGCCAGGTTCAAGACCGTCAAGGGTCTCGCCTGCGCGACCATCCAGGTCCCGCGCGACTGGCACAACCCGGCCGACGGCAACACGATCGGCATCCGCGTCTCCAAGACCGAGACGGCCTACAAGGGCACCAGCCGCCAGGGCATCGCGCTGGTCAACCCCGGTGGCCCCGGCGGCTCCGGCCTGCCGTGGGGCGCGGCGATGGCCCTGCGCACCCCGGTCCTCGCGGGCCAGTACGACTTCATCGGCTTCGACCCGCGCGGTGTCGGCCTCTCCTCGCCGCTCACCTGCAGCTACACCGTCCCGAACAGCACCGACGTCAACGTGCTGAACAAGGCGAAGGTCGACGGCTGCCTCGAGAACCCGCTGACCAAGTTCATCACCACCGAGCAGACCGCATACGACATGGACTTCATCCGCGTCGTGCTCGGCGAGAAGAAGATGAGCTACATCGGCTACTCCTACGGCACGTGGCTCGGCACCTGGTACGCCGCCACGTTCCCGAGCAAGGCCCACCGCTTCCTGCTCGACTCGGCCGTCGACGCCTCGCAGTCGACCCTCGAGAACACCTGGGACCTGCAGCCGCGCACCCGCGACCGCCAGTTCCAGGAGGCGCTGCTCCCGTACATGGCGCGCAACGACGCCGAGTACGGCCAGGGCACCGACCCGATGGAGATCCGCCGCAACTGGGAGAAGGCCGGCGGCACCCGTGAGTTCCTGGGTCAGCTGTTCGTCGCGTGGTTCGTGATTCCGGCCATGTACGACACCACCCAGTACCCGACCGCCGCCGCCGCGGTGTCCGCCGTGATCGGCACCCCGGCCACCGGCACCGACGCGGAGAAGGTCGAGCAGCTCGTCGCGAAGATGCTGACGACGCCGGGCCTCACCGCCGAGAACAAGGCGTTCATCGCGAAGGCCAAGGACAACGCCCTCGCCGCCATCGCCAAGAAGGAGCGCGTCGCGGTCAAGTCCACGACCGCCGCCGCCGAGGTCGAGACCTGGGACGCGACGTTCGAGGCCATCCGCTGCCAGGACGGTCAGTGGAACCAGAACCTGCACTACTGGAACTACTGGCTCGCCGACCTGACCGTGAACGCGCCGTTCATCGCGCCGTTCATGAGCACGCCGCTGTGCGCCTACTGGCCGACGAAGAACGCCATGCCGAAGCCGGACAAGAAGACGTTCCCGCGTCTGCTGGTCGCGCAGTCCGAGCTCGACGCCGCCACCGCCTACGAGGGTGGCCTCGCCACCGCGAAGGCGCTGCCGAACGCCAAGCTGCTCAGCGTCGACAACGAGGGTTCGCACGGCCTGTTCCCGTACAACACGGACTGCGTCGACGACCCGATCGTCTTCTACTTCCAGACCGGTGCGACCCCGCGCAAGCAGTTCACCGGCTGCCAGGCGCTCCCGCTGCCCGGTGAGGACAAGACGTTCGAGGTCGGCGGCAAGATGACCAACGGCAAGGTGAAGATCAAGATGATCACGCCGGCCGTGAAGGAAGCCAACAAGATCGTGAAGGACCTGCTCTCCGGTTCCTCCACCGCGGCCGCCGACGAGTCGGGCATGCCGGCCAACCTGTAACACCTCTCAGAGCTGCGGCCCCCGGTGCGATGCGCCGGGGGCCGTTTCCATTGCGGCTACAGGTAGTCGCTCCAGAACGGCACGGTGGCACGCGGCGCCCGGTCGCCCGGGAGAGCGGGCGCCGCGAACTCCCGGTTCACGTAGTCGAGCAGATCCGTGCCGTAGCAGATGATGTCCGTTCCCCACATGGACAACACCGGGTGCCCGGACATGTCGCGCCCCGCGGGCACGAACCTGTGGCCGTAGACGGGGAGCAGCCTGGGCACCTCCGCCAGCTCCTGCCGAGCCACCTCCACCGCTGTCTCGAGCGCGTCCGGCCGCTCACCCCAGGCCGGGTTCCAGTGCTCGCCCCGCTCGACTTCTCCCAGCACCATCTTGACCGGCCAGTCGAGCTGCAGGCGGAGTTCCTCCGGGTCGTCGCCACCCCACTCCGGCCACGGCTGCTCCCAGGTGTGGAAGACGCCCGCCTCCGACATGTAGGGCGTGTTCACCGGCAGACCGGCCTGGAGGAACGCGCGGTGGTCGTCGGCGAACTCGAAGCCGTGCTCGGCCTCGATGCGCGCGAGCTCCGCGTCGGTCAGCCCTGGCGCGATGTCACAGCAGTCCAGTTCGGCCAGGCGACGCGCGGCCGCCGCGCCCAGACTGAGGCCCCCACCAGTCGTCATGCCGTGACCGTAGCGGGATTCGTTAGCGCTGCCACCACTTCTTACGCACCACGTCGATGATCACGCACGTGATGTTGTCCGGCCCGCCGTTGCCGTTCGCCAGCGCCACCAACTGCCACGCCGCCTCCGTACCGTCCTCAGTGGACAGCAGGATCTCGTGCACGTCGTCGAGGTCGGTGTAGTCGGTGAGGCCGTCGCTGCAGAGCAGGTACCGGTCCTCCACCTTCGCCTGGTGCCACGTGAGGTCCGGGTCGTGCGAGTTGCCGGACTGCAGGGCGCGCAGGACGTACGCGCGGCGCGGGTGGTCGCGGGCCTCCTCCGGTGTCATGCGGCCGGCGTCGACCAGGGCCTGGACCATGGTGTGGTCGTGGGAGATCTGGCGGAGTTCGCCTTCCCTGAGCACGTACGCGCGGGAGTCGCCGACGTGCGCCAACTGGAAGGCGAGGCCCTCCCAGCGGATGGCGGTCAGGGTCGTGCCGGCGCCCTGGGGGGTTTCGGCGTCGAGTCTGCGGGCGATCTCGGCGACCGCCGGGCCCAGGTCGCCCTCCCAGCCCGCGAGGACGTTCACCGCGAGTGCGCTGGCCACTTCGCCGTGCTCGTGGCCGCCCATGCCGTCCGCCACGGCCTGCAAGTCCGCGCGGACGTAGACCGAGTCCTCGTTGTGCTCGCGAACGAGCCCAGGATCGGTCGCCACGGCGATGCGCAGCTCGTGTGTCATGTCTCCAGTAGAGCAGTTGTGAAGTGAGTTCACAAGCAATACGGTTGTGAACCATGGATGAGACGGTCAACGCCGGGGACATCGCTCGCCTCGCCGATGTGGGGCGAGCGGCGGTGTCGAACTGGCGGCGGCGGTTCGAGGACTTCCCGTCACCGGTCGGCGGGACGGCCTCCAGTCCGTTGTACCTGTTGCGCGACGTCGAGTCATGGTTGAAGAGCAACGGGAAGCCGTTCCGGGTCTCGCCGGCCGAGCGTATGTGGACCCAGCTGCGGACGCACGATGACCTCAGGCTCGGTGAGGCGCTGGCCGGGGTCGAGGCCGACGCGGAGACGTTCGAGTTCCTCCACGAGCGGTACCTGGAGGCCCATTCGCGGCTGCTGAACCCCACTCCGCCTGAGATCGTCGAGGTCGTCCTGGCCACGACGGACGGCGACACGGTGGTCGACCCGGCGTGCGGCACGGGGAGTCTGCTGAAGGCCTCCAAGGCGCGCAACAAGATCGGGCAGGAGCTCGATCCCGTGTCCGCGGTGATCGCGCGGCGCCGGCTGCCGCACGCGCAGATCTTCACCGGCGACTCGTTGCGGCACAACGGGATCCAGGAGAAGGCCGACGCGGTGGTGTGCGATCCGCCGTGGCACGACCGGACGTGGGGGCACGAGGAACTGGTCGGCGACGCCCGCTGGACCTACGGGCTGCCCCCGCGCGGCGAGCCGGAGCTGGCGTGGCTGCAGCACTGCCTGTCGCTGGCCAAACCCGGCGGGCTCATCGCGATCCTCCTGCCGTCTGCGGCGGCGTCGCGCAGGCCCGGCAAACGAATCCGCGGCAACCTCCTCCGCGCCGGGGCGATCCGGGCCGTGATGACCGTGCAACCGGGACGGGACCTGTGGTTGCTGCGGAACCCGATCGGCCGCGCGCCCGAACACATCGCGCTACTCGACACCCCCGGACCGCTCGACCCGAACACGCGCGTCATCGACCTGCTGGACGACGACGTCGACCTCAGCCCGTCGCGGCGCACCGGCACCGACGCGTCCGCCTACCTCGCGGCCCAGCCGACGTTCGCCCTGCCCGCACTGCCTGAGCTGCGCGAACAGGCCGCTCCCCCGATGACCACCATCGGCGAACTGGTCCGCGCGGCGCCCGGCCGGCACGTCGTCACGTCCCCCACCGGCGCGACGTACGAGATCGACCCGCGCAAGGTCGACCCGGACTTCCTCGAGGGTGTGCTGCGCGCCGCGTTCGCCCGGACTCCGACGGGATCGACCCGGCTCGACGTGCGCCGCACCCAGGTCCCGTCGCTGCCGATCGACGGGCAACGGCGCTATGGACAGGTGTTCGCGCAGCTCAAGGCACTCGAAGCCGGTCTGGAAGAAGCAGCCTCGCTCGTTCACCTCGGGTATCACGGACTTCTCAACGGGCAGATCAAGCCGGCATGACGGCAGTTAGGCTTCGCGGGTGCTGATCGCCGACCGCTACGAGATCGACGACCTGCCGCTGGGGCGGGGCGGCATGGGTGCCGTGCACAAGGGCCGGGACCTGCGCCTGGATCGCCGTGTCGCGGTCAAGCTGCTGCGCCTGCCCGGCAGTGACGACGAGGTGGCGCAACGGTTCGCGCGCGAGGCCCGGATCGTCGCCAGGCTGGAGCACCCCGGCGTACCCGTCCTGTACGACTACGGGACGTTCGAGCAGCGCCTCTTCCAGGTCATGCAGTTCGTCGACGGCGTCACGATCGACGAGTTGGTCGGCGAGTTCGGCCCGCTCCCGGAGGCATGGGCCGCGAACATCGCCGCGCAGACGGCGGCGGTCCTGGCGGCGGCGCACGAGGAAGGCATCTGCCACCGGGATCTCAAGCCCACCAATCTGATGCTGTGCCCGGACGGCGCGGTCAAGGTGCTCGACTTCGGCCTGGCGCTGCTCAAGGAGAGCGACGTCGCGCCGTTCAGCCGAGCGGGCCAGATCCTCGGCACGCCGAGCTACATGGCCCCGGAACAGATCCAGCGCGGCACCGCCGAGCCCCGCAGCGACCTGTACGCGCTGGGCTGCGTGCTGCACGAGATGCTGACGGGCGAACAACTCTTCACCGGCCCGACGGCCTACGCGGTGTTCGACAAGCACGTCAAGGAGGCGCCGCGACCCGTCCCGGGCGCGCTCGACCCGTTGGTGCAACGCCTGCTGGCCAAGGACCCGGGCGGACGCCCGGCGACGGCACTGGAGGTTTTCGAGGCCCTGCAAGGACGTGCGCAGGATCCACCGGCGCTGCCCGGTTTCGTGCGGGACGGCTCGACGGCGATGTACTCGAGCGTGCAGGTCAGGCCGGGATTCGGTTCACCTCGTGATCACCGGTCGCCCACAGGTGCTGCACCGCGTACGCCCGCCACGGCCGCCACGCCTCCGCACGCCTGACCAGCGCCGCCGGCGTCGAGGGCAGCCCCAAAGCCTCCGCGGCCAACCGGATTCCGAGATCGGTCGGCAGGAACGCGTCGTCGTCGCCCAAAGAGCGCATCAGGATCGACTCGACGGTCCACGGCCCGAAGCCCGGCAGCGCCCTGAGTCCTTCGCGCGCGACGGCCCGGTCCGCGCCGGGCGACAGGTCCAAACCGGACTCCAGCGCCCCCAGCAACGCGGCCATCGTGCGCCGGCGGGACTCCGGCATCGCCAGCTCACCGACGTCGAACGACAACGGGAACAGGAACAGGTCGCCCACTGGTGTGCCGTGAGCCGCCACGAGGCGTGCGGCGTGCGTGCGCGCGGCCTTCGTCGACACCTGCTGCCCCAGCACAGCGCGAATGGCGAACTCAGCACCGTCGACCGTGCGCGGCACACGTCGTCCGGGAGCGGCCGAAACCAACGGCGCCAAAAGCGGATCCGCGGACAACGCCGCATCCACCACGAATGGATCGGCGTCGAGGTCGAGCAGAAACCGGCAAAGGTCTAGAGCACTGACCAAATCGCTAGGATCGGACAGTTCCAGCGTGCACGCGATGTGATCTGTGAACGGCCGCAAAGACGCGATGCCGAAACCGGAAGGAAGTCGCAAGGTGCGCCGGTAGACACCGTCCCGCCACTCCTCTACGCCGGGCACGGCGGTGGCGATGAGGTGGCCGAACAGGTTGTCGGGACACAAGGGTGCTTGAAAGGGCAACCGTTCCGAGAACGTGCTCAGCCGCATGCCTGCCAGTGTGACGCCATTCCAACCGAGACGCTGGCGGGAAAGCGACATCATTCCGGACGGGGCCAACCGGGTGACCTGCTTCGCGGCGCGAAAATCCGTGGCTAGGCTGACCATCGCGCCGTTGCAACAGATGTCAGTTCAGCATGGAAGGGCGGCGTCGCGTGCGATGAGAGCGGCCTGGACGCGGTTGTCGCACCGGAGTTTCGTCAGCAGTCGGCTGACGTGGGCTTTGATGGCCCCTTCTGAGAGGTACATGAGCCGTGCGATCCGTGCATTCGCCATGCCCTGCGCCAGGTACACCAACACTTCCTGCTCTCGCCGAGTGAGCAGGCTGATGCGGCTGCGCGCGGCGTCACGACGTTCCGAGTCGGCGCCGGTGAAGTGGTCGATCAACGCACGCGTCGCGGACGGCGAGAGGATCGCCTCCCCGGCGGCGACGGCACGCACGGCCTTCACGAGCGCGTCGGGTTCGCCGTTCTTGAAGAGGAATCCGGCGGCGCCGGCCCGCAACGCGGGGAAGAGCATCTCCTCGGTCTGCTGGGTGCACAGCATGATCACCTGCGTGCCGGGCACGTGCCTGCGCACCAGCCGAACTGCCGCGAGCCCTTCCATGCCGGGCATGGACGCGTCCATCAGCAGGACCTGCGGACGCTGGCGCCGCGCGAGTTCGAGCGCTCCGCCGCCGTCCCCCGCCTCGCCGACGACCACGACGTTGCCGGAGCGTTCCAGCAGCCCGCGGACGCCCGTGCGGATCAGGACCTCGTCGTCGGCGATGCCGACCGTGATCGTGCGCGGCTTGTCCACCAGTTGCAGACCTGCGCTCGCCCACGAGGTGCTCGTCGTCAACGTCATGCGCACTCCCTGTCAGACCGGACCAGTCACCAGTTTGTTCCCGAACGAGAGCTACCGGAAGGTAGGCATAACGAGCAGGTTGCGAACCGTCTCGCGCATGCAGTGCCGTAACGGGTTGCACATAACGGCTCACCACCCACCACCTGCGCGAACGCCGCACCGAGACAGGAACGGCCTGCCGTTACGGCTTGAGGAGAAGGACTCATGACAAGCAACGGGCGTTGCGCGCTGTGCGACGGCACGATGCCTCCCGCCACCTCCGAGCAACGCAGGTCCTACTGCTCCAACGCGTGCCGCCAACGGGCCTACCGCCGCCGGGTCACGGTGTCCACGGCAGCCCCCGCCACCAGGCAGAACGTGCGCGTGCTCTCGAACCTGCCCGCCGCGCGCGACACGTTCGTCGGGCGCCAGCAGGAACTGTCCAAGCTCGACCAGCTCCTGCGCCGGCATCGTCTCGTTACGCTCGTCGGCGGTGCGGGTGCGGGCAAGACGAGGCTCGCGCTGGAGGCCGCCGGACGGATGCGGCGCGGCCGGACCGACCGAGTGCTCCTCGTCGCGCTGGGCGAGATCACCGCTTCCCGAGACGTCATGCCAGCCCTCGCTGACGCGCTCGGAGTGACCGCGGTGACCGACGAACCGTTGCGCGACACCGTGGTCGAGACGCTCGTGAACATGAAAGTGGTCGTGGTCCTCGACAACTGCGAGCACCTCCTCGACACGTGCGCCGAACTCACCGACGTGCTCCTCAGCCGCTGCCCCGGCATCCGGGTGCTCGCGACGTCCCGCGAGGCCCTGTGGATCACCGGCGAGGTCAGCTTCCACGTCGAGGGACTGCCCGTCCCCTCAACGGATCGGGACCTGGTGACGACGGCGGCACCACGGTCCGACGCCGTGAAGCTGTTCGTGGACAGGGCTCGCGAGCGCAAGCCCGACTTCCGGCTCACCCTCGACAACACCGCCGCCGTCGCGTTGCTGTGCGCCCGGCTCGAGGGCATGCCGCTCGCCATCGAACTCGCGGCGCGCTGGGTCCAGTTGCTGCCGGTCGCGGACATCTGCGACCGCATGGACGAGCCGCTGGAGCTGTTGACGCTGGGCTGCCGCAAGTCGCCGTCGCGGCAGAGTTCGTTGCGCGAGGCCATCGACTGGAGCTACCAGCTACTGCAGCCCGACGAACAGTTCGCGTTGCGGCGGCTGTCCGTCTTCGACGGCGGCTTCGACCTGACGGCGGCCAACGAGGTCTGCTCGTCGGAACGTTCCGCGGAACCGGTGCTGGACGTGCTGTCGCGGCTGCAGGCGAAGTCGTTGCTGACGGCCATCCCCGGCACGACCCGGTTCCGGCAGCTGGAGACGATCCGGCTGCACGCCAGGGAGAAGCTGCTGGCGGCCGGCGAGCTGGACGTCGCCTACGAGGCGCTGGCCCGCTGGTTCACGGACCTGTCGGACGTGCTGCTCACCGCGCCGCTGTCGATGTCCGCGGACGTGCAGCACAGGCTCGACAACCACGTCGACAGCCTGCTCGGCACCGTCGAGTGGGCGGCGGACCGAGGCGACGAACGCCTGCTGCTGCTCACCTCGGCACTGGCAGACTGCGCCGCTCGACGCGGCCGGTTCGGGCAGGCGCGGGTGATGCTGCGGGACGCGTTGCGCCGGCCGTCCGCCCGCGACGACTACCGCTGCGTGGCCCTGAACCACGCCGCCCGGTTCGCCGCCGAGCAGGGCGACCACGACGAGGCCCTGGAGCTGTCGAGCGAGGCGTCGCGGCTGGTCAGGAGCATCGGACAGCCCGCGCTCGTGATGAGCAGCCGCAGCACGCTGGCGGCCGTGCAGCAGTCGTCCGGCGAGTGGGAGGCGTCGGACGTGAGCAACACCGAGTGCCTGCGCGTCGCGGAGTTGCTGGGCGAACCTCTCGCCCGTGCGACGGCGTTGGTCGATTTGGCACGCACGGAGCTGTCGCTGGGCAAGCACGAACGCGCCGAGAAGAACGTCATGTCCGCGTTGCCCATCTCACGCGCGTCAGGCGTCCCCGCGCGCATCGCGTCCGCACTGAACACACGCGGCGCCGTCGCGTTGGTGCAGGGCGACCTGGACGAGTCCACGCACGCCTTCCAGGAGGCACTGCGCATGGACGGCCTCAACCCGTTGACGGCCCCCGACGCGTTGGAAGGCCTGGCCGTAGTCGCATTGACGCGCGGACAAGCCGAGCGCGCGCTACGGCTGGAAGCGACCGGACGAGCCATGCGCCGGTCTGTCGGTGTGGTGCCGAACCCGTTCTGGGCGGAGAAGGTCGCCGGGGCCATGCGCACCGCACGGCTGGTGCTCTCCGTCGCGCGCGCAGAGGCGGCCTCCACGCCGTTGACCGCGGCGGAGACCGAGGCGTTCATCCAGGACGAGCTGTGGCTCGACCGCACGGAAGCCGCGTTCGACTCTCTCGACGACCACGAACGGCGCGTGATCGCGCTGCTCACGACGGGCCTGACGAACCAGCAGATCGCCAACCGCCTGAACGTCTCCGTGCGCACCGTGGCCTCGCGACTGCTGCGGCTGCGCGACAAGCTGGGCCTGCAGAGCCGCGAGGACATCGCCGCGTGGGGCGCGGAGCGGGCTATCGGCTGAGGGCGTACACGTCGACCCACAGCCGGCAGATCTCCTTGGCGGCCACCCGCGCGTCGGACGCCGTGCACGCCGCCAGCTCGAGCACCTCGGTGTCACGGGCCGTGGTGGCGTTCGGAATCGCGAGCACGGTCATGCCGGCCGCGTGCGCCGAACGGATGCCCGAGGCCGAGTCCTCGATCACGAGGCAGTTCTCGGGCTCGAGCCCGAGCTTGCGCGCGGCGAGCAGGTACGGGTCGGGCGCGGGCTTGCCGTGCGTGACGTCGTCACCGGTCACGATCGCCTCGACGTGCCGCCGCAACCCGGACGCGGACGCCGCGGCGCGCACGTACCGTCGCGGCGACGCCGACACCAGCCCGACCGGCCCGAGCTCCGCCGCCAGGGCAACGAGTTCCGCCGCGCCGGGCATCATCCCGAAGGCGCCGCGCGAGATCGCGTCCACCATGCCGTCCACGCACTCGGACGACGCGCGCTCGGGCGTGAGGCCCTGGCACCGTTCAGCGAGGTAGGCGCTCCACGTCGAGGTGCCCTGCATCGCAGCCCAGTCGGCGGGCGTCCACCGGTAGTCGTGGCGGGCGGCGACGGCACCGATCACCTGGTTCCACGTCCCGGCGCTGTCGACGAGGGTCTCGTCGAGGTCGAAAATGGTCGCCAGAAGCGTCACAGCGCCACCACACCCTCCGGCACGAAGGCCGCGATCTGCTCGATGGACACGAGCTTGAGCGCGTGCTCGTCCGCGAACGCCCTGAGCAGCGGGAACCTCGCGACGCCCCCGTCCTCGTCGCACACCTCGCTGATCACGGCGACCGGAGCCTCCCCCGCGAGCCGCATCAACTCGACCGCGGCCTCGGTGTGCCCGCGCCGTTCGGCGAGACCGCCCGCCCTCGCGCGCAACGGGAACACGTGCCCAGGCCGACGCACGTCCTGAGGCGTGCTCACGGGGTCAGCGAGCACACGGAGCGTGCGTGCGCGGTCAGCGGCGGAGATGCCGGACCCGATGCCGTGCGTGCTGTCGACCGACACCGTGTACGCGGTGCCCTCCGGGTCTTCGTTGTCCTGGACCATCAGCGGCAGCCGCATCCGGTCGGCGACCTCCGCGCTCAGCGGCGCACAGATCAGACCGCTCGTGTGCCGGACGTAGAACGCGAGCGCCTCCGGCGTCGCGTGCCCGGCCGCCATGACCAGGTCGCCCTCGTTCTCACGATCTTCGTCGTCGACCACGATCACGGGCCTGCCGGCGCGCAGGTCTGCCAGCGCGGCGTGGATCGAGTCGAGGCTGGGTGTTCGTTTTGCCTGTTCAGGAACGCTGAAGGTCACTCGGCCATCGTCGGCGCGAGGTGGGTGGGGGTGCGCGGCGGACTAGGTGGTTTGACCCGAACGTGCGAACTTCCCGGCTTTCACGGAGAGCAGGAACGCGGACCACGAAGGCGGCGCGACAGGGAGGTGGGTGGCGGGGGATTTGCTGTCACGCACGCCGACACGACGACCGACCTCGACGCAGTTCTGGGCGTTCGCGCTGTAGCTGCTCTTGCGCCACATGACCGGCGCCTCCTCAGGTCGCTAGCTTGGTGATCCTCTCTCGCGATTGTTCCGCATCCAACGCAATCGCCTTGAGTGATGTCAGCACCTCGCTGTGCGCCTTGACAGCGGCAGCGCTCTCGACGATCAGGGTCGAGTTCTCGGTGTCCAGGAAGACCGTGGGTTCGTACCTGTCGAACGTCATGAGGTCGAAGGCGCCACCGAACCCCGCGTGCGCACCGGCGTCCGTGGGAATGATCCGGACGTCGATGTACGGCCGCACCAGCATCCTCAGCAGGTGGTGCAACTGGTCTCGAAGCACGTCCCAGCCACCAACGGGAAGCACGAGCACCTGCTCGTGGATGTAGAAGGTGCACTCAAGCCGCTGCTTGAAGACTTCCTGCGTCGCCTGGCGAGCGGCCACTCGTTGCTCCACCTCCTCACGAGGGGCGTTCGCGCTCGCGAGGATGACGGCCCGCGTGTAGTCCGGCACCTGGAGCACGCCAGGAAAGAGCAGAGGGCACCAACTGGTGAAGTCCTTGGCCTTCCGCAAGTGCTCGAACCACGTGCGAGGCAGGATCGGCTGGTGGTCACCGTGTTTCTGCCACCAGTCCTTGGTGTCTGTCTCGCGGAACAGTCGCAGCAGGTGGTCGCGCTCCTCTGGAGCGATTCGGCAGAAGCTGAGCAGGATCGCCATGTCGACCTCTGAGCAGCCACCCTTGCCGTTCAAGAGGTCGGACAACTTGCCCGGGTCCCAGTCGATCTTCTCGCAGATCAGGCGCGCGGTCATGCCCGTGGCGGCCAGCGCGGCACGCACCGCGTCACCGAACTCGCGCCCACGCGCCGTGGAGAAACGCTTTGGCATGGAACGAAGTTAGGGCCGACCGTCCTCTTTGTGCAGTCGCTCAACCGAAACTCAACCCGAAGGGCTGTTGTCTCGGAACCCCTCCAATGGTTAACCAACTAGACCAGAACCGGACATCCCGGCCCTACTAAACCGTTTTCGAACTGCTCCATTCGAGTGACGGCAGAGGTCTAGACCTTGACCTTCGAGTGGTCTAAACCACATCGTTCCGGTACCCCCTGCGACTGAGGAGACCGATGTCCAAGTTCCGATGGCATCTAGCTGCTCTCTTCGCGGCAGTCGCCGCGATGGTCCTCGGAATCGTCGTCGTGCCCGCTGCCAGCGGCGCCGGTGGCGTTTCCGCCACGTTCTCCAAGGGTTCGGACTGGGGAACGGGCTTCGAGGGCAAGTACACGATCAAGAACAACAGCGCGGCGGCCCTGTCGTCGTGGACCGTCGAGTTCACGCTTCCCGCCAACCACAAGGTCACCTCGCTTTGGGACGGCTCGTACACCACGAGCGGTCAGACCGTCACGGTCAAGAACACCTGGAACGGCAGCATCGGTGTCGGCGGGTCGGTGAGCTTCGGCTTCAACGGCTCCTACTCCGGCACGTTCGGTGCGCCGACCAACTGCAAGCTCAACGGTGGTTCGTGTGAGGCCGGCGGGACCAACCCGACGACCACCACGACCACGTCGACCACCACGTCGACGACGACCACCACCACGACCACCACGACCGGCCCGCCCCCGCCTCCGGGGAAGATCAACCTGGGCTACTTCGCGGAGTGGGGTGTCTACCCGGCGCGCAACTACCAGGTGAAGAACATCGACACCTCGGGTTCGGCGTCGAAGCTCACGCACATCAACTACTCGTTCGGCAACGTGATCGGTGGCAAGTGCACCATCGGCGAGACCTTCCCCGCCATCGAGAAGTCGATGACGGCGGCGGAGAGCGTCGACGGCGTTGCTGACGTGTGGGACGCGCCGGTGCGCGGCAACTTCAACCAGCTGCTCAAGCTGAAGAAGAAGTACCCGCACATCAAGGTGCTCTACTCGTTCGGTGGCTGGACCTGGTCCGGCGGTTTCGGTGAGGCTTCGCGCAACCTGCCTGCCTTCGTCGACTCCTGCTACAGCCTGCTGAAGGACCCGCGCTGGGCCGGCCTGTTCGATGGCATCGACATCGACTGGGAGTACCCGAACGCGTGTGGTCTGTCCTGCGACACCAGTGGTCCGGCCGCGTTCGCGAACATGGCTCAGGCGCTGCGCAACAAGTTCGGCCAGAACTTCCTCGTCACCGCCGCGATCACGGCTGACGGTTCGGCCGGCGGCAAGATCGACGCCGCCGACTACGGTCCCGCGTCGCAGTACCTCGACTGGTACAACGTCATGACGTACGACTACTTCGGTGGCTGGGCGGCGCAGGGCCCGACGGCTCCGCACTCCCCGCTGACGTCGTACACCGGCATCCCGACCGCCGGCTTCAACTCCGAGGCCGCGATCTCGAAGCTGCGCTCCAAGGGCGTTCCCGCCAGCAAGCTCCTGCTCGGCATCGGCTTCTACGGCCGCGGCTGGCAGGGTGTGACGCAGGCTGCCCCCGGTGGCACGGCGACCGGACCGGCTCCGGGCACGTTCGAGGCCGGTATCGAGGACTACAAGGTCCTGAAGACGAAGTGTCCCGCCACCGGCACGATCGCCGGCACCGCCTACGCGTTCTGCAACGGCCAGTGGTGGAGCTACGACACTCCGCAGACGATCACCAGCAAGATCCAGTGGGCACGCAGCCAGGGTCTCGGCGGCGCGTTCTTCTGGGAGCTCACGGGTGACACCGCGAACGGTGAGTTGATCACAGCGATGAAGAACGCCCTCGGGTAGTCCTTCTACAACGCCGGGAGGGGAGCTGGGTCAACCCAGCTCCCCTTTTGTTTTGCCCGGATCAGCAGAAGACCACGTCCAGCAGCTTGCGATACCCCTCGCCCGGCCCGATGCCGCTGCCGTCCTCGGTGGCCGACAGCTCGAACCGCGTGCCGGTGGGCGTGCCGAGCATCAACGACGCGTAGCCGTGGATCGAGCTGTCGTGGCCGTAGACCGTGGTGCCGCAGGGGAGTTTCGCCACCGCGACGCCCAGGCCGTAGCCCGGACTCACCTCCGTCGTGCGCAGCAGTTCCTCCTGCTGAACCGGCTTCAGCAGCTTCCCGGCGAGCAGCGCCGCCAGGAACGTGTCCAGGTCGCGGGTCGTCGAGATCATCTCCCCCGCCGCTCCTCCCCACGACGGGTTGAGGCGCGTGACGTCGACCGGCTTTCCGTCCGCGCCGGGGTAGTAGCCGTGGGCGTGCCGACCGGGAACGTCCACAGTGGTGCGTGGCAGCATGGTGTCCCTGAGCTGCAACGGCTTCAGGATCCGTCGTTCGACCGCCTCCTGGTACGGCCTGCCGGTGAGCTTCTCGATCAGCAGCCCCAGCACGACGTAACCGGTGTTGGAGTAGCTCTGCGCCGTGCCCGGGGTGAAGCCGAGCGGGCGGCTCGTGGAGATCGAGACCAGTTCCTGCTGGGTCCACGACCGGAAGCGGATCGAGGGAAACCCGGCGGGGTCCAGCGGGAGTGCTTGCGCGTAGTCGTAGAGGCCGCTCGTGTGTTGCAGCAGCTGACGAACGGTGATGCGCACGTCCACCAGGCCCGGCAGGTACCGGACGACCGGGGCGTCCAGGTCGAGCCTGCCTTCGCCGGCCAGCTGCAGCACGACGGTCGACACGAACGGCTTGGTCACGCTGCCGATGCGGAAGGTTCCGCCGTGCGGCACGGGCTTGCGAGTGCCGAGCTCGGCGACGCCGGAACGGACCGTGTCACGGCCGTTGATCCGCGCCTGGATGCCGACGGCGCCGCCGGACCTCGTCAGCTCGTCGATGATCTCCTGCACACCACCCCGCCCGTCCGGTGCCGCGGAGGCGACACCGGACGTGGCGATCAGGGCGGCGGCGGTGAGGGTCGCCACCAGTCTCATGATCAGCAGAAGACCTCGGTGAGGATCTTGTTGAAGGCGTCACCGGGGTCACCGTCGGTGGGTCCGCTGGTGGCGTTCATCTCGAAGCGCTTCTTGCTGTCCGGCGTGCTCAGCAGCTGTGAGGAGTAGCCGGGGATGCCACCTCCGTGGCCCCACACCTTCGTGCCGCACGGCAGGGTCTCGACCTGCAGGCCGAGTCCGTACTGCGGGCTGACGGCCGTGGTCTTGCTGATCTCCTGCTGCTGCGCGGGCTTGAGCAGCTTGCCGCCCGACAACGCGGTGATGAACGTGTCGAGGTCACGCGTCGTGGAGATCATCTCGCCGGCGGCCCAGGCGACCGACGGGTTCATGCGGGTGATCTCGGACGGCTTGCCCGCCACGGTCCAGTAGGCGCGGGCGTGCGGGCCGCTGATGGCGGCCTTGTTGCCGGGCACCTCGGTGTCGTTGAGGCGCAACGGCTTCAGGATCCGCTGCTCGACGGCCTTCTCGTACGGCTTGCCGGTGAGCTTCTCGATCAGCAGACCGGCGACGACGTAGTTGGTGTTGGAGTAGTTCCACTGGGTGCCGGGCTCGAAGTCGAGCGGCTTGGACGTGGAGAGCGCGAGGAGTTCCTGCGGCGACCAGTTCTTGTAGCGGATCTTCTCGAACTCGTCCGGGTTGAGCGGCAACGTGTTGGTGTAGTTGAAGAGTCCGCTCGTGTGCTGCAGGACCTGGCGGACGGTGATGCGGCTGTCGATCAGCCCCGGCAGGTACCGGACGACCGGCGCGTCCAGGTCGACCTTCCCCTCACCCGCGAGCTGCAGCAGCACCGTCGACACGAACGTCTTGGTGATGCTGCCGACGCGGAACCTGCCGTTCTCCGGCACGGGCCTGGTGGTGTTCAGTTCGGCCGTGCCGGAACCGGCGGTGAAGCGCTGCCGTCCGTCCGTGATCCTGGCCTGCACGCCCAGGGCCGCCCCGCTCTGCGTGACCTGGTCGAGCGCCTGCTGGATGACCTTGCGGTCGACCGACGACGTGTCCGCCGACGCGACCCCCACGGTGGTCAGCGCCAGCAGGCTCGTCGCGGTGACTGTGGCTACCAATCGAATCCCCATGCCCCACAGCTAATCGAGGCTGGGCATCACCGCGCATCCACCTTCAGTCGTACGTAGTCCCTAGGGGTTTTGCTGAGAGTCGTCAGCAGAAGATCTCGTTGATCAGCTTGGTGTACGCGTTCGTCGGGTCGCCGGTACCGACGCCGGAGCTGATCGAGAGCTCCACGCGGCGCTGGAGGTCCGGGGACGAGTAGGCATAACTCGCGAAGCCGGGAACACCGCCGGGGTGCCCGATGATCGTGGTGCCGCACGGGGCCTTCTCCACGAAGACGCCGAGACCGTAGTCGGTGCTCACCGCGGTCGTCCTGGTCAGTTCGGCCTGCTGGGCGGGCTTGAGCAGCTTGCCTCCGAGCAACGCGGCGTAGAAGGCGTTGAGGTCGCGGGTGGTCGTGATGACGTCACCGGCGGCCCAGAACACGGACGGGTTCCAGCGCGTGGTGTCGACCGGCTTCCCGTTCACGATGCCGTAGGAGTGGGCGTGCGGTCCGCGGATCTCCACGTCGTCGCCCGGGAAGGTGGTGTCGTCGAGGCGCAACGGCTTCAGCACCCGCTGGGCGACGGCCTTCTCGTAGGGCCTGCCGGTGATCTTCTCGATCACCAGGCCGAGGACGACGTAGTTGGTGTTGGAGTAGTTCCACTTCGTGCCCGGCTCGAAGTCGAGCGGCTTCGCGGTGGCGATGGCGACGAGCTCCTCCGGCTGCCACCGCCGGAACCTGATGGGCTCGAAGCCCTGCGGGTCGAACGCGAGCGAGTCCGTGTAGTTGTAGAGGCCGCCGGTCATCTGGAGCAGGTGACGGACGGTGATCCGGCTGTCGACCAGGCCAGGCAGGTAGCGGACGACCGGTGCGTCGAGGTCGACCTTCCCCTCGCCCGCGAGCTGCAGCACGACGGTCGACGTGAAGGACTTGGTGATGCTGCCGGCGCGGAACCGGCCGTGGAGCGGGACCGGACGCGGACTGTTCATCTCGGCGGTGCCGGACCGCGCGGTGAAGCGGGTCCGGCCGTCCGTGACGTGCGCCTGAGTGCCCTGGGCGACTCCCGTGGCGGCGAGTTCGTCCAGCCCTTCCTGAACGATCCGGCGGTCGACCTGCGTGTCGTCGGCGACCGCTGTTCCAGTGAAGAGCAGGCTGAATGCGGCTGTGGTGGCCAGTAGACGTGTCCCCATGCCCCCACAACGCTCAATAGGGGCGTTTTGCTGCCTTCATGGCCGAAACCAGCATGGGACGCACTTTCGGCCAATGTGCTTCCCGCTGGCACGAGAACGGCGGCAGGAAGCCACCGCACCTGCCCGAGTTCGTGCCGATCTCCCAGACGAAACTCGGCACGCCCAGGTCGTCGTACACCCAGTCGTCGGTGGCGCCGGAGGCGTTGTAGAGCACCTCGCCGGGCTGGCCGGCCGTGAACCCGGACAGCGCGGCCATGTCGTTCGCCATCTTGCGCAGCGCCGCGTCGTTGCCGGACTTCTGCGTGCTCCAGCCCCACGGGAAGAGCACGTAGTCGCCGTAGCTGTGCATGGAGATCACGGCACCGGTCGTGTCGGCGGAGGCCGCCGCGGTGTCGCCGGGCGCGCGCGTGTCGCGGTAGAGCTTGCGCCACAACGACTCCAGCGCCTGGACCTCCACCTCGGAGTCGGCGCGCGGTCCCCGGTACGTCTCGCTGCACTTGCTCGTGGACGAGCCGACCTCACCCCAGTGCGAGCCCGCGTTGCGGTTGAGGTCGACGCCGCGCGAGCCGGAGGTGCAGGTGCCGTTGGCGTTCTTGCGCTGCAGCACGGGCGAGTCGCCGCCGGACTCGACGATCTCGACGCCGTCCGGGTTGGCGATCGGGACGACCCAGACCTCCAGGTCGGCGAGCATCGTGGTGAGGTCCGAGCCGACCAGGTCGTCGATGAACCTCCACGCCATGTCGCCGGTGGTGATCTCGCGGGCGTGCAGCTGGCCCATCACGAACAGGCGGGGCTTCGGCGCGGTCGGCGTCAAAGCGCAGTCTCCGGGGCCTTTCCGCGTGATGCAGACGGCTTTCAGGTCGTAGCCGCCGTTGCCCTGGGTCTTGCGCCAGGAATCGCCGTAGTCGACGACGGTCGCGAGATCGGGGTGTTCGCGGGCGACCTCGTCGAGGTGGGCGAGGTGCGAGGTGATGGTCCGGTAGCCGCCGTAGTAGGTCGCGTCGCCGAGCGAACGCGGTGCCCACGGGGACGGAGGCATCGTCTTCTCGACGGTGGACGGGTACCCGTCGGTGCGGAGCTCCCGCGAGGTCTTCTGGTCGCCGACGACGAACAGGTCGTCGCCGTCGCGCTGTTCCAGCACGTCGTAGCCGAGAGCCAGCAACCGTTGCGCGGACTCACCCTTCGGGGCGGGCACGCGCAGCACGTACGTCGCTTGTGGACCTTCCGCTGGGGCCGGAGCGGGACTGGACAGGAGGGCGAGGGAGGCGAGCAGGGCGACGGCGGTCCGCATGATCGACGATGATGGGCCGTTCGGCCGATCATCGCCACTCCGTTCGACCGACCGGATGATTACCGTCCGGTTCTTGGGACGCCAATGGTGGCGACTTGGCGCGGTGTGACGAAAATCAATATCATTCCGCCTGGCATCACAGCGGTCGTCGTGCGGAAGCGGGAGTGCAAGCCATGGACCACCTTTACAACGACGGTGTCGCCGAGATGTCCTTCCCGTGGCGCGGCTCCCTGACAGACGACGACGAGGGCCTGGAGCCCGTCATCGTCCGCAGCGTGGACTGACGAAAATCAGAACGTCTGTGCTGTTCTGAGGCGGTGGGCCAGCGCTGTGTGGCGACGGCCCGCCCCGACCGTGCGCACGGCCTGGCCGATGGCGCGTTTGCTGCCCACGAGCACCACGAGCTTCTTCGCGCGGGTGACGGCGGTGTAGAGCAGGTTCCGTTGCAGCATCATCCACGCGCTGGTCGTGATCGGGATGACCACGCACGGGTACTCGCTGCCCTGTGAGCGGTGGATGGTCATGGCGTAGGCGTGGCTGAGTTCGTCGAGCTCGGAGAACTCGTAGTCGACTTCCTCGTCCTCGTCGGTGCGGATGGTCAGCTTCTGCTCGACGGTGTCCAGCGCGATGACGACGCCGAGGGTGCCGTTGAAGACGCCGTTCTTGCCCTTGTCGTAGTTGTTGCGGATCTGGGTGACCTTGTCGCCGAGCTTGAACACCCTGCCGCCGAAGCGCTTCTCGGGCAGGTTGTCCCTGGACGGCGTCAACGCCTCCTGCAGCACGGTGTTGAGCGCGCCGGCACCGGCCGGGCCGCGGTGCATCGGGGCGAGGACCTGGATGTCCTTGCGCGGGTCGAGGCGGAACTTGCGCGGGATGCGGTTCGCGACGACGTCGACGGTCAGCGTGGCCGCGTCCTCGGCCTCGTCGGCGCTGAAGAGGAAGAAGTCCGGCATTCCCTGGACGATCGGGTAGTCGCCGCTGTTGATGCGGTGGGCGTTCGTGACGACGCCGGACTCCTGGGCCTGGCGGAAGATGTGCGTGAGGCGGACGTTCGGGATCGGGCTGCCCTGCGCCAGCACGTCCCGGAGCACCTCGCCCGCGCCGACGGACGGCAGCTGGTCGACGTCACCGACGAGCAGCAGGTGGGCACCGGGCGGAACGGCCTTCACGAGTTTGTTGGCCAGCAACAGGTCCAGCATCGAGGCCTCGTCGACGACCACGAGGTCCGCGTCGAGCGGGTGGTCGCGGTCGTACGCCGCGTCGCCGCCGGGCTTGAGCTCGAGCAGGCGGTGGACGGTGCGGGCCTCGTGGCCGGTCAGTTCGGTGAGGCGCTTCGCGGCACGTCCGGTGGGGGCGGCCAGCACGATCTTGGCGCCTTTCGCCCGGGCCAGGCGCACGATCGAGCGGACCGTGAAGCTCTTGCCGCAGCCGGGACCGCCGGTCAGGACGGCGACCTTCTCGGTGAGCGCGAGCTTCACCGCCGCCGCCTGGTGCTCCTCCAGGTCGGTGCCGAGCCAGGCGAGGGCCTTGTCCCAGTCGACGGTCGCGAAGCTCGGCATGCGGTCGGCGTCGGCGTGCAGCAGGCGTTTGAGCTGCGAGGCCATCGAGATCTCGGCGCGGTGGAACGGCACCAGGTAGACGGCGATCTCGTCGTCGGGGAGTTCCTCGCGGACCACGCCCTCTTCCTCGACCAGTTCCGCGAGGCAGTCGATGACGAGGCCCGTGTCGACCTGGAGGATCTTGATGGCGTCCGCGATGAGGGCCTGTTCCGGCAGGTAGCAGTTGCCGTCGGTGGTGGCCTCGGAGAGCGTGAACTGCAGGCCCGCCTTCACGCGCTGCGGGCTGTCGTGCGGGATGCCGACGGCCTTCGCGATCACGTCGGCGGTCTTGAAGCCGATCCCCCACACGTCACTGGCCAGGCGGTACGGCTCGTCCCGGACGACGTCGATGGACTTGTCCCCGTACTGCTTGTAGACGCGGACGGCGAGGCTCGTGGAGACGCCGACGCCCTGCAGGAAGACCATGACCTCCTTGATGGCCTTCTGCTCCTCCCAGGCGTCCGCGATGAGCTTGGTGCGCTTGGGGCCGAGCTTCGGGACCTCGATCAGGCGTTCCGGGGACTTCTCGATGACGTCGAGGGCGTCCACGCCGAAGTGGGTGACGATCTTGTCCGCGAGCACCGGGCCGATGCCCTTGATCAGGCCGGAGCCGAGGTAGCGGCGGATGCCCTGGATCGTCGCGGGCAGGATCGTCGTGTAGTCGTCGACGAGGAACTGCTTGCCGTACTGCGGGTGCGAGCCCCAGGTGCCGCGCATGCGGATCGACTCACCCGGCTGCGCGCCGAGCAACGCGCCGACCACCGTGACCAGGTCTCCTCGGCCCGTGTCGACCTTGGCGACGGTGTAGCCGTTGTCCTCGTTGGCGTACGTGATCCTCTCCAGGACCGCTTCGAGGACGTTCATGGCACGAACCTACCTCGCAGGTCTGCACACGATCTTCACAACTTGTCCCGGCGTCCTCCACGACATACCCATAAAGTCGCCGCCATGACAGGTCAGCGCAGGGTGCTCGTCGTGGAGGACGACATCACGATCGCCGAGTCCGTGGCCGCGCGGCTGCGGGCGGAGGGCTTCGAGGTGGCGGTGGCCCACGACGGGCCGTCCGGGGTGGCGCTCGCGGCCTCGTTCCTCCCTGACCTGGTGGTTCTGGACGTGATGCTGCCGGGGTTCGACGGGCTCGAGGTGTGCCGGCGGATCCAGGCGTCGCGGTCGGTGCCGGTGCTGATGCTGACCGCGCGGGGGGACGAGACCGATCTGCTGGTCGGGCTCGCCGTGGGGGCGGACGACTACCTGACCAAGCCGTTCTCGATGCGCGAACTGGCGGCACGGGTGCACGTGCTGCTGCGGCGGGTGTCGCGCGCGGTGGCGTCGCATTCGATGGAACTCGGCGACCTGCTGATCGACCTGGCCTCGCGCCGGGTGTCGAGGGCGGGCGTCGAGGCCCACCTGACTCCGACCGAGTACGACCTGCTGGTGTTCCTGGCCGAGCGGCCGTCCGCGGTGCAAGCGCGCGAACGGCTGCTGGCGGAGGCGTGCGGGTGGCACGAGGGGGCGTCGTCGCGGACGGTCGACAGCCACGTGAAGGCGTTGCGGCGCAAGCTCGGGGCCGACCTGATCCGGACCGTGCACGGGGTGGGGTACGCGCTGGAGGTACCCGCGCGGAAGGTGTCACCGTGAAGCGCCTGCTGGACCTGCTCGACCTGTTGCCGCGTCCGCTGGACTCGGTGCGGTCGATCAAGCTCAAGCTCGGCATCGTGATCGTGGTGTCCGGGTGTGTGTCATTCGCGTACTTCCGTTACGTGACCGGGTGGTTGCCGCCGCGGACGACGTTGATCGCGTTGGTGCTGGGTCTGTTGACCTCGCAGTTGCTCGCGCACGGCATGACCTCGCCACTGCGGGAGATGACCTCCGCCGCCCGGTCGATGGCGTCCGGGGACTACTCGCGGTCGGTCCGGGCGACGTCCTCGGACGAGGTCGGGCAGCTCGCCGAGGCGTTCACGGTGATGGCCGCCGACCTGGCCGCCGCCGACCAGCAACGACGCGAGCTGATCGCGAACGTGTCGCACGAGCTGCGAACACCGATCTCGGCGTTGCAGGCCGTGCTGGAGAACGTGGTCGACGGCGTGGCCGTGGCCGACGCGGCGACCATGAAGACCGCGCTCGCCCAGACCGAACGGCTGGGACGCCTGGTCACCGAACTGCTCGACCTGTCGAAGATCGACGCCGGGGTGCTGTCGCTGAACCGGGAGACGTTGCCGGTGTCCTCCCTGGTGGCCGACGTGGTGGCGGAGGCCGCGGTGTCGGCGCCCACCGCCTCGTTCTCGATCGACGTCGCCGGAGATCTGACTGTTTTCGCTGATGGGGAGCGTTTGCACCAGGTGTTGGTGAACCTGGTGGACAACGCTGCCCGGCACGGACCCACCGGGGGGTTGGTGTCCGTGTCCGGGTTCGCGTCGGCAACCGCTGTGGTGCTGGAGGTCCGCGACGAGGGGCCCGGCATCGCGGTCGAGGACCGGTCGCGGATCTTCGAGAGGTTCACCCGAGGGGAGAGAGCGGGTGGTGGCGGGACCGGGCTCGGGCTCGCCATCGCCCGCTGGGTGGTGGACCTGCACGGCGGCACGATCGGCGTGGTGGACCCCGGGTCTTGCATCCGGGTGACTTTGCCTCGCTGAACTGGGCATCTGCCCGCTTTCGACTGACTCTTGTCCGCACCGCTTCGCCGGTGTGGCGGTGAAGCACGCCCTTTTCGGGCTTGGGAGAGAGACATGACTGACGACAAGGCCGCTGGGCGGCCGAAGTACCGGAACCTGCGGAAGACCGGGTATCGGCCGGTGGCCGGGAAGCCGGAGGGCGCCGAGGGTGCGCCGGAGCCCGAGAAGGACGCCGAGGCAGGCTCGCGCAGGGGTACCCCCGAGCTGGGAACCCCTGCGACTCAACCTACTCAGGAGGTCCGACAAGATCAGCCGGCGAGCGAGAAGCCCGAGGCCGCAGGCGAGCCCAAGCCCGAGAAGTCCGCAAGCGAGCCCAAGCCCGTAAAGGCTGCGGACACGCCCAAGCCCGCAGGCGGGCCCAAGCCGGTGAAGGAGCCCGAACCCGCCACAGCTCCCCGGCCCGCTCCCCCTGCCCAGCCCGCCGAGGTGGTCGCCGCCACCCTCCCCCCGGCCTCCCCGTGGCAGGCGCCGCCCCGCTACCCCACCCCCGCAGGCGCCATGACCGCCCCCGGCGTCCCCTTCATGCCCTGGTGGCGCCCACCCACGACCGGCGCCCCCGGCAAGGCCATGGTCGCGGGCCTGGTCGCGGGCCTCGGCGGTGCGTTCCTGGCCGTCCCGAACAACGGCATCGGCTGGTTCCTCGCTGGGCTCGTGGGCGTCGGCGGCGTGCTGTTCTACGCGGGCAAGCCGACCGTCGAGCGCGCGCTGTGGCTGGCCGGTGCGCTGGCCTTCCTCGCGATGGGGTTCCTGCGGGCTGCGGAGTGGGTGTTCCCGCTGTCGCTGATGGCGTCGATGCTGTGCGGCTCGATCGCCATGGCCGGCGGCAAGACCGTGCGCGGGCTCGTGTTCGGGGCGCTGGGTGTCGGGCTGGGTGCGCTGCGGTCCATCCCGTGGGTGGCCAAGGGGTTCCGGCGGCGCGGGCCGATCGGGATCCGGCCGTTCGTCTCCGTCGGCGTGGCACTGGTGTTGTTGCTGGTCTTCGGGTCGTTGCTGGCCGGGGCGGACAAGGGCTTCAACGACTTCCTCGAAGGCCTGATCCCGGACCTCGACATCGACGACTACGTGCAGCAGACGTTCTTCGGGGTCGTCGCGGCGCTCGGGGCGTTGGGGGCCTGCTACCTGGTGGCGGCGCCGCCGGAGATCTCCGAGGACGCCGAGGACGCCGAGGTGAAGCCGGGGTCGTTGCGGCTCAAGGACTACGGGTTGCCGGTCGGTGCGCTCGTGGTGCTGTTCACCGGGTTCGTGGGGACGCAGCTCGCGGTGCTGTTCGGTGGTGAGGCCTACGTGATGAAGACGGCGGGCGTCACGTTCGCCGAGTACGCGCGGTCCGGGTTCTGGCAGCTGCTGTGGGTCACCATCCTCACGCTCGGCGTGATCGCCGGCGTCGCGCGGTTCGCCGTGAAGAAGACGCAGCGGGATCAGTTGTGGCTGCGGGTTTTGCTGGGTTCACTGGCTGTTCTCACACTTGTCATCGTCGCGAGTGCCTTGAGTCGCATGTGGTTCTACCAGCAGGCGTACGGGTGGACGGTGCTGCGGCTGCTCGTCGCGTCGTGCGAGGTGTGGCTGGCGGTGGTGTACCTGATGGTCATCGCGAGCGGGATCTCGTTGCGCGCCAACTGGTTGCCGAAGGCGATCGTCGCCACCGGTGCCGCGTTCTTCCTCGCCGTGGTCGCGTTGAACCCCGAACGGGTGGTCGCCGACTACAACGTGTCGCGGTTCGAGGCGACGCAGAAGATCGACACGTACTACCTGTCGCAGCTGTCCGAGGACGCGGTGCCCGCGTTGGTCAGGTTGCCGCAACACGAACGCTCGTGTGCCTTGCGGTGGATCAAAAATCGCACTCCCGAGGCCGACTGGCGGGAGTGGAACCTGGCGCGCCACAACGCGAGGAAGTCACTCGAAAGTGTTGCGGTGACTGAAGTCACCTGTGAAGGTGCATACTCGTCCGAGAGGTAGTCCGTTACGTGGCTGTAAAGTTGTACGGCTACCGGTTGCCGAGAGGGTGAGAAGTGACGCTGACGTGACGATTGCGGCTGAACCCGTTGTCCTTCGATCGATGTTCACGGCAGGCGAGGCGCCTTCACCGCGCACCCTCCTGGACATCCTGCGCACGAGTGCCGAGAAGCACCCGGACGCGCTGGCCGTCGACGACGGCACCACCGCGCTGACGTACCGCGCACTGATCACGGAAGTACTGGAACTCAAGGAAAAGCTCTCCGCCGAGGGCGTCGGGGTCGGCGACCGGGTCGGCATCCGCGTGCCTTCGGGCACCGCCGACCTCTACGTCTCGATCCTGGCGACCCTCGCGGCCGGCGCGGCCTACGTGCCGGTCGACTTCGAGGACCCGGACGAGCGTGCCGAGCTCGTTTTCGGTGAGGCGCAAGTGAGTGCCGTGCTCGGCGAGGGCCGTTCCCTCGTGCTGCACGGCACCACGCTCGGCGTCCCCGGCGAACCCGGCCTGGACAACGACGCGTGGATCATCTTCACGTCCGGTTCGACCGGCAAGCCCAAGGGCGTCGCGGTCACGCACCGCAGCGCCGCCGCGTTCGTCGACGCCGAGGCGAACCTGTTCCTGACCGAGGAACCGATCGGCCCGGAGGACCGGGTGCTGGCGGGCCTGTCCGTCGCGTTCGACGCCTCCTGCGAGGAGATGTGGCTCGCGTGGCGTTACGGCGCCTGCCTGGTGCCAGCGCCGCGTTCGCTGGTGCGCACGGGCATGGACCTGGGGCCGTGGCTGGTCGAGCAGGAGATCACCGTCGTCTCCACGGTCCCGACGCTGGCCGCGCTGTGGCCGGTCGAGGCGCTGGACGACGTCCGGTTGCTGATCTTCGGCGGCGAGGCCTGCCCGCCCGAACTCGTGGAGCGGCTCGCCGTCCCCGGCCGCGAGGTGTGGAACACCTACGGCCCGACGGAGGCGACGGTCGTCGCCTGCGCCGCCCAGATGACCGGCACGGGGCCCGTGCGCATCGGCCTGCCGCTGGACGGCTGGGACCTCGTCGTGGTCGACGCGGCCGGTGAGGTCGTGCCCATGGGCGAGTCCGGCGAACTGGTCATCGGCGGTGTCGGCCTGGCCCGCTACCTGGACGAGGCCAAGGACGCCGAGAAGTACGCGGCGCTGCCGTCGATGGGCTGGGACCGCGCGTACCGCAGCGGCGACATGGTCCGCGCCGAGCCGGAAGGCCTCGTCTTCCTCGGCCGCGCGGACGAGCAGATCAAGCTCGGCGGCCGGCGCATCGAACTGGGAGAGGTCGACGCGGCCCTCGCGGCGCTGCCCGGTATCGCCGGTGCCGCCGCCGCCGTGCGCACCACGCGCGGCGGCAACCAGATCCTCGTCGGTTACGTGGTGGTCGACGGCGAGTTCGACCAGGACACCGCCGTCGAGCAGCTGCGCACCGAACTGCCGGCCGCGCTGGTGCCGTTGATCGCGGTGGTCGAGACGCTGCCGACGCGCACGTCCGGCAAGGTCGACCGCGCCGCGCTGCCGTGGCCGCTCGCGTCGATGGACACCGCCGGAGTGGTGTTCTCGGGTGTCGAGGGCTGGCTCGCGGAGCAGTGGGCCGCCGTGCTCGGTTCCGGGCCCGCCTCCGAGGGTGCGAACTTCTTCGCCTCCGGCGGCAGCTCGCTGGGCGCCGCGCAGCTCGTCTCGATGGTCCGCACGCGCTACCCGAGCACGTCGGTGTCGGACATCTACCAGAACCCGACGCTCTACAAGCTGGCCCGCCGCCTGGAGTCGTACGGCGAGACGGCCGAGGTGCACGAGGTCGCGCCGACGCCGCGCTGGACCGGCGTCGTCCAGACGCTGCTGATGATCCCGCTGCTCACGATCTCCGGCGCGCGCTGGGTCGTGGCGCTGACGGCGTTGTCGAACGTGCTGGGCTGGACGTCCGTGTCGTGGTGGTGGGTCGCCGCGGGGTTCGTGGTGTTCCTGAGCCCGGCCGGTCGCCTCGCGATCTCCGCCGGTGGCGCGCGGTTGCTGCTGCGCGGCGTGAAGCCCGGCGAGTACCCGCGCGGTGGATCCGTCCACTTGCGACTGTGGACCGCCGAGATGCTGGCGCAGATGTCCCGCGCCACCGAGCTTTCCGGTTCGTGGGTCACGCACTACGCACGGGCGTTGGGCGCGAAGATCGGCGAAGGCACCGACCTGCACTCGCTGCCGCCCGTCACGGGCATGCTGAAGGTCGGGCGCGGCGCCGCCGTCGAGCCCGAGGTCGACCTGTCCGGCTGGTGGCTCGACGGCGACCGGCTGCGCATCGGCCGCATCCGGATCGGTGCGGGCGCGACGGTCGGTGCGCGCAGCACGCTGTTCCCCGGCGCCAAGATCGGCAAGAAGGCCGAGGTGGCGCCCGGTTCGGGTGTACGCGGGTCGGTGCCGACCGGTCAGCGCTGGGCCGGTGTACCCGCGATCCGCGAGGGCAAGGCGGCGCGGTCGTTCCCGTCGCGTCGTCCGGAGCGGTCGCGCTTCTGGAACCTCATGTACGGCTTCTCGTCCGGCCTGCTGGCCGTCCTGCCGCTGCTGGCGGCGGCCCCGGCCCTGCTCTACGTGCTGCGCGGGCCCGTGTCCCTGACTTCGGCGCTGTGGGACGTCCCGGTCGCCTCCGCGATCTGGTTCGGCTCGTACGCGCTGATCGTGCTGGTCGCGGTGCGGCTGCTGGGCATCGGTATGCGCGAGGGCCACTACCCCGTGCACAGCCGCGTGGCGTGGGCGGCGTGGACGACCGAGCGGTTGATGAACAACGCGCGCACGGCCCTGTTCCCGCTGTACGCGTCCCTGTTCACGCCGGTGTGGCTGCGACTGCTCGGCATGAAGGTCGGCCGCCACGTCGAGGCGTCCACGGTGGTCGCGCTGCCGAAGATGACCAGGGTGGGCGACGGCGCGTTCCTGGCCGACGACACGATGGTCGCGACGTACGAGCTCGGTGGCGGCTGGTTGCGCATCGCCACGGCACGCGTGGGCAAGCGGGCGTTCCTGGGCAACTCGGGCATGACCGCGCCCGGTCGCAACGTCCCGAAGGGCGGGCTCGTCGGCGTGCTGTCGGCCGCGCCGAAGAGGGCCAAGGCCGGGTCGTCGTACCTGGGCATGCCGCCGATGAAGCTGCCGCGCGCCGCCGAGGTGTCGGACCAGTCGCGCACGTTCGACCCGCCCAAGCACCTCATGTGGGCGCGGGCGCTGGTCGAGCTGTGCCGGTTCGTCCCGGTGATGCTGAACGTGGCTCTCGTCGTGCTGGTGCTGTTCGCGCTGAAGGAGTTCGGGCTCTGGGCGTCCGGCCTCGTGCTGCTGGGCGCCGGTGTCGCGGCCTGTCTGGTGGCCGTGATCGCCAAGTGGACGCTCGTGGGCCGTTTCAAGGTGCGTGAGTACCCGCTGTGGTCGGCGTTCGTGTGGCGCAACGAGCTGGCGGACACGTTCGTCGAGGTGCTCGCGGTGCCGTGGCTGATCGGGTTCTCCGGTGGCACGCCGATCATGAACCTGTGGCTGCGCTCGCTGGGCGCGTCCGTGGGCCGTGGTGTGTGGTGCGAGTCGTACTGGCTGCCCGAGGCCGACCTGGTGAAGCTGGGTGCCGGCGTGTCCGTCAACCGCGGCTGTGTCGTGCAGACGCACCTGTTCCACGACCGGATCCTGCGGATGGACCGGGTGGAGCTGGGCGCCGGTTCCACTTTGGGCCCGCACGGCATCGTGCTGCCGGGCGCGTCCATCGGCGCGAACACGACGATCGGACCCGCCTCGCTCGTCATGCGCGGAGAGGATGTACCGTCGGGAACCCGTTGGCTGGGCAACCCGATCTCCGCGTGGACATGAGCTTCTCCGTACACCATTACGCGCTAGAGCTTGACTACAAGCCGCACTCCGCACGCCTGTCCGGGCGTGCGGTGCTGCAGGCTTCCTGCACCTCGCTGTCGTCGTTCTCGCTGTCCTTCGGTCCACTGCGGATCTCGAAGGTGCTGGTGAACGGCAAACCCGCGCGTTACGGCCACGCCGGTGGCGTCCTGAACGTGCGCGCGGCCGTGCGAGGGGCCTTCACGGTCGACGTCCGGTACTCGGGCACGCCCAGGCCGATCTCGACGCCGGAGTGGGGCGATCTGGGCTGGGACGAGCTCACGGACGGGTCGATCGTGGCCTCGCAGCCCATCGGGGCGCCGTCGTGGTTCCCGTGCCTGGACGAACCGCGGTCGAAGGCCTCGTACCACCTGGAGGTGACGGCGCCGTCGCCGTACACCGTGGTGTGCAACGGGGTGCTGGTCGACGGCAAGGTCTCCGGCAGCACGACCCGGTGGACGTACTCGATGGCCGCGCCGATGGCGACCTACCTCGCGACCGTCCAGATCGGACAGTACGTCGAGGCGCTGCCGGACGTGTGGGCTCCCGCCCGGCTGAGCAGGCTGGTGGCACACGACTTCGGCCGGCAGAACGCCATGATCGAGCTGTTCTCGTCGCTGTTCGGGCCCTACCCGTTCGTGAAGTACTCGGTCGTGGTGACCGATGACGCGCTCGATGTTCCCGTTGAGGCGCAAGGGTTGTCGACGTTCGGCGCGAACCACGTGGACGGGCGGCGAGGTTCGGAACGGCTGGTGGCGCACGAGCTGGCGCACCAGTGGTTCGGCAACTCGGTCGGCATCGCCGACTGGGAGCACATCTGGCTGAACGAGGGCTTCGCCTGCTACTCGGAATGGCTGTGGTCCGAGGCTTCCGGCGGCCGTTCCGCCGACGCCTGCGCGGCCTCGGCCAGGGACCTGCTGCGCCGCCTGCCGCAGAACCTCGTGATCGGACGACCGCCGCGTGCGGACTGGTTCGACGACAGGGTCTACAAGCGAGGGGCGCTGACGTTGCACGCGTTGCGCCGCGAGATGGGCGACGACTCGTTCTTCGCACTGCTGCGCGAGTGGTGCGCCCGCAACCGGCACGGCGTGGTGACGACCGAGGACTTCATCACCCTCGCCGGGCACCGGGACCTGCTCGACCGCTGGCTGTTCAAGCCTGAACTGCCTCGCTAGCCCACTTCCACACCAGCGGCGGCCGGCCGCCCTTGGGCAGCGCGGCGGCGTGTTCGCTGGTGCGGCCGAGGCCCGGTACGCGGTCCATCGTGCGGCCCAGGTTGGCCGGGTAGGGCCGGTCGCCGGTCAGCGACTCGGTGACGTCGAGCGCCTGTGCCGTCGTGAACTCGGGCCCGAGCAGCCCCGCCGTGAACGGCACGTCGCGCCAGAGCTTGTCCGCCAGCAGCGGCCGGGAGTCGGCGACGATCCGGTCGTGGTCGAAGGCCAGCGACGGCACGGCGTCGAGCCTGGTCCAGACGGCCAGGTCACCGGTCGCCCTGGTCACCGTGGCCCACAGCGCGATCGACAGCGTCGGCCCGCGCGGGTCACGCGACGGTTCGTCGAAGGTGGCGAGCTGGCCCGTCGCGGTCACGGACTTCTCGGCGAGGCCCAGCTTGCCCGTGACGGCCCTGGTGGTCGCGTCGCGGAGCCGCTCGCCTCTGCCCAGCAGGACGCCGGGCAGTGCCAGTTCGCCCGCGAACGGCTCCTGTGCGCGCGGTGCGACCCCCACGAGCACCGCGCGGGCCTCCGGATCAAACCGGAGCACGATCACGTCCACCGATACCAACGTCGACTCGATCACGTCGTGGATTGTCCCGTACCGCGTAGTCCGCCCTGGTCGGCCCCGCGCCGGTGACGAGCACGTCGACATCGAGCAGGCCTTCCAGGTACGCGACGGGATCGGACAGTTCTTCCAGTTCGGACCCGGTGGCCACCTTCAGGCCGCGGGCGTCCAGGTGCGTCACCGCCAGGCCGTCGACACCCCCACAGCAATCGACGGAGTAGCGCAGCAGGTTCGCGTCCAGGTGCCCGGCCCGCCACGCGCCCTGGAACTCGCCGGTGCCGTTGTGCCGCTCCGGGAACCGGGCGAGCACGGCCGGATCCTCGGTCGGCAGCGGACCGGCGCCGTGGCGCGTCTGGTAGGTCCTGGTCACGCCGATCACCCGCGCCGGACGGCCTTGCAGCAGCTCACGGGCGTTGCGCGGCACGACCGTGGACCAGGTGGTGTGCGGGTGGAAGCCGTAGGTCTCGTCGAGCAGGACTCCCTGCGCGCCCTCGAAGACGACCCGTCCGGCGTCGAACAGCCCCTCGTCGCCGTTCGTGATCCGCACGGCGTCCGCGAACGCGCCGTAGAGCCCGACCAGGTCGTCGACGCTCGGTCCCTCGCCGATCAACGGCTCGTAGAACCGGGCGAGCGCGTCGAGCTTGCGGCGCAACGCTCCCGGGTTCCGGCAGTCGCCGACGGTGGGAGCGGGGCCCGGCTCGCCGAGCACCCGCTGCCCCTCCACCACGTCCCCCTCGCGCGCCCCGGCGAGCAGCCCGTACCAGGCCGTCTCACCGATCCCCTTCCCGCACGAGCCGTGCCGGTCGCCGCCCCTGGCCCTCTCCCTGGCCCGGTTCGCGGCGACGTGGAACGGCGTGGTGAGCAGCGCCCTGGCGTCGACCGAGACCAGCGAGAGCGGGTTCGCGACGCCGAGCGCCTCCAGTTCACGTGACTCGGTCGCCAGCGCGATCGGCTCGACGAGCACGTACCGCGACAGCCAGGTCGGCACACCCGCGAGCGTGCCGGACCCGAACTGGCTGAAGGTGTGGTGCCGGCCGTCGGCGATCACGTTGTGCGCGGCCTGCGCGCCGCCGTTGAACCGCACGACGGTGGACACGCTCCCCTCCGCGCACAACGCGTCGACGACGGCCCCCTTGCCCTCGTCACCGAACCCCAGCCCGACGACGATCACGTGGTCGTTCATCAGCTCAGCGCCACGTCGTCGGGGCCGTCGATGCCCATGGGAGCGGCAACGACCGCGCGCTTGCTGCCACCGACCGCGACCAGTGCCTTGCCGACGGCCTTGCTCTCGGCGACCGACCCGATCTCGGCGAGGTCGACGAGCGCCTGGTCGAGGTCGACCACCTGCTCCTCCATGCCGATCGTCGCCGCGATGAGCTCGCACACCGCGCCGGGGTCGTCCAGCTTGAGGAAGTTCTGGCCGAGGATCGTCCGCCAGTGCTCACCGATGCTGTCGTCGTTGTAGTACGACGACTGGTTGGGGAGGATGAAGTAGACGTTCCACTTGCGGGCGAGCTCGCGGTAGACCGACACCGGGTCGATGTCCTGCTTCACGTCGTCACCGATGATCCGGCGGATGTGCCGGGCCTCCAGCCGCGGCTTGTTCAGTTCGTCGCCGATGATGAACAGGTACCCCTTGCGGCCGCGCTTCTGCCACGCGTCGGTGACCACGTGCCGCGCCACGAAGTACGCGGCCAGCTCGTAGGACTCGCTCTTCTGCCCGCCGCCGTTGCCCTCGAGGAAGATGTCCCGCAACTGCTCGTCCATGCGGTTGTCCGACTCGAACTGCCCGACCTGCAACGGCACGCGGTCACTGTCAGCGTCCCCGATCCCACCGAACATCAGCTGCGGGTCGGCGAGATATCCCTTGCGCTGCAACAACCCGTGCAGCTTGCCCAACTTGCCCTGCATGATCCGCGGCACTGCCCCCATCGACCCGGTGACGTCGAACAGCACCGCGATCGGTGTCGAGTCGGCGTGGTCGGGCGAGTCGCGGCACTCGCGGTACGCGACGTTCAGCGGGTCGAGCGACGGCGCGGCCTTCCAGCTCGACGCCGGGTTCGACTTGATCGACGCCGTATAACCGAAGTCCGCGATCCCCTTGGCAGCGCGGAAGGTCTTCGCCGCGGCGTACGCGTTGTCATCCCACTTGCCGTGTCCCATGGTCATGCTCCTTCTGGAAGTGCGAACGGGCGAAAAACCCGTGGTCCGTACAGTTCTTCGAGCAGGTCGTCGTACTCGCCGAGCAGGTCGGCGGCGTCGGGCCTGCGTTGCGGATGCTCCTGCAGACAGCCCCTCGCGAAGGCGATCTGCCGATGTTCGTTGTGGTGCAGCAGTTCGGCCATCAACGTGTGTGCCATGTGGACGTCCATCGCGGCCGTGACCGGTTGCTGCTTCTCGACTTCCGGCGGATAGGCGATGGTCTTGCTGGTCGCGAGGAGCCGCTGGCCGGACTCGACGGCGAACGACCAGCCGACGAGCACGATGCCGTGCTGTTCGGGGTGCACCAGGACGTTCTCGGCGGTGACAGCCCCGTGCACCAGCCCGATCTGGTGCGCGCCGGCCAGCGCTTTGAGCAACCTGCGGTGCATCCACGCGTAGTCGCGCCCGTCCAGCCCGTTCGGGTAGGCGGTTTTGACGTCCTTCAGCGTCACGAAGCCGTCGAGCAGCGGGTCGAGGACCGTGAACGCCCTGGATCCCTTGGCCACGTCACCGGACGTGTCGAGCAGCCGCGGATAGAAGGCCCGCAACCACTGGTTCCGGTCGGTGAAGCGTTCCAGAGCCCGCAGCGCGTGCCACTCGCCGTGCAGCAACGGGTTGAGCGCCGGGTTGCGCACCACCTTGACCACGTACGGACCGTCGGCCTCGTAGAGGTTGGCGATGCTGCCGACCGCGAACGGCTCCCCGACGCGGTAGGTGCCGGTCCTGGTCGTGAGCTCGACGGTCGTGCCGTTGGTCCACTCGTGGTGCAGGCGGGTGAGGTTCGCCGACGCCGCGTGGGCGCGGGTGTTGGCCGGTCCGACCACGTCGGGGTGCAGGACGGCGGCCAGTGCGTGGTAGCGGCGCCGCACCTCCTTGCGCTTGCCGGGGTCGGTGGTGCGAGGCCCGAAGAGGGCCTCCGCCGACGCGGCGCGCTCGACCAGTCGCAGCGCCTCCGATGTGGTGAACATGGTTTGAGTCTTACAGACTCAAACCCGAAGCGCAAGGGGATTCTGGTCGCCGCGACTCAAACCTGGAATGCAACGGGGCCGGTGAGGACCATCTGGCCCTCACCGGTCCCTACGACAGCTCGCCCGGCGCTCGTCAACTACCTGCCTGAACGCCCTCTCGCGCCTCGTCACAGTCGTGGAGGATGTACTGATCGATGTCCAGGGACGACCGGGCCGTGCTCAACCAGGCCATCAGGTCCGCGGACAGAAAGATCCCCTTCGCCTGGGTGTCGTCCAGGTCTCGTATCTTCTGCACGATCTCCAGGGAAGCGACAGCATCGCTGGACTCGACCAGCAGACCGAGCTTGCGAGCGAAATCCAGTCCCCACCCCAGGATGACCGGCTCCACGTGTTCGGGCCGTCCGCCGGCCTCGGTGGCTTCGGCCCGCCTGATCCAGGTGCTCTCGCGCCGCGGAGCGGCTCCCGGCCACTTGCGGCTGCCTGCCGCATGCGACTCATCAGGCTCCACCCCGAGGTGGCCCGAAATCTGCTCGGGCAGCAGATCTGCGCTCACCACGCGGAGATAGACGCGAAACGCGCTCACGGCACGTACCTCCACTCTGTTGGCACCAAGATCGTTCCATCCTTGCTGACGAGAACGATCCTGCCGTCGCCATCTCGCGTCGCGTCGAACCTCGACACGTTCGGCTTACCTACATACCCCTCCTTGAAGCTGTGAGCATCTTCTTCGATGCTCTCGAGAGACTTCTCCAACTGCTTCTCCTTGAGCTTCCGCAGCGAACCCCGGTCGATCTCGCTCGCGTCCGGGGCCAATCCGGGGATCCACTCGCAGTGCGGGGCGTTGTGCACCAGGATCGGCGTGCGGCCGGCCAGGACGAAGAACGTGTGAACGGCTGCGACGGACAGGTTGTACGTGCGCGACTGAGCCTCGTACGGACGCACAGCGTTGACGACGGCGCGGCCGATCCCAGGGGTGTCGAGTTCGTCTCCTGCCACCAGGTCAGCGACGTGGACCCAGTCACCGGCGGTGACGTTGTAGAACCGGTGATGAGCGGTCGCCTGGATCCTGCCCGCTCCTTGTGCGGTCTGAACGGTCAGGTCGATGTAGCTCTTGTCGTCGTCCGAGACGTGGACGAACGTCACTTCGTTCTGTTCGGTGTTGTCGCTTTCCGGATCGCTGTTGGCTACCGCATCGCCGACCCTGATCTCGTCGATCCGCTTGGTCGACCCGTCAGCCATCAACACCGGTGTGTCGCCGGTGAAGCTGTTCGCACCGACGCAACTCTCGGCGGTCCGGCTCTTGGTGGTACTCGGCGAGCGGGGCCCCTTCGTGTCCATCG
Source organism: Streptomyces sp. ID05-26A (assembly GCF_033794685.1). Taxonomy (NCBI): domain Bacteria; kingdom Bacillati; phylum Actinomycetota; class Actinomycetes; order Kitasatosporales; family Streptomycetaceae; genus Streptomyces; species Streptomyces sp. ID05-26A. The sequence goes on from NZ_JARAYZ010000001.1 coordinate 1,092,148, forward strand.
CCGCGTTGACCTGGGCCTCCGGCCCCTCGTTCATCGCGATCAGCAACCCGACAGCCATCGAAGCGACCGCACAAGGCGCAAACCTGTTGCACACGAACTGGAACGCCACCTCGAGAATGGCCTTGCCCACCGGATTCGGCTCCAACAGCCCCATGGCATCGGCCGCACTGCAGAAGTCCCGATCCGCGGCACTAGCGCGCTGACAAGACTGCTTCGCCCAGGCCTCGACACCTTCCAAGTAGTCGTTGTGAGCGAACGTGCCGTAGACGACCCTGCTGTTGAGCTCCTTCAACGTGGGCACGCGCCGGCCGCCGATCGTCGGCTGCTTGGTCGTGTCCTCGTTGCGGCCGGTGCGGATCTGGTACGAGAGGTCGACTTCCTCCTGCGAGCGGCACGAACCGGTCGGGTCGTACGAGCAGCCAACGCCGTGGTTGTCACCACTGCCCGCGTATTCGCAGCCGTCGCAGAACAGGCCGGACGGGTCCGCGAACGTGGTCGGGTTGTTGTTCGCGTAGGTGTAGCCGGTCCAGGTCTGCGGGGCGGTGAGGTCGAGCAGCGGGTCCACCGAGATGAAACGGCCGGTCGACGCGTCGTACTTGCGGGCGCCGATGTCCGTCAGGCCCGTCACGGCTGACACGGGTTTGTCGAGGAAGCCGCGACCGGAAGGCCATGGGCCGCCGGTGATCTCGCCCAGCACGTTGCCGTACGGGTCCGACGCGCGGCGGGTGACGTCGCGTGAGACCGAGTCGACGGTCAGCTGGCCCGTCTGGTGGAGGTCGGACACCTCGAACTTGAAGTTGCCGCCGGCGACGCGCATGCCGACCTTGGTGCCGTTGTGCGCGTAGTAGCGGGTGCCGGTGACGATGCCGGACTCGTGGTTGCGGACCAGGTCCTGGCCCGGCGTGAACAGGGTGGTCTTGTCCGGGTCGCGGCGGATCAGCTGGTTGCCGTCGGCGTCGTAGATGTACGACGTCGTGCCTTCCGGCGCGGTGACGGACTTCAGCCTGCTCGAGTAGTCCCAGTCGAGGGTTTGGACGCCGGTGGGCAGGGTGCGCGTCTTGGTGTTGCCCGAGGCGTCGTAGGTGTACGAGGTGCCGTCGGAGGTGCTCGTCAGCGAGTGCGGACGGGCGGTGCCCGCGGCCGGATAGTCGTAGGTGGTGGTCTTGTCCGGCTGGCCCGCGGTCAGGCTGTGCGCGACCTGGGTCTTGCGCAGGCCGGTGGGCTCGAACGTCCACGAGTGCCAGTACGGCGACAGGGTGCCGAGGGTCAGTTTGGACGGGGCTGTGGCGCAGGCGTCGGTCGACGTCCTCGCCTCGGTGAGTCGTTGCAGCGCGTCGTAGGCGAAGCACTGCGAGCGGATGCCGCGGTCACCCTGGTTGTTGATCTGCTTGAGCAGGTTGCCCGCGTGGTCGTAGCCGTAGGTGGTCTCGTCGATCAGGGGTGCCGTCCCGCCGGAGAGCTTGGTGAGCGCGAGGCGGCGGGTGTGGGCGTCGTAGTCGAAGGACAGGTCGGTGGCCGCGTTGTTGGCGCCCAGCACGTACTTCAGCGGTTCACCGAACGGCGTGTAGGTGGACGCGGAGACGTACGCGTTGTAGCCCTCGGTCTTCTCCGCCAGGCCGTACTTGGTGTACGACGTGGCGATCGGGACTCCGGGGAGTCCACCCTTCGCCGGCAGCGTCAGGGTTTTCGGCAGGCCGGTCGTCGTGTAGGCGGTCCTCGTCGTGTAGGTGCCGGCCAGGCCGTGTTCCGACGTCGGGACACGCAGGATCTGGTCGGTCACCCTGCCCGCGCCGTCGTAGGCGCTGGGGCCGGAGTCGAAGTTGCCGTTCGCGGTGTAGCGCGTGGTGTAGAACGGAAGACCGACGCCGTTGGTGGCACCGTCGTAACGCCACTGTGCGAGCATCGCGCCGGTCTTCGAGTCGGCGCGCTCGACCGTCCTGCGGCCGAGTTCGTCGTACTCGTAGAACAACTTCTGGCCGGCGGCGTTGCTGGTCGACTCGATCTGGCCGAGCGCGTCGTAGGTGGTGCTCACCGTGCCCGCGTCGGGATCGGTCTGACTGACGACGCGGCCACGCAGGTCGTGGTTGAACGACCACTCGTTGCCGACCGCGTCCTTGATCTGGTCCATCAGGCCGTTGGCGGTGTACCGGCGTGTGGTCGCCTGGAACGTGCCGCCGGAGACGACGGATCCGTTGACCGCGGGCGCGGTCGTGTACTGGCGGGTTTCCACGACACGGCCGCGGGCGTCGTTGAGCTGTTCGTTGATCACGCCGCCGGTCGGCGGGAACGTCGTGGTGCGATCGCCGCCGTAAACGGTCTTCGTCTGTTCGACCGCCGTGAGTCCCTTGTAGGACGTCGCCTGCACGCTACGGCCCGAGCCGTCGTACTGGATGACGGAGCGGTTGTCGACGGACGCTTCCGCGACATCGACCAGCGTCGTGCTCGGGGCTCCCGCTACCAGGTAGTTGTTGTTGCTCGACACCACCCAGCCGTGCGAGTCGTAGAACGTCTCGCTGATCACGCGGTTGGCCGAACCGTTGAGCGCTTCCGACTGCGTCTGACGTGCTTGGCCGAAAGCGTCGAAGAGGCTGACCGCCGTCACGTAGTTCTTGCTGGTCCCGTTGTCGACGAGCGTCTTCGACGTGACCGCGAGCGGTCCGTCGGCGCGGAGCACGTACTCGTACTTCACCGACGGATCGCTGATGCCCCTGGCCTGCCCCGGATTCCACAACTGGGTCAGGCGGCCGAGTGCGTCGTAGGTCGCCTCCGTGACGCGGTTGCCCACGTCGGTGGTTTTGACGGTGGCGTTGCGCGACGGCTCGAACTCGACCGTGCTGGTCTGGTTCTTCGCGTTGACGGACACGATCTTCGAAAGGCGTCCGCCGTCGGCCGGGGTGTAGCTCGTGAGGGTGGTGCGGTTGGACGCGTCGACCGTCTTGCTGGGCCGTCCCGATGAGTCGTAGGAGATGGTGCCGCTCAGCTGGTCCGTGAGCGAACCGTCAGGGGCGCGCACCGCCTCGGCGGTGCTGGTCGGGTTGCCCGCGCCGGGAATCGCGCCGAGCGTGGCGGAACCGTCGAAGTAGGTGCGCACCCGCTTGGTGACCGGTCCCGGCTCCACGCCTGCCGCCGGGCACGCCTGCTGGGACTGGACGACCTCCTGGATCCTGTCGCGGATCCCGAGGGTGAGGTTCTCCGCGAACTTGCTCGTCGTGCAGAGGTCGGGAAGGCCGTCTGCGGAGTCGGTCTTCGCGACTACGCGGCCAAGGGCGTCGTGGCGGTTGACCGTCGAGGCCTTCTTCTCCCCGCCCGCGGCGAGGTAGGTGACCGACGCGGTGCCGGCGACCTCGACCACGTTGGCGGTCAACGGATCCAGGCCCGGACGGGCCCGGCTTGCCGTCGGCGTGCCGACCACCGTCTGAGTGGAGAAGCTCGACGACAGGCGCGTGCCGCCGTCGCCGTCGAAGACCTCTTCCTCGCGCACGGTTCCGGCGAAGAGGTTGTTGTCCACAACGGACTGCCCGCGCGAGTCGGTGATGTTGCCGCCCATGCCGCGGTAGAAGGTCGACCGGGTCAGGGTCTCCTTCTCCGGGCCGTCGCCGTCACCCTTGAGGACCTCCGCCTTCTCATAGCCGCGGAACTGGCCGTAGGTGCGGTGTTCGGCCTTGACGAGCTCGTTGTCGTCGAAGTGCCACGCGGGTGTGCCCAGGTAGCGGTACGTCGTGATCTGCTGCGGGGACACGGGCCGGGGCGGGGTGTCGCCGACCTTGTTGCTGTCCTCGACGACGACCTTGCGCACGACGTACTTGTGGAACAGGTCGAGCACGGGGTCGGTGTTGAACGGCATCGCCCAGTACACCGGGTAGCAGAGGCGGTCGTTCTGGGCGAAGTTCGTCGGGTGGCTCGACGCGGTGCAGTCCGGATCGCTGTAGGTGACGCTGATCCGCCCACCGGTGTCGGTGTTGACCTTCGTCAGGCGCCAGTGGAAGTACGCGCCGGTCGAGTTGTAGCCCTCGATCCGGTTCGCGAGCGCCTGGCTCTCGAACGTGATCGGCGGCATGGCGATCGACGTGCCGTCCGGGTGGTGACCGGTGCGCTTGATCGAGTCGAGCCGCAGTTCCTTGTCCGCCAGCTCGGGATAGGTCTGCCCGAGCTCGAAGACGTCCACGGGCTTCGTCGTGCCACCGGCGGTGTACTGGGTGGTGATCTTGGTCAGCCGCTGGGTGGAGAAGAACGACGGGGCGTGGTTCTCACATGTCGCACCCTGCTTGCAGATCTGGTCCTGGGGCAGGTCCGGCCAGTACTTGGCCTTGGACTCGTCGAGCTGCCCGAGGTCGCAGTTGTAGCCGTCCGCCGGGACGCACCGGGCCGCCGGGGTGAACACGATCTGGTTCGGGGCGGGCGCGGTGTAGATGGAACCACCGACCTTGCGCAGGCCGTAGTCGATGCGGCTCAGGACACCGCCGCGGATGTACTCGACGCCCGTGTTCTTGCCGTTGGCGCCGTAGAAGTTCGTCTCGGGCGTGTAGTAGTACGAGCTGACGTTGCCCTGCGGGTCCTCGACGAAGTCGAGCATCCAGCGCCAGCCGCGCTTGCACCACGAGTCGGCGAAAGTGGCGCGGTAGCAGCTGTCTCCGGCCTTCGGGTAGTAGACCGGCACGCCCCAGGCGGACTTGGTCTCCTCCTGGCCGTTGTAGCCGTCACCGCGGTTGCGGCCGAAGTAGTAGCTCACGCCGTCGGTCGTCGTGACCTTCCAGTGCTCGCCCTCGGCAAGGCCGTTGTTCGCGCCCTGCACGAGTTCCACCCTGGCGCCGTGGTCACCCGAGGTGCGCCAGACGCCGGTGTTGTCGTCGCGCACGAGCTGGTTGGACTGGCCACCCAGGTTCATGGTGACGACCTGGCCCTGCCAGCAGTTGTCGGCGGTCTGCTGCGCCTGCGGGAGCGTCTTGTCCTCGCTGCACGACTTGTAGGACCGCTCGATGAAACCCGGGGTGTAGTCCCAGCCTTGACCGATCCACGACGCCTGGCCGTTCGTCGCCGAGGTCCGTCCGTCCACACTGGATGAGCTGTAGGCCAACGAGAGCTTCGGGGCGACCCTGCCCGAGGCCGGGGCCGGGACGTCGATCGGGTAGGACCAGCTGAACGAACCGGTGCCGGGGGAGACGGACCAGTTGCCGGACGGGCCGAGGGAACTCGCCTTGAACGTGCCCTGCGGGCCGGACGAGTCCGCCACGGCGGCGAGCAGCATCGGCTCGGCCGGGACGTCGGCGGAGACCGTGCGCTTGGCGCGGTCGTTGTGCGACGGGATGCGTTCCTGGACGCGGCACTCGGGGCGGTCCGGAGTGGTCAGTGCACAGGCCGGCAGCTTGGCCAGGCCCAGGCGTGAACCGAAGGAACCGCCGATCGCCTTGTCGAACTCCGCATAGGAAAGACCCACTGAGAGTGTGTCTTCTTCGGCCTTGGCTGCGCCGGTCGGGCGGACTTCGAGCACGACGCCGGAGACACCGGCCTTGCGGCTCTGGCCCTGGTCGATCACCGCCGCTGCCACGACCTGCGGCTTGCCGGTCTTCTTCGCGACGGTGACCGGGGTCTTCGCGACCTGGCGGGGAGTGCTCGTGGCCAGCACGGTGCCGCGGCCGCCCGAGGGCCAGCGCGCGTCGCGCAGCTCTCCGTTCTCCGGCGCGGGCGACTCTTCCCGTTGCGCCACGGGGAGATCGACGTGGTCGAGGACACGCGCAGAAGCGGTGCCCGTCTCCTGCGTCGACGACCTGGTCACCGCGATGGCCACTGCGGTCGAGGACAGGATGGCGAGCACCGCGAGAAGTGCGATCCTGGTTCGATTGCGTCTGCGTCTCAGGCCCTCACCGGCCGATTCAGAACGCGCGAAATCTCCGTCCACCACGTACACCCCCCAGCGCACTGGTACCCCGCACGGAGCACCGCGACCGGGACTGTAAGCCAGTGACAGCCGATTCGGGAAGATGCATTTCGGATGTTGTCCGCCTCGTCACCCGAGTGGCCAACATCCCTCTGGCCTCTGAGGACTCGGCGGAGTTATCGTGCGCCTCGCTCGCATCTCGCGAGCCGTCAGACCTGGGGGGGTTGTTCAAGTGCGTCCAAGATCGTTTCCTGGCAGAGGGTCCAGAACCAGGCTCGCCGTCGCCGTGCTCGCCGCGGCAGCGACGGCGTTGAGCCTGACCCAGCCCGCGGCGGCGGCACCCCGGCCCGAGCTCGCCGCTCCGCGGCCCGCCGCCGCACCGCCCAGCGAGACGAACGCGGTGACCGAGGCCAAGCGCACCGGACAGCCGGTGGAGATTCCCGAAAAGACAACGGAAAACTCCGTCGTGCGTGCCAACCCGGACGGCACGATGACCCTCAGCGTCCACAACCAGCCGGTGCGGGTGAAGCGCGACGGGAAGTGGATCTCCGCGGACAACTCCCTGGTGCAGCACGCGGACGGGAGGATCACTCCCAAGGCGTCCACTTCGGACCTGACGTTCTCGAGTGGTGGCGACGGCCCGCTGGCGACGTTGAAGGACGGCGACAAGTCGGTCTCCCTCAACTGGGACAAGCCGCTGCCCAAGCCCGTGGTCGAGGGTGACTCGGCCACCTACCCGGGAGTGCTGCCCGGTGTCGACCTCAAGGTCAAGGCGAACAACCTCGGCTACTCACACGTCCTCGTGGTGCACAACGCGGAAGCCGCCGCCAACCCCGAGCTGGCGGCCATCAAGTACCGTCTCTCCGGCAACGGTGTGCAACTGTCCGAATCGGACGATCTGCTGAAGGCCAGTGACAGCAAGGGGAACATCGCGTTCGGCGGCTCTTCGCCGATCATGTGGGACTCGTCGAAGGCGGGCAAGCCCGGCTCGGTGAAGGAGATCGACCCCGTCAACGGCAAGATCTCCAAGCTGGAGGTGACCGCGAGGCCGGCGGGCGACGGCTCCACCGAGGTGGAGATCAAGCCTGCGCCCGGCGCGCTGATCGGCGCCGACGTGAAGTACCCGGTCTACATCGACCCGCCGCTGTCCAAGAACCGGACGAACTGGGTCACCGTCACCAGCGCCGGCTGGAAGACCTGGAACACCGCGGACTGGGCCAAGGTCGGCTACTGCGACAAGTGGCGCGACAGCAGCTGCGGCACCAGCAGCTTCAAGGCCCGCTCGTACTTCGACTTCCCCGTGAGCGAGCTCAACCGCCGCTTCGGCTACGAGGCGACGATCTTCGACGCCGGCTTCTGGGTCACGCAGGCGCACACCGCGATGGGCTGCACCTCGGAGCCGACCGTCGCGATGATCGGTTCCGGCATCAACTCGGGGACCTCGTGGCCCGGTCCCGCCAGCACCACCGACATCGACACCAAGTGGTCCAACGTCGGTGACCAGTGCGGAGGCGCGCGCGAGGTGGAGTTCGAGGTCGAGGGCGTGGCGAGGGACGCGGCCAAGTGGGACTACCAGTGGCTCAACCTCGGCCTGCGCGCTCCCGGCAACGAGGACACGATGGACCACTGGAAGCGGTTCGGCAACAACCCGCGCCTGGACATCAAGTTCTCCTTCCGGCCGCAGAACCCGAAGCCGTACTCGGTCAGCAACGCCGTGTTCTGCAACGGCACCGTCTTCACCCCGGACGCCAAGCCCACCGTCGCCTCGACGATGGAGGACAGCAACAACCCGCCGCTGAACCTGCACGTGTTCCACGACATCCACAACGGCGCGGGAACCCTCGTCGCCCAGACCGGTGTTCCCGAGGAGATCTCCTCCGGCGGCGTCAGCCGGTTCACCAGCGACAACGTGCTGGCGGACGGGCCGTACAGGTTCAAGGCCAAGGGCCGGAACATCTACCCCGGCAACACCGGTTACTACCTCTGGTCCGACGACTCGCCGTCCTCCAACTTCACCGTTCGCGGCACCCCTCTCACCCAGGTTCCGACCATCACGAGCGACGACTACGTCCGGGGCTACTGGTCGAGGCCGCAGAACCAACCGGGCAAGTTCAGCTTCAACGCCAGTGGCGGCAAGTACATCGCCGGTTTCTCCTACACGTTCGCCGGATCCGGCACCGAGACGCTCCCGTCCACAACGGACTGCGACTACAACAGGACGTTCACCGGCGGCGGCTGGGTCGCGGCCGCCAACGGCACCGCGTCCATCACGGTGCCGCAGAACCTCCCGCCAGGCCGGCACACCGTGCACGTGCGCAGCTTCGACGAGGCCCACAAGCTGTCGCCGGAGTCGCAGGCCTTCGAGTTCTACGTCGCGCCATCGCTCACCACACCGGCTCCGACCGCCAAGTACGAGTTCGAGAACACCCCCGACGTGTACTCACCGGAGTCGCAGGGGATGGAGTTCAGCTTCGTCCCGGACGCGGCCGCGTCCGGCGGCAAGTACCTGCAGATGCAGTCGACCACCGACGGGGCGTGGGTGAACTTCCAGTTCCGGGTGCCCGCCACCGGTGACTACGACATCACCCTGGGCCTCATGAACAGCACGACCTCCTGGCCCGACCAGCTCACCTTCGGCCTCGACGGCACACCGGTGAGCAAGCCGTTCGTGTCCGACGCATCGACCGCCCGTTCCGATCGGCAGAAGATCGCCGGAGTACAACTCACGGAGGGCTGGCACCAGTTCAGGACGAAGCTCACCAAGAAGGCGGACTCGACGGCGACCACGTTCAAGGCCGGTATCGACTACCTCGAGCTCTCGCCGACGGTCAGGCTGGACGCCGAGGCGATGCCCGTGGTGTCCACCGACAAGACGCTGATCCACATGGCGAACTGCTGCGGCATCACCTGGAACAGCGGAGCACAGCGCCGTTTCGAAGGTGACGAGCCGGGCAAGTCCTTCACCTTGGAGTTCACGACGCCGATCGAGGCCGACTACTCGGTGGGCGCCGGGATCACCCTCGCGAACCACTACGGCAACTTCGCCGTCAAGATCGACGACAAGCCGATCGGCAACACGGACACCACGCCCGTCGTCGGCTACGAGGCCGGCGCCGCCTACACGAAGTTCGTGCCGCTCAACGGTGTCCACCTCACCGCGGGCAAGCACAGGATCACGTTCACGCCCGTGAGCACCGACCCGAACGCGATCCACCTCAAGTACCGGATCGGCCTCGACTACCTGACGTTCCTCCCGATCAACAACGTCACCGCGTCGAGCTTCACCGACGCCATGAACAACAGGGGCATCGGCAACGACACCGGCCCGACCGCGGCACTCGACTACGTCAACTCCGGTCTGTCGATCGAAGCCATGGCCGCCTCCGGGCTCGCTCCCGGGTCCGTCCTGTCGATCAACGGCGCGACGTTCACCATGCCGGCGCGGAACACCACGACCGGCAACGACAACGTCGTGGCGATCGGCCAGACCATCCCGTTCCCCGCCACCCAGCAGGTCAAGGCGAACTCGGTCGGGCTGCTCGTGCTGAGCACGGCCGGTGAGACCCCCGCGCGCAACGCGACGATCACCTACACCGACGGCACCACATCGGACCCGACGATGCCGTTGGTGGGCGACTGGACCGCGGCACCCAAGCTCACGGACGAGATCGTGCTGCCCTACTGGAAGGTCCTCAGCGCGGTCGACCGCACCCGTCGGCCTGTGATCAGGCCGGTGTTCCTGCCCACCGATCCGAACAAGACGCTCAAGTCGATCACTCTGCCGAACTCCGGCGCGAGCCTGATGCCCGGTGTGGGGTCGACGGCGCTGCACGTCCTGTCGATGGCCCCCAGGCCCGTGGACACGGGCTGGGTGGGCACGTGGGCGGCGCCCGCCGACGGTGCGGTGGTCCCGCCGGACGGTCACTGGTTCACCGACCGGACGTTGCGCACGGTCCTGAAGCCGACCGTGCGGGGAACTCAGGTGCGCGTCAAGTTCTCCAACGTGGGCAACGACTCCCCCGTCCAGATCGGTGCGGCCTCGGTGGCCGCCCAGTCGGGCACCGACGCGGCGACGGCCGGCACTCCGGCCGCGCTGAAGTTCTCCGGCGCCACCTCGGTCACCCTGGCCGCAGGCGCGGAGATCTACAGCGACCCGATCGCCATGCCGGCCGGCGGCAGCGGCAACCTCCTGGTGAGCCTGCACATCCCCACCGGCACGACGCTCGCACCGGTGCACGGCGGCGCTTCGGCACCGACGTTCCTGGCGTGGAACAACAACGTCGCCGACTCGACGGGCACGCCGTTCGCGACCACGTTGCCGGGAAGCTACTTTGTGTCCGCGGTCGATGTGTCCACAACGGACACGAGCCATGGCACCGTGGTGGTCCTGGGGGACTCCCTGTCGGCCACCGCACCTCCCGGCTCGGCCCAGCGCGACACGTGGGTCGACCTCCTGCCCGGCAAGCTGAACTCGGTCGGACAGGTGCTGCCCGGTGGCCTGGTGAACGCGAGCCGTTCGGGTGTGCCGGATGTCGCGCGGTGGAAGCTGAACGACGGCGCCGGTGTCGTCGCCCAGGATTCGAGCGGGAACTTCCCTGCGACCGCGAGCGGCACCGTGGCGTTCAGCCCCGACCACAACGGCAGCGTGGTGCTGGGCGGTAACGGCGGTTCGCTGGCGACGAGCGGGAAGGTCCTCGACACCACGAGGAACTTCAGCGTGTCGGCCTGGGTGAAGACCCTGTCGCTCACCACCGCCCAGACCGCGGTGAGCCAGGAGGGCACCGCCACCGACGGGTTCGCCCTGCGCTACAACCCCACGACGAAGCGCTGGACCTTCACGCTGCGCGGCTCGGACAGTGCGACCAGCCCGTGGGTCAGGGACGTGCCGGCCTGGGGCGAGGCGACGCTGGACTGGACGCACCTCACCGCGACCTTCGACGCGGAGACCAGAACGGCCAGGCTGTTCGTCAACGGCGTGCTGAACGGCGCGGCCCACGACGTCATCCCGTTCGCCGCCGGCGGGAAGTTCGTGATCGGCCGGTCGAGGTCGGACGCGAACGCCGTGAACTGGTTCAACGGCTCCGTCTCCGACGTGCGGGCGCACCAGCGCTCCCTGTCGCCGAACGACGCCCTGCTCTCGTTCCAGCAGCCGACCACGGCGGCGGCGTTCCCGAACACGGGTGTGCTGATCGGGCCGGACTACAAGACCGAGATCGAACGCTCGGTGCTCAGCTCGGCGAGCGCGCGGACGGCGTTGGTCGCCCTCGGCAGCACGGAGCTCCTGCGCGGCCAGTCCGCCGACCAGGTTCGCGCCTCGCTCACCGATCTCATCAACACCCGCACCGGCCTGAAGAAACAACTCAGGCAAGACGGCACCGCCCTGCACGTGGTGTTGACGACGATCCCGCCGCTCGGGCTCGCCGCCAATGATCCACGTGAGGTGCAGCGGCGCCAGCTCAACGCGGACATGCTGGTGAACTACCGCAACTACGACGCGGACCACATCGTCGACTTCGACGCGGCGGTGCGCGACTCGGACGACGCGGGCAAGGTGGCGGCGCAGTACGTGACGAACGGGCTGCCGAACAACGCCTACCACGGCAGGCTGGCCGAGTACCTGGCCGAGGCGGTGAACGACTTCCCGCCGAGGGCCGAGCTCTGACGCGATGAGAAAGAGGCGGGCAGCTACGGCTGCCCGCCTTTTTCGTGAGCTGGTTCATGGTGTTCCCCGCCCCGGCTACCGGGTACCCCGTCCCGATACCCAGAAGGAGGGAAACGTGCTGTTCGTAGTCATGGGCTGCTCCGTGGCCTTCGCACTGCTGGTCGTGGAGGTGGTCCACCGGCTGGTCCGCCGCTTCACCCACAGCGGCAAGATGTACCGCCCAGGCCAGGTGTTCGGAGCGCTCCTGGCCGCCCAGATAAGCCTGAGCGTCTACCCGGTGGACGCGCCGGTCGTGCTGCACGTGCTGGGCATCGCGCTGATCCTGGCCGGCGCCTGGTTGCTGGCGGCGCTCATCAGCACCCTCGTGGACATCTCGCTGTCGCGGGTCCGCACGGACGTCACCGACAACCGGCACGCGCGGCGGGTGCACACGCAGGTCACGTTGGTGCGGCGGCTGGTGCTGGTGGTCATCGGCGTGCTGGCCGTGGGCGCGATCCTCATGACATTTCCCGGTGCGCGGGCCGTTGGGTCCACCGTGCTGGCCTCTGCCGCTGTCATTGGCGCTGTGGCGGCGTTCTCCGCGCAGTCGTTGCTGGGCAACCTGATCTCGGGGCTGCAGATCGCGTTCAGCGACGCGGTGCGGCTCGACGACGTTGTCGTCGTCGATGGTGAGTGGGGGCGGGTCGAGGACATCACGCTTACGTACGTGGTGCTGCACCTGTGGGACGACCGGCGGATGGTGCTGCCGACGTCGTACTTCCTGAAGACGCCTTTCGAGAACTGGACGCGCACGCAGTCGGCGTTGCTCGGCACTGTCGAGCTCGATCTCGACTGGACGGTGCCGGTCGAGGCGATGCGGCAGGAGATGCGCTCGATGTTGGAGGGCAGCGACCTGTGGGACGGGCGGGTGTCGGTCCTCCAGGTCACGCAGGCGACGCAGGGGTTCGTGCGGGTGCGTGCGCTCGTGAGTGCTGCTGACGCCGGGAAGTTGTGGGACCTGCGCTGCCTCACCAGAGAGCACCTGGTCGACTGGGTGCACCGCCAGCACACCGGTGCGTTGCCCCAGATCAGGACGCGGGCGGTCACCGGTGCCAATAAGGCTCAACCGGCCTCTGACCAGCACACGGACGCTCGCGTGTTCGGTGAGAGCGCGGACGGGGAGTTGCGGGAGCAAGCGTTTGCGGGTCCCCGGCAGTAGAACTCCGGGGAAATTCGGTGCAACCGCCCGCGGAGCCCGTTCCGTCCTTCGATCATGAGAAGACCGCTCGCCGTCGCGTTTTGCGCGCTGGCTCTCGGCAGCTGTGGTACGAACGGGTCTCCAGCCGTGCCCTTGGCGGAGGTGCCGATCGTGTCCTCAGCAAAACCGGACAAGCTCCGGATCGAGCAGGCGAAGCGCGACGGCCACCTCACAGTGCCACTGATGATCTCCGTGCAGCAGGGACGCGACGAGGAGGTCGAGCAGGCACTGGAGAGGCTGGGGGCGACCGTCGAGTCGCGAGATCCCAGAATCGGTTACCTGCGGGCCGAGATGCCGGTCGACAAGGTGGAAGACGCGTATCTGATCACCGGTGTGTCCAAGGTGGATGTGGACGAGCCGCTGAACAACAAGCTCCCTGAACCGTAGAAAGCCCCAGGATCTCGTGGACCCTGGGGCTTTCTGCGTTGCTACGAGCTACTAGCTGACTGCCTGGACGATCACGGCGCCGCCACCGACGACGGTGTTGTCCGCCGTGCGCACCTCGAGCTCACCGCGCAGCACGCGGCCCGCACCGGGCTGGCCCAGCGGCGTGATGACGCCCGTGGCGTTCCACGACGCACCGGCGGCGCGGTCGGCGTTGCTGTCCGAGACGGTCAGCGTGCCGAGACCGGCCGAGGTGAAGACGTCGAAGTAGTCGAACGCCGTGGTGCCCGCGGGCACCGCGTAGCCGTCCACCAGGGCGATCCAGTTGCCGGCTGCCGGGTTGTTGATCGTCACCGACTCCTCGGAGTCCGCGTCCGCCGACTGACCGGCGAGCACGCAGGTGCCCGTCGAGCAGTTGTAGACGGACAGGTCGAGGTCAGCGCCCTGGTCGGCGGTGTTGCCGATCGTGACGGTGAGCTTCGACGCGCCGGCCGCGACGGCGATCGGGTACTGCTGGGACTCCAGGTTCGCGATCGTCGGACGGGCCGTCTTGGCACTGCCGACAGCGCCCGCCGCGAGCCGGCCGTTGAAGTTGGCCTGCGTGTTCGTGACGGTGTAGCTGCGCTCGATCGGGGTGCCCAAGGTGCCGGACGCGATGGTGTCCGGGTTCGGGCTGATCGTCGTGCCGAGCACGGACGCGGTCACCGAGTACGGCGCCACGTCGGCGTCGGAGGTGCGACGCGCCTCGATCACGATCTCCCAGACGCCGGCCATCGGGCTGGCGACCGTGCGGCTGGTCGGCGTGCCACCGGCACAACCGGCACCCGCGTCGGGGTTGTAGCAGTTGGTCGAGCTGGTCACGTCGAGCGGCACACCCTGCGGGGTGAAGCGCAGGAAGCGGACCTGGCCCTTGCCTGCCTCGGCGCCACCGGCGTTCATGTCGACCTTCAGCGCGGTCGTGCCCTTGGGCACGTTCACGAAGAGGCTGGTCGACTGGTTGCGCGCGATCGTGCCCGACTTGGTGACCGAGAACTTGTTGGCGGCGTTGAAGTTCTCCGCCGCGAACACGGTGTTCAGGGTCTGCGCGTCGACACCGGGGGTCTCCGGGTTGTCGAGCTGCAGGACGGCGCTGTGCACGCCCGCGGTCTTCGCCTTGACCTTGACGGCGAACTGGACGGGCTTGTTCAGCGGCAGGTCGACCTTCTTCGGCGCCGTGAACGTGCCGTCGTTGCCCTTCCACGAGACCTTGTACGTCTCGTCGTCATGGCCCGTGGTGCGCGTCAGCGTGTAGGTGCGGGTGTACTCCTGGCCCGCGGTCACGCCTTCACGGTCGTGGATGCCGACACCGACGTTCGGGGTGGCCAGCAGTCCACTGAGGACGGTGTTGACCGCGACGGACGTGGTGACCTGGTCCGGCACGGAGTGCTTGTCCAGCAGCTTCCACGCGGCGTTGGTGTTGAAGAGACCCGCGCCCTGCTCGTAGGCACCGAGGGTGTCCACGTAGCTCGCGCTGCGCTGGATCGCGTAGCGCAGCTCGGCGCTGGTGGGCTTCTGGCCGTCGTGCGTGGCCTTGTACGCGCTCACGAGCAGCGCGGCGGCACCGGTCGCCTGCGGGGCGGCCATCGAGGTGCCGTTGAACTGCGAGTAGCCGGGCGGGAGGGCGTAGGTGCCCGCCACCGGGCCGCCGGCCTGCCAGCGCGGCGTGGTGGAGATCGCCGAACCGGGCGCGACGATGTTCGGCTTGAAGCCGCCGTCCTCACGCGGGCCGCGCGACGAGAAGCCGTGCAGGTTCTGCTTCTGCGCGGTCTTCGAGCCGTAGTTGGAGAGCCAGGTCTCCTTGGTGATGTACGAGCCGACGCTCACCGCGTCCGTGGCGACCGACGGGTCACCGACGGTGTTGGCGCCCGCGCCCGAGTTGCCCGCCGAGATGAAGATCTGGACGTTGTACTCGTTGATCGTGCGGTTGTAGAGCTCCGCACGGGCGTTGTTGCCGTCGTTGAGGGCCGGAAGGCCACCGATGGAGATGTTCACGACGTCGGCGCCGTTGCGCGCGGCGTAGAGGACACCGTCGATGAGACCGGAGCTCGTGCAGGACGGGGTGGAGAGGCAGGCCTTGATGGCGATCAGCTTCGCGCCAGGCGCGGCACCGGCCATCTTGCCGTCGAACATCTTGTTGGCGGCCGTGATGCCGGCGACGTGCGTGCCGTGTGCGGCACCCGAGATGCCCAGGTTGACGTAAGGCGTGCCCGCGTTGTCGTAGATCGAGCGGTCGGTCTGCACGACGAACGAGACGCGCTCGACGACGGGGGTCGCGGGGTTGTCGGTACCGAAGTAGCCGACGTCCTTCTTGACCTTGTAGTCGATCATGCGCTTGTTGTTGGTGAAGTCACCGTCACCGTCGACGTCGACGAAGACTTCCTTCGTCGTGATGTCCTGGATGACACCGAAGGCGTCCGTGCGGTCGCCGTCGCGGTTGATGTCACCGCCGGTCTCGCTGTTGGCGAGGTTCAGGTCACCCGCGGTCTCGTTGAAGAGGCCGAACGAGTAGGGCCCACCGGTGGCCGGCGCCGTGTACTGCTTGCCGCCCTCGGTGAACTTGCCGACGCGGCCGGTCTTGGTCATGGTGACCCAGGTGCCGTCGCCGGAGTTCGTGGCGTTCGCGTTGTACCAGTCGATGATCTTGCGCTCACCGGTGCTGGTCGTCTGCAGGGCAGGCGTGTCCAGGTCGATGCCGGAGTCGATCACCGCGATGGTGGTGCCGCGGCCGTCCCACTTCGGGTTCGCGACGGCGAACTGCGCCGCCTGCGTGTCCTGCGTCGGCATGTACGGGTTGACGCGCGGCGTCTTCGAGTCCGGCGCCTTCTGCGGAGCCGGGTTCTCCATGCCCTCGGGACGCGGGTTGTCGAGGGCGACGAGGCCGTCGACGTCCACGGTGCTGACCGAGGCCAGCTTGGCGGCCTTCGCCGCGTTCTCCCGGGGGATGGTCACCTTGACGTAGTCGACGTCCTTCTCGGTCTTCTGGACCGTGGCGCCGAGCGCCTTGAGGTCGTTGACCGCGGCGTCGGTCTTGCCGTTCTCGGCGGCGACCAGCAGGTCGACGGTCGCCTTGCCCTCGCGGGCGGCCTGGTCGACGAGCGCCTTGTCCTGCTTGTCCAGCTGCTTGTCAGCGGCCGGCTGCTGCTGCGGTGCGTTCTGCGCGATGGCAGGGGTGGCGGCGAAGCCGAACCCGGTAGTGCCCAGCACCGCGGTCAGCAAGACCGTTCCGGTGCGGCGTCTCCAGTTCTTCACGGCGCATGTGCCCTTCGTGGGGTAAAGAGTGCTCCGTAGCACATCTCTTCGCCTCGTAAGGGGCAATCGTCTTCCTGGAGTATTTTCGGGATCCACATTGGACTGTTCAGTCGCTTGAAAAAGCGCGCTTTTAGTGCCACGCATTTCTTTTCAGCAACGGAACGAGCAACCACCCTCCAGTCAAGAGCTGATAGAGGGGAATGTCAAGGCTGCGTCAACGGTGAACGATGTTGACGTGTAACGACTTCCGGTCAGCGGGCGATGGACCGATCGCTATTCCCGCCCATTAGCTCACGCAATCTCGTTCGCAGCCGACCGACGATCCCCTGCCGGGTCGCGAGCGCTTTGGGCTGCGCTCCGCACGCCGGACAGTTCGCCCGGTGCACGGCAAGCGCCTGCTGGAGTTCCGTCACGTGCTTCGCGGTCCGTTCGGGCACGGACTCCTTTTTGATCGAGAGCAGGCTCAGCTCGGTCAGCGTCCGCTTGCCGCTGTGGAGCCTGATCATCGGCGCGATGGTGTGGAAGAAGATCAGATTCCGCTTGCGCCGCGGTTCGACCCTCTCGACGTCGCACCACTCGATGGTGGTCTGCCGGTCGAGGCCGTTCGACGTGATGCCTTCCGGGGTGAGCTTGGTGCCCAGGCTCACCGTGCGCCACGCGACGGTCGCGCCCATCAGGAACCACAGGCCGCCGAACACGTAGGCGTACCAGGGGCCGTTCCTGGCCGCGAGCGGACCGATCGCGGCCACGGCGACGCCGAGGCCGAACAGGACCCATCTCCACCTGGTGTGCATGTCTCCATCCTGTTTACCCGATTCCGCACGACCCACCCACCTCCTCAACGCCCGCGACGCCGGAGTTGTTGAGATCGTTCGGCAGGACTGAGGGCTTTTCAGGCGCTACCTTGCGCCCATGGACCTGAAGCCGGTCGCCGACGAGCTCTACGGGCTGCCACCGAAGGAGTTCACCGCGGCCCGCAACGCCGCGGCCAAGCAGACCGACGACAAGGACCTGGCCAAGGCCATCCAGGACCTCCGCAGGCCGACGGTGGGCGCCTGGGCGGTCAACAAGCTCGTCCGGGACGCTCCGGAGGGCCTGGAGGAGGCCCTGGGGCTCTCCACGGCCCAGCTGACCATGCGCGAGCTGGGACGCAAGCGCAAAGAGCTGATGGAGGCCCTGGTCTACCGCACCCTGGAGCTGACGGGCCCGCTCGCGGACGACGCCGTCACGCAGGTGCGCAACACCCTGACCGCCGCGATGGCCGACCCGGAGTCCGCCGAGCAGGTGCGCGCCGGCCACCTCACCAAGGGCCTGGAGTACTCGGGGTTCGGGTTCGCGCTGCCGACGCCGGAGCCTGCGCAGGAGGGCGAGGACGCGCTCGCCCGCAAGCGGCGGGAACGGCAGGAGAAGAAGCGCGCCGAGGCCCAGCAGGCGGTGGACGAGGCGGAGCAGGCCGTGGGCGAGGCCCAGGCCGACCAACTGGCGGCGCAGCGGGCGTTCGACCGGGCCGCGGAACGGCTGGAGGACGCCAAGCGCGTCACGTCGGCGGCGGAGAAGGCGCGGAAGGCCGCCGAGCGCAGGCTCCACGACCTGGCGTGAGCGAGTGATCACCGCAAGGCGACGAACCTGAAGGCCGGCTGAAGGAATTGAGCCTGGTCACAGTGAAAGCCGACCGGAACACAGCGGTCCGGTTGTACGTTCAACAATGTGGTTGGCCGCTGGCGCTCGAGCTGCGCGCCGGGGCGATCCGACACCCCCAGGTCGGAAATGCCCTTCCGCAGGTGTGCGTGCTCGCGCCGCGGTCAACCCGCCGTCGGCCGGCACTCCGGTAAACCCCCCTCACCGGTAGTGGCGGTCGGCGGCACCCTCAGAGGTTGTATTGGTCGTGACGCTCGTAGAACGCGACCAGCTCCTCCTCCGACAGGCCCTTCGCGGCCCCGACCTCCAGGAAGAAGTCCTCGCGGGCGATGCCGGGCGAGAACAGGATCAGCATCCGGACCGGGGCGTCGCTGTCGTTGCGGAACGCGTGCGGCCGGTCGGCGGGCACGTAGAGGAAGTCGCCCTCGCCGGCACGCACCCACTCGTCGCCGTCCAGCAGCGTGATCTCGCCTTCGAGCACGTAGAACGACTCGGAGAACGTCTTGTGGAAGTGCGGACGCGCGCCCGGCTGACGGGCCTCCATCCGCCACTCGAACAGGCCGAACTCGCCGTTCGTCACGGAGCCGGGAGCCACGAAACGCGTGGTCCGGGTCGTGAAGCCCACCTCGGAAGCCGGTCGGAAGCTCATGCGGACAGCTCTCCCCAAAAAGTGAAATTGACTCAGGTCTCGTGCGTGACCAGCGGTCGATCTAGACTCGCCCGATGGCACATGACGCGGATGTCATCGTCGTCGGCGCGGGCCTCGCAGGTCTCGTCGCGACCGCAGAGCTCGCCGACGCGGGTCGCAAGGTCATCCTCCTCGACCAGGAGCCGGAAGCGTCGCTCGGCGGCCAGGCGTGGTGGTCGTTCGGCGGGCTGTTCCTGGTGGACACCCCCGAGCAGCGACGGCTTCGGGTCAAGGACTCGCACGACCTGGCGTTGCAGGACTGGATGGGCTCGGCGGCGTTCGACCGGGACGAGGACCACTGGCCCCGGCTGTGGGCACAGGCCTATGTGGACTTCGCCTCCGGCGAGAAGCGCTCCTGGCTGCACAACATGGGAGTCCGTTGGTTCCCGTTCGTGCAGTGGGCGGAGCGCGGCGGCTACCTGGCCGACGGGCACGGCAACTCGGTGCCGCGCTTCCACGTCACGTGGGGCACCGGGCCGGGCATCGTCGAACCGTTCGAGCGCCGGGTGCGGGAGGGTGTCGCGAAAGGACTCGTGACGCTGAAGTTCCGCCACAAGGTCACGAGCGTCGACGTCACGAACGGCGTGTGCGACGGCGTGTCCGGTGACGTGCTGGAGCCCTCGTCGGTCGAGAGGGCCGAACCCAGCTCGCGGACCGCGGTCGGCGAGTTCTCGCTGAAGGCGCAGGCCGTGATCGTCACGTCCGGTGGCATCGGCGGCAACCACGACCTGGTGCGCAAGAACTGGCCCGAGCGGATGGGCAAGCCGCCGAAGTTCATGCTCGCCGGTGTGCCGGACTTCGTCGACGGCTCGATGCTGGAGATCACCCAGAAGGCCGGCGGCGCGATCATCAACTCCGACCGCATGTGGCACTACCCCGAGGGCATCGCGAACTACGCGCCCGTGTGGTCGCGGCACGGCATCCGCATCCTGCCCGGCCCGTCGCCGCTGTGGCTCGACGCCGACGGCAAACGCCTGCCGATCCCGCTGTTCCCCGGCTTCGACGCGCTGGGCTCGCTGGAGCACATCACCAGGAACGGCCACGAGCACTCGTGGTTCGTGCTGAACAAGCGGATCATCGGCAAGGAGTTCGCGCTGTCGGGCTCCGAGCAGAACCCCGACCTGACGGGCAAGGACACGCGGGCGGTGCTCAAGCGCGCGCTGCCGGGTGCCGTCGCGCCGGTCGAGGCGTTCGCGCAGAAGTCCAAGGAGTTCATCCAGGCGGGCACGGTCGCGGATCTCGCCCGCGGCATGAACGCGCTCACCGGTGACGGCAGGATCGACGCGGCCGCGCTGGAGAAGGTGATCGTCGAGCGCGACCGCCAGGTGACCGCGGGGCTGAGCAAGGACATGCAGATCAACGCGATCCGCCAGACCCGGAACTTCCTGACGGACAAGCTGATCCGGGTCGTCGAGCCGCACCGGCTGCTCGACCCCAAGGCCGGTCCGCTGATCGCGGTCAGGCTGTCGGTGCTCACCCGCAAGACGCTGGGCGGCCTGCACACCGACCTGTCGTCGCGGGTGCTCGACCCGTCCGGCGAGGTGCTGCCGGGCCT
The DNA here is from genome assembly GCF_033794685.1 of Streptomyces sp. ID05-26A. Lineage (NCBI taxonomy): Bacteria > Bacillati > Actinomycetota > Actinomycetes > Kitasatosporales > Streptomycetaceae > Streptomyces > Streptomyces sp. ID05-26A. The sequence continues at coordinate 1,112,475 of NZ_JARAYZ010000001.1, forward strand.
GTACGCCGCCGGTGAGGCCGCCGGGTTCGGTGGCGGCGGTGTGCACGGTTACCGCGCGCTGGAGGGCACGTTCCTCGGCGGCTGCCTGTTCTCCGGACGGGTTGCCGGACGGTCGGCGGCGGACGCCGTCAAGTAGTTCTCGCGTGGTGGACGCGGGTTGACGGTCCCCGAGCTTGCGGCTGTGCTGGAAGGCATGACGCAGATCGGTGTTCTGGTCGGCAACCCGCGGCCCGCCTCACGCACGCTGCAGGCGGCCCTGGCCCTGCGCGAGGCCCTCGCCGCGACGCTGGGCGTGCCCGTCGAAGGGCCCGTCGTCGAGGCGGCGGAGCTGGCACCCGCCGTGTTCACGGAACCGGACACGATCAAGGCCGCACTGTCGACCCTCGGCCAGGCCGAGGTCCTGGTCGTCGCGACGCCGACGTACAAGGCCGCGTACACCGGCCTGCTCAAGGCCGTGCTGGACCAGGCACCACCGGGCTGGCTCCGCGGCAAGCTGGTCGTACCGCTGCAGATCGCGGCGGCCGACAAGCACGCGCTGGCCGTCGAGGTGCACCTGCGGCCGGTCCTGGCCGAGCTGGGTGCCGTTGTGCCCCAGGCCTTCTTCCTCAACGAGTCGGCGCTTCCCGCCGACGCCGCGGACTTCGACCTCGACGCGCTGAAGGTGCTGCGATGAAGGAACAACTGCGCGACGCGTTGAAGCACCACGCCCAGGCCGTCACGATCGTCACGGCCACCGGCCCGGAAGGTCCGGTCGGCACCACGGTCTCCTCGTTCACGTCGGTGAGCTTCGAACCGCCGCTCGTCGTCGTGTGGATCGGCGAGGGCGCCTCGGTGTGGCCGGTGCTGCGGACCGCTCCCCTGTTCGCCGTGCACCTGCTGGAGGCCGCGCAGACCGGGCTGGCGGACCTGTTCGCCACGAAGGGCGTCGACCGGTTCGGACCCGGGACGCGGTGGCAGGAGGACGAGGACGGCGTGCCGTGGTTGCTGGACGCGCCGGTCCGGTTGCGGTGCAGGACTGCCCGGCGGATCGCGGTCGGTGATCACGTCGCGCTGGTCGGGGAGCCGTTGGACATCACGCACTCCGACATCGCGACGCCCCTGGTGCGGCACCAGGGGCGGTACACCTCAGTCGCCTAGGACTTTCAGGATCTCGCGCGCCAGCACGTCGTTCTGCCGGAACGCGGGCGCGTTCGTCTGAGGCCGCGCGAAGGCCGCGAACGCCTTGCCCGTGGTGTAGGGCCCGACCGCGAACCTGGCCGGGTCCTCGTCACCGCGCTCGTTGATCAACCGCCCGACCGGTGACACCCGCACCAGGCCGGCGGCGTCCTCGGAGACGTCGCCGACCGCGCGCAACGACCTCAGCACCGGATCCGCCGTGCGCGACAACGAGTGCGTGGGCAGGCGGGCCTCGATCAGACCGTTGGCGCGCACCACGTCCGGTGTCGTCGCGCTGCCCGCCACGAAGGCGTCCTCCTCCGCCTCCACCCACATGTCGGCGCCGAGGAACCGGACGATTCCCGCGCGCGACAACGCCAGCAGCTCCTCCAGCCGGTCCGGCGGCGGGCCCGAGGCCAGGTAGCTGAAGTAACCGTGCCACCAGCCGTCGAACGGCATGAGGCCCGCGAGCTGGCCGTAGACCGACAACAGAGCCAGGAACGCCCCCAGATCGGCGCTGTGCCGGGGATCGGAGCGCCTGGCCACATCCGCCTCGACATACGCGCGCAGGTGCTCCTGGAACTCCTCGGCGGTCGCGAAGGTCACGCCCGCCAGCGGCCGATCCAGCCGTTCGAAGTCGATGCGGTCGGCCGGGTCGGGCACGGCCAGCTCCTCCAGCTCACGCATCTCGTTGCTGTACCAGGGCAAAGCCGTGAACGACGCGGCGAACTCCACGAACGGCATCCGCACCAGACCGGGGTGTCCGGTGAAGAGTTCGTGGTAGTGACCCCACGCGATCTCCTTGGCCATCAACGGCCACACGTCGTCCCGGAAGTCCAGCTCACGTCCCTGCAAGGCGTCCGCGACGAAGAAGTGCGGCAACGACGGACGTGTTCCCTGCAGCCGGTAGCCGGTCTTCGAGTGGTAGGGCACGCCACGCCGTGAGCCCACGTACAGCGTCGGCTCCAGACCCGATGGCACGTAGGAAAGTCCCTCAGCGGTCCGCACGTACCGCCCGCCGCGTCCCTCGGTCAGCAGCACCATCAGGTCGACGAACGCGAGCCCGAACCCGCGCAGCACCACGTCACCGGACACCGCGGAGAGGTCCGCGTCGGCCGAGTAGAGCGGCGGCACGTAGGTCAGGCCGTGCTCCGACGCGTGCTCGGCGAGCTTGCGGTGCTCGGGTTCGAGGTCGGCGTCGAGGTGCCCGAGCGCGAGCACCAGCACGTCGCCCCGCAACGACTCCCCGTTGTCCAGCCACACCCAGTCGCCGACGACCTTCAGAGCCGTGGCCTGATGCACGGTCACAGAGATGCTCGGAGGCAGAGATTTCCTTACGTGGTCGAAGAACCACTCCAGGTACCGGCTCTGCACCTGACGTGACGGGAAGGCTGTCGGGTCGACGTCGGTCCACTCGGCCAGCGACGGCCCCGGGCGAACCGGGCCGATGCCGTCGAACGAGGAGTCCGTGAAGACCGTCACGTCCTCGGCCATGGAGTTCATGCGCAGCAACGGGGATTGGGCGTGCCGCCACACCCGGCCCGCACCGGGCGGGAACGGGTCGACCACGTGCACGGCCAGCGGCACCGCGGGTGACTGGGCGGCGAGGCGTTCCAGCAGGCCGGCGGCACGAGGGCCGCCACCGATAACGACGAGTGAGCGCATGCGCGTCTTTCCGTTGGAGGACAACGAGAAACGAGCCGCGCCCCTCAACGCGAACACCACCACGGTACCCCGCGCGTGCAAGCAAATCCCGCTCTGTGGACATCGTTGCGGCATCCCCGATCGAGGTGTGCACTCGAAGGCGCGCCTCCCTCAACGCGCCCTCACTCCCACTACCAGTTCGGGGAATCGGTCATGCCAGTCGAGTTTCTCGGGATCGCCGCCACGAACGACGAATCGGAAACGACGCCGCGTTCGTCCAGCGGCGCGTTCGACAAGGACTACACGCTCAGGCTCGCCAGGGCGCACGAGGAGCACGGGTGGGACCGCGTGCTGTTCGCGTACGGGTCGGGCGCGCCGGAACCGTCCGCAGCGGCCGCCTACCTCGCCAGCAAGCTCGACAAGTTGCAGATCCTGCTCGCCCACCGCCCGAACGTCAGCTACCCGACGTTCGCCGCCAAGACGTTCGCGACGCTCGACCAGATCAGCGACGGCCGGCTGACCGTGCACTTCATCACCGGCGGCACGGACCACGAGCAGCAGCGCGAGGGCGACTACCTGTCCAAGGACCAGCGCTACGGCCGCACGCGCGAGTACATCCAGATCGTCAAGAAGGCCTGGACCAGCAGGTCCGCGTTCGACCACGACGGCGAGCACTACCACTTCGCGGACTTCGTGAGCGACGTGTTCCCCGTGCAGCAGCCACGCCCGAACGTGTCGTTCGGCGGTTCCTCCCCCGCGGCCTACGCGGCGGGCGGCGCGGAGGCCGACATCTTCTGCCTGTGGGGCGAGCCGCTGGCCGAGACCGCGCAGCAGATCGAGTCCGTGAAGCAGGCGGCGAAGGACGCCGGGCGCACGGACTCCCCGCGCATCCAGGTCGCGTTCCGGCCGATCATCGCGCCGACCGAGGAGTTGGCCTGGGAGAAGGCTCACCGCACGGTCGACCGGATCGAGGCGCGGAAGGCCAACGGGCCGTTGAGCCGCCGCCACTCGCTGACGAACCCGGAGAACACCGGTTCGCAACGCCTTCTGGCGGTCGCGGAACGCGGTGAGCGATTCGATCGTGCTTTGTGGACGCCCACCGCGAAGGCGACCGGTGGCGCGGGCAACTCCAACGCGCTGGTCGGCACTCCGGAGACCGTCGCGCAGGCGTTGCTGGACTACTACGACCTCGGCGTCGACATCCTGTCCGCGCGTGGGTACGACCTGCTCGACGACGCGATCGACTTCGGCCGGTACGTGATTCCGATCGTGCGCGAGGAGGTCGCCAAGCGCGACCGGGCCAACGCCGCATGACGACTCTCGAAGTGCGCCGCGTCCGGCAATCGGATCCGGAAGCGGCGCCATTGGTCGCCGAGCTCACGTACGAATACACGTCTCGATACGGCCCGATGGGCGCAGAAGAGATGCAACGACCGGCGGACGTGTTCGAGCCACCAAACGGTCAGTTCCTCTTGCTCATGGAATCCGGCGTCGCGGTCGCCGGTGGTGCGTTCAAGCGGTACGACGCCGAAACAGCCGAGATGAAGAGGATTTGGACCCATTCGCAACACCGCAGGCGTGGATTGGCACGGCGGGTTCTCGTGGAACTGGAGAACGAGGCCAGAACGTTTGGATACAACAGGATCTACCTGACCACCGGGCCGCGCCAGCCTGAGGCGAAAGGGTTGTACCTGGCGACCGGTTACACACCGTTGTTCGATGTTGAGACAGACCCCCTCACAATTGGCCCGCTGGCCTTCAGCAAGGTGATTCATTAGTTCAAACGAGTGAATTCGTGGCGGATCAGTCGATTCCAGACCGGGATTCGAGGTTCGGTTGGACAGGTCGTGACTGATCAGTAAGCTTGCCGGTTGGACCCACTCATGGTGGTGGTACCGCGCCAGGCGATCAGCAGTTCACCCCGGTCCCCACGAATGGCCACCTGAAGCTGAATGAACATGGTCGACACCCGAGAGCCAGCCGTTCACTGGGCGGCGGCGATCTCCAACACCCTCGTCGCGAACTTCACGCGCGAGAAGCTCGAGCGACTGCTCGCGGGGTACGTCGAGCAGTTGCTCGGCGGTGGGGTGCGCGAGGCGCGGCAGGTCGGCCGGTCCATGGTCGAGCACGACTTCATCGCCCCGTCGACGCTGGAGCAGTCGCTCGCGTCGCTCAGTGAGCACACGGCGGCCACCCAGGCCCAGCTGGCCGCGCTCGCCGCCGGGTACGCGGAGGAGCTGCGCAACCGCACGCTCGACCAGCAGGAGCTGAGCCGCACGGCCGCGATCACCACGATGCGCCGGGCCGAGGCCGCGGTCAGGGCGAGTGAGGCGAAGTTCCGGGCGATCTTCGAGAGCGCGGCGTTCGGCATCGTCGTGAGCGACCTCAAGGGCGACATCATCGACGTCAACGAGGCGTTGCTCGTGATGCTCGACTACAAGCACGACGACGTCCGCAAGATGAGCGGCCGCGACCTCGTGCACCCGGACGACCGGGCGGGACTGCGGGAGCTGACGAAGCAGCTGATCGCGTCCGAGCACGACAACGTCAGGGTCGAGAAGCGGATGGTCCGCAGCGACGGTGAGACCATCCAGACGCACATGGCGATCTCGGTGGTGCGCGAGGAGGACGGCACACCGCCGTATCTCGTCACGATGATCGAGAACATGAGCGAGATGCGCGCTCTGCAGACCCAGCTCGTGCGGCAGAGCCTCAACGACGTGCAGACGGGCCTGCCGAACCGCGCGCAGTTCCTCGGCTGGCTGGAGGGCGCGGTCGGGTCGAAGGGGCCGGAGTCGCTCGCCCTCGTGCAGGTGGACATCGACGGGTTCCGCGGCATCAACGACGCGTTCGGGCACGAGACGGGCAACCGGGTGCTGATGCACGTCGCGACGCAGCTGCGGACGGTGTTCCCCGAGGAGGTCGCCAGGGTCGCACGCATCGGCGAGGACGAGTTCGGCGTCCTGGTCAAGGACCCGCGCGACACCACGTCCGTGATCGCCCTGATCGACGAGTTCACCGCGCTGCTGGAGGAGCCGACCTGGATCGACGGCCACGGCGTCGGCGTGACGACCAGCGTCGGCATCGTCCCGCGCGCGGCCCGCGGCGGTGACGCGGCGGACCTGCTGCGCGCGGCGGACGTGACGGTCGCCTGGGCCAAGCGCGACGGCAAGGCGCAGTGGGCGTTGTACGACAGGGAACGGGATCAGCGCGACCGGGAGAGGTTCGCGCTCGCCGCGTCGATCCCCGGCGCTCTGGAGGAGGACCAGTTCCGCATCGACTACCTGCCGGTGCGCTCGCTGACCGACTCCTCGGTGCTCGCCCTCGAAGCCAAGATCGTCTGGGACCACCCCTCGCGGGGCGTGCTGTGCCCCGAGATGTTCCTGGGCCAGGCCACCGGCAACGGCATGATCGTGCGGCTCGCGCGCTGGGCCCTCGAAGAGGCCTGCACGCAGATGAGCTCGTGGCACCAGACGCTCGGCTCCCGGACGCCCGAGCTGACGATCGACCTGCCGCTGCGGCTCTGCCAGGAGCCGGAGCTCGTCGCCGAGGTCGTCCGCGTGCTGGAGCGGACGGGCCTGCCCGCGTCGTTGCTGCGCTTCGAACTGCACGAGCACGTGCCGACGTTGCTGAACGACGACCAGCTCGACGAACTCACGATCCTCGCCGAACGCGGTGTCGGCCTGGTGGTCGACCAGGTGAGCGGAGGCAACGTCGGCGTCGGCCGGCTGCGCGTGCTGCCGTGGAGCGGCCTGAAGTTCAACAGCGCCGTCTCGCACGCCTTCGGCCCCGAGGCGCTCCGGATGGAGGAGACCGCCGCGGTGGCCCTGCTGCGGTGGGCGGTGATGCTGCGCCTGCCCCTGTACGCCGACGGCGTGCAGACCGCCGCCGAGGCGTCCCGGCTGGCGGAGCTGGGCGTGACGGGCGCGCAGGGCCCGCACTTCGGCCACGCGCTGTCGGCCGCAGAGGTCTCCGCGCTGCTTCTCAGCTAGTTCTTATCAGGGTTTTCGAGGGTTTCGGCACAGGTGGCTCACATGATGGGGGTCCATCGTGGAGTCATGACCGAGCAGAGCTTCCCCGCGATGAGCGGGTCACTGGTGGAACCGCAGCCCGTCGTCGTCGCCCCGAAGTTCTGGCGCCGAACGGCCCCGATGCTCACGGCCGCGGCACTCGTCGCCGGCCTGTTCGGGGGCGTCACCGGAGCGGTGATCGCCTCACCGGACAGCACACCCACGTCGACTTCCGTCTCCGCGCAGACGATCTCGAACACGTCCACACTGGACTGGAGCAGCGTCGCCTCCGACGTGCTGCCCTCCGTGGTCCAGGTGAACGTCGGCAACGGCCTCGGCTCCGGCGTGATCCTCTCCGCCGACGGCAAGATCCTCACCAACAACCACGTCATCGCCTCCGCCGGCGGCCAGATCACGGTGAAGTTCAACGACGGGCGCGAACTGCCCGCCACCGTCGTCAACGCGGACGCCACCTCGGACCTCGCCGTGCTGCAGGTCTCCGGAGCCTCCGGCCTCACGCCGATCAAGTGGGCGAACTCGGACTCGGTGAAGGTCGGCGACGCGGTGATGGCCATCGGTTCGCCGTCCGGGCTGCAGGGCACCGTGACGACCGGCATCGTGTCCGCGCTGGACCGCAAGGTGACCGTGCCCGGTGAGACCCGGCGCTCACAACCCGTGTCGTACCAGGCGATCCAGACCGATGCGTCGATCAACCCCGGCAACTCCGGTGGCGCGCTGGTGAACGCGGCCGGTGAGCTGATCGGGATCAACTCGGCGATCTACTCGCCGGCCACGAGCAGCGGGGAGGCCGGGAGCGTGGGGATCGGGTTCGCGATCCCGGCCGACACGGCCAAGCAGATCGTGAACCAGTTGAGCTGACAGCCCTCAGAACTCAGGGCCGCGGCACCGAGCCGCGGCCCTTCGTCGTTGTCAGGACAGCCAGTCCGGGCGCAACGGCATGTGCGACGTCGTCCCCTCCAGCTTCACCCCGAGGATCTGGTGCAGCTGGATGTTGTTGCGCTCGAACCCGAGCCGCGACGCCGCCAGGTACAGCCGCCACACCCGCGCCCTGGCCGCCCCGACCTCCTCGACGGCCTCGTCCCAGTGCTCCTCGAGGTTGCGGGCCCAGGCGGCGAGGGTCAGCGCGTAGTGCTCGCGGATGTTCTCCTCGTGCCGCACCTCGAACCCGGTGTCGTGCATCTGCGACACGAGCAGCCCCGGTCCGACGAGTTCGCCGTCCGGGAACACGTACCGGTTGATGAACGGCCCGGACAGCGCCCGCTGCTTGTTGTCCGGGCGGGTGATGCAGTGGTTCAGCAGCCGTCCGCCCGGCTTGAGCTTGCGGTACAGCGACGCGAAGTACGCCGGTAGCTGCGCCTTGCCGATGTGCTCGGTCAGGCCGATGGACGACACCGCGTCGAACCCGGTCTCGCGCACGTCGCGGTAGTCGAGGTGGCGCACCTCGGCGAGGTCGGACAGGCCGGCCTCGAAGATCGCCTTCTGGGCGAACTCCGCCTGGTTGCGGGACAACGTCACGCCGATCGCGCGCACGCCGTACTCGCGGGCGGCGTGCATGACCATGCCGCCCCAGCCGCAGCCGACGTCCAGCAGCCTCATGCCGGACTTCAACCCCAGCTTGCGGGCCACCAGGTCGTGCTTCTCGAACTGGGCTTCCTCCAAAGTGGACTCGAGAGTCGGGTACACCGCGCACGTGTAGGCCATCGACGGGCCGAGGACCCACTCGTAGAACTGGTTCGAGACGTCGTAGTGGTGAGCGATGGCCTGCGAGTCGCGGGCCTTCGAGTGGCGCATGCCGTGCAGGCGGGTCTCCTGCGGCGGCGGTGCCACCTTGTGCGCGAACCGGATCCGTCCGAGGAACCGGAGCAGCTCCACCCGTTGCAGCACGGGCAGTTCGCGCAGCGAGAACTCGGAGAGCTGGGCGAGCCCGGCGTGCACGTCGCCGAGTATCTCCAGGTGACCGGTCACGTAGGCGCGGGCGAGGCCGAGCTCGCCCGGCGCGGAAGCGAGGTAGGACAGGGCTTCCGGTGTCCTGATGTCGATCGAGACCGGAGCTGAGTCAGGCCCGGCGGCACTGCCGTCGTAGGCCTTGAACCGAACGTCGTTGCCACCCGTGATGCGCTGGAAAATGGAGGCCAACCGCATTCATCGTCCCCTGACACACTTGGCGTACAGATCAGGCAGGCGGTTCGTCTGGTCGTACCGGGCCTTCACGGACCGGTAGTGCGAACCGTTGTAGTGCCGCCAGAACTCGTCCTCGGTGTAGTAGGAGTCCGAGTACAGCGACTTGTGGCCGCCCAGCCGCGCCACCTCGCGCTCGATCAACCGGTTGCGGTCACCCATCTTCTCCCCCGGTCGTACCGGGACCTCCGACCAGAAACCGACGTTCACGTACAACTTGTCCGCGTCCATCGGGTAAAGCGGCCAGCCCGTGTCGTCACGCAGGCGGACCGGGCACAGCCACACCGGCGAGATGCCGATCTCGCGGTCGAAGAAGTCGAGGAAGTCGGCGAGTCCTCCGACCGGGATCTCGACGTCCTGGATCACCGGCTCGACGTCCGTGCGCGGCCGCAGCTGCCGGTGCTTGGCGACGAGCTTCCGGTACACGTCCGAACGCAGGTAGCGCTTAGGCCACATGCGACGGACGACCGGGTTCTGCGCGCCGAACGCCCGCGAGCACCAGAACCAGTCGGTGTCCCAGCGCCACAGGTAGTCGTGGATCGTGAGGTGGTCCGTGCGGCGCTTCTGGATGGACCGGTAGTAGATCTGGTTGCCGGTGTAGTCCGACGTGTAGGGCGCGATGTCGGCGTAATGGCCCAACGTCAGGTACATCTCGCCCCGGGAGAACACGGTGCCGTCGACGAAGTCCGCAGAGCCGTCCTCGCAGACCTCCTCGATGACGGCGGCGCACTCCTCGAACGAGCCGAACGGCACGTGCCGCAACCGGACGTACTGGCGCACCGGTTCCAGCTCGATCTCCAGCCGCAGCGCGTAACCGAGCGTGCCGTAGGAGTTCGGGAACGCGCGGAACAGGTCGTCGTCCGGCTTGGAGACGACGACCTCGCCGTCGCCGGTGAGGATCTCCAGCTCCCGCACGGACTCGTGCGGCAGCCCGTTGCGGAAGGACGTGGACTCGATGCCGAGTCCCGCTACCGCACCGCCGATGGTGATGGTCTTGAGCTGCGGCACCACCAACGGCATGAGGCCGTGGGGAAGTGTCGCGGCGACGAGGTTCTCGTAGGTGGTCATGCCCTGCACCTGTGCGGTGCGTCCGACCGGGTCCACGGACAGGACCTGGTCGAACCTGCCGACGTCGAGTCCGCCGGCCTGGTCGGCGCGAAACCGGAAGAGGTTCGACGTCTTCTTCGCGAGCCGCACCGGCGCACCTTCGCGCATCGCGGCGTACTGCGCGCTCAGCGCAGCCACGGCCGAGCTGTGCCCATGGTCACTCACCAGAACGACGTTATTCCTCGTCACCGCCGTTGTCGCGCCCAAAAGCCCGAATGGGCCAGCGATCTCCTCCGGCACCCTGTCCGAAGTTACTTGCGAGTAGTAACGTGCGGGGCATGGCTACGCACGAGGTGACCAACCAGGTCCCGCCACTGAGCGGTCACGACGTCGCGGACGACCCCGCCCTGCTCAGCTGGGTCGACGACGCCGAACTGCACGCGCTCGGCAGGCTCGCGGGCAGCCGCGAGTGGCAGGAGCACGGCAGGCTCGCAAACGCTTTCCCGCCGGTGCTGCACACGCACGACCGGTATGGGAACCGGATCGACGAGGTCGAGTTCCACCCTGCGTGGCACGAACTGATGAACGTCGCCGTTTCGCACGGTTTGCACGCCTATGTCGACGGTGGGCACTTGGAGCGCGCGGCCAGGTTCTACGTGTGGTCCCAGGTCGAGGCCGGCCACGGATGTCCGATTTCGATGACTTACGCGTCCGTGCCCGCTTTGCGCGTGGCGCCGGAACTGGCCGAAAGTTACGAACCCCTTCTCACCGCACGGAACTACGACTTCGGCCTCGACCCGCCGCTGTCGAAGCGCGGCCTGATCGCCGGCATGTCGATGACCGAGAAGCAGGGCGGGTCGGACGTCCGCGCGAACACCACGGTCGCCAGGGCCGTCCAGGACGGGTACGTGCTGACCGGGCACAAGTGGTTCACCTCGGCGCCGATGTCGGACGTGTTCCTGACGCTCGCGCAGGCGCCCGGCGGCCTGACGTGCTTCCTCGTGCCCCGCGTGCTCCCGGACGGCACGCGCAACCGGTTCTTCCTGCAGCGTCTGAAGGACAAGCTGGGCAACAAGTCCAACGCGTCCGCCGAGATCGAGTACGACGAGGCCTTCGCCCACCGGGTCGGTGACGAGGGCCGCGGCGTGCGGACCATCATCGAGATGGTCAACATGACCAGGCTCGACTGCGTCCTCGGCACCGCGGCGGGCATGCGGCTCGGGCTACGGCAGGCAGCGCACCACGCCGCGCACCGCAAGGCGTTCGGCAGCTACCTGATCGACCAGCCCGCCATGCGCAACGTGCTGGCGGACCTCGCGATCGAGTCCGAGGCGGCGACCACGACCGCGATGTGGCTGGCCGAGCACCGGCCGCGACTCGGGCTCGCGATCACCAAGTACTGGGTCTGCAAACGCGGCCCGGTGCACGCCGCCGAGGCGTTGGAGTGCCTGGGCGGCAACGGCTACATCGAGGACAGCGGGATGCCGCGGCTGTTCCGCGAGTCACCGCTGATGTCGATCTGGGAGGGCTCCGGCAACGTCGCCGCGCTCGACGTCCTGCGCGCCATGAAGAGGGAACCCGATTCGGTGCAGGAGTTCCTCGCGGCCGTCACCGGGGTCGACCGGCGCATCGACAGGGCGTTGAACGAGCTCGGCACCGCGCTGTCCGATGTGGACGAGTCGCAGGCGCGCCGGGTCGTCGAGAAGATGGCGCTGATCCTGCAGGGTGCCCTGCTCGTCAAGCACGGGCACCCCGCCGTCGCGGACGCGTTCCTCGGCTCACGGCTCGGCGGTGACTGGGGAGTCGCCTTCGGCACGCTCCCCAGGTCGACCGACTTCGCCTCGATCATCGACCGGGCGGTGCCGAAGATCCAGTGACGTGACTCAGAGACCCAGTTCGCGGGCGATCAGCATCTTCTGCACCTCGGAGGTGCCCTCGCCGATCTCCAGGATCTTGGCGTCGCGATAGAACCGGCCGACCGGGTACTCGTTCATGAACCCGTACCCGCCGAAGATCTGCGTGGCGTCGCGGGCGTTGTCCATCGCCGCCTCGGACGAGACGAGCTTCGCGATGGCCGCCTGCTTCTTGAACGGCTCGCCGCGCAGCATCCGGGACGCCGCCTCGTAGTAGGCCAGGCGCGCGGTGTGGACGCGGGCCTCCATCTCGGCGATCTTGAACTGGATCGCCTGGTACGTCCCGATCTTCGCGCCGAACGTCTCGCGCTCGTGGGCGTAGCGGACCGACTCGTCCACGCAGCCCTGGGCGAGGCCGACCGACAGCGCGGCGATGGCGACGCGGCCCTCGTCCAGCGTGCGCAGGAACTGGGCGAAACCGCGGCCACGCGTGCCGAGGAGGTTCGCGGCGGGGACGCGGCAGTCCTGGAAGGACAGTTCGCGGGTGTCGGAGGCGTTCCAGCCGACCTTGGAGTACTTCTTCGACACCGTGAAGCCCGGGGTGCCGGACGGGACGATGATCGAGGAGATCTCCTTGCGGCCGTCGGGCTGCGTGCCCGTGACCGCGGCGACCGTGACCAGGCCGGTGATGTCCGTGCCGGAGTTCGTGATGAACGCCTTGGTGCCGTTGATGACCCACTCGTCGCCGTCGAGGCGCGCGGTGGTGGCCAGAGCGCCCGCGTCGGTGCCGGAGCCGGGCTCGGTGAGGCCGAACGCGCCGAGCTTCTCGCCGGACGTCAGTGAAGGCAGCCACTCGGCCTTCTGCTCGTCGGTGCCGAAGCGGTAGATCGGCATGGCGCCCAACGAGGTCGCCGCCTCCACCGTGATCGCGACGGACGAGTCGACGCGCGCGAGTTCCTCGAGCGTGAGGCACAGGGCGAAGTAGTCGCCGCCCATGCCGCCGTGCTCCTCGGGGAACGGCAGGCCGAGCAGGCCCATCTGCCCCATCTTCGCGACGATCTCGTACGGGAACTCGCAGCGCTCGTAGAAGTCGCCGATGACCGGGGCGACCTCGTCGCGCGCGAACTCCTCGACGGTCTTGCGCAGGTCCTCGTACTCGCTCGGGAGCCTGAAGTCCAACATAACTGTCACTCCTCGTGAGAGACGACGAGGGCCAACACCTGGTCGAGTGCGACCTGCTGGCCTGCTTGCACGTTCACTTCGGCGAGCACGCCGTCGACCGGTGCGGTCACGGTGTGCTCCATCTTCATGGCCTCGACCACGAACAACGCTTGACCGGCGGTCACTTCCTCGCCCTGCCGGGCCCGGACCACCAGAACGGTTCCCGGCATCGGCGACTTCACCGGACCACCGGACGCCTGAGCACCGTCGGCGGCACCGACCAGGAACTCGGCCTCGACCAGCGCCCAGGAGGCACCGTCGTGGCCCAGCCACAGCACGTCGCCATCGCGGGCCATCGCGTACCGGCGCGAGCCGACGAGCAGGTCGGCGCCTTCCCTGCGCGCCTTCGCGCGGACCGCTTCTCCGGCGCCCACAACGACCTCCTCGCCGCGCACGCGCACGTCGACGTCGTTGATCCGCCAGGTCGTCCAGGCGTGGTCGCCGACGCGCCAGCCAGAGAGCTGATCCCACGGGTCGTCGCCGTGCGGCTGCAACGAACGCTCCAGGCCGGCCGCCACGTACACGTCGTCCGGAATCTCGGCGGACGTCAGCGCGTCCAGCTTGCGCTCGACCAGGCCGGTGTCCAGAGCACCCGCGCGGACGTCCTCGTCGCGCAGAAGTGCCCGCAGGAACGGGATGTTCGTCGTGACGCCGAGCAGCACCATCCGGCCGAGCGCGTGGTCGAGGCGCCTGAGCGCTTCCTCTCGGGTGCGGCCGTGCGCGATGACCTTGGCGAGCATCGGGTCGTAGTCCGAACCGACGACAAGTCCTTCGTACAGCCCGGAGTCCACGCGGACGTCGGACGGCTCGCTCAACGCCAGCACCCGGCCACCGGTCGGCAGGAAGCCGCGCGACGGGTCCTCGGCGTAGACGCGGGCCTCGACCGAGTGACCGTTCAGTTCGACGTCGAGGTCCAACACCTCACCGGACGCCACGCGGAGCTGCCACTCGACGAGGTCGACGCCCGTGACCATCTCGGTCACCGGGTGCTCGACCTGCAGCCGGGTGTTCATCTCCATGAAGAAGTAGTCGCCGGAGGCACCGTCCACGATGAACTCGACGGTGCCCGCGCCGACGTAGCCGACGGACTTCGCGGCGTCGACCGCGGCGGAACCCATGGCCTCGCGGACCTCGGGCGTGAGGAACGGCGACGGCGCCTCCTCGATGATCTTCTGGTGCCGCCGCTGGAGGCTGCACTCGCGCTCACCGAGGTGGATCACGGTGCCGTGCGCGTCGCCGAGGACCTGGATCTCGATGTGGCGCGGGTTCGTGATGAACCGCTCGATCAGCAGCGTGTCGTCACCGAACGACCCGCGCGCCTCCCGCCGGGCCGACTCGATCGCCTCGCGCAGCGCCGATTCCTCGTGCACCAGCCGCATGCCCTTGCCACCACCGCCGGCGGAAGGCTTGAGCAGCACCGGAAAACCGATCTCCAGGGCCGCTTCGGCGATCTCGTCGTCGGACATGCCCGCACGGGTGCGGCCCGGCACCACGGGAACGCCCGCCGCCGACACCGTCAGCTTCGCGCGGATCTTGTCGCCCATCGCGTCGATCGCCGACGCGGGCGGTCCGACGAACACGATTCCCGCTGCGTCACAGGCAGCGGCGAACGCGGTGTTCTCGGCGAGGAAGCCATAGCCGGGGTGGATCGCCTGCGCGCCAGTGGACACGGCGGCCGCGACGATCTTCTCGATGGACAGGTAACTTTCGCGGGCCGCGGCGGGCCCGATCCGCACGGCCTCGTCGGCCAGCTTGACGTGCAACGCCTCGACGTCCGCGTCGGAGTACACGGCGACGGAACGAATCCCGAGCGACCGCAACGCGCGGATCACCCTGACCGCGATCTCTCCGCGGTTCGCCACCAGAACGCTGTCGAACATGATCACATCCGGAAGACGCCGTAGGAAACATCGTCGATGGGGGCGTTCGCCGCACTGGACAGGGCCAGTCCCAGCACCGTGCGGGTGTCACGCGGGTCGATCACACCGTCGTCCCAGAGCCGCGCGGTCGAGTAGTACGGGTTGCCCTGGTCCTCGTACTGCTGGCGGATCGGCGCCTTGAACTCCTCTTCGTCCTCCGCCGACCACTCGTCACCGAGCTGGTCGCGGCGGACGGTCGCCAGAACGGACGCCGCCTGCTCCCCGCCCATCACGGAGATGCGGGCGTTGGGCCACATCCACAGGAAGCGCGGCGAGTACGCCCGGCCGCACATCGAGTAGTTGCCGGCGCCGAACGAGCCGCCGATGATCACGGTGAACTTCGGGACGCGCGCGCAGGCCACCGCCGTCACCATCTTGGCGCCGTGCTTGGCGATGCCGCCCGCCTCGTACTCGCGGCCGACCATGAAGCCGGTGATGTTCTGAAGGAAGACCAGCGGGATGGACCGCTTGTCGCACAACTGGATGAAGTGCGCGCCCTTCACGGCCGACTCGCCGAACAGGATGCCGTTGTTCGCGATGATGCCGACCGGGTGGCCGTGGATGCGCGCGAAGCCGGTGACGAGCGTCTGCCCGTACTCCTTCTTGAACTCCTGGAACTTCGAGCCGTCGACGACCCGTGCGATCACCTCTCGCACGTCGTAGGGCGTCCGGGAATCCGTCGGCACCACGCCGTAGAGATCGCTGTCGACCGCGGGGGCCTCGATCGGCGCGACGTCCCACGGCCGCTGCACGCGCGGGCCGAGCGTCGAGATGATCGAGCGGACCATCCGCAACGCGTGCGCGTCGTTCTCCGCCAGGTGGTCGGTGACGCCGGACGTGCGCGAGTGCAGGTCGCCGCCGCCGAGGTCCTCGGCACTGACCACCTCACCGGTCGCGGCCTTCACCAGCGGCGGACCGCCGAGGAAGATCGTGCCCTGGTTCCGGACGATGATCGCCTCGTCGCTCATCGCCGGCACGTACGCACCGCCGGCGGTGCACGACCCCAGCACGGCGGCGATCTGCGGGATCCCGCGCGCCGACATCGTGGCCTGGTTGTAGAAGATCCGGCCGAAGTGCTCGCGGTCCGGGAACACGTCGTCCTGCTTCGGCAGGAACGCACCGCCGGAGTCGACGAGGTAGATGCACGGAAGGTTGTTCTGCAGCGCCACTTCTTGCGCGCGCAGGTGCTTCTTGACCGTGATCGGGTAGTAGGTGCCGCCCTTGACCGTGGCGTCGTTCGCGACGATCACGCACTCACGGCCGGACACACGCCCGACGCCCGTGATGATGCCCGCGGCCGGTGCATCGTCGCCGTACATGCCGTTGGCAGCCAGCGGCGACAGCTCCAGGAACGGCGAGCCGGGGTCGACCAGCGTGTCCACGCGCTCGCGGGGCAACAGCTTGCCCCGGTCGACGTGACGCTGACGCGCCTTCTCGGGACCGCCTCGCGCGGCGACGGCCAGCTTGCTCCGCAGCTCGTCGACGAGCGCGGTGTGCTCCTTGGCGTAGCGGTCCGACGGCTCGGCTGCGCTGCGCAGGACAGGTGCGTCCATGCTCCCCAGACCTCAGGTTAGCGGGCGTTAACAAGGCCATGTTAACGCCCGCTCACCTAGCGGTCCACAGGAACGGCTCGAGAGTGACCCGAACGCAGGTCAAGCGGCACTTCGGGCACTCTCACGTTCCGGAATGCGCTACCCGATGGCAGCCCGCAGAGCGGGCAGGTAGCCGCTCTGGTGACCCGCCCTGTTCGGGTGGTACGACTCCTCGACCGGCCAGCTCAGGCTGTTGAGCCACCAGCTCGACGAGCAGATCTCGTGCCCGGTGAACGCCCCGCGCACGTCGACGTAGCGGAACCCGGCAGCGGCGGCCCGCGCCCCGATGGTGGCGTGCAGCGCGTCGGAACCGGAGTTGATCGCGGCCCGCTTGGTGTCGCTCAGGCCGACGTTGCAGGAGCCCGGCACCTTGTACATGCGCGGGTAGCCCAGCACGACCACACGCGCCGCCGGGGACTTCGCCTTGATCGTGCCGTAGACGTTGTTGAGCAACCCGGGAAGCGTGTTCGCGGCGTAGGTCTTCGCCTGGTTCACCCGGTTGACGCAGTCCTGATCCGACCCGAACGTGCAGGTGGTGATGACGTCGGTGAAGCCGGCGTCGTTGCCGCCGACCTGCACGGTGACCAGGTTCGTGGCCGCCGTGAGGTTGCTGGCCTGAGTCAGGACGTCGCCTGTTCGCGCTCCGGAACAGGCGACGGACTTGAACGTCGCGGGCGCTGTCGCCGCGGCGTAGAGGGCCGGGTACGCGACCGGGCCGCGCTTGCAGCTACCGCTGGCACCGTCATAACTGCCGGTCCCGAGCCCGGAGGCGTACGAGTCGCCGAGCGCGACGTAGTTGACGGGGGCGGCGCTGGCCGGGTTGGCGAGCGCGATGACCGCCGCAGCGGCGGTGACCACTGAGGCGAAGAAGTGAGCAGGACGCATCGATGACTCCCGGAGGGGCCGCAGGGTTGATGCATTGCGGGTCAATGGTTACCCACGAGTAAGACCTGTGTGAAGTATTGGTCAATAGTCAACATTCAGGGCTTGCACCTGCGTGAATTCCACCCATCGGACGACCATGTGAACGCCTGCTAACCTCCTTCCGTGGTCGAGAAACCCTCACGTCGGGACCAGATCCTCAACGCCGCGGCCGAACTCTTCGCGCGCCACGGCTTCCACGGCGTGGGCATCGACGACATCGGCGCGGCCGTGGGCATCTCCGGCCCGGCGCTCTACCGGCACTTCCGCAGCAAGGACGCGATGCTCGGCGAGATGCTGACGTCGATCTCCGAACGGCTCCTCGACGGCGGCCAGGCACGGGTGGACGCCGCCACGGACGCCGAGGAGGCGTTGCGCGAACTGGTGGGCTGGCACGTCGACTTCGCGCTGGACGACCCGGCGCTCATCACCGTGCAGATGCGCAACCTCGCGAACCTCACGGACCCGGACCGCCGGCGCGTGCGCGCCTTACAGCGGCGGTACGTCGAGGTGTGGGTCGAGACGATCCGCCGGACCGTACCCGGATTCGACGAGCCGACGGCGAGGGCCGCCGCGCACGCCGTGTTCGGGCTCATCAACTCGACGCCGCACAGCGCCCACCTCGACCGCGACCAGATGGCAGCGCTGCTGTCGCGCATGGCACTGGCCTCGCTGACGCCCGCCGTGGTGGCTTCCTAGATCAACCCGCGCTGGTGCGCCGCGGACACCGCCGACGCCCGGTCCGGCACCTCCAGCTTCGCGTAGACGTGCTGCAGGTGCGTCTTCACCGTCGCCTCGCTGATGTGCAGCGCCGCCCCGACCTCGCGGTTCGTCCTCCCCCGCGCGACCAGCGCCAGCACCTCCCGCTCGCGGCTGCTCAACGCGGAGACCGGAACCGGCGTGCGCACCCGCTGCACGAGCCGCGCCGCGACCGAGGGCGACAGCACCGTCTCGTCGCGCGCAGCCGCCCGCACCGCACGGAACAACTCCTCGCGCGGCGCGTCCTTGAGCAGATAACCGATCGCGCCCGCCTCGATCGTCGGCAGCACGTCGGCGTCCGTGTCGTGCGTCGTCAGCACCAGCACGCGCGTCGCCGGTGCGCACGCACGGATCTGCCGCACCAGGTCGGCCCCTGAAGGCGCGGGCAGGCGCAGGTCGGTGACGGCGACGTCCGGGCGCACGGCCGCGATCACGGTCAGCGCCTCGGTTCCGCTCGCGGCCTCGCCGACGACCTCGAAGTCGTCCTGCGTGCCGAGCATGCCGCGCAGGCCGTCCCGCACCACCGGGTGGTCGTCGACGACCACGACGCGGATCATCGGGCGTCCAGCGTGACGTTGACGGCGGTTCCGTTGCCGGGCGCGGACTCCACGGTCACCGTGCCGCCGAGCAGCGCCACCCGTTCCTCCATCGCGGTCAGGCCGAAGCCGCGCACCGACGGGTCGAAGCCCGCGCCGTCGTCGAACACGTCCAGCACGACCACGTCCTCCATGTACGACAGTGTGACGTCCACGCGAGAAGCAACGGCGTGCCTGCCCGCGTTCGCCAAGGCCTCCTGCGCCGCCCGCAGCACCGCGACCTCGGTCTCCGGCGACAACGGGCGCGCGTCCCCGGTCACGGTGCACGAAGCGGGCACGCCGTACTCCTCGCGCCACGCCACCACCGCGCGTTCCACCGCCTCACCGAGCCGGGCGTCGCGCAACGGGCCCGGCCGCAGGGCCTCGATCGACCGCCGCACCTCCACCAGGCTGTCGCGCGCCAACCGGCGGGCGGTGGCGATGCGTCCCCGCACCGGTTCCGCCAGACCCAGTTCTTCGGCGACCTCGAGCTGCGTGACGATGCCGGTGAGGCCCTGCGCGACGGTGTCGTGCATCTCTCGCGCCACCCGCGCCCGTTCCTCCAGCACCTGCAACCGCGCGTTCTCCGCCGACAGCGCCGTGAGTCGCTCGTGCATCTCCCGGCGGCGGATCACCTCGCGTTCCATCACGCGGATGATCCAGCCGATCAGGATCGCCATCGGGGTGGTGACGCCGAGGTTCACCATCAGGGTCGCGCCGACGTTGGTGCCCTGCGGCACCAGCCACAACCCGCTCACCACGACCACACCCGCGTAGGCGAGCCAGCCCGGCAGCGCCAGGAAAGCGAGGCCGTAACAAGCCGGCACGAAGATCGCGAACGCGCCGTCGTGCAGCAGCAACACCACAGTCGCGCAGAGCACGCCGGCGAAGTACAGCAACATCAACCCGGTCCGGCGCTCCCACCACTCGGGGTGCGCCATCACGAACCACCAGTGCCACGCCGCCAGCAGTCCGACGACGACCAGCGGCACCGGGGTGACCGGCCGGGTCACCAGGTAGACGCCCGTCGCCACGGCCAGCAGGCCGTACGGCGCGAGCGCCCACACCAGGTTCCACCGGCGTTCCTGCTCCACCATGGACGTCACGCCGGTGAGCTTCGCAGTTCCCGTGCCTTGCGGAGCAGGGTCTCGGCAGGTCCGCGCAAGTCCTTGCGCCGCAGCACATCGGCGAGCAGCACCGACACGCCCCACGTCGCCAGCCCCAGCAGCGCGACCTCCGCCGACCCGAGCGTCGCGCCCAGCCCGAGCGTGTAGGGCTTGAGCAGCAACACGAAGACGACGGACTGGAACAGGTAGCAGCTCAGCGACCGTTCCCCGCACGCCGTGATGGCCCGCACGACCGCGTTGGGCTGCTTGATCCGCGTCGCGATCAACCCGATGAGCGCCGCGTACCCGAGTCCGCCCGCGACGCCGGTCACCGCGTGCAGAGCGCCGAGCTGCCACAACGCGGTGGTGTGCCAGAAGCCCGCGACCGCGAGGCCACTGGGCAGTCCGCCGAGCACGGCGGCGGTGAGTCCCCAGCCCGCGACGTGCCGCAGCAGCCGCCCGTGCCGCTCGGGCTCGGCCAGGACCTCGCGGCGCGCGGCCCACACACCGACGAGCGCGGCGGCACCGACCCCGAAGAGCCCGAACGGGACCAGCAGCCATTCGACCGGGTGCAACGCGATGGCGGCCAGCGGGTCCGCGGTCTCGAACGACCAGAAGAACGAGCGTTGCCCGTTCGGTGGTGACGCGTAGGCCTGGCCCTGGACCACGGCGGTCAGCACGAGCCAGACACCCGCGACCGCGAGCAACGTCCGGTCCTTCAGCCTGCTCATCGCGATCACCGCGAACCCGAGCAGGCCGTAGAGGCCGAGCACGTCACCGGGGAACAGCAGCAGGGCGTGCACGAACCCGAAGACGATCAGCCAGACGTTGCGCGACCTGGCCCGTTCCGGTGCCATCCGCGCGACGCCGTACGCGAACAGGAACGCGAACATCGGGTACGCGCGGGCGTCGACGAACGTCACCACACCGGCGCTGACCAGGCGATCCACGAGGTCTGTCTCGACGACGTGCTGGCGCACGCCGTACGGGCGGCCGTAGAGGTACACGGCCGAGTTCGCCAGCGCGATCAACGCGAGCATGCTGCCGCGGGCGAGATCTGGTGTGAGCAGGCGTTTCATGCTTCCGAGCCTGTCGGCGCGCTCCGCAGCGCGACATCAGCCGTGTCGTGGGCCCGGATCCACCGATCGACGGATGGCGCGCGGCTGACCTGGCGAACTGGCGGTCAGCCGAGACCTGTCCGTAACCTGGCCCGCAATGGGCGCGCGCAAACTCCTCCTCCGGCTTCCGGCCTGGTTCCGGTTCACGGTCATCACCCTCGCGGTGTTCGTGTGCGGTGTGATCGCCTCCAGACCGGCGACCGGTGACAACGGGATCCCGCCCAGCGCCGACGTGATCGCGGCGGCCAACGCCGTCGACGCGTTCGTGATGCCGTCGGCGACGCACGACCCGTACGTCAACCTGCCCGCGGACTTCGCACGCGAGATGGGTCGCGACCCCAAGACCATCACGGCACCGGACGGGACGCTCCGGGTCGTCGACGCGGGCGGCGGGTGCTCGGGCCCGGCGGGCGACACGGAGTGGGACTTCAGTGCCGCGTGCCGTGCGCACGACCTGGGCTACGACCTGTTGCGCTACGCCGACCACAAGGGCGAGCCGCTCGGACCGCAGGCACGCAAGGCACTGGACGACCGGCTCACGACGGACCTGCACGCGCAGTGCCGGCTCAACCCGCGCGGCGCCGGGCAGAGCTGCCACGCGGTCGCCGAGACCTACGCGCTGGGGCTGAAGTTCAACTCGTGGCGGCAGCGGTGGGGAGCACCCGGCCACGAACCCGTGGTGGCGTGGGCGTTCGGCAGCGCGATGGTCGTGTTCCTCCTGCTGGCGCGGCTGCACGGCCGCCGTCGCGAGGACCCGGTCGCGAACTCGCTGCCGCTGGTGCTGGCCCACGCCGAACAGGACAGGTACGCGACGTTCCTGCGGCTCTTCAGCCTCGCCCTGCTCGTGCTCGGCGAGACGGTCGCGATGCTCGCGCACCTGAGAGGGTTCGGCACGTC
Organism: Streptomyces sp. ID05-26A; assembly: GCF_033794685.1. Lineage (NCBI taxonomy): Bacteria > Bacillati > Actinomycetota > Actinomycetes > Kitasatosporales > Streptomycetaceae > Streptomyces > Streptomyces sp. ID05-26A. Next base: position 1,134,491 of record NZ_JARAYZ010000001.1, read on the forward strand.
GTGGCTGTGGGCGTTGCAGGCGGTGCCGCTGTTCTTCTTCGCCGGCGGGCACGCGAACCTGCGCAGCTGGCAGGCACATCAGGGCGGCTTCGGCTGCTGGGTGTCGAGCCGGACGTCGTGGCTCCTTCGGCCCGTGCTGGCGTTCGTGCTGCTCTGGGTGGTGCTGTTCGCGGCGCTGAACCTGATGGACGTCAAGGTCGACGCGTACAGCCGGTTGATCACGCATCCGTTGTGGTTCATCGGGGTCTACCTCCTCGCCGTGGCCGCGACACCGGCGGCCGCGTGGCTGCACGAGCACTTCCGCCGCACCACGCCGTTCGTGCTGGTGCTGGTGACGCTGGGCGTCGAGATCGCGCGCACGTCGACGGACTGGAAGACCGGCGGCTACGTGAACCTGATCGTCGGCGCGTTGCTGATGCAGCAGATCGGGTTCTTCTACGCGGACGGCACGCTGACCTCGCTCTCGCGCAAGCTGCTGGCCGCGCTGGGTGCCATCACGTTGCCCGCGCTGGTGTTCTTCAGCGACTACCCGCGTTCGATGATGGTGCTCGGCGTGGCGCAGGTGTGCGTGGCGTTGCTCGCGCGCGGCCTGGTCACCTCGTGGCTCGAGGGCCGGATCTGGCACGTCGTGACGTTCGTCCGCCGGTCCCCGATGACGGTGTACCTCGCGTACCTGGCCGGGGTCGGCGCGCTGGTCGGGCTGCTCGGCCTGACGCAGGCGCCGATCTGGCTGGTGCTCGGGCTGGTGCCGCTCATCCTGGTGTTCCACCGGTTCGAACGGCGTCTGGTCAGGTCCACGACGCTGGCGCACGAGTCGCACCGCACCCGGCTCGCGACGGCGATGGGCGTGTCGTTCGGGACGCTCGGCGTGCTCGGGTTCGTGGTGAGCGGGTTCCTCGGCGACGGCGTGCTGGTGCTGCTGCCGGTCGACCCGTTGCAGAACCTCATCCACCTGCTGCTCGGCTGGTACCTGATCCACACCGCCCGCACTGGCAGCTGCGACACGCGTCTGCCGTGGCTGCTCACGGCACTGGCGTGCGTACCGCCGATGCTGGCGCTGGATCCGGCACCGCCGGTGGTGGTGCTGCACGCCGCGGCGATCGGGCTTGCAGCGCTCGGAGCCATCCCCAGGTCACGACCGCGCACACCGGCAGCCACAGCAGCCGCTGCCACACCCAGTCCGGATGATCTGGTGGCTGCTGGAGCCCCGGCAACGGCCCCCACGCGCTGAGCGTCAGCGCCACGGTGATCAGCGCGCTCTGGTGGGTCAGGAAGATCCCCAGCGCGCGCTTGTTCAGCCACGCCACGGGTTTCGCCGTGCCAAGCCTCGTCAGCAGCGGCGCGATCGTGAGCACCAGGCCGATCTGCGCGAACGCCAGCGCGAGCGTCGCGTAGTTCGGCGGGTTCAGGTTCGAAACGGCCTCGCCCGGGATGCCCACTGCCGCCACCGGATAGCCGCCAAACGTCGTCAGCAGCGCGTACCCGAGCACGCCCGCGACGAGCAACGGCGGACCGGGAATCCGCCAGCGCGCCAGCGAGTGCCCGAGCTGCCAGGCCGCCCACCACACCGCGTACGGGACCACGAGCACCAGCACGACCGGGACGAGCACACCCCACGAGTACTCGTCCAGCTTGCGCACCAACGGTTTCATCGCCAGCAGCACCAGGTAGACGCCGAAGAACCACAGCGGTGTCGTGACCAGGAAGCCGATGTTCCAGGCGGTGCCCTGGTCGACGCCGCGCAACGTCAGTCCGAAGAGGACAGCCGCCCAGCAGCCGAGCATCAGCAGCGTGGGCACGGCGAGCTGCCTGAGTCTCGTGAGGAACGACGTCTTCGAGTGCGCGGCCGCGTACCCACCGACGAAGAAGAACAGGCCGAGCGTCTGCAACACCCAGCTCACGGGAGTGAGCTCGCTCAGGTGTTTCAGAGGACTGTCGATGTACATGCCGGTCGGGGTGTCTACCAACGCCGTGACCAGCCAGTGGCCGAGCACAACGGTGACGACGGCAAGAGCCCGCACGGCGTCGATGAACGGATTCCTCACAGCTGGTCCCCCGATGCGATTCGCACGAGCGCGTCCAGCGTCTCGGTGCCCGGTTCGTAGTAGGTGTCGTGCTTCCCGCCCTCGAAGCGCAGGACCGTGGCCCCGAACGCGTCAGAAGCCGGATCGGTGCCGTGCCCCAGGTCGAACAACCGCGCGTTGGGCACGAACCGCATCCAGTCCCCGCTGGTCCGCACCGCCCACACGCGGGCCCGAGTCCCCAACGCGGCTGCCGAATCCGCCCGCACACCAGGACTTCCGGTGAACACGATGTCCGCCACGTCCAGGTCGTGCGCCGCGAGCCCGACGACCACCGACCCGTAGCTGTGGCCGATGACGTGGATCCGGGCCCGCGTCCGCAACGCCCGCACGAAGTCGACCAGTGCGTCGGCCCCCTGACGTGCCAGCGATCCGGTCATCGCGTCCACGCCGAGCCCCTGCGGCGTCCGGTACCCGAGCCACGCGATCACCGCGAGGTCGTCGCGATGCGCCTGCTCGTAGAGGTTGGACGCCATCCGCCCGACCGTGCGGTCGAACCGGTCGACGTCCACGTCGGACCCCGGCACGACGACCACCACGTCCCGTGCCGTCGACAGGTCACCGACGACCGCGACCCGGCGGGCGACGTCGGTCCGCCACTGCGCGATCGACGGCGCGACCGACGGCAGGGCGATCAGGAGGAGGAACAGGACGGCTCGGCGCATGTCCCAGAAGCTAGGAAGGTGACACGCCTCGAATCGTCACCCCGGAGAGCCGTTACCCCGGTATCACGAGCCCGCTCTCGTAGGCCGCGATCACGGCCTGGGCGCGGTCTCGGAGGCCGAGCTTGGTGAGCACGCGGCTCACGTGCGTCTTGACGGTCTGCTCGGCCAGCACCAGGTGCGCGGCGATCTCCATGTTCGACAGGCCCTGCGCGACCAGCACGAGGATCTCGGTCTCGCGTTCGGTCAGGACACCCAGCTGCGCGGGCCGGACCCGTTCACTGCGCCGCGATCGCACGAAGTCCTCGATCAGCCGCTTGGTGATCGAGGGCGCCAACAGGGCCTCTCCGGCGGCCACCACGCGCACGGCGTTGAGCAGCTCACGGGCCGGCGCGTGCTTGAGCAGGAACCCGCTCGCCCCGGCCTGCAACGCCTCGTAGACGTAGTCGTCCAGATCGAACGTGGTCAGCACCAACACCCTCAGGTCGTCGGTGCCGTCGAGCAGGAGCCGGGTCGCGGTGAGACCGTCCATCTCGGGCATGCGGATGTCCATCAGCACCACGTCCGGTCTGACCGTGCGGGCCAGCGCGACGCCCTGCACGCCGTTGCCCGCGGCGCCGACGACCTCGATGTCGTCCTGCGCGGCGAGCAACGCGGAGAAGCCCTCGCGCACCATCTCCTGGTCGTCCACCACGACCACCCTGATCACTTGTCCCCCAACGGAATTCTCGCCCTGACCAGGAACCCGCCGTCCTCGGTCGACTTCACGGTCAGCGTGCCACCGTGCACGGCCACGCGTTCCCTCATCCCCACCAGGCCCTGCCCGCCGCCCCCACCGCGGGACGGCCCTCCGGCGGTGTTGCGCACCAGCACGTCCAGCCGGTCGCCGTCCCTGCGCACGTGGACGGACGCCTTGGAGCCGGGCGCGTGCCTGGTGGCGTTCGTGAGCGCCTCCTGCACGATCCGGTAGGCGGTGAGGCCGACCGCCTCCGGCACGTCGTCCACGTCGACCTCGGCCTCGTCCCCCGGCCTCGTGAGCTCGGGGATGCGGCTGATGCCGGGCTGCGGCTCGCGTTCCGGCGCGTCACCCGTCGTCCTGAGCACGCCCAGCAGGCGTTGCATGTCGGTGATCGCCTCCCTGGCCGCCTCACCGACCTCCGCGAACTCCCTCTGCGCTTCCTCGTTGAGCCCTTGGAGGCGGTAGGGGGCTGTTTCGCAGCGCACGACCACCAACGACATGTGGTGCGCCACGACGTCGTGCATCTCGCGCGCGATGCGTGCCCGTTCCTCGAGCGCGGCCTTGGCGTCACGCTCCTCCTCCAGTTCGCGCTCCGCCCTGCCGCGGGAACCGAGCAGGTAGACCACCGCGGCGATGATCGGCACGAAGAGCGCCCTGTCCGCGGACTGCGGTTCGGAGGCGATGATCAACGCCATGGTGATCGCCGTGGTCGTGATGACGATCCCGCGCGAGTAGAACATGACGATCACGACGAACAACGGCACGGCGGTCCAGTACTGCGACGCCGCAGCACCCTCGCCCGCCATGAGGAAGCTGACGAAGTAGAACCCCGGCACCGCCAGCCGCAGGGCGTAGAGCGGCGACCAGTACAGCAGGACGTACGGCCCCAGCGTGGCGAGGAAGATGATCACCCACCAGCCGTCCGAATCGTCCTGCCGGACGTAGGTGGCGCTGGAGACGACCGCCCAGACGAAGGCGTAGATGATCAGCGCGGCGAAGGCGGGCAGCCACAGCCGGCCGAGCGCTCTGGGGAGAACTCGGGTGCGGTCGGGACCGAGGACGGTCCGGTACGACGTGCGGAACACCACCCGATGCTAGGTGGATCGGTGAATCCGCACATTGACCTGCGGAGTGACATACCCGGGTATGACTCTGATCAAGATGGGGCATTGCGAACGCGTGACACCGCGCGGTAGGCAGTACCTGTGAAACCACCACAGGATCCAGATCGCTGGTCACGGCTCACCGCCGTGGCCGGTGAGGCGCTGGCCGCGGCCAGGGCCGGGGAAGACGCTGTGGCGGTAGACCTCGTGACCGGGTACCTCAGCGGGTCGCCCGAGGGCAACGAGGAGATCCGTGAACTGGTGCTCCTGCTGTTCGCGGAGTGCAGCAGCATGGTCAGCGCGCTCGGTTCCGGCGGCGCCACCCCGGTGAAGATGCAGGTCTTCGACGAGGAGGGCAACGAGGTCCAGATCGACGACGCGGACCCGCCCGTCCGCACGGCGATCCGCGCGTTGCTGGCGGAGGTGCACGGCGACCAGGACGCGGCCTCGGAGCAGATCGAGATCGCCCTGGCCAACGGGCAACCGCAGGAGCTCGCGACAGTCGTCTTACAAGCCCTGCGGTGGACCCTGAAGCTGGCCATCGAGTGCGAGACGCGCGACCTGCCCGTCGCGACGTGGATCACCGCGTCGCTGGACGACCAACCCTGATGTGCAGCAGAGCGTCCACACCGTCCATGAGGTGCTGGTCGAGCGGGAAGTAGCCGATCTTCAGCATGGGATCGGCGCCGGTGTCGGCGCGCTGCACCCCCTGCGGCTTGTCGCTCGTGATGCCCCAGGTCGTGAACCGGCTCTGCAGCTGACCTTCGAGGGTGGCTTTGTCCGGTTCGCCCAGTCCGATGGAGTCGTTGCGGCCCAGCGTGCCACCGATGACGGTGTAGGTGTCGCCGAGGACCGGCGCCACGAGGGCGCCCGCGGAGAACCACTCGACCCGTTCGCCGGCCATCTCCATCGAGGAGTTGGTGCGCTGCAGGTGGGCGTTGTGCGCGAACACGAACGTCGGTCCCTTCGCGGCCTCGGCCCGTCGGATCTCCAGCAGGTTGCGAGCCATCACGCCGTCCCGCATCTGGCACAGGCGGTTGAGGCGCACACCCAACGGGTTCGGTTCGGCGGCCTCCCGGTGGTACTGCAGCAGGCTCAGCCCGGCCGTGAGATGCGTCTCCGCTCGCGCCCAGGCCTCGTCGGTGCTCCGGCGCTCGTGCAGCCTCTTCAGCAGGCCGGCGCCGATCTCCCGCAGCCTGAGGGCTTCTTCCGACTGCCCCGGCGACTGCTCGGCGTACAGGATCGCCTCGTCGCGGCTCCACCTCTCGTCGTCGATCGTCAGGTCCACGTCCTCGCCCAGGTAGTCGCGGGCGTGTTCGAGGTAGGGACGCGGGCTGGGCGCGCTGGCCGTCTCGCCCTGGAAGTCGAACCCGTGGAAAGACAGGCGTTCCTGTTCGGGCTTGTCCGCGTTGTACTCGCGCATCCACCGCACGAGCTCGCGGTTGGCGGGCCAGTTCTCACCCATCGAGTGGGAGAAGCCCTCCTTCATGACCGTGTCGAGGTCACCGGCGCCGCCGTGCACGTAGTCGTTGACGACCAGCCCCCGGATCCGGCAGCTCTCCAGGGCGATCGAGCGGAAGCCGAGCCCCGCGAGCTGCTCGAACAGCTCGTTGCGGATCCAGGCGTGGGCGTGCTCGAGGTGCGTCGGCTCGCCGAACCCCAGCAGCTCGGTGAAGGGGCTGATGAACTCGCGAATGTCCTGGCTCATGAGATTCAACCGTAACATTGAAAGCGCTGTTGAGACTTTTCTGCGTTTTTGGCTCTTGATGGTCGCTAAAGTCTCAACTGTGTGACCCGCTCGCCGAGCGCACTCCGTCCGGCTACCGCGGCGGGCGGCACCGACACGCTGGGTGCCGCCCTGACCGACTGGCGCCGCCTCACCGCACGAGGACTGGCGATGCTGGCCGCCTCTGCCCGTCTCAACGAGTACCTGAACGCACGGGCACCAGCTCCGTGACGAGCGCGCCGACCTGTTCGCTCTCGATCAGGAACGCGTCGTGCCCGTACGGCGACTCGATCACCCGCAGCCCGTCCGCTCCGGGAATCCCGGCGGCCAGCTCTTCCTGTTGCGCCAACGGGTACAACCGATCCGAGTCGACCCCGGCGACGATCGTCCGTGCGGTGACGTTCCCGAGGGCGGCCTTGATCCCGCCCCGCCCGCGCCCGACGTCGTGGGAGTTCATCGCCTCCGTCAACGTCACGTAGCTGGCCGCGTCGAACCGCCGGGTCAGCTTGGCCGCGTGGTGGTCCAAATAGGACTCGACCTCGAACCGCCCGTCCTCCTGCCGCTGCCTCCCGAACCGCGCCTGCAACTCCTGCTCGCTGCGATAGCTGATGTGCGCGATCCGCCGCGCGATCCCCAGTCCCTCACCGGGATCGGCCTTGATCGCGTGCACCTGCGCCGACGCCAGCGCGATCTGTTCGGCGGACGCCGCAGCCGTCGTCGCCAGCAACAGCAGGGACTCGACCCGTCCGGGCTCGCTCACGGCCCACTCGACGGCCCGCATGCCGCCCATCGACCCGCCGAGCACCGCGGCCCACCGCCCGATCCCGAGGTAGTCCGCGAGGTGCACCTCGGCCGCGACCTGGTCGCGAATGGTGACGTCGGGAAAGCCCGGGTACTGCCACGGTCCGGTGCTGCCCTGACAGCCACCGAGCACGTTCGGCGCGACCACGAAGAACCCGTCGAGCGGCTTTCCGCTCCCCACCAGGGAATCCCACCAGCCCGGCGTGGGGTGACCCGGCTCCACACCCCCGGCGACATGGCTGTCACCGGTCAGGGCGTGGAGCACGAGCACCGCGTTGGAGGCCTCGGCGTTCAAGGTCCCCCACGTCTCGTACGCGAGCTGGAAACCCGGCAGTTCCCCGAACGGACCGGCGTGGCTGAACCACTTCCGCCGGCCGTTCGGATCGCCGAACCGCCAGCCGCCCACTACAACTCGGACTTCGCCGCGGTGAAGCCCGCCTCCAGGTCCGCCTTGAGGTCCTCCAGCCCTTCCAGTCCGACCGACAGCCGCACCAGACCGGGCGCCACACCCGCGATGAGCTGCTCCTCCGGCGTGAGCTGGCTGTGCGTGGTGGACGCCGGATGCACGATCAACGACCGCACGTCACCGATGTTCACCAGCTGGCTGAACAGAGTCGTACCGTCCACAAAGGCCCGACCGGCCTCGACACCGCCGCGCAGCTCGAAGCTCACGACCGCACCGGCCCCCTTGGGCAGGTACTTCTGTGCGTTGGCGTGGAACGGCGACGACGCAAGGCCCGCGTAGTGGACCTTCTCGACCTCGTCCCGCCCCTCCAGCCACTCGGCAAGCGCTTGCGCGTTCTGCACGTGCCTCTCGATGCGCAGCGACAACGTCTCGATCCCCTGGATCACCAGGAAACTCGTCAACGGCGCGATGGCCGCACCCGTGTCCCGCAGCCCCTGCACCCGCAGCTTCGCCGCGAACGCCCCGTGCCCGAGCACCGGCCAGTACTGCAGCCCGTTGTAGCTGGGGTCGGGCTCGTGGAAGTCGGGGAACTTCTCGGCCCCGTACTCGAACTTCCCGCCGTCCACCACCACACCGGCGATGGCAGTTCCGTGCCCGCCGAGGTACTTGGTGGCGGAGTGCACGACGATGTCCGCCCCGTGCTCCAACGGCCGAAGCAGATACGGCGTGGGCACGGTGTTGTCGACGATCAACGGCACCTGGTTCGCGTGCGCGACACCGGCGACACCCTCGATGTCCAGCACGTGGGACCGCGGATTGGCCAACGTCTCCGCGAAGAACAACTTCGTGTTCGGCCGCACAGCCGCCTGCCAGGCGTCCAGGTCATCCGGGTCGTCCACGAACGACACTTCGATCCCGAGCTTGGGCAACGTGTACTTGAACAGGTTGTGCGTTCCGCCGTACAGCGACGCGCTGGACACGAGGTGGTCCCCGGACCGAGCCAGGTTCAGGATCGCCGCGGTCTCCGCAGCGGACCCGGAGGCGAACGCAACGGCGGCAACGCCCCCTTCGAGCGCGGCGACCCGCTGCTCCAGCACGTCCTGCGTGGGGTTGTTGATGCGCGTGTAGATGTTCCCGGGCTCCGCCAGCGCAAAGAGATCAGCACCGTGCTGCGTGTCCCTGAAGACGTACGAGGTGGTCTGGTAGATCGGCGTGGCGCGAGCGCCAGTGGCCGGGTCGGGCGCAGCGCCCGCGTGGATCTGAGCAGTCTCGAAGGACCAGGACATGGCTGTGCTCCAGCGTGGTTGATTGAGCGGTTTCAGGCTGAGATCAACGGGAGCGGCGACAGGCCATGCTGGTGACGCGCACGTAGTCGACGTGGCGCCGGCTAACCAGGAACATGGTCATGGTCGACGAATGTAAGGGTCCACACGGCCCTGCCGACACCCCGTCCACCAGGTGAGACCGCTTAGGCTGATCGCATGCGCACAGCGGTGGTCGGCTACGGACTAGGTGGGGCGGCCTTCCACGCCCCGTTCATCGAGGCGACGGAGGGCCTGACCCTCTCCGCGGTCGTCACGTCGAACCCGAAGCGCCAAGCAGAGGTGGCGGCCCGCTACCCGAACGCCCGCCTGCTGTCCTCACTGGACGAAGTCTGGACGGGCGACTTCGACCTGGTGGTGATCACCACGCCGAACCGCTTCCACGCGACCCACGCCCGCCAGGTCCTGGAGCACGGCCTCAACGTGGTGGTCGACAAGCCCTTCGCGGGCTCGGCGATGGAAGCGAGAGCACTGGCCTCCATCGCGTCCTCACGAGGCCTGATGCTGGTCCCGTTCCACAACCGCAGATGGGACGGCGACTTCCTGACCGTCCGCAAGCTCCTGGACGACAAGGTCCTGGGCGCGGTCCACAAGTTCGAGTCCCGCTTCGAACGCTACCGCCCGGAGATCAAGTCGTCCTGGAAGGAATCCGGCGACCCGGCAGACCTCGGCAGCATCCTCTTCGACCTGGGTACCCACCTGGTGGACCAGTCGGTGGCCCTCTTCGGCCGCCCGCAGTCGGTCCACGCGGAGATCTCCACCGTCCGCCCCGGTGCTCGCGCCGACGACGACGTCTTCCTCTCCCTGACCCACGAGAACGGTGTCCGCTCCCACCTCTGGATGAGCGCACTGGCAGCGGACCTGGGCCCCCGCTTCCGGGTGCTCGGCCACGACGCGGCCTACGTCAAGTACGGCATGGACCCCCAGGAAGACCGCCTGAAGGCAGGCGAAACCCCGGCGGGCCACAACTGGGGCGAAGACCCGGAAGAAGCCTGGGGCAAGCTGAACGGCGTCCCGCACCGCACGGAACCAGGCGCCTACCAGGACTTCTACGCCCAGGTGGCAGCAGGCAAAACCCCGGTACCGCCACAGGACGCGGTGACGGGCCTGGAGGTGATCGAGGCGGCGAAGCAGTCAGCCCACACAGGTGACGCGGTACGCCTCTGAATCGCTCGTGCCGCGGTGACTCGTCCTGAGGTGCCCCGCACGCTTCCGTCTGCGGGACACCTCTTCAGGCAACCGGCGCGCGCACCAGTGGCGGACTCAACACACCGGCATCCCCTCGCCGGTACAGAGCAGCCGGCCGCCCCCCGTCCCGGCTGGTCGTCTCGCCGGTGGCCACCAGCAACCCGCCCACCCCCGTGACCTTCCGATGGAAGTTGCGGGGATCCAGGGCAACGCCCCACACGATCTCGTAGACACGCCGCAACTCGGCCACGGTGAACTCAGGCGGACAAAACGCGGCCCCCAAGGCCGTGTACTCCAACTTGGCCCGAGCCCTCTCCACCCCGTCGCTCAAGATCCGGGCGTGGTCGAAGGCCAACGCCGAGACCTCCTCGACAGGCACCCAGGACGCCGCGGCAGCGTCCGTCCCGGCCACGGGCACCGGCAGATCGGGCGCCAACGCCAGGTAGGCGACGGAGACGACCCTCATCCGAGGATCCCGCCCTGGCTCCCCGTAGGTCCCGAGCTGCTCCAGGAACAGCCCGGACACCCCGGTCTCCTCGGCGAGTTCCCGAGCAGCCGCGTCGTCGACGGCCTCGTCGACCCGAACGAACCCCCCGGGCAACGCCCACTGCCCGAGGAACGGCTCCTCCCCCCGCCGGACCAGCAGCGCACACAGCGCATCCTCGCGCACGGTCAACACCACCAGGTCGACCGTGACAGCGAAGGGAGGGAAATCACTTGGCTCGTACACCCCACCAAGCATAGGCTTATCGTCAACACGACGATAAGGAGCCAGCGCGATGGCCGACATCAGCACCTACCCGGGACTCCGCCACCTCAGAGGAGCCCCCACCGTCCACATCCGACACGTCAAGAGAGGCAAGCTCGTCCACGAGGGCACGGGCTTGAGCTTCTGGTTCCGCCCCAGAACCGCGGTCCTGTCGGAAGTCCCCATGGACGACCGCGAGCTCCCGATGCTCTTCCACGCCAGGACCCAGGACTACCAGGACGTGACGGTCCAACTGACCATCACCTACCGCTGCACCAACCCGGAAACCGCGACCTCGAGGATCGACTTCTCGATCGACCCGGACACGGGAACCTGGCGTCAGGACCCGCTGAGCCAGATCGCGAACACCCTCACCGAGAGCACCCAGCAACACGCCCTCAAGACCCTCGGCACGGCAACCCTGGAAACCGCCATCAAGACCGGCGTGGAACGGGTCAAGCAAGCGGTGACCGAGAACCTGACCGCGGACCACATCGGCCTGGAGATCATCGACGTCAGGGTCGTGGCCATCCGCCCGGACGCGGACCTGGAGAAGGCGCTCCAGACCACCATCAGAGAACGCGTCCAGCAGGAGGCCGACAAGGCCACCTACGAACGCCGAGCCATCGCGGTGGAACGAGAGCGAGCGATCAGCGAGAACGAGCTCCAGAACCAGATCGAACTCGCGAAGCGAGAAGAACTCCTGGTGGTCCAACGAGGAGCCAACGCCCTCAAGAAGGCGGAAGACCACGCCAGGGCAAGCAGAATCGCCGACGAGGCCAAGGCAGACGGCATCCGCAAACTCGCAGAAGCCGAAGCAGCAGGCGAGAAGGCCAGACTGGACGCCTACAAGGAGATCCCCCAGAGCACCCTCTACGCCCTGGCAGCCAAGGAACTGGCCGGCAACCTCCCGGAGATCGGCAGCATCACCCTGACCCCGGACATCATCCAGCCGATCCTGAACCGGCTCGCGCGATGAGCCTCGCACCGCGAATTGTGCTGGTGCACCGCCGCACCGAGCTGACAGAGTTGCTGGCAAGGCACGGGACGCGAGGACAGGTCGAGTTCTTCCTCAAGTCCCGCAACAGGACTCTGGACGAGGTGGTGGAGCGTGACCAGCAGGCCAGGAGGGCGTTGGGAGACGTCAGCGCCGCGATCCCGCTGGACTGGCGCCGTGGCGTCGTCGAGCGGGAAGACCTGTCGCGGTTCCTGTTCGCGCCCGAGGACGTAGTCGTCATCGTCGGCCAGGACGGGTTGGTCGCCAACGTCGCCAAGTACCTCGACGGCCAGCCCGTGATCGGCATCAACCCGGACAGGGGCGTGCTCGCGAAGCACTCCCCGTCCGAAACAGCGGAACTCCTGCACAGCACCAACAACACCGAAGACCGCACCATGGTCGAGGCCAGGTCGGACGACGGCCAGACCCTCTACGCGCTCAACGAGATCTACGTCGGCCACCCGAGCCACCAGACCAGCCGCTACCGCATCCACCACGAACGCCAGGCCTCGTCCGGCATCCTCGTCGGCAGCGGCACGGGAGCGACGGGCTGGTGCAGTTCCGCCCACCGCGAACGACAGAGCCCGATCACCCTCCCCCAGCCGACCGAGCACCGCCTCGTCTGGTTCGTCAGGGAGGCCTGGCCGTCACCGAGCACCGGCATCGAGCACACCGAAGGCGAGATCACCGATCAACCGCTCGACGTCGACGTCGAGTCCGACGGCCTGGTGGCGTTCGGCGACGGCATCGAGAGCGACGCGCTACGACTGGGCTGGGGCCAGCGGCTGAGCATCGGACTCGCCGCCCGCCGGCTCCGCCTCGTGCGCTGACCCGATCACCAGCAGGCACACCCCGGACAACACGGCGCCACAGATCAGGTACAGCGCGATCGCCCAGGTTCCGGTGCGCAGCAACGACTGCGCGACCAGCGGAGCGAGCCCGCCGCCGAGCACCGCCCCGAGCTGGAAGCTCAACGCCACCCCGCTGTACCGCACGCGAGTCCGGAAGAGCTCGGCGAAGTACGCGGCGGACGGCCCGAACAACGCGGCCGAGCCCACGAACCCCAGCACCATCGCGAACGTGAACCAGCCGGAGTCCGTCAACCAGAACAACGGGAACGCGAACGCGGCCTGGAAGATCGCCCCGCCGAACATCACCGGCAACCGCCCGATCCGGTCCGACAGCAGAGCAAAGGCAGGCACCGCAACGACTTGCGCCAAAGACCCCATCACGGTCGCGATCAACAGGTCGTCCGCGGAGATCTTCAACGCCGTGCGCCCGTACCCGATCATGAACACGCTCAGCACGTAGATGAAGATCGTGAAGCCGAGGTTCACGCCCGCGCCCAGCAGCACCACGCGCCACCGGTCGCGCAGCACCTCGGCGATCGGTAGCCGCGCCTTCTCGACCCGCGCGAACCGCGGCGACTCCGACACGCGCAACCGGATGTAGAGCCCGATCCCGACCAGCACGATCGAGAACAGGAACGGCACCCGCCAGCCCCAGCTCAGGAAATCCGGCCCGGAAGCACGCGAGGACAGGTACATCGCGAGGTTCGCCAGCACGAGGCCGACCGGCGACCCGATGAACACCCAGCTGCCGTACCAGCCCCACCGCCCCGGCGGCGCGTGCTCGACCGCCATCAGCGACGCGCCACCCTGTTCGCCGCCCATGAAGAAGCCCTGCACGATCCGCAGCAGCACCAGCAGCAGCGGCGCGAGAATCCCGACCTGGGCGTACGTCGGCAGCAGGCCGATCAGCGCCGTCGACAGACCGGTCGCGGACAACGTGATCACGAGCATCGGCCGGCGCCCGATCCGGTCGCCCAGGTGCCCGATCACCGCACCGCCCAGCGGACGGGCGAAGAAGCCTGCGCCGAACGTGGCGAACGCGAGCAGCACGCCGACGCGCGAGTCGAACTGCGGGAAGAAGATCTTGTCGAACACGAGCGCCGAAGCCGTGCCGTAGAGCAGGAAGTCGTACAGCTCGATCGTGTTGCCGACCGCCGATGCGGCAGCCACTTTGCGTACCCCCGTCATCGTTCCAGCCTGGTCGAGGGATTGACACTGCGCAATGGTCCGGTCACCCTTCGTCCTACGTTCCTACTCTTCAGTAACGAGGTAGCAATGACGCGCCGAGTGACTGTTGTTTCCCTGCTCACGGCCCTGATAGCGGCCCTGCTGGCACCGCACGCCAGTGCCGCCCCGAAGTACCGGAACTACGTCTCGCTCGGAGATTCGTTCGTGTCGGGACCGTTCATCCCCCTGCAGCGGCTCGACCCGCTGAGCTGCTTCAAGTCCACCCAGAACTACCCGTCCGTCCTCGCGAAGAGGCTCGGGATCGCCAACTTCACCGACATCTCCTGCGGTGGCGCGCAGACCAAGGACATGGCGGGTGTCCAGACGGGCATCCCCGGTCAGTCGGTGACCCAGTTCTCCGCCCTGAAGGCCGACACGGACCTCGTCACGGTGTCCATCGGCGGCAACGACATCGGCTTCTCCGACATCATCCTGACCTGCGCCGGCAAGAGCGTGCTCGACCCGCACGGCGCTCCCTGCAAGGCGAACTACGGCGACTCGCTGACCCAGCGCGTCGACGCCACCGGCGCCAAGGTGGCCGCCGTGCTCGCGGGCATCAAGCAGCGCAGCCCGAAGGCCAAGATCGTCGTCGTCGGCTACCTGCGCATCCTGCCGTCGTCCGGCGGCTGCTGGCCGATCGTGCCGATCTCCCGCGGCGACGTGCCGTACCTCGACGGCGTGCAGAAGCAGCTCAACGGAATGCTCGGCGCACAGGCGAAAGCGGCCGGTGCCACGTTCGTGAACCCCTACGACATCAGTTCTGGTCGCGATACGTGTGCGGCGCCGTGGGACAAGTGGGTCGAGGGCATCATCCCGACGAGCCTCGCGTTCCCGGTTCACCCGAACGCCAAGGGAATGGCTGCGGTGGGTAAGCAGGTGGCCGCCGCCCTCGCCGGGACGGAACTGACCGGCGTCTAGTTGCACGCACTTTCGGCGGTTTACACGATGTGGTGCTTACCGCTCAGTTGGTTGGAATTCCGGGTCCTTGCCGCGCCAGAGTGTTGGCATGGCAAGGACCCGAATCTTGTTTGCCTGTCTCGCGCTCGCCGCCCCGCTCATCCCCGCGACGGCACAAGCAGCGCCTTTGACAGCGCCCCTCCTCCCCGCATCCGGCCTGGTGCTGTCGGTGCAACCGGAGATGGGCACGCTCAGCACCACGCAGCTGAACTGCGAACCCGCAGGCGGACTGCACAAGAACGCCACTCAGGCGTGCGACCAGCTCCTGCCCGTCGAAGGTGACTTCCGCAGACTGGAAGAGACCGGCGCGATGTGCACGATGGAGCTGAACCCGACCAAGGCGACCCTGCGCGGCAAGTGGCGCTCCAAGAGGATCGACTTCCAGCAGGTGTTCTCGAACCCGTGCGTGCTGCGCGCGTTCACCGGCAAGGTCTTCGACTTCTGACCCCCTGACCACACCGGGCGTTCCAGCACACCGCCGTCGTGCTGGAACGCCCGGTGCCCTCAGCATCAACGCCCTAGGCTGCGATCATGGGGGACTTCCTCGTCTACACGATCGGCTTTCCGATCACGTTCCTGCTGCTGGTCATGGGCATGTCCCTGGCCGCGCGGCGCATCCTCGGCCTGCGCGTCGGCCTGCTCCGCACCGGGTTGATGTGCCTGGTCGCGATGTCGATCGCGACGAGCATCTTCGGCGAGACGAGCACCGAGCCGTCCGCCGCCCTGGTCACCGTCCAACTCGGCCTGTCGATCCTCGTGGTGATCGGCCTGCTGGCGTTCGCGGAGATCATCGTGCCGACCGGCTCGATCCCGCCGCCGACCGAGTGGTGGGGCATGCTCCGCCGCCGCGTCGCCCGCACCCGGCGGTACTCGCGGATCACCGCGATCGCCGTCCGGCACGGCCTCGGCCCGTACCTGCGCGGCCGCGAACGGACCTCCACCGGGCTCTCGCGCTCGCTGCGGCTCGCGCTGCAGGACGCCGGTGTGACGTTCGTGAAGCTCGGCCAGGTGCTGTCGACGCGCGCCGACCTCCTGCCGCAGGACTTCGTCGACGAGCTGAGCCTGTTGCAGGACAAGGTTCCCGCCGCCAAGTGGGAGCAGGTCGAAGCCGTGCTCGACGCCGAGGTGGGGCTCGACGCGTTCCGCGAAGTCGATCCCGAACCGCTGGCCGCGGCGTCGATCGCGCAGGTGCACCGCGCGGTGCTGAAGTCGGGCGCCGAGGTCGTCGTCAAGGTGCAGCGGCCGAACGTCCGGGCAACCGCGGAGGGCGATCTGGACATCGTCACGCGGCTCGCCGAGAAGCTGCAGCGCACCCGGTGGGGATCGGCGCTGGGTGTCCGCGACCTGGCCGCCGGGTTCGCCGCCGCGTTGCGCGAGGAACTCGACTTCAAGATCGAGGCCCGCAACATCACGACCGTGGCCGCGGCGTCGGACTCGTCGGTCGGACTGCCCCACGTCCACTTCTCGACGTCCCGCGTGCTCGTGATGGACCGCCTCGACGGCGTGCCGTTGCGCGGCGCCGAGGAGAACGAGGGCCTCGCGCGCACCCTGCTGCGGTTCGTGCTGCGCCAGGTGATGCTCGACGGCGTCTTCCACGCCGATCCACACCCCGGCAACGTGCTGCTGCTCGCCGACGGACGCCTCGGCCTGCTCGACTTCGGCTCGGTCGGGCGGATCGACTCCGCGCTGCGCTCGGCGTTGCAACGCCTGCTGCTGGCGATCGACCGCAGCGATCCGGCGGGCCTCACGGACGCGTTGCTGGAACTCACCTCACGGCCCGAGGACATCGACGAGCAACGGCTGGAGCGCACGCTCGGACAGTTCATGGCCCGGCACCTCGGCGCGGGCATGCGCCCGGACGTGGAGATGTTCGGCGACCTGTTCCTGATCGTGTCGCGGTTCGGCCTGAGCATCCCGCCGGAGATCGCGGCCGTGTTCCGGGCCCTGGCGACGCTGGAGGGCACCCTGGCGACGCTCGCTCCGGGCTTCAACATCGTCGTGGAGTCGCGGTCGTTCGCCGCCGAGCAGATCTCCCAACGGCTCACCCCGGAGTCGGTGCAGCGGACCGTGGCCGAGGAACTGCAGGCCGTGCTGCCGATGCTGCGCCGGCTGCCGCGGCGGATCGACCGGATCACCGGGGCGGTGGAGCAGGGCCGGCTGAGCATGTCGATGAGGCTGTTCGCGGACGAGCGCGACCGGTCGTTCATCACGGGCCTGCTGCACCAGGTGATGCTGACCGCGCTGGGCGCGACCGCCGGGGTGATGGCGGTGCTGCTGCTCGGGTCGACCGGCGGCCCGCAGATCGCGGCGGACGTCGGGCTGCACCAGGTGCTCGGCTACAACCTGCTGATCATCGCGGTGCTGCTCGGGCTGCGTGTCGTCGTCACGGTGCTCAGACCGCGCCACTAGAACTGCCGGCGGTAGACGGAGACGTCGTCCCGCCACACCCCGAACACGTCCGGAGCGGACTGGACGACCGTCATCTCGTTGAGGTGGCCGAGCACCCGCCAGGCGCGCGCAACCGCTTGCGACCCCGCGTACGCGATCGTGCAGAAGCGGCGTGGTTCCACGACCGTGCGCACGCGGTCCACGTGGCCGACGCTCATCGGCGTGTCCTGCCACAGGTCCAATGTGTACCCGGTGCGGATCGGGTCGCCGGACCCCAGCACGCCCTCGATGGTGACGACCAGCCTGTCGTGCTCGAGCCTCAGGTCGTAGTGACCGCTGCGCGGCGGTGTGCCGCCGGTGTACGCGGAGCGTGCCGGGTCGAGCACCCAGTGCCCCAGAAAAGGCACGAGATCGTCACTCATGAGTGTCCCTTCGCGGAACCTGCGCCACTGGCGGATTGTCCGGCGGATCGACGTGGGCGACCATCACCCGATGAGTTATGAGACGGGCGTTCGGTGGAAGTGGATACCGGCCGTCGTGCTCGGCTTCGTCCTGCTGAGCTGGATCGTGTTCGAGGCACTGGACCTCATCGACTTCGACGGGGTCGTCGCGTGGGTGCGCGGCATCGACCCGGTGTGGGCGGCGGCGGCGATCTTCGGCCTGCTCGTCGTGGACGTGCTGCTGCCCGTGCCGTCCACTCCGCTCATCGTGCTGGCCGGAACGGCACTCGGCCTGCCTTTCGGGCTGGCACTCGCGGTCGTCGGATCCCTGGGTTCCTCTGCCGCAGGGTACGCCCTGGGCCGGTTCGCGGGCCCGTGGCTGGTGCGGCGGGTGGTGACCATCGAGGAACTGACCGAGATGCGGCGCTGGGGCCGTCAGTTCGGGCCCTGGTTCTTCGGAGTGGCACGCGGCATCCCGATGATGGCGGAGACCGTGTCGGTGTCCGCCGGGGTGTCCAGGGTGTCGTTCCGGACCTTCATGTCGTTCACGCTCATCGGCACCCTGCCGATCTGCGCCGCCTACGTGTTCGCGGGGTCGCAGGCGGACACCGTCGAGCAGATCGTGATGATCAGCGCCGTCGGATTCCTGCTGACGGTCGGCCTCTTCTACCTGCTGCGCCGGCTCGTGAAGGCGGCGCCTTAGAGAACCCTTTGCACGGCGTGGTTGTATGAATGAGCGCCCGGTGCGCAGCAGAGGGTTGACCGAACTGCAACCGGGAGCACAACCCGTTCACACCTTGACCTCGGGTACACGAGAGTTCATATGTGGCTCGGCGACCCTCGCGGCTGGCGTGCTGTTCGCGACAATCGCAACGTCACGGCTGAACGAACGCCTCCGGGGTCGCGCCTAGCCAGATTTCTCGATACCTCCGGCTTTGTCGCGCGCGAACCGGTGCGACGGCAGGGTTGTTGAGGTGCTGGTAGTTGGTAGTCAACGAGTGGCAGTTGGGGCACAGCAGCCGCACCTCGTGCGGCCGGTTCCTCTTTCGGCCACCTGTGATGTGATCGACGTGCAGTGGAACTCGTCCACTGGCCGGGTTGACCTCGGCCCACTTGCATTCCTCGCACTGCTGCCCGCGAAGGAACACAAGGGCTTGCCGCACCCTGTCGTCGGGTCTCCCGTCCTCAGTCGTCCCTGAGACCTGACCTGAGGTCCACGCTGCGATCCACCTGGCGAAAGAGCCCGTGCGGTCATATCGGCCTTCGTCGAAACATGCCCATGAGCAGTACGGTCCTCCACGGCGGCTCCCGACCCGCTCGCGCGATTCGCATCGGCGGCATTGGTCGGGCTGACGACGGCGCATCGCGTCTGAACACGGTCGACTACACGCCTTCGCACCCCTGGTGACGGCGCCGACTCCGCACTGAGGGCACGTTGACCGAGGCTTGCGCAGTCGTGCCGATCGCTGCTCCTGGGTACCACTGAGATGACAGGCATTGCTACAGAAACGCGGGTTGCGCGTCGTCGTCTCACAGTGTTCGCATGGATGTGGATCGGCACGGGGAGCGGGCAAGGACCAATCCTTCGTCAGAAGGGGACGAACAACTCCACACGTAGCCCGAAGTCACGACAACGAAGGTTACAAGGCGTATTGAACCATTAGCCCACACCGACTTGGACGCCAGAAACAGGATTAGAACGCGCGTGCGAGGTACGCATGAAGTTACGCGCCCCCGAGATCAAGAGTGCCGACGGCGGATCGATTTCGAAGAAGTAGCCGTCAGCTACACCAGGAATTCAAGACCAACGGTAGCCGACCTGGTCATGTTAGTTGCCAACGGGTGGCTGACCGCAGTGTGATCAGCACTCGGCCAACCCTGGCCAAGTGTTCCGCAGATACAACGGCGTGTTCATCCGCGACCGATTCTCCAGCCGACCCCGCGACCAAGGTGCGCACGGCCCGCCGAGCGTCGACGAGCCGTTCCGATCACCGCATACCCCGAGGTGACACTAACTCCTGGTTAGCGCTATCTCAGGGTATGCTTTGCCGATGGAGTACAACGTGTTCGCGAAGGCGTGCCCCTCGCGTCCGACGCTGGAGCACGTCACGGGCAGGTGGGGCGGCCTGACGCTGGGCGTGCTCGTGGACGGTCCGCTGCGCTTCAACGAGCTGCGCCGCCGCGTCGACGGGGTCAGCGAGAAGATGCTGTCCCAGACGTTGCAGGCGCTCGAACGCGACGGGCTCGTGCACCGGGAAGCCCAGAACACGAACCCGCCGCGCGTCGACTACAGCCTGACGCCGCTCGGGCGCGAGACGGCGGACAGGCTGCTCGCGCTCATCCACCTGCTGGAGGCGCGCATGCCGGACGTGCTGGCGGCTCAGGCCGCCTACGACGCCCGCTGACCTAACACTCGATGACGTTCACGGCGAGGCCGCCGCGTGCCGTCTCCTTGTACTTCACCGACATGTCCTTGCCGGTGTCCCGCATGGTCTTGATGACCTTGTCCAGCGACACGAAGTGCGAGCCGTCGCCCCGCAAAGCCATGCGCACGGCCGTGATGGCCTTGATGGACGCGACGGCGTTGCGTTCGATGCACGGGATCTGCACCAGGCCGCCGATCGGGTCGCACGTCAGCCCGAGGTTGTGCTCCATGGCGATCTCGGCGGCGTTCTCGACCTGTTCTGGGGTGCCGCCGAGGACCTCGGCGAGACCGCCGGCGGCCATCGAGCAGGCCGAGCCGACCTCGCCCTGGCAGCCGACCTCGGCGCCGGAGATCGACGCGTTCTCCTTGAACAGCACGCCGATCGCGCCCGCGGTCAGCAGGAACCTGACCACGCCGTCGTCGGACGCTCCCGGCACGAACTTCGTGTAGTAGTGCAGGACCGCCGGGACGATGCCGGCCGCGCCGTTGGTCGGTGCGGTGACGACACGGCCGCCCGCCGCGTTCTCCTCGTTGACGGCCAGCGCGAAGAGCGTCACCCAGTCCATGACCCTCAGCGGGTCGGTGACGAAGTGCTCGCCCTGCAGGGACTTGCGCATCTCGGCGGCGCGGCGGCGGACCTTCAGGCCGCCGGGCAGGATGCCGTGCTCGGTGCAGCCGCGTTCGACGCACTCCTGCATGACGTGCCAGATGTGCAGAAGTCCTTCGCGGACCTCGGCTTCCGTGCGCCACGACAGCTCGTTGGCCATCATGATCTCGCTGATCGACAGGCCGGTCTCGCGGCAGCGCGCGAGGAGCTGGTCGCCGGTCAGGAACGGGTGCGCCAACGGCGTCGAGTCGGGTTTGATCCGGTCGGTGCCCGACGCGTTCTCGTCGACGACGAAACCGCCGCCGATCGAGTAGTAGACGGCGTGCTCGACGGACTTGCCACCTGCGAACGCCTCGAAGCTCATCCCGTTGGGGTGCAACGGGAGTGACTTGCGGCGGTGCATGACGAGGTCGCGGTCGTGCACGAAGTCGATCTCGTGCGCGCCGCCGAGCTTCAGCCGTCCGCTGGAGACGATCTCCTCGACGCGGTGGGCCGCCGCCGTGGGATCGACTTCTTCCGGAAGGTTGCCTTCGAGGCCCAGGAACACGGCTTTGGGGCTGCCGTGGCCGTGTCCGGTGGCGCCGAGCGAGCCGAACAGCTCGACGTGCACGCGGTCCACTGAGGACACGTGTGGGCCGAGCTTGTCCACGAACATCGCGGCCGCGCGCATCGGGCCGACCGTGTGGGAGCTGGACGGTCCGATGCCGACGGAGAAGAGGTCGAAAACGCTGATCGCCACTGATCAGTCCTTCGTGGTGGTGGAGCGGTCAGTCAGGCCCATGTCAGTCGGACTTGGTGAGCTCGGCGTACTTCGCCGCCGTGAGCAGGTTCTCGGCCGAGTCCACGCGGACCTTGAAGAGCCAGCCGGCGCCGTACGGGTCGCTGTTCACGACCGCCGGGTCGTCCACGACGGCGCTGTTGACCTCGAGCACCTCACCGGTGACGGGCGAGAACAGGTCGCTGACGGACTTGGTGGACTCCAGTTCGCCGCAGACCTCGTTGGTGACGACCTTGGCGCCGACCTCGGGCAGCTGGATGTACACGATGTCGCCGAGAGCGTCGGCGGCGTACTCGGTGATTCCGCAGGTCAGCGGGTCCTGGGTGCCCGGCGTCCAGTCGACCCACTCGTGCTCGACGGTGTAGAGCAGGTTCTCGGGGAACTCCACGGCGACTCCTCTGGCTGTGACGGATCAGGAAACTTGCGCCCCCTCCGCCGTGCAGAGTTGCCTACCCCGAGTGGTCTTGCTGCCTGAGAGTGTGCGGGAGCTTGCCCCTTCGGCGCCCCGACCGGTTCGTCGAGGTCTCTCCCACGCGGGTTCTGGCGCTCGCGCGCCGCGGCCGGTGTTCAGTTGTCCGGGCCGAACGCTATGTGCGGTCCCCGCCGAGTGTCAACGCGGAACGGTCAGGCGGAACGCGAACGAGCCTCAGGTCGCTCTGTCCCAAGTGAACAAAAGGAGGGGTGGCAGATAGTGCTACCCGCACAGTGACATGACCTTGCGACTGGCCCACATTATGAGATGTAGGCCACCGAACGGAGGAGTCATCGTGCGGATCGCTGTTCCCCGCGAGATCAAGAACCACGAGTACCGCGTCGCTCTCACCCCCGCCGGTGCGCACGAGCTGACCAGCCGCGGGCACGACGTCTACGTCGAGCAGGGCGCCGGTCTCGGTTCCGCGATCACCGACGAGGAGTACCTCGCCGCGGGCGCCAAGATCCTCGCGACCGCCGACGACGTGTGGGCCGAGGGTGACCTGGTCCTCAAGGTCAAGGAGCCGATCGCCGAGGAGTACCCGCGTCTGCGCGCCGGTCAGACCCTCTTCACCTACCTGCACCTCGCCGCCGACAAGCCGCTGACCGAGGCGCTGCTCGCGTCCGGCACCACGGCCATCGCCTACGAGACCGTGCAGCTGCCGAACCGCTCGCTGCCGCTGCTCGCCCCGATGTCCGAGGTCGCGGGCCGCCTGGCCCCGCAGGTCGGCGCGTTCTCGCTGATGAAGCCCTCCGGCGGCCGCGGTGTGCTGCCCGGCGGCGTCCCCGGTGTCGCCCCGGCCCGCGTGGTCGTCATCGGCGGCGGCGTGGCCGGCGTCAACGCCGCCACCATCGCCGTCGGCATGGGCGCGGACGTGCAGATCCTCGACACCAACGTCGACCGCCTGCGCCAGATCGACGCCCAGTTCCAGGGCCGTCTGCGCACGCTGGCCTCGAACGCGTTCTCGGTGGAGCAGGCCGTCCGCGAGGCCGACCTGGTCATCGGCGCCGTGCTCGTCCCCGGTGCCGCGGCCCCGAAGCTCGTGTCGAACGCGCTCGTCGCGGACATGAAGCCGGGTTCGGTGCTCGTCGACATCGCGATCGACCAGGGCGGCTGCTTCGAGGACTCCCGCGCCACCACGCACGCCGAGCCGACCTACGAGGTCCACAACTCGGTGTTCTACTGCGTCGCGAACATGCCGGGCGCCGTCCCGCGCACCTCGACCTACGCGCTGACCAACGTGACGCTGCCGTACGCGGTCGCGCTGGCCGACAAGGGCTGGACGCAGGCGCTGAAGGACGACCGTTCGTTGGCCCTGGGTCTCAACGTCCACGCCGGTCAGCTGACCAACGGCCCGGTGGCCGAGGCGACCGGTCTGCCGCACACCCCGCTCGAGAGCGTGGTCTGAAAGCCAACTGAATGAATGAGGCCCCCGCACGCGTGAATCGCTGCGGGGGTTTCGCCTATCTGAGGGCCGCGACCTGGGCCTTGATACCGGCGATCACGCAGTCCAGTCCGAACTCGAACTGGCCTTCGAGCGTCCACAGGTCCGGCTCGTCCAGCATCGCGACGTACCGGGGGTGCTTGTCCCGGTAGAGGTCGGCGATCTTGTCCATGTCCGGTGGCGGCGAGTCCATCCCACCGCGCCCGATGAAGTTGACCTCGGCGATCGCGTACCCGTTGACGTAGCTGCCCACCGCGGAGATCGACTGGGCCGCGGCCACGGTCGACAGTCCGGCGTGCAGCATCGGCCCGAACATGGCGTCCGCGTACGCCACCGCGTTCGGGCCGATGGTGTTGTACTCCCCGATCCCGCGGATCCACCACGGGTGCCTGAGCGCGAGCTGACGCAGCTCGCGCATCATCGCGCGCACCGCGGTCTCCCAGCCGGTCTCGGGATCGGGGAGGGTGAACTCGCCGTAGACCTCGTCGAGGCAGAGCTCGATCAGCGCGTCCTTCGTCGGCACGTGCCAGTACAGCGACATCGGCGCCGCGCCCAGTTCCGCCGCGAGCTTGCGCATCGAGAGCTTCTGCAAACCGTGCGCGTCCAGGATCTCCATCGCCTTGCGGACGATCGCCTCACGGCTCAGACCGAGAGGTTGACCGCTGCTGGGCCTGGGTTTGCCGAACCACACGCTGTCCACAGGCCGATCCTATGCACGCCTGAGCAGGACGCTGGCCACAACACCTCCCAGGAACACGGCGATCGCGCCGACCACGAGGCTCACGCTCATGCCGTTCGAGAACGCCTCGCGCACGACCGTGATGTCCGCACCGCTGTGCAACGCCTCGGTCAGCGAACGCCCCGGAACGCCGTCCGGCAACGAGGCCACGAACCGCGCCGACAGCAACGCGCCGAGCACCGCGATGCCGAACGAGGACCCCAGTTCCGTCAGCGTTCCCGAGAGCCCGGACGCGATGCCGGCGCGTTCCGGCGGGATCGAGCCCATCAGCGCGTTGACCGCGACCGGTTGGGACACACCGACACCCACGCCGATGAGGACCAGGCCGGCGAGCGTCGGCGGGTAGGTCGTGCCGATCGACAGCAGTCCCACGCCGCCCGCGACGATCGTCATGCCGAGCAGCATCGCCCTGCCCGCGCCGAGCTTCATCACGAGCTGTCCCAGCGTGTTGCTGGTGACGAGCAACGCGATCGCCATCGGTGCCACGCGCACGCCGGCCTCCAGCGGGCTGTAGCCGAGCACACCCTGAAGGTGTTGCGTCAGCAGGAAGAGCGAGCCCGCCATGCCGAACGCCGCCAGCACCCCGGACGCCACCGCGCCGGTGAAGCGGCGGTTCCCGAAGAACCCGAGGTCGAGCATCGGGTCGGCGGTGTGCCGTTCCCACAAGGCGAATCCGGTCATGGCCACCAGGCCGACGGCCACCGGCACGCCGAACTCCGCCGAGCCGAACCCGTGTTCCGGCACCTCGATCACCGCGTACACGATCGACACCATGCCGATGATCGACAGCACCGAGCCGAGCACGTCCGGTTTGCGCACGGTCGGGTCCTTGGACTCCGGCACCAGCATCGCGACGGCCGCGATCGCGAGGACCGCCACCGGCACGTTGATCAGGAACACCGAGCCCCACCAGAAGTGCTTGATCAGCGCGCCACCGATCACCGGTCCGGCCGCGAACCCGAGGCTCGTGACGGCGGCCCAGATGCCGATGGCCTTGGGGCGTTCCCTGTCGTCGAAGAGCTGCATGAGCACGGCGAGCGTGCCCGGCATCAGCACCGCGGCGCCGATGCCCATGAAGCCGCGGGCCGCGATCAGCGCCTCGGACGAGCCCGCGTAGGCCGCGACCGCGCTGCCCGTGCCGAACAGCACCAGACCTGCCAGGAGTGCGCGCTTGCGGCCGAACCTGTCGCTCAGCGACCCCGTCGTGAGCAGCAGGCCCGCCAGCGCCAGCGAATAGGCGTTGATCATCCACTGGATGTCGGCGGTGCTCGCGTCCAAGCCCGTCGAGATGGACGGGATCGCCACGTTGAGCACGGTGTTGTCCAGCACCACGACCATCACGGACAGACAGAGCACGCCGAGCACGGCCCAGCGTTGCGGGTGCGGCTGCACCACGGCCTTCTCGGTCGTCGAAGTCATCGTTCCTCCCCCTTACGGTGTACGAGGAACTTACAGCGTACGGGACCCGGGGGCGCAAGCGGTTTTCACTCAGGAGAGAAAGGGGAGAGCGAAGAAGGACCCGGGGGTTCGGGGGCGTCCCCCGACAAACACTGCGGGCTCCGGCGAAATTGGTCGAAGACCAATGAGCGCCGGAGCCCGCCACGTAAAGGGCGGCCGCGCTCAACCAGCCTGGGGGTCACTGGGAGCGGGGCCGCCGTGGACAAATATAGCGGGCTTTGGCCGGGCGCGCCCAGCACCCCCGCCGAAACGCGACCCAAAAGTTTCCCCGAGTGGACCACTGCCCGAGTCCCGCCCGTCCAGCAAACGAGTGAATTCCCGAGTTCGCGGTGCGGCGAGCAGGGGGTTCGGCCGATGAAGACGAAGTCGGGTGTCCCTCGAAGGGAGATTCCATGGCTGAACCACAGGGATGGATCCACTGCCACGACCCGTTCGGTCGTGACAGATCGATGACCGTTCTGGTGGAGAACGATCGGGTCCTGCTGGTCACGCCGCCGGGCGAGACCGCTGTGATGTCCGCCACCCAGACTCGCCGGCTGGGCTCTTTGCTCGACCAGGCCACGGCGAAGATGTGATGGACGAGACCCTGCGCGACGCGGTGCTGCAACGCCTGGCACTGCTGGACAAGGTCGCCGAGCACGGCGAAGCGGAGGCACTGGTTCCGCTCGCCCGCGCGGAGATCCACCGCCTCGCGGACGGCTGGCGACTGTTGCTGACGGTGCACCAGCCCGACGAGGACGGCCGGTGCAGGGCCTGTCCCGGCTGGCTGCGGCGCCGCCGGTGGCCGTGCCAGATCTGGAACATGGCACACCAGCACCTGATCGGCGAAGGGCTCCCCCACCGCGAGCGGCGGCGGCCGTTGCGCAACCCATTCACTCGATCAGGTGTTATCGACGTGCCGGAGGAGACACCGGCCGAGATGACCGCGGAACTGCCGATCTTGGCCGACGGTCCACCGGTCGTGCACCGGGCGCCCGTCGTGTCTCGTCCCAAGCACGCCTTGCCGGAGTGACGTTTCAGGCAGGATGGGCCGCATGCATGACGGCAGCGGCCTCATCGCGGTCCAGAACCTGACCAAGCAGTTCGGTCCGGTGGCCGCGGTGCAGAACCTGAGCTTCACCGTGTCACCCGGCAGCGTGACGGGCTTCCTGGGTCCGAACGGCGCGGGCAAGACGACGACCCTGCGGATGTTGCTGGGTCTCGTGAAACCCACGGCCGGCACGGCGACGATCAACGGACGACCGTTCCACCAGCTCGGCCAGCCCGGCCGCGTGGTGGGCGCGGTGCTGGAGGCGCAGGGTTTCCACCCCGCCCGCTCCGCCCGCAACCACCTGCGCGTGTACGCGTCGGCCATCGGCGTGCCGGACGCTCAGGCCGACCAGGTCCTCGGCCTGGTCGGCCTGAGCACCGCGGCCGATCGCAAGGTGGGCGGGTTCTCGCTCGGCATGAAGCAGCGGCTGGCGCTGGCCACGGCGTTGCTCGGCGATCCCCAGGTGCTCGTCCTGGACGAACCGGCGAACGGGCTCGACCCCGAGGGCATCGCGTGGCTGCGGACGTTCCTGCAGTCGTACGCGCGGATGGGCCGCACGGTGCTGATCTCCAGCCACCTGCTGGCGGAGGTCGAGCAGACCGTCGACCAGGTCGTGATCATCTCGCGCGGTCAGACGATGTTCTACGGGCCGTTGGAGCAGTTGCGGCAGTCGCAGCAGAAGCGCGTTCTCGTGCAGCCGTCGGACCACAACGCGCTCGCGACCGCTCTTCGTGCCGCGGGAGTGCAGGCGATCGAGCAACTGCCCGACGGCAGGCTCGCGGTGTCCGGTGTGGACTCCCGGCAGGTCGCCGACACCGCGCTGCAGGCGGGCGTGTCGATCTACGGCATCCAGGAGGAGCAGATCGACCTGGAGCGGCTGTTCTTCCAGCTCACCAGTGGCCAGTACGCCGGGTACGCGCCGGCCCCGGCACCGTTCAAGCAGCAGGGTGGTTGGGCCTGATGGGCAACCTCGTACAGGCGGAGCTCCGCAAGACGACGACGACAGGGCTGTGGTGGGGTCTGCTGATCCCGACCGCGGTGCTGGCGCTCGGCTGGGGGCTCGCGACCGGCCTGCTGGGACAGTTCTTCGTGGACCTGGCGTCGAGCAGTGAGGTCGACGAGGTGTCGGACTTCATCGGCGTCACGCCGGACCAGTGGAAGATCTCGCTGTTCGGCATGGCTCGGGCGATCAACATCTCGACGATCTTCCCGATGATCTTCGGTGCGATGGCGATCTCGGGTGAGCTCAGCCGCCGGACGATCACCACGACGTTCCTGACCGCGCCGTCGCGCGTGCACGCGATGCTGGCGAAGATGCTGGTCTACGTCCTGTGGGGCGCGATCTACGGCCTCGCGATCATGCTGTTCCTGGGCATCGGCGTGGTGCTGACCAGCGACTCGGGCCAGCTGCCGGACGCCGGTGGCTGGGTGATGCTGACGCTCGTCTGCGTGCTGTCGTCGATCCTGATGACGATGTTCGGCGTCGGCGTGGGCGCGCTGATCCCCAACGTGGCCGGGGCGATCGTGCTCCTGCTGCTGTACTTCCTGGTGATCGAGAACGTGCTGCACGGAGTGCTCGCGTACCTCGAGGTGCCGACGGTGATCGGCTTCCTGCCGAACGGGTCGATCAACGGGTTGACCGGGTCGGTCGCGGTCGACCTGTTCCTGTCCGCGGCGGGGGTCGTGCCGCCCGGGATCGAGGACGTGCTGCGGGCGATCGCCGGTGCGGCCGGGGCGCAGGACTGGTGGCTGTCGGGGATCGTCTTCCTCGGCTGGGCCGGTGTCGTGTTCGCGGGCGGATGGGCCGTCACGCAGTCCAAGGACATCACCTGAACTGCGGTTTCTGACGTCACGATTTTATGTCGGACCCCAGACGTACTGTGGGTCCCGTGACGAAGGGCTGGATCCGCCGACTGACCGCAGCGTGCTGGCAGCACCCCCGCCTGGTGGTGCTGTCGCTCCTCGCCGCGGTCGTCGGCGTGGGTCTGCAGGCGGCGGGGCCGTTGCTGCTCAAGACGGCGATCGACGACTCGACGGGCGGCCGCACCGATCGGCTGTGGCCGTTGATGGTGGCGTTGATCGTCCTCGAGGTGCTGACGTTCGGGTCGGCGTTCCTGCGCCGGTATCTGGGCGGGCGGCTGGCGCTGGGCGTGCAGCACGACCTGCGACTCGGCGTGTTCTCGGCGGTGCAGCGGCTCGACGGCGCGAAGCAGGACGAGCTGCGGACCGGGCAGATCGTGTCGCGCTCGATCACCGACCTGCAGCTGGTGCAGTCGTTGCTGATGATGGCGCCGCTGGCCGTGGGCACGGTGGTGTTCGCGCTGGCCGCGCTGGCGGCGATGATCTACCTGTCGATCCCGCTGACGATCATCGCGGTGATCGTGCTGCCGCTGGTGGCGTGGCTGGCCGGGCGCACCCGGCTGACGTTGTTCCCCGCCACGTGGTCGGCGCAGCAGCGCGCCGCCGATCTGGCGCAGCACGTCGAGGAGACCGTCACCGGCGTCCGCGTGGTGAAGGGCTTCGGCCAGGAGGCGCGTGAGGTCGCCCGGCTGGAGAAGCACGCCAAGTTCCTGTTCGCCGAACGGATGCGGGCGGCCAGGCTGTCGTCGAAGCCTCTCGCGACGGTGACGGCGCTGCCGTTGCTCGGCCAGGTCGCGGTGCTCGGCCTGGGCGGCTGGCTGGCGTTGCACGGCCAGGTCACGCTGGGCACGTTCCTGGCCTTCACGACGTACGTGGCGAACCTCGTCGGCCCGACCCGGTTGCTGTCGAGCCTGATGGTGTCCGCGCAGCTGGCCCGCGCCGGCGTGGAGCGGGTGTACGAACTGATCGACTCGCAACCCGACGTGACGGACGGCCCCGGTGAGGTACCCGGCGGCCCGCTCGGGATCTCGTTCTCGGACGTGTCCTTCGGTTACGCCCGCAGCGAACCGGTGCTGCGGGACTTCTCGATCTCGGTCGAGCCGGGCGAGACGCTGGCGCTGGTGGGCACCGCGGGCTCGGGCAAGTCGACGGTGTCGTTGCTGCTGCCCCGTTTCTACGACGTGCACACCGGTTCGGTCCGGGTCGGTGGCGCGGACGTGCGCACGCTGAAGCTGGAGTCGTTGCGCGGCGCGGTGGGCGTGGTGTTCGAGGAGGCCTTCCTCTTCTCCGACACGGTGTTCTCGAACATCGCGTACGGCAGCCCCGACGCCTCCCGTGAGGAGGTCGAGCGCGCCGCGAAGGCCGCCGAGGCCCACGACTTCATCAACGCGCTGCCGCTCGGCTACGACACGGTGGTCGGCGAACGCGGCCTCACGTTGTCCGGTGGCCAGCGCCAGCGCGTCGCCCTGGCCCGCGCCCTGCTCTCGGACCCGCGCATCCTCGTGCTGGACGACGCGACGTCCGCGGTGGACAACACGACGGAGGCGGCGATCCACGCGACGCTCGCCTCGGTGACGGCGAACCGCACCACGCTCCTCGTGGCGCACAGGCGTTCCACGCTCTCCCTGGCCGACCGCATCGCCGTCCTCGACGCCGGCCGCGTGGTCGACATCGGCACGCACGCCGAGCTCACGGCCCGGTGCTCTCTCTACCGCGACCTGCTGGCGGGTCCCGGCGAGGCGATCGAGTCCGCCGCGCCGGTCAAGGCAGGCGAGCTGTGGCCGGCGTTGTCCCAACAGGACCTCGACGACCGCCTGATCGCCGAGGCGAAGACCTCGACCCCGGCCGCGTCCGGCAGGCGTGGTGGCGGCGGAGGAGGCGGGGGCGTCGGCGGGGGCATGGCGGCACTGGCCGGAGGCCCACCCACTCCCGAGTTGCTGGCCCAGGTCCGTTCGCTGCCCCCGGCCACCGAGGTCCCGGTCCTGCACGGCGAGGACCCACGCGCTCCCGACCCGGCCTTCCGCCTCGCCCGCCTGCTGAACCCGGTCCGCTGGGCCCTGGGCGGTGTGGCGGCCCTGGTGGTGCTCGACGCGCTGGTGGGCATGGGCATGCCGTCACTGGTGCGGCTGGGCATCGACGGCGGCGTGGTGGGCGGCGCCGAGTCCGCGCTGTGGCAGGCCGTGGTGCTGGGCGTGGGCCTGGTCGTGGTCGGCTGGTTCACGACGGCGGGCAGCACGGTCTTCGCCGCCCGTCTGGGCGAACGCCTGCTCTACCTGCTGCGCGTCCGCAGCTACGCGCACCTGCAACGCCTCGGCCTCGACTACTACGAGCGCGAGATGGCCGGCCGCATCATGACGAGGATGACGACGGACGTCGACGCCCTCTCGACCTTCCTCCAAACGGGCCTGGTCACCGCCGTGATCAGCCTGATCACCGTCGTGGGCATCACCGCGGCCCTGGTAGTCACCGACGCCTCACTGGCCCTGATAGCTCTCTCGGTGCTCCCGATCCTGGCCGTCGCGACGGTGCTCTTCCAACGCCTCTCCTCCACCGCCTACGCGGAGGCCCGCGAACGAGTCAGCGCCGTCAACGCCGACCTCCAGGAGAACGTCTCGGGCCTGCGCGTCTCCCAGGCCTACACGAGGGAACGCCGCTCCGCCGAGGCCTTCGCCGAACGCAGCGACGCCTACCGCCGCACCCGCCTACGGGCTCAGCGCTACATCGCCACGTACTTCCCTTTCGTGGCAATGCTCTCCGGCGTGGCCCAAGCAGTGGTCCTCGCCGTAGGCGCCCACAGGGTGGCGACGGGCAGCCTCACCCCAGGCGTCCTGCTGGCGTTCCTGCTGTACCTGGGCCTGTTCTTCAGCCCGATCCAGCAACTCTCGGGCGTCTTCGACGGCTACCAGCAGGCCAGGGTCGGCCTCCGCAGGATCGGCGACCTGCTCCGCACCCCGAGCACGGTCGAACCACCCGCAACCCCGGTAGCGGTCCCACCCCGCCTCAAGGGCGAGGTGGAGCTCCGCAACGTCTCCTTCACCTACACAGGCGCCGACACACCGGCCCTGGACAACGTCACGCTGCACGTGACGCCAGGCGAAACAGTCGCCCTGGTAGGCGAAACAGGCGCGGGCAAGTCGACCCTCGTCAAACTCATAGCCCGCTTCTACGACGCCACAACGGGCACAGTCCTGGTGGACGGCAAGGACATCCGCACCTACGACCTGAGCGCCTACCGCCAACGCCTGGGCGTGGTCCCCCAAGAGGCCCACCTCTTCGGCGGCGACCTGGCCACCAACGTCGCCTACGGCCGCCCAGAAGCAACAGAACAAGAAATCCAACAGGCAACCGAAGCCGTGGGCGCCCTCCCGATGGTCGCCACCCTCCAGAACGGCTTCCGCCAACCCGTGGGCGAACGAGGCAACCACCTCTCAGCAGGCCAGCGCCAACTGGTGGCCCTCGCCAGAGCAGAACTGGTGAACCCAGACCTCCTGCTCCTGGACGAGGCGACAGCAGCCCTGGACCCAGCCACAGAATCGGCAGTCCTGGCAGCCAGCGACCACCTGACAGGCGCCAGAACCACCTTCGTGGTGGCCCACCGCCTCGCCACAGCAGCAAGGGCAGACCGAATAGTCGTCCTGGCCAACGGCCGAATCATCGAACAGGGCACCCACGCCGACCTCTTAACGGCCAACGGCACCTACACCCGCCTATGGCACCACGGCGACACCCCAGAAGCCGCCTGACCACAACCGAACCCGCCGAAAGGCAACGGCACAGCCGAAGCTCTCCCCGCATGCAACGGGTGACGGCGAAGCCGAGCCCCTGCCGCCAACAGCAATGGCGAAGCCGAGCCGTCCCTCCGCACACACCAGGGCAATGCCGAAGGCAAGCCACCCTGCCGCCAACGGCAAGGGCGAAGCCGAGGCGTACCTACCTGGGTGCGCCGGGTAGCGGTGGTGACGTGACCAGCCCGGCGATTGGGGCTTGACCTTGAGGGGCTGGATGCAATCGTTGAAGGGATCGGATGGGCTCCTGGACCCATCTTTTAAGTCCGATCTGGCATCCAGCTAGAGGCTCAAGGTCAAGCTCCAATCGCTATCGTCGCGCAGCGGCGATGACCGGCACCGGCTCGTCTGGACCTGCGCAACCACCCCAGCAAGGTGACCACCCGCCAGGCAGGCGACCCCTCCGCTGGAACGCGACAGTCCAACGCAAGCCGACCCGCACAGCGCCGCCGCAGCACA
This sequence comes from Streptomyces sp. ID05-26A, assembly GCF_033794685.1. Classification (NCBI taxonomy): domain Bacteria; kingdom Bacillati; phylum Actinomycetota; class Actinomycetes; order Kitasatosporales; family Streptomycetaceae; genus Streptomyces; species Streptomyces sp. ID05-26A. The sequence continues at coordinate 1,167,184 of NZ_JARAYZ010000001.1, forward strand.
GCACCGCCACAGCGCAGCAGACCCGGCATCACGTCGTCCCTCAACGCCACCAGCACCTCGCGCCACTCTCGGCACCGCCACGTCAGCCATGCGCCCGTCAGCCATGCGCCCACCACCCACACCCCCGCCAAGCGCCCGCGGCCACCGTGGCCCCCACCACGATCCCGCGCCCCACCCCACCCAATCCCGTAGAAACCCCTCCAGCCCCCAGATCACCCCAGCCCCAGCCCCAGGAGCCCCCATGCGCCCCTCAGTCCTCTACGTCTCCAACCTGGCCTACCCAGCCCAAGGCCGCCGCTACTGCGACGAGGACATCAACCTGACCTCACATCTGAGAACCCACTTCGACATAGCCATCTGCCACCCAGAAGACGCCACCGCCCTCATGCACAACCACGACACGGTGGTGATCAGAAACAGCGGCCCGACCAAGGACTACGAACAGGCGTACCAAGCCTTCCGCACCCAAGCGAAGGCCACGAACCAGCGCGTCTACAACCCGCTCACGGGCAAGGGCGACATGGCCGGCAAGCAGTACATGATCGACCTGACCGACGAGGGCTACCCGGTCATCCCCACGGTCGACACCGCGGCCCACCTCGACCGCCTCCCCCAGGCCGCCGAGTACGTCGTGAAGCCCAAAGCCGGAGCCGACTCGCACGGCCTGGAGTTCGTCGCCGAACGAGACCTCCGCGCGAATCTGGCGGCGAAAGCCGACTCGAACGAAGAAGTCCTGGTCCAGCCCAAGATCGATTTCCGGTACGAGGTGTCGTTCTACTTCGTGGACCACGACTTCCACTACGCCCTGAACGCTCCGGATCCGGCCCAGCGCTGGGAGCTGAGCCGATACGAGCCCACCGGTGAGGACCTGGATTTCGCGCAGCGGTTCGTCGACTGGAACAGCCTGGACCACGGCGTCCAGCGCGTCGACGCGTGCCGCACCACGCAGGGTGACCTGCTGCTGGTCGAGCTGGAGGACCTGAACCCGTACCTGTCCCTGGACCGGACGACCGACGACGCCAGGACGAGGTTCACCACGGCGATGGCGGCCTCGATCGAGCGTTCACTGGGCTGAACAAGATCAATCCGCAGGGCGACCGCGATGTACCTATCGTGAACTGATCACTGCACTCGGTGCGTATGCCCGTCCAACAGCTCAGTGAGCATTACCCGAAAGGGAGGCGACGTAGTGAGACGCACATCAAGAATTGCTCAACTGCGGGTGACGGCGGGCCCTGTCCTGATCGATCCTGTGACCGAGCACTCCTTGCCTTGTGCCTCCAGTGTGTGAAGGCCCGGGCCAGGGGGACTAACCTGGCTACCGCATGAGTCAACACCAAGAGCGAGATGGATAGAGGCGAGCGACAGCCGTGTCCAGCAGCAGTCCTGCGTCACAGTTCGGGCCGAACGAATGGCTCGTCGAGGAGATGTACGAGCAGTTCCTCGCGGACCCGTCATCGGTAGACCCGGCATGGCACGACTTCTTTGCCGACTACAAGCGTGCGGGCGGCAACGGTAGCGCCGCCACGGCCAGCGCGGGTGGCTCCACGAGCACCACGACCGCGACCGTGACGCCGCCGGCCGCCGACAACGGCAAGCCCGCGCCCGCCGCACCCAAGCCTGCCGCCGCGCAGCCGAAGCCCGCGGCCACGCTGCCGCAGACCGGCAAGCCCGCGCCGCAGCAGGCCGCGAAGGCCGCCCCGGTCAAGCCGAGCGCGCAGCCCGAGCAGAAGCAGTTGCGCGGTGCCTCCGCCGCGATCGCGAAGAACATGGAGCTGTCGCTCACCGTTCCGACCGCGACCAGCGTGCGTGCCGTGCCCGCGAAGCTGCTGGCCGACAACCGCATCGTCATCAACAACCACCTGAAGCGGACGCGTGGCGGGAAGGTCTCCTTCACGCACGTGATCGGCTACGCGGTCGTCCGGGCGCTGCAGGCGTTCCCGAACATGAACCGCCACTACGCCGAGGTCGACGGCAAGCCGTTCGTCGTCACGCCGGAGCACGTCAACTTCGGTCTGGCGATCGACCTGCCCGGCAAGGACGGCAGCCGCACGCTGGTCGTCGCGTCGGTCAAGGGCTGCGAGAACATGACGTTCACGCAGTTCTGGCAGGCCTACGAGGACCTGATCCGCAAGGCCCGCGGCGGTTCGCTGACGGCGGACGACTTCTCCGGCACCACGATCTCGCTGACCAACCCCGGCACGATCGGCACGAACCACTCGGTGCCGCGTCTGCAGGCCGGTCAGGGCGCGATCATCGGCGTCGGCGCGATGGAGTACCCCGCGCACTTCCAGGGCACCAGTGAGCAGGCGCTCACGGACATGGGCGTCAGCAAGATCATCACGCTGACCTCCACGTACGACCACCGCATCATCCAGGGCGCGGAGTCGGGCGAGTTCCTCAAGCGCGTGCACCAGCTGCTGCTGGGCGAGGACGGCTTCTACGACGACATCTTCGCGTCGCTGCGGCTGCCCTACGAGCCGATCCGCTGGGTCGCCGACATCCCCGAGGGCGCCGTCGACAAGACCGCCCGCGTCATCGAGCTGATCGACGCGTTCCGCACGCGCGGTCATCTGATGGCCGACACGGACCCGCTGAACTACCGCCAGCGCTCCCACGCCGACCTGGACGTGCTCAGCCACGGCCTGACGCTGTGGGACCTGGACCGCGAGTTCCCGGTCGGCGGCTTCGCCGGCAAGGAGCGGATGAAGCTCCGCGACATCCTGGGCGTGCTGCGCAACTCGTACTGCCGCACCGTCGGCGTCGAGTACATGCACATCCTCGAGCCCGAAGAGCGCCGCTGGATCCAGGAGCGCGTCGAGGTCCCGCACGAGAAGCCGCCGGCCACCGTGCAGAAGTACATCCTCAGCAAGCTGAACGCCGCCGAGGCGTTCGAGACGTTCCTGCAGACGAAGTACGTCGGCCAGAAGCGCTTCTCGCTCGAGGGTGGCGAGACCGTCATCCCGCTGCTCGACGCGGTGCTCGACAAGGCCGCCGAGCACGAGCTCGACGAGGTCGTCATCGGCATGCCGCACCGCGGCCGCCTCAACGTCCTCGCGAACATCGTCGGCAAGCCGATCTCGCAGATCTTCCGCGAGTTCGAGGGCAACCTCGACCCCGGTCAGGCGCACGGCTCCGGCGACGTGAAGTACCACCTCGGTGCCGAGGGCAAGTACTTCCGCATGTTCGGCGACGGCGAGACCAAGGTGTCGCTGACGGCGAACCCGTCGCACCTCGAAGCGGTCGACCCGGTGCTCGAGGGCATCGTGCGCGCCAAGCAGGACCTGCTCGACAAGGGCGGCGACTTCTTCCCGGTGCTGCCGGTCGCCATGCACGGTGACGCGGCGTTCGCCGGTCAGGGTGTCGTGGCCGAGACGCTGAACCTGGCGCTGGTCCGCGGTTACCGCACCGGTGGCACGGTCCACATCGTCGTGAACAACCAGGTCGGCTTCACCACCGCGCCGGAGAACTCGCGGTCCTCGAAGTACTCGACCGACGTCGCGAAGATGATCGGCTCGCCGGTCTTCCACGTGAACGGCGACGACCCCGAGGCCTGCTACTGGGTCGCGAAGCTGGCCGTCGAGTACCGCCAGGCGTTCGCCAAGGACGTCGTGATCGACATGGTCTGCTACCGCCGCCGCGGCCACAACGAGGGCGACGACCCCTCGATGACGCAGCCGGCGATGTATGACGTGATCGACCAGAAGCGCTCGGTGCGCAAGACCTACACCGAGTCCCTGATCGGTCGTGGCGACATCACGGTCGAAGAGGCCGAGAAGGCGCTGCAGGACTTCTCCAGCCAGCTGGAGCACGTCTTCAACGAGGTCCGCGAGCTCGAGAAGCACCCCGTGACGGTCAGCCCGTCCGTGGAGGCCGAGCAGCAGATCCCGGCGAAGCTGCCCACGGGCATCAGCCGCGAGACGCTCGAGCACATCGCGGACGCCCACGTGAACCTGCCGGAGGGCTTCACGCCGCACGCGCGCGTCAAGCCGGTGCTCGACCGCCGCGCCAAGATGGCGCGCGAGGGTGGCATCGACTGGGCGTTCGCCGAGCTCCTCGCGTTCGGCTCGCTCGCGATCGAGGGCCGCAACATCCGCCTGGCCGGCCAGGACTCGCGCCGCGGCACGTTCGTGCAGCGCCACGCGACCCTGATCGACCGCAAGACCGGCGCGGAGCACACGCCGCTGCAGCACCTGTCCGACGACCAGGGCAAGTTCATGGTCTACGACTCGGTGCTGTCGGAGTTCGCGGCCGTGGGCTTCGAGTACGGCTACTCGGTGGCGAACCCGCAGGCACTGGTCCTGTGGGAGGCGCAGTTCGGCGACTTCGTCAACGGCGCCCAGCCGATCATCGACGAGTTCATCTCGTCCGGTGAGGCCAAGTGGGGTCAGCGTTCCGACGTCGTGATCCTGCTGCCGCACGGCCACGAGGGTCAGGGCCCCGACCACACGTCGGGCCGCATCGAGCGCTGGCTGCAGCTGTGCGCCGAGGGCTCGATGACCGTCGCGGTGCCGTCGACTCCGGCGAACTACTTCCACCTGCTGCGTCGCCACGCCCTCGACGGCGTCGACCGGCCGCTGATCGTGTTCACGCCGAAGTCCATGCTGCGCCTCAAGGCCGCGGTGTCCGGGACCGACGAGTTCATCAACGACCGCTTCCACTCGGTCATGGACGACCCGACGATCAAGGACCCGAACGCGGTCACGAAGGTCCTGCTGTGCAGCGGCAAGATCTCCTACGAGCTGCACGCCGAGCGCGAGAAGCGCGGCGGCGGCGACGTGGCGATCGTGCGCGTCGAGCAGCTCTACCCGGTCCCGGCCCGCAAGCTGACCGAGACCCTGGAGCGCTACCCGAACGCGAAGGACGTCCGCTGGGTGCAGGAAGAGCCGGCGAACCAGGGCGCGTGGCCGTTCTACGGCCTGGCCCTGCCGGAGCTCCTCCCCGAGCACCTGGGCACCGTCCGCCGCGTGTCGCGCCGCCCGATGGCCGCCCCGTCGGCCGGTTCGAGCAAGGTGCACGAGGTCGAGCAGCGCGAGATCATCACCCGCGCGTTCGAGTAAGCCGGTACTGAACGAAACGAGCCGCCGGATCCACCAGGGTCCGGCGGCTCGTTTTTAAGCCCTCACAGGAGTTTCGCCATGTACCACACCGATCGCGGCATCGAGGAGCTCGAGAAGCGCCGCGGCGAGGAGGAGGTCACGTTCGCGTGGCTCGCCGACAAGCTGCGGGAGTTCGTCGACGCCAACCCCGACTTCGAGACGCCCATCGAGCGCTTCGCCACGTTCCTGGCGCGCGACGACGACGACTTCGAGGACTGAGCTACCAGGCGTAGGCCTCCGGCGCCGGCTTCGACCCGTTCGGCCCCGGCGCCGGGAACAGCTCGTCCAGCTTCGCCAGCACCTCGGCGTCGAGCTTCAACTCCGCGGCACGCAACGAGTTGTCCAGCTGCTCGATGGTGCGCGGCCCGATGATCGGCGCCGTGACCCCGTCCTGGTGCAGCAACCAGGCCAGCCCGACGTTGGCCGGGTCCTCGCCGATCTCGGCGCACAGCTTCTCGTAGGCCTCGATCTGGTCGCGGCTCTTCTCCAACGCGTCTGCGGAACGCCCTGAAGCGGACCGGGAGACCCCACCTTCACGCTGCTTGCGCAGCACGCCACCGAGCAACCCGCCGTGCAGCGGCGACCACGGGATCACGCCGAGGCCGTAGTGACGAGCGGCCGGCAGCACCTCCAGTTCGGCCCAGCGGGTCATCAGGTTGTAGATCGACTGCTCGGACACCAGGCCGAGGAACCCTCGGGTGCGCGCGGCCTCGGCGGCCTGGGCGATGTGCCAGCCCGCGAAGTTGGACGAGCCGAAGTAGATGACCTTGCCCTGCTGCCTCAGTACGGAGAAGGCCTCCCAGATCTCGTCCCACGGCGTGTCCCGGTCGACGTGGTGCATCTGGTAGAGGTCGATGTAGTCGGTCTGCAGGCGGCGAAGGGACGCGTCCGCGGCGCGGCGGATGTTCAGCGCTGACAGCTTGGTCTCGTTCGGCCAGTCACCCATGCTGCCGTAGAGCTTGGTGGCGACGACGGTCCGCTCGCGGCGGGTGCCGCCCTGGGCGAACCAGTTGCCGATGATGTTCTCGGTGACGCCCTCGCCCTTCTTCCAGCCGTAGACGTTGGCCGTGTCGAAGAAGTTCAGTCCGTGTTCGTGGGCGCGGTCCATGATCGCGTGGCTGTCGGCCTCGGACGTCTCGGGACCGAAGTTCATCGTGCCGAGGCACAGGCGGGAGACGGACAGGCCGCTGCGACCGAGCTGGGTGTACTCCATGGCTTCCACCCTGCCTCGCGGCGCGGCATTGTGCCACGTGGAGTTGCTCCAGCTCGCCACAGAGTTGACAGTATTGGGGACCAAATTTTCTCCCCTGTCATTTCACCCACTCGTGAAGTTACTTTTCATCGCGTTCGCCCCTGCCTGGAGGAACCGATGAGAATCAAGATCTGCATTGCGGCGGCATTGTTCGTCACCGTTCTTCCCACCCCTGCCGCCAGTGCGGAAAAGGATGTCGTCGGCACTGGCGACGCCGTGGCGAACAGCTACATCGTCGTCCTGAAGGACGGTGCCGACGTTTCCCCGCCGACGTTGCTGCGCAAGTACAAGGGCACGCTCAAGCGGACCTACAAGGCCACGATCAGCGGTTTCTCTGTCCGGGAGATGTCCGAGAAGCAGGCCAGGCGCCTTGCGGCCGACCCGAGCGTCGACTTCGTGCAGCGCAACCTCCGGATGTCCGTGCAGGACACGCAACGCGGCCCGGTCTGGGGGCTGGACCGCATCGATCAGCGCGCTCTCCCGCTCGACAACAGTTACACCTATCCGGCTGCCGCGGCCGAGAACGTGCGCGCCTACGTCATCGACACCGGAATTCGGACCACCCACTCCGAATTCGAGGGACGCGCGTCGAACGGCTACGACTTCATCGACGACGACCCGATCGCGGACGACTGCAACGGGCACGGCACGCACGTCGCGAGCACGATCGCGGGCCGGACGTTCGGCGTGGCCAAGCGGGCGCAGGTCGTCGGGGTCAAGGTGCTCGGCTGCAACGGCTTCGCGGAGGGCGACAGCGTGCTCGACGGCATCGACTGGGTCACCGCGAACGGCGTGCGCCCGGCCGTGGTCAACATGAGCCTCGGTGCCCAGGGCGACAACCCCGCCCAGGACCGGGCGATCCGCCGTTCGATCGCGGCCGGCTTCACCTACGTGCTGGCCGCGGGCAACTCCGGTCAGGACGCGTGCGGCTTCACCCCGGCGAAGCTGCCGGAGGCGATCACCGTGGCCGCGACCGACCGCAACGACAACCGCGCGGTGTTCAACTGGCGCGAGTCGTCGAACTTCGGTCCGTGCGTCGACATCTGGGCGCCCGGCGGGGAGATCCGGGCCGCGTCGCGCAACGGCGACTTCGCCACCGAGGTCCGGGGCGGCACGTCGATGGCGGCCCCGCACGTCGCCGGCGCCGCGGCGCTGCTCCTGAGCGCGAACCCGAACGCAACGCACCAGCAGGTGCGCGACGCCCTCGTGAACGGCGCGAGCACCCCGAACCTGCGCGACATCCGCGACGGATCGCCCGACAGGCTGCTGCGCGCCGGGAACTAGAACCGGCGCACAGTCGTGGGAGTGGCGAGCGAGGGCCGCTACTCCCACTCCCACTTGATGCCGTAGACCCAGCCGGGCTGGGCCTCGTGCACGACGAGGTGAGCGGAGGCGGTCGTGCCGATCCACAGCTCACGGGTGTCGGCGTCCGGCGCGCCCGGTTCGGGACGGCTGAAGCTGTGACACCGCACCGGAACCGCGTCCGGGTGGAACTCGACCTCCAGCACGTAGTCACGGAGCGGCCGGACGAACCGGCGGTCCGCGGAGACGCTGTCCGCGCCGGGGTCGGAGGTGTAGCGCAGGTCGACGAGCGCGGTGTCCCCCGCCCGCAGCACCCGGTCGAGGATGATCTCCGCGACGTACAGCTTGTGCTCGTCGTCCCTGCGCACCCGGCCGACCCGGCACGACCTCTCGGCGAAGATCCCGCCGGGCGAGCGGTCGTCCTCGTCCGCGTACTTCGCGACCAGGATCCGGTCCACGCCGTCCTCAAAAGCCTCGATCACCGAACTGGTCCGCATCTCGACCTCGCGCCGGTCCGGGCCGATCACCGTCAGGTCCCGGACGGACAGGTACTTCGCGGGGTACGGCAGCAGCTTGTCGACGCGGGCGATGGCGCGGCCGAGGTCGATCGCGGCCTCCTGCCAGATCCCCTCCAGCGCGGCGGCCCGCTCGACCCACCGCCCGCGCGGCCTCTTGTCGCCGAGGCTGCCGGTCAACGCCCCCGGCTCCACCCGCAGGATCTCTTCGAGAGCAGCGACGGCCTGCAACGACTCCGGCCGTTCGGGACGGCTGCGCCCACGCCGCCAGTACGAGAGCGTCGACAGGCTCACCTGCAGGCCGCGCAGTTCGAGGTGGTGCTGGATCCGCTCCAGGCTGAGTCCGCTGGCCTCCACGGCCTTCGTCAACGCCCCGGCGAATTCCTGCACGACCGAATGCTACGGCCCGTGATCGAATCCGGCTCGCCCAGCCACGGCGAGTGGCTGAAAACGGTATCGACACAGTTTTGACAGTATTGAGAACTGAAGTTTCGAACCTGTTATCCGAAGCACATGTCGAGTTAGTTTCTTCGTGTTCCCCAGTTCATTCCCTGCCAGGAGGAACTCATGGCACTTCGGCGTCATGTCGCCATCGCCGCGGCATTGGGCATCGCCTCCACGGCGATGTGGACGCCCACCGCGATCGCCGAACAGGCAGTGCTCCCCGGTGCGGGCGCACAGGCGGTCGAGGGCAGCTACATCGTGGTGCTGAAGGACGGAGCGCGCACCCCTGCCAGCGCGTTGGCGTCCCGCTACCAGGGCAACGTCAAGCACACCTACAGCGCCGCGCTGAACGGGTTCTCGGTCACCGGAATGTCCGAACGTCAGGCGCGGCGCCTCGCGGCCGACCCGGACGTGCAATTCGTCGAGCGCAACACGTTCGCCACGATCCAGGCCACTCAGTCGAACCCGACGTGGGGTCTCGACCGGATCGACCAGGCGAACCTGCCGCTGAGCAAGTCCTACACGTACCCGAACACCGCGTCGAACGTGACGGCGTACGTTCTCGACACCGGAATCAGGAAAACGCATTCCGAATTCGAGGGCCGGGCGAGTGACGGTTACGACTTCATCGACAACGACGCCGTCGCACAGGACTGCCAGGGCCACGGCACGCACGTCGCCGGCACGGTCGGCGGCAAGACCTACGGTGTCGCGAAGAAGGCCAAGCTCGTCGGCGTCCGCGTCCTCGACTGCAACGGCAGCGGCGCGTGGGACGGCATCATCCGCGGCATCGACTGGGTGACTGCCAACGGCAAGAAGCCCGCCGTCGTCAACATGAGCCTCGGTGGCAGCGGCACGAACAGCTCGTTGGAGAACGCGGTCAGGCGCTCGATCAGCGCGGGCTTCACCTACGTGCTGGCGGGCGGCAACAGCGGCCAGGACGCCTGCAACTTCACCCCGGCCCGCACGCCGGAGGCGATCACCGTCGGCGCCTCGGACCGCACCGACAAGCGGTCGATCTACTCCGCCGGCTCGTCGAACCACGGCAAGTGCCTGGACATCTGGGCACCGGGCAGCGACATCACGAGCGCCTCGCACAGCAACGACACCGGCACGCGGTCCATGGGCGGCACGTCGATGGCCTCCCCGCACGTAGCCGGAGCGGCCGCGCTCCACCTGAGCGCGAACCCGTCCGCGACGCCCGCCCAGGTGCGCAACGCCCTGGTCGGTGCCGCCACGCCGAACAAGCTGACCGACATCAAGACGGGTTCCCCGAACCTCTTGCTGAAGGTCTAGGGACTTGCCGTCGCCGCCTCCCTGCAGCGGCGACGGCCATCCTGGGCGCCCTCGATGCCCACGGCCGAATGCGGCTCGGCCGAAGCATCATCACAACTGGGGGGCGCTTGCGGTGGGAGTGGGAGTAGCGGCTACTCCCACTCCCACCGCACTCCATAGATTCCGGGCTTCGAGTTCCGCACGTGGATGTGCGTCGACGCCGTCGTCCCGATCCACAGGTCGTTCAGAGCGGTCTCCGGCTCGTGCAACGACGGCCGGGCGAACTGGAAACAACGTGCGGGCACCGCGTCCGGGTGGAAGTCGATCTGCAGCGTGTAGTCGTTCACCGGGCGCAGGAACCGCCGGTCGCACACCTCGCTGTCGGCCCCCGGTCTCATCCGGACCACGTAGTCGACCAGGGCCGTCTCGCCCGCTCTGAGCATCCGGTCGAAGAGGATCTCCGCGACGAGGAACCCCGTCGAGTCCTCACTGCGCACTCGTCCCAGCCGGCACGGTGGCCCCGCCTCGATCGACGGCACGCCGAGGTCCGTGGCATCGGCGAGCTGGATCGCGAGGAACCGGTCGACGCCGTCCTCCAACGCCTGGATCACGCCCGTGCAGCGGTTCGAGACCTCACGACGATCCGGCCCGACCACCTGCCGGTCCTGCACGCTCAGGTACGTCGACGCCGTGGGCTGCAGCCGGTCGATCCGCGACATGACGTCGCCCAGGTCGGTGGCACGCGAGTCCCACATGTCCTCCAGGGACAGTGATTGGTCCACCCAGCGGCCCCGTGGCCGCTTGTCGCCCAGCCGGTCGGTCAGGAAGCCCTCACCGAGGTCGAGCAGTTCCTCGAGGGCGGCGACGACCTTCAGCGACTCCGGGCGTTCCGGACGGCTGCGGCCGCGGCGCCAGTAGCTGAGCGTCGAGATGCTGACCTGCATGCCCCGAGCGGCCAGGTGGTGCTGGATGCGTTCGAGACTGAGGCCGCTGTTGTCGACGGCTTTCGTCAGGGCCTCCGCGAAATCCACCACGGGGACACCGTACGGCCCCGCACCTTCCGCCAATAGGCCCACACGGAGGGTAATGAGACGCCAGTCTCAATTGGCGCGTTCCCCCCGACGCCACACGGAGTGCGTCAACGGGACTCCCGGCCGGTACGCCAGATGCGTGATCGAGGGTGCGTCCAGAACGTGGAGATCAGCCCTCGCACCAGGCCTGATGACACCCACGTCGGTGCGCCGCAACGCCTGCGCGCCGCCCGCCGTCGCCGCCCAGACCGCTTCCTCGACGCTCATCCGCATCTGCAGGACCGCTGTCGTCACGCAGAACGCCATCGACGAGGTGTACGACGAACCGGGATTGCAGTTGCTGGCGAGCGCCACCGTCGCACCGGCGTCGAGCAGGGCGCGGGCGGGCGGCAGCGACTGGCGGGTCGAGAGGTCGCACGCCGGAAGCAGCGTGGCGACCGTGTCCGACGACGCCAGCGCATCGACGTCGGCTGCCGACAGGTACGTGCAATGGTCCACCGACGCGGCGCCGAGTTCGACGGCCAGCCGCACTCCGGGGCCCTCACCGAGCTGGTTGCCGTGCACGCGCAGGCCCAGGCCCTTCGCCCGGGCCGCCTCCAGCACGGCCTTCGACTGGTCGTAGTCGAAGGCGCCCTTCTCGCAGAACGCGTCCGCCCAGCGCACGAGCGGTGCGACGGCGTCGAGCATCGCGCCTCGGACCAGGTCGACGTAGGTGTCGGCGTCCTCGCCCGGCGGCACGAGGTGGGCGCCGAGGAACGTGACCTCGTCGGCCTGCTCGGCGGCGATGCGCGCGGACCGCACCTCGTCGGCCACGTTCAGGCCGTAACCGGTCTTGGTCTCGATGAACGTCGTGCCCTGCCTGAGGGCTTCGGCGATGTGCCTGCGCAGGACCGCGGCCAGTTCCTCGTCGGTCGCGGCACGGGTCGCGTTCACCGTCACGGCGATGCCGCCCGCGGTGTAGGGCTTGCCGGCCATGCGCGCGCCGAACTCGGCGGTGCGGTCGCCCGCGAACACCAGGTGGGTGTGGCTGTCGACCCAGCCGGGCAGCACCGCGCGGCCCTCGACGTCGACGCGCTCGTCGGCCGCCGGGGCGTTCGACGCGGTGCCCACCCAGGCGATCTCCGCGCCGTCGATCACCAGCGCGTCACCGGCGGACTCGCTGTTGGTCGTCAGCTCACCGATGCCGGTGATCAGCACGCTCATGCCCACAGCTCCTCGATCGCGTCCGCCAGCAGCCTGCCGACGTCTCCCAGCTTCTCGTGCACACCACCACTCGTCACCACCCGGCCACCGACCACCACGGTGTCCACATCGGACGCCGTCGCGGACAGGAGGACCTGCTGCGGCAACGATCCCGCGGTGCGCGGTGTCGAGCAGCTGATCGCCACCAGGTCACAGGGTGCTCCCACCTCGATGCGTCCGCCGTCCCAGCCGATCGCCGAGTGACGGGTCGCCGCTTCGAGCAGTTCGGCCGGCGAGAACCGGCCGCGCTGACCGGTGCGGAGGCGTTCGTCGTGTTCCAGCGCGCGGGTTTCCAGCAGCGGGTCGATCACCGCGTGCTGGTCGCTGCCCAGCGAGATCGGGCTGCCCGCGTCGGCCAGTTCGCGCGCCGGGCCGATGCCGTCGGCCAGGTCCGCCTCGGTCGTCGGGCAGAAGCACGCACCGGTGCCGGACGAGCCCAGCAGTGCGATGTCCTCCGGCGTGAGGTGCGTGGCGTGCACGGCCGTCGTTCTGGGTGACAGCGCGCCGGCCTCGTGCAGCAGGCCGGTCGGCGTCATCCCGTACGCGGCGAGGCAGGCCTCGTTCTCGGCGGGCTGTTCGGAGAGGTGCACGTGCAGTGGAGCGTCCGGAAACGCTTGTGCCACCGTGGAAAGCTCGGCTCGCGGTACCGCGCGGACCGAGTGGATCGCGGCACCGACGCGCATCACGTCGTCGGGCTTCAGGTCGGCGACCCGGGTCGCCCACGCCTCGGCCGTGCCGTCGGAGAAGCGCTGCTGCACCTCGTTGACGGGCTGGTCGATCCCGCCCGCGAGGTAGCAGGTGTCGAGCAACGTCAGCCGGATTCCGGCATCGGACGCCGCCTCGCGCAGTGCGTACCCGAACTCGTTCGACCTGTCGTGGACGTAGTGGAACTCGCCCACGGCCGAGACCCCGGCGAGCGCCATCTCGCCGTAGACCGCACGGGCCAGGCGGTAGTACGACTGCGGGGTGAGGCGGGAGGCCAGCGCGTACATGCCCTCGCGCCACGTCCAGAACGTGCCACCGCCGTCGTGCGTCCGGCCCCGCAGCGCCCGGTGGAACGCGTGCGAGTGGGCGTTCGCGAAACCGGGCACGACGACGCCGTGCAACCGGCGCACACCCAGCGGGATCGTGTCCACTGTGGACACGGAGGCGATCACGCCGTTCTCGACCCTGATCAGGACGCGCTCGGCGAGCCCGGCGGGCAACCAGGCTCGCTCGCACCAGAAGTTCACGAGCCGAGGTGTTCGATCGTCGCGGCCAGCGCCCGGACGCCCTCGTCGACGTCGGCCTGCTCGGCGAACTCCTCCGGCGCGTGACTCACGCCGGTGGGGTTGCGCACGAACAACATCGCGGTCGGCACGTGCTCGGCGAGGATGCCCGCGTCGTGGCCGGCGCCGGTCGGCAGTGCCGGAACACCACCGAGCGCACCCGCGATGTCGTCCCGCAGACCTGAGTCGAAGTACACCGTGTCGCCGTACGACTCCTCGGTGATCCGCAGCTCGCAGCCCTCCTCCTTGGCGGCCTGGTGAGCCGCCTCGGAGATCTCTGCGACCATCGCACGGGTGCGTGCGTCGTCGCTGTCCCGCGCGTCCAGCCAGACGTCCACGGTGGACGCGATGACGTTGGTGCCACCGGGGTTGGGGACGAGCCTTCCCACGGTGGCACGTCCGCCACCCCTGGCCGCCTTCCTGGCGGCGAGGACGAGCTGGGACGCCGGGAGCATCGGGTCACGACGGTCTTCGATCAACGTCGCCCCGGCGTGGTTTCCCTCGCCGGAGAAGGTGAAGCGCCACCGGCCGTGCGCGAGGATGCTGGAAGCGACGCCGACCGGAACGGTGAGGCCCCGGCCCTGTTCGACGTGCAGCTCTACGAACTGGCCGATGCGCTTCAACGCCCGTTCGTCGCGGCCGGCCAGATCGGGGTTGTAGCCGGCCGCCTTCATCGCCTCGGCGAGCGTGATGCCGTCCGGGTCCTTGAGCGCCAACGCCTTCTCCGGCGAGATGGCGCCGGTCAGCAACCGCGAACCGAGGCACGCGACACCGAACCGTCCGCCTTCCTCCTCGGCGAAAACCGTGATCGCGAACGGCCGAGCAGGCGTAAAACCCTTGGCCTGCAAGAGATCCACGGCTTCCAGCGCCGACGTCACCCCGAGCGGCCCGTCGAAGGCGCCACCACCGGGAACCGAGTCCAGGTGGCTGCCGGTGATGAGCGCGTTGTCGCCGCGCTCGCCCCACCACGCCCAGAGGTTGCCGTTCTGGTCGGTCTCCACGTTGAGACCGCGCCGGACCGCCTGTTCCACGAACCAGTGCCGCAGTTCGAGTTCGGGCTTGTTGTAACCGTGGCGCGAGTAACCGCCGCGCTTCGGGTCCTTGCCGACGTCCGCGATCTGGTCGAGCATCAGCCCTCCATCGGAATGCGCACACCCTTGTCGGCCGCGACCGACCTGGCCTCGTCGTACCCGGCGTCCACGTGCCGGATGACGCCCATGCCGGGGTCGTTGGTCAGCACGCGCTCGATCTTCTGCGCCGCGAGCTCGGTGCCGTCCGCGACCGTCACCTGACCGGCGTGGATCGAGCGCCCGATGCCCACGCCACCACCGTGGTGGATCGACACCCAGGTCGCACCCGAGGCCGTGTTGACCAGGGCGTTGAGCAGCGGCCAGTCCGCGATCGCGTCGGAACCGTCGGCCATCGCCTCGGTCTCGCGGTACGGGGAGGCCACTGAGCCGCAGTCGAGGTGGTCGCGGCCGATGACGATCGGCGCGGACAGCTCGCCGGACGCGACCATCTCGTTGAACTTCAGGCCCGCGAGGTGCCGTTCGCCGTAGCCGAGCCAGCAGATGCGGGCGGGCAGGCCCTGGAACTCGACGCGCTCACCGGCCATCTTGATCCAGCGGTGCAGCTGCTCGTTCTCCGGGAACAGCTCGAGGATCGCCTTGTCGGTCTTGGCGATGTCCTCCGGGTCACCCGAGAGCGCGGCCCAGCGGAACGGGCCCTTGCCCTCGCAGAACAACGGGCGGATGTAGGCGGGCACAAAACCGGGGAACGCGAACGCGCGGTCGTAACCGCCGAGCTGCGCCTCACCGCGGATCGAGTTGCCGTAGTCGAACACCTCGGCGCCGCGGTCCATGAACCCGACCATCGCCTCGACGTGGTCGGCCATCGACTTGCGGGCGCGGTCGGTGAACTCGTCCGGCTTCGCGGCGGCGTAGTCCTGCCACTCGTCCAGCGAGACACCGACTGGCAGGTACGCCAACGGGTCGTGCGCCGACGTCTGGTCCGTGACGATGTCGACGGCGACCTCGCGGCGCAGCAACTCGGGCAGGATCTCCGCCGCGTTGCCCACGACACCGACGGACACGGCCTCACCGGCGGCCTTGGCGGCCAGCACGCGCTCGATGGCGCTGTCGAGGTCCTCGGCCAGCTCGTCCAGGTAGCGGGTCTCCAGACGACGCTGGGCGCGGTGTGGGTCGACCTCGATGCACAGCGCGACACCGTCGTTCATCGTGACGGCGAGCGGCTGCGCGCCACCCATGCCGCCGAGGCCCGCGGTGACCGTCAGGGTGCCCTTGAGAGTCCCGTTGAAGCGCTTGGTGGCGACGGCGGCGAACGTCTCGAAGGTGCCCTGCAGGATGCCCTGGGTGCCGATGTAGATCCACGAACCGGCGGTCATCTGCCCGTACATCGTGAGGCCCTCGGCCTCCAGGCGGCGGAACTCGGGCCAGTTCGCCCAGTCCGGCACGAGGTTCGAGTTCGCGATGAGCACGCGCGGCGCCCACTCGTTCGTGCGCATGACGCCGACCGGACGGCCGGACTGCACGAGCAACGTCTCGTCGGCTTCGAGGTTCTTCAGCTCGCGGGTGATGGCGTCGAAGGACGGCCAGTCGCGCGCGGCCTTGCCTGTGCCGCCGTAGACGACGAGGTCCTCGGGACGCTCGGCGACGTCGGGGTCGAGGTTGTTGTGGAACATCCGCAGGGCGGCCTCGGTGGACCAGTTCTTCGCGGTCAGTTCCGTGCCGCGGTCAGCGCGTACGACCATCACAGGTCTCCACTTCGAATCAGGGCCTCGGCGGCGGCGATCTCGGGTGCGAGGTGGCGGTCGGGGCCGGGCCCCAGGACCGTCTCGCGCAGCTTCGCCACGGCGGCGGCCGTCGCGGGGGCGGGCTTGAGGGGCGCACGCAGGTCGAGCGCCCGTGCGGCGGTGAGCAGCTCGATGGCCAGCACGGTCGTGAGACCGTCCACGGCCTTGCGCAGCTTGCGAGCAGCAGACCAGCCCATCGACACGTGGTCCTCCTGCATCGCGGAGGACGGGATCGAGTCGACGGACGCCGGCACCGCGAGGCGCTTGAGCTCGGACACGATCGCCGCCTGGGTGTACTGGGCGATCATGTGGCCGGAGTCGACGCCGGGGTCGTCCGCGAGGAACGGCGGCAGGCCGTGCGAGCGCGAGACGTCGAGCATGCGGTCGGTGCGGCGCTCGGCGATCGAGGCCACGTCCGCGAGGGGGATGGCCAGGAAGTCGAGCGCGTAGGCGACCGGGGCGCCGTGGAAGTTGCCGTTGGACTCGACCCGTCCGTCGGCCAGCACCACCGGGTTGTCGATCACGGACGCCAGCTCGCGGTCGGCCACCGTCGCCGCGTACGCCACGGTGTCGCGGGCCGCGCCGTGCACCTGCGGGGAGCAGCGCAGCGAGTACGCGTCCTGCACGCGGGTGCAGTCCGGGCCGCGGTGCGACGCGACGATCTCGGAGTTCTTGAGGAACGCGAGCATCCGGGCGGCGCTGAGGTTCTGGCCGGGGTGCGGGCGCAGCGCGTGCAGCTCCGGCTCGAAGACCCGGTCGGTGCCGAGCAGGGCCTCGACGCTCATCGCGGCCGTGAGGTCCGCGATGTCCAGCAGCCTGGTGAGGTCCGCGATCGCCAGCGACAGCATGCCGAGCATGCCGTCGGTGCCGTTGATCAGCGCGAGGCCTTCCTTCTCGGCCAGCTGCACCGGTTCGATGCCCGCTTCGGCCAGCGCGTCGGCGGCGGGCACCAGCTCGTCGCGGGAGTTGCGGACCATGCCCTCGCCCATCAACGCCAGCGCGTTCGCGGAGAGCGGCGCGAGGTCGCCGGAGCAGCCCAGCGAGCCGTACTCGTGCACGATCGGCGTGATGCCGGCGTTCAGCATCCCGGCCATCGCGTCCACAGTGGACAGCCGGACGCCGGTGTGGCCGGTCGAGAGCGTGCGCAGGCGCAGCAGCATCAGCGCCCGCACGACCTCGCGTTCGACCTCGGGACCGGACCCGGCGGCGTGCGAGCGGATCAGCGACCGCTGCAGCTGGGCGCGGCGGTCCGGCGGGATGTGCCGGACGGCGAGCGCGCCGAACCCGGTCGAGACGCCGTAGGTGGGGCGTTCGGCCGTGGCGAGCTGTTCGATGTGGGCGCGGGCGGCGGTGACCGCCTCACGGGCCGCCGCGGTGATCTCCACCGGGGCGCCGTCGCGGGCGACGGCATGAACGTCCTCGAGGGTCAGAGGCTTCGGACCCAGCTCCACCGGTTGTCGCATGCAGACATCACAGCGCTCCGGGGCCGACTCAGCGACCCCGGAGCGCCCGATGGTGTCTGGGATGCCAGACGAGGGCTAGATGCCCTTGCCGATCCAGTCCGCGTCGGCCGAGCTCACGAGCTCGACCTCGTTCACCAGTTCGACCAGCCGGTCGGAGTAGGCGCTCGAGGTCGCCCAGATCCACCGGCCGCCGTCGGAGACCGCCACGGTGGCGCCCGAGCGCAGACCCTCCCTGCCGCGCACGGACACCGGTTCGGCCGCGGCCAGTTCCGGCTTCTGCGTCGCCACGTGCACGGTGGCCGAGCCCACGTTCAACGACGCGTCCCACCGGTCCGCCGCGGCGCCCGACATCTGGTCGGCGTACTTGCCCTCGACCTTGAACGGCGCCCGGTGCGTCGCCTTGGCGTCGGCACGCACCGATTCGGCCACGCGCAGGGCGACGGTCCGCACGTCGTCGACACCGCGGACCGACACGTCCAGGGCGTCCTGCGCCTTCCAGACGACGGACGCGGCGCCGTCCGCGACCCGTGCCCAAGCCTTCAGCCCGCGCACGGTGACCTCGTCCCAGCCGGAGGTTTCCGGCATCCCGCCGAGGGCGGTGAGGACGACGCTCGCCTTGCCGTCCGCGAGACTCCACACCCGCGTGACCGCGTTGTTCGTCGTGCGGGAGGTCTCGCCGAAGCCTTCCGGCAGCCAGTGCGGGGCGTACTTGAGCGAGACCTCCCCGCTGCCGACCGGCACGAGCGCGGCGGCGGCGTCGTTGGGGATCGGCGGCGCGTACCTGTCGCTCGCGATGAGTCCGCCGAAGACCAGGACCGCGACGGCGGCGACGCCGGCCGTGGCGATCAGGAAGATGTTGTTCCGCTGCCTCTTGCGCTTGCGCCGCAGCGCGTTGAGCGTCGGCCCCGGATGCGGAGTGCGTTCGGCCAGCTGGCCGAGTGCCTCCTTGATCAGCTGTTCGGTGTCGTTCACGACAGGCCCTCCCCGAGCCGCAACCCGACACCAGCGGGTTCCGGCGTGTGGTCCAGGCGGAGTGTGGCCAGCGCACGTGAGATGTGGCTGCGCACTGTTCCCTCGGCACAACCGAGCATCTGTGCGATCTCCGAGTCCTCGTAGTTCTCGTAGTAGCGGAGCACGACGGCGGCCCGCTGTTTGCGGGGGAGCTTCGCGATCCGCTGCAACATGGCTTCCCGCTCGTCGTAGTGGTGCGTCGTGTCGCCGACGGGCGGGGTGACGGACTCGAGGGTCGTGTTGCAGAGAGCAACGTCCTTCGCGGCCCTGCGTCTGCGCCACGAGAGGTACTCGTTGGTCACCATGCGCTTGACGTAGGCGTGAGGGAGGTCGACTGAACCGATGCGTTCCCATTTCTGCTGCGCTCGCAGCAGCACTTCCTGGACCACGTCCTGGGCCAGGTGCGGGTCGCACGTGAGCACGGTGGCATAGCGCAGCAACGGGGTTACCTGTTCCGCCACGAAGTCATCGAAACTCGGTGTCAATCCCGACCCCCTTCAAAACCGTCACTCCCCTGCAACGCTCCCCGAGCGTGTTCTGTTGAGTCTGCCCTGATGTAGTAACGGCGTGGGCTGCATCACGTGGGAAAATCACAGATGTGGGCAGCAGCAGTGACGTTCCCGCGCTTCGGCGAGGGCTAGCGGTCCTCCGGCTGCTGGCGGGCAGACCGGGGCCCGTCTCCGCGGCATCGGTCGCGCGTGAGCTGAACCTGCCCAGGTCAACGACCTATCACCTGCTCTCGGAGCTGACCGAGGCGGGCTTCGCGACGCACTTCCCCGAGGAGAAGCGCTACGGCCTGGGCGTCGCGGCGTTCGAACTCGGCTCGGCCTACCTGCGCCACGACCCGCTGGAGCGCCTGGCTCGCCCGCTGCTGCGCAAGCTCGCCGATCGGATGGAGAAGGTCGCGCATCTGGGTGTTCTGCACGGAGCGGAGGCCCTGTACCTGGTACGGGAGCAGCCCCGGCAGCCCCAGTCGATCGTGTCCGACGTCGGTGTCCGGCTGCCCGCCCACCTGACGGCCTCGGGCCGCGCGATGCTGGCTCACCTGCCTCCGGCGCAGGTCAGGGCGGTACTGCCGTCCGTCGCGGCGTTCGTCGACCGGACCGGGCGCGGGCCGCACAACCTCCCGGCGCTGCGCCGGTTGCTGACGCTCGAACGACGTCAGGGCTGGTCGGTCGAGGACGGGTTCGTCACGGCGGGGTTCGCCTCGGTGGCGGCGCCGGTGTTCGACCACGGCGAGCGGCCGATCGCGGCGATCACGCTGACGTTCCGGCACGTGTGCGACACGCCGTGCGGCCAAGCATGGCCTGACCTGGCCAAAGAGGTGCGCAAGGCAGCCGAGGAGCTGACGGTCCGGATCGGCGGTCACGCGGCTTCGAGTTAGTAGCCATGTACATAGTAGCCATGTACCGTATCTGCCATGAGCAGTGCGGGACCGACGCCTGGGCACCTCGTGTGGCGTCTGGCGATGAAGTGGCGGACGGCCGTTGACCGCGCGTTGGACCCTCTCGGGCTGACGCACGCGCAGTACGTCGTGCTGTCGTCGCTGGTCGCCCTCGATCGGCCGTCGCAACGCGAACTGGCCGACCACACCGGTCTCGAACCGCTGTACGTCTCGAAGCTGGCACGCTCGCTGGAGGCCTCGGGGTTCATCTCGCGCACCCGTGACGCCGTCGACACCCGGACCATGCGGCTGGCCCTGACCCCGCACGGTCTCGAAGTCGTCGAGCCCGCCATCACGACGGTCCGCTCCCTGATGGACCGCCTGCTGACTCCGCTGGGAGACAGGACCGACGCGCTGTCCCGCGACCTGACCGCGCTGCTCGCCGTTCCCCTCGACTGAGGAGCACCTCGATGCCCGTCGTCCCCGTCCTCGACTCGACCATGCACCACGAGGAGCACGGCACCGCGCCGTTCGTGTTCCTGCACGGCAACCCCGCCTCGTCGCACATCTGGCGCAACGTGCTGCCGGAACTGGGCGGGCTCGCCCCCGACCTCATCGGCATGGGCAGATCCGGCAAGCCGGACATCGGTTACTCGTTCGACGACCACTCCCGCTACCTCGACGCGTGGTTCGACGCCCTCGAACTGGACCGCGTCGTGCTGGTCGGCCACGACTGGGGAGGCTCGCTGGCGTTCGACTGGGCGGCCCGGCATCCGGACCGCGTCGCGGGCGTCGCCTTCTTCGAGACGATGCTGAAGCCCATGAACAGCGCCGACCTCCCGCCTGCCGCGCGGGAACGGACGCGCAGGTTCCGCACCCCCGGCGTCGCCGAGGAACTGGTGCTGGACCAGGACACCCTCGTGCGCCAGGCGTTCACCGGCGGCGTCCGCACCCCCGTCTCGGACGAGGACCTGGCCGTGTACCTGGCGCCGTTCCCCGACCGGGAGAGCCGCCGCCCGTTGCTCGCGTGGGTGCGCCAACTCCCGGTCGACGGCGACCCGCCGGCGCTCATCCCCCGCATGAAGGCCTACGGCGAATGGCTGGGCACGTCACCCGTGCCGAAGCTGTTGATGACCTTCGAGAACTCTCCGACGCTGGCCATCGGACCGGCGCTCGTCGCGTGGTGCAAGGAGAACGTGGCCGCGCTGGACGTCGTCGCGCTGGGCGAGGCCGGGCACCACGCGCAGGAGGACCGGCCGAAGGAGATTGCGGCCAGCGTCACGGCCTGGGCAGATCAGCACAACCTTGCTTAGATCGAAGGTATGGGGGCAAAAGACGAGCAGTATCGCGGGGCGACGGAGGAGTTCGACTTCGTCTCCGCTTCCGCAGAGGACCGGCGCGCAATGTACGAGGCGGTGTCCGCCTGGGTGGTCGAGGAGTCACCCGGCAAGGAGCCACCGCCGTTCGAGGCCTGCGTCGCCATGTGGGAACTCCGCGACGACATCGGTTTCGAGCCGCCGCGCTTCGTCGTCGCACGAGAAGCCGGGAAGATCATCGGCTACGGCGAGGTGCGGATCTCCGAGGTCGAGGCGAACGCGCACCTTGCCACGGCCAACGTGGTGGTGCTGCTGGACCACCGTCGTCGCGGCATCGGCACGGCGTTGCTTCGGGCCATGGTGTCGCTGATGAACGGCCGCACCGTCGTCGAAGCGTGGAGCGTGTTCGGGGGCAGCCCGGGCGAACGATTCGCCGCCGCTCGCGGGTTCCGCGTCGTCTCCACCATGACGAGGCAACGGCTCACCCTCGGAGACCCGCCCGAGGTCGGCGAACTCCCGGCCGAGTACGAGCTCGTCACGTGGAAGGGCGCGGCACCGGAGGAGTTCGTCGAGGCGTACGTCGAGGCGCTCAACGGCATCAGGGACGCGCCACAGGGCGAAACGGCGCTGGACCTCACGCGCAACACGGTCGAGAGCATCCGGCGGGAAGAGGCCTGCACCGTCCCGGTCCGCTGGATCGTCCTCCTGCTGCACGAGGGCGAGGCCGCCGGTGTCACGGTCGTCGAGCTGAACCCGGCCGTGCCCACCGTCGCCGAGCAACTGCACACCGTCGTGCTGCCCGCACATCGCGGCCGAGGGTTCGGCAGGCTCATCAAGGCTCGCATGCTGCACAACCTGGAAGGCGTCGAAACGATCAACACACGCACCAGCAGCGACAACGAGCACATGCTGCGCGTGAACCACTCGCTGGGCTACGAGGACCGCTTCATTTACATGGGCGTACAAGCGAAAACCGCCGACCTGCAGGCGTGAGGCCTGCGGGCCGGCGGTTCTCAGGGGCCGATCAGATGCCGGCGGAGGCCAGCCACTCCTTGGCGACCTTCTCCGGCTCCGGCTTGTCCGGCGCCGACAGCTTCTGGTTGAGGTCCAGCAGCGTCTTCGTGTCGAGCTTCTTCGAAATGGCGTTGAGGGTGTCGCGGACCTGCTGCGACGCCTTCTTCTCGTTGATCAGCGGAAGCACGTTCTGCGCGGCGAAGACGTTCTTCGGGTCCTCCAGCACCACGAACTCGTTGGCCTTGATGGCCGCGTCCGTCGTGAAGAGGTCGGCCGCCTGCACCGTGTTGTCCTTCAGACCCGCGACGGTCACCGGGCCGCCGACGTCGAGGACCTTGAACTCCTTGAACTCACAGGCGTACTTGGCCTTCAGGCCCGGCAGGCCGTCCGCGCGGTCCTGGAACTCCGGCGGGCCGCCGAAGACCAGGTCCTTGCAGTACGGCACGAGGTCGTCGATCGACTTCAGGCTGTACTGGGCCGCGATCTGCTTCGTGACGACGACCGCGTCCTTGTCCTCGGCCGAGGACTTGTCGAGCACGATCAGGTTCTGCGGCAGCGCCTTCTTCAACGCCTCGTACACCTCGTCGGAGCCGACCTGGGTCGCCTCCTTGTTGATGTACTTGAGCAGCACGCCGGTGTACTCGGGGATCAGGTCGATCGAGCCGTCCTGCACACCCTTGTAGTACAGCTCGCGGTTGCCGATGTTCAGTTTCTTCGACACCTTGACGCCCTTGGCGGCCAACGCTTCCGCGTAGATCTCCGCGAGCAGGCGCGACTCGGGGAAGTTGCCCGAACCCACGACGATCGTGTCCGTCGGTGCCGGGTTGTTGGCGCCGCCCGTCAGCGGGTCACCACCGCACGCCGACAGAAGCATCACGGCTGCGACAGCCGTGGCGATGCGCTTCATCTCTTTCCTCCGGTTCCCACTGGACGCAGACCTGGCGAGACCGTCAGCCGTTGCAGGCCGGCGAATCCCAGATCGACGAGAACGGCGAGCAGTGCCACGAGCACCGCGCCGGCGAGCATCTGTCCGAAATCCTGCAGGGCGAGGCCGTCGAAGACGAACCTGCCGAGACCACCGGCGCCCGTGTAGGCGGCGATGGTGGCGGTCGCGACCACTTGCAGCGCGGCGCCGCGGAAACCGCCGTAGATCAACGGAAGCGCGTTCGGGATCTCCACCTGGAGCAGCACGCCCGACTCGCGCATGCCGACGCCCCTCGCGGCATCGACCGTCACCGGGTCCACCGCGCGGATGCCGGCGTACGTGCCCGCCATGATCGGTGGGATCGCCAGCAGCACCAGCGCGACGTACACCGGGAAGTCACCGAGGCCCGCCCACAGCACGACGAGGATCAGCACCGCCGTGGTCGGCAGCGCCCTCAGCGCGTTGGAGAGTCCGACGATCACGAACCCGCCCTTGCCGGTGTGCCCGACGAACGCGCCGAGCGGGATCGCGATGAGCGCGGCGATCACCAGGGTCAGCAGCGTGTAGCCGAGGTGTTCCAGCAACCGCACCGGAATCCCGGTCGTGCCGGACCAGTGCGCGGGGTCGAAGAGCCAGCCACCCATTCAGCTCACCTCCCCACCCGTGCCCACGGCGTGAGCAGCCGTCCGATCAGCAACAGCAGGCCGTCCGCGAGCACCGCCAGCACGACCGTCCCGATGAGACCCGCGAGGACCTTGTCGGTGTTGTCGGTCTGGTAGCCCTCGGTGAAGAGCTGGCCGTAGCCGCCGAGACCGACGAGCGCGCCCACGCTCACCATGCTGATGTTCGACACGGTCGCGACCCGCAGGCCCGCGATCGTGACCGGCAGCGCCAGCGGGAAGTCGACGGTGAGGAAGCGCCGCAACGGCCGGAACCCCATCGCGTTCGCCGCGGCGACCACGTTGCCCGGCACCGCGGCCAGCGCGTCCGCGACCGATCGGATCATCAGCGCCACCGTGTAGACGGTCAGCGGCACGATGACGTTGATCTCGTCGAGGATCTTCGTGCCGATCAGCACCGGCGTGATCACGATCAGCGCGATGGACGGGATCGTGAAGAGCACGTTGGCGAACGGGAAGAGCACCGCGCGCGCCCTCCGCGACCGGCTCGCCCACCACCCGATCGGGATGGCGAGCACAAAACCGATCAGCACCGGCACGACGGAGAGCCGGAGGTGCACCTCGGTGACTTCCCAGAACCTTTCCCAGTTCTCGAAAATCCAGGTCACTTCGGGACCTCACCCGCCGCGCGGGCCTTCGCGAGCGCCTGGATCACGTCGTCGGCCCTGACCACGCCGGTGACGGCACCGGCGTCGTCGACCACCACGCCGAGCGCCGACGGCGAGCTGAGCGCCGCGTCGAGCGCGCCCCTGAGACTGGAACCGTCGTAGAGCGAACCACCGGAGATGAGGTCGCGTTCGGTCACCTCGACCTCACCGTCCACACCGGACAGCCAGCCCTTCGGCCGGTTCTGCTCGTCGACGACGAGCGTCCAGTCGGTGATCGTGACGCGCTCACCGAGCTTGGCCGTCGTGACGGGGTGCACGGGCACCTCGGCGTGCAGGAACGTGAGAGTGCGGTAGCCGCGGTCCCGTCCGACGAACGAGGCCACGAAGTCGTTGGCGGGCGAGCTGAGCAGCTCCGTCGGCTTCGCGTACTGCGCGAGGTGCCCGCCCGTCTGGAACACCGCGACGCGCTCGCCGAGCTTGAGCGCCTCGTCGATGTCGTGCGTGACGAACACGATCGTCTTGTCGAGTTCCGCTTGCAGGCGAAGGAGTTCGTTCTGCAGGTCCTCGCGCACGACCGGGTCGACGGCGCTGAACGGCTCGTCCATGAGCAACACGGGCGGGTCCGCCGCGAGCGCGCGGGCGACACCCACGCGTTGCTGCTGACCACCGGAGAGCTGAGCCGGGTACCGCTTGCCGAAGTTCGCGTCGAGCCCGACGATCTCCAGCAGTTCCGCGGCCCGCGTGCGCGCCTTGCGTTTGTCCCAACCGGACAGAAGCGGCACGGTCGCGATGTTGTCCAGCACGGTCCGGTGCGGGAAGAGCCCGGCCTGCTGGATCACGTAGCCGATGCCACGCCGCAGCGTGGGCGGGTCGACGGTGAGGACGTCCTTGCCGTCCACCAGGATCGTGCCCGACGTGGGGTCGATCATGCGGTTGACCATGCGCAGCGACGTCGTCTTGCCACAGCCGGAAGGACCGACGAACACCGTGATGGTGCCCGCCTCGACCGCGAGGTCGAGCTCGTCGACAGCGATGGTCCCGTCCTCGAACCGCTTGGTTACGGCCCGGAACTCGATCACCCTTCGGATCCCTCCGGTCGTGACGACCACCCCGATTGGGCCGCCCTGGATGTAGATCCCAAAGACCTTAACTCGTTCGGCGTACCCCGGCACAACGTTCCACTATGTGACGGGCCGTATGGTTTAGCGCTTGTGACGATCGATCAGGTCCGGCAGTTGGTGGCGGAACGCGGCGTGCACGCCCGCAAAATCCGCGAGGTGTTGTCCCTGCTCAGTGAGGACTGGCACCCGCTGGCAGAACTCGTGCGCCTGCCCGCCGTGCCACGCCGCACCGTGCAGGACCTGCTCAAGGCGCTGGGCGACGACGCCGAATCTTCAGGCGATCGTTACCGCATCGCTCCCGGGCTGGTCGGCGCCTACCGCGCGGAGTTCGGTGTTTCGGGTGTGCGCGACCACACCGACGTGCTGCGGCAGATCCTCGTGGACATCGCGGACGTGCCGCAGCCGTTGTCCTCGTTGGACCACGTGCAGGCGACGGCGGAGACCGCTCTCAACCGCGCGGTGTGGCTGGACTCGGCGTACGACCTGGCGGGCAAGCGGTTGCTGTGTCTCGGTGACCACGACCTCACGTCGCTGGCCGTCGCCGCCGTCAACCCGACCGTGTCGATCACGGTCGTGGACCTCGACGAGCGCCTGCTGGAGTTCATCGACTCACGCGCTCAGGCACGCGGGCTCGACATCCGGACGTTGCACTGCGACATGCGTTTCGGTCTGCCCCAGGCCGTTCTGGAGTCCGTGGACCTGGTCTTCAGCGACCCGCCGTACAGCGCCGAGGGCATGGGCCTGTTCGCCGGCCGCGCCATCGAGGCGTTGGAGGACATCGCTTCCGGCCGGCTGCTGCTCGCGTACGGCTTCTCCGACCGCACGCCCGCGCTCGGCCTGAAGGTGCAGCAGGAACTGCAGAAGCTCGGGCTGGTGTTCGAGGCGATCCTGCCCGCGTTCCACCGCTTCGACGGCGCGCAGGCCATCGGGTCCGCCGCCGACCTCTACGTGTGCCGGCCGACGGGTCGCCGCGCGGTCGCCGGTGGCACGCGGATCTACACGCACGGCGCGCAGTCCGTGGAGTCGTCCGGCCCGTCGCAGGAGGCTTTGTCCGCCCTGTCGGAACTGGCGCCGCGGCCGGAGTCCTCGCCGCCGCCGAAGCCCCGTGCCGCCGGCTGGGCCGAGCCCGTCGGGAAGGGCGCGGCCTCACTCGCCGTGGATCTCTCGGCGGACCCCGGGCCGTGGCTGCTGCGGACCCTCCTCGCCTCGTCTCCCGCCCGGCTGGCGTGCCTGGTGCCGAACAACCATCCCGCGGTGTCGTCCGAGGCCGGGCAGAAGGAACTGCAGGAACTGGTGCAGACCCGGTTCAAGTTGAAGTTCCTGCGCAACAACCCGGACGGCAAGACGACGATCGTCGTTGCCGACCAGGTCCTCGCCGGATCGTTGTCGCTGGGCGAACGCACGGTCCGCGAGGTGCTGATGAAGGCGCACGGCAAGCTGCGCAACGTCTGGCGCGAAGCGTTGATCACCGCGGCGCAGGGCGTGCTGACCAAGCGCCAGGCCGCGGAGATCGTCGACAACGCCTCGGTGTCGCAGGAGGACCTGGACCTGAGGTTGATCGACCTGCCCAAGCACCGGATCGCGGCGCTGCTCCGCGAGATCTCAGCCAGCGCGGGGTATGTGGAGCGGCCCGAGAGCTAGCACCGCGCGGAACTCCTTGGGCGGCACCGGACGCGAGAACAACCAGCCCTGGTACGCGTCCACGCCGACCCCGCGCAGGACGTGGAACTGGGTGGCGGTCTCCACGCCCTCCGCGACGCACTTGCGGCCCATCGCCCGCGCCATGTCCACGACGGCGCGGGCGACGGCGAAGTCCGAGGAGTCGTTGCCCACGCCCGAAACGAAGCGCCGGTCCACCTTGATGATCTGGGCGGGCAGGTCCTTCAGGCGCGCGAGTGACGAGTAGCCGGTGCCGAAGTCGTCGACGGCGAACTGGACGCCGCGCTTCACCAGTTCGTCCATCGACTGGCGGACGCGCGAGGGCAGGTCGACGAACGCCGTCTCGACCAGCTCCAGCACCACGCGTTCCCACGGGACACCGGATTCCATGATCGCGGTCGACACGATGTCGACGAACTCCGGATCACCCGGCACCAGGCCCGCGAGGTTCACGGCGACGGACACCGGACGGCCGTCGGGCGCGGGCCAGGTCGAGGCCTCCTTCAGCGCCGTCCGCAGCACCCAGCGGTCGAGTTCGCGCATCAGGTCGCCCTGCTCGGCGACCGGCAGGAACACGTCCGGCGGCAGCAGTCCGCGATCGGGGTGCGGCCAGCGGACGAGGGCCTCGGCGGTCAGCACGGCGCCGTCGACTCCGACGACGGGCTGGTAGTGCAGCGCCAGGCCGTCGTTCTGCAGGGCCTCGCGGAGCTGGCCTTCGAGGTGCACCTGGCGGTCCGCGGACGCGATCAACGCCGCCGACGCCAGCGACACGCGTCCGGCGCCGGCCCGCTTCGCCTCGAACATCGCGGCGTCGGCGAACCGGAGCAGGTCGGCACCGTTGGCGCGCGAGCCGTTCGGGACGGCGGCGCCGATCGACGCCGAGACCCGGACGAGCTGGCCGTGCACCGGAACGGCGGTCCTGAGCAACGAGGCGACGCGGGTGGCCAGGGCGTCCACACCGCCGACCGAGTCGATGTCCTCGGAGATGATCACGTACTCGTCACCGGACAGGCGGGCGGCGGTGCAGCCGTCGGGCAGGCCGCCCTCCAGCCGTCGCGCCAGTGCCACGAGCAGCTCGTCGCCCGCGTCGTGGCCGAGGGAGTCGTTGACGCGCTTGAAGTTGTCGATGTCGCAGAAGAGGACGGCGACCTTCGCGCGGTCCGGGCCCTCCAGCGCCTTGCCGAGGATCTCCTTGACCAGCGCGCGGTTCGGGAGGCCGGTCAGCTCGTCGTGGGTGGCCTGGTGGCGCAACGCCTCGGCGGCGCGGCGGCGTTCGGTGATGTCGAGGAACACGATCAGCCAGAAGCGGCGGCCGTCGTCCTGCACGGACAGCGCGATGTGCAGTTCGCAGTAGACCTTCTCGCCGTCCGGGCGGACGAGGATGCGCTGCGGGATCTTCTGCGTGCGCTCGGCGGCCCACTGCAGGCCCGGCGACGTGTCCTCGGGGTGGGTGAGCTGCTCGGCGGTCATGCCGCGCAGCTGCTCCAGTTCCATGCCGAGCAGGTCGCACAACGCGTCGTTCGCGTCGACCAGGCGCTCGCCCTCGTCGAACAGGCCGATGCCCACCGGCGTCACGGACACGAGGTCGGTGAAGCGCTGCGAGGAACGCTTCATGCGCGCTTCGGCGGCACGCTGTTCGGTGACGTCCTGGGCGGTGCCGACGGCGAGGTGCCTGCCGTGCGGGCCGTGGACGATCATGCCGTGGCACCGGAAGATGCGCGTCGAGCCGTCGCGGCGCACCACGCGGTGCTCGAACTGCGAGGCGATCTCGTCCACCACCAGCTGGCGGCACGTGTCGTCGACCCAGCCGCG
The DNA here is from genome assembly GCF_033794685.1 of Streptomyces sp. ID05-26A. Taxonomy (NCBI): domain Bacteria; kingdom Bacillati; phylum Actinomycetota; class Actinomycetes; order Kitasatosporales; family Streptomycetaceae; genus Streptomyces; species Streptomyces sp. ID05-26A. Next base: position 1,196,417 of record NZ_JARAYZ010000001.1, read on the forward strand.
GTCCTCGGGGTGCACCAGGTCGAGGTAGGCCTGGTAGCTGCCGGGGAGTTCGGCGGGCAGGCCGAAGAGCTCGCGCAGCATGTCCGACCACACGACGTCGCCGGTCGCCGGGTTCCACTCCCACATGCCCAGGCGTGCGGCCTGCTGCGCGTCGGCGAGTCTTCGGCGGTCCTCGCGCATCTGACGTTCGAGCGCACGCGCTTCGGTGACGTCCTGGATGGTGCCGTGGTAGCGCTCGATGCGGCCGGACGGCGAGATCTCCGCGCGGGCCCGGCACATGTAGACGCGCTCGCCGACCTCGCTGCGGACCTCGACCTCGACCGGTTCGCCGTCGCTCGCGTGCAGCAACGAGTGCCGGAGAGACTTGACGGCCTCGCGGTCCTCCGGGTGCACGCCGCTGAGCAGGTCGTCGTCCGGGTGCATGCCCAGCTCGGCGTACATCTCCATCAGCACTTCGCTGCGGTGCACGGCCCGCGTGCCCGTCTCGTACGCCCAGCTGCCGATGCGGGCGATGCGCTGCGCCTCGAGCAGCCGCGCCCGTTCCTGGGCGAGCTCGGTGGCCGCGCGCTTGGCCTCGGTGATGTCGCGGATGTAGCCGGTGATCTTGTCCAGGGCGCCGGCGTCGTCCAGCCTCGCCTCGGCGACGCCGCGGATCCACCGCAGCTGGCCGTCCGGGCGGACGATCCGGTACTCGATGTCGATCGGGTCGCCGGTGATCTCGCGACCGTGCCAGTACGTCTCGACCATGTGGAAGTCGTCCGGGTGCACGACGTCGAGAACGGCCTGCGCGCCCGGCACGACGGAGCCGCGGTCGAGGCCGAGGAGCTCGTAGTGCGTGTCCGACCAGACGGTCAATCCGGTGCCGGGGTCGAACTCCCAGGAGCCCAGGTTCGCGACCCGCTGCACCTTGCGCAGGCGGCGCTGCTCGTCGCGCAGCGCGTCCGCGGCGGCGGCCAGGTCGGAGACGTCGATCAGCAGAACGGCCTGCAGGCCCGTGCCGGGAACGGCGTGCCGGGCGACGCGCACCGGCAGTTCGGTGCCGTCCGCGCGCAGCAACCGCAGGTCGGCGGAGTTGCCGAGGAGCAGCTCACCGAGCGCGTGGCCGACCAGGTCGTCGGCTCCCTGCGCGTTCGCGAGGTCCACGGCGGCGGGGTTCGCCTGCATGACGACACCCTTGGCGTCGACGAGCAACGACGGCGCGTCGGGCAGGGTCAGGCCGTCCAGCGTCATCGGAGGTTTCCCGTTCGCCGAAGCAGCCGTCCGTGCCCGGCCGTTCACCACTGTCGCGCGTCCCACCCACTTGGGCACCGACCCACCCTCTCCCGCATTCACCGCCCGCGGCAATTCGGGTGGGCACGACAACGGCACCCGAACGGCGGCAAACACGAACCCTCTCCTCGGGTGAACACCCGAGGAGAGGGACGGTAGCGCTTCAGAGCGTCATCGCCCACCCCTGCACGGGTTAACGAAAAGCCACGTTCGTGGTTCCGGTCTCCGTGGAGATGCAAATGAGTGGCGAATACAAGGGTGCGATCAGGCGACTCCGTCGGCCTTCGCCGCAACGGCCACAGCCGCTGCGACCTCGGGTCCGACGCGCGGATCCAATGCCGAGGGCACAATTCGATCTGGGCCCAAATCATCCTTCGCGACCGCGAGAATGGCATCCGCGGCGGCGAGTTTCATGCCTTCCGTGATCCGTCGCGCACCCGCGTCGAGAGCCCCGCGGAAAATGCCGGGGAACGCGAGCACGTTGTTGATCTGGTTCGGGAAGTCGCTGCGTCCGGTCGCCACGATCGCGGCGTGCCGGGCGGCGACCTCCGGGTGCACCTCGGGGTCCGGGTTCGACAGCGCGAAGACGATCGAGCCGGGCGCCATGCTCGCGATCAGGTCCTCGGAGACCTTGGACGACGAGACGCCGATGAAGACGTCCGCACCCCGCAGCGCCACGTCGATGCCGCCGTCGAGGTTCGTCCGGTTGGTGACCGCCGCGATCTCCTCCTTGACCGGGTTGAGACCGGCCCGGCCCGTGCGGACGATCCCGCGCGAGTCGAGCAGCGTGATGTCGCCGGCACCGGCGGCGAGGAGGATCTTGGCGATCGCGATGCCCGCGGCGCCCGCACCGGAGATGACCACCCGCTGGTCGGCGATGCTCTTGCCGAGGACCGTGTTCGCACCGTTGAGCGCCGCCAGCGACACGACGGCCGTGCCGTGCTGGTCGTCGTGCATGACCGGGCAGTCGAGCGCCTCGATCAGCTTCTGCTCCAGTTCGAAGCAGCGCGGGGCGGAGACGTCCTCCAGGTTCACCGCGCCGAACGACGGGCGGAGCCGGACGAGCGTCTCGACGATCTCGTCCACGTCCGTCGTGTTGAGCACGAGCGGGATGGAGTCGAGGCCGCCGAACGTCTTGAACAGCGCGGACTTGCCCTCCATGACGGGCAGCGACGCGCTCGGGCCGATGTCGCCGAGACCGAGCACCGCGGTGCCGTCGCTGACGACGGCGACGAGGCGGTGCGCCCACGTGTACCTGGCGGCCAGCGAGGGGTCCTCGGCGATGGCCTTGCTCACTCGTGCGACACCAGGGGTGTACGCGATGGACAGCGCCTTCGGGTCAGCGAGCGAGGCGGTCGCGCCGACCTCGAGCTTCCCGCCCAGGTGCGCGTTGAAGATCTCCTCGTCCGTCAACTGCGTCGGATCGGAGTTCTCGATACGGGCTTCGTTCACTGCTGTCACGGCGTCCCTCCTGCGGTGCGGGCGGCGTAGTGGCCCAGACATGGGCTCATCACCAAACGGCGCACCGGCCCAGCGTTGTCACGCCGGGTGCACGGGGCCTGGAAACTCGGTCGATGCCCTCCGACGAGTTGCGTCGGAGAGTCGCCCGAGTGTTGCGGGTTCGGGAAGTGTGGCAGGGTCCCGCGTCGCTGTCTGCGGCGGGGATCACACTTTTTCCGCAGGTCAGAGGGCATGTAGCAAGACGTCCGTCCGGTTTTCTGCACCGACCGGTCAGTTTCCGCTGGCAGGAAGCACCCGATCGGTCAAGAAAGATTGACGCCTTAGAGTGACGGCATGCAGGCGAGTTCGCTGAAAATTGAAGGCGCGTTCGAGTTCACCCCTCGGACTTTTCCCGACGACCGCGGCGTGTTCGTCTCGCCGTACCAGGAGGCCGCCTTCACCGAGGCGGTCGGGCACCCGCTGAGGGTCGCCCAGACCAACCACAGCGTCTCCCGCGCGGGGGCGATCCGCGGCATCCACTACGCGGACGTGCCGCCGTCCCAGGCGAAGTACGTCTTCTGCCCGCGCGGCTCGTTCATCGACGTGATCGTGGACATCCGCGTCGGCTCCCCCACGTTCGGGCAGTGGGACGCCGTGCTGGTGAACTCCACGAAGTGCAACGCGGTCTACCTCGCCGAGGGCCTCGGCCACGCGATGATCGCGCTGGAAGACGACACGACCATGAACTACCTCTGCTCCACCGTCTACAACCCGACCGGCGAACACGGCCTCACGCCACTCGACCCGGCACTCGACCTCCCGTGGCCGCGCGAGCTCGAGTTCCTGTTGTCGGAGAAGGACACCGCCGCCCCGACCCTCGCCGAGGCCCACGAGGCCGGCGTCCTGCCGCGCTACGAGGACTGCCTGGCCCTGTACGCGTCCCTCAAAGCCTGAAACCAGGCCTCGGCCATAGTCGAGCTTTGACGACTCCGAGCACCTCCGCAGGTCCGAGGTGTTCGGAGTCCGTGCTCGCGAACGGGTTGTCTCCCACGACGTGCCACCCCCCGTCCACTTGATGAGAGACACGTTTGATCGAGAGCTGTCCCGGCCTGCTCGCCCATTTCACCAGCACGACGTCGTGGGGCTTGGGCTTCGCACCCCACCTGACCAGCACGATGTCGTCGTTGCGAAGGGCAGGGGCCATCGACGGCCCCCGCACGAGCACGGTGGAGAGACGCGGTCTCAACGATCACCCTTCGGTTAGCCGGAGTAAGGTTCTCCTCGTCGGAGCATCCACTGTTTTTTCATTTCTGGGAGGAACGATGCGACTCGTGTCGCGCATTCTCCGCCCGCGCGTCGAAGCCACCGCGCACTGCGACCTGCCGTGCGGCGTCTACGACCCCGCGCAGGCCCGCATCGAGGCCGAGTCGGTCAAGGCGGTCCAGGAGAAGTACCAGGCCAACGAGGACCCGGAGTTCCGGGAGCGCGCCATCCTGATCAAGGAGCAGCGCAGCGAGCTCGTCAAGCACCACCTGTGGGTGCTGTGGACGGACTACTTCAAGCCGCCGCACTTCGAGAAGTACCCCGAGCTGCACGACCTGTTCAACCGCGCCACCAAGGCCGCGGGTGCGGGCGGCACGAAGGCGTCCATGGACCCGGCCTCGGGTCAGGCGCTGCTCGACCTGATCGCGCAGATCGACAAGATCTTCTGGGAGACCAAGCAGGGCTGAGCCCTTCCTGGCCTTCTCGTCGAACGGCGCCGCTCCCCCGGGCAGGGAGCGGCGCCGTTCGGCGTTTCAGGCGCCGACCACGACCCGTCAGGCCGCGTCGGTGACCTTGCCGATCACCTCGAAGCCGATGCCGGTGGGCGACAGGCCCTCGAACTTCAGCCTGACCTGTTCCTCACCCTCCGCCTCGGTGTCCGCGGCGGTCGGCACCTCGAACTCGAACGTGGTCTCGCCCGTCCGGATGAAGGCGTAGATCCCGACCTGCGTCGACGACAGCGGTCGCGACGGCAACGCTTCCTCTCCCGAGTACCGCAGGAGCCAGTCGGCGTTGACGTCCGTTGTGGACAGTTCGGTGCCGGAGGCGGGCGCCACCGGCGCTCCGTGGAGCGAGACCGACGAGTCCACTGGCTCGGACAGGGTCAGCTTCCACTTCAGGACGCCGCCCTCCACCACGCTGCCGGCGACGGGCGTGACGGTCACCTCGGGTGCGGGGTCGTCGTTGCGAACCAGCAGTCCGCCGGTCGCGGAGCCCACGACCGCGTTGGAGATCGCCTGCACCGAGACCGGATGGCGGACGTCGGCGCCCCACCTGGTGTTGGCGGTGTAGGTCACCGGGATCTCCGCGCGGTTCTCGCCCGGCGCCAGCGTCACGAGCTTGGTGGCGGGCTTGTTGCCCGGCTCGTTGTAGAAGAGCCGGATCACGCGGGTGCCGTTGCCTCCGGCGGTGACGACGATGTTGTGGGTCTGCTCACCTGAGTCACCCTCGTCGACTGTCGTGACAGCGGCGTCGACACGGCCCAGGCGCGTGGGAAGCACGGGAACGAGCCCCTTGTCCCAGCCGTGGGCGTCGATCAGCCACGCCTCGCCGGACGCGGACTCCGGGACCAGTTCCAGCGACGCGACGCGGCCGATGCCGGACGGCAGCGGCACGCGGACTTCCTGCGCCCACAACGAACTCGTCCGGTCGGTGCCGGGCAGACCGGCGACCGAGACGGACCCGAGCGCGTGCTTGCGTCCGTTGTGGTCGGTCACAGCGACACCGAACTTGGACTCCACCGCGTTCGGCGGAACGGCCAGGCGCAGCGCCAGGTCCCGCGAACCGTTCAGCGACACCGGCGCGGACGGCGTGATCACCCCGGCCTGCCCCGCGGCCGTCCACTTCAGCGCGACCGACAGGCGTTCGGGCTGGGCCACCGCACCGCGGAAGCCGACGAAGTGCGGCGAACGTGTGGCGCTGCAGGCGACGGTGACGTCACGCGAGGTCTGCTGGCAGACACGGGCACTGCCGGACACACCGGTGGAACCGTCCGGCACGACGAACGACCTGCGGTCACCGCCGATGGCGTGCGAGAGAACGCGGGCCGGGTCGGCGGACGGGGCGCGGACGCCCGAACCGTCGAGCAACGGCAGCACGGACTCGTCGCGGCCGAGGAACAGCCGCGCGGACGCCGCGAGGTAGGTGGCGCCCATGGTCTGCTGCTGCTCCGCCGTCAGTCGCGTCGGAGCGCCCGGCGTGCACAGCGGATCCGGCTGCTGGCCGGGCCAGAAGTCGTCGGACGCCGGCGCTTCCGCCTGGCCGGGAGTCCACTCGCTGTTGAAGTAGTTGTGGTTCGCGCCGATCATGTACAGGGCGCTGTGCAACGCCTCGCCGCGACTGAGGCCGCGGGTCTGGTCCACGAAGATCTGGCCCTGCAGGTCCGAGACGTCACCGTCGCAGCCGGGCAGGTACGTCACCGAGGGCACGTCCGGCGCTGGGTTGTGGCCGAAGATCGTGGGGCCGATCAGCACGTTCCCGCGGATGTTCCAGCGCACCGGACCGCTGAACCCGGTGTCACCGGGCGGCGGGGTGAGGGTGTCGGTGGCGGCGCGGTTGACGCCCTCACCACCGCGGGAATGGCCCATCAGCAACACCTTGGACAGGTCGGCGGCCGGTCCGGACTTCACCGCGGCGGGCACGGCACCCCGGCCGGAGGCCCAGTCCGCCCACTTCGCCAGGTGGTGGCGCACCAGCGACGAACGACCCTGCGCACCGGCGTCGGCGGTCATCGCGTCCTGGGCGTTGACGCCGTTGGCGGAGATCGACACCGTCAGATATCCCTGCGACGCCAGCAACTGCTGCGCCTTCAGATATCCCTTGTGGCTCGGCACGGCGGTCAGACCGGCGGGACACGGCCAGTTCATCCTGATCTGGTTCGGATCGGACTTGCTATAGCACGTGAAGTGCCTGCCGTGCAGGAGGAGCACGAGCGGCCGTTTGCCGGGTGCACCCTTGGGCGCGACGACGACGGCCTCCATCTCGATCGGCGCCGCGTACTCGGGCAGCTTGATCGGGTCGAGCGCGTACTCACCGGTGGTGGTGGCGTACGGCCCGGGCTTGCCCGGATCCACGTCCGCCGGCGGACGCGGCGCCGGCAACTCGGGCACGGACAGACCGGCGGCCGGAGGCTCCGGCACGTCCAGCCGCTTGCCGGCCGACCGCACCTGGAGCGCGGCGGGGTCCTTCGGCGCGGCCTTCAACGTGAAGCTCCGCAGGTTCGCCGACTCCTGGGCACGGCCGAGGAACCGGTCGCCCTCCCAGAACTCCACACCCGCGTCGAGCAGCGGCACGGGTGCTGGGGTGGTCCACCGGATCTCGTCTCCGGAGACGGTCCAGCCAGGTGGGGAAGGTGGTTCCGGCGCGGCCGACGCGGGCAGCGCCGGTAGTACCGCGACCATCAGAACGGGTAACAAAAGCGCGATTGAACGTCGCATAAGTGGGTCCCCCTCAAAAGGACGATCCACTCCGTTCTAGCGACGTCGTGCAGCACACGGCACGTGATGCGGCCTGGAATCCGCCATTCAAAACGACAATCAGACGGGAGTATTACGCCGTTCGGCCCATGACCCGTGGTGTGGCGGGCACTTTCACACCCCTCTGGTGTCCGTACCCCGCTCGTTCTGACTCAGCTTGTTCCACGTCGAGGTCAGCTCCGCCCGGAGGCGTGCGACACGAACCCCGAAGGCCTCGCGGATCTCCTGGGCGTCGACCTCGTCGGGCGCGCCGTGGTCGGGATGCTCGGCGGTCATGGCGCGCTGGGTACCTCAGAGGAGGACTCCCCCAAACGTGCGCCCCGTCACTCCCTAGGATCGAACAGGTGAGCACCCACCTCTACCTGCTGCGTCACGGCCAGACCGAGTGGTCCGAGAGCGGCAGGCACACGGGACGCACTGACATCGAGCTGACGCCCGAGGGCGAGCAGCAGGCACGCCGCGCGGGCGCCTTGCTCGCCCGGCTGAGAGGCACGGACCAGGCCCCCGCACTCGTGCTGACCAGCCCGCGGCAGCGCGCCACCAGAACGGCCGCGCTGGCCGGGCTGGAGGTCGGCGTGACGACCGAGGACCTGGCCGAGTGGGACTACGGCGACTACGAGGGCATCACCACGCCGCAGATCCGCGAGCGCGTGCCCGGCTGGACGGTGTGGACACACCCGAACCCGAACGGCGAGTCGCACGCGGACGTGCAGGAGCGGGCGCGGAAGGTGCTCGGCGAGGTGCGCAAGATCCTGCCCGGCGGCGACGTCGTGCTCGTGGGTCACGGGCACTTCAGCCGCGTCCTGATCGCGGCCTGGCTCGGCCTCGCGCCCGACCAGGGCGTCCACTTCGGACTGGACCCGGCCGGCATCTGCCAGCTGGGCGACGAGCGGGGCGACCCGCAGGTGCGCAGGCTCAACGTGCCTGCCTGGGAGGTGTGATGATCCGGCGGGTGGAACCGCGTGACGTCGACGCGGTCGTGGCGCTGGTCTACGAACTGGCGCTGTACGAGAAGGCACCGGAGCAGTGCCACCTCACCTCGGCGCAGTTGCACACCGCGTTGTTCGGCGAGAGCCCCGCGCTGTTCGGTCACGTGGCCGAAGTGGACGGTCAGGTCGTCGGGATCGCGTTGTGGTTCCTCAACTTCTCGACGTGGGACGGCGTGCACGGCATCTACCTCGAAGACCTGTACGTCACGCCGGACCAGCGCGGCAAAGGCCTCGGGAAGCAGTTGCTGGAAGCGCTTGCCCAGGAGTGCGTCGCGAAGGGCTACAGCCGTCTCCAGTGGTGGGTGCTCAACTGGAACGAACCCAGCATCGGGTTCTACAAGTCCTTGGGTGCCATACCGATGGACGAGTGGACGACCATGCGCGTCTCGGACGAGGCCCTGGTCAGGCTCGGCACTGCACGCTGAAGGTTGACGGAAGGTCTCGAAAGGCTCACGAAACGGTGATTCCACTCTGGACGGGTCCACGGTGCTGGCAGCGTCCCCGCTCGCCGATCCCCCGGCACCAGTAAGCGTGGAAAGAAGGAACGACCGTGGGCACTGACCCGACAACCGAGATCGACCCGTCCGCCGCCGCAGGCATCGGCATCGTCGGCACCATCATCTACCTGGCCGTCCTGGCCTTCGCCATCGTCGCGATGTGGAAGGTGTTCGCGAAGGCCGGTCAGCCCGGCTGGGCCGCGATCATCCCGTTCTACAACATCTACGTGTGGCTGAAGATCGCCGGCCGTCCGGGCTGGTGGCTGGTCCTGATGCTGATCCCGTTCGTCAACATCATCATCGCGGTGATCGTGTCGATCGACATCGCGAAGTCCTTCGCCAAGGACACCGTCTTCGGCATCGTCGGCCTGTGGCTGTTCAGCATCGTCGGCTACGCGATCCTCGCGTTCGGCGGCGCGCAGTACCGCGGCCCGGCGGCCCTCGCCGGCCAGCAGCAGGGTGCATACCGGGGCTGAGAAGCCTGAACACGTCAAGGCCGGGCCGGAAGCCACCCCTGTGCTTCAGGCCCGGCCTTTGCCGTGTCCGGAGAACTCAGACCATCCCGACGGCGCCGTACGTCGACGCGTCGGCGATGGCGGAGGTACCGGGCACCTCGCCGTCGGCCCTCCAGTGTGCCGCGAGCACCAGTCCGGGCTCCAGCAGCTTCAGGCCGCAGACGAACTCCTCCACGTCCTGCTTGGAACGCGGCACGAGCTCGAACCCCATGTCGTCGCCGAGGTCGACCAGCTGGCCGACGAACTCCGGCTCCACGTCCTTCGTGAGATGAGTCAACGCGAGGATGCTGCCCTCGGACAACGCGGATAGGTAGCGCGCCACGACGCCGGCGGGCTCGTCGGTGACGTACGGCAGGACACCGATCATCAGCACGGCCGTCGGCTTGGTGAAGTCGATGAGGCGACGCGTCTCCGGATGCCGCAGCACGGCACCGACGTCGCAGATGTCGGACTGCACGATCGCGGCGCTGAGGTTGTCGCGCAGCATCGTGCGGGCGTGGGCCACGGTCACCGCGTCGTTGTCGACGTAGACGACGTTGCACGACGGGTCGAGCGACTGGGCGACCTCGTGGACGTTGCCGGCGGTCGGGATACCGCTGCCCAGGTCGAGGAACTGGCGGATGCCGTACTCCTCGACGCACAGGCGCACCACGCGCCGGGAGAAGGACCTGATCGTGCGCGCGATCTCGGCGACGGGGAACTTCGCGATGCTCTCCTCGGCCAGGGCGCGGTCAACCGCGAAGTTGTGCGCTCCACCGAGGTAGTAGTCGAACAGCCGAGCACCGTTCGGGCGCTCGGAATCGCCGGTTGTCGTCACCCGCTTCGGGCCGTTCTGCACTGCGCACCTCACCTGCTCCCGAGCGGCGCGAACGCTGGGGGCACGGTAACCGGCTACTCCGTTCGTGTCCATCCACCATTAGTGAACACGCAGGGTGATGGCCCCCGGCCGGAGCCGAGGGCCATCGCAGGGTTACCGCTGGTCAAGCTGTGTGTCAGACGCCCGCGTTGCTGGTGATCCAGGAACGGTAGGTGGCGATGCGGGTGTAGTTGGAGCGCGTCGCGCGGTCCGAGGTGGACGCGACACCGACCTGCTTGCCGGCACCGAACATCGGGCCGCCCGAGTCACCACCGGCGGCGATGCCGTCGACGCGCGACACGGAGATCGCACGGCCACCGCGGTAGTCGGTGCCGTTGGGGTTCGTGACCCGCGTGTTCGCGACCTTCAGGTAGCGCGACTGGCAGTTGATCTCCGGCTGGTTGGTGCAGGTGGCGCCCCAGCCGTAGAGCTGCACGGTCTGGCCGGTCGCCACGCCGTCGTTGCTGGAGGCCAGCGGCGCGAACGGGCCGGACATCGTCGTCGAGACCCGCGCGAGCGCGAGGTCGGCCGACGGGTGCTTGATGATCCGGTTCGCGGTGACCAGCTGGCCACCGGAGGTCTGGTCCAGGCTGCCCGCGCGGAACGTGTACGTGCCGTTGCCCGAAACGCAGTGCTCAGCGGTCAGGATCCACTGAGGTGCGATCTTCGTGGCGGAGCAGTTCTCCCGCCCGTTGAAGAACAGGCGAGCCGCGTACGGGAAGTTCTGGGCGTAGCTGCCGCCGATGATCATCGGCGACATGTCCGGGTTCTCCGGAGCGGCCGTGGCAGCAGGGGCGAGGGAGAGAGCCGCCAGGACGGCACCCGCGATCGCAATGGTCAAACGCATGGCTGGTCACCTCATGAGTGCAGGGAGTGGTTAAGCAACCACGCACAGCTTCACCCGGCCGTGTGACCGTGACCACCCTCCGTTAGTCGGCTTTGTCGACTTCTGATTCGTCGATGTAGCCCATCGCCCACTTGCGGCCGTCGTTCGTGAACAGGAACACGAGCACCACGACGCAGTAGATGCCACCGAGCGAGCCGATCAACGGCTGCTCCGACGGCCCGTACGCGTACCAGGCGCAGCCGAGCAGCAGCAGCTGCGTGACGATCACGGGCGTGCGGGCGCCGTGGTGACCGCGGAACAACATGACCGTCGCGAAGAGCACGGCACCGAACCAGAGCACGAGCACACCGGCCGCGCCGAGGATCGGGCCTGCGGGGGTCGACCCCTCGATCACCCGGATGACGAGGGCGACGGCCAGCGCGATACCGCCCAGACCCTGCACGAAGGTGAGGGCCGAGGCGATGCGCACCGGGCGCGGCGGCGCCTGGGTCTGAGTGCTCACGGGAGACCTTTCCTCACGTTCTGTACTGGTCACGGATCGTATGCCACCCGGTTGGAGGGCTCTCCGAGCACGTCCGGCGCGGGAAGATCAAGGGGCCTTCAGCGAGCCGGCGGTCGTCCGGGGTGCACTCGGCTGCGAGGTGAACGCGGTGATGACGGAAGGGAGATTTGCGCCACTTTCGTGAGGCTGTAGCCACCCTGAGGGAGGACATGCGAGCCGCGGACGGTCACGCACTGTCTTACTCTCAAGTAGTGCGCGCTCTTCTCGTGGTGAACCCGCAGGCGACTACAACGACGCCGGCGGGCCGTGACGTGTTGGCGCACGCACTGGCCAGCGACGTGAAGCTGGAGGTCATCGAGACCTCCTACCGCGGTCATGCGGCGGACGCCGCGCACCAGGCCGCGGCGGACGGGTTCGACCTCGTGATCGCCCACGGCGGCGACGGCACGGTCAACGAGGTGGTCAACGGCGTCCTGCGCGGCGGCCCCACTTCCACCACGCCGATGCTGGGCGTCGTGCCCGGCGGGTCGGCCAACGTCTTCGCGGGCGCGCTCGGCATTCCGCGCGACCCCGTCGAGGCCACGCACGTCCTGCTGCAGGCCATCGAGCACGGCACCACCCGCCGGATCGGGCTCGGCCGCGTCTTCGCGGACGTCATCGAGGACGGCCGCTGGTTCACCTTCAACGCGGGCATGGGCCTCGACGCCGATGTCGTCGCCGGCGTGGAACACAAGCGCGCCAAGGGCCGCAACGCGAGTCCCGCCCTTTATCTGTCGGTCGCCCTCAAGGCTTACGCGCACCTCGTGCGCAAGCCGCAGCACTTCGTCGTCGAGGTGCCGGACGAGGCGCCGTTCGACGACGTCGGCATGGTGTTCGTGTCGAACACGGACCCGTGGACGTACTTCGGCGACAGGGCGATCCAGCTCAACCCCAGCACGTCGTTCGACGGCGGCCTCGGCCTGAGTGCGTTGAGGACTTTGCGGGTACCCACCGTCGGGCGCTACATCGCCCAGGTCCTGGCCACGGGCAATCCGAAGAGCGGGAATCTCGTTCGGCGTGATGACGTGGGCTATGTCAGAGTGAAGTGCGAGGAGCCCGCCAACCTCCAGGTCGACGGAGATTTCCTCGGAACGACCACCGCGGTGGAGTTTCGGGCGGTCCCCGACGCGTTGACTGTTGCTGTATAAGGAACTTGACAGTCCGTGATCGGTTCGTGACCGTCTCGGTACCCACCTGCGATGTACTGCAGTCGAGTGACAGCAGAGCGTGAAACCCCAGGTGAACGCTGTCGATCTTTTGGGTGAGTTCACTCACCGGGTCAGTGCTTACCCCTTGACATCTCTGCCGTTCGTGAAAGCATTCACAAGCACCCCAAAAAACGACCGCTGACAACCGGCGTGCCCTTGTGCGCGCCTAGGCTGAGGAGTAGTTCCAATGGACTGGCGCCACCGCGCGATCTGCCGCGACGAGGACCCCGAGCTGTTCTTCCCCGTTGGGAACAGTGGTCCCGCGCTGCTTCAGATCGCCGAGGCGAAGACCGTCTGCCGCCGTTGCCCCGTCGTCTCCGACTGCCTCGCGTGGGCACTCGAGAGCGGCCAGGACGCCGGCGTCTGGGGCGGGATGAGCGAAGACGAGCGTCGCGCCCTCAAGCGCCGCAACGCCCGCACGCGCGCCCGCAGCAACGCCTGAGCAGGCTGTTCGCCGCAAAGCAGAGCACTGTGCTTGTTTAGAACTTGATAAAGAAGAAGCCCGACACCGTGCCAGGTGTCGGGCTTCTTCTTTTGTTTGCACACCCTCCCGCATGACCACGTGAGACCGCTGAGGCTGATCGTCACGTGTGCACGGCGTTAGTTTAGCGCCGCCCTCTGAGCGGCACGCGCAGGACCGCCTCAGTACCGCCTCGGGGCCGTCGCCGCAAGCTCAAAGAGCCTCTCAATTCGGAATCGACGAGGGTCCGAACGATCTGCAGACCCAGACGATCCGTGCGTTCCAGGGAGAAACCCTGCGGAAGACCCTTGCCGTCGTCGGTGATCGTCACGTCGAGCCACTTCGCGGACCGCTCGGAATGCACGACGACCTCCCCGCGCTGGCCAGGGGCGTACGCGTGCTCGAACGCGTTCTGCACGAGTTCGGTCAGCACCATCACCAGCGGGGTGGCGATCTCGGCCGGCACGATGCCGAACCCGCCCTCGCGGCGCACGCTCACCTGCGTCTCGGTGACGGCCACGTCGCCCATCATCGGGATGACCTTGTCGACGACGTCGTCGAGGTCGACCCTCTCGTCGACGCTCATCGACAACGTCTCGTGAACCAGTGCGATGGAGGTCACACGGCGGACGGACTCGGCGAGCGCCTCCTTCGCCTCCGGGTTGCTCAACCTGCGGCTCTGCAGCCTGAGCAGCGCCGCGACGGTCTGCAGGTTGTTCTTCACCCGGTGGTGGATCTCGCGAATCGTGGCGTCCTTGGACATCAACGCACGGTCACGACGGCGCACCTCGGTCACGTCGCGGCACAGCACGATGGCGCCCGCGGCCTGCCCGCGTGGCCGAAGGGGCAAGGAACGGATCAGCACCGCCGCACCACGCCGTGACTCGGCCTCGATGCGCATCGACGGCTGACCGTCCAACGCCTGCCGAATGCGCTGGGCGACCTCGGTGGCGTCGAACGGGTCGCTGATCAGGCTGCGGGTCAGCGGTGCGAGGTGCACGCCGACCAGGTCCGAGGCGTGCCCCATGCGGTGGTAGGCCGACAGCGCGTTCGGCGAGGCGAACACCACCGCGCCGGACGGGTCGAGCCTGATCAGGCCGTCCCCGACGCGCGGACTGGTGTGCACGTCCGGTGAGGGTTCGGGCGCGGGGAACGTGCCGTCCGCGATCATCTGGCACAGGTCGGCCGCGCTGCCCAGGTACGAGATCTCCAACGGTGACGGCACGCGCGGCACCGCCAGGTTGGTGCTGCGGCTCAGCACCGCGATGACCTGCGCGCCCAGCCGCACCGGGATGGTCTCCCGACGCACCGGCACACCCAGGTGCCAGCGCGGGTCCTCCTCGCGGCAGATCCGCGACTCGTCCATGGCCCGGCGCAACTGCGGGTGCTCGTCGGTGTGCACCTCGCTGCCGACGACGTCCTCGGGGTGGGCCGTCGGCGCTGTCGTGGGACGGGCCTGGGCGACGCAGAGGAACATGTCGTCCTCCAGCGGCACCCACATGACGAAGTCCGCGAACGACAGGTCGGAGAGGAGTTGCCACTCCGCGACCACCAGCTGCAGGTGGTCGACGGCGGCGCCGGAGAGCTTGGTGTGCTCGGCCAGAAGGTCCGTGAGCGTGCTCAGAACTCCTCCATGAGAAACTGGTCGTTGAAGCAGTCTGATCCTAGGAGAAACCCATGTCGAAGCGTGCTCGCAAGCGCCGCGACCGCAAAAAGGGCGGCGCCAACCGAGGCAAGCGCCCCAACGCCTGAGTGCTGCGAAAGGCCCTGGCCACCACCACGGTGACCAGGGCCTTTTGTCTTGCGGAGGACTTCTCAGTCCTCGGTGCGAATCTCCACGATCGTCGCCCGGATGCGCGCCTTCAGATCAGCGGGTGCGTAGTCTCCGCCACACTTGCGGGCGAGCAGCGCCTTGAGGTGCTCCTCCAGCCCGAACTGCTCCAGGCACGGATGGCACTCGTCGAGGTGCGTCTGCAGTGCCGCGCGCCTGCCCTGGTCGCATTCCTGGTCCAGGAACAGCCAGACCTCGGACAGCACCTCGGAGCAGTCGGTGTCGTGGGGTTCGCCGCAGTTCATGACGCGTCTCCGTTGCTGCCGTTGCCGCTGCGGAGGAAACCGCGGTCGCGGGCGACGTCCGCCAGCATGTCGCGGAGCTGGCGACGACCCCGGTGCAACCGGGACATCACCGTGCCGATCGGGGTGCCCATGATGTCTGCGATCTCCTTGTACGCGAAGCCTTCGACATCGGCGAGGTAGACCGCGATCCGGAACTCCTCCGGCAACCGCTGCAATGCGTCCTTGACGTCGCTGTCGGGCAGGTTGTCGAGTGCCTCGACCTCGGCGCTGCGCAGCCCGGACGAGGTGTGGCTCTCCGCCTTGGCCAGCTGCCAGTCCGTGATCTCGTCGGTCGGCTGCTGGATCGGCTGGCGTTGCTTCTTGCGGTAGCCGTTGATGTAGGTGTTCGTCAGGATCCGGTACAGCCAGGCCTTGAGGTTCGTGCCCTCCGAGAAGGACGCGAACGCCGAGTAGGCCTTGAGGAACGTCTCCTGCACCAGGTCCTCGGCGTCGGCCGGGTTGCGCGTCATGCGCAGGGCCGCCGAGTAGAGCTGGTCGAGCATGGGCATGGCGTCGCGCTCGAAACGCGCAGCGCGCTCCGCCGTCGTCTCTGTCGTGCCGGTGGCGGGCACCGCGCTCCCTTCCCACAGGTTCTGGGTCGGGACTGACTTTACGCGTGACCGCTCAAGCATGTTCGTTGCCACGTTCTGGGTAACAACGGAGGTGCTGGTAGTAATTCCGCATGGCCGGACGTGGGACCCCCGCCACAGCGCTGCTGGACAAGCAGCGGGTGGCGCACACCTTGCACTCGTACGAGCACGACCCCCGCCACGAGTCCTACGGGCTGGAGGCGGCCGAGGCACTCGGGATCGTGCCGGGGCGCGTGTTCAAGACGCTCGTCGCCGAGGTCGACGGCAAGCTCGCGGTCGGCGTCGTGCCGGTGACCGTCCAGCTCGACCTGAAAGGTCTCGCGGCGGCGTTGAAGGGCAAGAAGGCGAAGATGGCCGTCGTCGCCGACGCCGAGCGTGCGACGGGTTATGTCGCCGGCGGCATTTCCCCTCTCGGACAGAAGAAACGCCTTCCGGTCGTGGTCGACGAGTCGGCGTTGCAATTCGAGACGATTTTCTGCAGCGCGGGCAGGCGTGGCCTCGAAGTCGAGATCACGCCTGCCGAACTGGTGCGACTCACCAGTGCGGTGGTCGCCAGGATCAGTGCTTAACTGACCGGCTCCGTGATGCCGCCCATCCGAACGTTCGCGCCGATACCGGACGCCGGCCACGCGATGGTGACCAGGTCGCCCGTCCGGCCCTGGCCGGGCAGGGTGAAGCGGACGAACGCAGGGTAGATCTGCGGACTCTGGAGTTGCGATGCCACGTAGGTGACGGCATACCGGCCGTCGCCGACCGTCGTCTCGGTGTACGGAGGCTGACCTCCGTTCTGGGAGGCGTTCATGTTGTTGCCCTGCGCATCGAGGAAGCGCACGTTGCTCACGGTGCCGCCGATCCGGCAGGAGGCACCCTCCGCGGCGACGAACCTGATCGCGTGCGCCTTGCTGGTCGAGGGCGACGGCGAGCGCATGTCGTGGACGCTGATCGCAAGATCGGCGCCGGTGCACCACGGGCTGTCGGCCTGCCCGGCGAGAGCCGCGGAGGCTCCCGCGCCGGTCACGAGGGCGGCACCGGCCAGGACGATCGCGGCCTTGCGGAACTTGTTCACGTGCTTCTCCCCGAATACGTCTCGATTGGTGTTTCCCCTACGCCTCAGGTGACGCCTTCGATTCGCATTCGGTTGCTGCTGATAAAAATTGTCGTAATTCTGACCGATTCGATGTCCGATCGGCCAGCGCTATTCGCCCGTCTGGCCGTCGATCTCCTCGCGAATGAGGTCGGCATGGCCGTTGTGACGGCTGTACTCCTCGACCATGTGCGTGAGGATCCAGCGCAGGCTCAGCTTGCGGCCGTCCTTCCACGGCGCCCGCTTCGCGAGCTGACCCAGGTCGCCGGTCTCCAGCGCTTCCTCGACGGCCTTGCGGGCGCGGTCGACCTCGGCCTGCCAGAGGGCGAGGAGCTGCTCCGGGGTGTCCTGGGCGGCCGAGTGCCAGTCCCAGTCGTTGTCGGCCTTCCAGTCGACGCTCGCCCACGGCTCCAGCGGCTCGCGGTCGTGCAGGACCGTGTGGAACCACTGCTGCTCGACGTACGCGAGGTGCTTGATCAGGCCGCCGAGGGTCATGGACGACTTCGCCGCCGTCTGGTTCAGCTGCTCAGCGGTGAGGCCCGCGGTTTTCCACGTGAGGGTGGCGCGCTGGAACTCCAGGAAGCCGTTCAGGGTGGCCAGCTCGTCGCCGTCCAACGGCGGTTCGGGCCGGCCCTGCTCGTCGAAGTCGCTCATGCGCCGCGACGTTAGTCGAGCGGGCGCAGCACCCGGTCCAGCCATTCGCCGACGGACCGGCCGACGTCCCCGACCGACGCCTTCAACGAGTGGTCGCCCTTGAGCAGCACGACTTCCCGGTGGAGGGCACGGCTGGGCTGGCCGAACGGGTCGTTCTCACCCTGCACGACCAGCGTGGCGACCTCGACGCCGTCGAGCTCGGACATCCGCGACTTCTCCGGCCTGCCCGGCGGGTGCACCGGGAACGCCAGGCACAGCACCGCCACGGCCTGACCCTCGACCGACGTCCGGCAGGCCACCCGCGCGCCCGACGACCGGCCCCCGAACACCAGGGGCAGGCCGTCGAACCAGCGTTCGCCCAGGTCCTCGACCACCGCGAGCCAGGCCGTGTCGAGCTGGTTCGCCGGGGCCGGGGCACGCCGGCCCGCGACGCGGTAGGGCTGTTCGATCAACGCCACGTGCACGCCGACGGAGTTCGCGGCGTGGCACGCGGCGACGAGGTCCGGGGCCTCGACGCCGCCACCGGCGCCGTGGCCCAGGAGCAGTGCCGCACGCGGCTCGTGGGCACAGTGCAGTGAGGCCCTCGCGGGGCCGTGCGGCGTGTCCACCACCAGCGTGGTCACGACAGCACTGCGCGTTCGATCAGGGAGGCGTTGTTGTTCTTCACGCTGTTCACGTCGGTCGACACGGGGCGCAACTCAAGGGCCTCGACGATCGACATGTCCGGGGTCAGCAGGCCGGACGGGTCGAGCGACGCCGGGTCGAGCCACTCCGACCAGCGGTCCTGCGGCAGCAGCAACGGCATGCGGTTGTGCACCTCGGTCAACGCGCCCATGGATTCCGTGGTGAGCACGGCGCACGTGACGGTCGGAACGTCGTCCTTCCACCACACGGACCAGATGCCCGCCATCGCCAGGGACGTGTCCTCCCCGAGCGTCATGAAGTACGGCTGCTTGCGGCCCTCGGCCGGCTGCCACTCGTACCAGCCGGCGGCGGGGATGATGCAGCGCCGCTTGATCGCCGACTGCTTGAAGGCGGGCTTGCTCATGATGGTCTCGGCCCGCGCGTTGATCATCTTGGCCGCGCCGGAGAGGTCCTTGGCCCAGTGCGGGACGAGACCCCAGCGCATGACGCGGACGCTGCGCTCCAGCTCCTCGTCCTCCGGCTTGCGCTCGACCACGGCCATGACGTGCTTGGTGGGAGCGATGTTGAAATCGGCTCCCGGTGCCTCGTCGCCGGTCCCGTCCACCGCGTCGAACTCGGCCGCCAGCAGCGCCGGGTCCTTGGTGGAGGCGTACCTACCGCACAAAACCGATCACCTCCGAAGTCTCGATAATCCCACGTCCCGCACACCAGTGCGAACTGTCCTGGGACTAATGCGGGATCATCTGTGCATGACTCAGCACTGGTCAGCCCCCAGCGCGTCCGGCCCAGTCCACTCGACGGTGCCGGTGCCCGGCTCGAAGTCGATCACGAACCGCGTTCTGGTGCTCGCGGCGCTGGCCGATGGACCCTCCACGGTCCACGCCCCGTTGCGCAGCCGCGACACGGTGCTGATGACCGCCGCGCTGGCGTCGCTCGGTGTCGGCGTCACCGACCGCGAGGACGGCGGCTGGGACGTCATGCCCGGTCTGCTGCGCGGCCCGGCCGACGTCGACTGCGGTCTCGCCGGCACGGTCATGCGCTTCCTGCCGCCCGCCGCCGCACTGGCCGAGGGCGAGATCCGGTTCGACGGCGACCCGCACGCGCGGACGCGGCCGATGAGCACCGTGCTGGGTGCGCTGCGGTCGCTGGGCGTCGAGGTCGACGGGGACGCGCTGCCGTTCACGTTGCACGGCACGGGCTCGGTGCCCGGCGGCGAGGTGACGATCGACGCGTCGGGCTCGTCGCAGTTCGTGTCCGGGCTGCTGCTGTCCGCCGCGCGGTTCGAGAAGGGCGTGACGATCCGGCACGACGGCAAGCCCGTGCCTTCGTTGCCGCACATCGACATGACGGTCCAGACGCTGCGGTCCGTCGGGGTCGAGGTGGACACGAGCGTGCCGAACGTCTGGCGCGTCGAGCCCGGTGTGGTCAAGGCCCGCACGTGGCACGTGGAGCCGGACCTGTCGAACGCGACGGTGTTCCTCGCGGCGGCCGCGGTGACCGGTGGCGAGGTGACGATCCCGCACTGGCCGTCCACCACGACCCAGCCCGGTGACGCGGTGCGCGGCATCCTGGAGCGCATGGGCTGCGAGGTCGAGGTGTCGGAGCGCGGCCTGACGGTGCGCGGCCCGGCGAAGTTGTCCGGTGTGGACATCGACCTGCGGGACGAGAGCGAGCTCACGCCGACGGTCGCGGCGCTCGCGGCACTGGCCGAGGGCCGCACGACCATCCGCGGTGTCGCGCACATCCGCGGCCACGAGACCGACCGGATCGCGGCGCTGGTCAACGAGATCAACGCGATCGGCGGCACCGCGACCGAGACCGAGGACGGCCTGGTCATCGACCCCGCTCCCCTGCGCGGCGGGGTGTGGAAGGCCTACGCCGACCACCGGATGGCCACGGCGGGCGCGATCATCGGGCTGGTGGTGCCGGGCATGTCCGTCGACGACATCGGGTCGACGACCAAGACCATCCCGGACTTCCCGGGCATGTGGAACGCCATGCTCACCGGGGGCGCGTAGACAGTGAGCAAGCGGGACTGGCGCAAGCTCGACGAATCCGACGTGCGCGTGCGCCCCGGCAAGGGGACGCGGCCGCGCAGCAAGATAAGGCCGGAACACGCCGACGCCGAGATCGCGATGGTGATCGGCGTCGACCGCGGCCGCTGGACGTGCGCGATGGAGTCCGGTGCCGTCGTCACCGCGATGCGTGCGCGCGAACTGGGCCGCACACCCGTGGTGGTCGGCGACCAGGTCGGCATCGTCGGCGACACCTCGGGCCAGCCGGACACGCTGGCCCGCATCGTGCGCGTCGAGGAGCGGTCGTCGGTGCTGCGCCGGACCGCGGACGACACCGACCCGTTCGAACGGGTCGTGGTCGCGAACGCCTCCCAGCTCATCATGGTCGTGGCGCTGGCAGATCCCCCGCCGCGCACCGGTTTCATCGACCGGTGCCTGGTCGCCGCGTACGCCGGCGGCCTGGAACCGGTGCTGTGCCTGACGAAGTCGGACCTCGCCTCGGCGGACGAGTTGCTCGCGCTCTACACCGAACTCGCCGTGCCGGTGGTCGTGACGAGGTCCGACGAGGAGCCCGCCGAACTGCGCGCGCGGCTGGCGGACACGGTCTCGTGCCTGATCGGCCACTCCGGCGTCGGCAAGTCCACTTTGGTCAACAAGCTCGTGCCGGACGCGAACCGCGCGGTGGGCGTGGTGTCGGGGGTCGGCAAGGGCCGGCACACCTCCACCCAGGCCGTCGCGCTGCGGCTGCCCGAGGGCGGCTGGGTGGTGGACACGCCGGGCATCCGTTCGTTCGGCCTCGCGCACATCACGCCGGACGACATCGTGAAGGCCTTCCCGGACTTCGCCGAGGCCGCCGAGGAGTGCCCGCCCGGCTGCGGTCACCTGGGGTCGCCCGAGGACCCCGGCTGCATGCTCGACGAACTGGTGCCGGACGCGCCGGGGCGGTTGACGTCGCTGCGGCGGTTGCTCGCGTCCCGGGCCGGAATGGACGACTACACGGATTGAGGTTGCGCAGGTCAGTCACACTTCCCCCGTGAACAGAAGCCTGGGGGCTGTGGCATTGCTGGCCGTGCTGACCGCGTGCTCGACGCCTGCCCCGCCACCCGCACCCGCCACCCCGAAACTGCGCGACCTCGCCACGGTCGACGCCTGCACGTTGCTCGTCGAGTCGGACTTCGCGAAACCCTTCACGAAGGCACCGGAGCAGCTCAACGAGCCGTTGAGCTGCCGTTGGACCATCGACGCCCAGTCCGTCTGGATGAGCGTCGAGAACGAGACCCTGGAGCAGGCGAAGATCCGCGTGAACGACGGATCCGAGCTCACGGTCGAGGGGCGCAAGGGGTGGTGGGGCGTCACGTCCGAGAGCTACGCGACGCCGCCGACGAGCACGGGCGTCGTTCTCACCGAACTGGCGCCGGACCGCGTGCTGGTGATGACCGCGCAACGAACCCCGCCCAACTACGACATCGGCATGGTCGCCCGCACCCGGTCCGTCGCGGCAATGCAAAGGTTGTTCTCATGATCCGACTGCTTCCGGTGTTGCTCCTCGCCCTGACCGCGTGCTCGGCCACCGACGGCAAGCCGGCGTTCGCCGACGTGGACCCGTGTTCGCTGCTGCAGTCCGGTGACGCGGGCGGACTCAGCGGGACGCCGGCCAGGTCCGGCAAGGCGTGCGACTTCGACTTCGACTCGCTGACCGTGAAGCTGACGCTGGCGGAAGCGGCGTTCGCCGACGAGTCGCAGAAGCTGCTGTCCGACGGGGGCTACGGCGGTGTGATCGCCGGTGGCGAGGGTGAGAGCAACAACCGCCCGCTGACCCGCAGGTGTTCGGAGGCGTCCGGCGAGGTGACGTGCGAAGCCGTCCTGGAGGTGCGGGAACGGCAGCTCGTCCGGCTCGAGGTGGCGCAGCGCGGCACCGATCCCAACGCCGTCGGGCAGGTCGTCCAGGGCCTCGCGGCCAAGGCCTTCGAACGGCTTCCGAAGTGAGCGCCCTCACACCGGCGTCCGTCACGTCCTGACGCGCTGTCTCGTCCCTCTGTCATGAAGGTATTCGTGATCGGTGCGACGGGTGTGCTCGGACGGGAAGCGGTCCCCCAGCTGAGGGCGGCCGGACACGAGGTCGGGGTGCTGGACCGGCACACGACCTCGCTGTTCGACGTGGACCAGCTCACGGCCGCGTTCACGGGCTACGACGCCGTCCTGAACCTCGCCACCCGCATCCCGCTCAGCGCCAAGGCCGTGCTCGCCAGCGCGTGGGCGGAGAACAACCGCCTCCGCACCGAGGGCAGCGCCGCCGTGGCGGAGGCCGCGACCAGGGCCGGGGTCGGACGGGTCGTGCAGGAGGGCATCTCGTTCGTCTACGCCGACGGCGGTGACCGGGAGCTCGACGAGAGCGCACCGCTCCGGCCCGTCGGGCACATCGCGAGCTCGGTCACGGCGCAGCAGAACGTCCTGAAGCACCCCGGCGGCGTGTTCCTGCGCATCGGGATGCTGATCGGGGGCGACGCCCAGTCGCCGCCGGTGCTGGTCGGCGACGGCTGGATGTCGGTCGTGCACCCCGCCGACGCCGCCGCGGCAGCGATCGCCGCGCTCGACGCGCCACCCGGGATCTACAACGTCGGCACGCCGGTGCTCAAGCGGGACACGGGAATCACGCGCCTGCCGAAGTTCCTGGGCGGGCTCGCCGCGTCGTTCGAGGTCTTCGGGCGTTCGCAGCGAGTGGTGAGCACGAAGCTCACCGAGGCCACGGGCTGGAAACCCCAGCACTAACCCATGTGCGGATACCGGTGATCCGTCGGCGGCACCAGCGTCTCCTTGATGGCACGCGGGCTCGTCCACCTCTGCAGGTTGTAGATCGAGCCCGCCTTGTCGTTGGTGCCCGACCCGCGCGACCCGCCGAACGGCTGCTGCCCGACGACGGCACCGGTCGGCTTGTCGTTGACGTAGAAGTTGCCCGCCGCGAACCGCAGAGCACGATGTGCCTGCTCGACGGCCGCCCGGTCGCGGGCGAACACGGCACCGGTCAGCGCGTACGGCGTGGAGGTGTCGATGGTCTCCATGATCTTCGGGTAGTCCGCGTCCTCGTAGACGTGCACGGCGAGGATCGGGCCGAAGTACTCGGTCGTGAAGATGTCGTGGCGCGGGTCGGTGCCCAGCAGCACCGTCGGCTCGACGAAGTAGCCCACCGAGTCGTCGCACGAGCCGCCGGCGAGCACCTCGACCGAAGTGGACGCGGACGCCATCAGCAGCGCTTCCTCGTGCTTGGTGAACGCGCGGTGGTCGATGACCGCGCCGCCGAACACCGACAGGTCCGTGACATCGCCGTAGGACAACGACTTCGTGACGTCGAGCAGGTGGTCGCGCACTCCGCCCTCCCACAAGGACCGCGGGACGTACGACCGTGACGCCGCCGAACACTTCTGGCCCTGGTACTCGAAAGCACCGCGCACCAGCCCGGTGACGAGCGCGTGGGGGTCGGCGGAAGCGTGTGCCAGCACGAAGTCCTTGCCGCCGGTCTCGCCGACGACGCGCGGGTAGGCGCGGTAGTGGTCGAGGTTGGCGGCCATGGTCTGCCACAGCGCCTTGAACGTGCGGGTGGAGCCGGTGAAGTGCAGGCCGGCGAAGAACCTGTCCCGCAACGCGACCTGGCCCAGGGCCTGGCCGTCACCGGTCACGAGGTTGATCACGCCCGGCGGCAGGCCCGCCTCCTCCAGCAGCCGCATGGTGAAGTGCGCGGCCAGCTGCTGCGTCGGCGACGGCTTCCACAGCACCGTGTTGCCCATCAGCGCGGGCGCCAGCGGCAGGTTGCCCGCGATGGCGGTGAAGTTGAACGGCGTGATCGCCACGACGAACCCGTCGAGCGGCCGGTGGTCCATCCGGTTCCACACACCCGGCGACGAGATCGGCTGCTCCTCGAGGATCCGGCGGCCGAAGTGGACGTTGTAGCGCAGGAAGTCGATCAGCTCGCACGCCGCGTCGATCTCGGCCTGCTGCACGGACTTCGACTGGCCGAGGATCGTGGCGGCGTTGAGCGTGTCGCGCCACGGCCCGGCAAGCAGGTCGGCGGCCCGCAACAGCACGGCGGCGCGTTCGTCGAACGGGAGCTCCTGCCAGCCCGGTGCGGCGTGCTGGGCGGCGCGCATGGCGTCCGCGACGTCGGAGTTCGTGGCCTGCGCCGTCACACCTAGGACGTGCCTGTGGTCGTGGGGCTGGACGACGTCGATGCGGTCGCCACCGCCCATGCGCTGCTCACCGCTGATGGTCATCGTCAGCTCGTGCGACGTGCCTTCGAGCTCGGCGATGCGTGCCTGCAGGCTGGCCCGTTCGGCGCTACCGGGTGCGTAGGTCCGCACGGGCTCGTTGACCGGTTCGGGTGCAGACGTGACTGCGTCCATTCCCCCATCGTGGCACGCGGTAGTAGGGTCCGTCGGGTGGCGCGGGTGACTGGCATCGGCGGGGTTTTCCTGCGTTCAAGGGATCCTGTGCGCCTGGCGGCCTGGTACCGCGACAACCTGGGCGTGCCGATGAGCGAGAAGGGCACCGTCACCTTCCACTGGCTCGACACGGCGACGAACGAGTTCCCCGGCACGACGACCATGGCGTTGTTCGCGCAGGACACGGAGTACATCGGCGAACCCCACCAGCGCACCATGCTGAACCTGCGCGTGGACGACCTGGTGTCGTTGATGGCCAAGCTGAAGGCGCGCGGTGTCGAGGTGCTGCCCGACACCGAGGATTCGGAGTTCGGCCTGTTCGGGTGGTGTGTCGACCCCGAGGGCAACCGGATCGAGCTGTGGGAGCCCGCGGAGGGAATGTGATGCTGGACGAAGCCGTGCGCGCGTTGCGCGACTGGCAGCACGACGACGAGCCGTTCCAGCTCCACCCGGGAGATGTGGGCTGGTACTGGCGTTTCGGGGCCGAGGCGACGGCCGCGGCGGTCCGGACGTGGCGGCGCGACGGGCGGATCGTCGCCGTGGGACTGCTCGACGGCGAGGACCTGCTGCGGTTCACGATCGCGCCGGACGCCCGTGCCGACGAAGCCCTGGCTACGCGGCTGGCCGACGACATCGGCGATCCCGAACGCGGTGTCCTTCCCGCCGGGACCGTCTACGTGGAATCCCCTCGGGGCACGCGGTTCCAGGAGTTGATGTTCGAACGCGGCTGGAAGTCCGACGTGCCGTGGACGCCGTTGCGCCGTGAACTTGCCGCCCCCGTGCCTGATCCGGGCGTGCGGGTCGAGGTGATCGGGCCTGATCGGGCCGACGTGCACGCGAGCGTGATCAGGGCGTCGTTCGAGAAGTCCACGTTCACCGAGGAACGCTGGCACGCGATGGCGTCCGGCTCACCGCACGCCGACGCCCGTTGCCTGGTCGCGTTCGACTCCCAGGACAACGCCGCGGCGGCGATCACGGTGTGGTCGGCCGGTGCCGGCAAGCCCGGGTTGATCGAACCGATGGGCGTGCACCACGACCATCGGGGCAAGGGTCTCGGCAAGGCGATCACGCTCGCCGGCGCGGCCGCGTTGCGCGAACTCGGCTCGTCGAGCGCGATCGTGTGCACGCCGTCGTCGAACGTCGGTGCGGTCGCGACCTATCGGGCAGCCGGGTTCACCGCGCTGCCCGAGGTGTTCGACCAGCGTCGTTAGAGCAGTTCCAGTACGAACGGCAGCTCCTGCGCCGCGTACCAGGCCAGTTCGTGGTCCTCGGCGCTGCCCAGCGCGAACTCCGCGTCCGGGTCGCCGAGGTCCGCGGCGTCGATGACGTCCGCGGCCGCGCGCACGTCCTGCTCGGCCTCCGCGGTGTCGAGGTGCACGGCGGCGACGTCCTTGATGGTGAACGAACCCCCGACCTTCACCACCGAGAAGTCGAGGTCCGGGCGCAGCGTGACGTCGTCCATGTCCACCGCGAGCACCGCACGCCGCGGTTCGGCCTTCTCGTCGGCCGCCAGCAGCCGCAGGGAGGCGCGGGCGGCGTCGAGCATCGCCGCGTACTCCAGTTCCTCCGTGTCGCCCGCCGCGTAGGACTCCCGCAGCGCCGGCGTCAGCGCGAACGCCGTGCCGGTCACCGGAGCCAGTTCGCCGCTGTCGACGAACGTGCGCAGCATCGGCACCGTGGCCGGGATGTAGACCCTCATGCGCTCGCCGTCCCCATCAGTTCCTCCACCGACTCCTCGACCATGGTCGCGAGAACGTCCACATCGGACATGGCGTCGCGGTCGCCGTTCAAACCGAAGTACACACCGCCGTCGTACGACGTCACCCCGATGGCCAGCGCCTGGTTCTTGGCGAGCGGCACGACCGGGAAGATCTCGGTCATTCTCGCGCCCGCCGCGTACAGCGGCACCTGCGGGCCCGGAACGTTGGTGACGATGACGTTGAACAGCCGGCGGCTGAACGAGCTCGCGGCCCGTGCCCCGAGCGCGTGCAGCGTCGGCGGGGCGAAGCCGGAGACCTTCACCAGCGCGTCGGCGGCGACGGACTGACCGGACTCCTGGTGCGCGCGCATCGCGTGGCTCACGTGGTGCAGGCGGACTACCGGGTTCGGCTCGCCGACCGGGAGGTCGACCAGGTAGGCGCTGACGTTGTTGCCCGAGTCCGGGTCGGCCTCCCGCACGGACAACGGGGCCATCGCGCGGATCGTGGTGCTGCCGGTGACGTTCTCGCCGCGGCTGAGCAGCCAGTTGCGCAGGGCCCCGCTCAGCGCCGCGAGCACCACGTCGTTGACCGTGCCGCCGTGCTGCTTGCGGATGGCGCGCAGGTCGTCGAGCTGGGCCCTGGCGACGGCGAACCGGCGCTGAGGCGAGGTGATGCGGACGTTCAGCGGGCTGCCGGGCGCGGGTGTCGCGGCGGTGCGGACGGCGCTCGCGAGCACGCCGAACGCGTTGAAGACCTTCTCGACCGTGTTGACGGTGTCGAGGGCGGCGCTGCGGACGTTCTCCACGAGCTCACCGGGGCTGTGCACGATGTCGGTGACCGCGTCGGCCACGAGCTGCAACGAGCTGGGCTCCGGCTGCGGCATCCAGAGGTTCTCGACGTTCGTGCGCGGCGTCGGCGAGACGTCCAGCATGACCTGGCCGATCTCCAGCGACGCGATGCCGTCGATCATGGCCTGGTGGGTCTTGGTGATGACCGCGGTCCGGTTCTCCTCGAGGCCCTCGACCAGGTAGATCTCCCACAGCGGGCGGGAGTGGTCGAGCGGGCGCGACATCAGGCGCGCGATGAGGTCGTGCAGCTGCGTCTCGTTGCCCGGCTTGGGGAGCGCGGACCGGCGCACGTGGTACGTGACGTCGAAGTCCGGGTCGTCGACCCACACGGGCCGTGCGATGCGTCCGGGGACGTGCACGACCTTCTGCCGGTAGCGCGGCACGAGGCTGAGGCGTTGCTCGATGAGGTCGACGAGCTTGTCGTAGTCGAAGCCGGCCTTGGGCCGTCGGAACACCGCCACGCCGCCGACGTGCATCGGCGTCGTGGAGTCCTCCAGGTACAGGAACGAGGCGTCCAGCGCTGACAGTCGGTCCGGCATGCACCCCAGCCTAGTGGTGCGACTCAGAACATTGGCGGCGAATCCGCGCTCAGCGGGGCGCCTCGCGGCACCGCCCCCACACCCCCGTACAACCAGTACGAGAACGTGGGCGCGGCACCACGAGACACCCGTCTGACCACGAATACACCGGCAACGTTCTGAGCCACACCACTAGTGGCGTTCGCGGTCCATCAGCTTCTGAAGTGCGGCGCGTTCGCGCGGATCGCGGTCGTGCCTGGCGAGCCTGATGCGCGCGGCCTCGGGGATCGCGTTCTTCGCCTCGGGGTCCACGTTGGCCATGAACGACCTCAGGAACCGCCAGCGCGTGAGCTTCATGACCGGCGCGAGGTGCGCGACGGCGAGCGACACCCAACTGAGCGCGACGTCGAGCCTGCGGTCGCCTTTGCCCGCGCTCGCCCAGTCGAGGACCACTGGCCCTTCCGGGCCGAGCACGACGTTGCCGGGGTGCAGGTCGAGGTGCAGCAGGTTTCCCTCGCCGGACAGGAAGCCGGGCGCCGGGATGAGGTCGAGGCGGTGGTGCAGGTCCGCGAGCTCCTCGCCGAGGCTGCCCGCGAGCCACGGCTTGCGGCCGATCTCCTCGGACATCCGCGGGCCGGGCACGTACTGCATGACGAGCTCGTCCTCGGTGGCCTCGTACACGCGCGGGACGGGGATGCCGTGGCCGCTCAGGTACAACATCATCTCAGCCTCGCGCCGCAGGTCACGGCCGGTGCGCGTGCGTTTGACGAGCAGGCCGTCGGACCGGATGAACACATCCGAGTCCTGCCCGCTCGCGAGATGTTGACGTT
Organism: Streptomyces sp. ID05-26A; assembly: GCF_033794685.1. Classification (NCBI taxonomy): domain Bacteria; kingdom Bacillati; phylum Actinomycetota; class Actinomycetes; order Kitasatosporales; family Streptomycetaceae; genus Streptomyces; species Streptomyces sp. ID05-26A. Next base: position 1,224,988 of record NZ_JARAYZ010000001.1, read on the forward strand.
GCGCGACGCTGCGCATACCTGCCGTCATGTGACGATCATCATCGATATGATCCGAAACACAAGGGCCGAACGGCTCTAGTGCAGCTCTTCACCCGTTTGAGCCCCGCGTGCCTCCCTCTGGCACTCTCTTCCGGTGGAGATCTCGCCCAAGGACCGCTTCGTCACCGTCTACGGCCGCAAGCCAGTGCTGGAAGCGCTGGACGACCAGACGCTCACGGTCGACAAGGTGGTGCTCGCCGACACGGCTCGAGGCGCGGCCGCGCACGAGATCCTCGACGCCGCCCGTAGCCGTGGCGTCCAGGTGCAGAGGGCGACCGCGCAACGCGTGAAGGTGCTGGCCGGCAACGGAAAGCAGGACCAGGGCGTGCTCGCCGACGTGGTGGCGCCCCGCATGAAGCCGCTGGCGCTGGCCCTGGAAGAGGGCGGGCTGAACTCCGTCCTGGTGCTGGACGGCATCACGACGCCCGCGAACGTGGGCATGATCCTGCGCACCGCGACCGCCGCGGGCATCGACGGCATCGTCGTCCCCCGCCGGGGCGTCGCCTCGATCGACCCGCTCGTGGTGAAGGCCTCCGCCGGAGTGGCTTTCCGCGCGCCCGTGTTGCGCTGCGGCACCTCGGCGGAGGCCTCGGCTTTGTTGCGCGCGTCCGGCTATTCGCTGTTCGCGCTCGATTCCCACGCCACCGACACGATTTATTCCGCCACATTCCCGTCGCGCGTGGCATTCGTGCTGGGCAGCGAAACTTCCGGAATCACCGACGACGTGCGTCCACACGTCACGTCACGGCTGTCGATTCCGATGGCGGCAGGCGTGGAATCCCTCAACGTGGCATCAGCGGCAGCCGTGCTCTGCTTCGAACTGGTGCGCCGGGCCCAGTGATCAGATCCAGCCGGTGATCAGATCCAGCCGGCGATCAGGTCCGGCGAGTGATCAGATCCAGTCGACGTGGTACCCGTTGACCCGCGGGTACCCGAGCAGCGACGAGCAGGCGGCCACCGACGCCTCGCCCCTGACCCGGCCGATCGTCCCGTAGGAGTCCCAGACCCCGAGCCCGTTCGTGCAGTGCGCGACGGCCCGGAACCGCCCGGGACGCCCCTCGTCGCAGAAGACCTCGACGGTCCGCCCGTCCCGCAGGTAGTCCTCGAAACAACCGCGTTCCTGAGCCTGCGCGGGTGATGCAATTGCCGTGGCTGCAATGGCGACCGCAACACAAGCGACAATTCTTCGCATTTTCTCCCCTATGCAATCGGCTACTGACCAAAAAGACGCTAGTACGTGGCCGAAAAAGGGGCAATGACGCTCCGGGGTGAACCCTCAATCGCGGAGCGCGATCGCTAGCAGGATTTCCAACTCCTCGAGGGTGGACCGTGTCGACCGATGGTGGACACCGACCATCCCCGCCTCGGCGGCACCCCGGACGTTGACCGCGAGGTCGTCGACGAACACGCACTCCGCCGGTTCGAGACCCAGCTCGGTGGCCGTCAGCAGGTAGATGTCGACGTCCGGCTTGGCGAGCCCGACCTCACCGGAGACGATCGTGACGTCCAGGAGTGCGGTGAGCACGGCCGGCGGCTGCCACCACCCGTCCGCATTGGACAGCAGCGCCGTCTTGAGACCGTGCCGCTTCGCCTTGCGCAGCACGGTGAGCAACGGCGGCTCGGCGGGGTTGTCCTCGCCGGGATCGGTCAGCACACCGCCGTAGTCGAGCACCAGGGCTTTCAGCATGGTGGGACCGTAACGCCACTTTCGGGTGTTCGACGTCCTGATCCACCCGCTGGCGCGCCTGCTCAAGCATGCCCCCAGTTGTTCGCCGCCTGCCCGCCTACGAGCCGCCCGTGGGTTCCTCGGGTTTCGTGATTCCCCTGCCCCGGTCCCGGCCTGTCTGGGTTCCGGTGCCGGAGCCGCCCTCGCCTGCCCTGGATGCCGCTCGGCTCGTCGGGGTGGTGCTGGAGGTGCTGGACGGGCGGCGTGCCGTCCGGTTGTTGCGGGAGGTCGCGGTGCCCGGTCTGGCTGCCCGGTTGTCCGGGATGGTCCGGGCTTCGAGCACCCGGATGGTCCGGGCGCCCCGGGTTTGTCATCCGGCTCGGTTCGTCGCCGAGATCTCGGTGACCGTTCGGCGGTCTGGGCGGGTTCTGGCTGTGGCTGCTCGGGCTGAGCATCGAGGTGGGAGGTGGTGGTTCACGTCGTTCACGGTGGTGCGGTGAGGGTTGTGCGGGTCGGCTTGCGTTGGTCTGTCGCGTTCCAGCGGAGTGGGTGGGCCGCTTAGGTCGCGTCACCTTGCTGGGGTGGTTGCGCAGGTCCAGACGAGCCGGTGCCGGTCATCGCCGCTGCGCGACGATAGCGATTGGGGCTTGACCTCGAGCCTCTAGCTGGATGCCAGATCGGACTTGAAAGATGGGTCCAGGAGCCCATCCGATCCCTTCAACGATTGCATCCAGCCCCTCAAGGTCAAGCCCCAATCGCCGGGCTGGTCACGTCACCACCGCTACCCGGCGCACCCAGGTAGGCACGCCTCGGCTTCGCCATTGCCGTTGGCTGACCTGACCTGGCCCACAACCTTCTCCACTCCCGCCGATCCCTGCGAACCCGCGCTCTCGGTGTCTCCTGGCTCCCCAACGCCGCGTGGGCCGCGCTCCCGAAGGAACGCGGCCCACGCGGTGGTGGTGCGGTGAAGGACTAGCGGTTCTTGTTGCGGTTGTTCTTCGCCGCCTGGCGGGCCGCCTCACGGCGCTCCTTGCGGGTGCCGCCCTGCTGGCCTGCCGCGCCGTCCGGCTCGCCGTGCTCCTCGACGCCGCCGTCCTCGGCCGGGCCGCTGTAGCTCAGGTTCTGCTGGCCCGGACCGCCGAGGCCCTTGCCGCGCAGGGCGGGCGGGATGGCGTTGCCGCTGGCCAGCTGGGCCATGGCCGGGCCGGAGGGAGCCTCGGGCTGGCGCTGGGCCTCGGCCTGCGCGGCTGCCGCCGCGCGGGCGCGTGCCCGTGCGCCGGTGCCTCCGCCGTTGCCCGAGACCTGCGGGAGGGCCTGCGGGGCCGCGCCCAGGGTCACCGGGACCTCGGGCTGGGCGGGCTCCGGCTCCGCTGCTTCGACCTGGAGGTTGAAGAGGAAGCCGACGGTCTCCTCGCGCAACGCGTCGAGCATCGCGTTGAACATCTCGAAGCCCTCGCGCTGGTACTCGATGAGGGGGTCGCGCTGCGCCATCGCGCGCAGGCCGATGCCCTCCTTCAAGTAGTCCATCTCGTAGAGGTGCTCGCGCCACTTGCGGTCCAGGACGGACAGCAGGACGCGGCGCTCCAGTTCGCGGATCGCGCCTTCGCCGACTCGGCTGTCGATGTCGGCCTCGCGGGCGCGGTAGGCGTCCATCGCGTCCTTCACGAGGAGGTCGCGCAGGTACTCGCGCGTGACGTCCTCATCGGACTCGAGGATCTCCTTCGGGTCCTGCGAGACCGGGTAGAGCGTCTTGAGGGCGGTCCAGAGCTTCTCGAAGTCCCAGTCCTCGGCGTAGCCGTCGGCGGTGGCGCCGTTGACGTACTCCTCGACGACGCTCTCGATCATGTGCTCGACCTGCTCGCGGAGGTCTTCGCCGGCGAGCACGCGGTGGCGCTCGGCGTAGATGACCGTGCGCTGGCGGTTCATGACCTCGTCGTACTTGAGGACGTTCTTGCGGATCTCGAAGTTCTGCTGCTCGACCTGGGTCTGCGCGCTGCGGATCGCGCGGGTGACCATCTTGTGCTCGATCGGCACGTCGTCCGGCACGTTCAGGCGCGTCATGACCATCTCGACCATGGACGCGTTGAAGCGGCGCATCAGTTCGTCCTGCAGGGACAGGTAGAAGCGCGACTCACCGGGGTCGCCCTGACGGCCGGTGCGGCCGCGGAGCTGGTTGTCGATGCGGCGCGACTCGTGGCGCTCGGTGCCGAGCACGTAGAGGCCACCGGCCTCGCGGACCTCGTCGGCCTCGGCCTTGCCCTGGGTCGTCAGTTCCTCGACGACCTTCGCCCACTCGTTCTCGTACTCCTCCGGCGTCGTCACCGGGTCGAGGCCGCGGTCACGCAGCTCGTGGTCGGCGATGATGTCCGGGTTGCCGCCCAGCACGATGTCCGTACCGCGGCCGGCCATGTTCGTCGCGACGGTGACGGCGCCCTTGCGGCCCGCCTTCGCGATGATCAGCGCCTCGCGGTCGTGGTGCTTCGCGTTCAGCACCTCGTGCGGGATTCCCCTGCGCACCAGCAGCTTCGAGAGGTACTCGGAGCGCTCGACGCTCGTCGTGCCGATCAGGACCGGCTGGCCGTTCTCGTGCTTCTCGGCGATGTCGTCGGCGACCGCGTCGAACTTCGCCTCCTCGCTCTTGTAGACGAGGTCCGGCTGGTCCTTGCGCTGCGGCGGGCGGTTCGTCGGGATCGAGACGACACCCAGCTTGTAGGTCTGGTGGAACTCGGCCGCCTCGGTCTCGGCGGTACCGGTCATGCCGCCGAGCTTCTCGTACAGGCGGAAGTAGTTCTGCAGCGTGATCGTGGCGAGGGTCTGGTTCTCCGCCTTGATCTCGACGTTCTCCTTGGCCTCGATGGCCTGGTGCATGCCCTCGTTGTACCGGCGACCGGAGAGCACACGACCCGTGAACTCGTCGACGATCATGACTTCACCGTTGCGGAGGATGTAGTCCTTGTCGCGGTTGTAGAGCTCCTTCGCCTTGAGGGCGTTGTTCAGGTAGCCCACCAACGGCGTGTTGGCCGCTTCGTACAGGTTGTCGATGCCGAGCTGGTCCTCGATGTACTCGACACCGAGCTCGGTGACGGCGACCGTGCGCTTCTTCTCGTCGTACTGGTAGTGGTACGACTTCGACTTCTCCTCGATGACCTCGATGCGGTCCTTCTGGGAGAGCTGGGTGACGTCGATGCCGCGCATCCGCGGGACCAGGCGCGCGAACTCCGTGTACCAGCGAGCCGACTGCTCTGCCGGGCCGGAGATGATCAGCGGCGTGCGGGCCTCGTCGATGAGGATCGAGTCGACCTCGTCGACGATCGCGAAGTAGTGGCCGCGCTGCACGCACTCGTCCAGGCTCCACGCCATGTTGTCGCGCAGGTAGTCGAAGCCGAACTCGTTGTTCGTGCCGTAGGTGACGTCCGAGTTGTACGAGACGCGACGCTGCTCGGGCGTCATCTCGGAGAGGATCGCGCCGACGGTGAGGCCGAGGAAGCGGTGGACACGGCCCATCCAGTCCGCGTCGCGCTTGGCCAGGTAGTCGTTCGTGGTGATGACGTGGACGCCCTTGCCGGCGATGGCGTTGAGGTAGACGGGCATGACCGAGGTCAGCGTCTTGCCCTCACCGGTGCGCATCTCGGAGATCTGACCGAGGTGAAGTGCCGCTCCGCCCATGAGCTGAACGTCGTAGGGGCGCTGGCCGAGGGTGCGCTTCGCGGCCTCACGGGCCACGGCGAACGCCTCCGGCAGCAGCTCGTCCAGCGACTCGCCCTCGGCGTGGCGCTTCTTGAACTCCTCGGTCTTGCCCCGCAACTCGGCGTCGGAGAGGTCCACCACCTCGTCTTCCAGGTGGTTGATGTGCTGTGCGATGTTGCGGAGGCGCTTGAGCATCTTGCCCTCGCCGGAGCGGAGCAGTCGGGACAGCACCATCTGGATAGACCTCATCACCTGTATCGCGGCGCGCCCACGTCGGACGCCTTTCCCCTGCCCATCGTAGGCAAGTCGCCAAGATGTGTGCACGGACACAGGCGGATTGGCACGCCCGACCTGGTATGCGCAGGTCAGGTGCGGTTTCTGCGATCTTCCCAGACCACCTGTCGCCGTTGCCCCCACCTCGGCTACTGATGTGGAGAACGCAGGAGGGCCGCGCAAAGGTTCCTGGTCCGGCCGATTTCACCTTCACGGTGAACGCGACGGCGTCAGATTGGGGCCGACCGGGGGTAGACGCGCGCCGCCGCCCCGCACACGAGGGGTGCGGGGCGGCGGCGGTCGAAGGAACGAGGGTCGAGCGGGGTCAGGCGAGCCTGATCACGCCGTAGTCGAATCCCTTCCGGCGGTAGACGACACTCGGGCGTCCGCACTCGGTGTCGGCGAAGAGGTAGAAGTCGTGTCCGACCAGTTCCATCTCGTAGAGGGCCTGGTCGACGGTCATCGGTTTGGCGGCGTGCTCCTTCTCGCGTACGACGCGTCCGGGCAACTTGTCTTCGAGGCCGTCGTCCCAACGCTGCGTGGGCACTTCCGCCATGCCCTCGTAGTCGGCCTCGGGTGCGTCGAGCACCGCGGTCTTGGCGCGGCGCGACGTCATGCTTTCGCCTGCGGACGGGGCAACCAGTCCGCTTGTCGCTTCGGCCACCGAGATCGGGGCCCGCGCCCCGTGGTGGACGCGCCTGCGGTCGTGTGACCGACGCAGACGGTTCTCGAGCTTCGCGACCGCAGCATCTAGCGCGGCGTAGAAGTCACCCGCGCAGGCTTCGGAACGGACCACAGGTCCACGTCCCTTGCCGGTGATTTCGACCCGCTGGCAGTTCTTCGACTGGCGGCGGTTCGGCTCGTGGAAAAGTTCCACGTCGAAGCGGATGACCTTGCGGTCGTAGCGCTCAAGCCGGGCCAGCTTTTCGGCGACGTGAACCCTGTAGTGATCGGGCACCTCGACGTTGCGGCCCTTAACGACGATGTCCATACACGACCTCCCTCGCTTTGCTGCGAGCTATGGCTGGACTGCATTTAAAACGCCGTGGCGATCTTGGATCGCAGATGTGTCGCAGAGGGTCGTCTCCCTCAGCTCTCACGGCGCCAGGATCATGGGCTGTTCGCCTCCTCCCCGCGGGCCGGGAACGCTGATAGCGGTGCACGTTAGCTTGGGATTCACCGTCGCGTAAGCCCCCTTGCCGGGGGAACGACGAGATTTTTCGGTGACTACGCAGCGCGACGACTCCGCGTTGTCAGTCGTTTCCCGAGCGTGCGCCGAACCAAACGCGGCAACGCTTCGCTCACCCGAACGGCGCACGCCCGCACCTGCACTCGACGGCAGCCTCGCTGCGTCGAACGGGTCCAGTCGCGGCCTCATACCCAGCCAACGGGCGACCCGCGCGTCATGTTCCCGAAACCGGGAAGAGATCGATTCCGAACCACTCGGTGGACGCCCGGCGCACTTCTTCCCGCCGGACCGAGCGGCGCGGATGCCCGATCACAGCCCTGTCACGCCCGGCTGAACGGCGGATTTAGCCCATTGCCGGACAAGGCAGTCGATCACCGACACTGCGGGACGTAGTGCCTATTCAATGAATAACCGCTGGTCAGCTCCATACGTGAATAGTCGTTAACTTCTCGGGTGTGCAGTGGGCACTCGGGCGGGCCACCCCAGGGGGTGATCGTCAGGCGTCCGGGACCGTTGATCGACGGCCCCGCATGCGGACGCCTCAGTTCTGAAACGTCCGCTCAACAGACGTTGGGACAAACGGGTCGAAACGAGTTACAGGATCTTGGAAGACCGTCACAGAACTCGTGCCGGGCAGGGCATTTCCGCCGCGCGAGGACGCCCCGGAGATCGACAACGTCACCTGAACTTCACCCTTGTGGGCGGTGCCGAAAGACCCCGCCGGGCCCCTTCCGGACCCGTTGCCGGATCCGGCCCGAATTTTCTGTCGGACCTCGCCGCCATCCTGTTCCCATGACACCTTTCGACCTGCTCGTGCCGGCCGTCTGCTCGGGCTGCGGCCGCTCCGGCACCGAGTGCTGCGCCCGGTGCCTCGACGCGTTCGGCCCGCCCACCCGACTCCAGGTCCCCGGTGTGGGGCCGCCTGTGTGGACGCTGGCCGCCTATCACGGCGCCGCGAGGGAGTTGGTGCTCGGCTTCAAGGAACGCGGCGCACGAGCCCTCGCAGCCTGGTTCGGCGCACTGGTCGCGGCAGCGCTGGTGACGGTCGGCCCTCCACCTTGGACGCTCGTCCCCGCACCGTCACGCCGCAGTGCCGCTCGGGACCGCGGCGGTGATCACATGCTGCGGATCGCGCGGGAGGCGGACATCGCCACCGTCGCGCCCGTGCTCGGCCTCGCGCCCGGCGTGGCCGATTCGGTGGGCCTGGGCGCCGGGGCGCGGAGGCGGAACCTGGAGGGGCGGGTGCTGGTCCGTGGTCCGTCGCCGCCGGGGACCACCGTGCTGCTGGACGACGTGGTCACCACCGGGGCCACGGCGTCGGCCTGCGTGCGTGCTCTGCGGCAGGCCGGGGTGCGGACGAACGCGGTGCTGGTGCTGACGTCGGCCCGGCCGCACCGGCCGGGGCAGTGAGCGGACGCGCGGGTTCGGGGCGCCTCAGCGGCGGCGGTACGGGGGGAGGTCCGTGCTCGGTGCGGGTGCGGCTCGGCAGGCGCGGGCGGGAACTCGTGTCGACGGGCGTTTACCAGCGCTCGACGCGATCACGTCGCCCCAGAAGGTGCGGACCGACCCCGTTGTCCCGAAACCCACGTGCTCGGCGTCAGGCCGGACGCAACCGTGCAGCCCCCCAGCCGGATGGGCGGCCACACCCGAACTCACGTCCGTCCAACCCACGTCTGCCCGGCTCGCGTCTGCCCGGCTCGCGTCTGCCCGGCTCGCGTCTGCCCGGCTCGCGTCTGCCCGGCTCGCGTCTGCCCGGCTCGCGTCTGCCCGGCTCGCGTCTGCCCCGG